>NZ_CP009526.1:2437407-3656111 GCF_000969985.1 Methanosarcina barkeri str. Wiesmoor | reverse complement strand
ACAACCTATGAAAATGCCAAACTGAAACTGGTTGCAGGGGAAATTAACCGCGTAACTGCACCACAGGAAACACCTGTGAGAAAGGCGGTTGCAGAAGAAGGAGTTGCATATGACGAAGCCGTAGAGAGTTTCGTTGAGGAATCCTTCTTTGAATATCACCTATATACCCTTCAAAGGTCGGCTACCCTCAGGAATAATCAGGTAAAACAACTTTCCCTGCTCTCTGTCAATTCCGTGCCTGTAGAAAAGGAGCTTGTTTTTGATGTTTCGAAAAGCAGTAATGTCCAGGTTGCCCTGAGCTTCAACAATTCAAAAGAAAAAGGCCTTGGAATGCCTCTTCCTGCCGGGGTTCTGAGGGTATACAAAACTGACTCAGAAGGCCAGCTTCAGTTCCTCGGAGAAGACAGCATAAAACACACTCCAAAAGATGAAGAGATAAAAGTTGTTGTCGGAAACGCTTTTGATGTAACAGGCAAAAGAACCCAGAAAAATTACGATAAAATCAGCTCGAATGTCTGGAAAGAAAGTTACGAAACCGAAATCAAAAACCACAAATCTGAACCCCAGAAAGTAAAAATCGTAGAAAACTTCTACGGCGACTGGGAAATCATAAACACCTCTGACCCATACGAGAAAAAAGACGCCTATACCGCTGAATGGGAGATAACCGTACCCGCAAACAGCTCAAAGAAAGTTACCTACACCGTAGAACGCAGTTATTAATCCAAAAACGACAGAAAATTGTTAAAAGCGGGATTTACACTACCAAAGCCCGCAGAATATCCAATATAGAACCTATAATTGTGGAAAAAATAGAAAAACGGAAAAACAGAAATATCTATCCCATAAACCAGCCTCTGAGCTAGTTGAAAGACAATTTACTTGCCCATAATTAAGTCATATTAGCTCAACTAAGAATCTTCATTATAATTCAGCCCTCTTGAGCGAACGAAGTGAGCGAAAAGGGCACCGTCCTCCCGAGACGGGACTCGGGTGACAGGACTCGGGCAAAAAATATTATTACCATCGCTACAATTAACCCCTCAGATGATTATCGGTGTATTGGGGCCCGAAGGCTCATACTCGGAAAAAGCAGCACAAATCTGGACCCTGAGACATAGGCTAGATAATGTAAAAATTCAATACTTTGCAGACATAGAGGACGCATTTCTGGCTGTGATACAGGGAAAATCCGATCTCTCGATAGTTCCGATAGAAAACTCTATTGAAGGTTCGGTAGGCATTACTCTTGATTTACTTCTTGAGAATGGGGTTGAGATAGTTGGGGAGATTGTTGTCAAAATCGAGCACTGCCTGCTCTCGAAAGGCGGACCTGAGAAGATTAAGGTCGTTCTTTCACATCCTCAGGGGCTTGCCCAGTGCAGGCATTTTTTAAAAAAATATTTCCCTGAGGCTGAACTAAGGAGCACAGGCAGTACTTCCCATGCAGCAAGGCTTGCAGGAGAATTTGAAGAAATGGCAGCAATAGCTTCTCCTGAGGCTGCAGAGTGCTACAGGCTTAAGGTTCTTCTTCCAAATATACAGGACAGGAAAGAAAACTACACCCGCTTCATTGCTTTGCAAGCCGCAGGAAAAATCTCGGACGAGCAGGTTTTATGTTCCACAGAAGATAAAACGGGTAAACCTGAGAATTCCAGCCATTCAGCTTTTAAGACCTCTATTATAGTATATCTGGAAAAAGATAGGCCAGGGGCATTATACGAAATCCTCGGAGCTTTTGCAAAGAACAAGATTAACCTGACCAGGATCGAGTCCAGACCTTCTAAAAAAGAACTTGGGGATTATTACTTCTATATCGATTTTGAAGGGCACACAGGCGATGCACTCATTGAAAAAACCTTAAAAGACATAGAAAATAAAATCGATACGCTAAAAATACTGGGTTCCTATCCCGCTTTCAAAACTTAAGTGATCATAATTATTTCACTTTAAAATAAGTAAAAGGCCAGAAGCCGAATCCTGTGAATTTTGGCAATAAGGACATAAGGAAATCTAAATATATTCAAATTTGTAAATTTAAAGACAAAACCTGATAAAAATTGGATTGTTGTGCGAATCTAAAAAATTCATATTCAGGAACGTGTACTTTTATATACTATCTTTCTCTATTCTCTTCCTAGAATATCTTCTGATAGTATATTTGTATGTTCTGTGTTTACAGAATTCTTCCTTATAATAATCTACGATCACAGCCTTTTCCAGGCTGTAAAAGGGAGCGAGATGGCTCTGAGTATTGAAGAAATAGTAAACAAACACGAATTGGCTTTAAAGAAATATAGAGGACTCTATGCCTTTGCAGACCTGTTTGCAACTTATTTTGTCCTTTATGTCCTTTTCGTGCTTTTCAACATGAGAGATTTATTTTTAATGTTTAGCATCTTCGAACCTTATACCGGTGCAAAATACAGTATTTTGGGCTTTGGAGTTGTTTTTGAAACTCTGGGGCTTATTTTTCTGGCTTTTATCCTCTCCCTTATCCTTACAGCTATCAGGCATTACAGGGCTGAAAAGAAAGATGCAATTGCCCTTATAGAAAAGACGCACCCTGTACTCAAGGAGAGACTGAGGACTGCCTATGATAACCGCAATACGGACAACATTATTGTCCGGGACCTTATAGGCGGAGTCATAATCGATTCAAAACCCGTACAGTCATCTTCCTTTCTTGACAGAAGAAAACTTACAAAAAACCTGATTGTAATAGTTTTTGCAGTTACCATTCTCGCATATGTTGCCGGAACCGGATACCAGACAACTCTCAGCCCTACTGATCTTAACGGAGTAATCGACAAGCTTCCCTTAGTTTCGAATTCAAACTCTGACCTTTATCCTGTAGAAGAAAACGGCGGGACCTCGAATAACACCAGCCGGGAAAACATCTTCGGAAAGCCTGCCGTTGTTGTGGTGGAAGGTAAAGAGGTTGATCTGACGATTCCTCCAGGTACAGGTCAGGGTTTTACAAGCCAGGAAACAGGAGAGCAGACGAATGAGTCATTTACCCAATCAGGCCTGGTAAATCCCGAAGCAGAGGCTTCCCAGGCTTATTATGATAATTTACCTGAAGGATACAAGAACGTTATCCAGAGTTACTTTGAAGGACTTGCAGAAGAATAATTTGGAACATTTATATAAAGTTGGATTTATCTGAATTCAGGTTAATCGAAGGTTGTCTAAAAGCAGTTTTTGAATAACAGACAGTGTACTGGAGATACACTGCTCTGATATACTGCTGAAGGAGCAGGCAACATCCAGCAAAGGCGGGCTTCTTAAGCCTCTAAAAACAGAAACTGAAAGGGTGAAGTGGATATGAATGAAACTAATACCGATTCTGGTCAGGTTGCCATGACCTACCAGAACGCAGGCACAATTTTCAAAAGCTTTTTTGAAGATATTGGAAATGTTGTGGTGGGCCAGAATAGAGTAGTAGAGCAAATTGTGATGGCAATACTCTGTGAAGGGCATGCCCTTGTTGAGAGCAATCCAGGACTTGGAAAAACGCTTATGATCTCCACAGTGTCAAAGGCAATGAACCTGAAATTCAGCAGGATACAGTGTACTCCTGACCTCATGCCCTCGGACATTACAGGGACAAACGTTATTGAAGATCAGGACAACAAAAAAGAATTTAGGTTCCAGCCAGGGCCAGTCTTTGCAAACGTTGTTCTTGCGGATGAGATTAACAGGGCATCCCCTAAGACCCAGTCAGCCCTGCTGGAAGCTATGCAGGAAAAACAGGTAACAGTCGGAAACGATACCTTCATGCTTGACCGTCCCTTTTTCATTCTTGCCACCCAGAACCCCATAGAAATGGAAGGCACATATCCCCTGCCTGAAGCCCAGCTCGACCGTTTTCTCTTAAAAATCCTTGTAGATTATCCTTCCCATGAAGAAGAAATGGAAATAATAAACCGCTATACGAAATCTGAAGTCCCAAAAGTTTCCAGGACCCTTGATAAATCCACACTCCTCGATTTGCAGAAACTCACCAGGCAGGTCCCGATCTCTGAGGAACTCAAGCAGCATGTCCTTTCTATCGTGGGCATGACAAGAAAAAACAAAGAACATATTGAATATGGGGCTTCTCCACGAGCATCTATAGGCCTCATCCTTGCCGCAAAAGCCAGAGCCCTTATAGAAGGCAGGAACTTTGTAAGCAAAGAGGATATTAATTATATGGCATATCCGGTTCTCCGCCACAGGCTTATCCTGACCTTTGAAGCCGAAAGAAGCGGGATAACTCCTGATCAGGCTATTGAGGAGATTATCCAGAAGCTCAAATGAAACCTGAACCTGGGATTGCCAGACCAGGGAAGAAACTGTATAAGTTAAAATACCCCCGAAGGGTTCCCAAGTTCGGAATAAACCGGGCTTTTTATTGACGATCCAGAATGACTCGCACAAAACAAAACATTGAAACGGACTTTTTCAGGCAGCTTGACCGCTTTACCTTCTCTGTCCGGAAAAGGGTGTCTACCGTTTACGCCGGAAACCGTCCCTCCACCCGAAGCGGACACGGCATCGATACAATCGGGTTCAGGGAATATGATTTTAACGACAGCCTGAAAGATATCGATTGGAAAGCCTATGCGAGGACTGAGAAGCTCTATGTGCGGCAGTTTGAGGAAGAGAAAACCCTTACGACCCACATACTTCTGGACGCCAGTAAAAGTATGGACTACCCTGAAAAAGGGACTTCGAAATTCGAATATGCTGCCATGCTCGCTGCAGGCTATGCCTACATGGTAACAAAATATAATGATAGGTTTGCAATCTCAACCTTTACGCAGGAAATCGATATACACAAACCCAGCCGCGGGCGAAAAAACCTTTTACGTGCAATTGATAGGCTGGCAGAGCTTGAACTTTCCGGAGGCACTTCTATAGGGGAAGCTGTCATAAAGTACAGCCGGGAAATTAAGTCCAGATCCCTTGTAATCCTTATCTCGGACTTTCTTCAGGAACCCGAGGCAATAGAAACTGCAGTTTCCAGGTTATCTGACCACGACCTGATTTTGATCCAGGTACTAGACCCCACGGAAAAAATGCTTCCAATCCAGGGCAACAGCAAGCTTATAGACCTTGAAACCGGAGAAGAAGTCAGGACTTATGTTAGTGAGAAATTTAAAGAACGCTATCTTGAAAAGCTTGATGATCACAGCGCAAGAATTAAAAAAGCCTGTATGAAGACAGGGGCTGAATTCTATACTTTTACAACCGACACCCCTATTTTTGATGCTTTCTACTATACCATCAGGAGAAGGAGACGCTAAAAATGCCTTTTGAAAACCCCCTTGCTCTTATCGCTCTCCTGAGTGTAATCCCGCTTATTATTATTTACATGCTACGTCCCAGGCCGAAGGTATTTGCAATTCCTTCACTCATGTTTGTCCTTAAACTTGAGAGGGAAAGAAAACGGGTTTATGCCTCACTGACCAAAATTGTGCAGGACCCGCTTTTCCTGATCCAGCTCCTGATGCTTATTCTTCTTTCCATTGGCGCAGCAGGGTATTACTATACTTCACAGGAACCGCTGAGTGGAGAGCATACAGTGCTAGTCCTTGATACCTCTGCAAGTATGCAGGTTGATTCTCGCTTTGCTGATGCTGTTAAGATTGCTGATGGTTATGTGAGCAAGAAAGATAGCATAATCCTGGCTTCGGATACGCCTCTTCTTGCTCTTGATGGAGGCGACGCGTCCACTGCAAAGGATATTTTCAGTAAGGTTCAACCAGGGGCAGGCACTGCTGACCTGTCTGCAGCCATAACTACAGGTATGCGTCTTTTATCAAAGGAAGGAGGGGGAAGAATTATCGTTATTTCGGATTTCACGAATTCGAAAGGAGACGATCCTGTTAGTTCCAAAAACCTGGCTGAGTCTTACGGGATCTCAGTCAATTTCGTAAAAGTCGGAAAGCCTGCCGATAATATAGGAATCATCAACGGATGGATTGAAGCCGCAGACGGAAAATACGGCTACACAGGTGTAATTAAAAACTATAAAGATCAAGACGAGAAAGTTGAAATCGAGACCGGAAGTGGGACTTCAGAAAACTCAACGTCGTTTTCCCTTGACGTCCCGGCAAGAGGTACAAAACAGTTCACACTTGAAAACCTTGGGCCAGGGATTACAACAGTTCAGCTTAATGTAAAAGATAGTTTGTCTGTTGATAACAAAGCTTACATTTCCATTCCAGATACTTCAGAGCAACGTATACTCTTTGTCACCGACGATGGGAAACTGCCTTCGAGAACTGCACTTTCCTTGCTTCCGAACAGTAATCTCAGTGTCTTAAAAGCCGTGCCTTCTTCCATTGACAATTACACGCTTGTAGTGCTTGCGCAGAAAGAAACTCCAATTGCTAGTGATTCAGTAGAGACAATTGAAAATTATGTAAGAAACGGAGGTAATGCGGTTTTCATTGCAAGCGGCGCCTTAGCCCCCGAGAAAACCGAGGTTGGCCTGATTAAGATCTTGCCTGTAAAGCCTACCGGAATTGA
Source organism: Methanosarcina barkeri str. Wiesmoor (assembly GCF_000969985.1). GTDB lineage: Archaea > Halobacteriota > Methanosarcinia > Methanosarcinales > Methanosarcinaceae > Methanosarcina > Methanosarcina barkeri_B. Next base: position 3,649,592 of record NZ_CP009526.1, on the reverse strand, counting down.
GAATGAAACAAGCGGAAACGATCTTGGAGTTAAGGAAGTTCAGCAGAGCAGTATCACAAAGGACATTAGAAGCGATGAGATCTCAGTTCACACATACCTTAACGCAACTGAAAGAACCGGTTCGACAACTCTGGTAGCTCTCGAAAATGGAGTTCCTATCTTGAGTTACTGGCAGGTAGGTAAAGGGACCGTTTTCTATATGGGACTGGATGACGAACTCGGGGACAATGCCTGGAACAATTTCCATAACTTGCCTGAGTATCCTGTGTTCTGGATAAAACTTGTTGAATGGCTTGGAGGGACAGGTGATATTTCTGAATATAACCTGAATACAGGTACTTTGACGTCTCTTTCGAAGACTGAGGAAATTAAGACTCCCTCGAAAACTTTCACCTCAAACCAGCTTCTCTTTGATGAGGTGGGAATTTACGAAATTTCAGGAAAGAAAATTGCAGTCAACCTTTATAATGACAAGGAATCAAACACAACAGTTGATGCATCTGATGTTGTTCAGCGGGCGGTTGCGGATGATGAGTCCAAACTTGTAAGGGCTGATACTTATACAGTCAAAAATGACATTACTGATTACCTGATAGGAGTTATGTTCCTCCTCATGCTAGCTGAAATTATGATCGTGCGCCGGCGGGGTGAACTATGAATATATCCCTTGAACACCCGGAAATGCTTTTACTCATCATTCCTGTGACAATTGCCGGGTTCTATCTTCTGCGGAAGACAAAAACGAAGATTGTGGAATGGAGGATGCTTGTAGCTTTCCTCCTTGTACTCGCTTTGGCTGCTCCATTTACAACGGCTACACAGACTGTTAATGAAGACAACCCTTCACTTGTGCTAATTCAGGATAAGACCTCAAGTATGGAGCTTTTTTCTAATGAAACAGGTACTGACCTGTATAAAGCTCTTGCAGCTGATACCTCTACGACCTTAGTCCAGCTTACAGGCGATAAAACAAATCTTGGAGATGCTGTGACTCAGTACTCTGGCACTGGTAATCAGATTGTTCTTATTACTGACGGGAACAATAACTCCGGGAAGAGCCTTGTTGATGCTCTCGGATTTGCCAAAGAAACCAATACTTCAGTCTACCTTGTCGAGCCTGAACTCAAGACAAATGACCTCAGTGTAGAAATTCTTGGAGATAAGAGTGTAGTAGTGGATAACCCGAACGAATTTAAGATAATTGTCCGTCAGGCTTCAAATCAAAGTGTCAGCTATTCCTATGAAGCATATGTAGATGGGGAACTTTCCCAAAGTGGCGACGTTACTCAAAACTCAACGCAGTATAGTATTTCCCCCAATCTCAGGCACACTTTTAGCACTCTTGGTGCTCACAATATCAGTGTAAAAATTATTCCTTCCGGAGAAGATCTGAACAGTATTAATAATAAATTTTATAAATCTCTGTATGTAATTCCCAAACCAAAGCTCACCCTTGTTACCAGTGAGCCAAATTCACCCCTCACTCAAATCCTTAATAAACTTTACAACACCTCTGTTTCCACTACATATCCTGGAGCAAGTGCTCTGAATAGTAGCAAAGCTCTGGTACTTGATAACCAGTTCGCTGATAATCTTTCAGAAACTCAAGTAAAAGAAATTAGAAAGTATGTTACTAATGGGGGTGGACTGGTAGTTGTAGGAGGAGAAAGAGCATATAATTACGGCAATTATCTTAATTCCTCGTTTGAAAAAATCCTACCTGTGCTTTCAAAGCCTTCCGAATATAAGGGAGGTCGGAATCTCGTCCTTATCCTTGACGTTTCTCCCAGTACTGCAGCTCACAAAACCCAGGGAGATATTCTGGGAAATGCCATATATATTCTTCAGAACGAAAATCTCAAAGATGCAAATGCCGAAGTTATCGCATTTGGAAGCAAGGGATATGATGTTTCCGGAGGTTTTGTTTTCCTGGGGCTTGCTCAGAACCAGGCGACTCTTAAAGACAAGATTGAGCGACTGATTCCCGATGAGGAGAGCAAGACCTCCTTAGACGCGGGACTCAACATTTCAAAGGAAATGCTTACCGGCAAGGAAGGCGAACTTGATGCTGTTATCATTTCAGATGGAGCAATCGCGGATTCCTACGAGCCAAGCCTTCAGACTGCAAAAGAAATGCAAAAACTCGGTGTAAACCTGTACTTTATCCATATTCGTTCAGTAGCTCCTTCCCAGACTGACAAATCCAGAAATTATTATGCTGAGATGTTTATGAAGGAACTAGGGCTTGAAAATAACTATTTCCACATTAATATGAGTGAAAGGGCAAATATAGTCTTTGAGCCAACCGATAAGTCTCAGGAGAGAGAGAACGAAGAAGAAAAAGAGACAGAAGAAAATGCAACGTCTGATTATTCTCTCTATGCTTATTCTCCAAATAGCTTCATTACGAAAAATGTGAACCTTACTTCCAATATCACGGGATATAACGACGTGACTCCAAAAGCCGGGGCCGAACGTTTGGTTATAACTACTTCAAATGGAAAACCAGTACTTACCACATGGCGCTTCGGACTAGGAAGAGTTGCAGCTTTTACCACAGACAATGGAGAAGGGGACGGTTCTCGCTGGGCGACTAATGTTTATAACGGATCGAGTGCCAGACTAATTTCAAGTATGATCAATTGGGCAATAGCGAACCCGAGAGCTGAAGAAGGAACTGTTGTGGACAGCCCGGATACCTGGCTTGGCACTCCCTCCAACCTGACACTTACAATGTACGATGAAGGAATCCCGCAGCTAAAACTGGATGGTAATGCTCTGGACCTTGCTCTAACCGGAAAAAATACCTATGAGACAAATGTGAATCCGGATAATATTGGGATTCATGATATCTCAGGCTACCCACTTGCGGTAAATTATCAGCTTGAGTATCGGGATGTAGGTCTCAATGAGGATATAGAGCCTCTTGTCCTTGCGACTGGAGGGAAAATTTACAATGAAAAGGAGGCAAGAGCCCTTCTACTGAAAGATGCGCGGCAGAATTCAGTGAAACAATCTGATGAGCGGGTAAGCCTGAAAGTGTATGTACTACTTACTGCGCTTGTGCTTTATCTGGGAGAAATCCTTGCCAGGCGCATAAGGGAAATGAGAAAGCTCAAGAATGCGCAGGTTGAGACCTAAGCTGGAAAATAAGAGAAGTCAGAACATCAGAGCTCACAAGACTCTTTTAAGTTTTCAGGAAGCTCTCTCAAGTTTTCAGGAAGCCCTCTCACAGAACAATCTTTGAAAACCCTTAAATTAAAAAGTTTTCTTTAAGAATTCTTTAAATTAAAGGGTTTTCTTCAAGAATCCTTTAAATCTCAGCGCATTCTTTGAGAAATTCTTAAAATTATCACAAGTACGCTAGAAGATTCAGTGTGATCTGCCCGAAAAAGCCAGCGAAAACCGGCACTATAAGGTTATCATCAATTTTATTGACTGCAGTTTCCGTAAGGGTTGCAAGAAAAGCCATCACCAGGGAAACAATGGGGTTCCCGAGAATAAGCATCCCGATGAGGAAATCAATAATAAATTCCGAAGCTGAGCCTTCAATAGATTTATCATTTTTAAAGAGTTTTTGAAAGACTCGCCTCTTTCCGTAGAATTTTCCTATCAGAGCTGCAGACAGGTCCCCGAATGTGGCCATAAGGATTGCAGCGTAAGCGATTTCTCGGCTGAACAGGGATATTACTGAAATTGCTCCGAGCGCAAAGAAGATGTGCCCTCCGAAGCGGTCAACTTCACTTTTTCTGTACATGATAGAGAAAAAAGGTATTCGAATTCCATGCTCAACCCGGAAGTAGTCAAGAACGAGAACAACTACAAGAAACAGCATGAGCACCCAGAGGATGGTTTCTTTTCCATAAAATTTGTAGATAAGCACGATCAGGATTGAAACCAGATGAACACTTTTTCTCAAGATTTCAAGGAAAAATTCTCTGGACGGCATGGCAAAAAGACTTGTCAGGATCTAGTATAAAGTTATATCCATTTCAGTGTTGCTTTCGTTCTGTGCGTCCTGAACACTTCACAGATGCTTGTCGAAAAGTGGATATGAAAAATAAGTAGCAGAAAATCGAAATTCAATCAGGGTTCCAAAAAAGCAATTAATCGGAATAAACCAGGGCTCCAAAAAGCAATTTCAACCTGAATAAACCAGGATTCCAAAAAGCAATTAATCTGAATAAACCAGGATTTAAAAAAGCAATTTCAACCTGAATAAACCTGAAAAGTATAGGTTCAGAAGTCCAGTTAGGTTATTCAGACTGGACTCTGTCCTTTGAAACCCAAATATTACGAACCTTCATGTGCAGCGTCATAACCGGAATTAATCACGGTTTCCTGTATGCTTGAGTTCTTATCTATAACGATCTCGGGCCAGATCTTAACTCCGGAATGTATTGTTGAGTTACTTCCGATCAGTACTTTATGTCCGATAACGGTTCCATTTTCGAGGAAGCAGTGTTCTCCTATAATTGTTTCGTCTGACACCACTCCTCCTGAGAGATTGGAGTCCTTTCCTATAAACACATTATCAAAAAGATAAGATGAAAGGATCTTTGTATTGTTCTCTATAGTGCAGTTTGAGCCTATCACGCTGTAAGGCCCGATAAGGACATTATCACCTATAGTTGTGTTTTCTCCTATTACTATTGGCCCTACAAGGGAAGAATTCGAACCTATGCATACATTGTTTCCTATGGACAGAGGGCCCTTTATTCTTGCGTTCCGGGTTGTGAAATTCCCTTCGATTGTTGTTCCAGGAAGGGCATCGAGCATCCAGCGCTGCGCCTGCCTGTAGGCGGCCGAACTTCCTACGTCAGTCCATTTTCCCCGGACAAGTACACCATTGATTTTTTTGTCGGCTGCAAGCATGAAGGGGAAAAGGTCTTTTGCAAAGTCGTATTTCTTACCTTTAGGGATCCATTCAAATATAGAAGGGCTGCAAATATAAATTCCAGTGCTTGCGAGGTTGCTGAATATCTGGCCTGCTTTCGGTTTTTCCAGGAAGCGGTGGATCCGGTTGTTAATGTCCATGTCCGCAATTCCGAATTCTCTCGGGTCGTCAATCGAAAGAAGCCCTATGGTTACCGGAGCATCGTTTGCTTCATGGAAACGGTACATCTCCCTCAGGTCGAGGTTAAGTACATGATCTCCACCAAGCACGATAAACGGCTCGTCTTTCAGGTACTCTTCAGCATTTTTAACGCCGCCTGCAGTTCCGAGTTTTTCTTTCTCATACACATAGTCGATATGTACTCCAAACATGTGCCCGTCTCCGAGCTGCTCTTCTATGCGCTCTCCCATGTACCCTAGGGTCATGACTATTTCATTGAACCCTTCCCTTGAAAGATGCTCTATCAGATGTCGGACTGACGGCTTATTAAGAATCGGTATGCTGGGTTTAGGATGCTTGAAAGTTAGTGGCCTGAGCCTTGTCCCTGCCCCTCCGCACATGATACACGCTTTCATATTTTTCCCAAATGTCCTTATATGAATATATTATTAACGATTTTGTTGTCATAATCTCAAAGGTTATTGATGATGGTTATTCAATTAATAATGATCAATCAGATTAATGACGATCAACCAGAAGAATAGCTTCTTTTCTTTCCACCTTGATTTCTCTTTTCCCTTCATACTGCGAAACAGTACCGGTTACACTAATGAAATCTCCTTTCTGAATTGAGTTATTCAGAGCTTCAGCACCTGCAGTTTTTGGAATAAAGATGCTCAGGACTTCAGAGTTGCAGTCTACCTGTAAAAGCAGATGCCCGCCTGTATAGGTTAACCGTTTGCTCAAAACCTGGGCTTCAAGGAACACTTTCTCCCCTTCACCGGATTCCCTGGTATACTGCCTGGCTTCTTCTCCTGTCTCCTGTCCAGAAGCTGTAAGTTCCGGTCCAAAGCAGAGATAAGCTGTCATAAGAGAAGTCAATGTCATAAACAGCAGTAATACCATGACTTTTTCTTCTTTTTCCATACTTCACTCCCCCTTTTACTTCACTCCCCCGGCCTGGAATCAGTTTATGATCGAGACTAGTTTTATTTCAAGGATGAGAGTTTTACCTGCAAGTTCATGGTTAAAATCCAGGGTAGCAGAAGTTTCCGTGGAGTTAAGCACTTTAACCTCACTCCCAGCGGGTGTTATGATCTTTGTTTCTGGCTCAGGAGGATTCTTAAGTCCAAGCTTTTCGAGGGGGATCTCCTGGACAAGGTAATTCTTATATTTTCCGTAGGCTTCTTCAGGTGGAATTATGAAAGTTTTTTCTTCACCTTCTTTCATTCCAAGCACTCCCCTGTCGATACCTTTAATTACCTGGAATGCGTCCGTTCTGAAAAAAAAAGGCTTGTAACCTTTTTCTTCGTCATAAATCCCTGCTTTGAGGGCTTTTTCCTTCAAAGTAGTATCAAAGATCGTTCCATCTTCGAATTTTCCAATATAATCAATAAGAAGATAATCTCCTTTTTTCACAGTACGAGAATTTTCCATTATCCCTTTCTCCTGTGCATTTTCCTTTCGGTATCCACGTCATCTCAACATCTCCCCAGATACCGAAAGGGCACACATTTTAAAGAAATGTTATAATTCTCAATTTGTTTTTCAGTAACTTAAATTTATTCTATTGAGATGACTTTTATATCAAAAATCAGGGTCTTGCCTGCAAGCTCATGATTGGCATCAAGAGTGATATGCGTGTCGTTTACAGCTGTTACTTTGTACTGGTTCCCGTACATATCTCTCAATGTTTGTCCCACTTCAGGAATTTCGGAGCGGTTTGTTAGATTTAATTCTTCAACAGGAACGGCCAGGACTCTGGCTTCGTCATATTCCCCGTAAGCTTTATCTGGAGGAATCGTCAGGGTCTTTTCTTCCCCGACTTTCATTCCGATTACGCCCTCGTCAAAACCCGAGATTACTTGTCCCGAGCCAACGACAAAGCTAAGAGGGGTATACTCCTTTCTTTCAACGTATATACCTGCCTGCTTTGCAACGTCTTCTCTTGAGGTATCAAAAACCGTGCCGTCTTCAAGCTTCCCGGTATAGTCTACCTTGACCGAATCTCCGGACTTTACCGCTCTGCTGTCTCCTCCCTCATTCCCGTTATCCGTGCATCCACTGCCAAAAATTATGCTTACCAGGAGCAGTATAACTATGAAGAAAACTGCTTCGTTCCTGGTCTTCATCCCTTTCACTCCTCCACAGAAACGATTTTGACTGAGAAAACCAGGGTCTTGCCTGCAAGCTCATGGTTGAAATCTACAACAAAGTTGTCTTCGTTTACCTTTGTGATAGTGCCTGTCAGACCATTTTCCGTAGCCAGCTTCATTCCGATTTCAGGAGTAAAATTAACAGCATTATTTGGGATTTCTCTTGCGAATTCTTCCCTGTACTCTCCATATGCCTCTTCAGGCTGGATTGTAATGGTTTTTTCTTCCCCCACTTGCATTCCGACAACGCCCTCATCAAATCCTTTAATCATCTGACCTGTACCGACTGTAAATGCAAGAGGTTCATAATTTCTCATTTGATTGTATAACCCTGCTTCGGTAGCAACTTCCTTTAAGGAAGTATCGAAAATTGTACCATCTTCAAGTTTTCCTACATAATTAACTGAGATTCTATCCCCATTTTCAATTTTTTTACTGGTGTCTTTTGTTATATCCTCGGCCATAAAAATCAATAAAACAAACGAGAACATGCTAGATAAACGTGATGATAAAATAGAAGTCAAAAACCGAGTAAACAGAAATTTCAGAATCCGGAATTACAGGAATTCCTATAACCTTCATTTTTAAGTTTTAATTTGAGATTTGGTTCCTTTCAATTCTTTTTGATATTCAAGATATGAGTAAACAGCCGCGAACCCCACAATAAAGAGTGCAGGCACAAGGATGAAAATGAATTCAAACCCGGGATAAAAGACTCCAAGCACGGCAACTATTCCTGCAACCCTGAACAGTTTTCCTCCAAGACGATTAGTTTTCTTCCAGATCCTATCACTGCTGAGGGTCCAGGGATTCCTTATACCGATGAACCAGTTTCTCTCCGCATGTTCCATAAGAATTCCTATATAGTAGAACAGAAGCCCTATACCTACAGGAAGCACGGCATTCGGGTTTATTTGTATGCCTGCGTTCCAGAGTAGTATCTGGAGATGGACAGCAAGTAAGAATAAAATCAAAAAAATTATAAATTTTTCATGATATTTTCCGAATTTTAATATATTTACCTTCATCGGGTCAATTTTGGGAATTGCCAGATAGAATACTGCAAGTCCGGTAATCAGTAAAGGCATGAAAAAAAGTCCCTGGAACTTCGGCATATAGCCATTTACCTCTCCCTGGGAATTCCAGTGAGTTGCCATAGATTCAGGCACAAGCGGGTAAAAATAGATTGAAACTATAAAAGATAAAAGAATCAGTCCTGTGGTTATGGCTGTGGCTTTACGCATATAAACATAGATATATATTCAAATTATTTAAACAAAGTGGAAAGTTATTTAAACAAAGTTGAAACTTGAAAGCAATCCTTATTAAAAACCTACTTGTCCACAAATTTTTCCAAAAAAGGCTTGACAGAAAACCCCGAGTAATGTTTAGTTTTGAAAATCTAATTCCCAAACTCTATCGGCGTGATCACAAGCCTTTTGAAAAAAGGCTTGACCGAAAATCACTGCTAAATCTAAAACGTCATGACGGCGTGATCACAAGCCTTTTGAAAAAAGGCTTGACCGAAAATCACTGCTAAATCTAAAACGTCATGACGGCGTGATCACAAGCCTTTTGAAAATGCTTGAGCTAAAATCTTAGCAACTGAGAGACCAACATCGTAAAGGTTGCGGGTCAATAGTTTATCTTTATCCTATTTGTAAACGAGCTTTCTCAAGCCCTGCCCTGGGTTCGCTATTAAGGTTGCAACTCTAATATAACTAAAGAGAAGCCATATACCAAGGGCTGGACGATGATCCGACAAGCGGATTAAATAGCATGAATATCCCGGAGATAATAGTCAGGAACACGAGAACAGCCGTTTCCCACTTCTATATTTATACCTTGTCCATAAAATGTAAAAAACCTGATTATGCCACAAGTAACGTTGTCGGCCCTTATTTACATGAATAAATACATAATTATTTCACAATTTTGTGGCAAACAAGGCTAAATTGTATCTAAATTTAATTTTTATTATCTATTATCGAAGGTTTAAAATATGCTTTCTGTTTATACAGTCTAATAAAAATTAATATGTAGTGGGTAGTTATGGTAACAAGTCAGGAAAGACAGAAGGCAAATATGGCCAAAATGAAAAGAATAATGGAAGAAATTGAAAATACGACAGATGATTCCGATCTGATTGCCGAATTACAAGAGTATTTAAGAAAACCATACTCATTGTCTCTTAAATGGCATATGATTGTATTTAAAAGTGAAGTTGATAGGAGTTTATGGTATCTGGAAGATATAAGAAAAGAAGAGATTGAAATGGAAAAAATAAAGCGAAGGAAGGGAAAAGACCCAAAAGAAGAATTAAACTCTGGAAATTGCAAATTTTCCAAGACAGTTCGTGCGTTTAAACTCGATCACCAGATGGTATACGATCCGAAAACTAACAAGTATAAGTTGTCAAAATCTGGGATTTCCAGAACAACGAGAGAAAACATTTTTGCAATTCCAAAATCTATGATTGGGGACGGTAAACTCCAGTGGAGTGAAACAGTTAAACAAAAATGGGGAGAAGATACTATCGGAAAAACAGAATTAATGGAAAGAGGCCTCTGTAACAAAAAAGTATGAGAATTGACTGCAATCGCGAGGACGAGTCTATCTGTTAATTAACGGATCTGTTAATGAATTAATCTTTCAATTACCAATCTTTCAATTACCCAATCATTTACTTTTGCAAACATCGGCTAGCAATTTTTCCTTTATTGTCATGTTTACAAACTTGATAACAAAAATAGGCTTATAGATAATGAAAAATGGAGCCATTTCTCAGTTTTTGGCTATTTCTCATTTGAAATGGTGCCTCATTTGAAAGATGTGAAGATTAGTCCTTCTTGACACTAAAATCAATAAGCTTAATATACTTGTCACATCTATTTTTATTTTTCATCTAATTATTAATTATTTTCCTCTCTTGTGGCTGAAAAAGCATTTGAACAAGAATTCATTAATTCCAAAATAATAAATTCAAATAGTCAGGAAGAAAAGGTCACAAGACAAATGTAAATCTCCTTAAATTAAATCTCCGTAAATTAAATCTGCTTAAATTAAATCTCCTTAAATTAGCAAAAGATCTATAGTAAGCTACAAGAAGACCTGTGCACTATTGAGTTTTTTGAGACCTTTAAAGAGATCGGTCAGATATAAATGGAAATTGTAAGGTAAAAATGAAATCAATTACCCTGGTGTAATGAAATTTTTATCCTGTTATTCTCAAAACCCGGAGACAATACCCATGAAAAAAAACACTAGAGATTCTGGGATTGATATTGTTGGCGAGGTGTCCTGGGGAACACACTTCTGCCAGTTCTATCAGACAAAAGAAGACTTGATGGATATACTTATTCCTTATTTTAAAACCGGGCTGGAAAATAACGAATTATGCGTATGGATTACTTCACAGCCTCTGGAAATGGAAGAGGCAAAAGCAGCCATGAAAAGAGCTATTCCTGATTTTGATGTTTATCTGGAGAAAGGACAAATCGAAATCATCTCTTACAACAGTGGATATTTAAAGGATGACATTTTCGATCCAGACAGAGTCGTAAATAGCTGTGTTGAAAAAATCAACCAGGCTCTGGCAAGGGGTTATGATGGACTGAGAGCTGCAGGGGACAATCACGGGCTGGGAAAAGAAAGCTGGAATGAGTTTGTTGAATATGAAAATAAAGTAGATGCTGTTATCGCCAAAAACCATGTGATAGCATTATGTCCGTATTATCTCGATATGTGCAATACGGCCGAGATTATTGATGTAGTCTCCAGCCATCAATTTGCCTTGATCAAAAGGAAAGGAATATGGAAGCGTATAGAAAATTCCGGAAGGAAGAGAGCAGAAGAAAAAGCTATTCGAGCTGCAAAAAACTGGGAATATACCTTTGATGCTGTGCCAGACCTGGTAGCCATAATCGACGATAAATATAGAGTTGTTCGTGCGAACAAAGCCATTGCGGCAAGATTGGGGATGACACCTGAAGAGTGCATAGGGTTAACCTGCTATCGTGTTATCCATGGGACAGACAAGCCACCTTCTTTTTGCCCACAACGGCGGTTGCTTAAGGATCGGGATGAGCACACCGCAGAGACTTGTGAAGGTTGTCTTGGTGATAATTTCTTAGTAAATATCTCTCCACTATACGATTCTGAAGGAAAAAACATTGGGAGTGTTTACGTCGCCCGTGATATCGCCAAGCGCAAGCAAGAAGAGCATCGTATTCGTAGATACAACCGTATTCTTGAGGGAATCAATAGGATCTTCAGCAATGTGGTCCAGGCAAAAACAGAAGAAGAACTGGGGGAAGCATGTCTATCTGTGGCGCTGGAAGTAACCAGCAGCCATTTTGGTTTCATCAATGAAATGGGCGCCGACGGGTTGCTGCACGATGTTGCAAAAAGCGATCTGGCATGGGAACAGTGCCTTATGTACGACAGAATAGAGCATCGTAGTCCTCCTGGCGATTTTGCTGTTCATGGCCTGTACGGCAGTGTCATTAAAAACGAGAAAGGTTTCTTTACCAATGATCCACTATTACATCCCGACAGTATTGGTTTGCCGCATGGACATCCGCCGATTACATCGTTTCTTGGCGTCCCCCTTGTTCAGGATGGAAAAACAATAGGTTTGATTGCGATTGCAAATAACGAAGGCGGTTATAGCTACGAACATCAGGAAGATCTTGAAGCTATCGCGCCGGCTGTGATGCAGGCTCTGCAGAGGAAAAGATCGGAAGAAGCTCTGAAGTTATCAAATATTTATAATCGCAATCTAATTGAAGCAAGTCTTGATCCTCTGGTAACTATTGGGCGTGACGGTAAGATTACCGATGTAAATAATGCTACAGAACAGATTACTGGCTATTCCAGAAACGAACTGATTGGAACTGATTTTTCAGATTACTTTACTGAACCTGAAAAAGCTCGTACAGGATATCAACAGGTATTCAAAGATGGTGAAGTTCGAGATTATTCTTTAGGGATTCAGCATAAGGACGGACATATAACATCTGTTTTGTACAATGCTTCAGTTTATAGAGACGAGAAGGGTAAGGTTATTGGGGTTTTTGCTACTGCACGTGATATTACCGAACTTAAGAAAGCAGAAGAAGCCCTAAAAAAAGTGCACGAGAGTCTGGAAGAAAAAGTTAAAGAACGTACATCAGAGCTTGAGAAAGCTTACAATTCATTGAAAGAAAGTGAAAAACGCCTTGCTGAAGCTCAAAAGATAGCTCAGATTGGAAACTGGGATTGGGATCTCGTAACTGGTGAAGCATACTGGTCTGATGAAATGTATCGGATTTTTGAACGTAACCCTCACGAATCAGGCGCAACTTACGAAGAACTTTTAGATTACATACACCCCGATGATCGAGATTATGTTGATCATACTATCAAGAAAGCTTTAAATAAGAAGCCTCTGGGCATTGATTACAGGATCGTCCGGGCTAATGGAGAAGAACGTACAGTCCATTCTCAACCCGAAATTATTTTTGATGAAAAGAATAACCCTGTTCGAGTAAAGGGAGTAGTTCAGGATATTACTGAACGTAAAAAATCAGAAGAGAAACTCCAGATACTGGCGAACGCTGTAGAATCTTCGAATGATGCTATCATAACTCTATCCTTTGATGGTACCATTTCTAGCTGGAATAAAGCTGCAGAGCAGATTTATGGTTATTTAGCTGAAAGAATTATGGGAAAAGACGTGTCAATACTTGAGCCAGAAAATATCAAAGGAGAAATTAAGCAGTTTTCAGAAAAGATTAAACAGGGAAAAAAAATCCAGCACTACGAAACATCACGGTTAAGAAAGGACGGTACTATTATAAATATTTCAGCAACTCTCTCTCCGGTGTTTGACGTCGCTGGAAAACTCGTGGCCATTTCAGCTATTGTAAGAGATATTACTGAGCATATCAAGGCGGAAGAAGCACTGCGTGAGAGTGAAGCACGCCTGCGCCAGTTTTATGAATCAGATATGCTCGGTGTATTTTACTTTAATATAGACGGTTCGATCACCGATGCTAATGACAAGTTACTGGATATCGTCGGTTACACACGTAAGGACTTGCAGGCTGGAAAGGTTAAATGGAATAAGATGACTCCACCGGAATACTTTTCTCTGGACGAACGAGCTATTGCTGAACTGAAAACCATTGGGGTAAGAGAACCCCAGGAGAAGGAGTACATCCGCAAAGATGGGTCGCAAGTACCTGTTATTGTTGGAGTAGCTACCTTCAATCAGGCACATAACGAAGGCATAGCCTTTGTTCTTGACATTACCGAGAAGAAAAAGGCAGAAGAAGATCTGGCAAATCTCGAGATTGCCCGTAAAAAGGAAATCCATCACAGGATCAAAAATAACCTGCAGGTTATCTCTTCTCTCCTTGACCTTCAGGCTGATAAGTTTGATAACCCGAGAGTTATTGAGGCTTTCAGGGAAAGCCAGAACCGGGTTATATCTATGGCTCTAATCCACGAAGAACTTTATAAAGGAGAAGAAACCGAGACACTCGACTTTTCAGCATACATAAGAGAGCTGGCTGAAAACCTCTTCCAAACTTACAGCCTTAGTAACAAAAACACTCTCCTGAAAATGAATCTGGAAGAACATGCATTCTTTGATATGGATGTTGCTGTCCCGCTAGGAATTATTGTTAATGAGCTAGTTTCCAATTCTCTAAAACATGCATTTTCGGGTAGATACAGAGGAGAAATCCAAATAGAACTCCATAGAGACGAAAACTGGGAAAACAGAAAGAAAGGCAATAGATGCACCAGTTTTGTCCTGACAGTCTCAGATAACGGTGTTGGTATTCCTGAAGACTTTAATATTGAAGATCTTGATAGTCTTGGGTTTCAGCTGATAACCACACTTGTAGATCAGTTAGATGGGGAACTTGAACTGAAAAGAAATGCTGGAACCGAATTTTCTATAAGGTTCGCAGTCAAAGAAGTAAATAATAATCAGAACCAGCTACTTTAAAACAATTGACTGACTAACGCCTCCATTTGTACTTGTTATAACGGATTGTAAGAGTTTTTTTCAGGTTGCTAAGCTGGTTTGTTTCCTTGAAGATCATTAAATCTTACTGAGCACCGATTTTTCTGGAATAGATGTTTAGTCTGGAATAGATATTTAGAAAGATGGAAATAACTACTACTCTGCAAGTTGCAGATAAATATAAAGACGAACTCCCAGGTGGCTGCCTCTACAAGTCCTGGAGCTCCTCCTTACTCTCTATGATGAAGAAATTGTTTTTTATGAAGCTCCTGCTGACAATGAAAGTGCAGTGGAAACTTCAAGTCGGTTTAATCATAAATGGAACTCCCAGTCCTTCACGCCATCGATCTCAACAATGAGATGTCGCGGTCCTCGTAGAGTAGCACTCTGCCGGTATGGGGGTGGATCATGCGCGAGCCTGGGGTTTTCGAGCCGTTGTACAAGCTCTGTTAGTGCAATCTGCGTTTCCAACCTTGCAAGTGGAGCGCCATAACAGTAATGGATGCCGCTGCCAAAGCCAAGGTGCATATTATCCCTGCGATCAGGGTCGAATTTCTCGGGATCGTGGAAACGAGCCGGATCACGGCTTCCAGAGGCAAGCAGCAGAATCACAGGTGAGCCTTTCTGAATCGTAGTACCGGCAATAGTAATATCGGAAAGTGCCACGCGATTTGGCAGAATCTGGACAGGAGGCTCGTAGCGTAAAAACTCCTCAACCAGACGAATAACCAGATCTGGTTCGCGCCGTAACCGTTCGAGGACATCAGGATGTCTCAACAGTGTGAGCATGCCGTTGGTAATCAGGTTCACTGTGGTCTCATGACCGGCAATGAGCAACAAGCTTGCAGTGCTCACAAGATCTGCCTGGGCCATCGGCCCATCGGAACCATGGTCTGTTATGAGTCCTGAAAGCAGGTCAGAACCAGGCTGCTTGCGATGGTGCTCAATCAGCACCTCCATATATTGTTCGAGCTCCTTAAAGGTCTGACTAGACTGTTCTTGTCGCCGCTTTTGTTCCTCCGGGCTTTGTCGGGGATCCAGATCAATGTCTTCGATAATAGCTTCTGATAAAGCGTGAAGGCGTGGCTGATCCTCGGGTGGTACCCCAAGTAGCTCACTGATCATCGTTACCGGGATTGGATAAGCAAAGTCCTCGACGATGTCAATCGATGTCCTGCCCTTTATAGTATCTATCTGTCGATTTGCAAGGAGGATCAGTTCAGGTTCCATGTCAGCCACTCTGCCCGGTGTGTGCGGGGGACCAAAAGGCCATGTAGCCTGCCGGCGCAGTCTATCATGTTCAGGTGGGTCCAGACCAATGAAGCTTGGAACAACTTCAGTTTCTGAACCCTGGTTGGATGAGGATGTTTCCGCGCCTTCGTCCTGCGCCTGATTTTTAGAGGCGAGCTCCTGATTTGCCGAAAGGCCTGCAGAAGGACGATCGTGAGCGGAACGCATGCGGAAGTCTGAACCAATCCTGGGATCATGAAGTAGCGAGACAATCTCCCGGTAAGTACTGACAACGTAGCTACCATCTATCTGTCGCGTAATTGGTGTCTGGCGTAGTTTGGCATATAGAGGATAAGGATTGGCACGATTGGCGTAGTCAAGAACCTGCTCATACAAGGATTGCTGTGTCATGGTCTGCCTCCTGTCATTTGGGCCGGAACCCTGGCGGTACACGAGGGTCCTTCACTTTGGTGCTTGTAGACGATTCTTCTGGAGGAGGTGTGCTAGGACCTGGACCAGTCTGTGTAGCATTAGGGCTGTGGGTAGGTTGTCCACGAAATGGAAATCCGGCAGGAACTGGCCGAAGCTCAGCTGGACCATCAGGAGCATGAAGTACGGGCGGAAACGGTGCACGGTCCTCGATCATTGCCCGGTAAGCAGGCAACCAGCGGGCCATATTTACGGTGAGCGCTGCAACAATTCTGCCTTTGTAGCCATAGGCTGCAACCAACCGGCGTTCCGAGATAGAGCCCTGTGTGAGCACAACTTCATCGGCGAAGCGTAGAAGGCCGACCGTCTTCAGGTTGACACCAAACTGACGAGACCAGAAGGCGGGCAGGGTTTTGTATGCCCTGAGATCTGTCGGAGCACTCACCATATTATGTGCGGCCGTCCTTGCCTGCTCAATAGCATTTCCCCAGTGCTCGACTGCCAGTAGCTCGCCTTCGTAAAGCGGGTGAGGCCAGCGAGCCACGTCCCCAGCAACGAAAATGTCATCTGTGACCATTCCATCGGTATCAAAAGCACGACAGGCAGCATCACAGGCTATCCCATGGGAGTCAAACGCCAGCCTAGAATTATGTAACCATTCGACGTTTCGTATTGCTCCAAGAGCGATCACAGCCACATCGATATCGAGTATATCGCCATCCGAAAGATAGGCACGACGTAGCCGCCCACTCTCATCTCCCTCCAGCGCCATAACCGTGACGTTGCAGCGCAGATCGACGCCATGCACGCGCTGGAGCTGGCCAGCAAGCGTACCCGCAGCCGCACCGAGAGCGCCTATGAGAGGTGTAGCGCTGCGTTCTGTGACTGTGACAGCCAGACCTAGTTCTCTGCAGACTGAAGCAACCTCGGAGCCGATGAAACCACCACCAATCACCAGTACTCGCTTCGGCCTGGCAGCTAACCGGGCTCGTAGCTGGGCAGCATCATCGCGGGTACGCAATAGGCAAACTCCATCAAGAGCAGCCTGTGCCGAATCTGGCCACGGCCTGGCACGCGCCCCTGTGGCGATCAACAAACGGTCAAATCCAAACCGTCTCCCATCGGCAAGCTCGACCTCCCGGTTATCCAGATTAAGCCCTGTAGCGGGCACACCAAGCAACCACTCGGCCTGTAGATCAACACTCTGCGGTAAGGTCGTGTGCTCTGCTGGTAGCCAGCCTGTGAGGACATTTTTAGACAGAGGCGGGCGATCATAGGGAGCATATGGTTCATCGCCGATTACAGTTAACGTCCCGGCAAATCCCTCGGAACGAAGTGCCTCTGCAGCACTCAAACCAGCCAACGAGGCGCCGAGGATAACTATTCTTTGTACAGAGGAGACAGTTTTCTTGGCATCATTGCTTTTCATTGTGATTTTCCCCCCGCTGCTCTGATTGCTCATCCAGCCAGCAAATACTAATCGCCTGTACCGGGCAAGCTGCAGCTGCACGTTCTACCTGCACTCGTAGTGAATCATCCGGTGCATAATCAAATTCAAGCGACTCTTCATCTTTCATCCAGAATACCGTCGGTGCGGCAAATACGCACTGAGCGTAGCTCTCACATCGGTTCAGGTCGACCACAATTCGAAGCATTGCGAAACCTCCAGTTCCAGAAACTTAAATGAGCAGCCTCAGATCTTTTCAATTTTCGGAATATGTTCTGCCACCAGGTATTTTCGTACGACGAAAATAGCATGATCAGACTGGTCAGGCATCCTGCTGTGCGTGTTTCCACCGTCATTAGCGCAATTGGAGCTTTCTCCATCTAATCCCCCTGTCCAAGAATTATCATTGCCAACTGCAGAAGTCTGCAAAAACAGCAACTCATTTTGTTTGCTTATCTGGCTGTTATCGATTTCTGAATAGTTTAACAATCATCTTCTGCAATATTTATTAGTGAGCTATTTCATGACCCCTTAATAACCAGATGTTTATCATTTCAGCGTTTGACAGCACCCAACTGTACAACGCTTTCAATATAATCCTGATAAACTAAAGACGATACCGGAATAAAACTTATATGATAATAATAAGGGAATTTTTATATATTTATCTATACAGCTTTGTAAAAAACGATCTTAATCAGTTTCGAGAAGCTGCTAATTTAATCAGCAAAAATAGATCTAGCTATTCAGTTCAAATTAGTTGAAAATCGTTATTTCAGGGGATTTCTATAAAGCCGTATTCTTTTCTGGCAATAAGCCCATTAAATATGTAAACAGTTTAAGTAAATTTAAATAAATGATTAGTTTTTTATAATAGTAATTGTATAGTATTAATTGGTTCATGAGGGAGTAATCTGTGGGGTAAATTCAGGACAGCTTGAAATCTGATCCCGCGATATACTTCATTGCGCGTATCCGTAAAATGAGGCAAATTCAGGACAGCTTCAAAACTGATCCCGTAATAGACTTCATTGAAGCGTATCTGTAAAATGGAGTAAATTCAGGACAACTTCAAAACTGATCCCGTAATAGGCTTCATAGATGAAGATCAAACCTTATGAACCACCTTACAACCAACTTTTTTGCCCAGCACTCAGGCTTATAGCCACTGTTTCTCATATTTTACTGCTTTTCCCTTGCTCTTTCCACTTCATTCATTTCTCCCGTCTTTGCCGGGATATAATCGCTAAAACCTTTGGGGCACATAATCAGGTCTAAAACTACTGACCTCCAAGGACAAATATAGAGCCATTTAGAGATGGTTCAAGACACGAAAAAAGTGGTATTGATCAGGATTATTTGGACTGTTTAACCTGTTTAACCTGCTTAATCTGTTTAACTCGTTTACGCAGACAGATCAGCCTTACAGACAGTAGCCAGGCCTTTTCAATCTTCCATGTCGAGTTCCGGCTTTTCGGCCCGATATTTTGCATACAATGCTATTCTCACAGGGTCTTCAAGGATATCGACTTTAACACCCTTCTCGCGAAGCATCTGTTATTACCCAAGGCATTTGTAACATCACCGACGACCACACGGTCAAATTGGCGCATATATATTAACGCGGCACAAATATCACAGGGGCTAAACGTTGTGAAAAGCGTGGTATTACTGAAGTCCTGTCGTCCTGCATCGTGTATGGCTGACGTTTCTCAGTGGTTGCAATATCCAGATCGAATCACTCTATAACCGGTTGCGTTTTCCGTGTTACAGAATTCCATCTAACTTTAAAATAATATTTTCGTCATAAGCTGACATTATTTTCTTAGTATGTATCTATTTGAAAATCGATGCACTAGATATTATTAAGACAGTTTTATACTTCATAGCACATGATATCTTACCAACAGGAATGTGCAGGATAAAAATCAAGAGTTTTTATTGATTTTGAATTAGAGATCTGGACTTAAATTTTGGTTTATTTACATAAAATCGATACTCTGTTCCAGCTCATAATTTATTAAAATATTTGATAAATATTGAGGATATTGACGCAATTTGTCACGAGTTCTCACTTAACCGAAAACACATGGGCAAAATCTTTGTTTTCAGCGCCAGGTCAATATTCATAAAATATGGTTAGTTAGGGTACATAACTAGCAGTGTAAATTATTTTGAAGTTTTAAAGTTAACATTGTTCATTACCAAACTACAAGAACGATTTGAATATTTAAGACAGACTATAAAGTGTTTTAAAATCAGCCTTATACAACAGGATATAGTATAAAAAAGAGTATTAATCAAAACTATTAAAAGTTATTAAGTGGACCGGTCGGGAATTGAACCCGAGGCCTCTACCATGCCAAGGTAGCGATCTTCCCCTGATCTACCGGCCCATTTCAGGCTTTGCTTAATCAGCATCCCTCATACACTCAGTATCTTATATAAAGATGTCGCCACATAGGCTTGGTGTTTTACAAATAAATTTTTAAAAATTAGAAACGTAAGAGCTTCAAGCAAAAGTTATAAGTAGTAAATTGAGTATTAGAAGTGTTGTCGGATTGGGAAGCTTTCCCGAAAAGCCTTTCTGCTTCGGTAATTTTAAAAAACCTTACATTTGGGCCCGTAGCTTAGCTTGGTGGAGCGCACGGCTGATAACCGTGAGGTCCTGCGTTCGAATCGCAGCGGGCCCACCACAATATGATATTACAATATGGTAATCCTTTCTCAGGAAAATTTTCAGGTATTATAAACCCATTTATCCTTAATCGGGCCCGTAGCTTAGCTTGGTGGAGCGCACGGCTGATAACCGTGAGGTCCTGCGTTCGAATCGCAGCGGGCCCACCATATATTTTTTGAATACTATACTGTTTTATACTGTTTTGAACTTTTTTTGAGATTTTCGGATCATTTATTTATGTTTTTGGATCTGTTTCGGTTTAAAAAATGAATAAAAAATAAAAGATATTACATAAAACAAGAGATTTCATAAAGATTATTTAAATGAATATTCTTTATTAAGTGTTTATGTAATGAAATAATTTTGGTCAGAGAAAAGTTAGAATGGGGTAAATCCCCATGAAGAGTTTCAGGCAATGCGCTTCAGGCGTTCAATGTTTTTGAACACGATTTTGCTTTCGGCTACAATATCTTCTTCGATCTTGCTGACAATATAATCCATCGGGACTGTAAGCCTGTATAACTTTACCGGTCTGCCTTTACCCCTTGATTTTTTTTCTTCCCGGATATTAATCCAGTTATTTTCGCGGAGATAACGCATTGCAACACTAACTTCAGGCTGTCTCAAGCCTGATACCATTTCAATGTTCTGAGACGAAATCTCATTTCCTTTTGCAAGGCATGCAAGCGTAAGAGCAATTGGCCTACTAACGTTAATTCTTCTAAATAATTCTATCATTTCATGTTCATTTGATCCCATAGCTATCGGGGTCTCTTCTTTTGTGTCAGAAATATTCATAACTGGACCACTTTTATCTACCATTTAATCACCCAAAGAACTATTATATAGTTGATTAATATAAATATTTGCTTATGTTTTCTTTTTAAGATATATCAATTGATAATAAGAATAAGAATAAAAATAAAAATAAGAATTTATAGAGTGTCTATAACGTACACTCATTCTAAAAGAATCCAGATTACACTGTTTTTCTTTTTCGATACAAATTACTAATCCTTGTCTTTTCATACTCAAAACTTTAAAATTATCTAAAAACTCAAGAATTTCCTAAAAACTTTGGAGTTCGATTCTTTCCATCTCAATCAGGGCTCTCTTATAAAATCTAGTGTTTTTTAATTATGACTTTCTTTTATAACTCAAACTTTGAGTTAATTTTTATATGTTAAAACTCAAGTTTTGCTTCAAACTCAACTTTTTTTAAACTCAAGTTTTTTAAATTCATAAAAATGTAAAAAAGAATTTGCAGGACATTTTTATACTAAAAATTGCTAAAGCTTACTAGATGCCCTCTTTACCTCTATTGAGATGTTTCTTCTTCGTATCCTTTATATACTCTATTTTTTAGAAATTGCACAGTTGAATTGAGAAAATCAATAACCTGAACCTCTAACTTCAGAAATTACACGTTTAACTGAAGAGTCTATTTTGTTTAATTTTGTACTTTAAGAGCGAAGTCCTGACCTTATATCCTAAAAATTGATACTCCTTTGTCGCTTTCGAAATTCAGATTCAAGTAGAAAAAGAGACATCAAAAGGACCGAGAAGAGACATTGCAAAAATGGAAACAAGAGATTACAAGAATCAAAAGAATCAAAAAATCAAAAGAACCAAAGGAAGGATCAAAAGAATCAAAAGGATCAAAAGAACCAAAGGAAGGATCAAAAGAATCAAAAGAACCAAAGGAAGGGAACCAAAGGAAGGATCAAAAGAATTAAAAGAACCAAAGGAAGGATCAAAAGAATCAAAAGAACCAAAGGAAGGATCAAAAGAATCAAAAGAATCAAAAGAATAGAAAGGAAATAACCTAATTACAAGAGAGTTATAAGTTTTCCTCAAGTATCCTATTTTTAATATACACTTAATAGACAAGAAGGCGAATCCGGGTTATAAAACCCAGAGACATTATAATTAAGAATTAAGTTTTCGGAGAATTGTGAAAAACACTTATGATATCTCTACTCTTAAACTGATTTCAGGAAAGGCTCTTGAGGCGTTCTATGTTTTGGAGCACGGCCTTACTTTCAGCCATTACGTCTTCTTCTATTGAATTGATAATCGTTTCCATTCGGACCGTCAGTTTATACAATTTAACCGGTCTGCCTTTGCCCTGATTCTTCTTTTCTTCCCGCATATCTACCCAGTCATTTTCACGGAGATAGCGCATTGCAATGCTAACTTCTGGCTGTCTCAAGCCTGATACCATTTCGATGCGTTGGGAAGAAATTTCCTCTCCTTTAGAGAGGCACGCAAGAGTGAGAGCAACTGGCCTGTTAATATTCAGCCTTCTCAAAAGCTCCACCATCTCGTATTCAACCTCTCCCATCTTAAATTCATTGTCCTCTGATATAGACTCATTATCTGCCACAACTATCATCTACCAATTATACCGAAAGAGCAGAATGTGATTGCTTCCGATATTATTTTTCCGTCCAGTATTTCAGATCAATAGAAACATATTATTTTAGATTTGTTATATTTCAGCATCTTTTATTGCCTTTATTAAATATATTTCTATTTATATGAGTTTCTGATCCGTGGGAGTATCTCACAAAATCTGTTTTTCTCTGTTGATTTAAATAATAATACTTTCTCCATATATATAATTATGCGCCTATAAAAACTTCCCGACAATTACACATACTATTTTTTTGCAGGCAGAAAGCTTAGAATTTCTAGACAGAAGGACAATTTATACTCCTGGAGTTCTGCAAGCCTCCCTATATATAGGATAAATGCATTTTGATTATAGTTTCATTTGTTAAGCAAACTGAATTATATTACGAACAAAGCAAAAGAAAAAGCAAAAGAAAAAGCAAAAGAAAAAGCAAAAGGAAATTTAAAGTTCACTTTTTTCCTCAAAAATTGTCCTTATTTTGCAATAAATATAGAAGAGTTGTCCTAATTGGGTGAATTGCTCAGGTGTTCCGGCAAGTATTAAATACGAATCCCTGAGAGATTTAGTATAATGAACGCTGCCCTGGACAAAACCGCTGTATTTATCTGCCATTGCAGTGGGAACATTTCCGAACGTGTTGATATTAATACACTTAAGAAAACCCTTAAGGCAGAAGGGATCCCGGTCTTCGATTATGAGTACCTCTGTTCAAGAGAGGGACAGACCCTTATTAAAAATAAGATTTCTGAAGGGAACCTCGACCGGATAGTAATAGGTTCATGCACACCTTCCAAACACGGTACTCTCTTCAAAAAGTGTATTCAGGAAGCAGGCTTGAACCGGGCGATGCTTGAAATCGCAAACCTCAGGGAGCACTGTGCCTGGGTTCATCCGGACAAAGCCGGAGCGACTGAGAAAGCCCTCTCACTTCTTCGAGGAAAACTCAACCGCCTGGAAAATCAGGAACCCCTTGAAGAAATAAAAGTAAATATCGTCCCGCAGGCCCTTGTTATTGGCGGAGGAATTGCAGGGATAACTGCAGCAGTTAACCTTGCAGACAACGGAATTTCCACCTACCTGGTCGAGAAAGAATCCAGTATAGGCGGAAATATGGCAAAAATAGGCAAGGTTTTTTCTCCTGACAAGCTTGCGGAAGAGTGCGCTATGTGCTCGTTAAGCCCTCTGATGAATGAGGTAGTAGCTAACCCGAAAATAACCCTTTTAACCTGGACTGAAGTGGAACGCTTAAGTGGAAGTGCAGGCAACTTCACAGTCAGGCTAAAGAAAAAACCGAGATACGTACACGATAACTGTACAGGCTGTGGCCGATGCAGTCGCGTCTGCCCTGTCTTGGTTGAAAACGAGTTCAACTGTGGGTACATGGATAAAAAGGCAATTTCCCTGCGTTTTTCCCAATCCGTTCCGAAAATCTACTGCATAGATCCTGACCAGTGTCTGCAGTTCAAAGGCGAAACATGCGGAAAATGTGCAGAGGTCTGTAAATCCGGAGCGATTGACTTCTCACAGAAGGAAGAGATCATTGAGCTCAATGTCGGTGCAGTTATTGTTGCTACCGGATTTGAGGAGTATGATGCATCCCAGAAACCCCAGTACGGATATGGAATTTTCAAAAATGTTATGACCCAGATGGAACTTGCCAGAATGCTTGGGATCAATGGCCCTACAAAAGGGACATTGATCAGGCCTTCGGATTTCAGCCTGAACCCTGATGCTGTCAGCTCAACAGGCACCTGTGGCAGTAAAAGTTCCTTAGAAAATTCCTCTGAGAATTCCTCTGAGAATAGTCCAGGAATCCCTAAAAGGATAGTTATGATCCAGTGTGTGGGCTCAAGGGACGAAAAAGAAAGTGGAAACCGCTATTGTTCCAGGTATTGCTGCATGGCCGCGTTAAAGCACTCGAACCTGATAATGAAAAAATATCCGGGTACGGAAGTCACGATCTGTTATGTCGATTTGCGAGCTCTTGGTTTTTACGAAAACTACTATCGGGCAGTCCAGGACATGGGAGTTAGATTTGTAAGGGGAAGACCTGCTGAAATTGTCGAGAAGCCGGATAAAAGCCTTCTTGTCAGACTCGAAGATACCCTTAACCAGAAAATAACAGAGCTGCCTGCTGATCTTGTCGTACTCTCTGCGGCTATGGTCCCTTCAAAAGGAACCCGAAAAATTGCCAGCATACTGAATATTAGCCAGGATGAAAGCGGATTTATCAAGGAAAGGCACTCGAAATTGAGGCCTGTAGACAGCTCACTGGACGGGATCTTTGTCTGTGGTACTGCCCAGAGCCCTAAAGATGTTACGGATACTATTTCCCAGGCAGGACTTGCAGCTGTAAGAGCAAGGGCCTTTATTGCCGACAGCCCCAAAGCCCTGGTAAACGAAATTCCGACTATCAATCAGCTTCTCTGTGATCAGTGTAAAGAATGTCTCAAGTGCCCGTTCGAGGCTTTTTCCTTGAATGAGAATGGAAAGGTCATCGTAGACCCACTTGTCTGTACTGGGTGCGGATACTGTACTGAACTCTGTCAGAACGGAGCTATTCAGATTGAAGGCTTTACAAAAAACCAGCTAAAAGCCGAAGTTGAAGGAGTAGTAGAAGAAGGAGATCTGATTGGCTTTGTAAACAGCGGGATCGCGTCCTTAACCTGCGATAATATAGGAAATAGTGCACTGACCTATCCTTCAAATGTCAAGTTAATCAAAGTGCCCACAAACCTCGTGGTTGATAAAGACCTGTTACTTCATGCCTTCAAACGCGGGGCATCGGCTGTCCTTTTCGTAGAGGACCCTCCAGACAGCCCAAAAGCTGAGATTATATATCCTTTAACTGTCAGCCATTTTGAGAAACTGAAGAAAGAACTTGGAGATTCTGGAAGCCGGCTCTATTTCAAAAAAGCTTATGTTCCAAACACAAGAGGGCTTGCAGGCACTTTTACCAGCCTTGCCCAGGAAGGAGAGATGATCAAATGATTCCATATGTAAACGAGTACGATACCCCGGAATGTAAAACCCTTGCAGAAACCGCAAAGAAAAGCATCCGGACACCTGCCTCTCTGGGGCTTGACCGCTGCATCCAGTGCGGCGCCTGCACGGCTTCCTGTCCTGCAGCCCGCTTTACAGATTACAGCCCGCGCCAGATTGTAAAAAAAGTACTGGAAAACGACCGTAGTGTGCTTGAGTCCGAAATGATCTGGTCCTGTTTTTACTGTTATTCCTGTAACCTGCGCTGTCCCAGAAATAATAGCCCTGTAACAATTGTACAGGTGCTCAGGCAGATGGCCATCAACGAGGGCATAGGAGTTGAAAAGCTTGCCTACTTCCTTGAGATAGGAGAATATCTCGCAGAAAACGGAGCTAGCAAGATACCAGGTCCTGGAGCTAAGAATATGGAGAGAGACCTTGGGGAACGCTGGATCAGTTTTAAAAAGAACCTTGAGTCAATTCGTGATGAACTGGGGCTGAGTTCAAAGGATATCAGAAACACCCATGGGGAAGTTCAGGCCATTCTTGAAGCCACAGGCTATTTTGAAAGGGAAAAATGGATCAAGGCAAAAATACAGGAAAAACTTTTGCATCAACTCCTGGAGAACCAGTACATCAAGAGAGAAAATAGAAGCGGAGATTTCGGCTTTGAAAACGATAGAAGATATCCCGGACAGCCAGCTTTTATTATTTAAAAGCTGCATGGTCGAGCAGGAGTACCCAGGGGTGGAAACCTCCACTTGTTATGTCTTTGACAGGCTTGGAATAGACTACTGTATAAACAATGAGCAGTCCTGCTGCACAGGAATAGGCCATTATACTGATATCTTTGAAGGACTGACAACAGCAGCCATTGCAGCCCGAAACTTTGCAGTTGCAAGAAGATGTGGGTATCCCAATATAACCTGCCTCTGTTCAACCTGTTATGCCGTAAATAAGGAAGCCTGTGAAACCCTGAATACCAACACCGAGGTCCGGGAAAAAGTGAACTCCATCTTCCGGGAAAAGGGCCTTGAAAACCTTGTTTACGAAAAAGACGATATGAACCCAAGGACAAACATCTACCACGCAGTAGAGATTCTTTTAAGCAAGGTCGATAAAATCCAGGAGCAGAAAAAATTCGATTTTTCAGGAATCAAAACTGCGGCCCATCACGCTTGCCATTACTATAAGGTTCAGTATCTCGATGTCCTCGGAAACCCTGAAAACCCCCAGTTGATAGATAACATAGCCGCAGCCTGCGGAGCCGACCCTGTACGCTGGTACGAAGACCGGACTCTTACCTGCGGGATGGGCTTTTCCCAGCTTCACATTAACAAAAACACCTCGCTTCAGGTGACAAAGGCAAAACTCGACAGCCTTCAAAGAGCAGGCGTAGAGCTTATGCTCCATATGTGCCCGAATTGCCAGATCCAGTACGACCGCTACCAGCCTGTTATCGAAAAAGAGTTTGGCGTAAAGTATGATATGGTGCACATGAATATTGCCCAGTTCGTAGCTCTTTCAATGGGCGCTGACCCTTACAAGGTGTGCGGTTTCCAGACTCACTCTGTGCCTCTTGAAGGGTTTCTGGAAAAGAATGGGATAATCTAAAAACCTGGATTTAAACTGAGTCTGTCACTTTTTTACTTTTTGGGGGTCTTTGGTGACTTAGAGCCTATCCGAAAAGTGATTACCTTCATAACTTTTACAATATGCAATGAGCTCATCCCAAAAACAATATTATTCTCAAATAAGCAAAGTTTCAGAACTATTTTTCATGATCAGAAACTCTATTGATTATTCAGAACTCAATCTTTGGTAGATCAATTTTGAGTTTTGGGATAAGCTCAATATGCAAAACTGGAACAGAGACTCTGATATTACAGACCTATTGTGACTTTTCAATATGCATTACTCAAATTTCGAAAGGATTGGTTGAACATAATTCGAAAAGATTTGTTGAACATGAAAATCTTTTATTTTCTTTAAATTCTCCGCTTCACTCGTATATAGCCACTTCCAATTACTCTCATCCAGATGTATATCTATACTCAGAGATGTGGTATCAGAAGGGTACTGCTGAGTCAGAGTCATTCTACTCAGACACTGATAAGTTACAGTAGATTTTATTTGATTTATGATACTCTCAATGTCCCTATTCCGCTTCATGTTCCAAGCCGCAGCACAATCCACGATTTCCTTGGCAGCGGCGGTTGCCCCTTTATTTTCAGACAAATAGTCCTCAGCAGTAGAAGAATCATAATATGTAAGTCGTATAGTGTTTGTCCCAGCCTTTGTAATTTTGTAGACTGTTCCAATTGTTGTAGTTACATAGACACATGTATCAATTTTTGCTGCGCTTGCTGTCGATCCTGTTACTGTTATATACTCGGATTTCTTTTCTGTATCACTACCTGCCTCGTTGATTGCCTTTAATGTAACTGTATATTTTCCTGGATTAGAATAAGTATGCCTTGGATCCGTGTCTTCTGAAGATGAGCCGTCTCCAAAAGTCCACTTCCATTTAGTCGGTGAACCTGTACTTTCGTCATTAAATCTGACTTTTAGAGGTGCATCACCGTAGGTTGTAGATGCAGAAAAATCAGCAACAGGAACATCAAGAACAGGAACATCAAGTTTTGTAGTATCTTCTTCTGAGTCAAATAGATAAGAGTCTGCGACTGTAGAGGTGTCCACTGTAAATCCATACTTATTACCAAGCTTGGTCAAGTCTTTCTTTCCTGGTATTCCGTCACAATATTTTGCTGGGGAACCAAGAGACTCCTGCCATTGTTTATAAGCGTTGATTGTAGCGGATCCATAGGCCCCGTCATATGCATAGGCATCATCGAGGTATCCTTCCTCAACCAAAGCGGCTTCAACAATCTTCACAGAATCAGTAGCTCCAGGAGTAGTTTTACCCTGAGATCTTGCGGGATCAGATTCAGCTGCTACTTGAAGATAACTCAATGAAACACTTGTGCTTGCGCTTATTTCTGTATCCTTTGTGGGTTCCTTTACCTTTATACAACCAGTTTTTGTTACTTTGTCACTACCAGCATCATTAGTTGCCGTAAGTGTTACTGTATATCTTCCTGCTTCAGAATATGTGTGTTCTGGATTTTGCTGGGTCGAAGTATATCCATCTCCAAAAGTCCAATACCAATCAGTAGGCGTTTCTATGCTTTCGTCAGTAAACTCTACTGTTAGAGGTGTATTTCCTGATTTAGGAGTTCCAGAAAACTTAGCAACAGGGACATTAAGGTTCGCATCTGCTTCGGAATCAGAAATATCAGAGTATGAAATTGTAGAAGTATCCACTGTAAATCCATACTTGTTACCAAGCTTGGTCAAGTCTTTCTTTCCTGGTATCCCGTCACAATACTTCTCCGCAGAACCAATAGACTTCTGCCATGTCTTATACGCTTTGAGAGTAGCGGTACCATAGCTTCCGTCGTATGCATACTTATCACTAAGCAATCCTTCTTCAGCCAAAGCGGCTTCAACAATCTTCACAGACTCAACAGCTCCCTGAGTTGTTCCGCCTTGACTTCTTTCGGGGTCGGAAGTTGCAGCAAGTTGAAGATAATATAAT
The DNA here is from genome assembly GCF_000969985.1 of Methanosarcina barkeri str. Wiesmoor. Taxonomy (GTDB): domain Archaea; phylum Halobacteriota; class Methanosarcinia; order Methanosarcinales; family Methanosarcinaceae; genus Methanosarcina; species Methanosarcina barkeri_B. The sequence continues at coordinate 3,620,583 of NZ_CP009526.1, read as the reverse complement.
GAAACAACTTTGCTTGCACTTATTTCTGTATTGGTTTTGGATTCTGTATTCGTTGTGGATTCTGTTACTGTGATATAGTCTGTTTTTGTTTTCTTGTCACTGCCTGCATCATTACTTGCCGTAAGTGTTACTGTATAGCTTCCTGGTTCTGAGTAGGTATGTGTTGGATCCCGTTGACTCGAAGTAGCTCCATCTCCAAAGTCCCAGTACCAATCAGTAGGGTTTCCTACACTACCATCCATAAATACTGCAGTAAATGGTGCATTACCAGAAGTAACGGAAGCGAAGAAATCAGCAACGGGTTTATCCGTATCTGTTGCAGACTCCTCTACTTTTATGTAACCGGCTTTTGTTTTCTTATCACTACCAGCATCATTAGTTGCCGTAAGTGTTACTGTATAACTTCCTACTTCAAAATATGTGTGCTCTGGATTTTGCTGAGTAGAAGTATATCCGTCTCCAAAAGTCCAATACCAGTCAGTAGGTGTTTCTGTGCTTTTGTCAGTAAACTCTACTGTTAGAGGTGTATTTCCGGACTTAGGAGTTGCAGAAAATTTAGCAACAGGTTCTTGTGCTGTATTCTCTGTGGATTCTATATTCTTTGTGAATTCTGTATCTGTTGTGGATTCTGTATTCGTTGTAGACCCTTTCACTATAATATAACCAGCTTTTGTTGCCACATCACTGCCTGCATCATTACTTGCTGTAAGTATTACAGTATAGCTTCCTGGCTCTGAGTAGGTATGTGTTGGATCCCGTTGACTCGAAGTAGCTCCATCTCCAAAGTCCCAGTACCAATCAGTAGGGTTTCCTACACTACCATCCATAAATACTGCAGTAAATGGTGCATTACCAGAAGTAACGGAAGCGAAGAAATCAGCAACGGGTTTATCCGTATCTGTTGCAGACTCCTCTACTTTTATGTAACCGGCTTTTGTTTTCTTATCACTACCAGCATCATTAGTTGCCGTAAGTGTTACTGTATAACTTCCTACTTCAGAATATGTGTGCTCTGGATTTTGCTGAGTAGAAGTATATCCGTCTCCAAAAGTCCAATACCAGTCAGTAGGTGTTTCTGTGCTTTTGTCAGTAAACTCTACTGTTAGAGGTGTATTTCCGGACTTAGGAGTTGCAGAAAATTTAGCAACAGGTTCTTGTGCTGTATTCTCTGTGGATTCTATATTCTTTGTGAATTCTGTATCTGTTGTGGATTCTGTATTCGTTGTAGACCCTTTCACTATAATATAACCAGCTTTTGTTGCCACATCACTGCCTGCATCATTACTTGCTGTAAGTATTACAGTATAGCTTCCTGGCTCTGAATATGTATGATCTGGGTCTCGCTGGGTCGAAGTACCCCCATCTCCAAATTCCCAGTACCATTCAGTAGGATTTCCCTTACTTGTATCCATAAATGCTGCATCAAATGGTACGTTACCAGAAGTAGAGAAAGCAAAGAAATTAGCAGTAGGAGATTCTACAACATCACTCTGTGCAGCTTGAACTGGTATGGTTGCTGCACAAAATACTAAGGACGACACTACTAAGATAATTAGCCCATTGTGTTCTTCAACTTTCAATAAATCACCACTATTTATCTGGGCGTTTTTAAGTTTAATTTAGATAATAAAATAGAATAAAAGTCAATAAAAATTGAATTTTTAGGAATATAAATTAAATATATATAATTATATACAAACTGGTATAAACATATAGATTTCTTTCTTTTAATTATTGATATGAATTATATCTGTTAAAATAAAAGTTTACCGTTTTATGTAAACAATTTAATAACTTTGATTTAAAAAACGCACATGAAATTCTTCGAATAAAATGCACAAAAAATGAAAGTACTCTTATCCTACCTTTTTACCTTTTAACTCCATATTATCTTGGGCAGAAAGGTTGTACTTATTTCGGTTCTTGAAGCCGTCAAAAAACTAACCAGTGATTGCCATCGAAGGCTCAAATGTAATCTTGATCACGGCTGCCAAATTGCCTTCGAGACAATCACACTGCCCATACAAAATATGGAGTAATGTATAGGCAAGCTGATTGTGCACCCTAAATGGCAGAATCTGGGGATAGGCACTCGTTTGATGACAGAGGTTGAGCTTATGTATCGGGATCTAGCTCGATTTGAACTCTTCACCGGATCGAATAGCATCAGAAATTTTCACCTTTATCATAAACGGGGGTATCAAGAGCTCAGGCGGAAACCGCTGGGCAGCAAAGTTGAACTTGTATATGTCGAAAAGATAGTGATTGGAAAAAAGAAAAATATCGGATATAAAAATTCTTGATTTTGAATAGCCATCGTAACCGGAGCAGTGGCGCAGCACCCTACTTACAGCCGGGTGCGCCACCACAACTTTGATTTTCATTTTTTTATTCTGATTTCCACAACTTTGAATACTCAGATCGATTTCTCCCAGCCCTGTCCCATATCAACGAGAGGTCTCAGCTCAATGATCTCGAAGATAACCGTTGCATACATCATCTGCGCAACCTCCTCCCCGGCCATCTTTGCGATATGGCTTTTAATCGTATCAAGCATTTCCCCCGACGTTGCAGATTCCTTCATCTTCATATAAACCCTGATTCCTTTCCATTCCGTATCTTGTTCCATTATCATGTATATCGCGTAAGGGTTTTCCTGAAGGTTTGAAAACGTGCGGTTCTTACCTGTTGCAACTACAACGGTCTTTTCATCGATCATATTGGGTGAGCCGAAAATAGCTGAATCTACCTTTCCGTCTTTACTCGATGTGCTGAGAACCCCAATTCTCGGTTGCTTGTTAAAGTAGTCCATCAATTTTGACGTCATATCTAAACCTCCTCTAATAGCCTGTTTTAGCGCTCTTTCCTTTCAGAGTTGAGTTTGCGAAACTGCTTGGTCACAAAATACTGTCATGAAAAGAACTATAATTAATCAGCAGGCTTTAATAATAATCGTCTTAAGTATGCTTAAAACTTTTTAATCTGCTAACCTGTATACCACGGAGAATTTCGATAATCTATGAATGAGAATATGACTAAAACCCATGAAAAATAAGCTAAAGGCATTCAATAGAAACAAATTTACAAATATAAAAGAAAAGAATATAAAATATATTTCTTTTATGCTGATTGTGGTTCCAGTTGTTAAAGTAAATGTTACTCAGGAGTAAAGAATGAAAGACGTTGAATACAAAACGAGTCCTTCTACCTGACATGAATATTTTCAATTGTTCTCAAGCACGTGATAGATGCCAGTTCTTAATCATAAACTGGGGTATCAGGAGTTCAGGCGGGAACCGCTGGGCAGAGAAGTTGAACTTGTATATTTGGAAAAGATAGTGATTGGAAAAAAGAAAAATATCGGATATAAAAATTCTTGATTTTGAATAGCCATCGTAACCGGAGCAGTGGCGCAGCACCCTACTTACAGCCGGGTGCGCCACCACAACTTTGACTTTGATTTCCTATTTGACTTTGATTTCCTAATTTTGTTTCCATAACTTTAAAAACTCAGATTGATTTCTCCCAGCCCTGTCCCATATCAACGAGAGGTCTCAGCTCAATGATCTCGAAGGTGGCAGTTGCGTATATCATCTTTGCCGCTTCCTCACCAGCCATTTTTGCGATCTGGCTTTTGATCATATCAAGCATCTCCCCCGATGTTGCAGATTCCTTCAACTTCAGATAAACCCTGATCCCTTTCCATGCCATAATATCTGCTCCAGGTTCCATTATCAGGAACATTGCATAAGGGTTTTCCTGAAGGTTTGAGAACGTGCGGTTCTTACCTGTTGCAACTACAACGGTCTTTTCATCAATCATTTGAGGTGAGCCGAAAACAGCCGAATCTACCTTTCCGTCTTTACTTGCTGTGCTGAGAACCCCAATTCTCGGTTGCTTGTTAAAATAGTCCATCAATTTTGACGTCATATTAAATCCCCTATCAATAAACTTATTTTCTCGCCCTTCTCCTGAAAAATTGAATTAGAAAGCAGCTTTATCCTGAAATATTCCAGGAAAAGAACTTTATTAGCTATGCAAGCTGCAATAAATATGAGTCGTAAATATTTTTAAAACTTCGCCTGAAGAATGAAAATTCAATTCTGAATTCACGGGGGAATTTTTTGATAGCTGAATATTCATTTGAAATTTTTACCCCAACTAAATTAAAAATCATTCTGAGAATCAATAAGATATGAGTAGCTGTCCTCAACCCAATACTATACTGGAAGAGCAATTATAGTTCTGGACTCATTTTTAAAAAATATATTGATTAGATACAGAGTTAGTAAAAGTGCATTTCTAGCTAGTAAATATATTATACCCATATGCTGATAAAAATATTACTTTCTCTTAATTCTATAAAATAAATATAATATACTGATCAATAATAAGATTATTATAATTTCAATATATATTACAGGTATTCCATATATTGTTACAACATGAGCAGTTGAAATTACACTAGAACTGGAATATATAGTATCATTGTTCATATTTATGTATCTATTAAGAATATTTAAAAATTTTTTGATATTATATTTCAGGTTAAAAAGTCATACCCGATTGTAACTTAGTTACATACAATTAACAAAAATCTCAGCTTGAGTTTATTTTTGATATAATTCCAACAAATTTTATTTATAGATAATACTCTCAATCATATGTAACCCGATTACAATAGGTTACGATCCTAAAACAAGCCTTACATCCTGGTGCTCCTGCTCTCTTTTTACTCAGAAACCCATTTGGATACATTGCCGCATCTTTTTTCAGTACATCTGTTTTACTTTCCTTATATTCTGGACATTCTCTTTAATTTTGCAGTTTTTCCGGTAATTTTCATTTTAAGAAATTGAGAATTTCACAGGCTGTTAGATAGTTTTTTCTGTTTCCTTTGCATGACCTATGAACAAGACAGCCCGTTTTTCAGTCCTGGTTGTCGGCTGGATCTCAAGCTCTACAGGATGTTAAAAATAATTTTTGAATTATTCAATTTATCTTCAATACTCTTGATCCTTTGTGGAAATGCAGAAGCTACTGTTTCATCTAGTCCGTAATCATCAAGCCCTAAAATTCACTCAATTGCAGCAAGTCTTTTTAATGTCCGAAGCTCACTTGGTGCAATTGTACTACCTACAAACACTTTTAAAGAATATAGATTCTAAAATAATCTTTAATTTAATGAAAATATTATTTTTACTGCTACTTCATTTACTTTAATATATCAATTAACAACTCTTTCTAAAACAGATCTTAACGAAGTACACTTATTCCTTGTATTACAAAAAACTGACACTGTGTACATATATGCTAATTGCATCTATCTAAGCAGGTAAATATCACATTTAAAAGGTTCTTGTAATAAATATAATCTCAATTCAAAGTTAAGTTGAATGTATTATATTTAAACAATATTATATATTTATATAGTTGCAGTAGACACTTTAACGTAAATGAATTCTCGACAGTAGGCATGTAACCATCATAAACAGGAGCCTGAAAGGGAATATGAAATCAAAAATTGAAAAACTTCTAGCAAATAATCCAAATCCTGTGCTTAGTGTCGATAAGGATGGTACTGTTCTTTACTCAAATGAAGCGGGTGAGCCCTTACTTCATGAGTGAGGCACGAAAATCGGAGTAGAACTACTTTCTTCTATCAAAGATTTAGTGTTGAAAATAATCTCTCGGAACATCCCGGAAACAATTGATGCTGAAGAAAAAATTACTTTCGTCAATAAGCAGATTAAAGATATGTTTGGTTTCAGTTCAGACGAACTCATTGTTAGGCCGATGTGGGATTTTATCAGTGATGAAAATAAGGTTATCATCAAACATGTTTTAGGCAAAAAGGAAAAAACATCAATGAGAACCTTGAAATTGAATTTATATGTAAAGACGGCTCCCCTTTGTGGACGCATACAAATTCCAAATATCTTTTTGATAAAGATGGTAAGTTTTTGAACGGAGAAATCCAAATCAAGTTCCATAAAAACGGAGAAAATGGAAAATGGGACAGAGTTCATTATTAGATTCACTGTAGTAGAAAAGAATAATCACGCATCGGCATCAGCGCTACATTTAATTAAATAGAGAGTAGTTTATTTTGCTTTGTAGAAAACCTATATAAACCAGCTTCAATAGACTGAAAAGATTTAGTATAATTTATATTTGTAATATTGGGATTCTATTCTTAATATGTCAGATATGTACAGTTATTTCTTTATATTGAGTTCAGGAATCTGAATACCTCATATTTCATTATCACTTGATTATCAAACAGGAGACTTACTTTTGGGAACAATTAGTGAAAAAATATTTTCCCGGGCAACGGGAGCAGAGGCAAAGGCAAACGATTTTGTCCTTGCAGATGTTGATTATGCAATGGCGCATGACGGCACCTCAGTACTTGCAGTTAATGCTTTTAAGGAAATGGAAATGAAGAAGGTCTGGGACCCCTCAAGGATTGTAATTCCTTTCGACCACATCGCGCCTGCAAATAATGAGATATCAGCTACTTTGCAAAAGGAAATCCGGGAATGGGTAAAAGAACAAGGAATTCCGAATTTTTACGAGCTTGGAGAAGGAATCTGTCATCAAGTACTCCCCGAAAATGGATTCGCACTGCCTGGAAAACTGGTTGTGGGCGCTGATTCGCATTCCTGCACCTATGGGGCTTTCGGAGCTTTTGCCACAGGTGTAGGAGCTACCGACATGGCTGAAATTTTTGCCACAGGTAAGCTCTGGTTTAAGGTTCCTGAGAGTTTCAGGTTCACGGTAGAAGGAAGGCTTGGAAAAGGGGTTTATGCAAAAGATCTGACCCTTTACCTTATTGGGAAGACCGGAATTGACGGTGCCACCTATAAGGCTGTAGAGTTTTACGGACAGGCTATCTCCGAATTATCGGTTTCCGGCAGAATGACACTCTGCAACATGGCAATCGAAATGGGAGCAAAAACCGGAATTGTGCCACCGGACGAAAAAACCTTTGCCTTCCTGAAAAATCGGGCGGCTGCTCCTTATGATCCGGTTTATGCCGATCAGGATGCAGTCTATGTAAAAGAACCCGTTTACTCTGCTGAAGATATCGAGCCTCAGGTAGCCTGTCCGCATCAGGTTGACAACGTAAAACCTGTGGGAGAAGTTGAAGGTACCCACATAGACCAGGTTTTCATAGGGACGTGCACAAATGGCAGACTTGAAGACCTCGAGGTCGCAGCAGCAATCCTTAAAGGAAAAAAGGTTGCAGTCAGGACTATTGTAATTCCTGCATCTCGCACGACTCTCCTTGCAGCAATTGAAAACGGAACGATGGAAATTCTGCTCAAAGCAGGCATTACGCTTGCAACCCCTGGCTGCGGGCCCTGTCTTGGCGCTCACCAGGGAGTGCTCGGTGAAGGAGAAGTTTGCCTTTCAACCGCAAACCGAAACTTCAAGGGCAGGATGGGAAAAAGTGGTTTTATCTACCTGGCATCCCCTGCAACCGCAGCAGCCTCGGCATTGGCAGGAGAAATTACGGATCCAAGGACAGTTTGAATCTGAGAACTGAATGCCAAATAGTTTGATGTGATTAGGCAGAATCGTTTGAAACCTATCCTTAACTCTCAGGATTTTAAACTATTCTGCCTATCAAATTATTTTCTATTCCAGATCTTCCACCCATTATCTCTTTATATCTATTTTCCGTCCTTCCCAGGTTTCTGTACAAAAATTATAATTATATCCAGCGGGCATTTATACCATGAATCGTATATAATTTGAACAGGAGGGAAAACTATTACAGAAGAACTTAGTCACGATAATCTCTCACATTTGATTGAGCACTGGATTGAGCATAACGAAAGCCACATTGAAAGTTTCAAAGAATGGGCTCAGAGAGCCAAAAAAGATGGTTTTCTTGAAGCTTCCGAAGATATCCTTGAAGCTGCTAGTAAAATGGAGGAAGCAAATAAACATCTTAATAAAGCAAAAGAAGGACTTTTCCATCAGTGAAAAAAACAAGAGCAAAATCTTAAGAACTTTCTTCTAAAGCTGCATCTTAAGAACTATTCTTTTAAGAACTCTGTGGAAGGATTTTCGCGTGGCGGGATTTCCGTCACTATTTTTGATTTTCCTGGCATAAAAGTGCTTTCAAATGCCTTTATTTGTTTATTCCTCTTATTTGACGAAGTTCATGTTCGTTTTTGATATAATAATCAAACTTTCAGGGCCCTGCTTCGGTAAGGAGTTTTTTAACTTTATTTAAATTTATACTAAGTTCTGAAGCACTTGATTCTCCAATATACTTCATGAAATTTTGCTCTTTCTCAGGACACAGGTCCTCGCTTTCCAGCAACTCGTGAATCAGGCTATTTCCAAAAATGCCAGGCACAGGGGTTTCACTTTCAGTTTTTATCTTTTCAGGAGTTTTATCTTCTTTTTCATTATTTTCTAAGGTAAGTCTTTTACATTCTCCTTTTTCATTATCTTCTAAAGCAGCCTCGACAGTTTCTGGTTTGTCTGTATTTTTCAGAAAAGCAGTTTCTCCAGCTTTTTTTCTCATATCATCGAAATCGGCTTTTTCATCGCCTTCCACATCATTTTTTTTACAGGCAGAATTTACTTCTTCTTTAACCCCTATCTCTATTATATTGCCCTCTTCAATTTCACCGGTTTCTTTTAGGTGAGATTCAAAAGATTTATCGGAGTCTTTGACTTTGTTACCTGTTTGGCTATCTATCCTCTCTGAAATTCCAACATCTTCTTTTTGCAAATCTTCAGTTTCAACTTTAAGAAGTCCAGACGCTTCATGATGCATATTTCTGCGAAGCGGAGGAAAGATTTCCTCTGTCCAGGGAAAATCAGATATTTCTTTCTTTTCTTCGTATTCGGTTTCTTGAAGCTGATCAGTCCGGGATCTAAGTTCTTTCCGTTCAATCCGAGATTCGAGATTTTTCTTTTCCTTAAACAATTCTCGGATTTTGATCTCAACCTCCTTTTTACTTTTTATCAAATCCCCCAGTTCTATGTCATCTCGGTCCCCAGGCTTAGGTATCAAATGCTTTAATTCGTTAACTTTTAGAAATTTGAATCCATTGATCTTTAGATTTTTTAGCCCATGAATTCTCAAGTCCTTTAATGCATTCATTCCGTTACCTCCCATCAACCCTGAATATTTCTTAATAACTCTTATAGGTAATTTACATTTAGTTAAAATTTATATTTAGTTAAAATTTATATTTAGTTAAAATTTATATTTAGTTAAAATTTACATTTAGTTAAAATTTATATTTAGTTATAATTTACATTTAGTTAAAATTTATATTTAGTTATAATTTACATTTAGTTAAAATTTATATTTAGTCATTACACATTTTTCAATATATCACATTTGAAATGTAAATACCCCTGATACAACCGGCGGTACAAGAATCATGCAGATCCCGGAAATTCCAGACATTAAACCTCCGTAAAAAAAAAGCTTACAGTTTCCTCCACCCTCGACAATTTTTACTACAAGAGTATTTGAAATTGTTAAAATAAGCACCACGGAAAGGGTAAATGTATAAAGCAACGGTATGCTTTCAGTAACATTGAAAATGCTCATTCCCATTCCGGAAGCACCTCCCTGAATCGAAGAATATGACTCATTCATTCCAGAAACGAGCCCGCTAAATTTGGAAATTATCTCGATTATAAAGATTAGAAGCCCGATCATAACAGCATGTAGAGTTATGGCAAGGCCGCGGAAACCGGAACTGACAAGCTGCCTTTTCATCCTGAGAAGTACAATAGCAAGACTTGAAGATGAGACTATTTCTCCTATTTCGGCCGGGTCTCCTCCAAGCTCAACTGCGTCCGTGAAGATCCTTGAGCATCTGTTAATCAGTTCAGAACCTGTTTCTCCTATGAATTTCTCCCAGCAAAGCTTCGACTTAAGTCCCAAAGAAAGCCACGCATGTAATTCTTCAACCTCAGGCCTGAGGCCACCTATAGTTTCTTTATCAAGGTCCTCCATTGCACTTCGAATAGTAATTCCTGTTGTTCCTGCAAGCGTGCCCAGAGTCTTCACAAATGCAGGAAAACTACTATCCCTTTCATTGATATTCCGGTCGTCTACCATCGCAAAGAAGCCTATCGGAAGCGTAAAGAAAGTTATTGCAAGCAAAGTATACTGGAGTTCTGTACCTATTAGAATGAGAGCAGCTACCGAAATTGCTCCAGCTGGAAGCAAAATCCGGCTCAAAAACCTGATAATTTCCTGTTCCTTTGACCTCCTGCTCAGGGTATGAAGCTTCTTTTCAGCAGGAGCGGCCTTATATATGATAAAAAGCGCAATCCCACAGATAAAAACAGTTAGTAACACAACAAGAAAAGCAATCGTTCCTATATTTGTTATATTATAGATCATGACTGAAACAAGAATTATAGTAACAACAAGGGTTACGGATACCATCAGAGCAGTATATCCATCAGTCCATTTTTTCAGGGATTCGATACTTCTTTCATATTCATTAGAAAATATTTCTTCCCTTGTTAGTTTTTCTTGCTTCAGAAAGTTTTTTTCCGGTTCTCCAGAGGAAAGAATATTTGACATTCGCCCAAAAAGCTTTGAAAGGTACTCGTCCTGCAATCGCTGAGAGATATATTTACAGGCTTTTGCATATGCGTAGCCCCACTTTGATGCAAGGTTATAAATCTGCCTGAAATATTTTGAAGCTTTGTACTCTTTCTGAGAGCCCGCATAATCGAAAATTCGGTCTCTTTCAATATCAGCCGTCGAAATCGCTGCCATATAAGTAAGAAGGAAAAGCATATCATCATTGACTCTTTCAACAACCTTCGTGTCCTTCAGTTGCCGCGCAAGATTAAAGTAGCCTTCGAACCCATGCTTTTCAGCTTCAGCTTTCAGGTAAGCAAGCTTTTCCTCAGGTTTCATAATATTAACCCGGCCTCCTCGACCTGGATCAGCGTATTGAAGAGATCGTAGAAGTTAGTAATTTTTGCCTGATGGATCTTTTTGAGAATTTTTGCTTTTCTTTCAAGTTCGGAATATATTTTTCGTACCTGGTTTTCCGGAATTCCCATACGTGGAGCAATCTTTTGCTCCAGCAGATATGAATTATTTTTTCCTGTAAACTTGAAAGTATCTGTTGCAGGGTCCCACTTAAATATGTCCATAAAATTGAAAGCCTGATTAAAAGAATCATAGCCTACGATTTCGTTTATGCTCAGGACTCTCCTTCCCATCCCTTTTCCAGGGATATTTACCGTGCTCTGGATGACAACCACATTCAGGTTATCCACATAGTTCTTAGGAACATTAATCGGGTCTCCTGTCAGCCTCTGAATGAGTTTTTCGACGGATGCGGCATGGAAAGTAGACATGACAGGATGCCCTGTTTGCATAGCCTGAAAAGCAATACTGCCTTCCACTCCACGGATTTCTCCGATTATAATTTCATTAGGACGCTGGCGAAGGGCAGCCTTTAACAGGTCAAACATTGATACATCAGATCCGCTATCCTCTCTTGTTGTCCTTGTAACCTCTCTGGTCCAGTTTTTATGGGGAACCTGCAGTTCCGGCGTGTCTTCAATAGAAACTATTTTTGATTCAGGGAGGAGAAAAGTAGTCATTGCATTCATCATAGTGGTCTTTCCTGAGGCCGTTTCCCCCGAAATAAAACAGTTCATCCCTGCCCTCAGCATCATCCACATATATGCAGCCATTATGTAGTCAATTGTCCCGAAGTCGATAAGCTCTAGAATTGAAATAGGAGTTTCCATAAATTTCCTAATGGTAAAATTGCTCCCCCTTCTGGATACATCTTCTCCGAACACGATATTAATCCTTGACCCGTCCGGAAGAGCTGTATCGACTATCGGATCTCGATATGTGATTGGCTTTCCGACCTTCTCGGACACCTGTATAATAAAAGAGTTAAGTTCCTCAGTCTCCTGAAACTCAATTGCTGTTTTAAGAGAAGAAAATACCTTATGCTCGACAAAAACCCTCCCAAGCCCACTGCAACTTATATCTTCTATATTTGAGTCCAGCAACAGAGGTTCGAGCATCCCCATTCCGATCTTGTCCCTTATCATAAGATATTTAATAGCTTGAAATTCTTCAGGAGTTACCCGGATATTTTCCCATTTTTTCATTTTGAAGACTTTACCGGCTTCTTTTAAATTATCAATCAATCCGAGCCGAAATATGCCATTTTTCTCTTTCTTGAATGTTTTATTCCACTCAAGACCTTTACTTTTTTTTTCTGCACTCTCGTTTACGTGTTCTTCTATAATGCAAACCTTTTCAAGGGCTCTTTCCAGAAGTTTTTTCTTTTCTTCCAGGTCCTTAGTATCAACATCCTCATTGTGTATAACGTCGATAAGCAGCTTTTCTACAGCTTCAAGTGTGCTGTTCATATTTTGGAAAAGACAGGGTTCTATCGGGATATAGTAATTTCTTATGTCTTCTTTATCAGGATAAATGTGAACAGCAAGTCCTTTTCCAATAGGGTAAATGAGGTTTGGGTGTTTGATACATTTCATAGCTCTTGAGATCTTTACATGGAACTCCGGGATTTCGATTTGTTCCAGAGGAAGCCTGCAGATATAATCAAGGATGTGACTATTCTCTTCCCTGCCCACAAAGTTCTGTAATTCTAAAGGAAGTCTTGAACGTACCTCCTCTCTGGAGCGCTTTCCATTTACCGGTGCAGGCAGCGGGTTAAAAGGTAGAGCGTCCATTTAAAATCCTCATTCGAGCTTCTTTCTTAAGAGCACTGTTTCTGAATGCTTTTTACCTCTCTCAGGCTTTGACTTTCGAAACTGGAATTATTTTAAGCCCACACTCACTGTTCACATCAAAACTTAACATATTTCCAGTAGTTTTTTTGGCACCCCTCAACTTCTGAATTTCCATAGTCTTTATTAGCTTATCTCCGACCTGTTCAATTCTCAGCTCCAGGCATGAATTGCAAACCGATCTTAGCCTGTAAAGCACTTCCTGGGAGAAAGCATACCCGTGAACACTTATTAAAATAGTCTTTTTTTTATCACAAAGTTTTATACACTCCCTAAAAAAATTCAATAAGGTATTTTCAGAGGCATTAACCGCTAAGATCGTTAAGGAATCAATTAGAATTAATTCTTCTTCACATTCTTTTATGCATTCGAGCATTATCTCTAGAAGATTTTCACTTATTTCAGGATTTTCTTCAACATCGCTTGCATTTATTTCAAAAATTTTAGATCTACCTATTATGAAATAATCTGATATATCCTGCTTCAGGCTTTCCATATTATTCAGCAGGTTTCGGGAGGTTTTTTCCGTTGTTAAAGCTAAAACTTTTTTATCCTGGTTCAGAGCTCCCCACATAATCTGCTGCATGAAAATTGATTTTCCACTATCTTTTGCCCCTTCGAGAAGGCATAAAGAACCTACGGGTATGCCTCCTTCCAGTTTCCTATCAATTTCCAGATTTCCTGAGGATATAAATTCTAAGGGTTTTTCCTTCTCAATATTCGGATTATCTGGTATTTCTTCACAAAATGATTCGTTTTCAAGAAATAACGCCCCTTCCATATTTTCTTCCATAATCGTCCTCTCTCCCCTTTTTCAGAGCTTACCTGATCTTTTATCTTCTTACTATATCTAACTCAATTCATTAACTTAGCCTGTATAATTCTGGACTCTCCCCTTTTTCAGAGCTTACCTGATCTTTTATCTTCTTACTATATCTAACTCAATTCATTAACTTAGCCTGTATAATTCTGGACTATCGAACCAAGTTCTCTAATTCTGGACTATCGAACCAGTTCTCTAATTTTGGATTATCGAACTAGTTATTAGTTCGAGATTCTCAAGTCAGTACTCTAATTCTGGACTATTGAACCAGTTCTCTAATTCTGGACTATCGAACCAGTTCTCTAATTTTGGATTATCGAACTAGTTATCTAGTTCGGGCTATTGAATCAATCACCTAATTCAGGAATATTGAATCAATCGTCTAATACAGACGTTTAAAATATCCTGAAGCCTTTGCTCCATTTGGGGCAGCTACAAGCAGCCAGTTTACACTCTTGTTTTCCAAGGAATCTTCGAGCAAAATCTGCAATTCCATCTCCTCACCCGGATCAAGAATTCCAGGATTTACCAGATCTGGACTTATATTTCCCACAGTCCATTTGTTTTCTAATGTGTCTGAATCTTCCTTGTAGGGAACCCATATGGTTTTTGCACTGCCTGATGCGTTGGAGTACTTAACGATCACGTCCATGTAATCATAGTCTCCTACCTTTGTGGAGCCCATATTATTCAGGGACACGAAAATACCGGCCTCATTTGCAGAGATGTTTGTAATCTCAATTTCGGTTTTCATGATCTCATTTTCATTTTCCTGCATTTCCATTACTGAATTTGCAAGAACGTCTGCCATGTAAAACCCCCCGCTTGAGCAGACATAAGATGCCAGGAGGAGAATTGCAACCGAAATCATTGATGCAATAACCGTTCCGAATCCCATCATGACACCGTAAAATAGGCCTCTTCCGAAACCCCGTTGTATGCACTAAATTTAATGAAATACTTCACTCTGCTGACAGGCACATCAGCAGGCTTTAATCTGATCTGCAGTGTTTCCCCTTTGTCCCAGTTATCGTCGTTGCTTTGCTCTATAGAATAATTCCAGCAAGGAGCCAGACATCCATTCTCGTCATATGGTATTCTTTCAAATTTCCCGGCCTCTCCAAAAAAAAGGTCAGATTTCTGAATCAAACTGGAAGATATCCCCTTAGATCCCACATTTTTAATCCATATGTGAACCTCTGAGCCTTCAGCGGCAGTTGTCTCATGCAAAATTTTCATATCTGTCAGGATCTGGTCTCCCATTTCATTGGTACGGCTGACTATAGGGTCTCCTGCAGAAATTACAGACGGGTATACAATTGAAACAAATGAAAATGCACATATAACGGATGCTATTGTTAGAATCGCAGAGCTTATCGATTCCCCACTCATTTTTCGACCCCCGCCTTACTTTCCAATTCTCTGATAAGTTTGAGTAAACGTATATCAGTTTAAATAAATATACATTAGTTTAGATAATAGTGATTATATCAGCCTATTTATCTCATAAGCCCCAATTATGCCAGCAGTGCTGGTTCTGTTCGACAATAAATCTTACATTCCACAGCAACAATAACTCTATTACAAAGCGACAACAACTCTATTACAAAGCGACAATAACTCTATTACAAAGCGACAATAACTCTTACATCATACAGGATTTTCTAAAATAAATTAACACTAATAAATTAGCTGGTTTAATTAGAACATTTGATCTGCTTTTCACTCGATTTAGCAGTTCGTACATCTAGTCGATTTCTTAGTTCGTACATTTGATTAAAGAAAAATCCTGTCTTCCTTTTTTGTCTTCTCTCCAGCCTGGATCTTCATAAAGAGACTGGATTCCATTTTTGAATTCCTTTGGGTCGAGAATTGCACTCAGTTGCGAAAGCACTATAATATTATCTTTCATGCTAACCCTGTCTTCACATGCAGGTTCTTCAACGGAAAGGTTTGCAATATTTTTGATAACGTATTTGGTCTCTTCAGAAAGCGGCCCGGTAAGCGAATACAGGTCAAGCAGGACTTCCAGATTGCTGTGCCCAACTGTCCGGATAGCATAATCGACCCAGCGCATGAGTTCGACAAGGATAAAAGTATCGATTTTTCGGACTGGTACTTCAGGTTCAATCTCCTGTATTTCGTTTATCTGAGCTTTCTGTTGTGACATATTTTCTTCGGGGACCTCATCTGGGAAAATAGTTTTGACCGGTTCCTGAACGCTTTTTTTATTTTTGCTATTTTCGAGACCTGTTTCTGGAACGCCTGTGGATAACTCTAACTCCCTATTTTCTTCAGCAGCAGATAGTTTATTCTTCGCTTCTGTCCCTTTTTCTTTTGTTTCAAGCCTTGAAACTCCATTTTTCTGGCCATTGAAGAAGGGATTTTCATTTTTGTTTACAAGGTCCCTTATATCCACGAGTAACTCCTTTATCTCCCCTTTTACGATTTTAAGTTCAGTTTCCATATCTGCAACTCTTTTCTCCAGTTCCATATTAACCACCTGAACAAAAAATGAAACTTTTTCATCCTTACATAAAAGAAGGGGAAGTACCCCCCCTAAAATCCATTATTACTTCAGAACCATAACTGGATCGATCTGTGCCGGAGTTATTCTTGTTATTGGAACAATTGCACCTATCTTTGGTTTTATTTCAAGCCTGAATTCGACGTTTTCCGCTCCACCTTCAGTTGCAAGCAATGCTATTTCTGAGTCTTCATTAGGTACAGTGATAGATAATTGCACTTTCTCATGCTGTTCTAGAACCGTATCGCCATCGTTATTTCCTACAAATGACTGAGACCATGCCACTTCTGGGCTATATATAGAACTGTCAGCATACGATACCACCAGCATCCCAGCATCACTATTAGCTCCTATATCCACAGGAGATTGCCCTGCTGTAAGCTGAAGGGTGACAAGTAGTGTATCTACAGTATTGGCTGTAGTAGTACTTTCTTTTGCGATCACATCACCTGCAAGTTCAACGGAAGAAGTAGTTTGTTTTACACCCTCATCGATAGTCTTCTTGGCAGTATCAGAAGTTGTAAATCCTGCCCCGAGCACCACATAAGAAAACACTGCTGCCACAACTACAAAAGCGGTCAGCACAATTGCTGATTCGAGCCCTGTGAAGGCTTTATCGTCTTTTCTAAAAATGCTAAAAATTCCTTTCATTCTGATTCACTCCAACTATTATTTTTGAATGAAAGTATATAGAGAAATTAAAGGGTCATGTTCTCAGCATATATACTTCTCAAATTAGACAGAGTTTTTTGATGGGAAACGAGATATTCAGGAGCTGATCTACATGATTCCCTATTAATTACCCCCATACACATACCCACAAATTTCCAATAGATACTAACATCTTCTGATTTATTAACTTTTCTCAAAAATTAAAAAAGAGTGCAAATGAAGATATATTAATTAAAGAATTATAGAAAAGCTGTCTACAGATTTGGGAACTATTCCCAAATTTGAAGTTACGCCCAAATTTGAAACTGTTCTGAGAAAAATCAAAATTTCAGTAAATCAATGGCAATATACCCGAAAGTTCTGTAAATTAGGATTGACTCTGTATCCTTTTTCTTCACCACAAAAAATAGGAAGAAGAGTCAATGATTAATTTATTCTCGCTCATAAAAGATTATCTTATCGATCAGGAAGTTGGAGTTTGCCAATAATGGTAAGAATTTTTATTGGATCATGTTTTACCCGGAAGATCTGATCCTCGTAATCTCCGTGTTTTCCACAACGTTTCCCCTGAAGTTTTCCTATAAGCCTTTTAAAAAAACTGCTTCCCTGCAATCCTTTTAAAAAAACTGCTTCCCTGTAACCTTTTTCAAAAAAGGTTTGATCGAAAAAGAGGCACCGTTTAAGTTTGAGGATCTTATCCCCAAACCCTATCGCGTGATCAACCGGCGCAACGGTTGCGGCTCAACAGTTGCGTTAGAACTTTCCACGGCCTAACTGAGCATGAGCACGGGCAAGATGTCCTGCAGCCTGGGCTCCTATAAGGTTAACTTCTCCTGCAAGCACGGCAGAAGCTACGATTTCTGCAAATTTCTTAGAGTTTATTCCGGGAACGTCACCTGCGCCTGCAACGCCGAGAATATTCAGGCAATCTCTCTGGGTTCCAAGGCCAGAGCCTCCCCCAACGGTTCCTACAGGCAGGGAAGGCAGAGTAACAGAACATTGAATTTCTTCATATTTTGTAAGCTCCATGCTTGTAATTGCAGTGCTCCCTTCAACAACGTGAGCGGCATCCTGCCCGCAGGCCAAGTAGATCGCAGCAATAATGTTTGCAGCATGTGCATTGAAACCAAGTGCTCCTGCTCTTGCTGAACCCAGCAGGTTTTTGCTATAATTTACCTCAAACATAGATTCGGGCGTACATTTCAGGGTCTCCTTTACAATTTCCTTTGGAATCGTAACTTCGGCTACAACCGTTTTTCCTCTTCCAAGAATTGTGCTTATTGAAGCCGGTTTTTTGTCGATACACATGTTTCCTGAAAGGGTAACAGGATGCGCTCCGAACTCGTCTTGTATGAGGTGCATCACGGCATCAGTAGCTATAGTCACCATGTTCATGCCCATAGCATCTTTTGTATCATACGAGAACCTGAGGTATACGTATGTGCCGGTTACGAAGGGTCTTACAGAAAGCAGTTTTCCAAAGCGTGTAGTTTTTTCAGCAACGACTTTCATCTTTTCAAAAATCTCAGGACATTTTACCCATTCATAAAATTCTTTAGCTCTGCTAAGACTTTCCAGCTTAAAAACAGGCGCTCTTGTCATCTCATCCTCAAAGACTCTGACGTTTGCTCCTCCTGATTTCGTGATAACCGAACAGCCGCGATTTACACCGGCAACAAGAGCTCCTTCAGTCGTAGCAAGTGGGATGTAGTATTCAGAATTCGCATATTCTCCGTTTACCTTAAGAAGCCCGGCAATTCCAAGGGGAATCTGAACTGCCCCTATCATGTTTTCAATATTCCTTTTCGATGCGGCTTCAACATCAAGGGAAAAATTTTGGATATGTTCAAATTCAAGTTTTGCAAATTCCTGTATTGCCAGCCGTCTGAGTTTTACTGAAGTTTCAGGGTCTGCAAATTCCTCAATCTTGCGGAGAGCTACATCGCCATCCAAAATTTTTTGTAAAAGAACTTTTTCTTCCTCACTTAATTCATAATCCTGTAAAAACATGAAATCACCTGCTAAAATTGTTTTATTTTTATTCTCAAAAATTAATTGACTGAAGGGCTGAAATATTCAATATCAAATAACCATTTTAAAGTCGTATATTAAAGTTGTATATTTATATAAAAATCCATTTTTACCCTAATTATGTGCACAAACGCTCTCTTGTTTGATTTGCGTTTTTATATTTTTATTCTAATATGTGCATATTAACATATAATTCATTCCTCAATGTGATATTTTCCATTAGCCCTGAACAGTTTAAAAAATAAATTACATATAAAAAGATCTGTCGGTTTAAACTACATCAAAAAAACGCGTATGGAATTTTGTGAACTACCACTCATCTAAAGACTGAGTGGCTTCTTGGTTCATTCCTCCCTCTATTGAGGGCAAGTCCCCAAGCTCTTCCCCGCGTTCCGCAGGTGTTATAATCCAATTAGATTTTGATCTATGAGAGCAAATTTCTTGATATTGATAGCGGCATTTATATCTCTATCATGTTTTGTTTTACAGTCTGGGCAAGTCCATTCTCTATCTTTTAATGTCAAATTTGAATTATGATATCCACAAACATGACATACTTTAGAAGATGGTTCAAATTGCCCAATTCTCAGGATGGTTTTTCCGTACCATTCAGCTTTATACTCTAGTTTTGTTACAAAACTGCTCCATGCGGAATCACTTATAGCCTGCGCCAAATGATGATTCTTAACCATTCCTTTAACATTCAGAGTTTCCAGAGCTATTGCTTGGTTTTCGCTTATGAGTTTAAAAGAGAGTTTGTTCTGGAAGTCGTTCCTCTGATTAGTTATTTTGTCATGTAGTACAGCAAGCCTATGTTTGGCTTTTACCCTGTTCTTAGAACCTTTCTGTTTCCTTGATACTCTTTTTTGAAGAACCTTTAACCTGTTCAAAGAGTTTTTCAGGTAGTTAGGATTCTCAATCTTTTCTCCTGTGGAAAGTATAGCAAAATCTTTAATCCCGACATCTATACCCACTGTAGTAGATTCTGAATACTTCTGTTTTGTAGGAAGTTCTTTTCCATCTTCAACAAGGATACTAATGTAGTAATGTCCTTGACATGTCCTTGAAACAGTAGCTGTTTTAAGCTCGCCCTCAAACTTCCTGTGAAAAACTGCTTTAATTGGTTCTATTTTAGGGAGCTTAACAGTGTTTTTTTCAAAGTCTACGGAGTAGTGTTGAGGTACAGGAAAAGATTGAATTGGGTTTTTCTTAGATTTGAACTTAGGAAAGCCGTTCTTCTCTCGGAAAAATCGAGTGAAGGCAGACTCAACCTGCTTAGTCATTCCCTGCAATGATTGAGAATTGACTTCTCCTAACCATTCATTAGAAGCTTTCAAGACAGGAAGCTTTTTGTTTAAGTCAAATCTGGAAATTGATTTTCCTGTCTGTTCATAAGTTTTAATTTTCTGATCAAGTGCCCAATTGTAGACAAACCTACAGCTACCTATATGCTGATTTAACTGAACAGCTTGTGTAGCTGTAGGATAGAGCCTAAATTTGAACGCTTTCGTCATACAAGGTATTAAATGGTTTAACAATATATATACTTTTTTGGTAAATATAAAGTATGAAACACGGAATCATAGCAAATTTTTGTTAATGTAACACATTATTTTCGTTTGCAAATACCGAAAAGTCATACTTGAACCAATTAGCGAAGAACTCAAACAGATTATGATTGACATTTCAAAAGAGTCTAACTTTGAAATCCTTGAAATGGAAACTGACACCATATTCATTTATTGATTAAGAGTGAACCAAAAGTTAGTGTTTTATCTATTGTCAGAAAATTGAAGCAAGAATCTACGAACGGGTTATGGAAAACACAAAAAGAATATCTGGAAAAGTATTATTGGGGTGAAAATATGTTATGGAGTGAGGGATATTTTGCATCTACAATCGGAAATGTTAGTAAAGAGGCGGTAGAATATTATATACGAAATCAGGGGTGAAGTTGACGCTTATATCCCCTAAGCTAAAGACTTAGGGGTTTTACGCTTATTCATATAAAATATAAAATTTACAGAAAGATTATCAGACCCGACTACAGTTCCATTAAACCGGAAAAACGAAACATTGCAGATTAGTCCTCTCCCAAGAAATCCTTGGTTTTCTATGACTTCCAAGCAACTAAAGCAGAAATCTGCAATTTTTAAATCGACCCACCTGTGTAAAGATTACCGCTGTTTACCCCCTAACTCAGCCCTCTTGAGCAAACGAAGCGAGCGAAAAGGGCACCGCTCTCCCGAGACGTGAATAGGGTGATGGAGCTAGGGTGATGGAACTTGGGTAACAGAACTCGGATGACAGAATTCGAGCAGCGAAAAGAGCATCTGCAATCCCGAGAAGAGACTGGGGTGGGTAAGTAAAGAGCAAAAGGGATTTAAAAAAGGCTAAAATTGAGTGAGATGTAGATTACATATTCTACAGGCCGGTTTCAGTTTATATTTCGTAGAAGGACCGGTTGGGGGCAGGCTAGAATTTGAATGAAGAAAATCTGACTTAGAAAAAGCTACAATAAAACACATTTAATTGCTTAAAGCTGTTATTGCTTAAACACATCATTTAAGTTTGAAATGTCCAGGAGTTTAGAAAGTAATGATTAACTGGTTTTCTTCAGTATATTTCAGAAAGAGTTCGGCTACCTCTTTTGAGCAGATGAATTCTATTCCAGGGATCAATTCTTCTTTTTTAAGCCCGATCATATCCGAGGCAAGCTGGCAGCACCGAAACTCCACTCCCATATCTATACATTCCTGTACAGTGTCATCGTACTTGGGCGATCCTCTTGTTTTATCTTTCTTTGCAAGTAGCACCCCCATAGGCCCCCACAGAATAACCAGCACGTCGAGACCCTTATTCCTGTAGTACTTCGCAAACTTGAGAGTTTCCTTAGGGCTGGTGCTTTCGTAAACCATATTTTTTAGCAGCAATAATGCTTTTTCGACTTTTGTCATAAAAACTCCAGGTATGAATAATACATTTCTGAAACAGATTACCTAGATGTATATAAAGTTTCACATTGAAAAAGGGAGTCTTTGTCTTTTCACTTTTTAAAAATAATTTTGTTTATTTTTGTGAGAACTGGTAAAATTCAGATACTTACCCCTGAATAACTAACTTCATAGCAACGTAAAATTATAGAGTCATTTCACCACCTCGAAGTTAGCCAGAACTTTCATTGATTCAAAAATTTTTTAAAGTTTATTGTTGATTCTAAATGTCCGATATTCGAAACTCTGGCTTTATAGGAAACCTCAATTTAAGCTGAACAGTTTATGTATTTTCTTCATAATGTCATACACTGAGAATCTACCTGCATCTTGAAAATAATATTTAAATTATATGAGAAAAAGAATCTAAAAAATCATTTAAACAGCCGATATGCAGAATTAAGGCCGAGATTCAAATTAAAAAAGGAGTTTGAGTTTAGGGGACCGGACCTGAGGATATCCTGTTTTCAGCTTCCCTGCCCCTTCAGCTTGTTTTGCTTTCAATTTGTCCTGTCTCCAGCTGTTAGTAAAAAGCTGGAAAAATAAGCATCGTCTGAATATCGAAAGTTTTCATAAAAAGGTAAGCAAAAGCTTACCTTACGATTACAACAACCGCGCCTCTGACTTCAAGCACATCGACTTCCCTACCACCGGAAATCACTTCTTTCCTTATCTCTACGGCTTCGGGTTCAAGCTCGATCGGTTTGCCGTCTACATTAACGGTTATTTTTCCTGAAGCTGCCTGAGCTTCAATTGCAGCAGGACTCTCGGCTTTGAGAGCTTTAACTACAGCACCTGCATCTTTTCTGAATCTGGGGCCCAGAATCCCCATATTGGGTTTAACTTCCACTGGCACATATTCAAAGGAAGGAGCCCCTTCCATCAACTCAACTTTCGAGTTTGCGGCGCCTGCGATATCCCCTGTATCAATATCTGCATTGTATATCTCAAGCTTTTTCAGAGGAGCATTAAGTGCCATTCCCAGTTCTGACTTGTATCTGCGGACCTCACCTGTGATCTCTTTAATCAGTTCCCCTGCAGCTTCGGCTTCTTCGTTTATTAAACTTTCATCGACTGCCGGCCAGGCCTGTGTATGGACGCTTTCGTCGCTAAGTCTGGAGTACAGCTCTTCTGCAAAGAAGGGTATAAAAGGTGCAAGCAGAAGCGAGAGAGTTTTAGTTGTCCTGTAGAGCACATACTGGGCTGCTCTTTTGCCTTCTGGATCATCACCATAAAGCCTGCCTTTTACGAGTTCCAGGTAGTTGTCAGCAAGGACTTCCCAGGCAAAACCTCGTATGGCCTTGAAAGTAGAATCAAACTGGTAATCATCAAGCTCCTTTGTTGCGGTGTCTACAAGCCTATTAAGTTTACTCAGCAGCCACCTGTCAATTATATGGAGAGAGTCCTTCTGGAATTTTTCGGCATCTTCCTGTCCGAAGCCCTTCAGGTGAGACATTGAGAAACGGTAGATACTCCACATCTTCTGGAGGAAACGAGAAGCTGAAACCACATCTTTCCAGCGGAACATTACATCCGAACCTGTGGAACCACCAACTGCACCCCACTGCCTGAAAGCATCGGCGCTGTACTTTGTGGTTACTTCTTCAGGAGAGATAACGTTTCCAAGGGACTTGCTCATTTTATGTCCGTCAGGCCCGAGCACCATACCATTAATCACTATAGAATCCCATGGTCTCTTGCCTTCAAGAGCCAGGCTCCGCAGGATTGTGTAAAAGGCCCAGGTTCTGATGATATCATGACCCTGTGGACGGATCTGCGCAGGCAGGCGGAGGTCATGCTCACTCTCCCAGCCAGTAACATGTAATGCCGTAATCGAGGAATCCATCCAGGTGTCCAGCACATCGGTTTCAGGCTCAAATTCAGTTGATCCGCAGGCGCAGGCTTTCTTTGGGGCAGCCTCATTAGGGTCAATCGGAAGCCAGCTCTCTTCTGCAACCATTACTTCCCCGCACTTCTTGCAGTGCCAGATCGGAATTGGAGTTGCAAAGATCCTCTGTCTGGAAATGCACCAGTCCCATTCCATTGTGCCTGTCCAGTTCTGAAGCCTGACTTTCATGTATTCAGGATACCATTTGATCTCATCCGCAGCTTTCAGGATTGCATCGTTGTCGATCTTTACGAACCACTGAGGCTCCGAAAGGATTTCAATCGGGGTGTCACAGCGCCAACAGAGCCCGACATTCTGTTCCAGAGGTTTCTGGTCATAGAGGAAACCTGCAGCCTTCAGGTCTGCAACTACAGCTTCCCTGCATTCGGCAATGCTCAGGCCTTCATACTTGCCTGCCGCTTTTGTCATCTTGCCCTGTTTGTCGATGGCTTTTATGAGGGGAAGTTCGTATTTCACCCACCAGCGTACGTCCTGCTTATCCCCGAAAGTACAGATCATTACAGCGCCTGTACCGAATTCAGGCTCAACATCCTCATCGGCAATCAGAGTCACTTTCTGGCCAAAGAGAGGTACTGTAATCTCCTGACCGACATACTGGCTGTAACGTTTGTCTTCAGGGTTTACTGCAACTGCAACACAGGCTGCCATAAGTTCCGGCCTGGTTGTTGCAATGTCTACCTTGTCGAAGTGGACAAAATTAAGCTTTGTTTGCCTTGTTTCATACTCGACTTCTGCAAAAGCAATAGCAGTTTCACAGCGGGGACACCAGTTGACAGGATGTTCCTCATGGTAAATGTAATCCTTATTATACATCCTGACAAAGGATTTCTGCGTTTTTACGAAGTATGAGGGATCCATAGTAATAAATTCGTTACTCCAATCTACGGAAAAGCCCAGACGCAGCATTGTTTTACGCATCTTGTCAATATTTCCTGCAGTCAGTTCCCTGCACATCTTGCGAAACTCGGCACGTGGAACCTGATTTTTCGTGATTCCATGAATTTCTTCAACCTTAACTTCAGTTGGCAGGCCGTGACAGTCCCAGCCCTGGGGGAACATTACGTTGTACCCGCGCATACGTTTGTATCGGGCAACAAAGTCGATATAGCACCAGTTAAGTGCATTTCCTATATGGAAATTACCTGTAGGATAAGGAGGTGGGGTGTCGATAATGTATTGGGGACGGGGGTCTTCTCCCCAGTTGAAATGGTACATGGAGAGGTCCCATTTATCCATCCACTTTTCCTCAACCTCACTTGCATTATATTCTTTTGGAATTTCTGATTCTGTCATAAAGACACTCCATGATTGGGAAATAGTGTAAGAATTCTTGGGGTTTAGAGTGCTTGCGATTATTTAAATATATCTGGTTTTGGATAACGTAAATATTTCTTACTTTTTAATGCCGCTCCAGTATTTTATAAGAATATACTTTTTGCTTCTGTTGATTGCATTTTTATCCGAAAAAACAAATTTGCCAGCGTATAATTTGCCAGCATATTAAAGTATCAGCGTATAAATGTACCTAATTACTCTGGAAGTTTTTCCAATTACTGGATATTGCAAATATTTTTTCGATTTTGTTATTATATTATTTGGGAAAGCAAAAAACATCATAATTTTAGACAGAAATGAATTTTTAGAGGCTGAAATACCATCGGGTAGAAACGAATTTTTAGGGGCTGAACTCCTCTTTTTTTATTTTCTTTGCCTGCCAGTTAAAATTCTATCGTATCAGACCGGGGATCAGTAATCGATCTCAGTTCGGAACCGATGAGATTTACCGCAAGAACAAACAGCATGATCATGCCTCCTGAAGATAAAGCCATCATAGGAGCAGTCTGAAGATATACAAGTCCATCTTTCAGGATTGTTCCCAGTTCCGGGGTAGGAGGCTGAATTCCAAGCCCTAAAAATCCAAGACCGGAAATTGAAATAATCTTGGATCCTAACCCAAGAGTTGCAATCTCAATAATAGGTCCATAACTGTTGGGAAGAATATGGTGGAAAAGAATGTATTTATCAGATGCTCCAATTGCCCTGGCTGCCTCGACGAATCCGCTATTTTTCAGTGAGAGAGTGGATCCCCGGATTAATCGTGCATATTTTGCCCAGCCAGGAATGGAAAGAGATAGAATAATTCCTGCAGGACTTGGGCCTACAACTCCCACAATCGCAATTGAAAGAACTATACTGGGGAAGGCAAGAAAGATATCTGCCAATCGCATCAAGAAAGCATCACACCTACTGAAATAACCTGCATACATTCCTATGATAATTCCTGCAGGCACGATAATTAGAGTTGAAATAACCGCAATGAAGAATGAAGTCTGTGCACCATATAATATACGGCTGAAAATACACCTTCCAAAATGGTCCGTCCCAAGAGGAAAAGATGCCGATGGAGGAGATAACTTTTCTTCAAGATGCATCTCTGCAGGGTCATGCGGGGAAATCGCCGAAGCCGTTACAGCCATCATGGAGATAAGAATAAACAGCAGAACTCCTATTGTAAGCGTTATATTGCTCCGCAAAACTCCCCATACTCTTTTCATTTCGGAAACTGCCAGTTTTTCGTCAAAGTATGAGTGTTCCATATATATTCTCCCTATTATTCTCCCTGAGCCCGGACTGATGGGTCAAGATAAAGCTGGGCTAGGTCGACAAAGAGATTAATAAGCACTATGATCACCGCGAAGGTAAGCATACATCCCTGCATCACCATGATGTCCATTGAAGAAACAGAGTTAACAAGAAGCATCCCAAGTCCTGGAAGTGCAAAAATAGTTTCAATAGTAACTGCCCCTCCGAAAATCCATCCGAACTGGGTTCCCATATATATAATGACAGGAAGAAGTGCATTCTTTAGAGCATGTCGTTGAACAATTTTTCTGCGGCTGAGCCCCTTTGCACGTGCTGTCCTTATATAATCCTGCTCAAGCGTTTCAATCATGCTTGTCCTCATGATACGCATTGTAATTGCAGTAAGACCAATAGAGAGAGTCAGGGATGGAAGGATAAAGTATTCTATTCCTCCTGTTCCTGCAACCGGAAAGATGTCTAGATAGATGCCTCCGATGAGCATAAAAACTATAGCAATAAAATATTCAGGGCTCGATAGGCAGACTATTGAAGTAAGCCTGCAGAGATGATCTACAGGCCCGTTCTGCCTCAGAGCTGCTGCAATTCCAAGAGGGATAGCTATGATAGCCGAGAATAACATTGAAAGAGAGGCGAGATAGAAGGTCGTGGGCAGAGCATGCCTGATCTCTTCAAGAGTGCTCCTTTTTGTCTGATAGGAATATCCCAGGTCTCCATGCACAACCCTTGAAATCCATTTTAGATAGCTGACATACCAGGGGTCGTCAAGCCCCATCTCTTTATGAAGTATGGCTACTGCCTCTTTAGGTGGACTTTCGGTACCAAGGGTAGCCCTGAGCGTAATTTCAGCTGGATCTCCGGGAGAAAGGGAAATTACTGTAAAAGTGATGAGAGATATCCCTACCATAACCTGTATCATTTGAAACAGACGGTTCAGTATAATTCTACGTATCATTCTCACTCAAACTCTTTTAAATGAAAAAGTGGTGGGTAGAATACCCACATCAGGAAATTGAGACGTTCTGAAGGTCGAAAGAGCACTCTGTAGGATGGAGACGATATCCTTTTATGTTCGAAGTTGTGACGTCGATATTAACGTAGTAGTTAAGATACGCAACCGGCGCTTCTTCGACAACAATTGATTGAACTTCATCATAGAGTTTTTTTCTGGCAGCTTCATCGGAAGTGGTTCGGGCCTGCTCAATCAGCTGATCTACAGTGTCGTTGTGCCAGCGATATGCTCCCCAACCGTCGATTGATGTGCCACTTGAATGATAGTCTGTCATCATTATCTCATCAGGATCAGGTACGAAAAATAGTCCCCTTCCTGCGAGGTAAATATCAAAATCTCCTTTATTCCTCTGGGTATTTGCGGCATCGGTATTGAGGACCTTAAGTTCTGTCTCTATGCCTACTTTCTTAAGCTGCTGCTGGATCACCTCAGCGATCGACGGCAGTTCTGCTCTTTCAGAATAAGTAACTAATGTAATCTTCATAGGCTTGCCGTTTTTATCACGGATCCCATCACCATCCGAGTCGGTCCATCCTGCTTCATCAAGGAGTGTTTTTGCTATCTCCACGTCGTAAGTATAAGGGGCAATATCCTTGTTTGCCCAGTAAAACTGAGGAGGAAAAAGTCCTGATGCTGTGGTTCCGTATCCGTAAAGAACAGAATTCACTATTGCTTCCCGATCTATAGCGTAATTAACAGCCTGACGTACCTTTTTATCGCTGAAGGGCTCCTTTTCCGTATTGAACGCTATCATCCTTACACGAGCGATCGGCTCTTCAAGGACTGTATAATCAGCCTTTTCGTTATATTTATCGGCAACATCAGGCGAAAGAATCATTGCTATTTGAATATCCTTACTGTCAAGGAGCATCTTTCTTGTAAGTACTTCAGGAATTACCCGGTATACCACTTTATCAACTGAAGCAACATGTCCCCAGTAATCGGGATTCTTGACGATAACAATTTCTTCGTTCGGTTTCCAGGATTCAAAGATAAAAGGCCCTGTGCCGATAGGCTTTGTGACGTTTCCGCTTGCATCATAAGATCCTGGGGCAAGAGCAGCACTTTCTCCTTTGGAAAGATAAGCAGGAAGTGCAGGGAAAGTTGAATTGAGGTTGATTACTAATGTTAGGTTATCAGGAACCTCAATCGACGTTACAGGAATTTTTCCGAATGTTGATGCCGACTGGATAAAGGACCTTTCAAGAGATTTTTTCATTATTTCGGCTGTGAAAGGTGTCCCATCATGGAATAAAACGCCCTCTCTCAATTTGAATGTCCATTTTTTTCCATCACTGGAGACTTCCCATGATTTTGCAAGATTTGAGATAATCTTTCCTTCATAATCAACTCCTACAAGAGTTTCTACGTACCCGAGCCTTTGAGGAACAGTCCCCGATATGTGAGGATCAATAGAGGTGGGACTCCATTGACCCGAGATGGACAATGTTTGATTATCTCCTTTTTGTTCTTTGTCCGTACAACCTGCTCCCAAGACAACGAGAGCCAGCAAAATAAAAAGAATTCCCTCTTTTCGTTTCATATTTACCAATCACACCTGATACTGTTATGTATCAACATCAAACTCTGCAAAAACTTACATACATAGGAAGTTTTGGAGTAATCATCTTAATTTTGGATAACCTGTTGGGATGGATAATTTGTTGGGACAATACGGGATAATTTATTGGAGTAAGCACTCTGATTGTGGTTGTACCACTAAAATCTATCAGGAGATATATCGAAAGTGTACAATTAATCAAGTGAGAGTGTATGATTAATCAAGTGAGAGTGTACGATTAATTAAGCAGGTGAAAAGTTATGGCAACGCACCCATCTATCTCCATATTCCAGCATTTCAGGGCTGTGAAGGCATTTTTCTGTCTTTTCCGGGCAGAATTGATAATATACGCATGAACCTGGAATCTTTGTCCCTTGAGGTTCAGATGGTGGTAAGGAACCGGAATCAGAGACAGATGTGATTCTGCAAGTAAATGGGTGGTATGGCCTATCCAGAATACCCTGTCCCTCTTCTACTATCTGCCCGGCAAACATTACAGCTGTCCGGTCTCCAATAGCGTGTGCAAGCCCTTGGTCGTGAGTAATGAAGAGAAGGGCACATCCGAGGTCTTGCTGGAGTGTTTTCAGGAGGTGTATAATAGATGCCTGAGTGGAAACATCAAGCATTGAAGTCGGTTCGTCACATATGAGAAGTGAAGGCTCAAGTGCGATAGCACGAGCAATAACTGCGCGTTGCAGTTCTCCACCGCTGAGCTGGTGAGGATATCTGGCTGCCTGCTCAGGTTCGAGCCCAACGAGCCTAAGAAGCCTTTTTAGCTCTTCATCCATCTGCCTTCCGTGTAACGAATCAGGATGTATGCGGAAAGGTTCGCAGATTGAGTAAGCTATCGTCCATCTGGGATCCAGGGAGCTTTCAGGCTGTTGAGGCACAATCTGAAGTTTTTTCCGGATAGAGCGGAGTTCTTTCCCTTTCAGTCTTGTAAGAGCCTGACCCTCAAAGAATATCTCTCCCCGTGTTGGAGGAGTAAGCAAGAGGAGCAGTCTTGAGAGAGTAGACTTTCCGCATCCGCTTTCTCCTACAAGAGTAAGGGTTTCTCCTGCTTCGATCCTGATATTTACATCGTCAACAGCGATGATCCTGTTTTTTCCTGGGGAATTGGGAGCGAATATCTTGGTCAGGCCTCTTCCTTCAATCATGAGACTTTCTCCCTTCAATCATACAGCCAGCACCTGACAGCCGATCCTTCCAGAAGATGAATAAGAGGAGGTTCGACCCTGCACTTTTCTATTGCAGATGCGCATCGAAACCGAAATTTACAGCCTCCATCGTTTTCTTCTGAATCTCCTGTTACGGATGGTATAGGGTGAAGACCGTTTTCAGGGAGCGAACGAAGTAACCCTCTGGAATAAGGATGCAGTGGCCCATCAAAAAATTCCTGCCTCCCTCTTATTTCCACTATCCTCCCGGAATACATAACTGCAATTCTATCCGCGAGGTTTTTGGCAAATGGGAGATCGTGCGTGATGATAATCAGAGTAATTCCTTCATCACGTAAAGCTCGAAGAAGGTAGGTGATAGCCTGCTTATTCATTATGTCTATACCCTTTGTAGGTTCGTCTGCAATAAGCACTTCCGGATGGCCTGAAATTCCCATAGCTACAAGTGAGCGTTGAAGCATTCCGCCACTGAATGAATAAGGATAGGAGTTTATTCTTTCCTCAGGGGGAGTTATTCTGATGAATTTAAGGAGTTCAAGAACCTTCTTTCTAATTTTATTTTTGTCTTTTTCTATATGGAGAGAGATCGGTTCTCCTATCTGGTTTCCCACAGTCATCGAAGGATTCATTGCTCCTGCGGGGTTCTGAGGAACCCATGCAATCTTTCTGCCACGGATCATTTCAAGTTCAGTTTCAGAAAGGGTTAGAAGATCATCCCCATGATATCGTATAACTCCGTTTACAGTGCAATTTGCAGGCAGCAGCCCTAGTAGCGCCAGACCCAGTACCGATTTTCCGCTACCGCTCTCTCCTATAACTGCAAGTGTCTCGGACTGTTCGATGTTAATGTCAACCCCATCAACCGCCCGGACGACGGTGCTTGAAACGGGAAAATGTACACACAACTGTTGAACATCAAGAATCATGGTCATCTTGCTACATCTGCGTATCTTTTGTTATGAAAATTACAGGGTGTATGTTGTTACTATTTATATTTCTTTTCATATATTTCATTATAATAAAGAAATAAGTTATTATATCTTAATACTAATATTTAGTTAATTAATAATTTTGAAGGAATAATATGGTTACGCAGATCGATTGGGAGACGGCCTGGGCTTCAGGCATCGGTGAGATGAATAGGCTTTCTACCACTAACTACTGGAATCAAAGGGCAGAGGATTATTCTGATATGGTACTGGCAAGTGACTGTAACCATGGCCGTAATATCCTCAACCTGTTTGAAAAGGAAGGGCTACTGCAGAAGGATTGGCATATTTTAGATATTGCATCAGGCCCAGGTGCAATAACGATCCCATTTGCAGAGAGGGTATGCAGGGTGACCGCTGTCGAGCCTGCGGAAAGGATGGCAGCAGCATTGATGTCATATGCGCAGAACAGAGGGCTTTCCAATGTTGAAATAATCCCAAAGACCTGGCAGGAAGTAGATGAGACAGCTTATTCGAAAAACTATGACCTGGTTATCTGCTGCCATGCACTCTGGCAATTTTCGGACATTCTTTCGCATATCCGACGAATGGAGGCAGTATCCAGAGGGTACTGTTGTCTTGCTCATGGGTTCGAAGCTCCTTCAGAGACACTCAAACTAACGGAAGCTTTCGGGATCAATGAGGGTGAGTTTGATCAGTTCATCACAGTTTTCAATATTCTCAATGATTCTGGAATGTACCCTAACGTTGATGTGATCGATTACACACTTAATCGGTCAGTTACCTCGGCAGTTACTTCGGTTGAAAAACGTGTCGAAAAACATCGACCTCTGGACTCCAGGGACAGAGAGATTATTCAGGAATACGTGCAAAATCACGCTAATGAAGGCATATATCAGGTTAGCGGCAGGATGGGTGTACTATGGTGGAAAGTAGCATGACTTCCGACTCTCTTACAGCCCCTGTAGATTGGGTTAGATTCTGGGAAGACAACTATGATGCCCGGTCTAAAATTATGTTCAGGGACTATGAGCTCGATGACTGGAGTGAAAGGGCAGTGGATTACTCGGAATCCAGGCGGACAAACAATTACGAGTTCGGAGAGTCAGTATACTCTACACTCGCTCTCCATGGAGTTGTTTCTCCTCACTCAAGAGTTCTTGAAGTTGGTGCAGGCCCGGGAACGTTTGTAATCCCCTTCGCAAAGAAGGTTGATCATATAACTGCTATTGAGCCTTCAAAAGGAATGATCCGTATGATCTCTCAAAATGCTGTGGAAGCCGGAGTGAATAACTATGATATTATCCCAAAAATCTGGCAGGATGTGAATATTGAAGATTTCAGGGAACGGTATGACCTTACTATCACCTCAACCGTCATATGGATGTTTCGTGACATTATGACCCAGATAAGCCGGATGGAAGAGGTAACACAGGGACACTGCTGTGTGGTTGGTGGAGTAGGCACAGAGCAGACATTTGAAGCCGAACTCTGGAAGAAAATCATGGGCAACACACCTCGTCCCCAGTACCCGGAATACCCTTTGATCTATAATCTCCTTTACACATGTGGAAGAGTCCCTTATGTTAGGTTTATTGATTATACAAGTATAAGATCACCTGAGAACATGCTCAGGATGTACAGGGTTTTCTACTCAATCTATAAGGAGGTCACACCTGAGATTGAAGAAATTATTCGAGAGGCATTGTACCGTGACTCAGGAGAAGGGCCGTGTATCAGGAAATACCGCTCCGCTGTGATCTGGTGGAATCCGGCTGTTCGAAGAAAAGAGTTGAAAGGTATTGCCTGAGGATTTCTGACAGTTTACATAAAAAAATATGCCGTAGGACTGATAAAAGAACCGATAAATATGAGTGATTGGGAGAATCACCGAGTGAATCTTCTCCCAAATATTACTTTTTTGAAGACAGAATATTTTATGGAATCAATCTTTCAATCCGAATAGCTCCCAGGCTTCTTTAATATTCATGGTGCGCATTCCCAGTTTTTTTGCAGGCGCTAGCTCGTTTTCGTTAGAGTCTCCTATTGACACGACACATTTGGGTTCGAGTTCAAGGCCCATCCTTTTGAGCGCAGTCATAAAAAGTCTGAGGTCAGGTTTTTTGTATCCTACATCCGACGAGAAGATAACAAAGTCAAAATAGTCGTGGAGCCCAAGAAACCTAAGTTCCAGTTCGGAAAAAACTCTTTGCCCATTGGAGATTACACACTTGGGAATATTTATGCAATGTTCAATCAGTTTGATGCTCTGGGGAAAAGCCCGGAGTTTCCGCATAGAAGCTGCCCGAAAGACCCTTGAGGCTTCTACTCCCAGGCTGTTTTCGTCAATATTCCAGATCGAATTTTCCCTGCAAATCTCTGCAAAGATTTCCTCTACCTTGATCTCTGGATACACTTCCCTGGAATTCTCCATTTCCTGCCTGACCTTAAACATGTACGTATCCCAAAGCTTTTCGGGCTCGATTTTCACTCCCTGATAGGCAAGCCATGCGCTCAGTACTTTATATGTCTCCAGACTATGTTCATCAGTATGAATATCAATGAGGGTCTCGTAGCAGTCAAAGATAACCCCTTTTATAGGATAGCTTTCAAATGCCTCCTCTCCCTTTGCAAGAGAATGACTAAGAAATGTAACTTCATCCTTGCTTACTTCAGGTCCGTAATTCTCCGATATGCTCTTTCCTCCCGTATCCCTTTCATTTAAGCTTCTACTTCATGTTTTATCCGTAATTAATTGCCTTTAAGCGCTCACATTGCCTTTAAGCGCTAACATTGTCTTTAAGTACTCACATGCTTCTTTGGAGATAATTTCTTATTTTTTATCTGTATTAATTCCCTTTAAACATTCATGTGCCTCTTTGATGAGGTAGTTTCTATGGCAGCCCTGATGAAGCCTTGCTGAGCGGAGGAGTCCTATACTCATGAAAAAAGGCAAAGTTCTGGTAATATAGTAAAAATCTTTTTCATCGCTGCTGTATTCCCATAGGAAATTCCCTATATACGGTTCAGCTTTCTCCCCTCCTCCCATATGCAGCTCGAACTCGTTTTTAAGCTCTGCAGCTAGAATTCCAAGATCTCTGATCGGATGCGCCTCGAACCAGGAGCTTTCAAAATCAAGGGCATAGGGTTTACCTTTGCAAAATATGTAATTTGAAGGATTAACATCCCTGTGAACCATGCAGCCGTATTCCCTGTTGAGCAGAGAACTATACCACCACTCTCCAAGTAATTTATTGAAAGTCTCTCTAGTGCCATTGTCCAGTTTCAGCTGACCAAGAACTTCATGATAATTTCTGAATTCATTTTCCTTATTGTAGGAAGATTTTGTGTTTTCATGAAGCTGTCGGAGCATATGCGCAACTGCAGAAAGCCTCTCATATAGCTTTTCTTCATGTCGGATACACCAGCCCAGAGATTTACCAGGTATATGTTCCGTTACAAGGACGCAGTTGAAATTCTTATTAATTGCAAGAGGTCGGGCAACATTTATTACCGACGCAGCCTTTTTAAGGTTCCGGTACTCATTCATCATACCTTTATATGGATTATAATCTTTCAACTGGCCAGTAGGTTCGGCAAAAAATTTTGCCATAACGCTAAAATGTTCACCCTTGAATTGGTACTTGCAGACCGTATGGGAGGAATTGTATTTAAAAACATTAACAGAGCAATTTTTATTCCGTAGCCTATCCCCAACAACTTCTTTAACAAGCCAGTCCCTAAAAGGATCACCAGGGTTTAAAGTATTAACATGGAGAGATGCCAACTTAAATTACCCTCCACTTATCCAGAAATACTCTGGAATTGTATCTTTTTCCTCGCAATGTGCTCTTATCTCCAAGTATTTTTATTAGAGAGCAAATGCCAGCTTTGTTTTTTGATTCTGCAATACTGACAATAGTATACTATATTTGGATAAATAGTATACTATATTTAAAACAGTATACTATATTGGGAAAACCACAATATATTTTAAACAGTGTACTGTATTGGCTAAACTACAATATTTTTTAAACTGCACACTATATATTAAACTGTATACTATATTGGGTAAACTATACTATAGTGTGGATATATTAATATTGTTGTTGGTGTTTAACTGTAATTTCTACATCATTTATCCTACGATAATTTTAAAATTGATTGATAATTTGGTTTTCACCCAACAGTGAAATTCCAATTATTTATACCAGCCGAGATTTGCCATGAAAATTGAAATAGTTTTAGATAACAAAAAACAATTTCTTGATTTATTGCTTTTAGCAGACGAACAAGAAGATATGATTGATAAATATTTAGATCACGGGGATATGTTTACTTTATATGATGGCGATTTGAAAAGTCTCTGTGTGGTAACACGTGAAGATGATGGTATATACGAATTAAAAAATATAGCAACTTATGAAAAGTATCAGGGACAAGGTTACGGGAAGCAACTTGTAAAATTCATCTTTGAATATTATAAAGGCAAATGCAAAACCATGCTTGTTGGTACGGGAGATAGTCCTCTTACTATTCAGTTTTATAAACATTGCGGATTTGTTATGTCACATCGCGTTAAAAATTTTTATATTGATAATTATAATCATCCAATTTTCGAATGTGGTGAACAACTTATTGACATGGTTTATCTAAAGAAAGATTTCTAATGGTTTTGAGCATAAGCGAGTCGCTAAGGAATGATTGAGATATAACTTCAAGTTTTCACTGAGGTAATGGCTCTATAATTTAGGGTACTTCCAAATCAGTACTAAAATAAAGGTCAGCAATTTTCACTCCTGTCCACTTCGCAATAAAGCTCCAGCCTTCCACGCAGTTCAGTCCACAACTTTTGAATCCCGTCTCTAACATGAGAGAGCCTCTGTTTCATTGTCATAGGTTCCTAAATGTCCGTTTTCTGAAACACAGCCTGAAGCAGTAGCAAAAATAATTGAGAAGAGAGGGAACAAACGGATAGGTTTCATGTGTTTATTTTTTCCATTAACTGTTTTCCGTGTCCTTTCTTGAGAATATTCGTTCAACATAAATAAATAAATAAATAAATAAATAAATAAATAAATAAATAAATAAATAAATAAATAAATAAATATTTATAAAAAACCTCTAAAGTTGTGACTGAACAAATGGCGATATCAAGTTTTAATTTTCATAGAGGTGTTAGTGTGATTAAACTTTATAATGAAATTCCTGGCGCTTGTAAATGGCAAATAGTCGAGCCAATTAATAAGGGATGGTCAAACGATCAGAAATATTATATCCGAAGTGCAGATGGAAGAGAATTATTACTAAGAATATCGGACATCTCTCAGTATGAGAACAAGAAAAAGGACTTTGAAGCAATAAAACAGCTTGATAACCTTGATATTTTGATATCGCGTCCCATTAATTTCGGAATTTGCAATAACGGTCAATCCGTTTATTCTTTACTAACCTGGATTACAGGGAAAGATGCAGAATATATCCTTCCGGAGCTGAACAGCAAAGAGCAATACAGGCTTGGTGTGAAAGCGGGAGAAATATTAAGAATTATTCACCAGGTTCCTGCGGCAAAAAATCAGATCTCATGGCCAGATCATTTCAATCAAAAAATAAATAGAAATATCGCCTATTATGAAGCTTGTGGGATTCACCTGGAGGGAGCAGATAAAATAATTGAGTATATCGAACAAAACAGATATTTATTGGAAAATCGCCCTCAGTGCTTCCAACACGGGGACTATCATGTTGGAAATATGATTATTACAAAGTCCGGAGAGCTGGGAATCATTGATTTTAACAGGCTTGACTACGGTGACCCCTGGGAAGAATTCAACCGTATTACCTGGTGTGCAGATATAAGTGCCTTATTTGCATCAGGACGCATAAACGGCTATTTTCATCATAAAGTGCCCGCTTTATTTTTCAAATTGATGGCTTTATATGTTGCGAGCAACCAGCTTTCATCAATTCCCGGGGCAATCAAATTCGGAAACAAAGAAATCAACACGATGCTCAGGCAAGCTAAAAATGTTCTGGAATGGTATGATGGGTTTGAAACATGCATCCCAAAATGGTATATTTCCAACCCGGTTAAATAAGTAATCATAAAGTTCAGTAGTTCCGATCAGACTGACTTCCGAATTATAAAAACAAATTGAACTTACTTTTTATCCGCTAATTTTCAAAGTAGACTATATTATTGCTCAGATTTTAAAATTCTTAAGCTATAACTTTCACTTACATTTTTCAAAAAATCAGATCACATTGAGTAATTTTATAGCATACGCTATGATGTTCTTAAATTTTAATTTGAGATAAGTTATATTATAGTTAATCGAGTGCGTAGCACTCGATTTCTTTTTTCATTGACCCATCTCAA
The DNA here is from genome assembly GCF_000969985.1 of Methanosarcina barkeri str. Wiesmoor. Lineage (GTDB taxonomy): Archaea > Halobacteriota > Methanosarcinia > Methanosarcinales > Methanosarcinaceae > Methanosarcina > Methanosarcina barkeri_B. Next base: position 3,583,158 of record NZ_CP009526.1, on the reverse strand, counting down.
ACTTCATTGGCCCATCTCAAACAATCCAGTAACACACTAACAGGAATAAAATTCAGCGACTTTATTCCATATCTTACAACTTTGTTTATTTCTTCATTTATTAATGATTTTAGCTCATAAGCTATAATTTCTAGAACTGCCTTTAGCATATTTAGCACATTGTACATTATGCATTGAATAATAAAGAACAATACTCTTGCTACTGGAGATTTTGTACATGATCGTATCTTAAACTCGTTTTTCACTCTATATCCAGTTTCTATATTCCATCGTTTTCTATATTCTTCAGGAATCATCTTTTCAAATTTCTCAATTGATTCTGCTTTTTTGTTTGTAGCAAACAGAAGATACTTTTTCTTTTTATCATTATATATTGCCACAACATTGAAAGAAGGTCCTCCTTTCTGAAATTGATATTCAAAAATAGTCGAAGTATTTCCATACTCTTTTTGATGATTTTTAAGTTCTCTATTGATAACCTGAGTCGATTTAGCTGCTATAATAAAATTGACTTTAAGTTCATCCAATTTTGAAATCACATCAGTGTTAAAAAATTCTTTATCAAGGTATGCTGTTCCTGTTTTTACACCTATCGTTTTAAGTCTTTTGAATAAAGATTCGATTAAAAGAGAATAATTCTTGTTCAAACTATTGATGTCTATTACGTCAAGTGTTAAGTGAGAAGTTCCAATTATATCAAGAGTACAAAACGATTTACCCCATGAACTACTACCGTTCTTTATTTTTATCCCCCCAATACCAGGAGTATGCTTGACTAAGAGTTAAGAAAAAAGCACTATAATAAATTTGAATTGTATGAAGAAAAAAGAAACATGAGACCCAGTTACACATTATTAGATGAATGCTTCTGTCAAATTAGAGGTTACTATCAATAATTGTCGTACAGCTTGTTTATTGTGGTATGGCAGCCTTCAATTTGATTTTTAATTGGAAAAGATGTTGTTAGCCTGTAAGGTAAGAATAATTAGCCAAAGATATTTATTTGGAAAGATAGTTATGATATTAATTTATCTAATAAAGTTTTCCTGAAAAATCGTAGAACTTCCGGGAAAAAGCTTCCTCTAATCCGACAATGCCATCCATATTCAGCTAAAACCTAAGTATAAAAACTGTAATATTTTTATGTTAAAACTTATATTCGAAAAGATAATAAAGGTCTAAATAAAGTCGCGAATTACTATATGTGTTATCCAAAGTTGTGCATGAAAATATTGGCTCTTCGCTGTTTTGTGGGGATTGAAAATAATTGATCAGTTATAAAGTAGCTAGGCTATAAAGAGAAACATCAAGCTTGAATGTGATTTTCAATCATAAATGTTTATAGATTTTGGATATGCTACTTCGATTTAGGAGATCAATGTAAGTTACCTACTTGAAATAGCGAAGAGCAAAAATATTTACCAGATGGCAGATGGTAAGGTTGCAGGATAAAACTCCAGATGCTAAAAAATCTTAAATCATTAAATCCCAATAATTCGCTTGGCTTGGCGCTTCTAAAAGTTCCGAAACCCGATATGTACTCTTCGTAAAACTCGAAGTTAGGTCGAGCTCTCCGCCCAGGTCAACCGTCAACCCTATAAAAACATAGGAGGTCATCAAAAAAGGAAAAAATGAAAGTGCTTATTTTCTTTACACAGCCCTTAACCTGAAATTTTTCCTGAAAACTGGAAATTGGGGCTATCATTCAGTAAATTTTTAAAGCTTGTTTAAATTTTACTGGAAGAATACATTTAAATTTTATTTTAGAGTTGTGCTTTTCACAATCAATACTTTTCCAGATTCTGGAGACGCATAGAAGTGATATTTTCTATTCGTCACTACAAGTTTATAAAAATTTACATGAAAAAGGCTGATCCCCAAAATCTGGAAGAGTAAAAAAGAAAATCCAGCCATTTCTGCTTTCTTCAAAGATCCGAAAAATCTTGAACTATGTCCAGTCAGGTTAAAATCGCTATAAGTACAGATGACTGGATATTTCCGCGCAGGCAGGCTGAACCCTATGAAAAAAATAGGAGAAATGAAAATATGAATAAAAACACATTGAAAATATTTATTATTTGTTTATTATTGTTCCTGGTGACGGCTACTATGCCAGCACTGGGCTCAGACTGGACACAGTTCCAGAAAGATGTATACCATGCAGGTGTAACTACGGACAGGGCACCCATAACTGACCCAACAGACTACTTGCTTTCCTGGAATTATAGCCTTGGAGGGAACATCGATTCGGCTCCTCTAGTGGCAGGAGAAATGATGTATGTTTTGGCGGGTAACAACCACATATATGCGTTTGACAGGACCACAGGCTCACTTGCTTGGGAACAGAGTACAAGTGGAAGTGCTGGCTTCACTATCGGAAGTGCGGCAGTTGGAAACGGAATAATCTTTGTGCCTACCTCTGATGGAAAGATTTTTGCTTTTGATGCGAAAACAGGAACCTTGAAATGGAATAAGACTGTAGGCAGCGGTAAGCAACTTGACACCCCGATTACTTATTCTGAAGGCAAAATATATTTCGGAGAAGCAATGGGCGGGCACAAATATTACTGCTATGACGAAGAAGGCAACGAAATATGGAGCAGAACATCTACCACTCAGACAAGCACTCAGGGATCTTACTACTGGGCAGGAGCTGCGGTAATCGGGGACAACCTCATTTATGGAGACGATGATGGACACATTATTTCCGTAAATAAGGACACAGGAGCTGACATCTCCGAAATAGATGTTTCTGAAGAGTTCGGGGTAACATGTGGGAAAATCAGATCATCAGTACTATACGTTGAAGAATTAAAAAGGATCTACTTCACGTCCACAGGAGGATATTGTTTCGCTATTGGGTTTAACCCAGCAGACGGAACATTTAATACCAACGATAAACACAGCGAAAAAGTTTGGTACTCCACCACCACACCTACCTACTATAAAGGAAGAATCTACATAGGTACAGGTGCTCAAATGTACAGTGCAGGAAAAGGAGTTTACTGCCTTGACTCCGACCTGAGTGGTGTGATCTGGAATTATCCAGCAAATGTAGTCCAATCTTCCCCAGCCCTCTCAACCTACTATGATGACGGGGACGGGGAGGTATATATATACTTCACAGTAAACAACGCTACAGGCGGTGTGTACTGCCTAAAGGACTTAGCAGGTTCCACAAGCCCGGAACTTGTATGGAGTTACAAAGATGCAAAAAAGACACAGTATTCTCTTCAGGGAGTTGCAATATCGGACGGCTGGATATATTTTGGAGCGGATAAAAAATACGTTTTTGGGTTAACTACTAAAGATTCGCAAGCGTCCACGGCACCGAGTGCTAGTTTCAGCGGATCCCCACTTTCCGGAAACTCACCTCTTGAAGTTCAGTTCACAGACAAATCTACAGGTGCTCCGACATCCTGGGCATGGGATTTTGACAACGATGGAACGGTCGACAGCAAGGAGCAGAATCCTAGCTATATTTACAATGACACAGGCAGTTACACTGTCAAACTGACCGTCAGCAATGGAAACGGTAGTGATGCCAAGGAAATCCAGGACATGATCAAAGTCACTGAGGAGGAACAGGAACAGCCGGTAACCTCTGAGGGCTGGTACCAGTTCCACAAGGATGCCCAGCACAGCGGGTATACAAGCTCCACTGCTCCGGACAGCGCTAACCTTGCCTGGACTGCCGAACCTCTTAATGATACGTATTCCCTTGTTCCGAGTTCAAGCGTGGCTATTGCTGAAGGAAAAGTCTTTTGCCTCTGCAACGGACCAACTGACGAATATGGCAACCCTCTAACTTCATACGGACAGCTTGTGGCTTTTGACGAGAATACGGGACAAGAAGTATGGAATGTGACGGTTGAGGCTCCCGAATGGGGTTCATGGTCTTCTCCTGCATATGATTCAGGAAAAGTTTTCGCATCTGCAGGCAAACAGACATACTGCATAAACGCTTCAACCGGAGAAGTCATCTGGACTTTCCATAACCCAACAGACCTTGCTTCCTGCGACGGTGGACCTTCAATTGGAGATGGAAAAGTCTTTGTAAGTGACTGGGACGGAGGAAATTACTACTGCCTTGACGAAAGTAACGGAGGGCTCCTGTGGACTTTCAAAGTAGACGGAGCCTATGCACAGGGCACTCCTGCTTACAAAGACGGCAAAGTGTACCTGACGTGCTGGAGTTCCACAAACGCAGTCTACTGTGTAAATGCCGAAACAGGAGAAACGATCTGGAAAAATGACGGGTTTGAAAACGGCCCATGCGGCTCCGTAACAATTACTGATGAGGGGCTGTACGTTACTGTATTCGGTTTTGGTACCTCGGACGGAATTTACAAGCTTGACCTGACAGACGGAAGTGTTCTCTGGGGAAGGTCAGATGTATCTCCTTCAGATTCGACACCAACAGTATTAGAAGGGAAAGTATATTTGTCGACAGGAACTTCAGGATACAGTGAACTAAAGACATATTGCCTTGATGCTTCCGATGGACAGAGCCTATGGGAAACAAACGCTTCTGACAATATCGGAGACTGGGCCTGTTCTGTAGCTGTTGCGGATGGAAAAGTATTTACTGGCGGGGCTGCTTCCGGACTCTTTACTGGCTCTTCAACACTCTACGCATTTGATGCTGAAACAGGCTCACAGGTCTGGAGTTACGAGGGTTGCGGTTGCTCCCCGGCAATTGCCGATGGAATGGTCTTCAGCATTGGAAGCGGGAAAATATACGCTTTCAAGGAAACTCAAGGATCTCTCCTCGAAGCAAAATTCAGCTCGAATGTGAGTACAGGAAAAGCTCCCCTGACTGTAAGCTTCACTGATGAGTCCACTGGAGAAGGCATAACTTCCTGGGACTGGGATTTTGACAACGATGGAGCTATCGACAGCACAGAGCAGAATCCAGTCCACAAATACACGGCAGCTGGTACCTACACTGTTAACCTTACGGTTTCCAACGAGGAGGGAAGCGATTCGGAGGTAAAAGCTGGGTACATTAAGGTCTCCAGTCAATCTTCAGCAAAGCCAGTAGCTGCATTTACTGCGTCGCCTACTTCAGGAAAAACACCATTAAACGTTGCCTTTACTGATACAAGCACTGGCTCCCCAACTTCCTGGTTCTGGAAATTTGGAGATGGATCAAAGTCATTCCTACAGAATCCGATTCACAAGTATTCAAAGGCAGGAATATATACTGTTAACTTGACAGTAAAGAATGCTAAAGGCAAGAACACGGTAACAAAAACACAATATATAAAAGTGATAACAAAACCTGTGGCAAACTTCAACAGCAGTGTTACATCAGGAAAAACACCATTAACGGTTAAATTTACTGACACAAGCACAGGGACACCTGCTAAATGGAGATGGGACTTTGGAGACGGATCAAAGTCATTCCTACAGAATCCGGTTCACAAGTATTCAAAGGCAGGAACATATACTGTTAATTTAACAGTAAAGAATACTAAAGGCAGCAATACGGTAACAAAAACAGAATATATAAAAGTGATAACAAAACCGGTTGCAAACTTCACCAGCAGTGTTACATCGGGAAAAGCACCATTAAAGGTTAAATTTACTGACACAAGCACAGGAACACCTGCTAAATGGAGATGGGACTTTGGAGATGGATCAGATTCATTCCACCAGAATCCGATTCACAAGTATTCAAAGGCAGGAACATATACAGTTAACTTAACAGTAAAGAATGCAGCAGGACGTAACACGGTAACAAAAACAGAATATATAAAAATTACATAAAATTGTAACAAAACCGGTTGCTTAAAGGAAAAAAGAAATTTACGAGAAAAGGAACGAAAGAACCAAGGGAAATAGAGAAAAACTTTCTCATATCCAGCTGATTATGCTGGTTCCGGGAACAAAAAAAGGATGATAACCTTCTGGGAGGAGGCAGCCGAATAAGGCTGTTTTCCTCCTTTCTTTTTTGAATGAAAGTTCAGGTTTTTTACAGGGGAAAAGACAACCCTACCAAGAACAGTTCAATATTGTGTACATAAGAATATTGTGTACATAAGAATATTGTGTACATAAGAATATTGTGTACATAAGAATATTGTGTACATAAGAATATTGTGTGTCCAAGAACTTATGGAGGAAAACTAAAAGCAGTGCCATTAAGCATTAAAAATTTGTACCTACATAGATTTTTTATCCAACTTATTTTTTTTACACAATATTCAGTAGTATTTTTTAATATATGTGAAAATACCAATATTTGCTCTGTTGCTGTCTCTGCTGATATAACATATCCAAGATCGATGAAAAACTCCTGAAAAGTCGAACTGAAAAAGTCGAGCTGAAAAAGTCGAGCTGAAAAAGTCGAGCTGAAACAGAAGTACAGAACAACGAATTGAATTCCAACCTGCAAAAAACTTAGTGCTCATTTAACTACTTGAACGCACAGAAAAAACTTTTATAATTTATTTGAGTCAACAACAGCAGAAACCGGAGCATGCTCAATAACAGGGAAACGGATAGACGGTGAAAATAAATAAGGAATAGAATCTGAAAAATTTCCTTTATTTCTTCAGGGTCTTGAAGGAGCGTGTTATCCATAAGGATAAGAATAATTAGCCAAAGATTTTTATTTGTAGAAGCTACAAATATTAATCTGTTTAATTGTATCTAATTAGTTAAATAAAATATTTCTGAAAAGCTTGGAACATTTAGACAAAGTCATTCCATATTAAGAATTGTATCCAGCTAAGATACGAAAATTCCATAATAATTCGGTTGGTCTGACGCTTCAAAAAGGTCCGAAACCTGATTCGATAGCCTCACCATATACAAAATAAGGCTCGATTATTTCGCCCAGAACAACCGCCAACCCCATAAAAACATAGGAGGATCTCAAAAAAGAAACTAAAAGCACTTATTTTCTATACACGGCTCTTGCCTGAAATTTGTTTTAAACGAACTGAAAATCAGGTATGTCCTTCACCAAAGATCTTGACAAGTATTGAAGCATTTTTGCTTAAAGGGCGAATTTTAATTCGAGCTGTGTTTTTCATATTCAGCATTTTTCCGGATTTTGAAATACTATCATCATCTGTTAGGTCACCGAAACTTTCTACCCCTAATTTGACAGATTTTATTAATTAATACAGTTTTTATTACAAAAAACACATTGCGTTGGCACATTATCTTTTGGTAATATGAAATATATCAAAAATCTATAAACACAATCTATAAATTTAAATTGTATGAAGAAAACCGAAGCTTGAAGCCCATTTACACATTGTAATATATATGCTTCTGTCAAATTAAGGTTCTACAGCTAAGTAGTTCAAAACCGGCTGATCCCAGAATCCTCAGAATCCGTGAGAATAAAAAAACAGAATAACAAAATTCAGTCGCTTCCTGCTTTCTTCAAAGGTCCGAAAATCCTTGAACCAAAAACAATTTCCTGCCCAGACAAACCGATTACCAAATATTTTGGGGTCCGGAAATTTCCGCGCAGGCATGCTGAAACCCCTATGAAAAAAGAGGAGAAACGAAAATATGAACAAACATACATTGAAAATATTTCTAATTTGTATAACATTGCTCCTGGTGGCGGCTGCTCAGCCGGCACTGGGGTCCGACTGGGCCCAGTTCCAGAAAGACAATTACAACTCCGGAATAACTGATGAGGCTGGCCCGATAAGCAATAATGGCAGTTATGCCTTCGCTGTCCTTACAAAATCTAGTGGGATGAGCGGGATCGATACAACGCCGGTGGTCGTCGACGATGTCGTTTACACCGTCGCTAATGGCGTAGCTTTCGCCTTCAACAAGACCACAGGGGATCAAATATGGAATCACACTGTAGCTGGCGGGTTCGTTCTGGCCACGCCTGTGGTCGCCGACGGCAAGATCTTCGTCGGCACCAGAAACGGCGTCATCGCCGCACTCAACATCTCCACCGGCGCAGAGGTCTGGATCAACTCCACTGGACTGGGCGGCGAGAAAGCTCAGGTGAACACGCCTATCATCTACGACTCCGGTAACATCTACTTCGGAACCTGGTTTTCCAGCGGCGTCGGTTCATACTACTGCGTGAATGCCACTGACGGCTCGTTCGTATGGGAGCGTGCCTGCACCAGCAATGCGGGATACTACTGGGCCGGCGCTTGCGTGGTAGGCGACTACCTCGTCTACGGTGGCGATAACGGCCACCTAGTCTCAGTCAACAAGTACACCGGGACGGTTATGGAAGATGTGAGCACCGGTACCATCTTCAGCTCCGGCACCGGCAATATCCGTTCCTCCATGAGCTATGACCAATCAACCGGGAGGCTGTACTTCGCTGCCGGTTCCTCCTGCTACTATGTAGGATTCGACTCCGGCACTGGTACCTTCGTCAAGAGCGTAAAGGGCTCCGGGACGATGTCGGGTAGCTCCACTTCCACCCCTGCCGTGTACAACGATCGTGTGTATGTGGGCTGCGGTGGTTCCCTGTACTGCCTTGACGCCGATTCCCTGCAAATAATCTGGTCCTATGCTGTAGGTGCCCAGGTGCAATCATCTCCTGCCATCTCGACCTACTATGATGATGGCGACGGGGAGATTTACATCTATTTCACAACAAACGATGCCTCTTGCGGTATGTACTGCCTCAAAGACATGCCGGGCAACACCGAACCCATCGTGCGGTTCGAGTTCTTCCCGCCGGGCAGTATGAAGCAGTATAGCCTGCAGGGTGCGGCGATCTCCGACGGCATGGTCTACTATGGCAATGATGCGGGTTACCTGTTCGCTCTTGATGATCCTGCAATATGCTTTGCTGCCAACACTACCTACGGCTCCTCTCCACTGACGGTTCAGTTCACCGACTATAGCGTCGGGGCGACCGCATGGCAGTGGGACTTTGACAACGACGGAAACGTGGACAGCACGGAACGGAACCCTATATATACATACAGTGCCGCAGGTAACTACTCCGTCAATCTGACGATTAACAAGTCGACAGGCAGCGTTCAGGAACTCAAGACCGACTACATCACCGTGATCGAAGCGAAGCCTCTGGAAGATTATTTAACATATACTAACAGTAGCAGCTCGATAACAATCACCGGCTACACCGGACCGGCTGGCGATCTGATCATACCCGATGAGATAGATGGTCTTCCTGTCACAAAAATAGCCGACAGGGTGTTTCAAGGAACACCATTGACCTCGGTGGTCATTCCTGACAGCGTCACCGACATTGGACTCTACCAGTTCCAGAACTGCGAGGACCTTATCTCGATCTACACGGGCGGAGTACCATCTATTTCAACGAACAATATCCGGAACTGCCCCTCCTTAGAAACGATAACTGTTGGCCACAGGCTTTCTTCTATTACCAGCTACTCGATCCGTGACTGCCCCTCCCTGGACGCCATGGTGTTTGAGGCCGAGGGCGACGCACCGAGTGCTAGTGGCAACTGGAACTATAATTGTCCCAATCTGGTGGTGTACTACTGTGAGAACGCTACCGGCTTCACCACACCGAGTTGGGCTGGCAAGCCGTGTTATCCAATAGGCTCCCCAACCGCTGACTTTTCGACCAACACCATTTTCGGCAGTGCACCGCTCACGGTACAGTTCACCTATTCGGGTGTGGGTGCGAACGCTTTGTCCTGGTACTTCGACGACGACGCTACTGTGGACAGCACTGCGAGGAACCCCAGTTATACCTACGATACACCGGGTACCTACTCGGCCACTCTGTATGTCAACAACCCATGGGGCAGCGACAGTAAGCTCAGAACAAACTACATTACCGTGACTGAGGCTCACGCTGACGGTTGGGCTTACACCAGCGACGGCACCTCGGTGACCGTAACCGGCTACTCCGGACCGGACAGCGACGTGACAATACCCGGTGAGATCGATGGCCTGCCGGTGACCACTATCGGTGCCAGCGCGTGCAAGGCCCTCACCTCCCTGACCTCTGTGACCATACCGGACAGTGTCACCACTATCGACGCCAGTGCGTTCTACGGCTGCACCAACCTGATCTCGGTGACTATGCCGGACAGCGTCACCACTATCGGTTCCAGTGCATTCTATGGCTGCACAGGCCTGGCCTCGGTGACCATACCGAACAGCGTTACCACTATCGGCTCCAGTGCGTTCTACGGCTGCACAGGCCTGATCTCAGTGACCATACCGAACAGCGTTACCACTATCGGTTCCAGTGCATTCTACGGCTGCACCAACCTTACTGTCATGATGTTCAACGGCAATGCGCCGACGACGGTCGGCAGCAATTGGGCATCGGGCACCAACCTAGTGGCATATTACTCCGAAGGCGCTACTAACTTCACAACCCCTGAGTGGAACGAAGTCCCGTGCTACCCAGCACTCACCGCCGCGACCGCCGAGTTCACCTCGAACATCGTCTATGGCAGCGCACCGCTCACGGTAAAGTTTACCTATACGGGCGTGGGCGCGAACGCGCTGGACTGGTACTTCGACAACGACAGTACTGTAGACAGCACTGCAAGGAACCCCAGTTATACCTACGATACGCCGGGTACCTACTCGATCAAACTGAATGTCAGCAACCCCTGGGGCAGTGACAGTGAAGTTAAGACGGCCTATATCACCGTAGCCGAACCGGTCGATAACTTTACCTATCTCTCCGACGGTACCTCGGTGACCATAACCGGCTACTCCGGACCGGGCGGCGATGTCGTCATTCCGAGCACGATAGGGAACCTGCCGGTCACCGCTATCAGCGACAGCGTGTTCAAGAGCAATACCAACATCACCTCGGTAACCATACCGGACAGCGTCACAACCATCGGCTCCAGTGCTTTCTACGGCTGCACCGGCCTGACCTCGGTGACCATACCGAACAGCGTGACTACCATCGGCAACAATGCGTTCAACGGCTGCACCGGCCTGACCTCGATGACCATAGGAAATAATGTCACTAAAATTGACGATAGAATGTTCTATGGCTGCAGCGCCCTGATCTCGGTGGTCATTCCTGACAGCGTCACAACCATCGGCGACAGCGCGTTCTACCAGTGCAGTAACCTGGCTTCGGTGACCATACCTGACAGCGTCACAACCATCGACAGCTATGCGTTCCGTGACTGCAATGCACTGACCTCAGTAACTATACCTGACAGTGTCACTAACGTCGAATCAAGGCTGTTCTACGGCTGCACCGGCCTGACCTCGGTGACCATAGGGATTGGCCTTGATGAGATCCCCTCTTATATGTTCTACGGCTGCAGCGCCCTGACATCAGTAACCATACCGGACAATGTCACCGAGATAGGTAGCAATGCGTTCCGCAAAACCGGCCTGACCTCGGTGACCATACCGAACAAAATCGCCACCATCGGCAGCAGTGCGTTCCGCGACTGCAACGCCCTTACCTCGGTGATGTTCACGGGCAATGCTCCTTCTTCAGTTAGCAGTAGCTGGGCATCTGGAAGCACTTCCCTGACGGCGTACTACTACGAAGGCGCTACCGGCTTCACCACACCGACGTGGAACAGCGTCGCCTGTTACCCGTTAACAGCGGCACCAGTGGCTGATTTCGAGGCCGATGTGACATCAGGAATCGGACCTATGATTGTGAAATTCACTGATCTGTCCACCAGCTCTCCGGATACCTGGGCATGGGACTTTGATAACGACGGAACTGCGGATTCAACTGAGCAGAACCCTTCGTATACATATACTTCAGTCGGTACTTACACTGTCAACCTTACGGTTGCAAATGCAAACGGGACCGATTCCGAGGTAAAGACCGATTATATCACAGTATCCGAACCATCTACGCCTGCAGAACCGGTTGCTGCTTTCACTGCTGATGTAACTGCCGGAACTGCTCCGCTTACGGTTAACTTTACCGATCAGTCCACAGGCACACCGACCTCCTGGATCTGGGAATTCGGGGACGGAGCAAACTCAACCGAACAGAAACCCTCGCATACCTATAATGAGGCAGGTAACTATACCGTAAATCTCACTGTCAAGAACTCAATTGGCAGCAATAGCACTGTAAAGACTAACTATATCACTGTATCTTCTACGCCTGTAGAACCTGAACCCGTTGCTGCATTCATAGCTGATGTGACCAGTGGTACTGTGCCTCTCATTGTCAACTTTATGGATCAGTCGACTGGCTCACCTACATCCTGGATATGGGACTTCGGGGATGGTACTAACGCTACCGAACAGAATCCAGTCCACACTTACACTGCAACCGGTACCTACACTGTCAACCTTACGGTTTCCAACGAGGATGGAAATGATTCTGATATAAAAACTGGGTATATTAAGGTATCCAGTCAATCTTCAGCAAAGCCAGTAGCTGCATTTACTGCGTCTCCTACTTCAGGAAAAACACCATTAAACGTTGCCTTTACTGATACAAGCACTGGCTCCCCAACTTCCTGGTTCTGGAATTTTGGAGATGGAGCAAAGTCATTCCTACAGAATCCGATTCACAAGTATTCAAAAGCAGGAATATACACTGTTAACTTGACAGTAAAGAATGCTAAAGGCAAGAACACGGTAACAAAAACAGAATATATAAACGTGATAACAAAACCGGTTGCAAACTTCAACAGCAGTGTTACATCGGGAAAAGCACCATTAAAGGTTAAATTTACTGATACAAGCACAGGAATACCTGCTAAATGGAGATGGGACTTTGGAGACGGAGCAAAGTCATTCCAACAAAATCCAATTCATAAATATTCAAAGGCAGGAACATATACTGTTAACTTGACAGTAAAGAATGCTAAAGGCAAGAACACGGTAACAAAAACAGAATATATAAAAGTAATAACAAAACCGGTTGCAAACTTTTCTGCGAATCCAACATCAGGAAAAGCACCATTAAAGGTTACTTTTACTGACACAAGCACAGGAATACCTGCTAAATGGAGGTGGGATTTTGGAGACGGATCAAAGTCATTCCACCAGAATCCGATTCACAAGTATTCCAAGGCAGGAACATATACTGTTAACTTGACAGTAAAGAATGTTAAAGGCAAGAACACGGTAACAAAAACAGAATATATAAAAATTACATAAAATTGTAACAAAAACAGTTGCTTAAAGGAAAAAATGGAATGTATGGGAAAAGGAATGAAAGAACGAAGGGAAATAGAGAAAAACTTTCTCATATCCAGCTGATTATGCTGGTTCCGGGAACAAAAAAAGGACAATAACCTTCTGGGCGGAGGCAGCCGAATAAAGCTGCTTTTCTCCTTTATTTTTTGAATTAAAGTTCAGGTTTTTTTACAGGAGAAAAGACAACCTTACCGAACAGTTATTGTGTACCGTTCAATTATTGTGTACATGGAAACTTATTCAGTTGAACTGAAAGCCAGTGTCATTAAGCATCAACAATTTTTACTCACCCAGATTTATTATCCAACTTATGTTCTATTTACATAACCTTCTTTAGAGTTTTCTTTATATAGTTATAATTCCAATCTTTTTATCTGTTGTTGTTATTGCTGACTATAACTCCAAGATCGATGAAAACTTCCTGAAGAGTTGAGCTGAAACAGAAGTACAGAACAATGAATTGAATTATATCCCGCAAACAACTTAGTGCTCGTTAACGATGTAAGATCCCAGGCAAACCGCCTATGAGGTCATTCTTAACGAAAGCGGAAACCGGGGCATGCTTAAGTATAGGGAAACGAATAGCCGGTGAAAAAGAAATAGGGAATAGAAGCTAAAAAATTTCTTTCTTTTCTTAAGGATTCTAAAGAACTGTGTTAACCACCAGGATAAGAATAATTAGCCAAAGATTTTTATCTGTAAAGTGGTCAAATAATTAATTAGTTTGATCAGATATTACTGATAAATCCCGAAACTTTAAAGAAGAAAAATTTTCTGCAGCATATATTTCAATAAATTCTTCCAATCGTCCTTGTCTGGTGCTTCAAAAAAGTCCGAAACCTGATCTGCCTTTTTCACTAAACTTGAAATCGGCCAGATTCTTCCTCCCAGACCAGCAAACAACCCTATGAAAACACAGGAGGTTAGCAAAAAGATGAGAAGTTGAAAGCACTTATTTTTCTTCGCATGGTTCTATGCCTGAATTTATTCCTGAAACTGAAAATGTAGGTATGTCTTCAGCGAAAATTTAGATAAGTATGGAAGCATCTTTACTTACATCAAAGCATCTTTACTTACATCAAAGCATCTTTACTTGAAGACTTATTTTTAATTTTCAATTCGAACCGTGTTTTTCATTCAGCATTTTTCCGGATTTTTAAATGCTGTTATCGTCTGTTTGATCCCCATAATTTTAAATTCACATCCTTCAAAATCGGCCGATCCCGAAATCCGCGAAAATAAAATACAGAAAAACCAAATTTTAGCCCATTCTGCTCTCTTCAAAAGTCCGAAAATTCTTGCACCAAAAACAAACCCCGTTCCGATCCAAAACATTTCTTTCAACCTCCAGGTGATCGAAAATTACCCAGCAGGATGGCCCGAACCCTATGTAAAGCGTAGGAGAAATAAATAATGAAAAAAATGAAAAGTAAAATACCCATTCTTTGCACAATACTTCTTCTGATGATGGCAATTATCCCGGCATCTGCAATGACTTCAGATTGGCTATTAGGCGGAGGTTCATCAGGCGGAGAAGGTGGTGAAACACCTGTTGCAGTCGCACCTATGCCTGATTCATCGGATACGGTGATGTTCAAGAACAACCTCTATCACACCGGGGTTACATCGCAGGCAGGTCCTATTGATGACCCTGACCTGATATGGTCTACGCATACGGGATACATGAATACGGACCCCCTTGTTTTAGATGATCTTTTAGTATCCGTGTGTAGCCACAATATAAGTGTCCATAACATCACGACGGGAGAATATATATGGAACACCGTTACATCCGGAGAGAATCTTGGGCCTGCATGCTACGGTAACGGAACGATATTCTACCCCGAAAGCTCCAGGGGAAAACTCTCTGCATATGATATTAGAAACGGGGACCTTTTATGGAATATAACAGGACTTGGGGGGTCTTATTCACAGTTAAACACCCCCGTTGTATATGAAGACCACCGGATCTATTTTGGAACATGCTATGGGAACCCATCTGCTTATTATTGCTACTATGACAATGGAACCCAGTGCTGGAGTTATGAAGGAGACGGTTATTACTGGGCAGGAGCTGCAGTAATCGGCGATTACCTTGTATTCGGAGGGGAGGATATGAACCTGACGTCCCTCAACAAGAATACGGGTGAGCTTGTGGATGAGATTAACGTATCTGCTGTCTTCTCGATACCGAATAGCGGAAGCCAGATCCAGTCGTCGGTGTCATATGATGAAAACAGCAGTCGCTGTTACTTCACGACGACCTCCGGATATTGCTGTGTAATAGGATTTGATAAAAGCACAGGGAAGTTTGTCAGGACCGATAAGGCTTCACATAGTATAGGGCCAAGCACTTCGACCCCAGCCATATATAATGGACGGCTCTATGTCGGAGTCGGCAAGATGTTCAAATCTGGTGGTGAGCCCTGTCTTTTCTGTCTGAATGCATCAGACCTGTCGGAAATATGGAAGTACACTGCAAACGGCATCATCCAGTCTTCGCCCACAGTGTCCACATACTATGAGAATTCAACAGGAGACATTTACATCTACTTTACAACAAATGTCAAAAACGGAACGGTGTACTGTCTGAGGGACAATGCGAGTAACACCGATGCCATGGAAGTCTGGCACTGGACTCCTCCTGAGAGTATGCAGCAATATGTTCTTGGCGGGGCTGTTATTAAGCAGGGGTATTTATTTTTTGGAAACAATGAGTGGAAAGGAGCGGCGGGTTGTACTTTCGCCCTCAAAAGAAGCGATTCCAATCCTGTTGTTGCAGACTTTTCCGCTGAAAACACCTTCGGAAAGGCCCCGCTCAACGTGTCGTTTACCGATGAATCCACCGGCTATGGTATAGACGGATGGCTCTGGGACTTTGGAGACAATACCACTTCGAACGAGACGAACCCTTATCATATATATGAAAATAACGGCTTATATACGGTAAGCCTCACTGTTATAGGTTCTGGCAGTTCCAATACATCCACAAGAACAGGACTTATCAATGTCACGGATCAGATAACTCCGGTAGCGGACTTTTCATATAGTGTTTCCGGCACTCAAAGTCCCGTATCAGTTGAATTCACCGATACCTCATATAATACCAACTCTGCGACCACTTGGTCCTGGGACTTCGGTGACAATACTACCTCAAACCTTCAGAACCCGACCCATCAGTATGCCGAAGATGGCACGTACAGCGTAACCCTCACCGTTTCAAGCCAGTACGAAAGTAATACTGTTAAGAAATCCGGTATTATAATAGTCGAGCCCTGGAATGTTCCCGAATGGGCTACAAACGATTCCTGGCCGCAGTTCCAGAAAGATGCACAGCACAGTGGCTTTTCCGAAGGATCTGCACCATCAACAGCCACCAGACTCTGGGTAAGTGACAACATCGGTGCTGTTAGAAGTTCTTCGGTTGCAGTATCAGGGGGCAGGATCTTTGTAAACTGCAATGACAACGATACCGGAATGTCTGTCATCCGCAGTCTTAACCAGCAGACCGGAGCCGTCCTTACCGATCACGGTGAAGCGGATGGCGGTGGTTTTTATGGTTCCTGGTCTTCACCTGTTTATGACGACGGGAAAGTATGGTGTGGCCTGAACAACTACCCTGAGGGTACCACTTACAACTCGGTAAACGGCGGCACAATGGTTGCAGACGGGAAGGTATTCTCATCTAACTGGAAGGGTAACCAGTACTTCTGCTTCGAGGAATCCACCGGAGAAGAATTATGGAATTTCAGTGCACCTGTTTCATCTTATGCGCAGTCATGTCCCGCGTATAAGGACGATAAAGTCTATGTTCTTTATTGGCATGGCTTCAGTGATGACGGTGAAAATTTGGTCTACTGCCTCAATGCAGATACCGGTGAGGAGATCTGGAAACATGCCAATATAAGCAGCAACCCCTGCGGATCTCCGATGATAACCGACGATGCTGTCTACTTTACGACCTACAACCCGGAAGGAGAAAGTGCACAGCTTTATGCACTGAATATCACTGACGGTTCAGTATTGTGGTCCAACACCTCCATCACAGGTACAGATTCGACCCCGGCCTATGCTTATGGGAATATATATGTAAGCAGTGGTTATTCTCGTTATATTACATACTGCTTCAATGCCACAACAGGAGAACTGGTCTGGGAGACCGATCCCAAAGACAACATCGGGTTTTGGACCTGCTCGCCTGCGGCTGCCGACGGCAAGGTTTACGTAGGGACCGGAGGTTCCGGTCTCGTCTGTCTTGATGCCTACACCGGAGAGCTAATCTGGCAGGACAAAGGGGGTGGCAGTACACCTGCAATCGTCGATGGGGTTGTATACTCAGTCGGTAAAGACGGCAAAGTCTATGCATACTCTTCAAGCCAGTCTGTTGCTGATTTCACAGCCAATACGATTTCTGGTGAAGCTCCCCTGACTGTTAATTTCACCGACCAGTCCAATGGTGCTGAAAGCTGGTCCTGGGACTTTGACGGCGACGGAAACGTGGATTCCACCGAGCAAAACCCGGCTCATACTTACACTGCCGCAGATAATTACACCGTGAACCTCACAGTTACAAACGCAGAGGGAAGTAATTCCAAGGTAAAAACAGACTATATCACGGTAACCGACTCTTCGACTCTGGGGGACCAGCCTGATCTCATTGTTTCTTCCATTATCCCGCCGTCCGGTGTTAATGCAAATACCTCATGCAACATCGGCGCCACCATCAACAACATCGGCGCAAGTGATGCTGTAATCTTTAACGCGACCCTTTCCGTAAACGGCGCTGTTGTGGATACCAGCACCGTATCAGGGATTGTATCGGGCAGTAGCACTGCTGTTAATTTCTCGTGGAAACCGGTTAAGTCTGGGGATTACAGCGTTAAGGTAAGCGCAGATGCGGGGGATGTGATAGCCGAATCGAATGAGACAAATAACGAACTTACGGATAGTATCACTGTTGAGGAAGCTTCTTCAGGGAGCCAGAAAGGGTCATCAAGTGTGTCCCTGAATGTAACCATTATTCCGGTGATTTCTCTCGAGGTCTCTCCTTCAGCCCTGGATTTTGGGGAACTGTACCCTGGAAAAAACAGTGAGCTCCAGTATCTAAATCTCAAAAACAGAGGAAGCTGCGACGTAAATGTTACAGCCATAGTCTGCGACTTCTCTGCTGGAGATGAGCTTTTCAGCCAGGGACTGATGCTGGACTCTCAGCTATGGGATAATTACTGGAAAGTAGTAGGAAGGAACAGTCAGGAAAACACTTCAGTAGCTTTACAGGTTCCGACTGATTATGCTGGTTCCGGGAACAAAAAGGGGACAATAACCTTCTGGGCGGAGGCAGCCGAATAAGGCTGTTTTCCTCCTTTCTTTTTTGAAAATTAAATTTCAAAATTTATACTAAAAGAGATAGGAGATAAATTATTAGTCAACTGGCTAAGAATAATTAGCCAAAGATTTTTATCTATAGAACTCCAAAATAATCAATTAGTTCAATCAGATACAATTAGTTCAATCAGATACAATTAGTTCAATCAGATACAATTAGTTCAATCAGATACAATTAGTTCAATCAGATACATTTCAGGAAATATCAAAATTTCCGCAGCATATGTTCCAGATAAACTTTTAAAACTCCAGTTGTTCTGACACTTCAAAAAGGTCCGAAACCTTATCTGATTGCAATATAGAATTCGAAATGCAGACAGACTCTTCCGCTCAGACCAACTGACAACCCTATGAAAATACAGGAGGTCTTCAAAAAGATAAGAAACTGAGCACTTATTTTTCTTTACACAGCTCTAGCCTGAATTCTTTCCTGGAATCAGGAAAGTCAGGTAGATTCTTCAGCAAAAATTTTGATGAGAAACATATAAATTTTACCTAAAGAGTATGCTAGATTTTTAATTGGGGCTGTGTTTTCAAATCAGTATTTTTCCGGATTTTGAATGCTGTTATCTTCTGTTTGATCACCGGGATTTTGAAGCCAAATACTTCAAAACCGGCTGATCCTAGACAAAAATCCGTGAGAATAAAAAACAGAAAAACAAAATCCAGTCGCTTCCTGCTTTCTTCAAAGGTCCGAAAACCCTAAACCAAAAACAACTTCCTGTCCGGTCAAACCGCTTTTCAAATCTTCGGGAGTCCAGACATTTCCGCGCAGGTAGACTGAACCCCTATGACAAAATAGGAGAGACGAAAATATGAACAAACATACACTGAAAATATTTTTTATTTTTATGACATTGCTCCTGGTGGTGGCTTCTCAGCCGGCACTGGGTTCCGACTGGGCACAGTTCCAGAAAGACAAAGTAAACAGTGGAATTACAGGAGACAGTGCTCCAATAGCCACCCCTAACTCGACTATGTCCTGGCAACATGATATCTGCGGTGGATGGGTAGGAATTGACGCGAGTCCAATTGTGTACGGAGACTACGTATATGCGGTTGCGTCGGACGGTAATCTTGCCAAATACTATAAAGACGGGACTTCGGTCGGAGGCTGGTCGGTTGACATCGGAAATCCAGGTTTTCAGAATGCTGCACCGGCTGCAGGTAACGGGCATATCTTTGTGGTGAATACCGGATATGGTAGTGATCCTGACCCTGACCTTATTGCTGTCGATGCATCTACTGGATCTATTTCTGATAGCGGGTCTGTAATTGCCTCAACCTCCATCCAGTTTTCTACGCCGATTACCTATGCAGAAGATAGTAACGGAAACAAGCACATTCTCTTCGGTTCGGTAAACATGAGTTCTGTAGATCCTGTGAATCTGAGCGACGGAGGAAAGTACTACTGTTACAACGTAACTGACCCCACTAACATGGTAAAGGAATGGGAAAGGGACTGTTCATCCGCAAAAGGATACTACTGGGCAGGTGCGGCAATCATCGGGGACTATGCAGTCTATGGTGACGATGCCGGCCACCTTGTTTCGGTAAACTATACGAACTTCACAAACTACGAAGTAGAGACTGTTCAGGAAATCGACGCCTCAACGGTCTTTGGCTTTAACGTAAACGAGATCCGCTCCTCAATCTGTTACAGTGAAGAGACCGGCAGGATCTATTTCACCTCCCTGGCAGGATACTGCTATTCACTGGGCTTTAATGCGAACACGGGCCAGTTCGATGCGTCTAACAAATGGAGCGAATCCATCGGATACAGTACCTCCACTCCTGCATACTACAACGGCAGGGTTTACGTGGGTAACAACAACGGCTTCTCTACGGGTAAACTCTGGTGCCTGAACGCATCCGATGGAACTGAAATCTGGAACAATTCCGTAGGTCCGGTACAGAGCTCTCCCGCAATATCGACCTTCTATGGCCCTGGCAATGAGTACATCTACGTCACCACGAACTCCGGGAGCGGCGGTATCTACTGCGTGAACAGCAGTGGGGTTACAGTCTGGAGTGAAACCTCCCCGGGCACTAATCGCTACTGTCTGGCCGGAGCCGTAATTTCAGGCGGCTGGGTCTTCTATGGTAACGACGGTGGATACCTCTGCGGCTGTGCCAACTATACTCGCTACGACTTTAACAGAAGTACGGACATGTGGGCTTACAAGTACCAGATAGATGATACACCTACTACTGCTACGGACCCGACGATAGAGTTCTCTTCTGGTGAAAAAGATGCCATTAAGGCAGATGATAATAACTACGCATCTAGTGAAACAACTGATGAGGGCTATTATTCTGCGCATCGGTTTGTATTCAAGATTGATGACAATGAGAAGCCGTGGATTACTTCTATCAATGTAACATGGAAAGGCTATGCGTATAGTACTGATTATGTCTACGGTGCCAAGTTGTACATATGGAACAATGCATTATCAACATATGAAGAACTGAATGAAGGCGCAAATGTACAGTATGAATTTTCGTTGAATGGAGGAGTAATATCGAACATCGGAAATTACATTGACAATTCGAACAACGTAACTGTGCTAGTTGTTCAGAATGGTGAAGATGATGGATTCGTCACGCATTCAAACATTCAGACAGATTATGTTAAACTGGTGGCAACACCATAACATAATCTTTTTTCTTTTTTGAGAGTCGGCCACTGACCGTATATCTGTAGAAAGTATCTTTGTATTTTCTTTACTCTTTTTACGGATGGGATCAGGGCTCGTCACAGAATAACCTCTGCATGTTTTCTATTGTAAATTTGATTTTCAGGATTCAAAGTCGTTAATAAGAGTCCCAATGTACGATCAGTTGGCATAGATAATTTCGTAGCAGGTTCTAAAAGTAAGGCGGTAATATGAAAACAATATATTATATTTTTATAATTGTAATATTAAGTTCAATAATGGTAGTGTCACCAGCATCGGCAAAGACCTGGAATGTAGACACATCTCAGGAAATCTTAGATGCTCTGGACAATTGTGCAGACGGAGATACTATCTTTGTCATGAATGGAGTATATGAGATCGGCGATAATAAAATTATTAAAGTGCCGAATCTAACATTCAAGGGTGAGAGCAGAGATGGAGTGATTATTAAGTCCAATAGCCAGATATTAGGTGTAGGAGGAAGTAACGGGGCAGCACCAAATTGTGTAATAGAGAATTTCACAGGAATGCTAAAAACTGCTGGGCAAAAACCTAACGGAATCACAATCTACCAAAGTCCGGGTTGTATCATTCAAAATGTGGCAATTAATGTTCCAATGAGTCCAATAAGTATTAACGCTAATGACTGCATAGTTAGAAATTGTGTATTTGATGATTGCTCTGATTCTGGTATTAGCATTGGTGGAAAAAACAATACTTTTAAAAATAATATTGTTTCAAATATTACATCAGCTTTTTCTCTATATATCCCAAATACAGCAACTGAAAATATTATTGAAAACAATATTTTCAACAACTGCAATCCAGTTTATCTAAGAGGGGAAAATTCCACAGTTGCAAACAACACCTTCCTGAACGATATAGGAGCAGCAATTGCACTTTATTCAACAACTGCAAAGAATAATACTATAGTAAGAAACAATATAGTTTCAAATGGAATTGCTATAAACGTTGTGAAAAATGCGGGTGATGGCAATAAAATATACCTGAACAATTTCGCGAACACTTCTGGTATGTCCGGTACACCTCCAGCTATAACCTATTGGAATTCCACTGAACCCATGGAATACACTTACAACGGTACAACCCACACCGGATACCTGGGCAACTACTGGGGCACTGCCTACTCAGGGTCTGACAGTGACGGAAACGGAATCGGTGACATGTCTTATACTGTGCCTTCCAGTTTCGGCACTGACTACGATCCGCTAATATCTTCAAATGAAAACTACGGGAGTTCAGAAACGCACGAAACGCCTTCAGCTCCAGTTGCAGGCTTTTCAGCAACACCGACTTCTGGCAATGCTCCTCTCACGGTTAATTTTACTGACCAGTCCACAAATACACCTACATCCTGGCTATGGGACTTTGGAGACAATTCGACTGATACCGAGCAGAACCCCTCACATGTATATGCATCAGCCGGAAACTATACCGTCAACCTTACGGTTGCAAATGCAGATGGAAGCGATTCTGAAGTAAAGACAGAGTGCATCGTCGTAAGCGAACCACTTTCCGGAGCTCCAGTTGCCAATTTCACAGCGAATGTGACAAGCGGTACAGCACCACTGACAGTCCAGTTCACGGACCTATCCTCAGGCGATGGAATAACTTCCTGGGCCTGGGACTTTGATTCAGACGGAACCGTGGACTCAAACGAGACAAACCCGAGCCATATCTATAACAGCACAGGAACTTACACCGTCAGCCTGACGGTCACAGGTGACGGGGGTTCCGACACCGAAACAAAAACCAACTATATTACGGTAAGCGAAACGGTTACTGAATCCGGATGGTCTCAGTTCCAGAAAGACAGCTCTCATACCGGATACACATTCAATTCTGTCCCAACCCAGGACCCGGAACTCCTCTGGCAGAATCTGACTTCTTCGGAGCAGGAACCCTGCGGGAGCGGAGGCATAAATGTCCCGCCAGTGATTTCCGGAAATACGGTTTTCGTAACTGCCGGAAACGCTTCTGTCTGGGCATTTAACAAAGAGACCGGAGACCTTATCTGGTCAAAGGAACTTGGCGGAGACCTGACACAAACCTCGACCCCCGCCATCGGGAACGGAACACTGTTTGTCCCTACCATGGAAGGAAATCTCTACGCTTTTGACCAGGAAAACGGAAACGAGCTCTGGAAAGCACACGTAACCGACGGCAACCTGGAGTGTCCAATCACATATTCTGACCACAAACTCTACATCGGAGACGGGCTTGAAGGAGGAACCGGAACCAAATACTACTACTGCTACGACGACAGCGGAAACCTTGTCTGGAAGCATGAAAACAATAACATGTCAGGTTTTCTCTGGAGCGGGGCAGTAGTTGTCGGAAATTACCTGGTCTACCCGGTCTTCGAAGGTAAAATGGTCTGCCTCGAAAAAGATACAGGTACCTTCGTAGATGAGGTTGACTTCAGCAAGAGTTCCGACATCTCTTTTGCACTTTCCGACCCTGGAATGTTCCGAAGCTCCGTAACCTACGCTGAAGGTGCCCTGTACACCTCTTCGGAAAGAGGACAGGAAACAGGTTACTGCTTCAAAGTAGGGTTTAACCCTGATACAGGGCAGTTCCTTGATAGTGGATGGGCAACCTCAATTGGCTTTTCGACATCTACCCCTGTTGTGTATGATGGAAGAGTTTATGTGGGACATGGAGAACACGGCGAGACCGGGTCAATGTTCTGCCTGAACGATTCCGATGGAACTGTAATCTGGGAAACTCCGATTAGCGGAGGAGTAAAGTCTTCACCTGTTCTTTCGGTAGAGAATGGCGATCCGTACATCTATTTCACAGAAGCCATAGTTGACGGCTCGATTTACTGCCTGAACCCTGACGGGACCCTTGCATGGCACTACAACCCACCGGAGGATTCTGCATACACCCTGCAGGGTGCAGCTCTTTCCGACGGAAAGGTCTACTACGGAACAGATAATGGATACCTGTACTGCATCGGACAGGGCGAGGCTCTTCCTCCAGAAGCAAACTTCAGTTCGGACAAACAGACAGGTTCTTTTCCTCTGACTGTTTCATTCAAAGACAGATCCTTTAACGCCAACAAATTCCTCTGGGACTTTGGGGACGGAAACACTTCAACTGAAGTAAACCCGGTCCATACCTATACTGCAGAAGGTACTTACACAGTGACCCTTACCGTCCAGAACGAACACGGGACGGATAAAAAAGTTGCCGAAGACTACATTTACGCAGTCAAAGTTCCGACTACCTGGCCGATTAAAAGAGGGGAGTCTATCCAGGCAGCTATTAATTCAGCCGATTCCGGAGACATCATCAAGGTATATCCCGGGGAGTATCACGAAGTCCTGACCATCGACAAGAATCTGACTCTAAAAGGCATCAAGGACCCTGTCCTGAACGCTTCGGGTTTCATAGACTCTTCAGGCGTAACCATAAGTGCTGACGGCGTTGAGTTCAGCGGCTTTGAAATTACAGGGACCGAAGAGATGTGCTTTGCAATTAACGTCAATGCAAAGAACGTACTGATAGAAGACAACCTTATAGATGACTGCGCCGAAGGGGTATGGTTACAGGGAACTGAAAACACTCTCCGGCAGAATAATATTTCCAACTGCTGGGACTTTGCAGCTGTTCTTGATAGCACAGGAGACAACCGGATCTATAAGAACACCTTCATCAACAACAATGGAAAGAAAATGGGAGGTTCAAACGACCATATATCCGGAGGGTCAGACTCATTCTTCCAGAGCTCCGAACCAGTAGAATATGTCTGGAATGGAACAAAACTGACAGGGTATATAGGTAATTACTACGATGACTACGCAGGAAGCGACTCAAATGGGGACGGTATAGGGGATACGGCTTACACTGCTGATGCAGGAACTGATAAGTACCCTCTGGTCCTTCCCTACTCAAATTATGTTGAAGAGCAGAAAAACGAGTCCATTCCTGAGAATTCCTGGTACCAGTTCCATGGAAAGGTTGACCACCTTGGCTACTCAGAAAGCGGGCCCAAGACCAATCAGACCGAGTGGATAAGTGAGGACATTGATGCAATCAGCAGTTCCTCCCCTGTTGCGGCCGGAGGAAAAGTCTTTGTGATATGCGGGACCGCAGGAATGGAAGAGAGCACGGAGGATATTCCCCAGTTAGTAGCCTTGGACGAATTTAGTGGAGATATTCTGTGGAACGTCAGCATTCCGAAAGCCGTATACGGTTCGTGGGCTTCCCCTGCTTATGATGACGGCATGGTCTTTACGGCCACTGGCCCCGAACTTGGCTGTTACGACGCAGAAACCGGAGAAAAAATCTGGTGTTTCAATGATACTGTGGGAAGTCAGGGTGCGGTTAATAGTGGACCTGCTATTGCGGATGGTATGGTAATCTTTAGCGATTGGGATGGAAGCCATTATTACTGTCTTGACGAATACACCGGATACTTGCTCTGGAGTTTTGAAGTCGTCGGAGATGCTCAGTCCGTCCCTGCATACGCGGACGGAAAGTTCTACCTGACAAGCTGGGGATATGGGACTTCTTATGCAGGCCATGCTTACTGCGTGGACGCAGTAACAGGAGATCAGGTATGGCACATTAATAATATAGAACAGAATTTCTGTGGATCCCCTGCTTATAAAGACGGGGTCCTCTACCTGACAACCTACAACTTCTACGGAGACGGAGACCTTCTTGCCCTGGACGCTGTTGACGGGAGCATAATCTGGCAGCAAAATATCGAAAGGACAGACTCAACTCCTGCATTTGCCTACGGAAATGTCTATGTTTGTGGAGGCTGCTCTGGTTTTTCCAATGTGCAGACCTACTGCTTCAACGCAAGTACGGGAGAAAAAGTCTGGGAAACCCCTTCCCTGACAGGAGAGAACGGGGGAATAGGAGGCTGGACATGTTCTGTTGCGGTAGCTGACGGGCTTGTCTACGTCGGAACCGAAGGCAACGGATACTTCGGTTACAATGACCTCTATGCTCTGGACGCCTTTACGGGAGAAGTAGCCTGGCACACTCCACATGCAGGATCTACCCCAGCACTTTCGGACGGTATGCTTTTCAGTATCGGAGCGGATCAGAAAGTCTATGCCTTCAAGGACTCTCTCTCTTCGCCTGTTGCTGACTTCTCTGCAGACATAACATCAGGTAATGCGCCATTGACAGTCAATTTCACCGACCAGTCCACAGGCACCGTTTCGTCCTATTCGTGGGACTTTAATAACGACGGAACTGTGGACTCAACTGAGCAGAACCCTTCGCATACCTATAATGCAACCGGTACCTACACTGTCAACCTTACGGTTACAAATGCAAAAGGGAGTGATTCAGAGGTGAAGACTGGGTACATTAATGTTGGTAGCCAATCTTCAGCAAAGCCGGTAGCTGCATTTACTGCGTCGCCTACTTCAGGAAAAACGCCATTAAAGGTTAAATTTACTGACACAAGCACTGGCTCTCCAACTTCCTGGTTCTGGAAATTTGGAGACGGGTCAAAGTCATTCCTACAGAATCCTGTTCACAAGTATTCAAAGGCAGGAATATATACTGTTAACTTGACAGTAAAGAATGCTAAAGGCAAGAACACGGTAACAAAAACAGAATATATAAAAGTGATTACAAAACCTGTGGCAAACTTTTCTGCGAGTCCAACCTCAGGAAAAGCACCATTAAAGGTTACTTTTACTGACACAAGCACAGGAATCCCTGCTAAATGGAGATGGGACTTTGGAGACGGAGCAAAGTCATTCCTTCAGAATCCGGTTCACAAATATTCAAAAGCAGGAACATATACTGTTAACTTGACAGTAAAGAATGCTAAAGGCAAAAACACGGTAACAAAAACAGAATATATAAAAGTGATTACAAAACCGGTTGCAAACTTCAACAGCAGTGTTACATCAGGAAAAGCACCATTAAAGGTTAAATTTACTGACACAAGTACAGGAATACCTGCTAAATGGAGCTGGGACTTTGGAGATGGATCAGATTCATTCCACCAGAATCCGATTCACAAGTATTCAAAGGCAGGAACATATACGGTTAACTTAACAGTAAAGAATGCAGCAGGACGTAACACGGTAACAAAAACAGAATATATAAAAATTACATAAAATTGTAACAAAACCGGTTGCTTAAAGGAAAAAAGAAATGTACGGGAAAAGGAATGAAAGAACGAAGGGAAATAGAGAAAAACTTTCTCATATCCAGCTGATTATGCAGGATCTGGGAATAAAAAGGGATGATAACCTTCTGGGAGGAGGCAGCCGAATAAAGCTGTTTTCCTCCTTTCTTTTTTGAATGAAAGTTCTGATTTTTTATCGGAGAAAAGGCAACCATAACGAGAACAGTTCAATATTGTGTACATAAGAATATTGTGTGTCCAAGAACTTATGAAGGAAAACTAAAAGCAGTGTCATCAAGCATTAACAATTTGTACCCACATAGATTTTTTATCCAATTTGTTTTCTTTTTACACGATATTAAAGTATTTTTTATGTATGTGATAATTCCAATATTTTGCTCTGTTGCTGTCCCTGCTGATATAACATATCCAAGATCGACGAAAAACTCCTGAAAAGTCGAACTGAAACAGAAATTTATTTGAGTCAACAACAGCAGAAACCGGAGCATGCTCAATAACAGGGAAACGGATAGACGGTGAAAATAAATCAGGAATAGAATCTGAAAAATTTCCTTCATTCCTTCAGGGTCTTGAAGGAACGTGTTATCCATAAGGATAAGAATAATTAGCCAAAGATTTTTATTTGTAGAAGCTACAAATATTAATCTGTTTAATTGTATCTAATTAGCTAAATAAAATATTTCTGAAAAGCTTGGAACATTTAGACAAAGTCATTCCATATTAAGAATTGTATCCAGCTAAGATACGAAAATTCCTAAATAATTCGGTTGGTCTGACGCTTCAAAAAGGTCCGAAATCTGATTCGATAGCCTCACCATACAAAAAATAAGGCCCGATTCTTTCGCCCAGAACAACCGCCAACCCCATAAAAACATAGGAGGATCTCAAAAAAGAAACTAAAAGCACTTATTTCCTATACACGGCTCTTGCCTGAAATTTGTTTTAAACGAACTGAAAGTTAGGTATGCCCTTCACCAAAGATCTTGACAAGTATTGAAGCATTTTTGCTTAAAGGGCGAATTTTAATTCGAGCTGTGTTTTTCATATTCGGCATTTTTCCGGATTTTGAAATGCTATCATTATCTGTTAGGTCACCGAAACTTTCTACCACTAATTTGACAAATTTTATTAATTAATACAGTTTTTATTACAAAAAACACATTGCATTGGCACATTACCTTTTGGTAATATGAAATATATCAAAAATCTATAAACATAATTTATAAATTTAAATTGTATAAAGAAAACCGAAGCTTGAAGCCCATTTATACATTATAATATATATGCTTCTGTCAAATTAAGGTTCTACAGCTAAGTAGTTCAAAACCGGCTGATCCCGGAATCCTCAAAATCCGCGAGAATAAAAAACAGAATAACAAAATTCAGTAGCTTCCTGCTTTCTTCAAAGGTCCGAAAATCCTTGAACCAAAAAAATTTCCTGCCCGAGCAAACCGATTACCAAATCTTCGGGGGTCCGGAAATTTCCGCGCAGGTAGACTGAATCCCCTATGAAAAAAGAGGAATAGAAATGCAAAAAAAAAGGTTTTTTGTTCTGACAACAGTCATGCTTTTACTTTCCATAGCAATGCTGGCCATGCCAGCTGTTGCTACCGGTGAAGCAACAATAACAAGAACGATTACTCCCTCAGAAGTATCTGACGGAAATACCTACAATGTAACCCTTACAGTTTCCTTCAATACTGACGAGGATTCCATCGTAATACATGAAGCCCTTCCTGCAGACTGGAATCTTACTGAAGTTGACAGTGGACGTTACATCTGGAACACTTCCGAGGAAGATTATACATTCCTGGATTTTTACGGCACAGTCAACCTCACCGGAGTCACTGACACCATAACTTACAGTGTCACAGTGCCCGACGAAACGGTATCCGGTACCTATGACTACGGACCAAGCTATGTTGCCGGTGAATCTGCCAGTGAGGAGGAATTTGCATGGACGGTAAATACCACAGGCGATGACACTGTGACCGTCAACGGGACCATCCTCAATATTTATTCTACCGCACTGGAGAACACCAATCCCGGAGCCCCCGATCCGGGGATACCAGGTTTCGTAGGTCCGAACGGTGACGGCAAGACCGACTGCGGCAATGTGAATCCTATATTTATAACCTGGGCCAGCACGGTCGTGGACTACTCTCCAGCTAACCAGAGCATCGGGCCACCGTTTTCCGATCCGAGCAAGGCCCTCGGTCCGGTGACCGGCGATAACTTTGACATTGTCAGCCTGGGAGATCTAGATCAAGATCAGATAAATGCAGGCGAACTACCTGGATCCGTAACCCTCGGGTTCGACTTGCCCATCGCTAACGGCGAAGGACCGGACCTGGCGGTTTTTGAGAACGGTTTCATCGTCTCAGGCACGGAGAGCATATTCGCCGAGCTAGCTTATGTGGAGGTATCCACTGACGGCATCGTCTTTGCGCGCTTCCCCTCGATATCCCTGACTTCCGGACAAGTAGGCGGATATGGGAGTATAGACCCCACCGATGTATACAACCTGGTAGGGAAGCATGTCAATGCTTATGGTGATTCCTGGGGCACACCCTTTGACCTGAGCAACCTTGCGCAGGCACCCGAAGTGCTGAATGGGAGCGTAGACCTTAACTCCATCAACTATGTCCGAATAGTGGATATTCCGGGCAGCGGGGACTTCAAGGACTCCCAGGGCAACCCCATCTATGATGGCTGGGTGACCTGGGGTTCAGGCGGATTAGACCTGGAGGCGGTTGGCGTCATCAACATTGGTGTGGTTAGTGCACCAGTGGCTAACTTCACTGCCGATGTGACCTCCGGAACCGCACCGCTTACGGTACAGTTCCATGATGAGAGCACTGGTGTAATACTTGACTATGCCTGGGATTTCGATAACGATGGGATTGTGGACTCAACTGAGCAGAACCCCTCGTTCACCTACGAGGCCCCCGGCACATACACTGTCTCATTGACGGTATCCAACACCGGTGGATCGAACACCGAAACCAAGGCCGATTACATTGTCCCCGTCCTGCCGGACTCACCGGTAGCCGATTTCTCCGTTGATGTGACCAGCGGCTCCGCTCCGCTGACCGTGCAGTTCACTGACCTTACCACCAACAGACCAGTCAGCTGGGCCTGGGACTTCGAGTCCGATGGCATAATCGACTCGTACGAGCAGAATCCCCCCTGGACATATAATGCCGCTGGTAACTATACAGTGACTATGACCGCCTCTAACCTGGCGGCTTCGGATACTGTCACCAGGGTCAATCTGATCTCAGTGGAATATTTGCCACCTATGGCTGATTTCTCAGCTGACCCAGTGACTACTTTAATAGGAAGCAGCGTGCAGTTCACTGACCTGTCTACGAACTCGCCGTCCTCCTGGCAGTGGGACTTCAACAATGACGGTACAATTGACAGTACGATGCAGAATCCGAGCTACACATATACGACCGCGGGAACATACACCGTCAATCTGACGGTGAGCAACCCTGCAGGAAGCGGTGACGAAGTCAAGAGCGACTACATCATCGTGAAAGAGCAGGCCTCTCCTGCCAGTGATTTTACCTACACCAGTGACGGCAGCTCTATCACCATCACTAAATACATAGGGTCAGATGGTATTGTCATCATACCCGCGGAGATCGAGGGACTGCCTGTCACTACTATCGGCACCAGCGCATTCCAGGGTTGCTCCGCTCTGACAACAGTGACCATCCCGAACAGCGTCACAAACATAGGCGATTATGCATTCATGAGCTGCTCCGCTCTGACAGCTATGACCATCCCGAACAGCGTTATCAGTATTGGCAAGTATGCGTTCTCTAGTTGCTCTGCTCTGACCACATTGGCCATTGGCAGCGGTGTCACAGCAATTAGCGACGGGGCGTTCTATAACTGTCCTTCGGTGACCACAGTGAAAATCGGTAGCGGTGTCACTAATATCGGTGCCAGCGCGTTCCAAGGTTGCTCCGCTCTGACAACAGTGACCATCCCGGACGGTGTCATCAACATCGGCACCAGCGCGTTCCGAAGCTGCTCTGCTCTGACAACTGTAGCCATCCCGGACAGCGTCACCAGCATCGGTAGCTCTGCGTTCTGCGGCTGCTCTGGACTGACAATAGTTACCATCGGAGGCGGGGTTACGAGCATCGGCGGGGTTACGAGCAGCAGCAGTTTTGCGTTCTCTGATTGCTCTGCTCTGACCGCGATCGATGTCGATGCCGACAACAGTGTGTACACTAGCATCGATGGAGTCTTGTACAACAAAGACGTCACAACTTTGATACGATGTCCGTCAGGAAAGACCGGTTCTGTAGCCATCCCGAACAGCGTCACAACCATCAGCAGCTATGTGTTCCCAGACTGCTCCGGACTAACAACAGTGACCATCGGAAGTGGGGTTACGAGCATAGACAATTCTGTGTTCTCTGATTGCTCTGCTCTGACCGCGATCGATGTCGATAACGACAACAGTATGTACGCTAGCATCGACGGGGTCTTGTACAACAAGGACATCACAACGTTGATACAATGTCCATCAGGAAAGACCGGTTCGGTAACCATCCCGGACAGCGTCACAACAATCGGCGACAGCGCTTTCTACGGCTGCACTGCCCTGACCTCTGTGACCATCCCGGACAGCGTCACAACAATCGGCACCAGCGCATTCCAGGGCTGCATCTCCATTACCTCGGTGAACATAGGAAACAATGTCACCAGCATCGGCAATTCTGCGTTCTGCGACTGCATCGCCCTTACCTCTGTGACCATAGGAAATAATGTCATCAGCATCGGCAGCTATGCGTTCCAGGGCTGCGCTGCCCTGACCTCTGTGACCATCCCGGACAGCGTCACCAAAATTGGCAGCAGTGCGTTCCAGGGCTGCATCTCCATTACCTCAGTGAACATCGGTAGCGGTGTCACCAGCATAGGTAATTCTGCGTTCCGCCAATGCTCTGCCCTGACAACTGTAACCATCCCGGACAGCGTCACAACCATCCTCGACTATGCGTTCCAGGACTGCTCCAGACTGACAACTGTGACCATCGGCAGCGGGGTTACGAACATAGACAGTTCTGCGTTCTCTGGTTGCTCTGCTCTGACCGCGATCGATGTCGATAACGACAACAGTATATACGCTAGCATCGATGGAGTCTTGTACAACAAGGACATCACAACGTTGATACAATGTCCATCAGGAAAGACCGGTTCGGTAACCATCCCGGACAGCGTCACAACAATCGGCGACAGTGCGTTCCGCGACTGCTCCGGACTGACAATTGTGCCTATAGGAAATAATGTTACCAGCATCGGCAGCAGTGCGTTTTATGGCTGCACCTATCTTACCTCTGTGCCTATAGGAAATAATGTTACCAGCATCGGCAGCAGTGCGTTTTATGGCTGCACCTCCCTGACATCGGTTACCATAGGAAACAATGTCACCAGCATTAGTAGCAGTGCGTTCCGCCAATGCTCTGCACTGACAACTGTAACCATCCCGGACAGCGTCACAACAATCGGCGACATTGCATTCAGCGACTGCTCTGGACTGACAACTGTAACTATAGGAAATAATGTCACCAGCATCGGCAGCAGTGCGTTCTATGGCTGCACTGCCCTGACCTTGATAGCCATCCCGGACAGCGTCACCAGCATTGGTGGTAGCGCGTTCCGCGACTGCACCAATCTTACCTCTGTGACCATAGGAAACAATGTCACCAGCATCGGCAGCAGTGCGTTCCGCAGCTGTACCGCCCTGACATCCATGACGTTCATGGGCAACGCTCCGACGATGGGCAGCAGATGGGCATCTGGGTGCACCAACTTAGTGGCGTACTACTACGAAAGCGCTACCGGCTTCACCACACCGACGTGGAACGGCGTCGCCTGTTACCCGCTGACAGAGGCACCGGTGGCGGACTTTGAGGCCGACGTGACATCGGGAATCGGACCTATGATTGTGAATTTCACCGACCTGTCCACCAGATCGCCGGATACATGGGAATGGGACTTTAATAACGACGGAACTATAGACTCAACTGAGCAGAACCCCTCGTATACATATACTTCAGCCGGTACTTACACTGTCAACCTTACGGTTGCAAATGCAAACGGGACCGATTCCGAGGTAAAGACCGATTATATCACAGTATCCGAACCATCTACGCCTGCAGAACCGGTTGCTGCATTCATAGCTGATGTAACGAGCGGTACTGTGCCTCTCATTGTCAACTTTACGGATCAGTCGACTGGTTCACCTACTTCCTGGCTCTGGGACTTCGGAGATGGTACTAACGTTACCGAGCAGAACCCTGCTCATACTTACACTGCAGCCGGTACCTACACTGTCAACCTTACGGTTTCCAACGAGGATGGAAGCGATTCGGAGGTAAAAACTGGGTACATTAATGTTGGTAGCCAATCTTCAGCAAAGCCAGTAGCTGCATTTACAGCCTCGCCTACTTCCGGAAAAACACCATTAAAGGTTAAATTTACTGATACAAGTACTGGCTCTCCAACTTCCTGGTTCTGGAACTTTGGAGATGGATCAAAGTCATACTTCCAGAATCCGATTCATAAGTATTCAAAAGCAGGGGAATATACTGTTAACTTGACAGTAAAGAATGCTAAAGGCAAGAACACGGTAACAAAAACAGAATATATAAAAGTGATAACAAAACCGGTTGCAAACTTTTCTGCAACTCCAACCTCAGGAAAAATGCCATTAAAGGTTAAATTTACTGACACAAGCACAGGAATACCTGCTAAATGGAGATGGGATTTTGGAGATGGATCAAAGTCATTCCTTCAGAATCCGGTTCATAAATATTCAAAGGCAGGAACATATACTGTTAACTTGACGGTAAAGAATGCTAAAGGCAAGAACACGGTAACAAAAACAGAATATATAAAAGTAATAACAAAACCGGTTGCAAACTTTTCTGCGAATCCAACATCAGGAAAAGCACCATTAAAGGTTACTTTTACTGACACAAGCACAGGAATACCTGCTAAATGGAGGTGGGATTTTGGAGACGGATCAAAGTCATTCCACCAGAATCCGATTCACAAGTATTCCAAGGCAGGAACATATACTGTTAACTTGACAGTAAAGAATGTTAAAGGCAAGAACACGGTAACAAAAACAGAATATATAAAAATTACATAAAATTGTAACAAAAACAGTTGCTTAAAGGAAAAAAGGAATGTATGGGAAAAGGAATGAAAGAACGAAGGGAAATAGAGAAAAACTTTCTCATATCCAGCTGATTATGTAGGATCTGGGAATAGAAAAGGACAATAACCTTCTGGGCGGAGGCAGCCGAATAAAGCTGTTTTCCTCCTTTCTTTTTTGAATGAAAGTTCTGATTTTTTATCGGAGAAAAGGCAACCATAACGAGAACAGTTCAATATTATGTACATAAGAATATAGGGTCCTTCCAAATCAGTACCAAAACTAAGGGCATACAATGCTTATTTTAAATGATAGGTATGCATTTAGAGTTTCCCCAATTAAGGTACACTTTAAAAATCAATTTTTTAAATAAATAATCTATAATACTCTTTTAAATCAATAAAAAAGTGAGATAAATACTTTATTCTTTTACAATTTATGTTTATTTATAAATAAGGCATATGATGTCATTTTCATCCATACAAAATTCAATGTTAAAAGTAGGGATAAATCAACGTTTAATTTACCAATTAAAGTACTTAAGTCATTTAAACAGCAAATAGATCATTTAATGAATGTACCTTAACTGGGAGAGGGCTGACACTACATTATATTTGGCAAATAAGGTTTAATATCCCTTAAAAACTAATCATTTTTCAAGGGGTCTATAATTATATTAACATATATGTTTACCTGCCGAATCTAGGATGAATTAACTGTGATACTTTTTAAATTGAAACTAAATTGGTTTTGGATGAGATCTATTATTAAATAGGTTTAATTTTTAGAAATTTTTGTTAATTCAAAAACAAAAAATAAAGTCCAATTATAATTATGAATACAATAGAATATACAAGGTAAGAATTTTCCCATATTTTTTTATACAGAGGCAATGATGCATAGTAATTATTGAAAGTTTCGAGTTCCTCATTAGACTCAAAATATTTTTTAGCGCCAAAAAAACTTTTAGTTATAGAACAATTGGTGCAAATCCTTGCTTTTCTAAGTCTTGTTACTTTAAGGTGTTTTTTACAAATGATAGACCCACAATATGTGCAATACCATCTATTTTTTTCAATTTTATGATTGCAGATTTGACAAACTTTTGTATCGTTTCTTAATTTAATAAAGTCTCCAGCTGATTCTAAAAATGATACAATATAGTTTTTTTGTTTAGCTTTGATGTTTAAAGTCCATTCAGGATAATACAATGATCTACAGTCATGGATAGTAATATCTTTGGGTCTTGGAGTACATTTTTTGTTGTAAGTAACATTATTTTTTCCTTTATAAGTTACGTTTTTTGTGCGTGAATTAATGATTTCTGAAATTGCTTGATTTTTCAACTCATTTTCATTTTTTTGAAACTCTAATTTATATTGTAAACAACTACCATTTGTAATTTCTTTTTCATTGTTTATGTTTTTTAAAAGAAAGTTTCTAAGTTCTTTTCTCAATTCATTGCCGGTTCTACCATCAATTATTAACTGTCCGTTTCCTGATTCTTCATGTATTACTCCTACAGAGGTGGAGCACTGTGAATCTACATCATAATTGATATAATAAATTGGATGAAATGTGGTTTTTAAATCTTCAACTGAAACTTGATCTTTTTTTATATTATTAACATTGTTAAAATTAGACTCTAAAGTGCTTGTTTTAATAAATGATTCTGAAGAATAAGATACGCTTTTATTACTAATTGCTTCTATAACACCATTTTTTAAATTTACACCTAAATCACATGCAATTTCTTTTAATTTCTTACCATCAATTAGTTCTAATACCAAATTGTTTGATTGTTTGTTTACTTTTTCTACATAATCAACAGCAGTATCAGTAAAAGTACTGGAAGATACAATATACCCTTTTTTCTTTCCAGAGTATTCTAAGGTAGATACAGCAGAATGTAATTTTTGAACTACAGGTCTTCCTATCCCATTTTTATGATGCTTACACTCCACTACAGCTTTAATTATTTCTCCATAAGGAGAAACTTCATCCATTATGATATCTTTTCCACCGTCGTTTGTACGTTGTGTGACTACTACGTTTTTAAATCCCTTCTTCCTAAAGATATCTGCTATAAGTTCTTCAAATTCAAAACCATTTAGATTCTCAAGTATAAGCTCTTGATTCATTCTCTCATCTTAGACTATATTTAGTAAGGCTCTCTGTCAATAGGGGAACACAAGTTCAATATAAATTATAAATAAATATCTTATGTTACAAATTAAATCAACTTGTAAAGACCTTTTGCATTTCGTTTTTAGCAGGCCGGCGTTTAGTTCTCTGTTTCTTCTTTTATGATATTATCGGAAAGACCGCTCTCCTTCGTCGAGCGTGATAAGAAAAACCAGGTATGGTGATATGGTTGTACGGGTCAGAGATATTTATAATTCAGCCCTCTTGAGCGCAGCGAAAAGGGCATCGTGCTCCCGAGGCGGAACTCGGGAAGTGGAACTCGGGAAGCGAAACTTGGGAATTGAAAAATATGGTAAAGCAGAAGCTTACCATTCAAATGCAGGTCGTTTATCGAAAATCTCACTGAACATGACAAGATTTAAAACGAAAAATATTAGACTTTTTCGCTTTTAGAATTATTTTTTGAGGCTTTTTTTCCAGATTTCCGGCTCCTTTTGCTTTTTTTGCTTTCAACGACTTTTTCCTCAACTTTTTCAGTAGCTTCTTCAAGGAGGAGTTTTGTTAGAATATCCATATATCTTTTCAGTTCCTCTCTCATTTCCGGGGGGAATTCTTCGGAATCTTCAGTAGCCTTCAGAGTTTTCTCAAAATAGGATATTGCAAGAGCAGGGTCATTGTTAAGGTAGGCAGACCCAACAATAAAATGCAGAGGGAAAAAGTTTTTATTCTTTTCATTGAACTTTTTGTAAAAGTCCTGAATTTTCTCAAACTCTTCTTTTTCCGCAAGTTCCGTGACATAGTCTTGGACAAGTTCAACATAATCCGGGCCTTTGTCCAGCAAGAAATCGAATTTTTCATCATCATTCATTAAAAAGAAACCGGTTTCAAGGTCATCTGCTGTTCTTTCCTCGCTAAAAATTTCGTCTGGATCAAGCACTTCTAATAAGCTTTCTCCAAAAATATCTTCCTCGTCAAAGAAATCATCAGCCATTTCTTTTTTCATGAGAAGCATATCAACCTGAGCCCCGGATATGCCCATTTTGCGTGCAAATCTTTTGAACTGCCTTTCGTATTTTTTCTCTTCTTCCTCTGAAAAAAAGCCAAGGACATATGTGATCCACTTAACATAAGCTTGTTTGTCCTCAATCCAGGACCTGTTATCAATGACCCACAAAACATAGTCAATGACAAGGGTGAATTCATGGTCGAAAAGCAGGTTTTCCTCAAGAGGTTCGACAAGGCTTTTTACAATTTTTTTTTCAAGGGCTTTTTCAAAGAAACTAATTTGCTTGTCGCGGTTTAGCTTGATATTCTTCAATGCCTTTATGACATCTTTATCCGTTAACTTTCGGTTATAGTTGTAGTAATATTCGGCAATTGAAATCTCGATTTCACTCAGATACTCGCTATATTCGTATTCATTCTCGTAAATACTTTTTATTTCCTTTATCTCCGTTGTATCCGGCACGAGAAACTCGGACAAGGATAACTCATCTTCACCAACTTTACTGTCTTCATCATGGTTCATATGACTGCTATCTGGTTATTAATTTATATTGATTTCCATGCATCTTCAGAGCTGAAGGATCATGAAAATCCTGTTCATTTCCATAACAGCTGTATACATTGGTCATCGGTTAGGGAATTTTCTTGCCTGAAAGCTATCGATTTTATTATCGACTTTATTATCGATTTTATATTAGAAGCCGGCCTTAAATTTTGACATGTTTACATGAAATCGATACCTTGTTCCAGCTCATTATTTATTAAAATATTTGGCAAATGTTGAGGAAATTGACGTAATTTGCCATGATTCTTCACTTAACCGAAGATGTATGCAGTTGTATATAATATTAAAATAACATGAGCTGGAACAGAGTTCAATCAAAAAAATTCAGGTAGAAATTCCTTAACTGATGATCAATCTATCAATTTCTAACGACTAATCAGAGTTTATACCCAAGCCCTGCAGGTTTTCTTTAATTTTCTTCTCCGGCTCCGCTGATTTTCTGAATTGCTCAGAAAGTTCTGCAGTCAATCTTTTGATCGCTATTTTCTGTCAATAGCAATATTTTGCTAAGAATAAGAGTTAGAGTAAGAAGAGTTAGTAAGAAGAGTTAGTAAGAAGAGTTAGTAAGAAGAGTTAGAGTAGGAAGAGTTAGTAAGAAGAGTTAGAGTAGGAAGAGTTAGTAAGAAGAGTTAGTAAGAAGAGTTAGTAAGAAGAGTTAGTAAGTCCCATAGTTTTTTATTTCATTCTAATACCCCGCTAACTTGCTGCGGGGTGCGCCAGCGCAACTTTGATTTCAGTCTTTTTTATGGTTCCCACTGTCAGAATGCATTTAAGTCTCTCAGTTCATCAAAATAACGTGTTTAAATCTCCAGCCCGTCAAAACGGATCTTTTCTATCCTTTCTATTTTTGGATTTCCCTGATTTTATTTCCATTCCATCAAAATCTGCGCGCAACCTGTATACTCATCAACCTCTTCGCCAGCCGCCACAAACCCACACTTTTCATAAAAGTGAAGGGCACTCTCGTTTTCCCTGTAAACTTTGAGAGAGAGCCTTCCTTTCAGGGCCTTTGCATATTTGAGAAAAGCTCTGCCAATTCCTCGACCCTGCATGTCCGGCGCTACGAAAAGGGCGCAGACATGTTCTCCAACAAGGGAGATGAATCCTGCGATCTGTCCTTTTTCCTCAAAAACAAAGTTTTCGGCGAGTGGAAAGTACTTCTCCTTCATTGTGTTCTTTTGCGAAGCCCAGAACGAGGCAGGGATAAAGAAATGGGCACTAATGGAGGCTTCGTACCAGATCCTTACCATTTCTTCAAGATCGGTTTTCCTGTAGCTTCTGATCAATTCATCAACTTTCCTTTATATTTTGGAGCAATTAATCGACTTTCTTTTATATTGGGCCAGTTTATCGATTTTCCTTATACTCGGATTAACTTGCTGGTTTCCCATTAATTTCTAACATTTATACTTTTCTCTTTAATTGAAGATCATTTTATCGGATTTCTATTTGTTAATTCTTCTTTTACCTATGTAAAGTTAACAAATGCTTTCATAAACCAGGTACTCTAACCTGAAAATTCCTGTAAATTCCTGAGCGTAAAAACTGTGTATAAAAAATTATAGAAAGCACAAGTTATATATATAGTGAAAATAGTCTAAAAAATGCCAGACCGAAAGAGCTTCGGCCTGAAAAGAGGCTTTCACAAAAATAGGTCCGAATCAAAAAGAAAAAGTCGGAATAACTTGTTATTATTTCACTCCATTGACTCGATTTGGTGGATCAAGTCACTGGTGTATTTTTCGGAGAACTCCACCTGTGGACTGAATGGCACGATCTTTACCAGCTTCCCATATCTGGAGACGTACATATCAGGCCCATGTGAAGTTTTCACTTTTCTAAAAGTATAGCCGTTCACAAAGGTCACTATTTTAACCTCCAGTAGTTACTATGTCAGGCATACTATATTAAAATTTTTTTACTTAATAATCGTTATAGATTTTAGCTTCTGCTGATCTTTTATCAACTAATTTCAATTTGATAATTACATATTTAATTAAGAAGAGAAGATTTTAACACTTCATTATTATATGGGTCATCTTTATAACTCCTCTTCATTCTCTTTGTTTCCGCTCACGGATAATCGTGCTTTCCTAACTTCAACTACGAACGATAAAAGCCATATCGATGAAAACAATATCGATAAGAGCAATATCAATGAAAGCAATATCAATGAAAGCAATATCAATGAAAGCAATATCAATGAAAGCAATATCAATGAAAGCAATATCAATGAAAGCAATATCAATGAAAGCAATATCAATGAAAGCAATATCAATGAAAGCAATATCAATGAAAGCAAGAAATATACAGGTCATGTGATTGTTTCATGGACCGGCGGAAAGGATGGTTGTCTCGCATGTTATAGGGCACTCTCGAAAGGTTTTGAGGTATCCCACCTTTTGAAGGTCTCCCATCTTCTGAACTTCAGGGGAATTCAGAGGCGTGGTTCCCATGACATTATTCCTTACCTGGTTTATGCACAGTCTGAGGCGCTTTGAATTCCTCTTATCCATAAAGACTTTGTTACATATGAACAGGAGTTCAAAAAAGTGGTCCGTAATTTAATGGATAGTGGGGAGAATGGAGTGCGCCAACACAAATTTGATTTCCTGATATGTTATCTGTGATTTTGTCTTCAAGAGTAAATTCTGATGAACGGAAAAAGTAGTTCAGGTCAAAAGTAGCTCTGGGAAAAGAAGGTTGGGACCAAAGAAAAGTTGGGACCAAAACTTTAGGGAACAGAAACAGTTAGAAGCCAGTAATAGTTACCGGAATTTTTCTATTATTTTCAGCAGTTCGTCTTCATTCTTTGCAAGGGAGACTATAGCCATCTCTACCATAAGGTTAACAATTCCGTCGGAGAGAGAACGAAAATCTGTTCGAACCCCGATAACCGGCTTTTCCTTTGCATAAGCGTAGCCTATCTCCCAGGCAGTTCCTGAGTCTACATCTACACCATCAAGGACTGCAACTACAATATCAGAACCGTCCACACCTTCTACACATTTATTGAAAATACACTCCTGGTTCAGTTTTTCGCGTTCGTTTATGGTATCCTCTGCATCTTCCTGGGGCAAAAAAACCGAAAAGCCTTTCCTGAGCAGTAAATCCTTCAGTTTACGGTTATAATCAAGTTCTGCATGGCTGAAGAGGGGGCCTGCAAGATATATTGTCTTCTTCTTATTCATGATTTTTTTTCTTCCTGAAACTTAAGAGGTATATAGCAAATTTTCCTATATAGTAAAAGATTCTCTAAAGATAAAATCATTTACCTGTGAACTACCTGTGAACTTTCCGTTTCCGGCGCTAAGTGCCTTAGCAATTCTCATCTGGAATATATTTATATATTAAAAAATTTAAGTCTTACTAATTTAAAATTATATGAATCGTTCTCTATAAAATAATGAAAGAAAACCTTCACAATTTAATTTACTAATAAATTTGGGGAATTTCCTTTATATGACTACCTTATGATTAGGCGGCTTCTAACTAGATGCTCTAGGCCGCGGAAATTAAACTTCTGATCCTTTACGATAGGTAATCAGCAGTAGGTATGGACTCAAGGCAGAAGCTTTCAGGAAAAATTCTCAATTCTCAAGTAGGTTTTCTTTGAGATCTGTTTATGAACAAGCATATCTAACTCAACACATCTAACTCACTTTCTAATTCGATTACAAGAGCTCATATTTAATTTCCTTTATAATTCAATTATGAAAAGAATATCTAATGATATTGATTACAAGCTGATATCTCCTTTGAAAAACTGTATTTAAGAAGAAAAAGATATGGCTCTGCAGCCGGAGCCAGCTTTTCGAGCAGATCCCGTGACATCAATAAATAACCAAAACAGATTTTATATTTGACTTTTCCAATAACAAATTTCCAATAACAAATTTAATTATCTTGTATTAGTATTACACAGGCAGTGACACTTATGATCAAGGCTGGAATAATAGGAGCTTCGGGATATACGGGAGGAGAACTTCTGCGCTTGCTCGTTAACCACCCAAATGTTAAGCTGGAGCTGGCAACTTCCCGAAGCCTGGCAGGGAAGCCCGTAACGAGCACCCATAGGCATCTTGAAGGTTTTCTCGACCTAAATTATGAAAATCCTGATTCTGAAGATATCAGGGAGCGCTGTGATGTAGTCTTTCTTGCAGTACCTCACGGATCTGCCATGAACTATGTACCTGAACTGCTTGATGGCAACACTAAGGTTGTTGACCTTAGCGCAGACTATAGGCTTGAAACCTCGGAATTTGAGAAAATCTACGGGATAAAGCATAGTGACCCAAGGAATGCCGTTTACGGGCTTGTAGAGCTCCACCCCGAAGTTGCAAAAGAGAATTTCGTGGCAAACCCAGGATGTTTTCCTACAGGTTCAATTCTTGCAGCAGCACCGCTTGCAGCAGCTGGACTTATCGATATTGCGGTTTTTGATTCCAAGACAGGAATCTCAGGAGCAGGGATCTCGCCCACTCAAAACTCACATTATCCAAACCTGGCGGAAAATATCATCCCATACAAACTTACAGCCCACAGGCACAGAGCTGAAATTGTCCAGGAACTGACCGGGCTTGAAGGAAAGCTCAGGAACATTAATTTCACTCCACACGTAATTCCATCTATCAGGGGAATCTTTACAACTGCTCACCTCTTTACAAAGGAGACACTCTCCACGGACGACTTAAAGACGATTTACGAGGAATTTTACAGGGACAGGCCGTTTATAAGGTTCCCTTCAGGAGTTCCTTCCCTAACTGCAGTCAGAGGTTCTAACTTCTGCGATATAAGCTTTGAAGCGGATAAAGAAAATAACAGGGTTGTCGTGCTTTCAGCAATCGATAACCTGGTCAAAGGCGCTTCAGGACAGGCTATCCAAAATATGAACCTCATGTTCGGGCTGGATGAGACATGTGGGCTCTGGATG
This sequence comes from Methanosarcina barkeri str. Wiesmoor, assembly GCF_000969985.1. GTDB lineage: Archaea > Halobacteriota > Methanosarcinia > Methanosarcinales > Methanosarcinaceae > Methanosarcina > Methanosarcina barkeri_B. Next base: position 3,540,012 of record NZ_CP009526.1, on the reverse strand, counting down.
CCTGCTACGGCTCCGTAAGCATAACCAAAGCAAGAAAATATAACTGGTGACGGATTAAATTAAAGAATAAAATTTGTCTCAAGGGGTATAGTCAGATGAAGGTAAAAGATGTCATGAACCCGAACGTTGTTTTCTGCAAGCCTGATGATACAGTCCGGGAAACGGCAAGAATCCTGAAAGAAAACAATGTGAGTGGAGCACCTGTCCTTGAAGGTGAAGAGCTTGTAGGAATTATAAGTGAGGCGGACCTGCTAAAACTGCTGATACTCCCCGAAAAGGGGGAACTCTGGCTTCCAAGTCCCTTTGAGGTTATAGAGGTTCCTATCAGGGAACTTCTTGGCTGGGAAGAAACGAAGAAGATGCTCTCTGATGTGGGTTCCACAAAGATAGAAGAGATTATGATAAGGAATGTGCACACGATCTCTTCCGAGGCATCGATTGAAGAGGCATCCGAGCATATGATAAGGCACAGGATCAACAGGCTTCCTGTAACTGAGGACAACCGCGTGGTGGGAATCATTACTCGCGGCGATATTATCAAAGGTCTTGCAAAGCTCTGAGGAAAAAGGAGAGTCTTTCATGAAAGAAATCGAAGGTGGAATCTGTGCAGTAAAAGGCGTATCTGCAAACGGAATTAAAGCCGGAAAACTGGGATTGACTGTTATTCTTGCAAAGGGGCCGGCAGCAGGCGTTTTTACAAAAAATAAGGTCACAGCAGCTCCGGTTACCCTTAGTAAGGGAGTAATCGAGACTCATCACCGTCTTTCGGGATTAATTGTAAATAGCGGAAATGCTAACGCCTTTACAGGTGATGACGGCTTTCTGGATGCTATGGAAATGGCATCCGTACTTGCCCAGAAACTTGATCTTGAAGCTGACACGGTTGCAGTTGCCTCGACAGGGGTAATTGGCAGAAGGCTTGATGTTTCCTTAATCACGGAACATCTTCCTGAAGTCCTCAATGGTCTGGGCAGTTCTCCTGAGTGCAGCCGTGAAGCTGCAAAAGCAATGATGACTACGGATAGAGTCGTAAAAGAAGTAGCTATTGAGATGGACTGCGGGATCAGGATAGGAGCCATTGCCAAAGGTTCGGGGATGATCGAGCCCAATATGGGAACTATGCTCTGTTTTGCATATACCGATGCGAAAGTGCCTGCCGACGTCCTGGATGCTGCTCTCAGAATAGCAGTGGATAAAACTTTCAATATGGTTGTGGTGGACGGGGATACAAGTACAAACGACATGGTACTCCTTACTTCCACCTGCAAGTCTGGAGTCAAGCCCTGTATGGACTGTCTGGATGACTTTGAGGAGGGGCTGATTTACGTCTTCACCGAGCTTGCCAAGAAAATGGCAAAAGATGGAGAAGGTGCTACAAAACTTATTGAAGCTAGGGTAGTTGGCGCAAAAACACACGAGGACGCTAAACTTGCTGCAAAGGCAATTGTACGTTCTCCTCTGGTTAAGTCTGCAATTTTCGGAAAGGACCCCAACTGGGGAAGGGTTGTAGCCGCTGCAGGCTACTCAGGTTCGGAACTTGAACAGGAAAGGCTTGCTCTCTCTTTTTCAGGAGGAGGAGAAGAGGTTGAACTTGTAAATTCCGGCGAGATTTCCAGTTCTTCGGATCTAGAGCTTTTGAAAAAAATAATGGCAAATGAAGAAATTGTCATTACCCTTGACCTTAATCTGGGAAAGGAACAGGCAATAGCCTGGGGTTGCGATCTGACCTATGATTATGTCAGGATTAACTCTGAATATACGACTTAATGATGAAACATAGTCTGGTGCAGTGTTGACTACAGGTTTAACCCATTATACGACTTACTGCAGTACATTACTGACTAAAGGACTGAAATTACATTACTGACTACAGGACTGAAAACAGGTATAAAGGGCATAAAAAATGTAAACAAGATTAATTCGAAATTTAAGCAAAATTACTTGGGGAAAAATCCGTTTTTTCCCCAATCCCTGAAAATTATTTCAGGTTTAGATCTATGATTCAGATCAATATTTCCAGGGGGTTTATCAAGTGAATATACAAGAATGGGAACAGCGTCACAATGACGCTTTTTACAATGTCAAAAAAGCCCTTCCTTATCTGGAAGGTATGTTTGTAGCTTATAACAGTAATATCGATGCTATCAAGCACCTTACAGACAAAGAACTGTCTATGCTTATAGGGCTCTTTAATGAGGCTGACGTTCAGGCAAGAGTTGAAACATATCCTAGAGAAATAAAAGAACCTCTTGATTTTATGGCTCGCCTGCTTATTTCCATGCGAGAAGGAAAAGCTGCTGAAATTCCTACTCATACCTCAGATATTCATGAATGGTTGAAAGAGAATCTGGGTTTTGATTATGCACGCATGGGAGGCCAGGCAGGGATAATTTCCAATCTTCTTGCCCGCCTAAGGATAAAAAAAGTGGTGGCGTATATTCCCTGGCTTTCTGAAGAACAGGCAGAATATTTTGTGGATTCTGACAATCTTCTGCACCCTAAGGTAGAAGATGGAAATGTCGTACTTAAACCCCCACGAGAAGCCTTCAAACCCGGAACCGAGTCAAAAGTCAACTGGATCTTTGAGTATTCCAAAGGCATGGAAGTAACCTGCGGTGGAAGAAAATTCCAGATTCCAAGAGATAACCGCCTTATAATCTCCTCCCGCCCCAAATGGATACGTCTTGACATGGACAGAGAAATCTATGAGCACCTGGACTCACTTTTTCCAATTGATGGGGCAATGCTTTCAGGTTACCAGATGATAAAAGAGCAGTACGAAGATGGGTCTACGTATAAGGACTATGTTTCGCATTCCCTGAAAGCTATTGAGAAACTCAAGGCTTTAAACCCTGAACTTCGTATTCATGTAGAACTTACATCCATTCAGAACCGGGTAATCAGAAGGGCTATACTGACTGAAATTGTTGCCAAACATGTTCATTCCCTGGGTCTCGATACCGTAGAAGTGGCAAATGCCCTCAACGTCCTGGGACATGAAGAACTCTCTTATTCCGTGATAAGAAAAGAAGAGACCGGGATAACCTCGCTTTACCAGGGGGCTGTCCAGCTTTTAAAGGACCTGTCGCTTGAAAGGGTCCATGTGCATTCTCTTGGCTTTTACATCTGTATCCTTGCAAAAGGCCATCCTCTTACACTTAAAGAACATCGGGATGCTTTGCTCTTTTCCTCAACCTTAGCCGGTGCCAAAGCTCTTAAAGGAAAAATTGAGAATCTTGAGGGCGTAGAAGCAGGGTTGGAGGTCCCGGTTTCAAGTAAAGGCCTGGAAGACCTGGAGAACTTCAAGGTTTACTGCGTAGGGAAGAAACTCTGTACCCCTGAGGAGTTCGAATACGGATACCTCTATGGGCCTGACCATGATGCGGTTTTAATTCCTTCCAAAGTGGTAGATAAACCCAAAGCAACGGTTGGGATAGGCGATGCGATCTCGGCAGGAGCTTTTGTAGCTATGCTTGCAAGAATGAAGCAGGATCAGGCATGAAAATAAATTCTCTTTGACTTCTCCGAAGTCGACATTTACTTTCCATTCATTTACTTTCCATTCATTTACTTTCCATTCATTTGCCTTACACTTACCTCCCGCATGCCCACCATTCACTTCTCACTTGCTTCCAATTTGCCTTCCACTTGCTTCCTATTCCCATGGATACAGGACCTGATTAGATGAACATACTTTGCGGATATAATGTTAATATAGATTCGGTGTACCGGATCAGCGGGGCCGAGATTTCGGAACTGCTGGATACTTTCGAAGAGGCTGAAATCCTTGACAAAATCAAGAACCCCCCCGGTAAAATCTTTTCGGAATCGGATTTTGTAGCAGGGCTTGCCTACTGTATGAAAAATGGATGTGGGGCCGAGTGGCTTGTTTTTGAGCAGTCCGTTTTCGAGTTTCTTAAAAGCCGCTATTTCGGAAAATCCTTAGTAAGAATGGGAGGAAACGCAGGAATAATGGCAAATGCTCTCTCTCAGCTAGGCGCTTCCAGAGTAATACCGAATGTTGCAGTGCCCTCTAAAACACAGCTTTCCCTCTTCTCAAAAAAGGCGATCTATTTTCCGGAACCCTCCATGCAGAGAACGGAAAACGCAAAGAAAGTGCCTGAAGAAAATAAAGGTGCTTTTTCCAGCAGCCAGGAACCCATACATTTCGTATTTGATTTCTCTGAGGGGGAGACATTTTCCCTGTACGGAACCGAGGTTAGGGTTCCGAGGGAAAACCGCTTCATAGCTACCTGCGATCATTTGAATCTCAGGCTCTTTGTCAACCCTGCGTTTGAGCAGTATGCCCTTCAACATGCCTGCGAACTTGATGGCGTACTTATATCGGGTTTTCATCTCCTGCTTGAGAACTATCCCAATGGCCGCACTTATAAGACAATTCTTGATGATACCTTCTCTCAGCTAAAAAGCTGGAAAACCAAAAACAATAAGCTTCAGATTCACCTGGAATTCGGACATTTTTCGAGTAAAGAAATTGCAAATTCGGTCTTTCTGAAGTTTGCAAAACTTTCTGATAGCCTTGGGATGAATGAAGACGAACTTGCAATGTTTTATAACTTTCATGGAGTTCCCGGAGAGGGGCTTCTGCATATGGAGGCAGGTGCTATATCCAGTGCAGCTTTCAGGCTGGCATCAGGTAATGGGCTTCAGAGGCTCATAATCCATACCAGGGAATTTGTGCTGGCTGTGTTTAAAACCAATTTTGAGTTTAATTCCAGAGCAGTTTCTGAATTTGAAATGGATGAATTCGAAAATTCAATTTTGCAGAGGGCAGCCCGAGAAAAGCTTGAAGCCCTAGAATTCGGAGTCAGGTGTGCAGGCGTGTATGCAGCTTCAGGCAGGCTTGATGGGCGGAAATTTGTGGAAGAGGAAGCTTCGAAACTTCAGGAGAGCCCATTTGGAAGAGAACAGGTTCAAGCTTTCCTTAAGGCTTTTAATGGAAAAACTCTTGGGCAGGGGGCTTATACTTTAAAAGGGAACTATATTATCTGCATGTTGCCTACAATGCTTTCCAGATTTCCCGTAACCACGGTAGGGCTGGGAGATACGTTAACTGCAGGGACTTTTCTCAGGGGGCTTGAGTTGGACGTACAGGCTTAAACCCGAATTTTTTGATCTTAACTATACGCTCGACTGCGGGCAGGTCTTCCGATGGGAGCGAAACGGAGATTGGTGGACAGGGGTTGTCGGAGACCAGGTTATCCGGCTTTCTCAGGACCAAGGGCAACTGATTGTTGATTCAAATCTTCAGCCCGAGTTTCTTACTCGCTATTTCCGCCTTGACGATAATCTGCCTTCAATCTACGAAAGCATAAACCGGGATCTGCTGATCGACAGAGCAATCCGCAAATATCGGGGCCTGCGGCTGATCAGGCAGGACCCCTGGGAATGCCTTATTTCCTATATGCTCTCAACAGCCTCAAGCATTCCCACAATCCAGAAAAGAATCTACCTGCTCAGCCGGTCTTTCGGTCAAGAAATCGAGCCAGGCTATTTCAGCTTTCCTGACCCTGAAACTCTTGCAAATGTCGATCCCGCCGAGCTTGACAAATGTAAGCTGGGCTTCAGGACCCAGAACATAATAGCCGCAGCCGAAGAAGTTGCGTCGGGCGAGCTGGACCTTGACGTGCTTTTCCGCCTGGAATACAGGTATGCGCGGGAACGCCTTATGAGGCTCAGGGGCATTGGGGAAAAGGTTGCTGACTGCGTGCTTCTTTTCGCTTTTGATAAAATGGAAGCCTTTCCAGTAGATACCCACATCAGACAGATCATCCAGCATTACCATATAGATGACAGTTACTTTGAAACCTGCAAAAACATGAGCTGTATGGGGGACTGGGGAAGGGAATATTTCGGACACTACTGTGGGTATGCCCAGGAGTATTTGTATTATCAAAAAAGGATGGAGGGGTTTGTGCAGCTTTATTAAACTCTATATTTTGTCAAAATCAGCATTGAAATAACAGTTAATCTTTGCAATTTATCTCAATCAAAACTAGGAAAATAATAAAAAGTCTCGAAATTTGAGACTTTTCGACTTCTTCTTAATTTTCAAGAACCTCCAAGAGTTTTTTTCAAATTTGGAATTTTTTTCCACGTTCTGAACTATAATCAAAAACCTGGAAAATTATTAAAGAATATTAGTGTCTCCACTTGTTTCCGTCCCACCATCTGTTTCCGTCCCACCATCTGTTTCCGTCCCATCTCCAGTGGTGTCTATCGTCCCACCAGCTATGACCATCCCATCTCCAGTTATGTTCACGTTCATACCAGCTATGACCATCCCATCTCCAGTTGTGGTCATCATCCCACATGTTATGACCATCCCACCTCATATGCGGATGACCTGCAGGACCGCGAGAAGTCGGATGGGGCTGTGCACTTACTGACACCGCTGTCAGTGTTGCTATAAAAAAGACTGCTATCAAAATGGTTACAGTCTTTTTCATTCTGGTAAATGTATGTTCTCCCATTATCTTTATCCCCTTTTATCTTTGCTTATTAATTTTAGCACAATTCAGTGCAATATTATACATGTTGATTTCTCAGTTCACTATCTGCCGGCAGATATGTTTGTTTACCAATAGTCATCTCCCCCATTAATCAACAAGTTTTGGTTTAATTTTCCAGGGTTGTTTCTGATATCGTACTTGATATCGTACTTGATATCGTACTTGATATCGTACTTGATATCTTACTGGTAAATTTATCCCCATATTATATGCCAGTGAAAGTAACTTGAAATCACGCGGCAAAAGAAATAATTGTTCAGAACATATAATCTCTACAGAAATATAATTCAGAATCCAATATTAATTAAAAAAAGATGTTATTTAGTCTGCTTCCCGGATATCATTTCAATGACAACATTTCTAACACACATTTCTCACTAAATTATTGTTTTCTAGTTTCAGGCGACTGCTCATGTATGCCTAAAGTAAAACTCTTTTGGAACGTCGCTTTAGTTAATTGACCTTAGCCCTAAATGTCACATAGTATTCAGGAAATCCAAAAAGAAACAAAACTCCCATATCGACATTCTCATTTTATTATTCATGCATAGGGGTAAAATTCTGCAGATTTCGATTATTGGGTGATTTGAAAAGACTCTAACAGTCTTCTCAGACATCATAAGGTCTAAAAAATAATCTTAAAAGATTTCTTTTTAATTTTTGGAATTGGCAAGAAAGACGTATTAAATAAGGACTTTGGGAAAATCCCATGCTGGTTAATTAACTGGCCAACATGGTACAATCTCGAAACGATATCGATTTTTTATGTCCATTTCCTCAAAAAATCCTGAAATCCAAATCTTTTAATCTGCAAGTTCCGGCGTCCTCAATAATCTCAAAACCTCATTCACGCTCTGATGTACCTGTTTTCCAAGAGAACAGCTCATGAGCCGGTCTTCGAGAAGCCCTTTTGCCGTCGGGTACTTGCGCAGGATTTCAAAGACGTATTTTCCGTTTTCGATATAGCTTTCTAAACCTCAAATTCCCCGTTTTTGATATAGCCTTCTAAACCTCAAATTTTCCGTTTTCGATATAGCCTTCTAACCCTTAAATACTTCTTATTTTCTCTAAGCTTCACTTTGGGGTTGTTTTAGATATTTTTTCACAAGCTCCGTGTCTTTCAGTAACTTAAAACTTACAAATCCTCCGGCAATAATATTCGTATAAAATGTAAAAGCTCTCCATGCTGCCACTGTAATTCCGAGAATATTTGCCGGCACAAAGATTGAAAAGAGGGAAATTGCGGCAAGTTCAGCCACCCCACTTGAACCAGGGGTCAAAGGCATAACTAGAATAATCATGAGTAAAACCTGTACTGCGAAAGAAATGAGTATTGAAGGAGACTGATTAAGACCCATAAGAGTTATTGGAAGTGAGGCAAACTCTGCTATCCAGTATATGACTGTGTATATCAGCCCGGAGTATATGCCTTTACGCCCTTCTGTCAGAAAGATATTCACGCTTGAATGAAACTCATCAATTTCCCTGTCAATCGATCCTGATAATCTCTGTAGTTTGTATCCTATTTTCTTACCACTAAAACGTCCAATCCATCTTATAAGGCAATTTATGACGAGCTTAATAAAGCGAGGTTTCATGGTCGCATATATCATAAGGGCAAAGACAATTATTGAAAGGAGTTCTCCTAGTATAATCACCGCATCCGTTCTGGGATCTGACAGTACGCCACGGAGAAAATATAGCGAAAAAGGTACAGCTAACAGGATCAACAGAGCGTCCAGTATACGTTCTCCTAGGACAACTGCAGTGGCCTGTCCAACAGGCATTTTTTTCTGTCTCAGGAGATGAATTCTCAAAGGTTCTCCACCTATCGAAGAAGGCGTAAGCGCTGCAACAAAAGTGCCGGAGATTACCATTTCTATAGAGGTTTTAAGATCTATTTTATGCCCCAGTGCAGACGCCATTGACCTTATACGCAGTCCCCAGATAACGAAAGAAAACAGGTGGATAACAAGCGCAGCTATTACATATCCAGGCTTGATCTCCCTAACAACTTCAATTGTTGTCTTATCAAGAGTAAAGATGAGAACAAACACTATTGAAATTATACTGATCAAGATTGAGCTTGTTATCCACTTTGTGTGATTTTTCATGAAAACACAATCCGTTAGACCTTATTCAGAATTATTCAATTTCAATATTTAACTTCAATATTTAACTTCAATATTTAACTTCAATATTTAACTTCAATATTTAACTTCAATATTTAACTTCAATATTTAACTTCAATATTTAACTTCCATAGTCCATTACAATAACATAACTATACTTTTTGACTTCTCTTACTGTTTGATTCAAGGAGTTCTTTGAATGTTGCAGTAGCATTGAGGTCTTTAGATAGTTTTTTCATAATTTCAACCTTCTGGTGAATCTTTTCATCCTTTAAAAGCTCTTTTATCGACCGGAGGATCTCTTCTGGAGATGCGCTGTAATCCAAACGTTTACCATAACCTGCAAGGTCTACCACAGTAGCATTACTTTCCTGCTCACTATGGTTTATATCCGGAAACGAAAGCACTGGAACCCCAAAAGTAAGAGCTTCCATTATAGTGCTATGCCCTCCCGGGGCGATTACAAGATCAGAAGCCTTGAGGTAAGGGAACTGGTCATTAATAAAACGCTTGATTGTAACATTTTCTGGAAGGTTTGAGAAAACATCAGGATTTAGGCTCGGTCCCGAAAGGAGAGTGTAATTTATGCTTTTGTCAAGTTTTGCAACTTCGATAACTTTTCTGAATATGGGCTCTCGATATCCAAATCCCCCGATTAAAGATAATACATGGGGTTTTTGTAAGACTTCAGCCTTCACATCATCAAATTTTTTAAGGGTAAGAGGGCCACTGAAAAACAGATTTTTGGAAACCTTCTCTTCAAAAGCAAGATTTAGCCGGCATACGGTATAAGGCATTGGAAAATCCGGAATTACTATCCTGTCAACTCTTCTGAAAATGCAGCTATAAAACTGTTTAATTATTCCGCCCATCGTTCTTAGGGCAATGCCTCCATTTTTAAAGAAAGTTTCCATATTTGACTGATTAACTATAAGATAAACAGGAATTCCTCTGATTTTAGAGGCAACTACTCCTGTAAAATAACTATCTGAAACTACAATATCAGGTTTCTTTTCTTTTAATAAGCTCAGAACCTTAAAAATGCCAAAAACATTCCCGCCTTTTAGGGTGGATATAATTGATCTTTTCAGGTTCAGAGAACCGGATTCACCCACAAGTTTGATTTCCGGAGGTATTTCAACGGTCTTGTATCCTTTTCTCTCGATAAACTCCTTTGAATAACCATATGCTCCTAAATAAACTTCATGGCCTGCAGCCAACAACTCCCGGCCCAACGCGATACCGCGGCTGGTATGACCTAACCCTTCACCGCATATAAAAACGAGTACTTTCATCCTTGAACCTCTTTTTAAAAATTCGAATAGCTACGAAATAAGAAACAAGAGCGAGTATAATCCCACCAATCATATCCGTAATCCAGTGTATGCCAAGATACAGTATTGAAAAAAGGATGAAAATGGTTGTTCCTACTGCAAAAACCTTGTAACGCCTGAGATCTGTCTTAAAAAGTATAAACATCGTTGCCATTACCGAGAGTGCTGCATGCAGGCTTGGGAAGCAATTGTTAAGACGGGGACTACAGATAGTTACTATCCCCAAGATGGCCGGATTCAATTGATATAGCAAAGGGATCACTCCTGGCAATACATGTCCGGTCACATTTACTGGGAAAAATATGTAAAAAACGTAGGCTATCAAATATATAAGTATAAAAGTAATTGTATACTCTTTAAGAGCCTCATCATCTTGGCTAAACAGGAATAATATAAATGTAAAGATCAAAAGGAATGGAAATCCAACCAGATAAACTGCTCCGCAAAAGTATGTCAGCGTTGGATTGGCTATGCTCTGGAAAATACTCACTTTAGTGCCTTCTAGCATCAACATATATCTATCATAATTGAGAGAGGGACTGAGACCCAGGAGGTTTGAAATTTCTCTTTGTGAATCCATAAGTATGAAGATAAATGCAGCCGAAGATACATAAGGTAGAATCTCCAAAATTCCAGGCGACTCAAGGTTTCCATAATAGTATTTGGGCCGAAGAGGTTCCGGCACAAAAATATAATAGCCTGCTGGCACTGAAAATATCAGAGACAGCATTATCATAAAGTCTAATTGATTTGAGGATATCATTTAATGTGCGCCTCAGTGTTTGAATACATTAACCCGAAAATAGATAATTATGAAATATCTCTCACTGTTATTCAATTTATTAGGTTTTTTCCATAGAATAAAACAACTATATATTAATTGTGGAGAAAAAAGCTACAATTATCTTATTCCAAAATTATTTTATTTTTAAATTTTATATTATAGTTATCTATTGTATGCAGGCGACCCACTATTTACTTTAACTAGAATTTTTTTCTCTTACATGATCATTCCACAGTATCGGAATGTAACAGAATTTACTCAGCGTTTAACTTTTTGCGGCGCCTACTGTTGTATCGTGTATTGAACTTCCAAACGTTTTGAATCTGCGAAATCATTTCAGGATACAACATAAATTATGAATCTGCAAAATCATTTCAGGATACAATCCTTAGTTCCCAAATATTAAGCGCACATGTGAGTTATGACACTATATGAGGTTAATTGATCATGATTTTAAAATTCTGTGGCATGGTAATGTGCTTAAATTTAAGCGCATATACTGATATCAAGAAATGTTTATGAGCCTAAAAATGCGGATTTTGGTACACAACAGGCAATTGGAATTTTAGTAATAAATTAAAAAAAGAAGGATTAAGAAAATCCTTCATTCAGAGAATTTATCTGTTCTTCCTGACAATGTAGAAGACTGACAGCAGCCCGAAGATTGCTGGGACAATCTCAAAGCCAGGAGATTTGTTCTTTGTTTCGGTTGTGTTGTTTGCAGTAGCTGATGTATCTGTAGTTGTTTGGGTCTCCATGTTTGTAGGAGTGCTCGCGTTTACATCTGGAGTTTCAGTGCTGTTCACAACTGGAGTTGGAGTAACACTCATGTTATCGGTGACTGTTGTGTTATCGATGCTGGTTGTGTTACCCAGGGTGGTTGTAACTGTTCCGTTACCAAGGGTCTGCTCAACGTATGGGTAGTATCTGAGATCACTGGAGTCGGCGACCTTGAAGTACATTCCCTCTCCGATTTCTTGATCCGAGTCTTTAGTCAGACTGAATGTATCATCATTTGTGATGGTAATGGTTGGACCATTAATGGAAACATCGTTGAGTTTGCCGAATTCATCGTCAGAGTTGATCTTTATTGCGTTTGCATAGTCAATGAGCCAGACACCATCGATCTGTGCAATGCTGTCAACTGCGCCCTGGAATACCTGGTTGACATGTGCCTTCAGGACAGGAACATCGTCTTCGCCCTGCACGTCGTCAACTTTGCAAGTCCAGGTATGATCGCCAGAGTCAGTTGAGACGATCTCGTCATCGACGTATTCTCCTTCCTTGTCGAATTCAAGCCAGACCTTATTACCGTCAACATCGACCTGCTTGGCCTGGAGAGAGTACCCATCACCGAGGTCAAGTGTGTCACCGGTCTTGAGAGTGTACTTGTCGTCACTGTCAAGAACGAGTTTGGCAAGCTTGCTGGCGTCTGTGGATTTCAGCGGGACATACTTCTGTGCAAAGAAGCCAAGAACAGGGTACGTTCCATTGAAAATGTCATCGGCATTATAATCAACCTTGCTTATAGTAGTGCTGTAGTTGAGGCCGTTTTTAGGAATAGTTCTTCCGTTCACGTCAGAAACACTCAGAGTTTCGGTTCCAACATTCTTTTTCAGGTCGTAGAAGAATCCAGCAAAGTTGTCTGAAGTCCAGGTGTAAGGCTGCGTGCCGGAAACAACGGTTCCTCTTACATCATAGGTTCCAGGAGTTGTCTGCTGCTTGTAGGCATAGAACCTGAGATCATTGGAGTCAGCAACCTTGAAGTATAACCCTTGCCCGATTTCCTGATCCGAGTCTTTAGTCAGACTGAATGTATCATCATTTGTGATGGTAATGGTTGGACCATTAATGGAAACATCGTTGAGTTTGCCGAATTCATCGTCAGAGTTGATTTTTATTGCGTTTGCGTAGTCAATGAGCCAGACAGCATCAATCTGTGCAATGCTGTCAACTGCGCCCTGGAATACCTGGTTGACATGTACTTTCAAGACAGGAACATCGTCTTCGCCCTGCACGTCGTCAACTTTGCAAGTCCAGGTATGATCACCAGAGTCAGTTGAGACTATCTCGTCATCGACGTATTCTCCGTCCTTGTCGAATTCAAGCCAGACCTTATTACCGTCAACATCGACCTGCTTGGCCTGGAGAGAGTACCCATCACCGAGGTCAAGGGATTCGCCGGTCTTGAGAGTGTACTTGTCGTCACTGTCAAGAACGAGTTTGGCGAGCTTGTCAGCAGCGTTGGACTTCAGTGGGATATACTTGTCTGCGAAGAAGCCAATCACACTGTAGTTGCCCCAGTCGACATCTTTATTCTCGTATTCAGCTTTTCCGATTGTTGTCTTGTATACTAAACCGTTATCTCCTATAGTCCTGCCAGAAGTACCAGCAACGTTCTTAATGGAAAGAGACTCGGTTGTCACATTGTTGTCAATGTCGTAATAGAATGCTGCAAATTTGTTAGCATCCATTGTAATAGCTGTATCGTTACCGTATGCAGTATTTGCAAGGATGTCGGTTAAACTTGAGCCATTGTACACAGGGCCGCGGATCTCAACTGTACTCGCTGCTGAGGTTGTATTATCATCAGCCATTGCGGCGGATGCAAATACAGTCAGAAGCATGAGAGCTGCCATTGCACTGGCTACAAATCTCTTCATTTTGTTGTTTCCTCCATATTTGTTAAAATCTATTATATGTAAGAAGAATCATCGGGATCAATAATTTAAGGCTGTTCACTATTCTTCATCAATCCGATCTATTTATTACGTTTATTGTCGAAGATAGTTTCGTTTCTCCTCATCCCGAAAATTGGTTTACACCGTTTTATAAAATGGTGTCTTATAAATCTCTTTTGGTCCTCTATTTAGATATTCGGAGGAAACTTTTCCTATTTCCGATATGCTCCAACGAAATCTTAAAATTTAACTCTATATCTATTTAAAATTTTGATTATTCGAATATTGTACTAATGTTCGACGATTGTACTAATATTCGAATAATGTACCAGAATCGTTATTATGTCTAATGAAGACTGAAAACTGAAGGTTATTGTGGTGAATGATCGGGATCAACACTACAAAATATTTCAAACCTTCCTCCCTAGAAGAATGTGGCGGAACCTTCTTCCATAGGAGAATGTGGCGGGTTTTCCAAGTTTCTTCCATGTTTCCCGCCACCATAAATAATTTCAATTTTTGCTCAGTAAGCGTAAAAGTTTCGTCTATTTTTATTCGGTTGATTTTTAAAAACGTATAATTCAGCGGACTTTTTGATAAAATTTACCTTCATTATTCAACATTCTTTTGTAAGTGTATCTTGAAGCTGGTGTATCTATCATCAAAGTTAACTAAGCAGGATATCTCAATCTAGTGCATCGATTCTAAAATAAATACATAATAAAAAAATAATTGCAGCTTATGACGCAAATATTATTTTAAAGTCAGATGGAATTCTGTAACATGGAAAATGCAACCGGTCGCAGAGTGATTCGATCTGGATATTACAACCACTGAAACCACTGAAACCACGGAAAGCACAGCAGAAGCACACCTTTACTACTTATTTCCGTGTCTTCCGTACTTTCAGTGGTTGTCAAAAGTTCATTTCGGACATAATTTGGAATCAATATACTAGTTTAAAACCAGTGAAAAAGGACCCATATAATGAGACTAACTCAAAATTTTGATCGCCTAGCAATACATGCTTGATGTTTTCCTTACGTTACCTACAACATGGTTTGTGATTCCGTTTAAATGCCATATTGAAGGTTTCTTAAAAAAGTGATAAGTTTTCTAGAAACGAATGGCTAGAAGCTGTGTTTCTCATATTGGAATAATAGCAATCAAACGATGGACGATCAAATTATTTAGAGTTCTTGAATTCCCACATTTCTATAAAACCGTCAACCAGAGTATCGAGAAAGCTTTCTTTGTAGCATATAAGGAGTTCTGCAATCGCGGAAGGATCAATGACTGTGAATTTACTTATCCTGCCGGTTTTTTCCCTTTTAATTATTCCGGCTTCTACAAGTTTGTTCAGGTTCCAGGAAACGGTTGAAGGAGAGAGACCAACAGCTTGAGAGATTTCTTTGTTATTCATTTCCGGATTATTGAGGAGCTGAAGAAGGATATGCCTGCAACCAGATCTTCTTAAGAAAGACATTATTTTTCTCTCGGTTTCGTTTAAGCTCCTGTCTTTTACGAAATAACGTACATAATCTCCATCATTCAAAGCCCTTATCAGATTTTTCTTTTCCATATATTGAAGGTGGTACTGCAGGTTGCCAACTACCATCTGCAGCCTCCGCTCAAGTTCCCGGAAGTGAATACCAGGAGATTTTTTAATTTGTTCGTAAATTCTTCTTCTAGTCTCTAGTTCGAATTCCATTTTACCTTACTCTTTTGTTACCATGGAAAGAAAAAACAATGCAAGAACTACGAAATTTAGTAGACTTCCCCAAATTTCGGGATATTCACCTGCTTGAGGGAAAAAAATATCTGCTGCATCCAGAAAATTCATCGCCGAATAGAAAAAAAATGCTAAAGATAAAATAAAAAGTTTCTTTCTACGTTCTCGACGATATGCAAGATGGGAGATAACAAAAAGGATTAACGCTAATAAACTTGATACAAGTTGGATTATTTGATCGGGTTCAGTCATCATAGACTTTAGTTGCCTCCATCAACGCATTACATTAAATCAAACGTTAAGATGTCAAGTTTTGAGATGCACTCCAGAAAAATATATTTTTAAATGTTTTGGGGGAATTTTATTCGTTTTTATATCTGGTCAAATTCGTTTTTATATCTCACCAAAATAGTCTGTCATACCACAACGAAGTATTTGAAATCTATGCTATGTTACTAATAATGCTTACACAAAAATAAAAACTTCAGATGAAGTTCTTATTAATAGTAGGGCCCATTTTTCAGATAAGTCGTGTATTATACTAATATTCGAATACTATGCCAGAATCAATATACCATTTGTAATTATTTCTCCAAACGTGGCTATGTTTTTGAATAAATTATTTTAATTATGGCAGTCCTGTGGGTGAGACAACTGCAGACTTATAATTGGTCAATTGAAAAGGCCCATTTAAAAACTTTTGCGAAAGTATATCCCTATCTCTCGTTTTGTGTAATATCAATTAATTGGCTATTACTATTGTCCACATTATAATCTCTTTTATATCCATTTCCTCAAATAAATCCTAAAGTCATACTCTTTTAATCTGCAAATCCCGGCATTCTCTATAATCTCAAAACCCTCATTCACGCTCTGATGTACCTGTTTTCCAAGAGAACAGCTCATGAGCCGGTCTTCGAGAAGCCCTCTTGCCGTCGGGTACTTGCGCAGGATTTCAAAGATGTATTTTCCGTTTTCGATATAACCTCCAAAAACGCCGTCTGCTGCCTGATATTTTTCCTTGAACTTCTCTGCGTGTACTTTGACCCAGACCGGGGGACCGATGTGTTTTTTCACGTTGGGCAGGGTACCTGAAATGAGTTCCATCATAACTGCGGTTTCGGTATTTCCTGACCAGACGCCGGTTTTTATCACTGTAAAATCATATTCTTTCAGAAGGGCAGCTACTGCCTGCTCCATTTTATAAAGCTGCGGAAAGAGGACATCCTCTACCACGTCCGGGGTTTTGAAAACGACTGCAAGCTGAGTACTCTTCCTACTTTCAAGCTTTTCCAGGATTTCGCTGTCCTCAAGGGGCAGGATGGGGGCTGGGAAAAAGAAACTGAGCTCCGGGTTTTTTAGGAATTCCCGACAGTGGTCTATGAACGTGCAGAATTTGTCAAGAGAAAGGGCTGCTGCCACGTTTCGCCTGGGATCAGTTGGGTCGATCACTACAAGAGGTTCTTCGTGCTCGATTTCCCCATGCTGCATTATATCTATTTTCTCACCTGGCTTCCAGGAACAGGCTGCGTAGATAGTGTTTTTGAAGGAGCCGTAGCGAATTACAAGGAGTTCGGTCAGGTAGCCTGAAAAGCCCTGGGTCTTGAGTTCTGAACCATAGACTCCGCCTCCGCGCATAAACTGCTTCAAAAGCAGGACTTCGTCTTCATGCCCTTTTATGCGTGGTTTGACAAAATCGTTATGAAAAGGCGTTCTGTCAACCGCAGATTTGATCTGGGAAGCCGAAGCAACCCTGAAGCAGGGAACAAGATCTACGTCAAAGCCTTTGTATGTAATATTCAGATAGGGATGCTCAGCGTGGCGGTCTTCGGCATGCTCGGCATATCTTGCCACCTCTCTTGCAATTGCCATACCCAGGGTTTCCAGGTCTTTTCTGGAGGTTTCTTCAGGAAAGCTGATAAAAACATCAATATCGTGAGTTCCTGAAAGCCAGGTACCTCTGGCAGCAGATCCCACCATTTTTACAAGCACGCCTGGGATGCCAAGTTTTTCTGCTGCGATTTTAACCTGTGAGGCGAGTTCTTCCTGGATCGCAAAAAGTTTTTCTCTTTCAGGTTCAGTGGGTTGTATTCTTTCAAGGACTGCAAATTTTAATTCTTCGGGAATACCTGTATACGTTTCCATGCCAGAGACGGCTCCATATTTTTACTCTGTCTTACTTTGCAGAATGAATCTTTATGAATCTTATAATGGATCTTAATGAATCCAATTATGCTGATTTTTGCTTATAAGTGTCAGAAATCGCTTCTTCAAACTTATAATTTGTGTATATCAAATTGATTCTCGAGGAAAAAGGACTTTTTAATTTGTTTTCAGACTTTTCTCTCAAACGTGAATAAAAAGTCGCTTTAGAATAAATCGGGTTCTGAATAAAAACGGTGTTTCTGAATAAAACCTGACTCTGAGCAAAAACTGGTTGTGATAAAGACATTTTCTGGATGTTCTGAATTGTCTTCCTGACAGACGCTGCCTGATATTTACTCTTCTGGTGTTTAAAAGGCAATTGAAAACAGTTTTATGGTGTTCAAGGTTTTCAATTCCTTCTTTTGCCATATTTAATTTTTTTATTTCCGATTTCTGAAAAATATTTCTTATTATGCCCAAAAATTTTTTATTTGATGTCTGAGATATTAGAAAACACATATAGTTGAATATCTTTGACATAACTCAGATAGGCGGGGGTATCCTGGTCAGGGTGTATTCCGGATGTTCAGGAAATTTTTTCCTATTTTTTCTTTCGGAAGCCTGAAAGTTATGCTCCCGGTTAATACAGCATAAAGGAGGTTTAATTTGGGGATTAAAAACTATATCAAGATTTTATGCTTATTTCTGGCATTTGGGTTGCTTTGTCTAAGTGTAGCTGCTCAGGCTTCAGATTCGACAGGCAATCGCATCTGGGATGAAAATGCAAATGAGAGCCTTACCTACACATGGACGCCTCAGACTTACTCGGGCTTTTATTATGATCTGGATACCGGAGAAGGTTCTGAAAATCTGACAGTCCAGCTAAGTAAGGGCAGCCGGACAATTAATAAGAGAAATCTGCAGTACGAAACAGTACCCATACAGACCGACTTTGAGTATGGAAAGTGGGGATCTTATGATGTCATAGGGTTTATGGCAGAGCGCTATTTTGCAGGGTACACCACAAACTCAAGCTTTGCAAATAAAGAAATTAGCGTTATCTCGGACGGACAGCTTTCAAAAGTCCTGATAGACACCGATGATAGGAAATCCCTGTACACTGGTTCCTCTCTTGTTCTTGACGAAGGATACTCTCTGAACATGGTTGAGGTTGATATTAACGGAAATACCGTCTGGGTACAGCTTGAAAAGGACGGCAAGATAGTCGACGAAGCTTTCCTATCCTCCAATAGCGACTATGTATACAAAGCCGACATCGGGGATACTGAAGATGTGCCCATAATTGCAGTCCATTTTGCCCAGATCTTCAGCGGCAGCGAAACCAATGCGGTTTTCGTGGAAGGAATTTTCCAGATCTCAGACCAGTACGTGAAAGTCCAGAATGGTGATGAATTTGGGGAAATGGAGGTAAGTTCCACCTCAAGTTCAGGCATAAAAATGAGAAACAGCGACTCAATCTCGCTTAGCAAGGGCGATACTATTGACATCATGGGTAAGCTGAGTTTTGTTGTGGCTGATTCCAATGAACTTCGTTTTGCACCAATAGTTGAAACCTCCGAGCCCGGAACCTATGAATTAAGAGGAACGGTACACGATGATAAGTTTGATACTATGGTCTGGACGCCTTTTAACTTCGAAGGTTTCTATTATAACATCGACGAAAATATTTCCACTGAAAGCCTTGCTATTGAAAATCTCGATGGCAGGACAATTGATGATGAATCCCTCGTCTATTCTACAAGGCCTGAAAATGTCAAATTTGAACATGAGGGCTGGGGAAGTTATGAAGTTATCGGCTTCATGGCAGAGAAATATTTTGCAGGATATCCTGAAAACACTCTTGGCAATTCAAAGGGCATAAGTGTGTTGTCGGACCGTGTTCTTTCAAAAGTTCTGATTGATGACGATGACAAAAAATCCCTGTTCACTGGTTCTTCTTTAGTCCTGGAGAACGGCTACTCCCTTAAGGCAGCTGAGGTTGATGTTAATGGGAAAAACGTACTCTTTGAGCTTTACAAGAATGGAAAACTCTTAGATTCGGGAATAGTTTCCCAGGGCGGGGACTATATTTATGAAGCCGATATAGGTGGGGCTGAAAATGTTCCGATGATTGCGGTCCATATAAGTACGGTCTTCCGTTCCACAGAAACAGATGCCGTGTTTGTGGAGGGAATCTTCCAGATTTCGGATGATTTCCTGGAAATTTCTGGGGGAGATTCTTTCGGTGAAATGAAAATAACTTCGATCTCCGACTCAGGCATCACAATGAAAAACGAGGACTCAATCTCCCTTTCAAAGGGTGATGTCGTAGACCTGATGGGCAATGTCAAATTCAGGGTTGCAGATGCTTCAGTCCTGCGCTTTTATCCCTTTGTCGAAACCGAAACCGAGGCAGGAGATCAACTGGATATTGAAATACCCGATGCGCTTGTAGTCGGTAAGCCGACCGAAATTTTGGTAACTGCGAGAAATGTTTTAGTCGTCGGTGCTGAAGTTTCTGTTGGAAACAAAAGCATAGGTACTACTGGAGACAGCGGAAATCTCACCTTCACTCCCAGCAATGAAGGCAGCTTCACTGTAACTGCGAGCCGGGAAGGTTATGTTTCCGGAACCAAGAAGGTGGATGTCCTCGCACAAGGTGTCCTGAAACTCTTAGTTTCAGTTTCTCCAGAAACCGTCCGGGAAGGAGACCAGATTGACATAAAGGTCACGGACTCTGAGGAAAACAAGCCTGTTTCCGGGGCGGATGTCTTTTTCGGTGGACAGATAATTGACGCACAGACAGACGAAAAAGGTATCACATCCTACATGGTTACTGCTCCGGGAACGTATGTAGTAAATGCTACAAAGACCGGTTATGAAGACGGAGAAACCCAGGTCGAGGTGGCGGAGAAAGCCGCAACACAGTTCACCTTCTCAGACCTCACGATACAGCCTGCTTCAGTTGAGGCCGGAACCGCGGTAAATATCAGGGTGAACGCTATGAACAATGGAGACGTCACAGGAGAATCCACAGTGGAATTGCTGGTTAATAACGAATCAGTTGATTCTGAGAATGTAACCCTTAATCCGGGTGAGAACAAATCAATCGAATTCTCACACACTGAGGACACGCCAGGGACATATACTGTTGAAGTAGGAGGTCTGAGCGAAAGTTATGAGGTGACAAAGAAAGCTCCTTTCTTCAGTGGGATGGCTACACTTGGTATACTCTCCATAGCATTTGTTATTCTGCGGAAGAGAAGAAACTAATTAACGCTTCTGGCTTTCATATTAAAGCTTGTATTATAGCTTTATGGGTTCATTACGAAATGAACATACAGCTATAATATAACTTTAATACCTTTGTTGCGGTAAGAGCTGAAAATCAGATTTCGGATATCCGGCTCTCCGCTTATTTTTTCCGGTCTTAATCCTGAGTGGAATTTCTTTTTTTTTGATCAGAAATTCTTAGTTAGAAGCAGAAATGTCAAAAATGACGGTTGATCTACAAAGTAACGGTTGATCTTCAAAGTAACGATTGATCTTCAAAGTAATGGTTGATCTTCAAAGTAACGATTGATCTTCAAAGTAATGGTTGATCTTCAAAGTAATGGTTGATCTTCAAAGTAATGGCTGATCTTCCAAATAAAGATTGATCCATTACAAAAATAGTGTTTGTTTTGATGCCTGAAACGACAGCTTAAAATACTGAATTACGAGTGTAAAACTGAATGCTTGAAGCTTTGAGTTCCTTTATTACCGACTACGGTTACCTGAACCTCTTTGTCCTGAGCTTCCTGGCTTCCACGGTTTTGCCGTTAGGATCGGAAGCGCTGGTAGTAGCTCTCATTTATCAGGGCTTTAATCCTTTTGCTGTTGTTTTGGTAGCGACTTCAGGCAATTATCTCGGATCGTGCACAACGTACTATCTCGGGCTTAAAGGGCGTCCGGTACTTGAGAAGTTCCTTTCTCCTTCTCCTGAGAAGCTTGAGAAAAGTGAAAAGCTCTTTAAAAAATATGGTCTTTACACCCTTCTTTTTACCTGGGTGCCAGGTATCGGAGACGCGATTACCATGGTTGCAGGACTTATGCAGCTTTCTTTCCGATATTTTTCTATTCTGGTTTTTCTTGGGAAATTCGGGCGTTATTTTGCTATTGCTTATATAACAGTTCTTTTTAGCAATTGATTTAGGATTTTCGAGATAAACTTAACTTATTATTTTTCTTAAGTTTTATTAATTTAAACAATTTTTTATTAATTTTTATTCCTATTAATTTTTATTCTTTTAAGTAATTCTTTTCTTCTGTATAATTCGCCCAGGTAATTCTTTTCTCGGTGATAAAAATAGATATCTTTATATAATCCATGGTACAATATTTAATTGTTAAAGCAAATTTAATTGATTTTATTGCTTTGATCCATTTTTATTGCCTGTCTTCCAGGTCTCTAAAAACGGGCTCAATCTCTAATTATAACCTCCATTTTTATTTTTTCGTTTTCTCTTTCTTTTTTAATTTTATACACAATTTAACTTTATCTGGGGTAAATATCTAATTACTTTATAGGACTTACACACTTGAGGTACAAAATCAATTACAGTAAGCACTGTGGATTAAAGTCATATTTTAAACAGTTAATGGTCTGTTAATGTTGATTTTTCCAACTGCGTATAGTCCTATATTCTAATTTTTTTGTCCTGCTTCAGTTCACTTTGTATCAATAACTTTTTTATATTTCTGCCTCTTATTCTCAGATATGTCTCATTGCAGCAAAACAAGATTTCTGAGTCTTTTCATTCTTATTATGCTTTTGTTTGTCCCGATAGCAGGGGCAGTCTCGAACGCAGGGAATATCAAAAAAGCCGACCTTTATGAGGCTTCTGAGAATTCTACTACTGAAAACGCTCTCTTTGCAGAACTGAGTGAAAAAGCTGATCTTTATAATAACAATTTTGATAAAGTTCCTGGAGTTCTGCAGAGATTTGTAGCCAGTGAGGAAATTGCCGGGAAAATCAAACTTGATAACGGCGAGATGCTTTACGTTACTTTACTTATGGGAGGAGGAAAAATAAGGGATTTCTACAGCTATGAAACTTCTGAAGATCCAAATTCAAAGTTCGGGCCTTCCATTACAGTGGAAACCGACGAAAAAACCATACAAAAAGTGCTTGATTCGAAAGAACCCTTAAAAGAAGCCGTAAAAAGCATGAATGATGACTCTCTAAAGGTGGAAACCGAAGGGCTTTTCCGAAAACTGATGCTCTCAACTTTAAAGACATTTTATAAATAAAATAGATTTATTCCTGAGTTTTAGAACCTTGAGTTTTAGAACCTTGAGTTTTAGAACCCTGAACTCTAAAAATTATTGATTTGAAATATCCCTTTCCTTTCTGGGAAAAGGGTACAATTTTTTCAGAATTTATAGTTTTATTCTCAAAATTTTAGAATTTACAAAATCTTTTTTATATATATTTTTGAATACGAGTTAAGATGTTCTATTCTGAGGAAATTTCGGATGAAATAATGTAAGTTAATATTTGCGTATCGGTGACCCCTGTCCCACGTCATTAAGTATGGCTTATTGGGAATCACTTCTGAAGCTGACCACATATATGTGAGGAGTTAAAACTCCTCATTTTTTGAGGTGATATTTTTTTCCATGACTTATGTAACATTTTCAGTAACATTGCCTTGATTAGTAATACTATAGAGCTTGCAGTCTTTGTTCGGACAGGTAACATTATAGGGTCCTTCCAAATCAGTACCAAAACTAAGGGCATAAAATGCTTATTTTGGATAATAGGTATGCATTTAGAGTTTCCCCAATTAAGGTACATTCTAAAAATCAATTTTTTATATAAATAATCCATAATACTTTTTTAAATCAAGAAAAAATCGAAATAAATACTTTATTCTTTTACAATTTATGTTTATCTATAAATAAGGCATCTGATGTCATTTTCATCCATACAAAATTCAATGTTAAAAGTAAGGATAAATCAACGTTTAATTTTCCAATTAAAGTACTTAAGTCATTTAAACAGCAAATAGATCATTTAATGAATGTACTTTAACTGAGGGAGAGCTGACACTATATTATATTTGGAAAATAAGTTTAATATCCCTTAAAAAACTAATCCTTTTTCAAGGGGTCTAAACATTAATGAATTGTGGTTTTTTGCTTTTTTTCCATATAGAAACATATGATTTTTAAATATATAATGCCAATCAGATACAAATTGACTATCCAATTCTTTGTAATTCTCGATAAAAGGAGCAACACAGATATGACGCATTAACTCTTTGATTTTGATGCATATTTTGTATTTCCGTACGTGCCCATGTTAATCCTTTTTCCGTTGGGTTTCGGTTCATTAGAATAGCTCCAAGACGGATGTCCGGTGTCAATACAGGGAGAGATTACTGTGTCTTTAACCCATCTTTTTCCATTCCATCTTCCAGTTGTTGATTTTAGATGGTAATCATGTTTCGTCTGGCTCGCAAATAGTGGATTTACACGGATGTCCTTTAACGAAGTGCAACTTTTATAATTTCCTACTGCGTTTTTGTAGAAGCAGTTATATTGCAGATATATTTTATGGTTTTTACTGGCGAGATAATTTATCACACCATACCCTGTTCCACTTGGACTCTTTTTACGTTTCAGGGTGTTTACGATTATATTGTTGCGGGCAATTGTTGCATATACAGATGCCGTGTAACTTGGGTGATAATTTTCTGGATATAAATTGGCAATAGCCACATGATATATGCCATCAAAGACATTGTTTTCAATATAAGTGTTGCGGAATCCACTAATTACAATACCGCCAACCCAGGTAATGCTAGGATTGGTGCCTGTGCTGTAAAAGACATTATTGTGAATAAGAACATTTTTTCCATAATTTTTAGTAGCAGGATTGGTATCATAATTGAAAATCCAGATTCCAGGACCATAGGTGTTATGGATAATATTATCGTAGATACTAATATCAGTCATAAGACCCGTACCAGTCCCTCCTTTTTCGATCTGAATGCCTGGCCCGCCTGCACTCCAGTGGTAGAAAGAATCAATTATATTACCGTAGATTTTTACATGGTTTGAGTTCCAGATTCTAAGACCGCTGTTAGTCCTGCAGCTTATCCTGTTTTTCCAGGCCTTTACGTTCTTACACTGAATTGTAAAAAGACCATCATGCCCGAGCTTGTATATCCTGTTTTTATAAAATTTAATATTTTTTCCATATTTTATCCTCAGCCCATCCCCGTGACCGTCATGCATACACATATTGTATATTTTCACGTTGTTGCATTTCGTGAAGTACATCATATTATAGTATCCGTCACCCAAAGAAACTTTGGAATTACCGTTACGGTTTCCATTAATCTCGAAACCTCTTACTACAATATTACTATTTCCAGAACTACTCATCTGCTTGATCAAGGGTTTCATTGCAACCCAACCTGCATTGTTAGCAAGTTTGATCACAGCACTCGAATCTCCTTCAAGAATAGTATTACTACCGATTAAAATAGTATCGTCAATAACGTATGTAAAAGGTCCTTTGAGGTGTACAGTAGTATATTTTGTAGGATTGTTTGCCACAAGCTTCAGGGCTTGATTGATCTGCACTTGATCATCTTTTCCATCACAATTATATTTTCCAGTGCCATCTCCAGCAACGTATACTATTGATGAGCTAGTTGCGCATAAAGTTGTAGGAACACTTGCAAGAAGGAAGAAACCTACCAATAAAAAAATTCCTAATTCTCGTGTTAACAATGGCGTCATCTGGAGGAGATCATAATGAAATTCATTACTATTCTTAATAGGCAGATATTGGTCAAGTGACGTGTATACATCTCCTTAAAATTTGTGACTGCTTACTAAACACTATGAAATATGAGTCGTTTCTGAAACATACTAGATAATATTTTAAAATATATGTGTATATCTCGGATTCTATGACTATAAAAAAATATTCTGGAGGAATTATTTACATCAGGAATTGTTGAACCCAAAAGCATGCTATATATACAGAATTTAGAACAAATCTCTCTGTTTTTCAAGCCAATTCCTCTTACTTACATGAATTTCCTCTTGAGAACATAAAGAATAAAACTATAGAAATGTTGGCAATTATAAAGCAATTCTCCAATAAAAAGATTCCCTGTCTCTGTTACAAAATCGAGGTTGTCTGAAAGCTGTCATACTTAAATTTATTATCAATGTACGAATATTTGTATAGATGAACATCTAACTCTAATAAGAATGTTTGATAAAATCTAAAAGTATGTTACTATTTTCTGGGCTTTGAGAATCTAAAAAAAGATCCTGAATAAATTATTTGGAACGAGAACTGCTGGATTCGAGTACATACGATAAAATATAAAACTTTGGATAAAGTTCTCCGTTTTTCACGTCTATTTATCTAATGATAAAAATTTTCCCTTAAGAACACAAGGAATAAGTTTCCTCTCAATCTATGGTTATATTTTTATAATAATCAGCGTGATTTAAATGAATGTCGTACAAGAGTTTTAATATATTAGAAATGTTTCGTGAATCATTGTAACTGTGTTCAGACGTTCAGATATACTTCTCCGAGCCTCCACAAAAATAGTGGCAAGAATATTTAGTTATTGGTCACATGTTAACTCTTTATTGCTATATATTAATGAGAATAGATCAAAAATTATGCTCAATAATTAAATTTCCATGACAATAGTGTCGAGTCAACCGCAAAATGCCGTATAAAATCGATTTCAATTATTCAGAAGCAACTATTCAGAATCGTCAAATCTTTGAGGATTGAAGCGACATTGGATCTAATGGAAGAAATTCAAAATAAAATCAAGAAGCTTGATATAGAAATAATGAGCCAAATAGAAAGAATAAAAGAGGATTATGGTGCTTTTTCGCTGTTCATTAGTTAGTTATCAAACTCCTTGTTTTCCTCGTAATTGATATTATTCGACTTTTTTGTAGGCTAGATAGTTACCATGAATCTATTTAGCATCAAAGGTTAATGTTTGACAATCTCTCCAGGATATGTATATCTTCCTTTTTCCATTATCGTACCGATATTTATGCTTGTGTTGATACCGGTATGCACGTCATCTCCCATAATCACTCCGAGTTTTCTCCTGCCCGTGTCAAGAATCCTGCTTTTTATCATTACTTTTATGTTTTTCCCATCATGGCGGAGGTTTGCAACTTTCGTACCCGCTCCAAAGTTGCAGTGGTGCCCAATAATGCTGTCCCCAACATAACTCAGATGTCCCACATGAGTATCTTCCATGACAATCGTATTTTTTATCTCCACAGCATTTCCTACCCTAATATGGTTCCCGATTGCAGTGGAAGGGCGGATAAAACAATTAGGCCCGATATCGCAATTCTCTCCTATCACTACTGGGCCTTCGATATAAGAACCGTTCCTGATAATAGTGCCTTTTCCGATTACAACCTCTCCTTTTATGGTAGCATTCGGCTCTACAGTACCTTCACAGCTGCTCTTAAGGCCTTTCAGAAGGTATTCGTTTGCTTTCAAGAGGTCCCAGGGATACCCTATATCTATCCATCTACCTTCGAGAGGGCTGTAACCCACGGCTGTTCCACTATCAATCAGCATCTGGATGGAGTCCGTAATCTCGAACTCATTTCTCACTGAGGCCTTGGTTCTGTCAATAAAGTCAAAAATAGATTCCCTGAAAAGATATATCCCGGCATTTGCAAGGTTAGTAGGGGGATTTTTAGGTTTTTCTATTATCCTGACAACTCTATTATTCTCGGTTTCAAGCACTCCGAAATCCGCCGGGTTTTCCACCTCTTTTACACAGATGACAGCTTCTTCTGTCCTTGAGACCAGGGCTTTTAAGTCCTCCTGCTCTATGAGCATATCCCCGTTAAGTACAAGGAAAGTCCCATCAACATAGCCTTTTGCACAGCCTATCGCATTTGCAGTCCCTAGCTGCTCCTTTTGCTGTACATACTCTATGCTTACTCCCCATTTGTTTCCGTCCCCGAAGTACTCTTTTATCTGCTTTTCGAGATAACCGGTAATGAAGACAAAGCCTTCGATGCCTGCTTCGATGGCTGAATTAAGTATATGTTCGAGGATGGGTTTATTTGCAACCTGGAGCATAACTTTAGGACAGCCGGAAGTTAGAGGTTCCATCCTTGTGCCTTTGCCTGCTACAAGGACAACCGCTTTCATTTGAGTGCCTCCTTTGCTATCTTTTCAGCCATATCGAAAATCTCATCAACGTTTTCTCGGGCTTCAGCTGTGATTCTAACTTTTGCTTCCGTCCCTGAGGGGCGGACAAGTACCCATCCATTGTCCATTTCCACGCGAATACCGTCTATATCAAGGACTTTTCCCAGGGGCTCGAGTTTAGCCTTAACTTTTTCCATAAACTCTGCCTTTTTGTCATTTGCACAGGGGAGAGCTCCTCTTTTTGTGGCGTACCTGGGAAGCTCTTCGCGAAGCTCGCTTAACTTTTTTTCCTTGACAATCTCAACAAGTTTTGCGGCTGCATAAATCCCATCCGGACAGTAGGAAATCTTCGGGAAAATCCAGCTTCCTGATGGCTCGCCTCCATAGATAGCACCACTCTGTTTTATGCCCTCTGCGACGTAAACGTCCCCGACTCTTGTCCTCACAATCTCTGAACCTTGAAGAGAATCGCCAACCATCATTGAAGTGTCCACAGGCACGACGACTGTTCCTTTCTTACCACTGCACTCGTATAGCCCGAAAATTGCAAGCATTTCATCTCCTGATACAAAATTGCCTTTCTCGTCTACGGCCATCATCCGGTCCGCATCACCGTCGTGTGCGATTCCAAGATCGGCTCCGAAATCCACAACAGCTTTTTTGAGCATGGTAAGGTTTTCATCGTTTGGCTCAGGGTTTCTCGCAGGAAAATGGCCATCAGGCTGAGCGTTCAGGGTTATTACCTCACAACCAAGCTCCTGAAGGAGATATGGGGTAATTGTCCCTCCTGCTCCACATCCGCAGTCCAGTACGACTTTTAGACTGGAACTTCCTACAAGCTTTTTGATCATATTCATATGGGCTCGGATAGCATTTCCGTCTTCTTCGAACTTGCCTATCAGGTTCCAGGGAACCAGGGAAAAGTCTGCATCTTCAATCGCTTTTTCTATCTCTTCCTGCTGCGCCGAGTCAAAGGCCATGCCATCAGGGTTCCAGAGTTTGATCCCTACATACTCTGAGGGGTTGTGGGAGGCTGTAACCATTACACCGCATTCGTATTCTCTGGCTGCATATGCCAGGGTTGGGGTAGATACAAGGCCTATTTCTGTAACAGCACAGCCTGTGGCAGTCATTCCCGCAATCAGGGCATGCTCGATCATAGGGGCCGAAACTCTTGGGTCCCTCCCGATAACCGCAGTTTTTTTCCGGCTTCCCAGTACAAGCCCTACATTAAGTGCAAGTTCGGGCGTAATTTCTTTGTTTGCTATCCCTCTTATTCCTGAAGATCCGAAGAGTTTCATATATCCCATCCCGAAATTTCCTGAAGTTATTTCCTTGAATTTTCTCGTTTTTTAATTTTTAAATTGTCGGGCTTTTCATTATTCAACTGTGACACTTTTTGCAAGATTACGTGGCTTGTCAATAGAGCATCCCCGAGCAAGAGCAGTATAATAAGCAAGCAGCTGGAGGACTACAACACTGAGCAGCGGAGAAAGCAGTTCGCTACTTTGGGGAATTGTAAGGACAACATCCGCATATTTTCCGATCTCGGTGTCTTTGTTATCAGCAACTGCGATAACCGTCGCATCCCTGGCTTTTACTTCCTTTATATTGCTCAGCACCTTCTCGTAAGTCTGCCCTCTTGTTGCGATGGTAACTACAGGCGTTCCTTTCTCAAGCAGCGCAATTGGTCCATGTTTAAGTTCGCCTGCGGCAAAACCTTCAGCATGCAAATATGAGATTTCTTTTAATTTGAGAGCTCCTTCAAGGGCAATCGGATAGTTAAGGTGCCTGCCGAGGAAGAAGTAGTTCTCTTCATGAGCAAAATTCTCTGCACATTCCTTTACTGCTTCTTTCTGGTTGAGAATCTGCTGAATCTGGCCTGGTATTTTTCTTAGACCTGTAATGAATCCTTTAACATAATCAGGACTTAGCTTACCTCTTGACAGGGCGAACTTGACAGCAAGCAGATAAAGAAGTGTAATCTGGGTGCTGAAGGTTTTGGTCGCAGCAACTCCAATCTCAGGTCCTGCTCTGGTATATAGCACACTGTTAGCTTCTCTTGTAATGGTGCTTCCTACAACGTTTGTAATTGCAAGCGTAGGGCAGTTGTAGGACATTATTTCCCTGACGGCCGCGAGAGTATCTGCAGTCTCCCCGGATTGGGTGATTGCGATGGCAAGAGTTCCATCACTTATAACCGGGCTTCTGTACCTGTACTCCGAGCAAATGTCTATATCGCAATGAATTCCGGCAAGCTGCTCAAAAAGGTATTTCCCAAGTAGCCCTGCGTGCCAGGAGGTTCCACATGCCAGAATCTGGACCCTTGAAAGTTTTCTTATCTCTTCATCGGTCATATTAAGTTCTTTGAGATCTATTGTTCCTTCAAGTTCCGAGACCTTGCCTGCAAGTGTATTGTGAATCGCACTCACCTGCTCGTGAATTTCCTTGAGCATGAAATGTTCGTAACCGGCCTTTTCAGCAGCTTCAAAGTCCCACTCGATCTTTTCTATCTTCTTTTCGCGGACTTTTCCTTCTCTGTCAAAGATCTCTACACTGGTAGGAGTCAGGACTGCGGTTTCAAAGTCATTTACGAAAATTACATCCCTCGTATAATTCAAAAAAGCAGTTACATCCGATGCGGCAAAGTTCTCTCTTTTGCCGAGTCCTATAACAAGTGGGCTGTCTTTCCGGGCAACTATGAGTTTTCCCTGTTCGTCAGCACAGATAACTGCAAGGGCATAAGAACCCTCTATCTCTTTTAGCGCTTCCCGCAGTCCTGTAAGAAGTTCGCATTTTGCTTCTCTTCCATCGGGTTTGCCGTATATGTGTTTATGCAGAAGGTGGGCGATCACTTCGGTATCGGTTTCCGATTTAAATTCATATCCTTCTGCAGTCAGTTGTTCCTTCAATGCCATGTAGTTCTCTATGATTCCGTTATGCACAACCGAGATTTTACATGGGTTTCCGGAGGTATGCGGATGAGCATTTATTGTGCTGGGTCTTCCGTGGGTTGCCCAGCGGGTGTGCCCTATTCCAATGTTACCACTTATTCCATCTGGGATTGTGGCTTCAAGGTTTACAATTTTACCTACTGACTTATAAGTATCGATTCCGCTGCCCAGAATTGAAATCCCAGCAGAATCGTATCCACGGTACTCGAGTTTTTTGAGAGACTCTATGATGACAGATGCAGCAGAGTTTTCCCCTGCATATCCTACAATTCCACACATTTTTCCACCTTTTTAGGGTTAAAGAACAACCGA
Source organism: Methanosarcina barkeri str. Wiesmoor (assembly GCF_000969985.1). GTDB lineage: Archaea > Halobacteriota > Methanosarcinia > Methanosarcinales > Methanosarcinaceae > Methanosarcina > Methanosarcina barkeri_B. The sequence continues at coordinate 3,509,182 of NZ_CP009526.1, read as the reverse complement.
ATGACGGGACAGATCCCTATATATGGTATTCCCAGATTCAACCTGGCAGTCAACAGCTATTGTTACTCCGGCCTTTACAAGTACGCTATTCCCAATACGGTTGTCGTCTCCGAAGATGGTGCCGAGTCTGGGAGCTCGATGAATCGTTCCATTCATAATGATCGATAGACCTTCTTTTTCTTCAACAAAGAAACCTGAGCCAATTGTATTGTTGCTTCCAATTATGGAATTCGAGATACGCCCATGAGAGTATATCCTGCAGTCATTCATTATTATACTGTTCTGTATTTCGGTAAATGACCTGATCGATACATTGTCTCCTATTGTTGTGGAGGGCAGAATAACTACATTGGGACCGATATCACAATTTTCCCCTATGACCACAGGGCCTACAATGTAAGTTCCTGAACGAATCCTGGTATTCTTTCCTACTGCCACCTTTCCACTGAGGAAAACTCCCTCTTCAACTTCTCCTTCAAGCTTCAGGTTCCTGGCTGAATTTAAGACTATGGCATTAGCTTTTAATAAATCCCAGGAATGAACAGCGTCAATCCATTTTGATTTGGTAGAAACAGAAGTAACGATTTTTCCTTCGTCAATCATAAGCTGGAGGGTATCGGTTATTGCATATTCACCGTTTTCGGATATCGGGGTTTTTTCGATGGTTTCAAAGACCTGCGGCGTAAAAATATAAATTCCGGTATTTACAATACGGCTCAGGTCTCCAGGTCTTTTTTCCAGAATTCTCGTGACTCTCTTTTTTTCTTTCAGAACTACTCCATAGCCAGCAGTCTCTTCCATCTGAACAGTTAGAAGGCTTGCATCTCCTTCATAATTATTCAGAAGGTCCGCTATAGTTTTCGGTTCCACCAGGTTGTCTCCATTGAGCACGAGAAATTCCGAGTCCTCGGGTTCAATCCATTTTTTTGCCTGCTCAATTGCATGTGCAGTACCTAGCTGAGCTTTCTGTTCGACATATTTTATTTTCACTCCAAAATTTAGCCCGTCCTCGAAATAGTCCATTATGCGTTCTTTTTTATATCCAACAATCAATATAATGTCAGTTATTCCATTTTTTTCAAGCGAACCTATTACATGCTCTAAAATAGGCCTGTTGGCTATGGGAAGCATTACTTTTGAACGAGTTAGAGTAAGAGGCCTGCAGCGCAGCCCTTCTCCGGCTGCAAGGATAATAGCTTTCATAATTTTAAGAACCTTTTTTAGAATTTATATATTACCTTCAAAAGTTTTAAACAAGATCACTATGCCTAAATATATCTAGAGTACTATGCCTGTATAAGGGATAGCTATCAATAAAAAGTAATCCCTATCATTAAGAAATAAGTTCTTACTACAGGATAAACAGCTCCATAACATGAATCCAGGAACTCTAAAAAGAATTCCATCCCATTTCTAATTTTTAAAGGCTATTTTATCTTTTTAAAAGTGTCGAAACTTATTTATTTCATAAAATCCTGTATGTATTTCCTACTTTTTATGTTTTATGCTTCCCAACCTTTGAGAATCCGGGCAATTCTTGAGGAACCCTTTCTATTGAAAGTTTAATAACTGACATACATTTGATAAATAGTTGCGACAACTTCTTAAAAATATCAATGCACTTCTTAAAATCCTTCGGAATACTCTATAATTTCTACAAAGCCAAATAATAAAAAACCTTGAATTGTATTGTAGTTTCTGGGAGATTAGTTCCGGAGGGTCACTTTTTCGGTCAGCCCTGAAAATCTGCGTTCATGTTCTTTCTCTCAAATATTAATCTCAAAAAGTATTAATTTAATGATCATAAATTAAATTTTTATAAAGTTGTTTTTATCGTGGAGGGTAAAAAGTCAAGGACTCTTGGCGAGAAATGCCAGGCAGTCTCAGAAGTATACGGGCAAATATTAATGGTTGTGGTGACCATCATACTTGCTGCATCACTGGTGTAACCCAATATCTCGGAAAGTGCACCCAGGGCAAGTCTCTTGATCGAAGCTCATAATTTTACGCAAAATGAGACGATATCAACGCAGAACGCAGCGACGCCAACGCAGAACTCAACGACGTCAGATGGCTATTCAATTGATGCTTCTTCAGGGTTCGGGGGTAATATTTCTCCCGCAGGAAGTACCTATGTTCCCGCCGGTGGCAACAAGATCTTCAGTATGATACCGGATGAAAACTATAAAGTTCTTGATGTGCTGGTGGACGAAAATTCCTTTGGGCCGGTTTTCACTTATACCTTCAATAGTGTGTCGTCTAGTCAAGTATTCAAGCGAGTTTTACCGTGAATTTCGATGTGATAAACAACAATATGGTAGTACCGAAAGAAAACTTCACGGTCAATGCAACTGTGCTTGGTTGTGCTTCTATTAGGGAAGCTAATGTGAATGGTAAATAAACTATGGTACCGTTTCCGATTACTTGCCGTCTCAAGTTAGGGAACTATACTTATGATCCCTGGGGAGACTACAAGAATCCATCAGAAGGGAATATCAATTACGGGAAAAATCCTCGCTTATGGGGATCTCCAATTTCCTTTAAGGCAGATACAAATGTAACGGTCGAGGCTTGCTCTTGGGAATTTTATGAACCGAATAATAACCAGAATCATGCACCGAGTCATGAATCAAATCATGGGTCGAATAATGAACCGAATAATGAACCGGTACAAATCCTTACAGTTAACACTTCGACTAGTCCGTCCAATTTAAAGGTCCTTACGAACGGAGACGCTGTTCCTAATATCCACGGATTTCAAGGTCAGGACTCGATTGAAGACTTTGTAAAAGACTACATTGAAAATGGTAGTCTCAGTCTCAAGGAAAATGAAGCTATCTATATTTTTGAGCTGGGTAACAAAATTGAGCTGGGAAATAAAATCCTAAAAACCAATGGTGCTGATTTTCAGGACCTTGTCCTTTTGGTTTCATTAAACGGAGCAGATTCCTCAAAGTCTATAGTTGAATCTCAGGACGCGGACTCGAGTGAAACTCCGGGTGAAACTCAAGATAAAACCCAAGATAGAACCCCGGATGAAACTCAAGATAAAACCCAAGATGAAACTCCAAATGAAATGGTCTTCAAGCTCGTAATCGAGCACCTTGGGGGAGATACAATTAATTTCAAATCTTCTGAGGAGACCAGGGTTATACTTCAGAAAGGAGACGAACAACGTTACCTCAATTTCACGGGGCTTGGAGTTTTCAAAAGCGGAGATAGAGCTACTTTAATTCCTAAAGAGTATGGCACTAATGAACAGCTTAACTTTAGTCAGGGGGATCGTTTATCTATAAAAATAGTGGATGTCCAGAGCAAATCCTTAATCTACTCTGGAAGCATCATGGTTAAATGAAATATATTAACAAGAAATATATTAATAGAGCTGACCTTTATGGGACTCAGCTCCAAAAACAGAAAACAACTTGGAACAGCTTATATAAGCGTCCGAAGAGAGCCTACTGAAATAGAAATTTACAAAAATTGGCATATTTTTAATTCTTCATAAAAGACGAGTTGGCTCTTTGTAATAATGATGCAAAATCTCTGGGTAAATAAGTTTAAGTATAGTATATACATAGTCTCTTAAAAAAATTTGAATGAATCATTGAAGTAACTTCAAAATTGAACTCAAGCAGGAAGCAGGTATTATGCATAGGGAATTTAAAAACAGTTTCAATAATAGTCTTTCCACTGCATGGGATTGAATCTCAGGGGTTAATTTCATGGTTTCTCAGTCTTTAAGAAAAGCTTTGCCAGACACCAATTATGACCTTGATGCAAATACTTTCACTCCGCTTTCCTTAACTTTATATGCTGTGGCGTTGTAGATTAAAACGCCTCTCTATAAATAATGATAAACAAGAGGCTTGAGGTAGGAAGAATGAAACAGACAGCTGAATCTATTCGAGATCGATTTTTAAAGCTTGGCATCGACGTACCTGTAGAGGATATCGAAAGTAGACTTGATGAACTGATTACCAAATTTAAAGTTCCTTCAAATGAAGCCCAGCGCAGTGTGACCAATTACTTTTTGAAGAAATATTCTATTCCTAAGAATGAGTTTTACACAAGGCAGGCTGAACCGCAGCTTACAAAGATTATGGATATTTCGGAAAATGGGCAGTGGGCAAATCTTAAGGCAAGGGTTGTCCAGCTCTGGGAAAACACACACGAATCAATCTCTCAGGTAGGGCTACTGGGGGATGAAACAGGAATTATAAAGTTCACTGCATGGAAAAATGCCGAACTGCCTGAGCTTGAACAGGGAGAGAGTTATTTCTTCAGGAGCGTTGTTGTAGGAGAGTACAACGACAGGTTCCAGGTTCAGCTTAACAAGAATACTTCTATAGAAAAGCTGGATGAAGCCATTGGAGTTGGAGGTGGGGACTTCATACCATCTGCAAGAGAGTCTGAACTCAGGAACATCTCCGATCTTGCAGGAGGCCAGTGGGCTACAGTTAAAGGAAAAGTGGTTCAACTCTGGGAAAACTCTCATGAATCGATTGAGCAGGCAGGGCTTATAGGAGATCCCACAGGGGTTATCAAATTCACTAACTGGGCCAGTTCCGAGCTTCCTGATATGGAAGAGGGCAAGAGCTACATGTTGAAAAATGTAGTTGTCAACGAATGGGGAGGTAAGATCCAAATTCAGCTTAACAGGTCAAGTTCCATAGAAGACCTTGATGAGGATATCAAAGTCGGATCCTTAACTTCCACATACTTTGGAGCAATGGTGGACATTCAGACCGGTTCAGGTCTCATAAAACGCTGTCCCGAGTGTAAAAGGGCTCTGGTTAAGGGTGCCTGCCCGGAGCACGGAAAAGTAAAAGGGGAATACGACCTGAGGATAAAAGCGGTTCTGGATTCCGGAACTTCCACTCAGGATATCCTGATTAACAGAGAACTTACTGAGAAGCTTTCAGGGCTTTCTCTCGATACTGCAATTGCAATGGCCGCTGACGCTCTCGATCCCGGGGTAGTGCTGGATAATCTAAAACAGGAACTGCTGGGCAGGTATTATACTGTGACCGGGCACAAGCTTGACCGCTATATTCTTGTGGATTCCATTACTCCCAAGACTTCTCTGGATATAGAGATGCTTGATGAAATGCTTGCGCTTAATGAAACACTTACCAAGCTGGAGGTGCAGTAAATGCCAGGTTTTTTCAGAGAAGTTGCCCGCAGGGTTTTTGCCCAGGAAATGAAGGATTCGAATCTGACCTCAAGGGATGAAAGTGATCAGTATGCTCCACAGTATGTCCTGACACCCACAGGAGCTAAAGTAAATCGTATCTTCCTTGTTGGCACACTTATCGAAAAAGAAGATATCGGTACTGATTCCGAGTACTGGAGGGGAAGAGTTTCAGACCCGACAGGTTCTTTCCTGGTCTATGCCGGACAGTATCAGCCCGAAGCTGCTCAATTCCTTGCCGAGTGCGAACTGCCAGCTTTTGTAGCAGTTGTGGGCAAAACCAGTACCTATACCACAGATGATGGGAATGTCCTGACTTCTATCCGTCCAGAGTCTATCCAGCATGTAGATGAACTTACCCGGGACCTCTGGGTGCTTGATACTGCAAAACAGACTCTTGAGAGGATAAGGGCAATTGAATCAGAGGAAGATCAAAACTCAAAACTTGCAAAAGAACACTATTCGACTGATACCGGTTACTACCGCACTATAGTCAAAAAGGCTCTTGAGTCTCTCAAAGAAATGGAATGAAACCAAAAAGAGTAAAAACCATACTATCAAAATCAGGGGTAAATGCCCCTTAATCTTTTTTATTCAGAAAATCTGCTTTTATTTTCAGTAATTTCCGTTCCTTTTCTTTTTCCGGTCACCCTGTATATTTTTTCAGGTGTTTTATGTCTTTCTCTTTAACATAACTTCCAAAGAAAATGAATCTGCAAAGGGAATTCAATAGCTCGTAGGAAAAAAATCCTTCAGTAAAATACTATCTCGTCAGCATTAAAATGTCATATATAATTACTTAAAATGGTTCAGAATTCTTTTGTCTTTGAGGGTTAACGTGACACTATTTTAAAATTAACAATTTTTCCTTTCTCCATAAAGGCAATCTCGTCACTCATCCATTCAACAACCTTAATATCGTGGGAGATAAACAGAAAACTTATCTTGAACTTGATTTGCAGTCCCTTAAGAAGCGAAAGAATTTGAGCCTGGACAAGTGGATCTAGCATCGAAGTAGGCTCATCCGCTACTATTAATTCTGGTTTCATGCTAAGGACTCTTGCAATTGCAATTCTCTGAAGCTGACCTCCACTTAGCTCTTTGGGATAGCGAAAAAGAAGCTCTTCATTAAGGGATACAATTTCAATAAGTTCCTTTACCCTCTCCAATTCTTTGTCTTTAGCGCAAAGCCTGTGAAGCTTTAAAGGTTCTGCAATTATATCATAAACTTTCATCTTTGGGTTCAAGCATGATTTAGGGTTTTGAAATATAATTTGCATCCTGGTTCCCAGGTATTTTAAAGAGTGGCCTTTAAGTCCTGAAATGTCCTGACCATCAAAGATAATGCTACCTTCTGTCGGTTCAAGCAATCTCAACACTGTTCTTCCAAGTGTGGATTTTCCGCAACCACTTTTTCCAACAAGACCTAGAGTTTTCCCTTTTTCTATCCTAAAACTGACCCCGTCTACAGCCTTGTTAACCTGAATCTGGAAAAGCCCGGAATAATAATGCTTTTTCAGATTTTTCACTTCTAACAATGCCATAAGCCCACCTCCGCACACCCAGGAGAGGGAGTATCTGGGATCAATTGTGCTTCTCTTCTTACATTCTTACTGTCTTTTCTTCTTACATTCTTACTGTTTTTTTCAGATAATAAGCAGCGGACAAAATGATCATCTACATGTTCCAATAGTTCAGGGTGGATCTTTGAGCAGTCTGCCAGCTGGTTACTACATCGGGGATGGTACCTGCAACCGGAAGGAGGGGAGATCAGGCTTGGAGACTGACCTAAAACAGTCATTAGCCCTTTTTCTGGAAGAGAATGCAGTAGTGCAAAAGTATAAGGGTGTTTTGGATCGGAAATGACCGTTGCTGTCTTCCCGATTTCAACGATTTCTCCTGCATACATCACTGCAGTCCTATCTGTAAGTTTAGTGGCTACATCCAGATCATGAGTAATTAAGAGCATGGAAGAATTTTCCTTCCGGACAAGCTTGGTAATAATTTCTAGAATTTGCAATTTCATATCAGGATCAAGCCCCTTTGTAGGTTCGTCTGCAATAAGAAGTCTTGGCTTGAGAGCAAGCGCTACTGCTATCATAACTCTCTGCAGCATCCCACCACTGAACTGGTGAGGGTATTCAGACTTTCTTGAGGAATCTATTCCAACAAGCTCAAGCATCTCTGACGCTTTCTTTTTTGCATCTTTTTTTCTCATGCCTTCATGGTATCGATAAATTTCAGCAATTTGACTTCCTATAGAGAGCACTGGGTTAAAACAGACTGAAGGATCCTGTAGCATGATCCCGATTTCCTTTCCTCTCAGGCTCCTCATTTCTTTTTCAGAAAGACTTAATATATTCTTACCCCTGTAAACGATTCTCCCTTCTATCCTTGCATTATTTGAGAGCAGCCTCAAAAGGGCTTTTCCAAGAGTAGTTTTTCCACAGCCTGTTTCTCCAATAAGCCCAAAAATTTCTCCTTCTTTGATCTCAAAGGAAATGTTCTCGTTTGCTTTTACAAGGCCCTTTGAGGTTTTGAAAGAGACGCTCAGGTTTTCTACTGAAAGAAATTGAGTGGAGAAGGAAGGAATACTCATCTATCCAGCACCTCCTGTTTAGCAGACTGTCCCAAGCCGGCTCTTAATCCGTCTGCTGCAAAATTGAAAGCAAAAACTGTAAGCATAATCATGAGACCTGGAATAAAACAAAGGTAAGGATATGTGAGTAGGTAGGGAATCCCAGATTTGAGCATAGAGCCCCATTCAGGCGTAGGAGGCTGGATTCCAAGTCCTAGAAAACTCAGAGCAGAGGCAAAGATTATTACATGGGCAATCTCAAGAGTTCCAAGAACGATTACAGGTTCCATGCAGTTTGGAAGTATATGTTTTCGCATGATGTAGAAATTTGAGGGTCTAAGAGCCCTTGTCGCTTCCACAAAATCTCTCTTTTTCAAAGAGAGAACCTGTCCACGTACAAGCCTTGCATAAACAGGCCACTGAGTAAGGGAAAGGGAAAGGACGACACTTAAAAACCCAGGTCCCAGCAGTCCTGCTATCATAAGGGCAAGAATAATATTGGGAAAAGCCAGTATTACGTCTACACCTCTCATAAGGATTTCATCAAACAGGCCTCCTTTGTACCCTGAAAGCAACCCAAGAGAGGTACCTGCAATGGATGTAGCTGCAACAACGAGAATTCCAATGCCAAGAGAGATACGTGTGCCATAAATTATTCTTGAAAAGATGCAGCGTCCAAATTCATCAGTTCCTAAAGGGTATTCATGACAGGGGCCAAGAAATTGGTCGTCAATTTTCTGGACAAAAGGATCATTTGGAGAGATATAGGGAGCAAATAGGGCCAGAAAACATAGGATAGCAATAAACAAAATGCCAAAGAGCGCAAGTTTGTTTTTTTTAAACTCCCATAGACTTAGCCATAGACTTAGCCTTTTTTTATTCATAGAAAGTTTTTCAGCCATTTTTATATTTTCAATCATACATGTCATACCTGATTCTCGGGTCAAGCACTGCATACAATATATCTACTGCAAGGCTGGAAAGAGAAAAGAGCACTGCGATAAAAAGAACACAGCCCTGAACCATAGAGAAGTCTCTTGCAAAGATCGAGTCAACAAGAAGTTTTCCGATACCTGGCCAGGAGAAAATTGTTTCCACAATAACAGCTCCTCCAAGAAGATAACCCAATTGCATTCCTGCAAATGTAACAACAGGGAGTAAGGCATTTTTCAGTGCATGCCGTAAAACGACAGTATACTCATCAAATCCTCTGGCACGTGCAGCCAAAATATATTCCTTCTCCATCACCTCCATAAGGCTAGCTCGGGTAAGTCTGGCCGTAATTGAAGACATTGAAATTCCAAGGGTTAGAGCAGGAAGAGCAAGTTGACTCAGGCTTCCATATCCATAGCTAGGGAAAATATGAAGAGTCAGGGAAAAAAGCCAGATCAGAAGAATTCCAAGCCAGAAGTTAGGGATAGAAATACCTATCAGGGAAAAAAACGCGCAACAATTGTTAAGCAGAGTATTTTTCTGGAGAGCGCTCAGAATTCCTATCGGTAAGGCGATTAGGAGAGAGATTAATAAGCCGGCAACTGTAAGTTCTATAGTCGCCGGTAACTTCAAGAGAATTTCTTCAAGGACATCATCAGAGGTTATAATAGATCTTCCAAGATCAAGATGTAAGAGATGATCCAGCCATATAAAGTACTGGAAATAAACAGGAGCATCAAGTCCTTCTGCTTCCCTGACGGATTCAATCTGGCTTGCATCGAGATCCTGTCCATATCTCTCAAGGGCTATGAGCTCAGCAGGATCTCCTGGCGCGAGGTACATCGCAAAAAAAGAAACAAGAGTGACCCCTGCTATTACTACTGATACCATGGCCAAGCGCTTTGTAATGTACTTCCACATAGATATTCTTCTTACGTTTCTGTCATTTTCTGATATCGGTCTCTTAACTTCTGATGCTCTCAGACATTCATTTTAATGTTTATCTTCCCGTCTGTGAAGTTCCATTTTAATGTTTATTTTTCCGTCTATGAAGTTCCATTTTAATGTTTATCTTCCATCTGTGCAGTTTTTTAATGTTTATCTTCCCGTCGGTGCAGTTTTTTAATGTTCCATCTTTTCGGAATCTTGTTTGAATTTATTTCTTTTCAAGATAAACTCCCGAAAGGTCCAGCCAGGGATCTTCTGCTGTTATCACAAAGCCTTTTACAGAAGGGCCGGTTGCTACCACCTTTTCTTCATGTACAAGATAGAAAGCAGGGACTTCTTTTATTACAAAAGCCTGTAAGGCGTAATAGAGTTCCTTCTGCTTCTGCGGATCTACGGTTGAATCTGCTGCATCTACAAGCTGGTCATAGGTTTCATTGTAGTAGTGAGAGTAAGGACTTTTAGAATGGTGAATAAAGAAATGTTTTGGATAGGGACCCCAGACAAAATAGCCAGTTCTGAGTATCATGCCAAAGTTTTCCACACCTTCTAGTTTGCTGATCGCTCCCTCATCAAGTACTTGAATTTCCACATCTATTCCTAATTTCCTGAGGTCTTCTTGCACAACCTGAGCCATAAGAGTATGCCTGGCTGCCCATGCACCCTTACTTACAAGCAAGGTACAATTCAAGGGACTTCCATCCTTTTCTAGAATTCCATCCCCATTGGAATCTTCCCATCCTGCTTCTTTAAGTAGAGCCTTTGATTTATCAAGGTCTTGCGAATATGTTTTCAGGTCAGGGTCAGAGTACATCATGTTGGGAGAATACGGTCTTCCTCCTGCCGGTTTTCCAATGTCATTGAGAACACCGTTCACCAGGGCTTTGGTATCGATTGCATAGGCAACACTCTGGCGTACTTTTGTGTCGTTAAAAGGAGTTTTATTGCAATTGAATTGAAGGAAATCCGTAAAGGTACTTAGCTTCCTTTGAATTTGGATACCTTTTTTGGCTTCGAGCCTCTTGACATCGTACTCTGGAACCTTGATAATCATATCCAGTTCCCCGTTCTCAAAAGCCATAACTTGCGTAGAAGGATCAGGGATAACTTTAAAAATAACCTTGTCAAGCAGAGACTTATTTCCCCAGTAAGCGTCATTTCTTATAAGCACTATTTCCTGGTCTTTTGTCTGCGATTCAAACTTAAAAGGCCCTGTCCCTATCGGTTTAACAAAATTTCCTGCTTTATCAAGACAGCCAGGCCCCATTATGGGCCAGGCTACATGAGTCAGGTAAAAAGGCAGAGACATGGGTTTTTGGAGGACAAATTTCACGGTATAATTATCAAGGGCCTCTACACTTTTAATCGGTTTCAGTACTGCCTGTCTCACATAGGATTTGTTAGAGTAGGAAAACACGACAGAATCTGCGTTAAAAGATGTACCATCATGGAAGGTCACATTCTTGCGTAAGTGGAAGAGCCATGTTGTCCCGTTGTCAGGCGTTTCCCAGGACTCGGCAAGTCCTGGGGTAATATTCAGGTTAGAGTCAAGCCTTACAAGGGTTTCATAGACTTGAGACCAAACAAACCTGGCATCACCATCCGCAAACTTGTCAAGATACCAGTTGTTAACGTCTGAACTTATGCCCACAACAAGTTCCTGAGAGTTTTCCCCGAAACTGTCTCCTTTGGCAGTTTCATCCTTTTCTCCGCCTATGCAGGCACTTGCACCAATTACTGCAAGCAGCATGCAGGTTAGTAAAATAAGCTTGAAATTCCGATCCATAAAATAATCCTCAATTCAGCTAAAAGGACTTCTAAAAGCGGCTTTTTCGAGAAGAAATCGCAGAACACGATTTATCTCAAAATTAAAAACCAATTTAAACACTTTATTCGAGAAGAAATCGCAGAACACGATTTATCTCGAAATTAAAACCAATTTAAACACTTTATAGGCTAGAACGACAGATAATTTCTAATATCTTTTTATTGTGAGTAAATTATTATAATAAATATGAGTTTAATAAATTATTGTAATACTTTGTTAGATAAAAGAGTTTTCTTATAAAACTAAATGTAAACATTGTTAACAGAAATGATATCTGGCTGAAAGCCTGAACAAATAAGCTAATTCTCAATTATCTCAAAAATCGGGGTAAAATATCGTACTCAATTGGTGAAATGGGTGGTATGTCATTGCACTTGCAGTGCAATTCAAGAAAAGCTCCATTTTTCTGTAATGTCAATCAGAATTCAACAAGTATAACTCCATTGGTTGTCAGCTCTAATGCATTTGTTTTACCATTTAATAAATTATATATATTCATATTTGTATTCATTTTTGTAACATATTTTGATAATTTATATTTTGATAATTTTAAGTAACTACATATGTAAATAGTTTGAGCTGATACTATGGACCCGTGTAACATTGACTGGAATGAAGTCTGGAAAGGGACGTTGGAAAGACAGTTAAAATCTAACAAAAATGTAGATTGTTCATCTATATGGCAGAATAAGGAAAGAGCCAGACGCTTCTGGAAGATGTTTCAGGATAATAACGCAAGGGTGATAACCGAAAAGAGGATAAAGGGCATGAAACTCTCTTCTGACTCCAGAGTTCTTGATATAGGGTCAGGACCCGGTACCCTTGCAATTCCGATTGCACAGCAGGTAGCTCATGTAACTGCTGTTGAACCTTCTGAAGGCATGATGAACATCATGCTGGAAAACATTAAAGAGTACGAAATCGAGAACATCGATTGTGTACATAAAGATTGGGAAGCCGTTGATGTCGAATCCGACCTTTCGGCTCCTTATGATGTGGTTTTTGCTTCTTATTCCTTGGGCATGAAAGACATACGGACTTCGGTTCAAAAGATGATAGATGCTTCTTCAAGGTATATTTATCTGTACTGGTTTGCAGGGGAAACTTCATGGGATGCGCATTCTCGGAGACTCTGGCCTTTCCTTCACGGATGTGAGTATCAGCCAGCCCCTAAGTGCGATGTTCTCTACAACGTTCTCTACAATATGGGAATCTACCCAAATGTTGAAGTTTTCCCTTTCGAGCACGTCCACAGGTATTCAACTTTTGAAGAAGCAGTTGAGGATTTCAAGTCGTATTACAATGTAACCTCCAGTACCCAGGAGCCCATTCTCAGGAACTATCTGAAAAGCATTCTTAAGGTTGATAATGGAAATCTTATTCAAAAAGGGTGGTCCACCAGAGTAAAAATGTGGTGGGAAAAACAAACTGAGGATATCAGGGGCCTTAATGAACCGATATTTCCTCTAGAAAACAAACGTTTCTGTCAAGCTTGAGCATAATTGTTTTGAGGCTTTTTAAGTATTTCAGAGCGGCACTGTTAGGTCTACAAGGGATAAAAATCATTTCCAACATAACTCAAATTTATAATTTGTTCATTCCTCGTAGACTTGACAGAACTTCCTGAATACCGGGCAAAAACTATTCTTCAGTCGTGAATCAGGTTGATGTAGGTAGCTGTTTTATCCCGAAATTATTTCGCTTTTTTAATTTCTTTTATTGTAATTAAATATCATATACATGTGACACACCGTTCTACCTCAACTTCGAATTTCTTCCTTTTACATGATGAGCCTATCCCAAAAGCCACTTTACTCTTAATCATTGGGAATTCTCAGAATTATTTTCATGATCATGAGCTTGATTGATTATTCAAAATACAAGGTCCAAGAAGCAAATTTCAAGTTTTGGGATGACCTCGATCATTCCAAAGTACCAAAATGGAATTGGAATTTGCTCGGTGTTTAACTATTTACGGCACCTGCTGTTGCATGAAAAACTTTTGGCTCCTCGTTGTTTTGTGTGGATATTCTCATAATTTCCTTATAAAAACCATAGGGTTCTTCCAAATCAGTATTAAAACTAAGGGCATACAATGCTTATTTTAGATGATAGGTATGCATTTAGAGTTTCCCCAATTAAGGTACACTCTAAAAATCAATTTTTTAGATAAATAATCTATAATACTCTTTTAAATCAAGAAAAAATTGAGATAAATACTTTATTCTTTTACAATTTATGTTTATTTATAAATAAGGCATCTGATGTCATTTTCATCCATACAAAATTCAATGTTAAAAGTAAGGATAAATCAACGTTTAATTTAACAATTAAAGTACTTAAGTCATTTAAACAGCAAATAGATCATTTAATAAATGTACCTTAACTGGGGGAGGGCTAACACTACATTATATTTGGCAAATAAGGTTTAATATCCCTTAAAAAATGAATCATTTTTCAAGGGGTCTAAAAAACCAATGCGGTCTTGAATTGAAAATCATTTTATCCATAGAGAATAGCGAAGAGCCATTTTCCCTGCAACTCTTCTATTTAATTTTTAACTTCTACTACATTATATTAATATCTTTATTGTTAATTTTTTTAGAGCCAGAATAGGCAAAATATACATAAATAAACGAGACATGGTATAAAATGAGTAACTTGTGTTTGAATGAAGCTTAGGGGTAAAATAACAAACTTATAAGTGAGATGATCCTGTGAAAACCTATCTTCTGGTCTGGTTCAGTAGTGAAGGAGCACGTCCGTCAGAAGTAAACCAGCGGCTAATGTCTCTGGGATTCGAACCCGTGAAGGGCAGCTACGATTTTGTATACAACTGGAATAGCAATGTCAGTGTCGAGAGAATTCTCGAATTTGGGGACAAAGTATATCTGAGCCTTCAAGGTACAGGTGCTATGTTCAAACTGGAAACACTGTAAACCTTGCTTGTGAATATCGAATTTCTCTAACCCCGCTTAGCAGGGCATGTGCCTGATTTCAAGCAGCAAATAAACTACTGTTCAGGGTTATTTTACAGTTAGGCACAGGGTTTATTTTACAGTTAGGCACAGGGTTTATTCTACAGGTAGTCCAGAGTGTGATTCCTTTCGGTCTTCCTTTTCAGTCTCAGAAATGCTTAAGCCTTTTTATTTTTCCGGCTTTTTTCCTGCTTGCGTATCTCCAGGGAATCCCGGAACTTTATATAATCGCAGGTATCTCCCTCAAGGGTAATTATCCTGCCATTAATGCTTCCTTTTTCAATTACAAGTTCTACAACACTTGGGTTTGACATCCTGGGTCTGGTAGGGGAACCAGGGCAAACAAGCACAACATCTCTTTTCTCTATCAAAGGCCTGTGCAGATGGCCGAAAATCAGAATGTCTACATCCATTTCTTTTGCCAGGTAACCCTGTGCAGTTGTATCGTTAACCGAAAGCCCTCCTTCGTGTACAACTCCGATTTTTACACCTTCAACTTCGAATTTCAACCTTTCTGGAAGGAGCCTTTTGAGTTCAGAAGTGTCATCGTTTCCAAAAACAGCCTTTAATTTGCCGCTGGCGTTGAAGGCGTTATAGGCTTTTACAGTACTGAAATCCCCTGCATGGACTATAATGTCACACTCTTTCAGGAGTGTTTTAAGTTGCTGGGGGATTTCTCCGTTTTTCATATGAGTATCGGAAAGCACAATCAACTTCATGGGTAATCTCCTGATTATAAAATATATCCTTTAAAGATAAATCTATGCTGCAAGCTTTTTGAAAAAACTGCTTGCTTGCAACCTTTTTCAAAAAGGCTTGACCGAAAATTCCGAACAACGGCGTGATCAACCGATGTAACGCAAGTCTTTTCAAAAAAAAGCTTGAGTAAGATCTCCAGCAACAATCCGGTCGGCATAATCAGCCGGGCAACGGTTGTGACACAACCCTTTTCAAAAAAGGCTTGACCGAAAATCCCAGCAACATTTGAATTTGAGGTCCTTATCCCCAAACCCTACTCGGCGTGATCAACCGGCGCAACGGTTGTGGCACAACCCTTTTTTGAAAAGACTTGAGCGAAAATCTCAGCAACGATGGGACCAAGATCTTAAAGGTTGCAGGCCAACGTTTTTTTAAAAATTAGTGGGAATTATTCGAGAGCCAAGTCTACGAGTTCGTACTCAAGATTTTCGGTTTCCAGCCTGTTAAGTAGGGAAGGAACCTGTTCATCTACTGAGACTACAATGGATGATAAACCATGGTATGCAGCCTCAATAACTGATTCATTACTTCCAAACATAACATTTGGGGTTATGTCGAGCTTGCGCAGGGCGATAAGTGCTTCCACGCCTATAGCTGCTATATAGGGTTTTGAGCTTGTCAGGATCCTCAAGCGTTCGATATCTACCTTTCTTGAGCCTCCACGCTCAATCCTCGGAACTTTGCAGATTGTAATTGTAGCATTTTCCAGGTCGATTAGGCCTCGCAGGCTCGTTACTCCTACATCTTCCCCAGCAGGTGCGTCGGAAATTACATTGCCTGATGCACCTGTTTTTTCCGTGCTGCTTACGTACAGGAGTCCTTTTTCCATTTTCAGGTATACTCGCTGGTCTTTCTTTACATTCTCTTTTGCAATCGCTGTCCAGGTTGAAACATGGCTGATTATATCCTCCATGACAAAACGGGCGTACTGCTTCATTTCTGTGGCATTTTCAAGGACCCATTCCACACCCTCTTTTGTAATCCTGTACCTGACCCGGCCCTCAGTAACTATCAGCCCGTCATTTACAAGTTCTTTAATATATTCGGAAACTGCCTGGGGAGTTATTCCTATCTTTGCGGCAATTTCTTTTTGTCTTACATTCGGCTGGTGGGCTGCAATTTCGATAAGCACCTGAAACTTGGTTACTCCGCTTTTAGTCTGGAGGATTTTGATCATCAATCGTAGTTCTCCTCTACATCTTCAATTACTTTTAACCTTTGTCCCATTACAGAAAGCCTTTCAGATCTACGGGCGACGGCACAAATATAAAATGGGTTTCTATTAAGCGTCCTTGTGAGGTTGCTCATGGAGGTATTGCCTTCTTCTACCAGCTTTTCCAGTTCTTCCATCGCATCTTTGACTTCTTCGTATGGCTTGAAGGTCAGCATGATGATATCGCTCAAATCCTCAAAAGAACACTGGAAATTAACCTGAACCTTGGAGTAGGAACTGTGGTATTCTTTAGAGGGTTTTTGTCCTGCTTCCGGAACTCTCCACTGGCTTTCCAGGAGCCCGGCTTTTTTCAGAATATGAAGGCTTTTTGATGAGTCTGCGCCCATGAATTCATCTATTTCTGCTTTTGTCATCCATTTGCTTGAAAGTGCGTCAAATATTCTTTTGTGAGTTCTTGACCCAAAAGTCCTGAGTAATGGTACTAAATAGGAAGGATCGTTAATTATTCGAGTTCTTTTACCCATTTACTCCTCTCCTTCTCGTCTTACGTTATAAGCTTTCAAATATAATAAAGATTTGTAATTTTACTCTCTATAATCAATATCAAGCCCTTCAGGCCCTTCCCAGTTAAAAATCGGGGCATTCCGCTTCAGTTCGCGGCATTTTTCATGAAGTGCATGGGCTACAATAGGGAGAGCAATAGTAGCATCCACGAAGACCTGCACTTTTTTTGCCTGAGCTGCAATTTTTCCCCAGGAAACGGCTTCATCGAAAGTGCAGCCTGAAAGTCCTCCCCAGTGAGGAGCATCAGTAGTGTACTGAATTGCATAATCATGCCCTCCGGTTTGTATTCCAAGAATAGAAGCTATTACTTCGGTCTGCTGGATAAAATTCTTAGGGACTCCACCTCCAATGTAGACAACTCCTGTTTTCCCTGATTTTTCTACAATCTGAGTGACCTCATCAACGTCTTTTATCTGGTCAATATCAAGTTTCAATCCTCTTCTTCTTGCAATGGTTAGCCCGATTCCTATTGAACTGTCCGAAAGTGCAGGAACGAAGATGGGAATATTGTGCCTGTATGCACTTACGACTATAGAATCCTCGGCCGCTCCGCGCCTTTCCAGTTCTTTTCCGAGCAGGTACATGAATTCCCTTGAGGAACAGGAAATTTCTCCAATTTTTTCTGCAAAATCTGCAATCAGGTTATCCGCGGTTCTGAACTCCTCTTCAACTGCAAAAACGTCATAGATCCTGTCAACGCCGTGCTCAAAGAGGTCTTCATCGTCAACCAGATGTGAACCCACATAATGTTTCTTGCCGAGAGCTTCGTGTGAATCATGGAACAGATTTGCTCCTGTGCTCACAAGGCAGTCTATCATCCTCTCCCGGATCATATAGGAAATAACCCTACGCATGCCAGCAGGGACCATAGCTCCTGACAGGCCCATAAGCACGGTCACATTCTTTTCTTTTAGCATGTTGTGCCATGCCTGGACAGATTCGGCCAGCTTTCTTCCCTGGAAGCCTGTCTTAAGCATTCCTTCCATCAATTCGCTTATAGACCTGTCCTTTACATCTATCGGAACGGTTGGGTTATCTGTGAGCACATTAAGATGCATACCATTCTCCTAATAAGCAGATAATGATAGTTTTGCATGTGATTTCTAATACCTGAAGATATTTGTCGACAGGCGGTAAGAAATGCAAATAACGCTATATAATTATATAATTCTATTGAATATCAATATATGCGGACTCTTCTCCTGACGATATTACTAGAGATTATTTCAGGAAAACTAATTTGCCAGGTTTGAATCAGGATCAAAGAATGTGAAATTGACAGCATGATGAGTATATTTTATTTCTAAAGTAGAGTTCGTAAACAATTGCAGAAACTATTACAGGCATACTGTTAAATGTTCAGATAGTGAAGACTGCTGCGGATATCACGGTCATCCAGTTTCCATGTTCATCTACAGAAGATGACCTGGGAAAACTGAGTGTCCTGAGAGGAGATTCATTTGTCCAGGTGCTGTACATGCTTCTTGCAAGTTTCTCTGAATGTTCCCCAACGTCCTGAGCGGTTTCTCCATAGGCATGATATTCTGATATGTAACCGTGCCTGTTTATGCTTTGCGGGAGTGCACAACCAACCGATGTACTGAGCGTCCTTCTTGGTTCATTGGAAGAAATCCTGGACATTACGCAAAATACAATCTCTCCGGGACTTAACTCTTCAAGCCCTTCCTTTCTGGATACAATCTCACATTCAGGGGGCAGGATAGAACTTACAGTTACAAGATTAAATTTCTCAATACCTGCATCCCTGAGTGCAACTTCAAATGATTCAAGATTTTCAGGGTGTGTGCCAACTCCACTTGTAAAAAATACTTTTCTAGGAATTAATTTTGTAATCATCTTTGCAGCCTTGCGAAATAATCAATTTAAGCCTAATCCAGATGGCGATTATTATTTTTAAGCATTGCCCTTCAATTCTGCTGGAAAAAAGCTTAATTCTTATTTATTTAGTTAACTGTGGATATAAAAATTATACTAATTCTTTTATTCGTCTCAATATTTTTCCCAAATTAAACTTCCTTAATGTTTCTTTTGAAAGTTTCACAGATTTTTTTATATGAATTTATCAATCTCTTCCTACATTTTCTATACTTCTACCTTACAGGCTCTCTCATAAGCTTTATATTATGCAGAATAGTTACATCGTGTATTACTCCCTGCAATTTTCTTGCTTACTCCTCTCACAGATAGGAAAAGGTCAGGTCTTTTCAAAGATTCGGGAAAATACGGGCTCTTTTGCCTGGTTACTCTTAAAAACAATGTTTTTTCCGGCTGGGATCCTGAAGAATTAATTAACAACAATAAAACATGATGTCGGTGAAGATGGAAGACAAACTTAACCTTAAACTCCTGGAACTACTTGAAGGCAAGCAGCTCTCAATCAGTGGGCTTTCCAGAGAACTGAAAGCCAGAGGCATAGACGAGCATCGCCTGGTTCTTACGGGCTATCTCAGGGCGCTCAGAGACCTTGACATTCTGGAAGAAACTGAAGTTCCCCCTTCGAAGATTTATGCCCTGCCTGAAAAAGCCACAGAGCCTTTATCCGAAAAAGGCAAAGAGTCCAGGTCTCCTGAACTTTCCGATCCGGAAGAAATTTATTCTATTCTCAGGTCTCAGCTTCTTAAAATCAATCTGGATTTCAGAATTCCTGTGGGAGTATATGTGGTTTCCAAACTGTTTGAAAGGCCCTGTTTCCGCAGGGAATTGAAGCTTATAGGAATTACTCAAAAACATCTTGAACAGTACCTGGAAAAACCCGGCATAGTCTGTGAAGCTCAGGATGCACATTTGAAAAAAGCCAGAGCCGATATTACGAAAATTGAGATCCCTCCCGATGACCCTGCATACGAAATACGGGGAAATAAAGAAGAAGTAGTCAGACTTGCGAATGAAGTCCTTGCAGGGTTGATAAAACGCAGGCTTGACCTTGATGGCCTGGTAGCAAAGAGTAAACAAACCACTCTGCTTCCCTGAAGATCTTTGGTTGTTTAAATTAAAATTCATGCATCATTGGTTAAACATTAAATTCAGTCTTCTGTATATTTTTTAAACTAATACATTAATATCTCTTTATCTATGTCTCCTCACCTTATCTATTCTTGAAGATTTTTGTTCTGGTTACAATAGATGAACTCATGAAGGATAATACCAGATCAGAATCATAATACCAGATCAGAATCATAATACCAGACCAGAATCATAATACTAGACCAGAATCCTGAATATATTTCTTAAAAGATGAGTGCCGTAACAAGGTTATTATTCGGGGATAGGATGGTTTTTTTTGTAATGGGTTACGGCTCCTGTTCTACCAGATACGGTATGGAGAAAATTAAAAAGCTTGCTTCGTTGGTGTATACAGGAATCTATCTATCTGATATGGTCAAAATCGTTTTAACATTAACGAATAATCAAGGCGCAAGCATTATTTAATTTTCAGATAGCTCCTAAGACATTTTCATACCATTGATGATTTTTTGTTTCTTATTCTCCAAAAGCCAATATCTGGGTGTTTCACCTCTAATAGCTTAACAACAATTCTCAAATTGGGACTTTTAAATCAGTTTTTGAATATTTAAATCAAGGTTTATTCTTTAAATCAAACTATTTATAGAATGAAAAATAATCTTAGTATAAAAATGGGGACATACAAGTAGCTGTAGAATCTAGAAAATTAATAACAGAAATTATCTGGATTGGATATCTTTGGTTTTCATTATGGGGGATTTATTTCTATTAAATCTGGCCATTGGATTTAAGTTATCAGGCCTTTGAGGTCTGAATTCCTGGATTTTTTAAGGGTATTAAGAATAATCCCTCGCGGATGTCCTAACAGCTTTAAAGTGATTTTGAGGAGTGAGTATGGTATCGGAAATTAGAGCTGACATTCAGGAAATGTATAATAAGATGGCAGATGAGGCTGTAGGTGCCCAGAAAGCTGTTGTGGGAGTAATTAATAAAAAGCGGGGCACTGAGTTCAAGGTAAAAGATGCAAAACCCTACGTAGATGCAGTAAACAAAATGAAGCCGGTCGGAGGGCAGTGTAAGGAGGTCTTCGACCTGCATATCGATTCTGTAAATACTCACTACGAAACTCTTACGAGCCTTACGGACACGGTCAGGCCTGAGGATGATCCTTTTGTAGAGCATTACCAGACACCTCCAATCCTAGAGATCCTCTATGAGGAGGACCCGGCTTTCCATGAATCGGTCATGAAGTTCGTGGAGGAAATTGGAAAATCCGAAGCCCTGATAGGAAAAGAATCAATTCGCCGGTACGGAGGCTTTTACGGCCCGACCTGTGTAGTAGACTTTGCCTTTGTGCCCGGAAGCACGAGTAATGTCGTAAATAGGATTCTCCAGAAGATGGACATCCCTGTGGAGCACAAGCGTACGATCCTGTCTTCAAAGTCCTGGGGGATGAACACCTCCTATGGCGTAGGGGCGAAGTTCCAGACTGCTATCGAAGATGGAAAAACTCCATCTGAAGCCATAAAAGAAGAAATTGATATGCTCAAGATGGTCTATGAGTCTCCGGTGGACGCACAGGTTAAGCTCATGGAAGAAGCAGGGCATACGTCCTTTGATACCAGGAAGTATATGGAGACATATAAGCAGAGGATACGGAAAACCGTGAAGGCTGCTATGAATGCCGATGTTTTCTATGGTAATATTGTGACAGTACCTGCTTATGGAGTAGGTGACGTAGCCCACCACATTTCCCAGTCCATGTACAATATGACAAAAGACGACGTCGTGCTGGCAGTTATCAATGCTGTCACAGACGTCCTTGAAAGTACCATGAACCGGGCAAAAGGTAAGTTCAGGGACGAATACTCACCCTTGACCATCGGTACGGACGCAACAGCCGCTGCAGTCACCAAAATCCTCTGGATGGACGGATTTACCACCATGATGGTGCTTGACCTGCTGGTCAAACGCTTCCACAATCTTGTGCTGACCAACCCAAGGCGCGGGGCAGCAGCTGAGCTGCATAACGTGGATTTCATTGACATGATTGAAAAGGGTGAACGAATCATTGACCATATTCCAAGGGGGGCCGGGTGCGTTGTACAGGGTGTGCCTATTGACCTGAGCCCTATTGAAAGGAACGAGGTCCTGCAAAATCCTCAGCGTTACACCTATCCGTCCTGTGCAATCACTGTCCGTTTCTCGGCTCTCATGCGCCTGGCTGATTTCCCCTGCCTCCTGACAAGTGAGCCTGTGACTGCAACGCTTATGACAAATATCATCGCACTGCACAAGCAGCAGGCACATTCTCCGGCAAGGGTTTGCAAGTTCTGTTCGGCGAACTATTTTGACTACAAGTGCAACTACTGCAACTGGTCAGAGGCAGTGTAACGGATAACGACAAAGAGAGTGCGAAGGGTAGCTGGGGAAAGGGTAGCTGGGTAAAAGGGTAGCTGAGGAAAAATCTTTCTCTCAAATCCTTTCTATAGTTTTGAATGCAACTATTTACACCTGGATTCTCATAACGAACTAGAAACACAATGCTTCGGATCAGGAAATGAGTAGTTTCAATTTCAAGTGTAATTCTTTAAGTAAATGAATATAGTACAGCCCTTTCTTACAGTTCTCTTTGTCCCAAACTTATTAGTGAGGAGCTTGATATGACAGTACCAAACCTCATGAAACGTGCGCTTGCGGAACTAGTCGGGACTTATGTCCTGGTGTTCCTGGGTACGGGTTCGGTGATAACAACCGTACTTCTTATGGAGGGCTGGGAGGCTTTTCCCGGAAACCAGTTTTACATAGGGATTGACATTGCGGCCTGGTTTGCCATAGGAATGTCTTTTGCAATTGCAATCACCTCCATGATCTATGCTTTCGGCCACATTTCAGGTACCCACATCAACCCTGCGGTAAGTCTTGCTCTCTGGGCCACAGGCCGCTTTCCCACAAAAGACCTCCCTGCGTATATTATCTCCCAGCTTATAGGTGCAAGCCTTGCGTCCTTTACGCTTGTAGCGATTCTGGGAATGAGGGCTGTTGATGCAGGTCTAGGGGCCACGTCCATGTTCTACGGAGTCGGTTATGGGCAGGCAATCTTCTGCGAAGCTGTATGTACCTTTTTCCTTATGCTTACCATTATGGGTACAGCCGTGGACCGAAGGGCTCCCCCTGGATTTGCTGGGCTTGCAATAGGGCTTGTGGTAGCGGCGGATGTGATTGTTGTAGGCAACATTACAGGTTCTTCTCTGAACCCAGCCCGCACCTTCGGCCCTTATCTTGCTGAATCCTTGCTGGGTGGAGCTAACCTCTGGGCTCAGTTCCCGATTTATATCATAGGCCCCATAGCGGGAGCACTGGTTGCAGCGTTCCTTTATGATTTTATAGCTGAACCAAAAAAGGCAGATTAAGACAAAGATTGTTATATTAATTCAGAACTGGGTGCAAACCTTGTAATAATGATTAAGCCAAAAGTGACTTGTTTTACTTCCAGCACAATTTTTTTCTGTCTTTCCTGCAAATGGCCTTCTTATAAAGTGTTCAATATCTTTCACTAATTTCAAAGCATACGTTTTTCAAAAAATTTACAAATTATTTATCGAAAGAAATTTTTTACGGTACTTTATTCAAAAAAGAATGCAGTATCTTCTTTTATAGGTAGAAGCGTAAAACCCCGAAGTCTTTAGCTTCGTGGGATATAAGCGTCAACTTCACCCCTGATTTCGTATATAATATTCTGCCGCCTCTTTTATATTTACCAAAAACTCTATATATTGTTAAAGCGTATACTACTCTGTATGATGAAAGCGTTCAAATTTAGACTCTATCCTACAACTACGCAGTCTGTTCAATTGAATCAGCATATAGGTAGCTGTAGATTTGTCTACAATTGGGCGTTGGATCAAAAAATTAAAACTTACGAACAAACAGGAAAATCTATTTCCAGATTTGACTTAAACAAAAAGATTCCTGTCTTGAAAGCTTCTAATGAATGGTTGGGAAAAGTAAACTCACAGTCATTACAAGGAATGACTAAGCAGGTAGAATCTGCTTTCACCAGATTTTTCAGAGAAAAGAATGGATTTCCTAAGTTTAAATCAAAGAAAAATCCAATTCAATCTTTTCCTATACCTCAACACTATTCTGTGAATTTTGAAAACAACACAGTTAAGCTTCCAAAAATCGAACCGATTAAAGCAGTTCTTCACCGAAAGTTTGAAGGCGAGCTTAAAACAGCTACAGTATCAAGGTTTTGTAAAGGGAATTACTACATTAGTATCCTTGTTGAAGACGGAAAAGAACTTTCAGCAAAGCAACCTTTCACAGAATCAACTACCGTAGGAATAGATGTAGGTATCAAAGATTTTGCTATACTCTCTACAGGTGAAAAAATATCGAATCCTATGTATCTTAAAAACTCCCTCAAGAGACTTAAAGTACTTCAGAAAAGAGTTTCAAGGAAACAAAAAGGTTCAAAGAACAGAGCAAAAGCCAAAAAGAGGGTTGCTGTACTCCATGAGAAAATAAGCAATCAGAGACATGATTTCCAGAACAAACTCTCTTTTAAACTTATAAGCGAAAACCAAGCTATAGCTCTGGAAACTCTGAACGTTAAAGGAATGGTTAAGAATCACCACTTATCACAGTCTATAAGTGATTCTGCATGGAGTAGCTTTGTTACAAAATTAGAATACAAAGCGGCATGGTTCGGAAAAACCACCCTGAGAATTGGACAGTTTGAGCCATCTTCTAAGCTTTGTAATGTCTGCGGATATCATAATTCAGATTTGACATTAAAAGATAGAGAATGGACTTGTCCAGACTGTAAAACAAAACATGATAGAGATATAAATGCCGCTATCAATATCAAGAAATTCGTTCTCATAGATCAAAATCTAATTGGGTTGTAACACCTACGGAACGTGGGGACGAGCCTGGGGACTTGCCCTCAATGGAGGGAGGAATGAACCAGGAAGCCACTAAGTCTTTAGCTTAGGGGTAGTTCACATACAATGATTGCGTGTCTGAGTTCCATTCACAATATAAATATAGCTAAAATATAAATTGATTACTTACTAAAGGTTATTGGGAAAGTTTTCCATCCCCGCAGCAAGTTGCAGGGCATTCAACTGAAATAAAAGTATTGATTCAAAAAGTAAGGAAAGAATAAGATCCAGTAAGGAAAGAATAAGATCCAGTAAGGAAAGAATAAGATCCAGTAAGGAAAGAATAAGATCCCTAACTGATGACCAATGAATTGAAATTCACTTTTTTCAATTCGTCTCTTCAAATTCATATTATTTACTGAGATTTTACTTCAAAGGATTCGAGCCGTTTGCTAACGGTTAGCTGGTGTTTATGATATGAAAGTTGCCTGTATACAGATGGACGTGCTGCATTGCAGAAAACAGGAAAACCTTGAAAAAGCTCTGCATATGGCTCTTAAAGCTGTAAGAAAAGGAGCCGAACTTATTGTTTTACCCGAGGTCTTCTCAACAGGGTTTTGCTACGAGCATTTTGACCATGCAGCAGAGACTTTGCCTTCTCCTCTCCTTGAAAACCTGGCCTGTTTTTCCGAGGCCAACGACTGTATTATCATGGGCTCAGTAATTGAAAAAGTCGCTTTGGAAGAGACTTCTGACAGTGGAACACCTGCGGATTCTGAAAATTCTACTCTTTCGAATTCCAGTAATTCCCCATTTTACTACAATCTCGGCTTTTGCTTTGAATCAGGAACTCTTGCAGGTAGTTACCGGAAAACTCACCCCTTCAAAACCGAAAACAATTATTTCTCAAAAGGCGACTCTATAGAGCCCATCTCTCTTAAAAAGCAAAACCTGAAAATCGGTTTTGAGATCTGCTATGACCTCCGCTTTCCCGAGGTTGCAAGAAAACTTTCCCTTGCCGGTTCTGACCTGCTTGTGACCACAGCTGCATTCCCCAATCCAAGGTCTGAACACTGGAATATTCTTGCAAAGGCAAGGGCGATTGAAAACCAGATCCCACATATTGCCTGCAACCGGATAGGTTCTGCTCCTGACTGCAGTTATTTCGGCAACTCCATGATAATCGACGCCTGGGGTGAGGTAAAAGCCGATGCCGGCAATAAAGAGTGCTTAATAGTGCATGACCTTGACCTGTCCAGGAAAAATGAAGTTCGTAAAATGATTCCCGTTTTTGAGAATCAGAGAATTGAGCTTTATTCTGAAGATCTAAAGATTATTTAAGTTTCGATAATAATTTCTGTAACTGTATTACTTACTCATATTAACTGTAACTGGTTCATCTTAATTGGTTGAATCTTATTTTTCGATTTTTGCGGAGTTTTAGTTATTAATCTCTTCATTGACAGCTTAAAGTTTTAAATTGTTCCGATTTGCTAATTTTCACTTCTTTTTGTAAATCATCTCTCAGATAACATTATGTCCAGTTAGAGGCTGCTTTCATTATGTCCAACCCGAGGTTTCTTTCATTATGTCCAATCCGAGATTTCTTTCATTATGCTCAACCCGAAGTTTGTTCATTATGTCCATTTAAAGACTAGTTTCATTATACTAATTTAGATACTGCTTTTTTATATTTCATCCTCATGTTTCAGAATACAACATACTCACCAAATAAAAAAATGTATATATCATGAACAATGCAATAAATTGATAGAATTCACTATATTTTTTTTGTCTAAGATATCAAAATTAAAAACAGTTTGTTACTTTTGGTTGTCAAGTCTGCGTTGAGTTGAAAAATACAAACGATGCCGTGATATTTAAAATTTGGAGGAACAGATAGATGATCCCTAACTACAGATACAAACCCAGGGTCTTTTTTGCTGCGACCTTTATCTTAACTTATGCTTTCTTGTTTGCAGCAGCATATCTAAGTTTTCAGGACGAAAATGATGGACTTTATATGATATTAATACTTCTTGCACTGATGGTGCCTTTTCTAATCTCATTTTTTATGATTTTTGCTTCAAAAAATTCAGATTTAAAAAAGAATTTTATTAACAGGCTTATCAACCTTAGGCTAATAAGGCCAAAAATGCTTCCAGTATTTTTCTTGGTAATGCCTCTAACTGTTCTCGTATCTATTTTTATTTCACTTCTGTTTGGAGGATCAGTTTCGCAGTTTCAACTTGTTGATGGTTTCTCTTTCTCGACAGGGGCTGTACCTACGTTGTTTTTTCTTATGCTTACTGCATGTTTTGAAGAGCTTGGGTGGAGAGGATATGCATTTGATAGTCTGCAGAGCCGGTACACCTACTTCATGGCATCAATAGTTTTCGGCATACTATGGTCGCTCTGGCACTTTCCTCTTATATTTGTCAACAACTTCTATCCGTATAACATTCTTCATGAAAACATATGGTATGCAGTGAATTTTTTTGTCGGCATTATCCCTATGGGAGTATTAATCAGCTGGATATGCATTAAAAATAGAAAAAGTATTCCTGCAGCAATTCTCTTTCACTTTATTGTAAATATTTGCCAGGAGGCACTGAATGTGACTCAGACGACCAAGTGCATTGAGACTCTGGTTATTACTGTAGTTGTCGTTGTTATTATTGTATTAGACAAAGAGATGTTTTTTTCAAAAGTAAGCCCTGTTCCTGAGACTAAAAATCTCGCTCCTGAAACTCAAAATCCTGCTTCTGAGGCTCACTAAATGGCAGATGAATCCGAAAAAATGACGGCTGAACAAAAAAATCTTTATTCCAGATTCCTTTTTATCTGGTTTGGACAATTTATCTCAGTAATAGGTACTGGGCTTACTGTTTTCTCCTTAGGGGTATACGTATATCAGCAAACAAATACTGCTTCTAGCTATGTTTTTATACTAATGTGTGTCTTTTTACCACCCTTTCTGCTAAAGCCTTATGGAGGGATACTGGCAGACCGTTATGACAGACGTTTAATGATGATCTTAGGAGACTTAGGAGCAACCCTTGGGCTTCTTTTCATATTTTTTATGATGCTAAAAGGAAACATTCAACTCTGGCAAATTTACCTTGGGATTGCAACAAGTTCTGTTTTTTCGGCTTTTCAGGAACCAGCCTATAAAGCTTTAATTACTGACCTCTTACCTGAAGCTCAATATGCCAGAGCAAGTGGGCTGGTGCAGTTAGCAAGTTCTGCTCAATATTTAATTTCTCCTTTTTTAGCCGGAATTTTGTTAACAATAATTGATATTAAATTTATATTTTTAATCGATACTACAACTCTCTTAATTTCCAGTTCTATTGTCATCTGGATAAGAAATATTTCAGGCAAGGTAAAAATAGACCAGCATAAACAAAACATTATAGCGGACCTTAAAGAGGGAATGAAAGAGTTCTCTAATAATAGAGGCGTAGTTAATCTGGTTATTATTACCATGATCACACTTTTTTTTGTCGGATTGCTTCAGTCTCTTTTTATTCCACTGCTGCTGAGCTTAACAACAGTAAAAACAGCAGGGATCTCTCAATCAATATGTGCTTCAGGCATACTAATCGGAAGCCTGTTTATTGGAGTATTTGGCAGCAAGAACAGGTATGTAAAAACATTATCTATCTCTTTGTTTCTGTCAGGTATATTCTTTGCAAATCTAGGAATTTCAAAAAATATCCTATTTGTTACTCTAGCAGGATTCATGTTTTTTGCCACTTTGCCTTTTATTAACACCTCTATTGAGGTCTTAATTAGAAAAAACATTGACAATAAAAAACAGGGGCGTGTATGGTCTCTCATTTCCATGATTACTTATCTTGGCTCCATAATGGCTTTTGCAGTTGCAGGTTTCTTAGCAGATAAAATTTTCAATCCTCTTTTAGAAGTGGATGGTCTAATGGTTGAAACGGCAGGTTTTATCACTGGAACCGGGGAAAACAGGGGAATTGCCTTTATGTTTATAATCTCCGGATTAATGATCTCTATGATTGCTTTATTGATCTGGCAAAACAAGAAAATAAAAAGATTAGAATATGTTGAAAGTCAGGATTCTGGCATAGACTTATCCTTTCAGCCAGGCTGATAAATTAGCAGGAATTCACCTGTTTATCAAGAAAAAAATTTATGAGAAATACTTCCTGACTCAATGGAAATTTTCCTGCCCATAGGAACCATTTCACTCAAACTTCACTAATGACCTCCCTTCACTAATGGCCTTCCTTCACTAATGACTTCAACCATGACCTCCTGCCTGTTTATGCGGCGGACTTGCAAGAATGATCCAGTATAGCAGATCATGTTATAATGACCCAAAATAACTTGTAATTTGCTTCTTTTAGGGGGGGTCAATGAAGGAAATCTTCATAACTGGTAAAAATTTTATTAAAATTATTCACATGCTTTTAAAAAATACAAAATCTGTAAAATATCTGTAAATTTTACTGCGGAAAGTGAGTTACAAGTCTCAGTTACCAGACTATCAAATTATCTTGTTCAGCATTCCAGTAATAAGCTGTAAGTCAATTCCTGTTCCACTGATTAGTAAGCGTTCTTTTTTATTGCCAAGTAACTTCTGTGTCCAGTCAACGAAGCCACCATCTACAAGTTCTATACCTTCAACAATAATCTTGAAATTAATACCCTGATAATAACTATTATCAGTTTCTTCCTTATTTAATGTGATTTCAGTATCTGGATATGTCTCACGAAGATAGCAGTGAACCCTATCAATAAATCCAATTTTATCGGTATAGCCATTTCTCAGGTTCATGGTTACTTTGATTTTATGTCCTAATATCTCTTCGAAATAGTTTGTATAGTACTGTATCTGACTGGTTATTGCAGCTTTTTCAAAGCCATAAGAACCCGTATCTTTTCCAGAACTGACAAGGGTAAACAAGCTAAAGTGAGGAACAAAAGCATCAACCTTGAACATTTGTCCACGAGTAACTCTGCAGGTCGCGGATAAATGAACAAGATTTTTTGTATTATCAATGGTTTTATTTTTTATTTTATCTGCAAGGTATATAGCAAGCATGTTGGTACTGTCTGCAATGAGCTCCAATCCTCTTGTTGCAGAGATAACATTGTTTTGATCAACTTTAGCTATAACAGAACAGCTTCCCAAAAGGCTTGCAGGAGAAAGCAAAACAGACGAAAAACCTGAGGCTTCAGCCATTTCGAGCATTAAAATTTCTACTTGCTTCACCTTAATAGGACTAAGTTCAGATGGTTTTACAAATCGGTTAGATTCGTACTTGTTTAAGATATCATTAGGAGTGTTTTTGTTCGCTATTTCTTTTGAAAGAGCAAGCAGAAGTGTATTAATTTCAGATTGTGACAGCCTGGTTGTAAGTTCATTTATTAAATTTTTGTTGCCTGCTTTTTCAAGCACATTTGTAATGATACTTTGTTGTTTCACTACTACTCCCCTCTTCTTTGTTCTTTGACAGTTACTTCCCGATAGCTGAGAACGACATTTTTCTAATGTTGTTTTTGCCTGGATTCGCCTTTTATGCTATTTTCGAGGTAGGTGAAGCTAATTATCCGGCTAGATGACGTTTGTCCATTCAATTTATTTACTTATATTTCATACATGCAGTCTAAACCTAAATGCTGCTTAATTACTAAAAGTAATAGGAATTTTTACCGAATAATTAGATGTAGGCGAATATTGTTATTGAAAACAGTAAAGAATAATTTTATAACTGAGCCATTTTATAACTGAGCCAAAAAATAAAAAATAAAAAATAAAAATTTCCGGGCTTCCTCAACCTACCCGGATACATATTGTTTAGTCAGAAATAACTTTTTTATATTACTCTTTCTTCTTTCCTTCAATGTAAATTGCAGGCCTCAGGGGTTCTGCAAACCTTGCCTTCTTTTCAGGGTCAAAGGCAGGAGAGTCGGCACTGTGGACTTCAACAGAGCAGCCAATTTCTTTTTCCAGGAATGAAATTGACTCTTTCAGGAGGGCCTGTTCATCAATATCAGGGCCTGTAAGGATTTCATACCTGTCTGAACTTCCGCTTTTGAACTCTGGAACGATTTTCTGTACGAACTTCGGGATTTCCTTGCCAAAGCGTTTGAGGTCAGGGTTTGCCATCAGTTTTTTAATAAGGTTGCCTACTTCGAGTGAGCATTCAAGCTGCATCTCACAGGCGCACCTGATCGCTTCGGCTTTCCAGGTAGGTGCTGTGTAGAGGTGGACCTTCTGCGGGGTCATCTTTGTTACCCTTATAATCTCCTCAACGTCCTCCAGGGTTCCCTTTATCATCTCTTCGGCAAGCTCCGCACCGTCATCTATCAGGCCTTCATTATAGAGTGGATACTGGGCAAGGGAGACCGGGTCCTTATGCCCCATTGCTTCCCATATTTCCTCACAGAGGTGCGGGGTAAAAGGAGCCATGAGCCTGACCCAGTTGTCCAGCACATAGTAAAGCAGGGTCTCCCCACCCCTTCTCTGGTACCACTTGACATCGTTTTGCAGCAGGAAAAACGAATTCTGAATTGCTTCCCTTGTCTGGATAGAGTAGAGAGCTGAATTTGTATCCCGGATATAGTTCTGTATCCTCGAGAGTATCCAGCGGTCGATCTGCTTTAATTCCGTGCTCAGATCTGCACGTTTTCCACTCTCTATAACACCTTTTGCAAAAGAATAGAACCTGTCTACCTGCCTTCTGGCAGACTCGATTCCTGTCCTCTGCCAGTCTGCGTCCTGCGTCTGCTCGGCTGTGGAAAGGATATACATTCTTGTTATATCCGCACCATATTTGCTGACTGCACTTTCCATCGTCAGGATCGGGCCTTTGGACTTGCTCATTTTCTGCCCCTCAAGGGAAACAAAGCCGTTTACTGCAAGAGCTTTAGGCCACTTGTCCTCTTCAAAGAGAGCTACGTGGTGGAATAGGAAAAAGAGCAGGTGGTTAGGGACAAGGTCTTTTCCTGAAGAGCGCAGGTCAACAGGATACCAGTAGTTGAAATGTCTGCGGATCTCTTCAAGAAGCTCCGGACTGAGGCCAGTATCTGCACTGGCTGCTGCAGAATCGCCCTTTCCAAGCAGGACGTAGTCGAAGAATGACAGAGTAAGGTTTTCTATCTTCAGTTCGCCATTTTCGATAAACCTGGCAATGATATAATAGCTCATGTAAATTGTCGAATCCCCGAGAGATTCAATTAGCCATTCCTTATCAAAGGGAAGGTGGGTCCCAAGGCCTTTCCTGCGGGCGCAGGCTTTATCCTTAAGCCAGTCGATCTTGTTTTCAAACTCGACTCTGTACTCTTCGGGAACAATTCGCATCTGGGCAAGGCACTTATAGACCTTTGCTTTCCATTCGGGATTTGAATAATTAAGGAACCACTGGCCTTTGACCATGTTTACTACACAGGGAGTGCCGCAGCGGCAGACAACAGGTTCACTGAATTCATAAAAGGTCTCCCCGGTATTTGAGCTGATGAAGTCTCTGGTAAGGATATCCTTGATTTTGGAGACAGCCTGTCCTTCGTATTTTCCTGTTATCTCCTTAAGAACTCCCCCGTGGAACTCTCTTCTGTATACGATTTTTGTAGCTTCCTCAGCTTTCGGGTCTTTCTGGCTTGTAATTCCCATGCTTTCAACGATTTCCTTTGCAGGGAATTCTCCGAATTCAGGCACCTTGATAAGAGAAATCAGTTTGATCTTCCTGAGGTCTTCGGTTATCCCGTACTCGCTCAGGTCAACATCGTAAAGGTCACGAAGGGCCAGGTAGTCAAAAGGTGCATGGGCAGGCACGCTCATAACTATTCCGCTTCCGTTTTCAGGCCTGACAAAGGATGCAGGAAGGGAAATTACTTCGTCATCTGTAACCGGATTTGTGAGTTTTATTCCTATTATGGATTTTGCAGGCACGTCTTCGATATATTCGACTGTCCGGTCTGTAAAAGTCAGTTTTCTGAAAGCTTCTTTGCTGACAACCCAGAACTCCTCGTTTCCGTCCAGTGTGACCTTTGCTTTTACATAAGTTACATCAGGGTTGACCCACAGGTTAGTTACTCCGTACGTTGTTTCCGGCCTGAGGGTTGCGCAGGGTAGGACCAGGTCTTTATATCGGAACTTGATCAGCGTATATTCAACAATAGTAGCTTCTTCCCCATACAGGATATCATGATCCTCTACAGGGTTATTGTCGTTCGGGCACCATTTTACCGGATGGGAGCCTTTTACGATCAGGCCCTTTTCTCCAAGCCGGATATACTGCCACTCTATGAACTTTTTATATGTCGGGTCAGTCGTTGTAAACTTGCGTCTCCAGTCAATGGAATATCCGATATTACGCATCGCTTTCTCGGATTCGCGCTTGAAGTAATCAACAATCTTTTCAGGGGTATCTAGAGTCGGCAGGATGTCTCCGGGAATCCCATGAAGACGCTCATAAACGTCCATAGTCTGAGGATCCCGATTTGCAATCAGTTCGGCAAGCCCTACAATGGGTGTACCTGTCACATGAAAGCCCATAGGGTAAAGCACGTTATACCCAAGCATCCGTTTGTGCCTTGCAACAACATCCCCTATGGTAAAAGTCCTGGTATGCCCTGCATGCAGGTTCCCGTTCAGGTAGGGGTAAGGGATGGTTATGAAAAATTTTTCTCGTTTATCGGGCTCGGCCTGGAAAATCTGGCTCTCATCCCACTTTTTTTGCCATTTCTTTTCGATCTCGTGAGGCTTATAATCCTGCTCCATTCGTGTTCACGCCCATCGATTATTCTTATGTTGAAAAAATTTGGTCCAATTAAAATAATTTGATATTACCAAAAGAATTTGATAAATCGTTTGAATCTGAATAACAGTAAGAAGTTTCTGGGAGTTATAACCTCTCCCAGTAAACCATGAAGGATTGAAGGAGCCGGATTCCGGTCAGGTCAATCTTTCTACTATTATTTTTCAAGTATTATTTTCTAGTTTCCTAGCTTTCTATAGTATTTTTGAGTGTACTCTAGATTATTTTCTAGGTCTCTAGGTTATTTTCTAGATTATTTTCTAGGTCTCTAGGTTATTCTCTATTGTTATTTTTATTATTGTCTTCTATTGTTGTCGTTTTTCAGATCTTATTCTGCCTTTCCGAAGATAGCTTCCCGGATGGCTTCTATACTGGCATCCACAACAATAGGTTTTTCACAGATGTCAATTACAGTCTGCGGGTCTTTAAGCAGGTGTCCTGTAGTAATACAGACAACGGTCTCGTCTCTGCTTATAACACCCATATCAACAAGTTTCTTAAGCCCTGCAACCGAAGCTGCACTTGCAGGTTCGACACCTATTCCTTCAAGCCTTGCAAGGTCTTTCTGGGCTGTAAGGATTTCTTCGTCAGTAACGGATTCCGCAGTCCCACCGGATTCCCGGATGGCAGCAAGAGCCTTTTTAGCGTTAACAGGGTTTCCTATCCTGATTGCTGTTGCAACGGTTTCGGGTTTTTCCTCAGGGGTGATTTCAGGAGCCTCGCTCTTTATAGCTGTTACAATTGGACAGGAGCCTGCGGCCTGAATCCCGGTCATCTTCGGGAGCGAATCCGTTATGCCGAGCTTCTTAAACTCCCTGAAACCCTTCCAGATAGCTGTGATATTTCCTGCATTTCCTACAGGCAGGACAACTCTGTCAGGTACTTTGAAACCGAGCTGGTCTGCAATTTCAAAACCGATAGTCTTCTGGCCTTCCAGCCTGTAGGGGTTGATCGAGTTTAAGAGATAGATTTTTTCCTGGGAACAGAGAGTGCGCACAAGGGCGAGAGCGTCGTCAAAATTTCCACGAATGCTGAGGACCTTTGCTCCGTGCATAAGGGCCTGGGCTACTTTTCCAAGAGCAACTTTTCCTGCAGGCAAAAGTACGATTACAGGAATTCCGGCTTTTGCCCCATAGATTGCAAGGGCTGCCGAGGTATTTCCAGTAGACGCACAGGCAACGGTGTTCATTCCCAATTCAAGTGCTTTCGTAACTCCTACAGTCATTCCTCTGTCCTTAAAAGAGCCTGTAGGGTTCATGCCTTCGTGCTTCACGTAGAGTTCTTTAATTCCGATTTTCTCAGCCAGACGGTTGCATTTGTAAAGGGGAGTTCCGCCTTCCTGGATAGTTACA
Organism: Methanosarcina barkeri str. Wiesmoor; assembly: GCF_000969985.1. Lineage (GTDB taxonomy): Archaea > Halobacteriota > Methanosarcinia > Methanosarcinales > Methanosarcinaceae > Methanosarcina > Methanosarcina barkeri_B. The sequence goes on along the minus strand of NZ_CP009526.1, from coordinate 3,474,205 downwards.
GGCTCTCTTTCAATAGGGAGAAGTTTTGCATATTTCCAGACCGAAGGGCATTCAGTCTTCAGTTTTTCCATGTCAATTTTTACTGAGGAATAATCATAAATTACATCAAGCAGCCCATCACATTTGCTGCATGTATAGATTACTTCGTCTTTGGAATACTCTGCACCGCATTCGATACATTTGAGATGATACATTAAATTTCTCCTGTTTCTGATGATTTTCCTGTGTATGGTAATTTTGAATAGTTCAGATTTCGGGTTTTTATGTGCGCCCGTTTCAGGTCAGTACAACCTGAGATTTAAGTCAATATAACCAAGTCAATATAACCTGAGATTTAATTCAGTATTATCTGGATTTCTTCAGTATTATCTGGATTTCGAATTAGTATAATATTAGAGTTTAATAATATTTTGTATCCTTAATACTCTACTTGCTTTTAAATTATACTGTTTCGGGCATTATTTGCTCTTATAAACAAACAGCTTTAAGGACCGAAAATCAAACTTAAGATGGGTTATGAATTTGATAGTCAGAAAATGTATGTTCAAGCTCACTTTTCTCAATTGTTCCTTCTGCATATAGCGAATATAAATAAAATCAAAGCAAAACTACTGTCAACATTATACACATTTTAATGTAACTCAAAACATTAAAAAGCAGGCCAAAACCCATCTATAATTTCCCGGAGATATTAAATATTTTTTTAGTCAAAATGATACTCTTTTACCTCTTTACCCAGGAAATATCCAAGAATTGTCCTGATCAGTACAATCGTACCCAGTACTGTGAGATCCTGTATATCCGGGTTTCTCAGGGTTCCAAGAATTGCAACTACAATATAAAACTCAAGTCCAAAGAGTATTCTATTCGTAAGTTCCTTTCTTATTTTTTCGAGGTTTTGAGACTTTTTTAATGCCTCTGTGGAAAAAATCTGAATTATTGCCCTTAATCCTCCATAAATAATAATAGTTGTCCCTATTGCCTCGAAAATCCATTCGAAATAGAGCAGAAATTTATCAAACAATCCAGATAAAAACCTTTTATCACTCCCCAGGAAATACATACTGTAATTAGCTTACTGAAATTAGCTTACTGAAATTAGCTTACTGAAATTAGCTTACTGAAATTAGCTTACTGAAATTAGCTTACTGAAATTAGCTTACTGAAATTAGCTTACTGAAATTAGCTTACTGAAATTAGCTTACTGAAATTAGCTTACTGAATTTAGCTTACTGAAATTCGCGTAAACTTTTAGTCAGAACTTTCAGTCAAACTGATATTCTTTAACTTCTTTACTCAGGAAGTAGCCAAGAACTGTCCTGATTACTACAATAGTTCCAACAAGTAGCAGGTCATCTACTGTAGGGTTTCTTACCGTTACGATTATATCGCCAACTATCAACAGTTCAAGAGTGAAGAGTATTTTATTTGTAAACTCTTTCCTTATTTGTTCATATCTGTAGGATCTTTTGAAGGCTTCCATAAGCAGGATTTTAGTTGCAGCCTTTAATCCTGCATATATTACAAGAAGTGCACTCACAAGCTCGAAGAATCTAAAAAAAATCTCCAGGATCACATTTGTGAGTTCCAGTACCATTCTTACCCTTCCAAATTATTCTGCTTCAAAATAGACCTCGATCTCAAAACTTAGAGTTTTAGTGTAACACAGAAGAAGTTTTGAGATTTTCGTCAAGGAATTTTTATTTTATTAATTATATATTCTTTGCTTAATATATTTTATCCCAAAGACATCTCTTTTATCTCGAAGATATCTTGCTCAAAAAAGTTTTATTTCAGTAAAGTATCCTGTTCCTTGTATGGGGAGTCAGCGCAACTTTGATTTCTCGGCCTTTCACAATCCAAATAATCCTACTTATCCTTGAGAGAGGATAATCTCATTTCTTGGTCAAGTTTCAAAAGTAGATAGTAGATAATAGACTCGTAGTAATATATTCAGATAACGCAGGAAATCTTCAGTTTGAAATAAAAGAGAATGTGAGTTATGCACCCACGATTAAACGTTTTGTATTCTCAACAATTTGTAGTTTAAGAACTCTCGCTTCCGATCTTAATATTTGTTTCATTAAGAGCTTCACGCATGATACCTGCGAGTTCTGCGGCATCTCCTGTAGCCCAGCAATGTACGTAGAATAGCCGTGGCTGCTCGGTTATCATGTGGCTGTGAAGAGCTGTAACTTCAATGCCATTGGCTGTCAATGTGCGTACTACAGGCTCAACTTCATTTTCTTCCAGTGCGAATTCGCCGATAACTGCCGCATTACCCTTGCCAAGAGGCTGGAAACTTATCGGAGTTGATACATCCATAACCGGAGACAACGTATAGCCATTCATCTGTATTTTATCAGCTCTGGGTATCTCGTAGTTATAATCTCCTCCTTCGGCCGAGCCTTTATCTCCAATAATCCGATCAAGTTCGGTGGTATTAATTCCCTTACTCTGGAACTTCTCACTTTCACTGGCAGATGAACCCCTGTTAACATAATCTGTGATATTGCGTATCTTCTTAGCCATATCTGCAGGATCACCATAACCGTATATGTGTATCCATATTATATGCGGTGACGTGCGTAGCAGATGGTTATGTATCGCAGTCACCTGCAATCCTGACTGAAGAACCATATCTGATACATTTTTCACTTCCTCTTCCGTAACTCCTATTTCACCGACCATCATTGCCTTATCTCCAGCTCTCATGAAATCAAATTCATGATAGCGTTCAGAGGCCGGATTCAGTTTTATGCCATCAAGTGTTACATTCAAAGTCATTGGTATTGCAAACGTTATGGCACCATCCGGACTGACATTGCCCTTTTCACCCATAGCTTTTTCCACAGACTGCCAATCCTCTAAGGTGCTGGCATTTTCACTATCATAAGTTTTTGCGGACACTGTTCCAATTATCATCAAACATATTAATAAAGTGATGAACACACTGGTAAATTTAATAGCCTTTCCATGCATCCATACGCGCCCCCCTTTAACACTACTGAAGTAGTTAAGCATAATATATTGAATAAAAAATATATAACCTAAACTGCATAATATTTATGTATATTTTATTACATCTCAAAATAGTTTGAGTACAAAGATGATCTTTAAAGTCTTATTTATCGACTTACAGTTAATCGTCGGCTTACAGTAATAGTATCTCTTTAATATCCCTAAAAAATAATGACTCCATAAACTCATTCTCTCGCGACTCACAGCAAAAAGACCCGGACAGGGATTCAACTTAATAAGTTCAAGTAAGGAAAACAAGAATACTGTATCATAAACTTACTATGCGAACTTCACGGCATCATAAAGACGAGCATAACGCCGAACTTCGTGGCACCATAAAGTTAGTTTTCCTGATTGTAAAATAATGTTTGAATATAGCTTAACTATCTGAAATAATGGGGAATTTAACTACAAATTCAGTAAAAATTTCTGTTCCGGCGATATAGCACCGGAGCAAAAAGGTCAATGTATAAGTTTATTTTTTCTCAGTATTTCCCGATTGCAGTCCTGGAATTTCTCCGTGCTCCATAATGTATGTTTTGACAGCATTCGGAGCTCCAAGCAGGAGTTTTCTAATCCTGTTATAAACACTCGGGTATTTCTGAGCGTTGAGTTCTCCGAGAAGGTCTGCCAGGATCTTTACCAGTGGAACATGATACTTTGATTCCATCTGGTCTATGTTTGCAAAGGCATTGAGCATATTGACCGTGCTGTACTCGTTCACAGGGGCCAGCTTTCTCAGGATTTCTGCAAAGAGAACCCTGCCTTCCTCGGTCTGGAGAGATTTTTTCCGGTTGCGGGCAAAGCTTCCATAAAGGGCACGCTGGTCATTTGCCTGCTCGATTCTGAAAGCGTCTGACCTTTCCATTTCCCTGACAAGTTCCACTGCATCAACGCTGCTGTTGCTTCCGATTACAGAAAGGAAAGCTTCCCAGGCAACAAGATTTTTCTTTGACTCGTTTTCAAAGGCTCTGAGGACCTCAACTTTATCGGGCGCCGAGCTGTTCAGGTATGCGGCAAATGCGCTCAGCCGGTCCGTTGCACAGGTCGCAGTCTCAAACTGCTGTTTTATCATTGAATGAATCTCGGAAGTATCAAGGGTTGCAAGGATGCCAAGACAGACATTTTTGGCCTGTCGGTTCTTGATTACTCTTGCCGTCTCCTCAAGAGTTGAGTCCCTGGGAACCGATGATTCTTCAAAGAAGCGGTAGGCGGAAATTACGGAGTTTACATATTTCCGGGCAATGGCTTTCAGGAGTTTCTGTCTAACTTCATAAAGCTCCTGGTACCTGTGGGCAAATTCTTCATCCTCAACGGACTCAAAAATGGTCAGGAACTGTCCTCCTGCCTTTTCGAGAAGCTGCCGGTCATTGAGGAGCCTGTAGTAAAGCTCGATAAAGTCTTCAGAGGGCTTTGATTCAGGATTTTTAAGGAGCTTTAGTTTTTCCCTGTCAACAAGGGTATAGAAAGCCGTAAACCTGCCTATGATATCTTTATCTTTCCTTACCTGCATCATGAGCTCTTCATTGCTTGCTTTGTATACAAGTTTCCCATAGAAAGAATAGCCCCTATTAAGTGATAGGAAGGCTGGCATATCCACGTTTTCAATTACAATCTCTGAGGTTTTCCCGCTTACTCTTTCCAGAATTTCTACGAGGTCATTTCCATGTTCGTCAACAAGAGCTGCCCTGAACGGGAATTCCCAGGGTTTTCCGCCATCTGGGACTTTTTGTTTGAGGAAGAATGTGAATTTCCTGGCATCCCGGTCATATTCGGCTGAAACCTCGACTACAGGGAACTTTATCTGTCTCAGCCAGGTTTCGGACATCTCCTTTAAGGGCTGTCCACTTTCTTCTTCCATGGCTTCAATCCAGTCATGAGTGGCTGCGTTGGAATGTTTGAACTTTTTGAAGTACTTGTCCAGACTTCTGACAAAAGTTTCCTTTCCTATAAGAGACTCGACCATGCGCACGTATTCAGGGGCTTTTACATAGGTGACTGAGGTAATCAGGTCATTTGGGTCATTGAAACCGTCAGGAATGATCGGCATGGAAGCTGCTCCCGAATCCAGGGCAAAAGTTCCCGAAGCCGGCGCAAGCAGTTCAAGCACTCTGTCCAGCCTATCGTAGTCCTCGCCAAAGAGAAAGGCATGATACTGTTCTTCCACATGCACGGTCACGGCTTCGTTCAGCCAGATCTCAAACGGGCTTCTGCCGGTGACCTCAGACCCGTTCTGGTTATGGTGATATTCGTGAGCTTTTACCCGGGTCATATATTCAAAAGCCGGGTCCGTTATCTGCGGGAACGGCATTATGCGGTTTGTGGTAATCGTGGTGTTCCCGACGTTTTCCATGCCTCCAAAGTCCGAGTTCTGCATGCCGATTTCCCTGTAGACGGTGCCTGTATATCTGTATCCGGGACTGATGGTTTTGTCAAGCTCGGCAAGCCTTTCCCTAACCTTTTTAAGGTCTTCTTCCATTGTGGATTCGGGCTTTGCTTCAAGTTTCATCTTCTCTCTCATGCGGACAAGGTCCCAGAGCTCCTTCCTGACAGGCAGCTTCTCCTCATCGAACTGCTCAGGCCCTGTGAAAAGGTAAACCCACATAACCGCATCATGCAGGATATCAAGCGCTTTTTCGGCTGCAACTGCATCTGAGGCAGGCGGCACGAGCAGTTCCAGCATGAAAGTGCCTCCGTCAGGATACTCAAACTCCCTTTTAAAGGTCGCATAAGTCCCGACCCCCAGGAAAAAGAGATAGGTCGCCATCGGCGTGACCGAGTTATCGTATACGATTTTGTCCCGTCCCGGCTTTACAGTATGCTTCTCAACCACGACATCCCCGTTCGTAATGAGGTTAGTGTACCGCGAATCCGCAATTATGGCAGTTTTGTAAGTGCATTTTGCGGCCATGTCGTCAATACACGGCACAATTCTCTGGAACCCCCACTGCTGGCACTGTGTGATCTGCTGAGGGGGAGCTCCTGCCGGCGTTTCGTCGTAGTAAAGCCCTTCAAGGATATTTTTAGTCGGCCTGCAAACCGTATCCGTAACAACCGCAACTTCGGTATGCGGTGGAATCTCTTCCATGAAGTTAATCTCAAGAATCGCGTCATCCTTCCGGTATCTGTAAGAAACCTCGTATTGTATGCAGCTTACAGCTCTAATCTCAAGGTCCCTGCAGTTTAATTCCAGCTTCTCAATAGGGGCATCCTTTGTCCTTACCCTGAGTACGGACTTCACATTTGTCCTGTCATCATAAACGTCAAACACCAGATCCATATTCAAAACGTCAACAGTAAGTTCCCCAAAATCTTCGGGATAATATTTGTAAAGCCTATTCTTCATAAAAGCGTCACCAAATAAAAGTTATAAGAGTAATATTGTGGGATAGAAAAGGAAGGTATGAGATTTAAAGGTGTAGTTTTGAAGAAGAGAATTTGTCTTTACTATGATAATCTTAAAGCTTCATTTGTCCTTTTTTAACACTGTACTCTTTATCTAAAATTTTAAGTGATTTTTCAAAATTTTATCGAGTAGCATAAATTTACTCTTGAACTTTCCTAACACTTGAAAGTCTTCACCCTTTCAAATTTAGTACATATTAAAATTTTGGCTTTCTCCTTATATCAACTTAGGCTATTTCGATTGAATTCGGAGAGGTCTGCCACAACTAAAAGATAACTCGTAACTATTCAGGTACCCTAAATAAGTCAAATAACACCGATTTTGGTCATAGGGACTTGTCTAATAAGGGATTCATAGCAAAATTAAAAATGACATCACCTGGCATCAATCTACAAAACCGACTGAAATATAGTGTAAATGCCAAACATTCTAAATTATGGCTTTTGATATTGATTTAAGGTACTTGAATAGTAACGATAAATCAACAAATATACTAATTATATTATAACATATGGCTATATTTAAAAAGACTTTTATATGTATTATCTAATACTTTTATTAAATTTTCATTATAAGGAGGCATTAAACCCAATTAAGTAATATAAACTTATCAGTTGATAATTTTCAGATTTTTCGTCACCAAAACACTGATTTAAAATTTTTTCACTTAAACCATTTTAAACGAAAAATCATTGATATTAAAGTTACAAACTATTTAAATATTTATAAATTTGGTTTTTGTATAGTTTATTCTTCACGTTATTTATTCTGTTAAACAATTCCATTTATAGAGACTTAAAAGGTGGAGAGATGTCTAGAATATCGATTATAAAGGTTGTTTTATGTTTTCTCATACTAATTATTAATGGATGTATGCCTGCTTTATCAGCTAAAGACTTACCCATCGAATCTGATCATCCTTATTCTAATAATGAAAAAAAAACATGGATAATAAACAGATCTGGGGTCGATGAGATGAAACTTCATTTTGAATATATTCGACTTGCCCCTAGTGACGACCCTAATTATTATAATTGGGATAGAATAATTCTATCAGATAAATATAATAATGTACTTGCGATTTATGAAGGTATTGTAGGAGGTCCTTCAATGGTTCCACTGGCTACATCGAATGCAAAAGACATTTGGACAAGTTGGTACCCCGAAGACACAATAAAGGTTACACTTGTAACTAATGGGAAGGGTTTTGACGATGGGTTCAAAATTGATGATGTTCAGACTAGATTAGACGAAACAATCGAAAATTCTGAAAACGTAGACCCAAATAGCTCCAAAACTCTAGAACCACCAAACCCTCAACCTGATAGTACTGTAAAAGATAAAGTTTTAACCACTACAGAAGTAACTCCTTTAGCCAATTCGTCTACATTAGGGCAATCAATAATGTTTATTGCTAAAGTAAATATTCCTTCTCATGAAAACGACGAACCTTTTGGTACAGTTACTTTTATGGATGGAACTAGCCTCATAGGAACTGCGGAATTAGATTCTGGGCAGGCAATTTTGACTACCTCATCACTATCGTCTGGCTCACATTCAATCACAGCAGAATATAGTGGCGATGAGAACTTTGAATCCAGCACATCGTCTCCTTTCATACTAACGGTTAAAGAACAAACTAATATCGGGATGGTGAAATCTAGTTCTGAAGATCAGTCTAGTTCTGAACAGTCGACTAGTTCCGAAGAAAAGTCTAATGGCGAGAAAAACTCAACAGTTAAAAGCATCCTTGCCTTAATATTTGAAAACCCACTGATTTCTACAATAGTTGGAGGTATCACAGTAACCATAATAACAAAGAAAATCTCCAAAAAATGAGAAATGTCATTCATAAATCACTTGAATATTTCAAGTTTCTTCACTTGCTTGGGAGAGTTAAACATCATGGAAATAACATCTTAAAAATCTCTTGCCGCCGGAAAAGTTTCCAACTCCACAAATCCCATTTTTATTAAAATTTTCAGCTTACCTACAGTGATTTTCTTACTACATACAGAATGAAAAAAGAAAATGTAACCTGAGAATCAAAAACTCTTCTCACTCAACCTCAACATTTAATGTAAATTTCTCTTCCGTGCCGGTTATGTTTTCCCAGGTCCTCTTATATATGCCATTTACCTTCTGGCTGCCCGGAGCCGTAGATTCAATTACCCATAAATGAGTTCCGGGGACACCTGTAAGGTTTTCAGGATTTAGACCTTCGATATATTCGTCGTCGAGAATACTGAGCCCACTGCTCAGGTTAAGTTTCCATAAGTAACCTGCTGATGGGTCTTCTCTAAGGCTAACAGTAAAATTCTCTCCTTTTTTGAGGCTTATGGTTTTTCCGCTGTCAGCTTCGGTTACTATCTGACCTTTTGCTATTATTTCGTTAGCTTCAGTCGTGTTGTTAGTCACGTTTGTGGGTATTTCAGGATTTACAGGCTGGAGCTGGTCGTTATTTCCCTGAGTTTCATTCTCCTGAGCTTCATTTCCCATGTTGCCTGTCTTTTCCGCACAGCCGGCTGCAAAGACGACAGCAGCGACGACAAAGATCATTGCTATGGCTTTTAAAACTTTCTTCATAACCCTCCTCCCGAAAAGTCTCTTCCTTATTTCAAAGTGAAAAGTTTGTTTTACTTCTTTATTGATGCTATTGACACTAATTTATTTCGCCGCCAAATTCTGGGCTCATGCTTGTTTATGCAAAAAATCATATATCAAAGAAGCTGAAGACAGTAATGACTTTCTGGTATGCAGCAAAAAGGGGACTTGATATCTGGAATAAGAAGTTGAAAATTATCCCAACGATTGACATATTAACCTAAAAACTGACACCTATAAATCAGTATCAAGCTCAGAAATGTCCTGTCTTCTTCGCAAGTTATATATACCATCCCCAATAAATAAGGATACTGTATAAAAGTCTCTAATTCGGAGCGTGTTTTTTCAGATAATGTTGCACCAGAGGATCAATGTAGAACTGAACCTTCAGATGCATCCATTGAAGTTTTCAGCTTTTTTGTCTCATTTTAAGAATCCCATAAGAGCTAGTCTATATGCTTTTGCGGAGAACCATCTTTGATTTTTGAGCTAGTTGAAAACTGCCGACAATAAGGTCTGATTGACTAAAACACAAAAACCAGTTAAGACAAAACAAAAACGAGCTAAATAAAGAGCACTCTTAGTACCTTTATTTGTGAGGCTTGAAACAAAATGTCAGAAGACTCAGATGATCCAGACAGTAGTGATAGTAGCAGTCGTCAAAAAATGTTCACAGTAACCGGAGTGGTTCTGTGCGCTATACAGCTTGCGTTCTTTGTAGGCATGATTTTAAAATTTATCGAGAGCGATTTCCTCGGTGGTTTTACATTCATGCTGCTTGCTTATTCTTCAGCGTTCGTTTACAGGAATCTGGAGAATTCCGGGAAAATTCCCAGCTTGGCCGAGAACTGATGACTGTGTGGCTTTGCTCTAAAAACCACATTCTATAGTAACTATCTGTTCTGAATTTTTCTTTTTCCTTTTCTTTTTCCTTTTCTTTTTCCTTTTCTTTTTCCTTTTTTTACCCTTTGTTTTTTACCTTTCACCTGTTGCCGTTATTTGATATCTTTGTTGTTTTTCACCTCAGTTTCTTCACTTTAAATGGAGCCTGATTTTTAAATGTAGCTAACGTAAAGTTTTTAGTTCTATTTTCTGCTCAAAAGAGGTAAAAGGTTATTAATTGTGAAAACGTAGGGTACAAATAAGCCTCAGGCACGAAAAAAGGAATTTGTTGAATTTTTCAGGTCAGAAGATAATGTCTGACTAATAATCTTGACCAATAAGCTTCGAAGACAAAATAGAAAAAGAAATATAGGATTATTTTTTAGTACCAGCAATAATTTTCTATGGGATAAACATGGAGTTAACCTTGCAGATTGATACCGATTACTCGCTTCAGGAAGCAAGCGAGATTATTCGCTCGGCTCTGGAACATGAAAAACATCTTGCAAAATACAAGATAGATCGCTACGCCATGATCTGTGATGAATTTGAAGATCGGTACGACCTGATCTCTACTGAATTCATAACAAAATTCGAAGCTGGCGAACTTATCGCTGAGGATAAATATCTTGAGTGGTATGCTGCAAAGCGAGGACTGGACCATTGGAAGAAAAAGCTTTCTCTCCTCAGGAACATCAGAATGTAACTGCTCTAAAAGCTTATTACTAAACTTCTCAACATTTACCAAAAACTAATCGACGACTACTCTTCAAAAAATTGAGCAAGATTTCTCTAAAGTCTAACTTCGTAATTAAAATTATTATGTATGCTGGTTATTTTGAGATTAATTCAACCCCTAAATTTCGATAGAGATCTTTTTTGTTTATAATACCCATACACAAGTGTCTAAAATTAATAGAAATGTATTTATAACTGTCGTACCATCTTTTCATAATAAGCTTTTTTGATGGTGGTTCTGATAAGCACAAAAATCGGGTTAATGGAACTGGTCTTTCGGTCTGAGAGGCGCAGAACCCTCCTGATTTTCCTCAAAGATGGGCCCAGATACATAGACGAAATTCAGGAACACCTGTCTGTAGATTCTGTATCTATCCTTCCCCAGCTTAAAAGACTTAAGGACAGAGAACTGGTCATACAGAATGGCCATACTTATGAACTCTCCGTTATGGGAAAAGCGATTGTAGATAAGATGTCGCTTCTTCTGGATACCCTGGAAGTGCTCGAAGATAATTTTGATTACTGGTCACGACGGAGTTTCGAGGGAATCCCCCAGGTTTTACAAAGTCGAGTCAGGGAGTTGAAAAACTGCAAACTTATCCGTCCGGACCTGAGCCACATGTTCGAACTGGATCCCGAGTTTGTGGAAAATCTTCTTCTTTCAAAGCAGGTTCTCGGCTTCAGTTCCTATTTTCATCCCGCACTTATCTCTCTCTACCTGGAAATCGCAAAAAAAGAAGCCCAGATTTCTTTAATACTGACCGAGCCTGTGTTAAAAAGGTTTAAAGCCGATTACAGTGAAAGTTTCCAAACTCTGGTTCAGTTTGAACATGTTAACCTGTCTCTTTTCCCAAACAACTCGAAACTTGCAGGCTTTACAGTTACAGATAGGTTCTTTCTGCTAACCATTCTCCCTCGGGTTAAGTTTTTTGAGAACGAAAGCCTGTTTAGCTTCGACCCTCAAGCTCTCAAATGGGGTACCGATCTTTTTTCATACTTACAAAAGGAAGCAGTTCCTGTTTCAGTCAAAACGAATCTAATTATTCTTTGAAGTTTGACTTTATCTGGAGTTAAAAATGCAGATAATAGTGAGCATCTAACAGTTAAATTATCGTAAAAAAGTTCTAAAAGCTTAAAATATAGAGATTTTCAGGTAGTAAGTATGTATAACCATTTACTTTCGATAACTGTTTAATGGAGTAAGAAGCTAATATTAGTGGGGGATAGTTATGAGTTTCGCGCTTAATATCGAAACTAATTTCTCGCCTCAGGAAGTAACTGAGGCTATCCGCTCGGCTCTTGAGCATGAAAAGCATGTTGCCAGGTATAAGATCAAAAGTTATTCTGCAATCTGCAGGGATTTCGAAACAAAATTTGGGTTCAGTTCTGCTGAACTCCAGGTAAAGCTCGAAACTCCAACTATAAATAAAGAAAGCAGTTTTTTCGACTGGTATGTAGCAAAAAGAGGGCTGGACCACTGGAACAAAAGACTTGAAATTCTTTCAGGTATTTCTTTTTGAACCGAGACTTTAAGGTTTCAGTCATTATGTAAAAGCTTTATTGGCATGGTTTCCTTTTTGAATCTTTGTTTAAACATTTCTATTTTTTTCTGTAGTTTATTTATTCCTCTTTGTGCCTGGATTTTGAACTCCTGTTTTCGTTGCTCTGTTTAATCCAGAACTGGCAAATTATTTATATATGTGTATAAGTATTAACAGAGTTAATTATTCTCCCTAAGGAGTAATTATGCTTAATAACTAATTCGCCATCTTATCTATTGACGATATGAAAATTGATTCTCTTCTCTCTGGCGATTTTGGGTATTAAGTTTTTGTTTATAAAATACGCTGAGGTGTTAAATCTGGTAAAAAATATCCTAAAAAGTATGGTAGGAGAAGCTCTCATAGGCTCTGGTCCGGAAGTTGCACACATAGACCTCGTTATTGGACCTAGAGGAGGCTCAGTTGAAGCAGCGTTTATGAATTCGCTTGCAATGCCCAGACAGGGTCATACCCCACTTCTTGCAGTCCTGGAACCAAATATTCAGCCCAAACCTACGACCTTGATCGTAAATAAGGTAACGATAAAAAACGTATCGCAAGCTGCTCTTATGTTCGGGCCGGCTCAGGCTGCAGTCGCAAAGGCAGTTATGGATTCCGTAGCTGATGGAGTGCTCCCTGAGGAACAGGCTGATGACATTTTTATTATCGTTTCCGTATTTATTGAGTGGGATGCGAAAGATAAGGACAAAGTTTACGAATTTAACTATGAGGCGACAAAGCTTGCAATAGCAAGAGCTATGGAAGGCAGGCCTACTGTCGAAGAAGCGCTTGCTAAAAAAGATTCAGCAAACCATCCGTTTGCCTGAGTAATAATTCAGCGCAATTTAAATTTCAAAAGCAATTTGTTTCCATGTGTCTTCGGTTAAGTGAGGAATCGTGACAAATTGTCTCCATTTCCTCAACATTTGCCAAATATATTTATAAGTTATGAGCTGGAACAGAGTATCGATTTCATATAAATATGCCAAAATTTAAGGTCGGCTTCTAATGCAAAATCAATAGTTTTCAGGTTAAGAAAATTCCTTAACCTATGAACAATGTATATATATTACAATTATTCAGAAAGATGTTATATTACAATTATTCAGAAAGATGTTTTGAATGCAAAAGATATAGCAAAATTATATGGAGCAAGATGGGGCATCGAACTACTGTTTAAAAAATTGAAAAGCAGATATGCCATGGATGTCCTTGAAACAAAGAATGTGCATATTATTGAGGCTCTTATCTGGACAGCGATTCTAACTTTAATCGTTAGCAGGCGAATTTATTCTCTGGTCAAAACTCAATACATCATCCCCCCAAAAAAATTCAGATATACGCAGTTGAGTTGGAGTAAAATATTCGTAGAAAAAGCAGCAGATTTGTTGACTGTAATTCTTCATGGATGTGAAATTCAAAGAACTTTTGAAACTACAATGAGTGCATATAAAAATCAAGCATTGGATCCACATGTAAAAAGAGAAAAGTTTAGAGAAGAATAGTTTGAATAATAATCAACTGGATATAATTTAAAAAAAAGAAACGGGAGAAGGGAATGAATCATTAACCTATGACCAATGGATTATATCCTTTATTCCCAAAGGATGTTCTCTAACTGCTCTTTTCATTGTTGCGGCAAAACCTTTTGCTTCTGCTCCAAAGTATCCTCTATCTCTATAAACCACTTAAACCACTTCGTTTTCCTTGGACAAATCAACTTGAGAATCATGAACTAACGCTGTTGTTGTTTTGAATCGTCGGATCAGTTCATAATCTCTGTCTATTATGCTATGAAGTTTGTAACCAAAATGTGACTGATTTCCCTTCTTTGTCCATGTTCCATCTCTGCTTCTTCTTGTTTTTGCTTCATTTCTTCTTGGTTTATCAGCTTTAGCATGTCCTGGATCTGAATGAATAAAAGTAGAGTCCTGAATCATTCCTTTTTTGATTTTTAAACCAAAAATCAAGTTGACTTCGTAACTCTCCCCAGATTTCCTCTTCCTTACTATTATCGATAATTCTCTTCCTGAAAGACCAGACAGTGGTACTGTCTGGGATATTATCAGGAAAGCCAAGAAAATTTCTGAAAGAAAGGTGGTCAATACACTGCTTCTCAAGCTCTGGATCAGAAAGACCATGCCATTGCTGCAAAAAAAGCATCTTAAACATTATAATGACATCAGCTTCAGGCCGGCCATCTGAAGTGGTTTTGTTTACATACATTGGCTCTAAAATCACACGAAAAGGTTTCCAGTCAATTAAGGATTCAAGTTCAGAAAGATTATCTCTAACCAATTTAATGCGTTTATATTTCTCTTTAAAAGCAAAATCAGCAAAGGTTTTCATAAATTAAAAGTAATTTAGTGAGATTTAAATCCCTCATTAATGTGCAAGCTAAGAGAGATTTATCGAAATTTTCTTTGATTTAAAATCTTTGAGCTCACTAAAAAATGGGAATTAAGTGTCTTGAACAGTAAATGTATTTAAGATAGGTAAATATTTATTTGGATATTTTAGCGTTTCCAAAAAGCCCAAAAACAACTAAAATTTTTCTTCAATATTTATTAATGTTTTTGATGTTTAAGTATTTAAGAACTAATCTTAAAACTCAGAATCTACTTCTCAAACCCCACATCTTAAATATCTAATTTTTTATTAATATATATGAAATATTTTTTTCTATGTATATGCTATTTTTTTTAAAAAAAGTATTATTTTTATTATCCAATTTTAAAAATATTTATATAGTTTTATAGTGTTTTTCTTAATTGAAAATAATAATATTTTGAAGATTTCCACAAAGAGATAAAAATTAAATTGAATTAGTGAGGGAAATAGTTGGATAGATACAAAATTGTTTGCAAGATTATGATTTTTGTATGCATTTGTACCTTTGCAACACAAACTGCAAGTGCATATTCCTACTCTGTAACGATAATTGAAAACTACAGTGTACTTAATAGTTTGGCTCCACATGGAACTGAGAATTATGGTATAGTCGAAAATTGGCTACATGATGTTGCGGGATGGAACGAGTACTTCTACGACAGTGAAACTAATGTAGACGAGACAGATTTTGGGACACTTGATAGTGGCTACCAGGGACTTGATGATGCAGATTTTCACTATCATTTAGGACATGGAGTGGACGATATTGGAACAGAAATTGCTTTGTACAATTGGCTTCCAGGATACAACTATAATGACGTGAGAGCTCAAGATGTATATAAAAAATGGGACAATAATAATGAATGGGTTCTTCTGCATAGTTGCCATATTTTGGATGATTACAACGATTGGGCTGGCGCTTTAGAATATTCACATGGAATTTTAGGTTTTACTACAGAAGCCTTCACAAATGAAGAACTGGTCGATAAATTTTTTACATATACAATAGATGATGATGACGAAATCTGTGATGCTTGGTGGTTTGCTACAGTGGAAACATTTGAATCACCTGTAAGAGCTGCTATGATAGCAGATACCGATAATCAGTATGTTTATGATCACCTAAATGGTCAGGGTACCATGCAACCAGATGAATATCCAGATGATTCTTTGTATGCATATGGTTCTTGGAGGTGTTAATTTGAATAAAATTGTCTCATTAACATTTCTAATGCTTGTTCTAGGGGTATGCACTATTCATTTGGTAGCAAATTCAGAGGCAAGTAATGAAGTTTTCCCTGATACGGTAGAAAACAAGGTTTGTGGATCGTATAATGAAATTATAATCAATGCCTCAGCTCCCGATGTGGAAGAAACTCTTCCTTATTATAAGGTGATCAAGGAAGATAAAATCCATGAAAACGTAGATAAGGTGATTACTCCTAGAGAATCTCTTCCTTCTGAAGAGAAAGCTGTCAAAATCGCAAATGAGTTCCTTAAGAAACGTAGCTGCTTGCCCGAAGGAGCTTACATAAGTTATCTGGATGAATATACTATCAAAACAATAAATGAAAACACAAGTATTGTTGAAAAAGAGGCACCTGTGTTTGTGAGAGTATCATATAATCGAAACCTCGATGGGTACCCGGTTGTTGGACCTGGGGACTCAATGGAAGTCTGCATTGGAGAAAAAGAGGAGATTGTTTATTTCTTTAAGACTTGGAGAGAAGTCGAAAAAGCCGGTGAAATATCAATTATTGATGCAGACTCTGCGATCGAGAAATTAAAGCAGTACGAGGTCATTGAAGATTTAGCAGGACCTGAAAAGTATCCGATTGAAATTAACAAGATTGAAATTGGATATTACTCAGAAACAACTGGTGCTGAACAAT
Source organism: Methanosarcina barkeri str. Wiesmoor (assembly GCF_000969985.1). Lineage (GTDB taxonomy): Archaea > Halobacteriota > Methanosarcinia > Methanosarcinales > Methanosarcinaceae > Methanosarcina > Methanosarcina barkeri_B. The sequence continues at coordinate 3,457,730 of NZ_CP009526.1, read as the reverse complement.
CTTACTATAAACCAGTTTGGATTTTTAAAGGTAAAGATGGTTTTGGTTATGACATAGTGAGATGTGTGTACGCAACCTAAAAATCTGGTAAGACCATTATCTAATTAGATTTCTAAAAATAAGAAAATCGAATTAATTAACTTATTTATTTTTTTAAATTTTTTCACACTATATAAAATATTTATTTGGCTCTACTCACCTAAATATTAATTTAGATTAGACAATTGAGCGCATTGAAGATTACTTATTGAGCTTATCCCATAACTCAAAACTGCTTTTCCGAATCTGGAATTCAGAATAATCAATAAGTTTTTGATCACGTTTTGATCACAGGAAATTGTTCTGAAACTTCTATCAATTTTGAGTATAAAGCTGGTTTTGGGATAAGCTCATTGTTTACTCTTACTTAATTAAATAATTTAAGAGCAATATTTATGCATTCAGATTTCATAATATAAGTCATGAAATCTTTAAAATATAATAGGGTTTTTGTTAAGAAGTTTAATTGATTGAATATAATTGCTTAGAAGCCGTTACTAAATATTAGTTGTTTAGAACCTAAGTGTATTTATTGGAAGAGCTCATCCCAAAACTTAAAAGTTGCTTTTTGAGCCTTGTATTTTGAATAATCAATCAAGCTCAAGATCATGAAAACGATTCTGAAAATTCCCAACTATTGATAATATAGTGGCTTTTGGGACAGGCTCGAAATATGAAACTTTAGAACCTAAGTGTATTTATTAGAAATATGAAACTCTAGAGGATGAGGTAATTGGCTATTAAAATTAAGAATAAATTTATCATTGTGACAGTTCTTTTTATAATTACTCTATTTTTTTATATATTTTTTCTGTTTATAATTAATGGGCCTCCAGCACATTTTTTAAGTATACATAATCATGACGTTAAGAGTCATGAAGTGGAAATTCAAGTAACTGATCAGCATAACAAATTAATAATAAATGAGACGTATACTCTGGAACCTAAAAGTGATTTGGTACGATCTCGTCCTTTAAGTTTAAAGTTCTCTCGAGAAAAAAAAGAGTATATGTTTAAAGTAATTATCGATAAACAAATTGAAAATACAGTTAAAATTGAGATACCTCATCAGTTCTCTACAGTAGTTATAAGATTATACTATGAAGATCCTCAATCAGGTGAAATCATCCCACTTCGCGTAAATACTGAAGTAAGAGTATGAAAAAAAATTCCAATATCTACTGGAAGATATTCTCTCAAAAATATTATTTCTTACTTAGAACCTATCCGAAAAATCCTGCTGTTCTGAATGTTATTCATGCACATGCGAAATGAAGCATAGCAAGATAATTCTCAATTTTCTTTTCCCATCTTATAAGCAGTCTTATGAATCTATTTAGCCATGAATGTGCCCTTTCTACAACCCACTTTCTTGCCCTAAAACATGGTATCTCTATTCTGATGTTTTCTTCTCCACGACTTTTGATATGGGTATTATAACCAGGCAGTATAACCATCTTCTTTGACCAATCCTCTGATATCAGGAAAATTATATCCTTTATCCATACACATATTCTGAATTTCCTCATCTGGAGAAAGTCTTTCAACAATAATGGCATCTAATGTCCTTTTTACAAGCTTTTTATCGTGACGATTTGCTCCATCAACAGTTATTTAAAGTGGTATACCTTTACCATCTGTTAAAATACTCCTTTTTGTACCTTTTTTGCTATGATTAGCTGGATTAGCTCCGGTCCTGGTACACCTAATAGTGCTTTTGTCATAGCACCGTCAATTGCTTGCCACTCCTACTCTTTCTTATCTTCAATTCTCTATATGTGTCTTTCAGGAGCTAAAAAAGTCTGTAAGGAATAGAAACTCCGATCTTTTTGGAAAAAAAGTCCGAAAAATCGTATTCTTAGTTCAGGATTCTAAAGTGATAACATATTCAACTGACCAAATGCCGAATCTCCTAATAATTTTTTATTTAAAGGAGGTCAGAAATTAGAAGTTTATCGTAAAGTTTGTGCTAATAGGTAATCGGAAAAAGATATAAGCAGTAGGCTGATACCTTACTTTTCCAGTATGAGGTAACTTCGGTCCTTATTTTTTTCTTTTCTGGGGCAATTGTATGTCTCAAAGAATATCTTTCTTCCAAAATTATTTCCTGTTTTTGTTTTTAATTTCTGGATTTCTAGCTCTTCCTATGAAGTATGAAGCTGCCAGATGACCTGACATCAAGTATTATATAATAGCAGGGTGGTTTTTCTTTCCGGATTTTGCGGTACTGGATGGTTATACTCGCAATGTTTTATTGCTAGAATATTTCTCAAACTTCATGAGTATAGTATCTCTGTGTTTGGAGTCTTTCAGGAGTACATTTAGGGAGCATTTTCAGGGAGCACTTTCAGAAACAGGTTTTTGTTTTTTTCTTTTATTTCTTTGCTGAGAAAATCCTCGCAAGGACTAAAATTTCTGAGTTATGATTATTTTTGCAGGTCTTATTCTTTCCAGGCTTTTACCGGCCTTTATGAGGACTAAAACGGATATCGAAGACTTGGTAACTACGTAAAAATTAAAAGCGCGGGTAGATAAATATTTATAATAAGTATAAGTAGTTTATATTGAGGTAAAAAACAAGAACTTTATAGTGGGGGAATCACATATATGAAGATTAGAGTAGTTAGTTCTAGAGAGGAAATATTTACTCTCAATCCTAATGAGCGTGTTGTTCATCTGGCCTTCAGGCCTTCGAACAAGGATATTTTTGCACTCGTTGAAACCTGTCCGAAAATTGAGGTAATTCAGTTGCCCAAATCTTATAGGCGCACGGTTTCGAAATCTATAGAAATGTTCCTTGAGATGCAGAGGATCCAGCTTATCGAAGGCGACGTCTGGGGCCACAGGAAGGATATTAACGAATACTACAGTATTCCTTCCTCAGTCATTGAGAAAATAAGGGAGCTAAAATCTGAGGGGACACCTGCTGAAAGAATAGAAGAAAAGGTTGCAAGGGAGAGCAAACTCAATCCTGAGATGGTTGCTTATATCCTGACCAAAGAAGCTTCTGCCTGAATCAGTATCAGACTAGGAATTTCTGGTTCTTGAGTGCAGGTAAAGTCATATAAATAGTTTCAAATCTTTGAAAATGTCCTTTATTATCTAGATTCCGGCTTAAATATTAAATTTAAGGAGCCTGAATAGGTTCCCTGATCCTGGAAAGTAGCGTGAACTTTCCAGGGCGGGGAGACTCTGTATGTTTTTTAATTATTATCTCTTTTATACTACTTTTATAAAATTGGTAGTTTTTCATTTACTCTTTATTTTTTGTTTAATTCTGAATTAAGGCGAAACAGGGGTAACTTTTTTAGAAAACTTTTTCAGTCTATTTGATCAATACAGTTAATAAACTAATACTTTTAAAAGTTATTTGCTTATAAAGTTGAAAACAGTAGTAACTTATATACCTTTGACAGCTCTTATCTCTTTAGCTATATAAAATTCAACAGGAGACTGAAGGGTTGCAATTAGAACTTCTAGAGTTGATTTTTCTTTCCGACAAGCGAAAGCATTTATTGCTCTTTCTGAAAGACGGGCCGAAAAATATAGATGAGATCAAGGAAGCCCTTGCGGTAACGTCCACTGCCATTTTACCTCAGATTAAAAAATTAAAAGAAAAATCCCTGGTTGTTCAGGAAGACAAAAACTACAGCCTCTCACTTATAGGGAAGGTCCTTGTTGAAAAGATGCAGCCTCTCGTCAGCATAATTGACGTCTTTGAGGACAATTTTGATTATTGGGTTGAAAGAAATTTTCAGGGAATTCCTCCTTCTTTCCGAATGCGGCTTGGAGAACTCGGTAAGTGTAAACTGATTCAGCCAGATCTGGACAGGATGTTTGAGCTTGATCCGGAGATTGTTGAAAACCTCTCTAAATCGAGTAGTATTCTTGAATGTATAGCCTATTTTGATCCCTCGCTCATTTCGATGTGTCAGGAACTTGCCAGAGATGGAGTCAAGCTTTCTTTTCTTATGTCTGGACCTGTTTTTGAGTACTATTCTAAGGATTACCTCGAAGACCTCCAGAATATGCTGGTTTTTAAAAATGTGAAGCTTTTCCTCTACTTAGGAGAACTCCAGATTGCAAATCTTACCGTAACCGACAGATTTGTCATGATTTCCCTATTCCCAAAAAGTCAGAAGCATTTCGATAGAGAAAGCCTGATAGGTTACGAGCCTTTAGCTCTTCAGTTTGGAAGTGAGCTTTTTGATGAGTTGCTCAGGAATTCTACTCGGATTACCCAAATACCACATGAATAAATCAAGCCTTTTAAAAAATTGCTTGCCTGTAAGCCTTTTGAATACACTGTTGTCCGCAAGCCTTTTGAATACACTGTTGTTCACAAGTCTTTAAAAAATGCTTGAGTGAAAAGCCGAGTAACGGTTAGGTTTGAGACCCTTATCCCCAAACCTTATCGGTGTGATCACAACCCCTTTGAAAAAAGGCTTGACCGAAAATCTCAGTGACGACAAGATCAACATCGTAATGGTTGCGCTCAAGATGGCTGAATTATGAGAAGATTTGAGCTAAGCCAAGGTGACTTATTTGCAGGTAAAAGAAACTATTCTTCGTTCGTTGAAGAGGACTAATTTAGGTATTATATTTTTCTGTTTTGTATCTGGTTTGAAGTTCTGCCGGAAAGCAGAATTACATAGTTATTTTCGTAGTCTCTTTTTCTAGAAAGAGTTCCACTTATTCATTCAATGATTTTCATTTAAATGTCCGGATATCTTCAGGGTCAGATGTGATGCTTGTCCTGCTACTGGCACACTTGTTGCATATATGCTCTTTAAGAACCGTGCTGGTCACATGCAGTTTTCCACGTACAAGGGCATGTTGTAGAGTTTAGCCGAAATGAAGATATTCATAAATTCCTTCACAAATTCTCCAGAGTTTCAAGAACATAACGAACTTATAGAACTTCGAGTTCTTCAAGAACAGTGAATTTAAAGCCTGGAGAAAATTAAAAAAGAGGAAGGACGAAACCCTCCGAAGATAAAGTTATTAAATAACCATAGAAAGCTCAGTCCACTATTCCGCCTGTATTTGCAGAGTGAACGGAACGCTGGTACCTTGCAAGGTAGCCTGTAACTTCCTTTTTTGGAGGTACGAATGCCGCCTTTCTTTGCTCAAGCTCTTCTTCTGAGACTTTAAGGTTCAGAACTCTTTCAGGAATATTAATCTCTATCATATCCCCATCTTTTACCAGGGCAATTGGCCCTCCTTCGCTTGCTTCGGGAGAGATATGTCCTATACATGGCCCACGTGTGCCTCCTGAAAAGCGTCCGTCAGTTACCAGAGCAACTGACTCCAGCAGGCCCATACCTCCTATTGCGGCTGTAGCCGCAAGCATTTCCCTCATTCCAGGCCCTCCTTTCGGGCCTTCGTAGCGGATAACTACAATATCTCCAGGTTTTACATTGCCTGCAAGGATATTTTCCATAGCATCTTCTTCACAGTCATAAACTTTGGCAGGGCCTGTATGAACGCGCATTTTAGGGTCAACAGCTGCCTGTTTTACGACCGAACCGTTAGGGGCAAGGTTGCCTTTAAGGACTGCAATTCCTCCTTCGGCATGTATAGGCTTTTCAAGAGTTGCAATTATCTCTTTATTGAGCTTCGGGTTAATAATCTCAAACTCGTTCAAGTTTTCCCCGATAGTCTTGCCATTTACTGTAAGCTGATCCAGGTGAAGTTTGGAGGAAAGCCTCTGCATGACTGCCTGAACCCCGCCTGCCCTGTCAAAGTGTAGCATAAAATTAGGGCCGCCAGGGCGAAGCGATATCAGGTGAGGGGTTTCTCTGCTCAATTCATCAAATTTTTCAAGAGGAAGATTCAGCCCGAATTCGTGGGCAAGGGCAGGAAGGTGCAGAGTGGTATTTGTGCTCCCTCCGACTGCCATGTCTACCATTATGGCGTTTTCAAAAGACTTAAAAGTGACAATCTTTCTGGGAGTCAGGTTCTCTTTTACCATTTCGACGATACGCTCACCGGATTCCTTGGCAATGCGGGCCTTTTTTGCATCCACTGCGTGAGCAGTTGCACAGCCTGGAAGGCTCAGACCAAGTGCTTCGGTTACACAGGCCATAGTGTTTGCGGTAAACATCCCTGCACAGGATCCGGCTCCTCCACAGGAAAGATTTTCAAGCCTTTTAAGATCACGTTCTGAGAGTTTGCCTGTGCTGTAAGCACCCACTCCTTCGAAAACCGAGATCAGGTCTGTATATTTGTCATCGACATAACCAGGAAGCATAGGCCCTCCGGTTACGACAATTGCAGGGATATCAAGTCTGCCTGCTGCCATCAGGTGACCCGGCACGATCTTGTCACATGTGGGAATAAGGACAATCCCATCAAACTGATGGGCTTTAACCATAAGTTCTATCGTGTCCTCAATAACTTCTCTGCTGGGAAGGGAATATTTCATACCTTCATGTCCCATTGCAATTCCATCGCAGACTCCTATAGTATGGAATTCAAAAGGAACTCCTCCGGCGTTCCTGATTCCGGCTTTTACAGCCTCAGCAAGTTTATTCAGGTGAATATGGCCAGGAATTATATCGTTCCAGGAATTAACGACTGCGATGAATGGTTTCCTCATCTCGGAATCTGTGACTCCTGTCGCTTTCAGAAGTGAACGGTTGGGAGCACGTTCAGGTCCCTCTTTGATGATATCGCTTCTCATTATAAATCTCCTTAAAGTTTCATGATAAAAACTAAGTATAATGTATAGATAGGAAAAAACTTCATAGTATAAACAGGTTGGGGAGAAAAGAGTTGTAAAATAGAAAGAAGAATGTACTGAAAACTTGGGGGCATAATCACAAAGGGGCTGGATGATAAGATAATTAATGAAATTAACTGTAATTCTGCTGGAATATAAATCTGGCCTTGAAAATCTAAGTGAAGAATTTTATGGAAAAAAACTCTATTTTAATAATATATATCATAATTGGATAATAGTCTATGTTTGAACCGTAAAAGTTTCTAATGTTTTCACAAAAAGGCAAGATTATATAATAACATCCAAATATTTATATAATTAATCAGATTTTTGTATCAATTGCATAGTGAACGGGCCTGCTCTGGACCACATCTACAAGATCACACCCGAAAAACAAGATGCAAAAATTAACCATGAGAGGCTTATGTCCGTTCACAGTTTTTTCTTTTTTTCATTTGAGTACTTATTTAATGACTCTTAGCAGGTGTAATTTCGGAATCTTCGACCTCTCCAAATGCAATTTTGAAATAGCCGATTTCTCCAAAACCAGGATCGCAATATAATAAGTATAAAGAAACTGAAGTAGGATCTCCCTCATACCCTACTGCAGATCTTTAATGGAGGTTTTATGTTGTTTCAGACTTTTTGCCATTTTTGAGGGTTTTTGCCATTTTTCTTTATTGTACTCCAGATTTATCGGTTTACTCAATCACTGTATCGTCCTTTAGAAATCCACTTTAGCTTCACGCTTGCCGATAAAAGTCTCTTTTTGAGATCTTTTATTTTACATGTCGGATTAGTAATGGGGTTCATGGCAGACATCCAGATTTTGAGACTATATCTATGGTGGTATAATAATGGAAATATAACACCAAAGTTTCTCTAGCTGCAGACTTACTTCCACAAATCAGGAGTACGGATTCTTATTACCGTTATTCTACTATATATATTTTTCGATTATAGGGATAAAACAGAATTCGACATATAAAGCTAGGTATGGGGGAGCTAAAAAAACTGATTAATTTATAGTTATCGCTTTTAGCATTAATAATTATAAAAAACTAGCATACTGTAACTAAAAAATTGATATTTGATGGGAATGTAATTATATAAACGAAATACAGATAAAAAGCAAGAACGCAGAACGTAAGAACACAGAAAAAAAGAACGCAGAAAGCAAGGACACAGAAATTAAGAACATATAAAGTAAAAACACATAAAGTAAGTACACATAAAGTAAAAACACATAAAGTAAGTACACATAAAGTAAGTACACATAAAGTAAGTACACATAAAGCAAGAACATATAAAGTAAGTACACAGAAGAACAGGAATGGGATATTAAAGAATTTTGTGAAGGTGATTGTATAGATGGATGAGGTGTCGGAGGATTATGAAACTTTAAATGCGAACTTCCAGACCGCAGGTAGTAAAAACGACATAGGAGGAGAAGCTCTTCACGCAGCCCTGGAAAAAGAAGAAACTCTGAGAATGATGATCAATAATAGTCATGTAGTGCTTTTTCTCTGGAAGAATAAAGATAACTGGCCTGTGGAGTTTGTCTCCGAAAATGTGGGGAAATTTGGATACTCGGTAGAAGATTTCACTTCTGGCAGGACGCGATATAAAGATTTAATATATTTCGATGACCTCAAAGAGGTCGAAGAGGAGTTTAAGAAAAAAGTAAAAAGTGGGGTTTCTGCTTTCAGCTTGGAATACAGGATTATAACAAAAGCAGGAGATATCCGATGGATAAACGAAAGGACCTTTATCCAGAGAAATACAAGCGGAGAGGCGACACACTTCCAGGGAGTAGTGCTCGATATCACCAGGCGGAAAAAAGGTGAAGAAGAACTGGAAGAAACTATTAAGATGCAGAAAGTGTTGATTACAGCAGTTAATAATAGTCCTGCAGTGGTCTTTCTCTGGAAAAATGAGAAGTACTGGCCTGCAATTTTTGTATCAGATAATGTTGTACAGTTTGGATACACGGTTGATGACTTTCTATCACAGAAAATTCAGTACGGAAGAATCATACACTCTGATGACCTGAAAAGAGTGGGAGAGGAGCTTGACAGGAGCATTCAGAACGGGGAGGTAAGCTTCAACTCTGAGTACAGAATTTTTACAAAAGCCGGAGATATGTTGTGGGTAAACGAGAGAACATTCATCCAGAGGGATATAGAAGGGAAAGTAACCTGCTTTCAGGGAATAGTACTGGATATAACCCATAGAAAGAAAACTGAAAAAGCCCTGAGAAAATCACTAAAAACGCAGGAAATGCTGAAAAGTATAATTAACAAAAGTCCGGCAGTAGCTTTTCTAAGGAAAAATATAGAAAACTTGCCTGCAAATTTAGAAAACTGGCCTGTAGATTATATTTCTGAAAACGTAATGCAGTTTGGGTACTCAGTAGAAGACTTTCTCTCCGGAAGAGTACTTTATGGGGACATAATCCATAGAGAAGATATTCATACTGTTGTCGAAAGTCTGGCACGCTCAGTAAGAGAAGGATACGATTCCTTCGAGATGGAATATAGAATTATTACAGGAAACGGCAGTATACGCTGGGTCGAAGACCGAACGTTTATCCAGCGAAACAGTACAGGCAAGGTCACTCATTTTCAGGGAATAATCATCGATGTCACTGGGAAAAAAGAGGCTGAGAAAATGCTCGAAATCCAGAGAGAGCTGGGAGTAGCCCTCAGTACTACCTGGAATCTTCAGACCATGCTTAACCAGATCCTTAATGCCTGTCTGAAAATAGAAGAGATAGATGCCGCAGGAATATACTTGAAAGACGAACTCCTGGATCAGATTAATCTGGTTGCACATCGTGGACTCTCTCCCGAATTCGTGGCAAGTATTTCGATATATAGAGCAGATTCCCCTGAAGCTCGGCAGATCTGGACTGAAAAGCCGGTTTACAGGATGGATTTTTTTGCAGATGAAATGGCAGATTTAATTAAAAATGAAAAAATTACTTCAGTAGCCGTGCTTCCTATGAAGCACAGAGGAGAAATTATAGGCAGCCTTAATTTTGCTTCTCATACTACAGACAGGATTCCACAGAACGTACGTAATTTTCTTGAAAGTGTAGCCCTCCAGGTAGTGAACTATATAGCTCCTCTTCGTATTGCGGCAGACCTTGGATAACATTTTTCCTTTTTATATATGTGAAGCCAACCTGACCCTGGACGAAATCCTTATTTAAATTAATTTTTATAACTAATGCAGGATTGAAAAGTGAGGAGATTTCAGGTCTTGCCTTGTTTTTTGGTTTTTAGGAAATATGCAAACCTGTTTTGATCACTTTTTGTCCATTACTGGCGTTTAATGTACGATCTTACACAGAATGGGGGATAAGATTGAAAGCGATAGTAGTCTATCTCAGTACCTCGGGGAATACGAAAGCTATGGCAGAAGCAATAGCTAGTGGAATTGAGTCGAAACATGTGGATGCAAAAGCTATTAGCTTTTATGACGTAAAACTTGAGGATCTTAACGAAGCAGATGCAATTGCAGTCGGTTCATCGACTTTTTACTACAGGATGCTTCAGCCCATGGAAAAATTCATGGATGAAATTCTAGCTTCCACAAACCCAAAAGGAAAATTAGGGGCTGCTTTCGGGTCTTACGGATGGAGTGGAGAAGCACCTATACTGATAGCCGAAAAAATGCGAGACATGGGAATGACTGTCATAGATCCCGTACTCAGGATACTACACAAGCCCACAGACAAGGACCTGCAGGAATGCAAAAGGCTTGGAGTCGACATTGCCGAAAAGCTAAAGCATAGAAGCAGTAAAACTCCACAACAACCGAGAGCACCGAGTTAACTTCAGTTTTGAAAGCATACGACCTTAATATCTAAACCTATTCCAAGTCCGGTAACCATGAAAAAACCGTACTGAAAGCTAACTTGAGCTGAAAGCTAACTTGAGATGTAGCAACCACCGAAGATGTGGGAAACACCCAAAGAATCTGCTCCTGTTTTTTTTCAGCATTTTCAGTGGTATTAATTTACTTCACTTTCGAAACTTGGGAAAATCAGTCTCTGAGCAAGTTGAAAATCAGTTACTCTAGCCCATAATTCAGCCCTCTTGAGCGCAACCGTTGTGCCGGTTGGTCACGCCGGGTAGGGTTTGGGGATAAGGACCTCAAATTCAAATGTTGCTGGGATTTTCGGTCAAGCCTTTTGAAAAAAGGCTTGCGCTCGAGCAGTTTTTTCAAAGGGGTTGCAGGACTCGAAAATTATACAAGCAAGTTTAAAGGATGCCGGGAAGCAGGCTCTATGCCGAGGTCAGCTACAGCCTCAGAAATCATTATATCGCTCATGGCAGCCATAGGAAATATGTATGGGGCATACTCGATGGGTCCATAGAGAATGAAATCTCCGGCTGCTGCCTGCTGCAAGCAAGTTGAACCTACATCACAGATTTTGTAAAGAACAGGGTCTTTCTCTTTCTTCTTATTCAGCCAGTTCCAGGCTGAGGGTGCGTTGTGGATTCCCGAGCCGGTGGGGTGTCCCCATTTTGCTTTTGCGGTAATCGTCATCTTTAGGGCTACACCTGCTCCGTTTCCCATAGGAGTAATGCTTGGGTCTATAAGCTTGTTAACTATCCCGCATCTGTCTGCAATTGAAAGTAATCCCTCTTCCAGAAGGCCTGCCCCGTTTTCCAGCATTTCCATCCTTCCCTGCAGGGATGAGTCCATTGCATTGAAGCCAAGGATAATCGAGCTGTCAATATCGGATAGGGCAAGAGCTTCAATTTCAGAAGCATTTATGCTCATGTTTATGGAGTTATAGATTGCTTTGTCTGCAAGTCCGATTTCGCTAACATATTCTGCGGCATGGGAACGCACGGTTCCTTCGGGGGAGTCGATAAGAAAAGGAGCTTCTGAAATTTCGGCCACAAAGTCAATGTAACGGGTAATGCTTTCAGGGGTAGTACCGAAAATGTGGATTATATACGGGTTTCCTGTTTCTTCCGCACTTGATTCCTGCAGATTTATAAGTTTTTCGGCAGCATCCCGGTCAAACAGGCCTCTTGCAACGTCTTTTACGATTTCATGCTTATCATAAAAGATAGTCCCTGCAAGCACGGTCGGAAGCTCTCCTGGCTGTCCACCTATCTTCACTCCTGCGATGTTAACGATTTCCTGTTCTTTCTGAAACTTAAACATTTTTTACACCCTCAAAATCTACAGGCTAGTATTTTGTTTCAAACCGCGGTAATTTATACTCGAATAATGTACACTCGAATAATGTGCACTCGAAGTAGATCTCTTAATTGGAAATTAAAAATCATTTGTCGTGCAGACGACTCCTGCAGCTGAGTCCATGACAAATTCTTCGGAAACTATTATATCACCTGAATGAGGAATCGTGAAAGTAGATTGTCTTTTCTTCTGGGAAATAGCTACAAGAGGTTCCTCCGGGTAAACTTCCCCTTGGTCCTTATATTCTCTCACAATTTTCATTATTTCCTCGAGGTTTGTCAGTCCTATCCTGTCAAGAAGCACTACCTGTTGCTGAAAGCGTTTTACTGCCTCTCTTGATATGTTTTCTATGAAAGGGATAGCCCCCTCAGAACCAACAATTCTTCCCTTTTCGTCAATCCCGTTTGCATGAATTGCGAGCAGGGAATGACCTGCCAGGTGTCCTCTGGATTCCTTTCCGCAGATAAGGATGTACCTTATATTGGAATTTGAGATGGTATTTATGATTATTTTTTCGACTCCCAGATTTTCGGTTTTTGAGCTACCCCAGAGGGCCGCTTCAGGTAAGGAATTTATCTGGCTCGCAAGAGTTACCACTGCAATCCGGGATTCCGGATTTCCTACCGTGTAGTCGCCTTTTACTATCGGCCATGCCTCTGCAATCTTTTTCAATAAATCACCTTTTGCCTTTCCTTATTAAGGTGAGACAGTGCACTTGCAAGCATTATGGCTTTCGTAAAATGTCCACCTACCCTTGATGTATCCACAAAAACATAATCATCCATGAGCACTGAAGCTCCAAGCCCGTCACCCCCACCCAGGAAAGCAATTGTCCTGAAAATGAGGTTTCCCGAAATTCCATCAGGGGCTACAATAAAGTTCGATTCTTTTATGGCATCTTCAATAAGAATCGTGTAATGTTTGGCATTGATCCCGAGTTCAACAGCCCGCCTTGTCACGAATTCTCCGTCTGCAAGAGTCCTGTCCACACGTTTATTCCTTCCGATGTCTCCAATTCTGCCCCCCGACAGCACGCCGACCCTGGGCTCTATCCCGAATCTCCTTATATGTTCGGCGCCAAGCTTGATCATCCTGAGTTTATCTGAAATAGTGTTTCCTTCGTCGATCCCTACAGGGGCGAGAAAGAAAGGTGTTCCATCAACCGTGAGGAGCAGGGCAAGCCGGCAGATTCTTTTCTTTCCTAGAGCTTCTTTGAGTTGGGCTAGGGCTCCAGATGCCTTTGCAGTGCCTCTTATCGCTGCATCGACTTTTCTTGAAATCATAAGTTCTGCAAGAGTCTTCTCAGGCTCATCTGTGTCCACTACCTCGAGTTCTGTACCGACCTTATCAATTTCCTTCTTAATCCCCACCAGGACGACCTGTGCATATCCCAGTTCCTGGGCTTTCCAAGCACTCTCGAGCATTTTGGAATTCGGGTCCCTTATTCCCATAGCTACTCTGGCCCGGTTAGCCCTGGCTCTCATTTCGATAGCCTCAAGGAGGGCATCCATGCTATTCTTTTCCATATCCATCCTAACTGTTGTGTAAGATTTTAAGTAGTTCAAAGAAGTACAAACACGATCATTAATTAATTTTGTCCCCCGAGTTCCGTCACCCGAGTCCCGTCTCGAGAGGACGGTGCCCTTTTCGTTCACTTCGTTTTCTCAAGAGGGCTGAATTATGGGCTAGAGTAATTAACCGTCTCGGGAGGATGATGCCCTTTTTACTCACTTCGTTCGCTCAAGAGGGCTGAATTATGGGTAAGAATAGATATATTTTCAACTTACTCAAGAATATAGTCGGATTGAGTTTTTTCTGACTCTTGATTGATTAGAATATGCTAGTGGGCTAAAATTAAGGAAGATATCTGAAGCCGGGATGAAAGGGGATATGAATATGGGTTTTCTGCCCAAATTTGTTCTGGCGATTGAAGGTATTGTTTTTATGAGAACAAAAAGACTTTAACACATATCGAAGTGTAAATTTAGCGTTGTCATTTAAAAATCGATAGCAGAAGCTTGTAATATCAAAAGCTTTTGAATAATTAAAAGATTAAAATGTATAGAGTTAAGAATGAGTTCCTTTTTTATTGGTATGGTTTAAGATGACGTTGGCAATTGAATGGGCTGAGAAATACCGCCCACAGACCCTGAAAGAGATTGTAGGGAACAAGAAGGCGGTGCAGTATTTGCGGACCTGGGCTGAGAAGTGGCTTTCAGGCATTCCAGATAGAAGGGCAGTGGTCCTTCATGGGCCTGCAGGAGTAGGGAAGACTTCTACTGCCCACGCTCTTGCCCGCGATCTGGATTGGGAAGTCATCGAACTCAATGCAAGTGACCAGAGGACTGCAGGTGTTATTGAAAGAGTTGCGGGGTCGGCAGCTTCAATGAATACCTTTTTTGGAGGAAAACGCCTGATTATCCTGGACGAAGCGGATAATATTCACGGGACTGCAGACAGGGGCGGAATGCGGGCTATTGCAGGAATTATAAAGAACACTCTTCAACCCATAGTGCTAATTGCAAATGATATTTATGGGTTGACTCCTACTATCCGGAACCTCTGTCTGGAAATAAAGTTCGGCTCAGTGCAGAGCCGTTCTATGGTCCCTGCTTTGAAGAAGGTCTGCGAGAGCGAGGATATTTTATGCAGCCCGGATGCAATCCAGCAAATTGCTGAAGGGGCTGGAGGGGATCTCAGAAGTGCAATTAACGACCTTCAGGCTGCAGCTACCGGGAGGAAAACGCTGGAAGTTGAGGATCTCAGCACTTCAGGCCGAGATGTAAAGGAAAACATCTTCAAGGCAATGCAGAGAATCTTTAAGAGCACGGACTGTAAAAAGGCTCTGGAAGCAGCTCGCGGTCTTGATGAGAGCCCTGAAGACCTTGTACACTGGATCGACGAAAACCTGCCTTTCCAGTATGCATCTAAGGATGGAAATCTTGAGGATATAAAAACTGGCTTTGGTTATCTCTCAAAGGCCGATCTCTACCTTGGGCGCGTAAAAAAACGCCAGAACTATAGGATGTGGAGGTATGCTAGCATGTTGATGGTCTGTGGAACTTCGGTCTCAAAGACACGGCCCTATCCCGGATTTATCAAGTACCAGCCTCCTTCTCTCTGGAAAAAAATGGGGCAGATACGTTCTAAACGAGACCTCAGGGATAATATAGCTTCTAAAGTTGGAGAACACAACTTCGAGTCTATGCGTTATTCAAGAAATAACCTGCTGGAGCTTTACTCTCGCATGTTAAAGAATGAAGAATCTGCGATCGAAATTACTGCAGGCCTCGGGCTTGAACTTGAAGAGCTGATATATCTCTCGGGGAGCACAAAAGCCAGTAAAAAGCTGCAGAAAATCTACGAAAGGGCGCAGGAACTTCTCCTTGAAGGAAATGAAGAATCTGATGGAGCTGAGTTTTTCAGGACTCCTGCTCCCCCAGGCAATAGTAAAGAGGATCTTTCTGTTTTCTCAGTTAATAATTCTGTGGAAAAAGATGGGAAACATTCTGAGAGGCTCGAAGTTCCCAACTCCAGGACTTCTCAGGGTGGGCAGAAGACTCTTAACTTTGGTTTTGATATTCCACCTGAAATTTCTCCAGAAACTAAGAATTCGGAAAATAATACTTCTGATACCATTAAACCTGGTAACCTTGCACCTGATATCCTTGCACCTGTTACCTTAACACCTGATAGTTTTACTTCTGACACTCTTATACCGGAGCAGGATCAGGCCGAGATTGATGATATTGGGATCAAATCTGATAGCCTTACATCCATTTCACTTGAACACGATAGTCTCAAGGTTAAGAATTCTTCATCCTTGCCTGGGCCCGTTGAGAAGGAAGCTTTTTCTGACTCTGAACCGATAGAAAATAGCATCTCTCCCGAACTTTCCAGATCCGTGAAATCTGTAAACCGTGAGCCTGCTATCAAAAAAGTTTCAGATAATTCTGAAAAATCTGAGGTCAAAGTCAGCGAAACTCCCAAAAAAGTCGAGTCGAAAACACAAAAAACGCTTTTCGACTTCTAATTTTCTAACCTTGTTTATTTTCTTAATTTCCTTTAGTTTTCTTTACCTTTTGTTAAATGCACATGAAATAAGAGACTAACTGACTTTTTCTAACTACTGAACATTCACCATATTAATTTTTCAGAGTATGTAAAATAGATAAGAAGGAATTAAGGTGCAAAACTAGTGTTTTGAAAATTTAGTTATTGGTGAGCCTATCCTGAAACTCAAAATTTGATTTGTGAACCTTGTATTTAGAACAGTCAGTTGAATACCTAATAACTAAAATGATCCTGAAAACTCAGGATGATTTAGAATAAAATAGGTTTTGGGATAGACTCGGTCACATGTTTACTCTGAATCGCTATCTGTTGATAAGAAGCTATCAAAAAATTATGCCAAATAATTAAATTGCCATGGCACTAGGTGAGTTAATTAAAATTGACAGAAAAGCTTTCTGAACGGAAGGATATAGTTAAAACAAATTGAGAAAAGTTTGTGAGCGGGCTGGAGAGTTTGGGGAATAGTTGGGGGAAATAGTTGGGGGATATTGTTTTGGGGTTATACTATGGAAAAGAGACCCGCTCACTCGACATGACTATTTATTCATCTTATAAATAGCTTTTCATTTCTATGTACTCTAATATATAATTCATAATTCATATTAAAAAGTTTTTCTTTTAGCTAGAAATTCTACTTTTGGATTAAAAGTCTATAATAATCATCGGGTGGGGTTAAAATGCCTGAACCTATGTAAATTCCCTTCTCTTAATCGTTTTCATTTTTAATAATTTAAATGCTTGCTTCAGATTAAATCGTCTTCTAAATGAGTCTCCGTTGCCATTTTCATGGCCAGATATCTTTGTCTATTTTCCAACACTGTTTTCCTTTCCTCATAATTTAGAGTTTTTGAATTGTTTCCCTAAATATATATTTCTATTTTGATGAGAATAAGATGAGCGGGTTGGGGAGTTTGAATTGGGGTGTTTAGTGTTGGGGTTATCATATAAAATAGTGACCCGCTCATAAATTACTTCATGCTTATCTCATATAAATATATTTTGCTTAGCTTTTTTACCTATTCAAAATTCTCTCAGACTGGCATATAAATAAAACAAGTTCAATTTTTTAAATCAAAATATTCTTAATTTTATTCTACGTGTGCATATGTATATTTTGATTTAAAAATTAAATATGAGGTTAATCTTCTATGCTAAATATCTCATTTGAGATAGTAAAACTTTAGTTTAAAAATAACCTATCTGTTATTTTTACTAATATATTATCTATTATAATAAGATTTCTTTATTTAGTTCAATAGATATATTATATGGCGTAATACTAGTCTGATTTAGTGCAACGGGAGTTTTATTCGGTAAACAAGATTCTTATTTAGTGAAGTAACTAACTTTCAGATAGGTCCTGAGTTTTTCTCCTAACAAAAGAGATATATATAACTAGTGACATTTTGGTCTTGCTCTTAGAGCGACTCTGAAAATATCGGCAAACTGGGCTCGTGGTCTAGTCGGTTATGACATCGCCTTTACACGGCGGGGATCCTGAGTTCGAATCTCAGCGGGCCCACTCTTTTTATTATCTTTATTTTCCCTTCGATTTTTTATAGATTTTTATTTTCTAATCTTTCAGCTCTTGTTTCAATTTTAGATTTTGCTTCTTGTTGTGTAACTTTAAATTCACATTTAAGCTCTTTTTCAAAGGAAATTACATACAAAAGTTTACTGTTATATTCTTTTTTGAAAATATGAGCAGTTTTTCCTGAAATGCTCTCTCTCGATTGTGAAAGTCTTACTGAAATATATGATATCTCTGGTTTTGGCCTAAGTTTTGTGAGCTTTAATTCTCACCAAATATATTTGTAATATCCTCATTGCCTTCAGTTTGATCACTGCAGTCAAGTGAAACAACTATAATAACCAAGGTAAAAACTTCATAGAAACCTGGGACCAATTAAAAGGGACCAATTAAAAGGGATCAATTAAAAGATTTCATGCAACTTCTTTGTAGCTGGAAGTTTCATTACATTGTCAGATGTTTCATTTCCATAATAATTTAAAAAATATTGACTGCTGTATTAAGAAGTAGAATAATTTCCACTCAGGTTCTGTCCCAGAATAGCCTTGACTTTACATAGCCCGTCTAATTAATTTTTGTATAATATATTATCATACCAACCAAAGTATTTTCTAGGCCACTCCGTTGGGTTATTGTTTGCATCCAATTGAATGTTGAAACTTTCTAATATATTCACCGATCACAGATTTTCCAATAAATAAGGAATTTATTTTGGAATCGAAGCACAAGTCGCTTCAGTATCTTGAAGAGTATGAATGCATTTTTTTATGCAACTTCTCAGTTTTGTTTTCTACGATTTTAGTGTCTAGTATGTACTCTTTATTAACTTTAATTTTATTTGAAAAGACTAACTGAAATCTGTTTCCGATTTTTTTCTGGCAATTTCCCTTTTTCTTTAGCCGTAAAAGAGAACTTGTCCGTTTAAATCTTTTTTCTTTATAACTTGACATTATATATAGTACTGAAATTGTTATATAGAAAGGAGAACGATAAAGATTTAGAATCTTTGTTACCTACAAAAAGATATGCTTTAATATTTTTAAGGCGTAACTACTTACAAAGATTATTTGTAAACTACCGTGGGGGAGTCAGTATTAAGAGAAGGAGCAGGACTGATATCGCAGTAGATATTTTAAGAGTAGCAATGAACGGGGCCAAGAAAACTCATATTGTATATGAGGTAAATTTGAACTTTAATATCGCTCAGAAATACCTTGAAATGTTGAAAGAAAAAGAGCTTATCAAACATGAAAATGGGCTTTTTATCACTACTGACAAAGGAAAAGTCTTTCAGGAAATGGCTAAGGAACTCAAGCTCTAAGCGATTTTTATCTTTTTACTTTCTATTAAATTTTCCCATCTTTTTCTTATTTTCAATTTTTCAGTTTCACTATCCTGAAATGTTTCACTATCCTAAAATTATGCTTGAAATCAACTTTTTCCGTGTCCATCCTTTTTCTTGAGTTACTCTCATGTAAAACTCAGCTCAAAGATCAGGTGAGGATAAAGCGCTTGTTGAGTAATTCAGAAATAACATTTCTAAATTATCATGCGCCCCCGTATAAATAAAAGCAGTTTGGAAACATATATACTATGGTGATTAAGGCACTTTTTTTAAACTGCACTCTAAAAAAATCGCCTCGGATATCAAATACTCGCGCTCTTGTTGACAAGGCAGTAGCTATCTTCGATAAACTTGGTGTTGAAAGTGAAGTGATAAGGGTTGTGGATCATAATGTGGCTTTTGGGATTTCCTCAGATGAAGGAGGAGGAGATGAATGGCCCTTGATCCTTGAAAAAATAAAAGCCTGTAATATTCTTGTTATAGCAACTCCCATCTGGTTTGGAGTTCTCTCATCGGTGGCAAAGATGGTAATTGAGAGGCTGGATGGAACTTATACGGAAGGGGATCCCGAAACTGGTCAGTATCCTCTTTATGGGAAGGCTGCAGGAGTCATAGTTACCGGAAATGAGGATGGGGCACACGATGTCTGTTCAACTATACTCTTTAACCTTATTCATCTGGGCTGCACTGTCCCTCCAAATGCAGATTGTTATTGGGTTGGTGATGCAGGGCCGGGTCCAAGTTACATAGAAGCTGGAGGAGATAGACATCTCTATACAAATCGGACAGCCAGATATATGGTACATAATCTGGCATATTTTGCAAAGCTGCTCAAAGAAAACCCTATCCCTACCAATTTAAAGAAACTTGATGAGGAGGCAAAAAAGGTAAGCGACTGATGATGCTGACCTATCTAAGAGCTGCTGATCTTTTCACAAAGTCCTGAACACTTTTATTGCTGGAAATGGGGGTATTATTTGACTGATAGCAAGACAACGATAAAATTGAAAGTTGCAGAAGCCGATCAACGGGATGTTGGGAAAGGCATTGTCCGGATAGGTGAAAGTTTCCGGGAAAAACTGGGTCTTGAGCCTTTCGATGTTATAGAAATCAAAGGGGGGAAATCGACTTCAGCCCTTATAGGGCGCCCATACCCGAGTGATTCAGGACTTGAGATTATACGTATGGATGGGTTTATCCGTACTAATGCAAAAACCAGTATCGGGGAATATGTAGCTATTTGTAAAGCCGACTGGAAGGAGGCAAAAAGCGTAATATTTGCGCCTGTAGCCAGAGGTATGCAGATCTATGCTCCAAGCGAAACTCTTAAAGCCGTATTCATGAACCGTACGGTTTCAAAAGGGGATTTTATTTCCACTACAAGTTTAAGGAAATCGAGGGAAAGTGAGACTTTTGGCAAAGGAGTTATGTTCGAAGATTTCTTCCAGGACTTTTTCGGCCAGGGCTTCGAGCCATCTTTCGGACTTGGAGAAATAAAATTGCAGGTAGTTTCTACCTCTCCGTCGGGGATAGTGAAGATTACAGACTTAACGCAGGTTGAGCTTTTGTCTGAAGCAACTGAAGTAATCCCTGAACAGAATATTCCTACTGTTATGTATGAAGATCTGGGTGGGCTAAAAGAAGCCATTGGGAAAGTCAGGGAAATGATAGAGTTGCCTTTGAATCACCCTGAACTTTTTGACAGGCTAGGGATCGATGCTCCGAAAGGGGTACTGCTCCACGGTCCGCCCGGAACGGGAAAGACGCTGCTTGCAAAAGCAGTCGCCAACGAATCCGACGCCTACTTTATTTCTATCAATGGCCCTGAGATTATGTCCAAATATTACGGCGAATCCGAAAGGGCAATAAGGGAAATTTTCGAGGACGCAGAAAAGAATGCTCCTGCAATTATCTTCCTGGATGAGATCGATTCCATTGCCCCTAAAAGGGCTGAGGTGACCGGAGAAGTCGAAAGAAGAGTAGTTGCTCAACTTCTCTCCCTTATGGACGGGCTTAAGGCTCGCAAGAATGTAATCGTTATAGGGTCAACCAACCGTCCCGAAGCCCTGGATGTAGCACTCCGCCGCCCAGGCAGGTTTGACCGAGAAATTGAACTTAGAGTCCCGGATACTGATGGAAGGCTAGAAATTTTCCAGATCCATACCAGGGGAATGCCTCTTGCCGAAAACGTAAACCTCATGGATTTTGCTCAAATAACATACGGATTTGTGGGAGCTGATATTGCTGCCCTATGCAGGGAGGCAGCTATGAGTGCCCTGCGGAGGGTTTTACCTAAAATCAATCTTAATGAACCTGAAATTCCAGCTGAAATTCTGGATTCCCTCCAGGTAATAAGAGAAGATTTTGAAAATGCTCTCAAAGATGTCCAGCCTTCAGCAATAAGGGAAATCCTGATCGAAGTGCCAACTGTCGGTTGGGACGACGTAGGCGGTCTGGAAGAAGTAAAAAGGCTCCTGAAGGAGGTAGTAGAATGGCCTCTCAAGAATCCGGAATCTTATAGAGATATTGGGGTTGAGGCTCCTAAAGGGGTCCTTCTGTATGGCCCTCCGGGTACGGGAAAGACTCTGCTTGCAAAGGCAATAGCTCATGAATCGGATGCTAATTTTATTACAGCCAAGGGGAGTGATTTGCTTTCCAAATGGTACGGGGAATCAGAAAAAAGGATAGCTGAGGTCTTTACACGGGCAAGGCAGGTAGCTCCTTCAATTATTTTTCTGGACGAACTTGACTCGCTTGCGCCCATTCGCGGGGCTTCTATAAGTGAGCCTCAGGTTACGGCAAGAATCCTTAATCAGCTTCTCTCCGAAATGGACGGGCTTGAAGAGCTCAGGGCTGTAGTAGTAATTGGTGCAACCAATCGCCCGGACGTTATCGATCCTGCACTTATCCGGCCCGGACGTTTTGATGAACTGATTCTCGTTCCGATCCCTGATGAAGGAGCTCGCAGGGAGATCTTCAAAGTCCACACCGAAAAAATGGAACTTGCAGAGGATATTGATATCGAAAAGCTCGTTTCTATAACCGATCAGTACACAGGTGCAGACATTGCAGCTGTATGTAAAAAGGCAGGAAGGCTTGCTCTGCGTGAGGATATTCACGCAAAAAATGTTAAGCAGAGACACTTCCTTAAAGCAATAACAGAAACTGGGCCTTCAGTAACTCCGGATACAATGAAATACTACGAGGCTATAAAAGGCGAACTCAGGACAAGGAAATCTAAGGAAATCGAGAATCCTTCCTATATTTGAGCAAAAACGCTAAAAACACAGGTTTGCCTTATTTCCATTTTCCTGTTGATTTAGTAACTCCTTTTCCTGTTAATTTATTACCTTTTTATTTCCTGCTCACATGTTGTTTTTTACTTACTTATTCTTCTTACAACTTTACAACTTTTTATAATTTTAGCGTTTTTTTACAACTTAATAAATTTATTAATACGATATTTATATCTGATCTTTAAACCAAGTATTTTTTAATTTCTCTTTTTTACCCAGTTATGTATAGAATTTTCCGAGAATAGTTTTCTGAATTTAATATCACCTTTTTTTTAACTTCACAAATTATGTTAACCAATGATATTAAATATAATAATTACTATCGGTAATATACATGCAGCTTCCAACACCCGAAGATCTTAAAAAAAGAAGAAATGAACTCGGGCTTACCCAGAGCGATCTGGCTAAAAGGGCAGGAGTAAGTCAGCCCCTTATAGCTCGTATAGAATCGGGAGACGTAGATCCCAGGCTTTCGACTGTCAGGAAAATCCTTGACGCTTTTGAGGAAGTTGAAAAGGAACAGCAGATTATTATAATAGATCTGATGCATTCCCCTGTAATTCATGTTTCACCAGGCGATTCTGTGGAAGAAGTAGTAAACTTGATGCAGAAGTATGGTTTTTCACAGGTTCCTGTGCTTGATAGGGGCATTCCTGTTGGAAGTGTTTCCGAAGACATGATAGTGAAATTGATGGCCGAAAGTAAGAAAAAATCAATTTCCCATTTGAAAATTTCTGAGATAATGGGAGAGGCCTTCCCAACAGTGTCTCCAGGTATTTCTATCTCAGTCGTATCGCACATGCTGGAAGGAAATCCGGCCGTACTGGTAGTAGAAAAAGGAGCAGTTATCGGCGTCGTGACGAAACATGATGTAATGACGCTTCTCCAGGGCTAATTAGCAAAATCCGTTTTCTTTATAGAGCGCTATATCCGGGATCAGGGTTTGAAAAGCACATCAATTATATACTAGAATCCAATTAAACCTGATCTCTAAAGCGGACTAATGCTTAACCATGCAAAGTAACTTAATCGATAAGTCCTGTGACAAACTCCTGGAATAATATACTACAGGGCCTTTTAAGTATACCATATCACAATGATATTACTCTGAATTATTTCAGATTTGCAGTATTTTAATACTGTGGGTGTGATACAAACCTCTGAAACAGATAAAAATGGAAGTATTTAAACCACTTTGTAAATAAAATGTATAATTATACTAAATCAAAAAATAAATTGGATTAGATTAAAATATAAAATCGGATTATATCAAAAAATAAAATTGGATAATATCAAAAAATAAATTGGATTATATATTGAATTAAATTTTTAAAAATGTGGAGTATAAT
The DNA here is from genome assembly GCF_000969985.1 of Methanosarcina barkeri str. Wiesmoor. Taxonomy (GTDB): domain Archaea; phylum Halobacteriota; class Methanosarcinia; order Methanosarcinales; family Methanosarcinaceae; genus Methanosarcina; species Methanosarcina barkeri_B. The sequence goes on along the minus strand of NZ_CP009526.1, from coordinate 3,434,149 downwards.
ATATGGATCTGGAAGATACCCTCCTCATGATGCCTGGTCCCGTAACTGTTACACCCAGAGTCCTTAGAGCTATGTCAAAACCGATGATCAATCACCGAAGTGCGGAATTTGCTGGAATCTATACCGATTGCAGGGAAATCCTTTCCAGCGTTTTCCAGACAAAAAATGATATTTTCGTTCTCAGTGGTTCGGGAACGGCAGGAATGGAAGCTGCTATCGGTTCTTCGGTTGGAAGCGGAGACAAAGTTATTGCCATAGAAAACGGAAAGTTTGGAGAGCGGTTTAAGGACATTGCAGCTATCTATGGGGATGTTGTCCCAGTTGTATTCGAATGGGGTCATCCGGTTGACCTTGAGGTTGTCAAGGAAAAACTCGAAGAAGGGGCAAAAGCAGTCACTCTTGTACACAACGAAACTTCAGCAGGCATTCTCAACCCGGCAGCAGAAATTGGCAAACTTGCTAAAAAGCATGATGCCCTCTTTATTATGGACGGTGTGACCTCCCTCGGAGGAGATGATGTAAAGGTTGATGAGTGGGGAGTTGACATTGCAGTTGTAGGCTCACAGAAGTGTCTTGCAGCTCCTCCTGGACTTTCAGTCGTTTCTGTAAGTGAAAAGGCTTTTGAGGTTATGAAGGATGTAACTAAAAGACCTTACTATAACGACCTACTTGCATATAAAAAGAGTGGGGACAAGCCCAAAGCAGAAACACCTTACACTCCTGCAATTCCTCTCTTCTACGCGCTTCAGGAGGCTCTGCACATCGTAAAAGAGGAGGGAATGGAGGCAAGGATTAAGAGGCACAGAGTCCTTTCTGAAGCTATAAGAGCAGCAGTTGCCGAACTGAACATTGAGATGTTCCCTCAGCTTAACGAATACAGCCATTACTCTAACACTGTCTCTGCTATGAAGGCTCCCGCAGATGTTAATGGTGAAAATATAAAAAGTGATATGAAGGCAAGAGGCGTAATTATTGCAGGTGGGCAGGAACGTCTTAAAAATAAGATTTTCAGGATCGGTTGCATGGGTAATGTGACCGGAAGGGATGTGCTTTCAACCATCCAGCAGCTGGAGATCGTGTTGAATAAGCGTGGTTACATTGATCGCCTGGGAGCAGGTGTAGAAGCCGCAACCAGGGTCCTTGACAGAGCCTGAAAAGGATAAAGTTATAGACTTAGAGACAGGTAGAACATATCTACAAGATCTTTTCAGGAAAGCCCTGATAAGATTTTAACCTAATTTCCGATCGGATTTACATGCCCACAATAGGAATTGCAGATACCGCATTCGCACGTTATAATATGGGGCGTGCGGCAATTGATGAGATACAAAAAAATGTATCTGTAAAAATCAAAAGAGTTACTGTGCCAGGGATAAAGGACCTTCCGGTCGCAGCCAAAAAACTTATTGAAGAAGAAGGGTGCGATATCGTTATGGCTCTTGGAATGCCTGGAGCTAAGGAACAGGACAAAATCTGTGCTCATGAAGCTTCTCAGGGCCTTATTATGGCCCAGCTCATGACCAATACCCATATTATCGAGGTCTTTGTCCATGAAAACGAAGGAAAGGACGAGAAGGAACTTGCTTTCCTTATGGACAGAAGGACCCGAGAGCACGCTTTAAACGTAATCAAACTGCTCTTCAAGCCTGAAAAGTTAATTCGAGAAGCCGGTACCGGCCAAAGGCAAGGCTTTGAAGACGCAGGCCCATTAAGAACATGAATCAATTTATGTAAAAACAAGACTGGAGACCTTATCAGATGACTATCAGCCTAGGATTTGTTGTAGCTGAATTTAACAGGGATCTGACCTATCAGATGGAACTGCTTGGAAGAGAACACGCGGAGTTCCTGGGGGCAACAGTTAAAGAGACTATTCTTGTCCCAGGGGTATTTGACATGCCGCTTGCGATCAAGAAGCTTTGTCAGAGGGATGACATCGATGCCGTAGTTACTATAGGATCTGTAATTGAAGGCGACACTGACCATGACCAGGTGGTTATGCAGCACGCTGCAAGGAAAATCATGGATCTTTCTCTTGAGTTCAATAAGCCTGTAACTCTCGGTATTCCTGGCCCAGGTATGACTCGCATGGCGGCTCATGAACGTGTGGACTATGCAAAAAGGGCCGTTGAAGCTGCAGTAAAGCTGGTGCGGCGGCTGTGAATGTTATAATAACTAAATTAGCAAATGTAATACCAGGACCATTCCTATGTCATCCGCAAGGCTCAAGCGTGTAGAAGAATCCGCAACGATAAAGATCTCCAATATTGCGACCAGAATGATTAAAGAGGGTACAGACGTAATCAATTTCAGCCTTGGTGAACCTGATTTCAATACCCCTAAGAATATCTGCGATGCTGCGGCAAAGGCTATGTATGAGGGAAAAACCCACTATGCTCCTTCTGGAGGTATTCCTGAACTAAGGGCAGCCATTGCCGAAAAATTGAGGACGGAAAACAACCTCGATGTAACCGAGTCAGGTGTACTTGTCACCCCTGGAGCGAAACAGGGAATTTTTGAGGTAATGATGAGCGTCCTCGATGATGGGGACCAGGCTCTCCTGTTTAACCCTGCATGGGTAACTTATGATGCATGCATACGTTTTGCGGGAGCGGAAACAGTCTGGGTTCCGACAGTCCCTGAAAAAGGTTTCATTCCTGACAATTTTGAAGAGTACATCACTGATAAAACCAAGCTCATTGTTGTAAATAGTCCGGGAAATCCTACAGGTGGGGTCTTTGGAAAAAAGACTTTGCAATGTATCGCGGATCTTGCAATTGACCATGACCTTATAGTGGTTTCAGATGAGATTTATGAAAAAATTATCTATGACAGGGAACATATCAGCATTGGCAGCCTCGATGGAATGCAGGAAAGAACTATCACCGTAAATGGTTTTTCCAAGGCATATGCCATGACAGGCTGGAGACTTGGCTACCTGACTGCTCCTCCTGAAATTCTCAAACTTCTACTTAAAATTCAGTCTCATTCGGTAAGCAGTGCGACTACGTTTGTTCAGTACGGTGGACTTGAAGCCCTTCAGGGCCCTCAGGACAGTGTTAAAGCAATGGTTGACCGTTTCAAGGTACGCCGTGATGTCCTTATCGACGGTCTGAACAAGATGGGGTTTGAATGTAAAAAGCCTGATGGAGCTTTCTATGCTTTTGCTAATGTCAGCGAGTATGGAAACGGGACTCAGGTTGCAGAACGTCTCCTGAAAGAAGCTCAGGTGGCAGTTACTCCTGGAATTGCTTTTGGTTCATCTGGCGAGGATTTCGTAAGGATTTCCTATGCAACATCGATTGACCGAATCAGGGAAGCTCTTGAAAGACTTGAAAAGGTATTTTCCTAAATTAAATTCAGTCAATTATTTTTCTGAAAAAAAAAGTATGAGTAAAGAATAACAGGCATCAATCAAATCGGGAAACGGTAGGGGCAAATTTACCCATACCGTTTAAGTACTTCTTTTATGATTGCACCTGTACTACAAAGTGGGCATTCTTTTGAAAGTGGAATCCTTACCACATTTGCAGGAAGCCCTCTTTTAGCAAGTTCTTCTTCCAGATTTTCGGCGTTAAAACGCTGGTCGTAACCCAGGGCAATTATATCCGGTCTGATATGCTTCAGGGGTTCAAACATATCTTTTTCGCTGCCTAAAAGCGCTTTATCTACTATCCCGAGCGCATTTACCATCTCCAGCCGCTGCTCTTCGGACACAATTGGTTTTGGCTTATGAGTCACATTTGAGTCTCTAGCAACAATAACGAAAAGCTCATCCCCCAGAGCTCGGGCCTGGGTCAGAAAATAAATATGTCCGGGATGTAGAAGGTCAAAAGTCCCGGTAGCAAGTATACGTGTCAACAGATCACCTGGCCTCGGGTATATCTTCTTAGCATAAGAAACTTACTGAAATTAACCTCCTGGAGTGTGGGAAGAGCTCTTGATTATTTAAAATGTTTCCACATGAACTGTTATATCTATTTATAGTTTGACTCTACGGTATGAGAATTTTCAAATTATCGTAAGTAATATATATAGCCCATAATTATGAATATTATTTGTCGAATTAAGGGCATAAACCTGAAAACCTGAAAATAAATCAAATTCAGGCACAGCTTTTCGCGTCTTCAGGCAGGGCTTTTACCTTTAACATTATCATAAATAATATATAAGTACAATAAATATTACTATTCATATAAATTTGCAAAAAGAGGAGACCCCCAATGGTTAAAAAATCAGTTCATGAGATTAATAGAAAAATTGAAGATGGAAGCGTCAATGTAGTGACAGCCGAGGAAATGGTCACAATTGTTGAGGAGCTTGGCGCTGAAGGGGCTGCAAAAGAAGTAGATGTAGTTACTACAGGCACATTCGGAGCTATGTGTTCATCCGGTTTGATGCTTAACCTGGGGCATTCCGAGCCTCCCATAAAAATCCAGAAGATCTGGTTTAACAATGTAGAAGCATACAGCGGGCTGGCAGCCGTAGATGCTTACCTGGGAGCTGCCCAGATTTCAGATACACGGGGAATTCAGTATGGTGGAGCTCATGTTATTGAAGATCTTCTCAGGGGTAAAGAGATCGATGTTCACGCTACTTCGTATGGGACGGATTGTTATCCAAGGAAAGTACTTGATACGATAATTTCTCTTGAAGACCTTAATGAAGCCATTCTTCTTAACCCAAGGAACGCCTACCAAAAATATGCAGCAGCAACTAACAGTTCTAAAAGGACTCTGCATACTTATATGGGTGAGCTTCTGCCCAATCTCGGAAATGTAACCTATTCGGGGGCAGGAGTACTCTCTCCTCTCTCAAATGACCCAAACTATGAAACTATAGGCATGGGAACAAGGATTTTCATGGGAGGAACCCAGGGCTATGTTATAGGGAACGGAACTCAGCATTCTCCTTCTTCCGGTTTTGGAACTCTCATGCTTAAAGGTAACCTGAAAGAGATGAACCCTGACTATTTGAGAGCTGCTTCCTTTACCGGATACGGAGCTACTCTTTACATGGGAGTTGGAATTCCCATCCCTATTCTCAACGAAAAACTTGCTGCCGCTACTGCGGTTCGTGATGAGGATATTGTAACCACCATCGAGGACTATGCTGTGGGAAGCAGGGACAAGCCGGTTATCAGAGAGGTAAGTTATGCTGAACTCAGGTCAGGCTCGGTGCAGATTGATGGAAAAGACGTGCCCACTTCCTCCCTTTCCAGTTTCAAGAACGCAAGAAAAATTGCAAATGAGTTAAAGGCATGGGTTAAGCATGGAAAATTCTTTGTCAGCATGCCCGTGGAAAGATTGTGTGCTGAAGGGTCTGCCAAACCCATGAAAGAGACTCAGGTCGTACCTCTCGTAAAAGATGTGATGTCCAGTTTTGTTGTGACCATCAAAAGAGATCAAACTGTCCAGGATGCTGCAAAAAAAATCTGGGCGAACTCTTTCAACCATCTGACTGTGATTTCTGATTCTGGGGAACTTGTTGGGATCCTGACTGCCTGGGACATCTCAAAGGCTGTTGCAGAGAATTGTTTTGATTCGGTGGAGAGCGTTATGACGAAAAAGGTGCTGACCTGCGCTCCGAATGAGCCTGTAGATCTTGCAGCCAGGCGGCTGGATCGATACGGGGTATCTGCAATGCCGGTGATCGATGCTCAGAGGCAGGTTCTCGGAATAATAACAAGCGACAATATCAGCAAACTTCTTGCAAGGAGGTACTGAACGTGAAAATCAAAATCACCATTCCTACTGAAAGAATCCATAACCCTATTATTTCCGAGTCTATAGTCGAAACCGGAATCCTGATTAATATAATGGTTGCAAATATCGACTCAACCTATGGGGAATTGATAGCTGACGTGAACGATCTCAAGTTCGATAAAATCAAAAATGCTCTGGAATCGAGAGGAGCTATAGTTTCCATTCTGGACAGGCCTATTCACAGGGACGAGGAAGAATGCATTGAGTGTGGAGCCTGTATTTCTGTCTGCCCTATGAATGTGTATTCTTTTGACGACTCCTGGAATGTCCTGGTAGACGAAAAGAAATGCATCCAGTGCGGCGTGTGTATTAAAATGTGCCCGCATGGAGCTTTGAAACTGGGAGAATGAAAAAAGGGAAGACCGAATCGCGACCACTTCCGTGAGAATCTGTTTATTTTCCTTTCCCCTTTTTTCCTTTCCCCCTTTTCCTTTCCCTTTCTTTCTTAGTTTTTCCTTTACTTTTAGTTCTTTTTTGTTTTCTCTCGTCTTCAGTGCTTTTGTTTCCTTAACTGTGTATTGAGGTTTAGATATGGATACTAATTTCTATTTCGAAACTCCTGTTATTTATACATTGAAACAAATAATTACAATGTATCATACAAAAATCACATAGTATAACGGATAAAACATTAAAGGAGGGGTATTAGAACTGAACATTAGCAGTTTCTCAACTACTTTCTCAAAGGTCTCCTCGCTGATCTGCTTTCCCTCTTTTTTTCTTTCCAGGGGGAAAAATTATCCGGATTTCTATCTACAACGAAAGAGAAAAATGACACAAATAATTCTTACAGTCTTTAATAATAGGGGTAAGTTATGAAAATCCTCATACTCTACTCAGGCGAACTTGGAACAAAAGTTATCCAGAACCTGATCAATTCTGGAAATTTCTGCGTGTCCTGCGGAGAACTCTGTAATCACTGCAGGCAGGTCAGGAAATCATATGCGAACCTGATTGTAGGAATTCATGAATTTCCTCAAGACCTGCCCACGTTTATAGAAGAGCCCGAGCAGTACATGCCTCAAAAACTTCCGGAATGTGATCTGATACTTGCTATTGGCATTCACCCAGACCTTCTTACAGCCCTCCCGGACGTTGTGACGAAAACAAAAGCAAAAGCTGTAATTGCACCTGTTGAAGACTCGAAGAAAACTCCTGCAGGGGTGCTTGAACAGATTAAAAAAGATCTTGAAGCCATTGGAGTTGAGTTTGAAGGTCCAAAGCCTTTCTGTGCCCTTGAAAAAACCGGTAAACCTGTTATAGATGCGTTTGTTGACCTTGGTTTCGGGAAACCTGTACTCAGAATCGAAATGAGCCCTGATGGTAAGATGTTTATCGGAGCAGGCGTTCTCAGGGATGCCCCTTGCGGTTCCACCTGGTTTGTGGCAAAAAAGCTCGGCTGGACTGATACTGTTGAATATAAGGAAACTATCTCAGGTGCTCATCACTCCTATCCCTGTACTGCCAGCATGGACAAAGATCCTCAACTCGGGGACACTATCCTTCACAAGGCCGGGTATATTATCAGGGAAGCTGTTGAAGAGGGAATGGAGTGTGCAAAAAAGGAAAAAGCCCGATTGTCCGCAGTTTGCGGGAATGAAATCTCAAGTTCTAGCTCCTGATAGGTGCTATCTGAAAAGCTTTTTAAAAATATTCTAGTTAAAATCCAAAATTTAAAAAACCAAAATTAAAAAACCAAAATTAAAAAACCAAAATTAAAAAACCAAAATTAAAAAACCAAAATTAAAAAATCAAAATTAAAAAACCAAAATTCATTGATCTGAATCCAACACGAAAATAAGCATGAACTATCGCGTTTTGGCAAAATTAAGTCAAAAATCGAATATTGACAAGCATTAAGGGATTTGGGGTTTAATCCCGGGAAGTTAAACTTCCTTATCCCTTTAATGCGTTTAGTTATAATAAGTGCACCTACTGGAGTAAGTACCTGAATAGTACTTTAGCAGGTGGGACATTTGAGTTTCAGCGTAGCGGTTGCACAGTCGGTTTTTCCATCTTTACCTTTTATCTTGTATGTGAAAGTGTCCGTGCAAGTACAACATTTTTTGGAACAACATGTTGATGATGCTTTATAGCAGAATTTACCGTCACTATATATTGTCACTTGTCCGCCCAGTTTGGTCTTGTAAGTCCCGGTAGTTGTAACTTTAAGGTTGCACCCTTTATCATTCTTAAGTAAAGTATCATACCTGAAGCAATAAGCAGTATGTGGACATTTTTTAAGGTTAAAACTATAACAATCATTTATTGCATCTGTTTTTGTATTACAACTGTTACTGCATGCTGTATTTATTGTATCTGTTTTTGTATTACAACTGTTGCTGCATGCTGCTGCTCCTGTCATTGACAGGACTAAAAAGACTAATGTGAAAATACAGATTGTCTTAAGCATAATTTTTCGCATTACTTTTCCTCCGTATTTTATCCTATTATGTTTTATTTTCTCGGGGGCGGTTTCATTTGATCCGAGAATACTTTTAATCGAAGCACACTGGAAAATATTATCATATAAACATACTTATTTATTTAGTTATGAATAAAAATAGAAAAACGAACTTAATACTTGATAAAGCTTTATCTTAATAATTAGACGACTATAAAACTATTGATATCTATAACTGTACCTATTAAACATTAAAATAACAATATGAGGTCTTTGACGAGTCTATGTCCTATAATTGTTTTTATTTAATATCGATGTGGAAAAATAGTATTCTCTAGACTTTTTTTTCTTTAATTTCAGGATATTATAGTCTCTTTATCTCCTAAGACGGTGAATTTGTTATATTTATTTAAAAGCAGGCCTGTCGTTTGTACATGCTTTTGTACTTTTCTCTCTAGAATTTTTCCGCATTCCAGAATTCTACACTTATTCGCTCTCCTAAAATGATGCATATAGAGTTATATTTTCGTTATTCGCTCACTCATTTATCTGCTTATTGTTGAACTGAAAAGTTGATAGGATAATCTTTAACTGTTTATGGCAGAGTTTGACCATAATGCCTAATGTACTTGATTTCATTCTTCAAAGGTGTAAAATTTTCTCAGGTATGTTATTTTTGCCAGGTTTCCCTGCCAAGAATCGTAAATGTGTAATTTTTATATTCAGATCTGTTTATGATTTGAAAATTTATGTATTCAGGGCATATCTGTTAATTATATGAAGTATATACAACTATTCTAAAATAGAAAATCTTGTTTTCAGTTTCAATTTAAGAGGTGAACCATGAAGCCAAAGATTGATTCCACGAGTTTTGGTTCTATTACTGTAAACGGAGAGACCTTTAAATATGACATACTTATTCGCCTCAATGGACAGGTAGAAAAAAGAGAGAAAGGACTGTCAAAGGAGCTCTACGGAACTTCTCATAAAATCTCGCTTGAGGAAGCAAAGCACATTTATGAGGAAGGGACAGAAAAAATCCTTATAGGAACCGGGCAGACAGGTTTTGTTAAACTGTCTGATGAAGCTGAAACTTTTTTTACAGAAAAAAGGTGTGGAGTAGAGCTTTTTCCGACACCGTGGGCAATTGAACGCTGGAACGAGCTTGAAGGCAAGGTCACTGCCATGTTCCATATAACATGTTAAGTTCATATAACTTATCGGTGTGAAAAGAGATATGGTGGACAGGAAGTATAGACAGTTTTCAAAGATTTTTGCTTAATATAGTCATTCCACATTGCACTTCTCTTCAAGTAAAATTTTTTCTTCCTGCACTGTCATATCCTGTTCCATTGTGTGTTTTCCACCTTCTTTTGGTTTAATTTCTTTTATATTTATATCCATCTGAGGGAACGGAATTTCAATTCCTTCTTTCGTATAAGCGTCAAATATTCCTGCAACAAGGTCATTCTTTACGGTTACCATTTCTCCCGTTTTTGCCCAGGCCCGGAGCTGTAAATTTATCGAGGAGTTGGCAAGTTCAGTGGTTACAACTGCGGGTTCAGGTTCCTTAAGGACAAGAGGGTGTGTTTTCATTATATTGAGTGCTATCTCTGTAGCTTTTTCGAGGCTTGAGGAGTAACTTATTCCTACATCAACCGACACTCTTCTTGTAGGCATCCGTGTCATATTAACAATAGAACTTCCCCATACAAGCTTGTTAGGGATTGTTATGAGCTGGTTGTCAAGAGTCAGGAGCTCGGTTGACATGATCCCTACAGATCTTACTTTTCCGGTCTGTCCGTTTACGGTTACCATTTCTCCCGTGTCAATAGGCCTGATTGCGGCAACACATACTCCAGCAGTCAGGTTTGTAAAGGTATCCTGCAGACCAAGTCCGAGAACAATGCCTATTGCTGCAGAAACTCCTACTATATAACTATCCACGTCGAAATTCAGACTCTTCAAGAAAATAAGAATAACAATTACATAAAGGATGATACTTAAAAAATGGGTGAGAAATTGAACAGTAAGATCCGGAATCTTTGTTTTCTGTATTCCTCTTCTGAAAACAAGAATAATATACTTTGATAAAATGAACCCCATAAAAAGCATTATTACTGCAAAAATCAGCCTGGATACCGTTATCTCGGTATATGGAATTACCTGTTTCATTATTGTCTCAAAACTCATTTTTACCTTCCTTCTTATCTTCGTGGAGAAGCTCAGCAGATTCTCATGTAGTTTATTTAGTATAGCTTATTAACAGTACAACTTATTAAAAATATAACTTATTAAAAGTAGAACTTATAAAGAATAGAACTCATGAAGAGTAGGACTTATTAAAAGTAGAACTTATAAATAGTAAACTTCTAAAGTAAAGTGCAGGATTAATACTAATCCTCCAGCCATCAATATAAAAAGCACTTTATTTCTCTATGTGTTCGTAGATTTTATCTTTCTTTTATTCTGTCTTTTTATTCCCGGAAAGTCTTTTACAGAATAAATATTTCATATCATAAGTTTCAAAAATATGCAGAACTAAAGAAATAAGTTAAATAGTTTTATCAAACTCGGGGAATGTCAAGGTTGAAGTGGATTAAAAAGCTCTTTGGAAAAAAAGAAAGTTCCGATGTGGAGACTGGTCTCAAGGAGATTAATTTTGAAGACCTACCAGCATGGCTGGATAAAAGATCTCAAAAAATCTCTTCCAGGGTAGAAAAGGATGTATCCGACCTTTTGAGAGAACTTGAAGCTTCGCTTCTGGCACTCAAGGAAAGTAACTCAATGCTTGCGGAGGCTAAAGTTGAGGGAGACTTTGATGTCAGAGCTGTAAAGCGAGCGAAGAGCAACAGGGAAAATGTGACAAAACAGGTCACAATGTTGATAGATAAGATCAAAGTGAAGGAAAACAGGGATTTCAGGGCTCTTGAAAGTTTCTATGGGACGGCTACGCAGAGTCTTAACACCTGCCTGGAACATATGAATCAGAGCTTCAGGTATACCAGAGGCGTTTTTTCTGAAGAATCAAAAGATGTTAGTGACAGCCTTGCCAGCCTGGGTAAGATTTTTAACGAGCTTGGAGAGGTAATTCGGGAAAATAAGAAGGAAATGGACACCATAGAAGCAGCTCATTCGGATACTAATAAAATACAGGAGCTTTCGGCCTCAATAGCTGCCGAAGAGCTGGAATTTGAGTCCAAAAACCAAAGAATTCAGACTTTAAAGGTTGAAACTTCCGAAACCAGTCAGGCTCTCGAAGACTTCAGAAAAGGGCCTGTCTGGCAGAGTTTACAGAACCTTCAGGAAGAATCTATTGCCGCCAGGGAAAAACTCCGGAAAGCCGAAACAGGCTTGAGTTCTCTTGTTCTCCCACTTTCGGGTCATCTTTCAAGGATTAAGAAACTTCATGAAAATGGCAGGTATACCTTAAATCCAGAAGTAAAGAAACAGCTCGATATTTGTCTTGAAGCTCCTATATACGTAAATCCTTCTTTTTTCCCAGAACTTCAAAAAATATTCGAGGACAATGCCCTGGATATGCAGGCCCAGAAAAAAGAAAAAGCCCTATTACAGGTCAAAACTGCAATCTCAAACTTTCCAGAGCGGAAAAAAGAGTACCTTGAAGCCCTTCAGGAATTTGAGGCAAAGAAAGCTGAACTCGAAAGCTCGGATACCGGAAAGCTGGTTGAACTCGAACGTAAAGAAGCTGAACTTTTGAACAGAACTCACGCCCTTGAAGAGGATATTATGGATTCTGAAAAGAAACTGGCTGCTTTAAGGGAAGAACTGGAACACCAAAAGGAAAAACTTCTTGTCAGTCTTGGTTTAATCGATAGTGATTTGAATGTGAATTTTTCGAGTCCTGTCTCGGGAAGACGGCATGAGGTTAATTAAGGTAAATTTGTAGTTCCTGAGTTCCGTCACCCGAGTCCCGTCTCGGGAGGACGGGTCCTTTTCGCTCACTTCTTTCGCTCAAGCGGGTTAATTTATGAATAAAGAAATTTCAGTGTATTCGCGTTTAGCATCCTGAGTTGCGTTTTCAATAATTAAAAGTGATTGAAATAATTTTTCATGGTTATTTTTTTATGCACTCATGGATTATCCGGTTGGTAATGTCTGGATTTTTACTCAAAACTGCATAGTTTATGTATTCTGACAGTGTTTATCCTTTTAATTATCTACTTTAATTAAGTTTAAGAAAAGAGGTTTGGCAAATGACAGAGGCGCTTTACTTCCTTGATTGTTATATGAAAGAATTCGAAGCAACTGTCGAAAAAGTTACAGATGATAAATTTGTGGTTCTTGACCGTACTGTCTTTTATCCCGAAAGCGGGGGTCAGCCTAGTGATACTGGAAAGTTAGTTCGTGAATCCGATGGGGCTGAATTTAATGTCCTGTATGTGAGAAAGTTCAATGGAGATATCAGTCACGAGATAGACGGTGAAAACGTTTCTAACGGATTAAAAGCAGGGGACAAAGTAAAAGGATTCATAGACTGGGACCGCCGTTACAGGCATATGCGTATGCACACGGCGACTCACGTAATCGCAAACGTGATTGAAAAGGAGGCCGGGGCTCAGATAACCGGAAACCAGCTTGGTCTGGACCAGAGCAGGGTAGATTTCAGTCTTGAAGTCTTTGACAGGGATAAATTTGCCGAATATGAGAAAATTGCCAATGACCTTATAGCCCAAAAAAGTCCTGTTAATCTCTACCTTGTAAGCCGCAAAGAAGCCGAAGAAAAGCTTTCACGGTTAACTACGCTGGCGAAAGGCTTTTCCGACGAAATAAAAGAAGTGCGCATCGTTGAAATCGAAGGAGTCACGATTGAAGCCTGTGGAGGGACCCATGTTAAAAACACTGAGGAAATAAAAGGCGTGAAGATCATAAAACTTCAGAATAAAGGCAAGAGCAACAGGAGAATGTACTTTACACTTGTGGATTAATCTCCAGAACAAACCTGAGCTTTTTCTTCATTTTTATTTTTTTTGTTACTTTTAAAAGTTTGGAATTTTCTGTAAAACAGGCAGAGATTTAAGCTCTAATCTGTTTTTCGGGAATTTTTCAGTTTTCCATTTTTCCTATATTTCTTTAACCCATCCTGAGTAGCACTATTAGAAAAGATGCATAAAAGGCTACCAAAGCTATTCCTTCCCACCTTTTTATTTCCCAGTCTGTGCTGATAAACACGAGGAGTGTTACGCTTATCAAAATCATAGCTGGAGTCGTAAAGAATAGACTTATCTGCTCGACAGGTATCGGATAGATTAATCCGGAAAATCCTATAATTAAAAATATGTTTGCGATGTTTGAGCCTATAATATTGCCAAGGGCTATGCTCCCGAAACCCTGCTTTGCTGCAGATAGTGTCACTACAAGTTCTGGAAGGGATGTGCCAAATGCTACTAGAGTGGTACCTATTATAGTTTCAGGAACTCCAAGGAGTTCTGCAAAGAAGATTGATTTGTTCACAAAGTACTTTGCCCCGATTATAATTGCTCCACAACTTAATACTAGAACCAGTATGTCTTTTGTGAAACCTTCTCTGGACTGGCAGTTTTCGCCTTCAGCGTTACTATCTCTTATGCAATTGAACTTTTGCCTTGCGCTGCTTATATACTCAAACTTGAAAAAGTATATTATGAACTCTTTAAAATGCAGTTTCCCTTTGTATTTCTCGCTTTCTTCAAACAGGAAAAACACATACGCAATGAAGATCAGTATGAAAAAGGCTGACTCTAGTATTGAGATTTCTCTGTTCAGAATAAAAACAAAGAAGAGCACAGCTGCAAAGAGCATGACATAGCCATCTCTTCTGAGCATCTCTATTTCAGTTTTCACTGGAGAGATAACTGCAGACAACCCTACAACAAGCCCTATATTTGCGATGTTTGATCCAACGACATTTCCTATTACGATACCGCTTGCATGCTGGAGAGAAGCAGCTATTGATGAAGCAAGTTCAGGAATTGATGTTCCAAGTGCGACGAGTGTCAAACCTATAATAAATTCGGAAACACCAAGCTTCTCTGCAATTGTTGAAGCTGATTTTACAAAATAATCTGAACCTTTGACCAAAAGAACAAGGCCAAGTAGAAAGATTAAAAGATTTTCTGCGATCATGATTACATCTGGTCTATTTGTCCTGGATTTACTGATAGTGATCTGGTCTCTTATCTAGAAACTCCTATTAAAGGTTTTCAGTTAGAAGAAGAAACGAATCTTTTCTATATTCCAGGCAACTGAGGATTTTTCAGTAGCAAGCAAATGATTTGTCTGGCGCTTTTATAAGAAAGAGATAAGCCTCGATTTCTGGCAGTATTATGCAGTATTATAAATTGAAATACCTGTCTTCATCAGATAGACTTAACATTAGTTTTATATTATAAAATTATTTTTCGAAACTATAAGCTAAAATCATCTCAATTTATTTTCATATGATAACTCTGAGCTTCAGTAGCTTTCAAGAAAGTTTTTCTAGATATGTGGCAAACTTATTTCCTCATGAAGTAGTTTTTGCTATTGATTACTCTATTTAAGGGCTCTTTTCTTTAATTCACCTATTTTAAACCAAGCTATTATGAGGTCTACTTTTCAATGGTGCTAACTAAAAACCCTGGTTTGTAGACACATCCAGTCTTCAATTCTAAACTAAATATATAAGTTGCTAGGTCTAAATAGTCATCTTCTATCAAACGTTTGGGTTGAATTCTTTTTTATATTATATTTTACATAATACTCAATGGTGAGTGAGCAACTAATTGGGAAAGGCAATAGCTACCTGAATCACAATACCTGAATCAAAATGGTGGGTGAGCAACTAATTGGGAAAGGCAATAGCTACCTGAATCACAATAGTTACCTGAATCCATGGGGGTAAACTAAAGGAATCCACACCAGGCTGAAGAATCTATAACCGGCAGGGGGATAGGTTATCCTGCAAGCAGAGACTACCTTGTAAAGTTTGCCGAAGGTAAGCAGGCAAGCAATAATTCTGAATCTTCTGAAAGGATATACATGAAACAGAGCATAATAGCCCTGAGAGGTTATCAGGGAAATCGAATTTCTGAAAAGCTAATGTATCAAATCGCCAAACCCAAAAGAGTACTGATTCACTAAGCAGGTGTTTTAGAACAGTACCTTCTAGTTCCAGATGGTACCAAATAATGGCTTACCCTCTTCAAGAGGCAAGTTATTGAACATCATATAGTCAATATAACCGAGAAAACTACATAAAATCTATAGAAAGTGGGGGGAATTTATGCAAACCAGTCCAATTGAAGTTCAGAAGGCTTTAAAGAATATAGATTATCCCGTAAATAAGAAGCAACTTATCGCGCACGCTAAGAAGCACAATGCTAGCAGTAAAGTAATTGAAGTTCTGGAAGACCTTCCTGAGAAGGAGTACACCAATGCTGCAGCTGTCAGTAAGGAATTCCAAGGAAAATAAATACAAAGGGGGGAATTTATGCAAACCAGTCCAATTGAAGTTCAGAAGGCTTTAAAGAATATAGATTATCCCGTAAATAAGAAGCAACTTATCGCGCACGCTAAGAAGCACAATGCTAGCAATGAAGTAATTGAAGTTCTGGAAGATCTTCCTGAGAAGGAGTACACCAATGCTGCAGCTGTCAGCAAGGAATTCCAAGGGAAATAATCCTACTCTAGAATCACTAAGGCATTAAATGGGGAGCGAGTAAAAAAGGCTCTTCTTTTATCCAAATGAAAGGGGAGGCTAGTAAACCTCCTTTCTTTCTCCGGAATGCAGTATTTGATCAGGATTTCCGGGCTATTTCTATGACAACTTCAGTGCTAGAATTTGGCGAGGATAGCAAGTACTGTTAGTGTTCAAGTACTGTTAATGTTCAAGTACTGTTAATGTTCAAGTACTGTTAATGTTCAAGTACTGTTAATGTTCAAGTACTGTAAATATTCTATGTAAAGAATACAATATGTTATATGGCATATTATAAAGTAAAGTTATATTAATACATTTTATGAATAACAGATTAATTTTAAATAAAATAATGTTACATATTTTAGTTTAGTTACTTAAATATTACTTCTGGAAATTTGAATATTGACGGAATTTATGCAATATTTGAATATTAATGGAGTTTAATTCGAACTCGAATATTAGTGGAATTTAATGCGGTAAATATTTCAATAATTTAAGTAAATTGTATGGTTTACTGGGATAAATTACGAAGCATTAGGTTCAAAATGCAAGAAATTGTTGAGTTTAATGAGCTTAGTAAAGCTTAATGCAGTAAGAATAAACATCAGTATACGAGATATTAGCAACTCAATTAGTTCATCGAGACCCCCCAGAAAATAACACAGACAATAACATGTTCATAAATGAGGCTCTTTTTGAATTATTTGATACTCCTTTTTGTGTGAACTTTAACGAGAAATCAAATAGGGGAAATGATAATGGAAAGAAAAGGTTCCCAGAATAGGGATCGGGGTTCCAGCAGGGAACGCGGCTATGGTAGAGGGCCACAAACGATGTACAAAGCAAAGTGCTCAGATTGTGGCGCAGAAACAGAGGTGCCTTTCAAACCGGATCCTGACAGGCCGGTCTATTGCAGGGAGTGTTACGCAAAGCGCAAACCTAAAAGGTATTAATACTCGGCATCAAGCCGTATGTTATTATTTTTTCCTTTATGCCGCTCTGAAAATACTATAAACTCGTTTATAAATTGAGCCTATCCCGAAACTCAAAATTTTATTTTTGAATCTCGTATTTGGGACGATCAATTGAATGCCTAATCACTCAAATGATCCTGAAAACTCATGATGATTTAGAATAAAATAGGTTTTGGGATAGGCTCATTAAAAATGAATCAAATCTAAAAATGACGCAGCCCTATATTTTAAGGGTATTATTCCAGTTCCTGGGTTTCGAGTTCTCTTTCTAATTGCGTTATATCCAGAGATACCCGAAAGAGGGTATCTTTTCCTACATCCCTTACATCAATTTCTACGGGTTGAGCTAACGTAGCTTTGATGGTTCTCCAATTTTCCCTGAAGACATCAATAATTTCCCATGGGCCGGCAGAACTGTTTTTAACTCTATCTCGGGAAAGTTGTAAAAGCAGGTGTTTCTTTTCTGTCGGAGTGAGATTTTCTATTCCTTTGACCTCTAACTCACTTACAGTCGCTTCACCCATTTTGGATCGAGCTATCATTGGCTCTCCAGGCTCATCTTTTATTTCATTTGTTGCTTTTCTTCCCATCAATTCATCTCTTTCTTATTTTCAATCCGGTTGCTAATCAATACTTAGAGCATAGGTCTGAATGTTCTTGGGTCCATGTGAATATTCTTCTGGCAATAACTACATCTTGTCTCAAGGTGCTTCCCTGCTAGAAGAGCTCTCTCTACCTCTTCCTGAGGTGAGATGTACTGCGTCATCTCCTCTCCGCAATAGGGGCACTTTATCTTCAGCCAGTCAAGCCTGGTCAGTTCTCTCAGGTTCTGTATTAGTTTACCCAGAGCATCCTCATAAGCCTCAGGAGAAAAAACAATGGGCTGAAGATGGTGTATCAGGATAGGCAATTCAACTCCCGTCTCTACCAGCGGAATTATAAGCTGATCGGCTCCGACTGCAAGGCCAATCTCCTGATTTACTTCTGGAGATTCTGCACCTTTCTGTGTGAGGATCGGGATAAAACAATCTGATTGGCGAATACCAAAACGTATCCTTTCACTAAGGGAAAGAATTCGAGCTTTCCTGTACAGGGATGAAAAACTTTCCAGCTCCACGACCCAGAGAGATCTAGCAAGTTCTTGAGCAAGTGGTTCGTCCTGCTCGCAGTGAGCTATATAAATTTTCGAGATCATAGCTGCCTTACTTTACCGAAATTACTCTATTTTCTTTGGTTTCTTATCGTGCTCAATTTCCGGCTCTGGATGAGGTATCGGCTCAGGTGGAGGAGCAGGTTCAGGCTCAGGTTCAGGTATCGGTTCAGGCTGGAAAGATGGTCCTTTGTCTTTTTCTAGCAAAATAAATCCCCCTTTATAATAATAATTCCTCCTCTAT
Organism: Methanosarcina barkeri str. Wiesmoor; assembly: GCF_000969985.1. GTDB lineage: Archaea > Halobacteriota > Methanosarcinia > Methanosarcinales > Methanosarcinaceae > Methanosarcina > Methanosarcina barkeri_B. The sequence continues at coordinate 3,415,931 of NZ_CP009526.1, read as the reverse complement.
AAGAACTATAACTTTCAAGGAATTTACTTTCTAAATGACCTGTTTTCTCATAAGGTTTTTATTAATTCGCGCTGCCAACTCTTAAGAAAGGGAGAAGATTGATTGTGGCAAAAAATAGCATACAATCCAAAAAATTCTCATTATAGGCACGCCTGCGAAATTTGAATACCTCAGACTTTTACGACTTGGTAAGCACCCTGCTGATTAAAAACCAGAATTCCATCAACTGGTAATGGAATGGTTCAAAGTAATACAGGAATCAATACCGGAAACCATAACAGATGAAGACATAGTCTCCATAACTGATGGGCTATTGTTTGAATACTGGGAAGTTCTTGATATAGTGAGCGGGTTATAAATTTCTCTTATTTCAGTTGAATACCTCGCAGCTTGCTGCAGGGCGCGCCAGCACAACTCTGATTTTCTTGGGGAAAGTTCAGCTGCTTCATAACTGTAGTTCAATCTCAACTGTTGATCCTTCCCTGAAATCTTCGCAAACGTCTCAGTTTCGAGGAAACTTTCTTCGAGTACATTCATCATCTATTTTTCCTTTCGACTCCACCGATTCCAACAACTTTAAAAGCAATGCCTATAATCAAAATGTGAATTTTCATGACGACAAATTGGGGTTTACAATTCCTGGTTTGTTCCTGATAAGGCCGGGCTATTCTTCCGGTTTTTAATTTAGAAGCTTTACGAGAGATTAAAATGGAACTTGACGAAGTCATAATCACAAGGGCAATTTTTGATGAGTACTCTAAAACCTTCCTTGACTACACGGAAGTTGATGTGGCACTTATAGGAGGAGGGCCTGCAAACCTGGTAGCCGCTAGGTATCTTGCAGAGGCAGGAGCAAAGGTTGCCATTTACGAACAAAAGTTATCGCTCGGGGGCGGTATGTGGGCTGGAGGCATGATGTTTCCGCGTATCGTTGTACAGGAAGAAGCCTGCCGCATCCTTGACGACTTCGGGATCAGGTATAAAGAGTATCAGCCTGGGTACTATGTGGCGAATTCCGTAGAGTCCGTTGGGAAGCTTATTTCAGGAGCAACTTCAGCTGGAGCTGAGGTTTTCAACCTTGTGAGCTTTGAGGATGTAATGATTCGGGAAAACGATAGGGTTACCGGAATCGTCGTCAACTGGGGGCCGGTCACGGTACAGCGCCTGCACGTTGATCCTCTCATGATCCGAACAAAACTCGTAATTGACGGGACAGGGCATGAAGCTGTTGTATGCAATACAATTCTCAGGAAAATTCCCAATGCAAAAATCGGAAACCTCGGAAAGCTCGGAGAAAAACCTATGTGGTCAGAGGTTGGCGAGCAACTGGTTGTTGATGCAACCAAGGAAATTTATCCGGGCCTGATCGTTGCGGGCATGGCTGCAAATGCCGCAACCTGCTCCCCAAGAATGGGCCCAGTTTTTGGAGGCATGCTTCTCTCGGGAGAAAAGGCTGCAAAACTTGCCCTTGAAAAGCTTAAGGAACTCTGATACCGATCCGGAAAGAACTTTTAGCCAGATTTTGTGCGTTTTGATAGCCGGAAAACAGAAGCTTTTCTTTTTCTGAGAAGGGTCTCCTGCCTTTTCCGGCAAAAACTTTATATAAAAAAACTCCTTCTATAGTTTGCTTCAATCTGAAGTACCAGATCCCCGTGGCCGGGGTAGGGTAGAGGCCATCCTGTGGCCCTGTGGAGGCTACGACCCGAGTTCGATTCTCGGTCCCGGCCCTAATTATTTTTTAAATTTTTGTTCTCTTATCTTTTAACAGACTATTTTGTTTCTGTGGAAGTGTTTTTTACTTTTCTATTCACTTGAATATATATCTTTCAACTGTTTTAACATCTGTAATTTATCTGTAACTTATATCTTACTGGACTGATCTGTAACTTATATCTTACTGGACTGTATACTTTCGATCATCGAGCAAATGGAAACAAGAATTGACATGAAAGCACTTATTATAGATGGCTATGTGGATGAACCTGCCTGTCTTGGGGTTCCTCCTTACCTTTCTCCTTATCCGCGTTATATAGCAGGCGCTCTCAGAGAACGCGGGCTTTCCGAAAAGGAAATTCACTATCTGACGATTGACACCCTGCGAGAAAACCCGCCCGGAGCAGGGGAACTTACTGGGAAAGCAGACCTTGTTATCATTATAGCAGGCATGACGGTACCAGGTAAATATCTTCGGGCTTCTCCAATTACACTCGGGGAAATTGAGACAATTTTCCGGACTGCACAAGGGGTAAAAGTTATAGGCGGGCCTATCAGGCTCGGTTTCAGCGGCGAAGGCGGAAGGGCTGCAAAAGGTACTGAAAGCAGGATAAATTTTTCAGGTGCAGTGCTTGCCAGAATGGACCTTGAAGCTTTTGTCTATGATCTTTTTAAGGACGGCGTTACCGGAAGTTCTGCTGCGAAGCTCAGAAATCCTGAAGCTGTAGATCACCGCTTCAGGACAACAGCCGAAATTGGGCGCTGGGGACCCAGGGGAGCTTTTTTGATCAGGCAGCATCCTGACTATCCTTACTGCATGTGTGAGCTTGAGACCTACAGAGGTTGTGGCAGGCATGTTCACTGTTCTTTCTGTACAGAGCCCTTTTATGGGGCTTCCGACTACCGACCCATAGACGATGTAATTTCCGAAGCATCTGTCCTCTACTCCCATGGAGCCCGTTACTTCAGGATCGGTAGGCAGCCGGATCTTTTTTCCTATCATGGCAAGGATGCTGGAGGGCCTGTTCCAAAGCCTGATCCAGTCGCTATTGAAAGGCTCTATAGAGGAATCCGAAATTCGGCTCCAGAGCTGTCTGTGCTCCATATGGACAATGCAAACCCGATTACGCTTGCAACTTATCCTGAGGAATCTGAACAGGTCCTGAAGACAATAATTAAGTATCATACGGCAGGGGATGTGGCAGCTTTTGGGATGGAGAGTGCCGACAGGGCAGTAATTGAAGCCAATTCCCTTAAGGCAACCTCTGAAGAGGTCTTTGAAGCTATCAAACTTGTTAACAGGCTTGGGGCAGTTCGAGGAGTAAACGGGCTTCCTGAAATTCTTCCGGGCATCAACTTCGTGCATGGGCTGATGGGCGAATCTAGGAAAACTTTCCAGCTTAATTACGATTTTCTGAAGAAAGTGCTCGATTCTGGATTGCTCCTGCGCAGGATCAATATCCGCCAGGTCATGGCTTTTCCCGGAACCCCAATGTATGGAAAAGACGAGGCTGCGAGGAAGCATAAAAAACTCTTTCTGAACTACAAGGAACGGGTAAGAAAGAATATTGACTTACCAATGTTGCGGCGTGTTGTGCCTGAAGGTACCGTACTCAGGGATGTAATGTGTGAGGTCCTGGAAAAAGGAATTACTTTTGGGAGGCAGCTTGGCTCATACCCATTGCTGGTTGGAATTCCTGCTTCTCTGCCTTTGCAGAAATTTACTGACGTTACGGTTACAGGACACGGGATGCGCTCGATTACTGGCATACCATATCCTCTGCCTATTAACACCACTTCTCCCAATCTTATCCGGGAACTTCCCGGACTTGGCAAGAAAACTGCGGATTCGATAATTGCCGGAGTTCCCTATATCGACAGAGAAGACTTTCTCAGGCGTGTAAGTGAAGGAGATAAATTGCTCCGGTTTATTGAGATTTAATGCTTTGTTGGATTCGAGTTATTAAGTTTCAATACTTTTATAGAATCAGCCTGCGTTTCTGGATTTATTATTCATGCTACTTGATATTCATGCTACATGATGCTGGATACTGAAGGTTTGCAGCATGTAGCACTACCCGGCTCAGGATTACCAGGGTATCAGGTAGTTCTTTAAAGGGAGTTTTTTTTCATTCCGATTTTTTGAGACGTCTTTTGATCTTTCTTTTTGACAAACACCTATTTATCCAATCGAGAATCATTTTTACTTGGGATTTTGAAGGGGATTCTTTAAGGGGGATTTTTGTTGAGCGAAAGTGCGGAAAATATATATAGAGTAAAAATTGCTCTTCAGCTCAGTTTCATTGTCTGGGTTATGCTTGTGGTTTTCATTTTCTATGCTACGTTTGAGACGACGATCAAAATGTACGGCACTTTTTTGTTGCTGTTTGCGGTAGTTATCTTCACTCCTTTTCTGCCGGATGGGACAGGTTATGATGAAGGTAAGCCTAAGTAACTTCAAGGTAAACCGGGTTTTCTCCTGTCAGTATGGCTTGTCAGTACAGGTAGCTCTTAAAATTTTACTTTTTTATAAAAAATTCTCTTTATTGCCTCAGCCGCAATGATATAAAGCCCTATTATGGCTCCAAGGGTTAAAATGACCTGTAAAGGCAGGGGTTTGAAACCAAAGAGTGCTGCAAAAGGAGTTAGCGGAAAAACAAGAGTCATGACTACGATCAGCACAGTGGCTATCAGCAGGTACTTTCCTGGCCTGCTCTCGAAGAAAGGCTTTCTGCTTCGGATTACCAGCACTATCATTGATGCCGAAATAACGGATTCTATAAACCAGCCTGTTCTGAATTGTTCTATCATACCCGGTAGCAGGAGAAGCAGAGTCCCGAAGGTCAGGTAATCGAAGACCGAACTGGTAAAGCCAAATACCATCATAAACTTGCGGATGAAATTTATGTCCCAGCGATGTGGTTCTTCAACCAGTTCCTTGTCAACAGTATCCGTGGCTATAGTCATTTCCGGAAAATCAGTCAATAAATTGGTTAGCAGGATCTGTGTGGGCAGCAGGGGAAGAAAAGGCAGGAAAAGGGACGCTCCTGCCATGCTGAACATATTTCCAAAGTTGGCGCTGGTAGCCATGAAAACATACTTTAGGGTGTTGGCAAAGGTTTTTCTTCCGCCTTTGACGCCTTCTACGAGTGAATCAAGACTCTTTTCCATCAGCACAATTTGTGCAGCTTCTTTGGCGACATCTGCGGCTCTGTCAACTGAAATTCCTACATCGGCTGCATGAAGAGCAGATGCGTCATTAATACCGTCTCCCAGATATCCAACAACGTTCCCTCTCTTCTTGAGTGCAAGGATGATACGTTCTTTCTGGTTTGGCTCTACTTCAGCAAAGATATCAATGTCATTTACTTTTCCTATAAGGGCCTCGCTTGTCATCTGATATATTTCGCTTCCGGTTAGAATTCTTGAGGCGTCAAATCCTACTTCCTTACCAATACTGGTAGCCACAAGCCTGTTATCCCCGGTAATTATTTTCAGAGAAATGCCAAGTTGCTCCATGTTTTCTATCGTTTTTGCAATTTCTGGCTTCAGTGGGTCAAAAAACAAGAGAAATCCGATAAAGGTCATTCCTTTTTCCTGTTCTTTTTCGATTTTAGTCTGCCTGTTTATTTCTCTATATGCAACACCGAGTGTTCGAAACTCTTTTTCACTAAAATCCTTATATTGTTGCTCGATTTTTTCCTTGACCTCTGAAATTTCTACAATTTTCCCAGGCTCTACTTCTGCTAGAGTGCAGATCTCAAGAATATTCGAGAGCGCGCCTTTAGTAATCATCAGGTTATTCTCGTTTTTTGAGACAAGAACGCTTAATCGCTTGCGTATGAAATCATAAGGGACCTCGTCCAGGCTCTTATATTCTCCCATCTCGAATCTATTCTGTGTCAGGATTGCTCGGTCGATAGGGTTTTTAAAACCTTTCTGGTAATAGGCATTGAGACTGGCGTAAAGAAGGATTTTTTCACTCTGACTTCCTTTCACATCCCGAATAGAATGAAGCTTAAGTTCTCCTTCAGTCAGAGTACCGGTTTTGTCGGAACATAGTAGATTCATGCTGCCGAGATTTTCAATAGAGGCCAGCCTCTTGACAATTACTTTATTTTCCGCCATTTCTCTTGCGCCGTGAGAAAGGTTCACGCTTATAATTGCGGGTAGAAGTTGCGGTGTAAGTCCGACTGCAAGCGCAAGAGAAAAAAGAAAAGAATCCAGAATTGGACGCTGAAGATAAACATTGATTGCAAAGATTGTAATGACCATTAACATGGTAACTTCCATCAAAAAATGGCCAAACTTTGCAATACCTCGTTCAAACTCCGTTTCTGGAGCACTTGTTCTTAACTCTTCAGATATTTTCCCAAACTCTGTATTTTTTCCTGTAGTTACGGCAAGTGCTTTTCCACTTCCGCTTTCCACACTGGTTCCCATCCAGAGGGAGTTTGTACGCTTTGCAAGAGGGGTTTCTGAGTTCAGGGTTTTTGTTGATTTTTCCACTGGATAAGTCTCTCCAGTGAGAGTAGCTTCATTGACAAAAAGTCCCTTTGATTCCAGAATCAGGCAATCTGCAGGAACTATATCGCCTGCGCTGAAGATTATTACGTCCCCAGGTACTATTTGTTCTATAGGAACTTCCTTTTCTTCTCCATCTCTTACTACTGTTGCCTTCACCTCAACTGCACTGAGCAATTTTTCAAAAGCATCTGCAGCTCCTTTCTCTTGCCAGAAGCCAAGCAAACTACTGATCAGAATGATGGTTATAATAATTACAGTATCTGTAACATCTCCAAGAAAAAAAGACAATCCGGCTGCAAAAAGCAAAATAAGAATAATCGGACTCTTAAATTGGGAAAGTAAAATTTTAAGGGTATTTGAACTTTTTTTTGGTTTAAGGAGATTGGCCCCATATTTTTTAAGGCGCTCACTACTTTCAGAGCTACTCAAGCCTTCGTAAGTTGTTTGGAGCCTCTGGAGCATTTCTGGCACAGGAACGCTCCAGAACTCAACATTACTCTGGCCGTGCGTCAACAGGATCTCTCCCTAGCGTCTGCCTATCTCTTTTCAAGCCTCCTTAACCCTTAGGAGTGTGGCAAGTTCTTCTCCTTCCTTTCCAATAGTTGACAGCTCTCTCGATATTTCTGACTTTTCAAGATATTTCTCTGTCCTCGTCTCCCCTGGCTCTTCAATTTTGATAGTAATTTCCCTTTCAGTATACCCTTTTTCAAGGCATTCCTTTACCAGTCTTCCGTATATGGAAGCAATCAACTTCAGGCAGTCAAAAACTCTGTTTTCTTCAATTACGTTTTTCCCGTCAAGTGTGATATTAATGAGCCTTTTCGATCCCACAAATTCGGTGAAGAATCCCTTTAGCTTTGTTGTGAACGAATCGACCGACTCCCTGTTTAAGGCAGCAGCCAGTTCTTGGTCTCGTGTTATCTCGTAGTCCCTGTGCATAATCAGGAAGGTTTTCTCGTCCGAGGAGATAGTAAACTTATTTTCCCCGTCCCTGTCTTCGAGCACGGTTTTCAGGCTATTTTTCTCATACTCAATGTTCTTTATATAAAAGTCGGATACATCGATTTTTTTTACTTTTTCTTCTCTGGATAGAATTCCGCCTTTTGACCATATCGGCAAGGTAAGGGTTTGCAGGTCTTTTACCTTCAAGGTGTCCTGTGTGAAAAGCAGTTCAAACTCATACTGCAGGTTGTCAACAAAACCAACCTGCTTTCCTTTCAGCGTTTTATCCTCTATAAAGGCATAGCGTGTATTTTGGGCTCCATAGATGCTGTCTTCAAAAAAAGGGCCAAGAGCTGAGAGTATCCTTGTATTAAGCTGCTGCATTTCCATGAGGTCCAGTTTATTCTCACTGTCAATCTCGGCAAGTTTTTCATTTTTCTTTGCCAGCGCCACGCTTGAGGAGGTTTCAAGAGTTTTCTCTTTGACCTCAAGAATATCAGGCGAATCTATTCCGGCTACGCGGGTCTCAATATATTCTCTCATTTCTTTCTCAAACAGATCTATTTCTTGAATCATTTTTTCGAAGACTGCACGCCTTTCTCGGTTTTCATTTTTTATCGTGATAACTGATTTTTCCAGAGGTATGACTTCCTTTGAAATCGCTATAAAATCCTGCATATCCTGAATAAAGTCTCTCTGAACTGGAAATTCGGTAGAATTCTGGAAAGTGTATCGAATTTTAAAACCCCCATTTTATTTTCGCATAAAAAAATGTTTTTATTTAAATTATGCGCTTTCCACACTTTAAGTTTGTCAGCTTTGATTTCAATAAAGATAACGTGGTTTCTTTTTCCCAGAAGTTTCTTTGCTTCCAGCCTTGAAAAGCCTCTGAAATGTTTTTCAAAACAAAACCTTTTAATCTCTAAATTTTCTACATACTATATTTCATATTTTCAATAATTCACTTTTTAAGACAAACATTACTAAATTTTGTCCATCAACCCAAAAAATCGTAATCTTTTCTCTTTACAATCTAAACAATTTTTATTAATATACGTCAGATTCTTTTTTAACACTAATTAAATTTAATTATTCTATTCTGTCAGAAAGATTTATATCAGTTATCGTGTAATCTTAGCTATATTATCATCCTAAGATAATATGCAAAGATATGTGCCACATTAAAATCAAAAGATTGCAGTCGGTGGAAATTTAGCTCACAATAAATTTTCGCCTTTCGGTGACGGGTGCATGTCTGATGCTCAGGGCTGTCCAGTCAGCACTGACACAAAAACAGGATTATCACCTCCCTGAGCAGCAAGAGCAGAGAGGTTAATACTTGCCGCATCAGGATCAAATGTTACCCCACTTCTACCAAAAACGATTTCGGAGAAGCGTTGGGTTTCTTGTCAACCGAACAGTTAAGGATAATGTCAGTTTAATTATGTTGAGGGGGTTGGGTTGAGAAATAGGGGCAAATTGTAAATGATAATTTCTAAACAGTATTTCTTTATTTAATAACTGAGTCATTAACTAACTCAATATTAATGTACTGTTTGTCGAAACCATTTAAATAGCTGGGATCTGCTATATCTTTCAACTTACTGATATTATTAATAAAGATATATTCAATGTTTAAACTGGAAGAAAATTGGATATTTGCGGAATCTAGGTGTAAAATATGAAACAAAGATCAATACAATTCAGTGCGATGTTCGTTATATTCCTTTTATTAGGGATAGGATACGCATTTGCAGAACCAATACATCTTGATACAGGAAATATGAGTGCTAATGTCACCTACAGCGAAACTGGTCCTTTTAGGCCTGGAGATGTTGTAAATATCACTGCCGATTTCAATAAATCTGTTGATAACGCCAGTATATTGTTTACTAACGTTTCTGGGTCAGATTTAGGGAATGAGACGCTGATGACAAAAATAGATAATGATTCCTTTGGATTTGACTATGAGATTCCAGAGGCTATACTAACTGATGGTCCACTGGGTGTAAATATATCTCCACTTGACGCCAATGGAAGTAATATGCTGGGTGAAGGCGAATTCTTTTCAGATCCTGATGCGTTTGAACTTGATCCTGAAACCGATTCAAGTGTCAATATCACCTATAGCAAAACCAATGTTATACCGTTCGAGGCTGTGACTATCACCGCTGATTTCAATACAACTGTTGATCACGCCAATATCTCGATCACTAACAATACTGGTTCATCATTAGTTAATGAGTCAATGAGTCCACTAGATGCTGAAGATAATTCCTTTGTTTATAACTATACTATTCCATTGAATATAATAAGTGGTAATTTAGGTGTAGATATAAACGCATATGATGGAGAGGGAGGTCTGCTGCTAAATGGTGAGCCTCTGGCAAACCCTAACGCATTTGTGTTTGGTGTTGATGACTATTTGAACATCAGTATCGGATATAACAAAACCAGTCCTTTTAGACCGGGGGACATTGTAAACATTATCGCAAATTTCAGCCAGCCTATCGATCACGCCAATATCTCGATTGGCAACGGTTTACCCGGAGTTAGTAATGTAAACTTAGTAGGCGCTGATTTTGTGACTAATGAGCCGATGGATCCAATAGATGATGACACCTTTGCTTATGACTTTGAGGTTCCAGATGATGTAAGTGGTCCTCTGGACATAGGCATATCTGGCTTTGATGATTTAGGCAATCTGCTGGGAGAAGAATCTTTCCCTGGAGATTTTAATGTTAATCCGTACATAACGATAATTAGCCCTGACACCGAATTTGCTGCCAAAAAGTGTGTTGCCTTTAACTTCACTGCATACGATATGTATGATGATTATGGAAGTCAACTTACCTACACTTTCTCTCTCGATGGCGCCCAAAAGAGTAGTGGGGTTATAACTCCTGGTGCATATAAAAAACTTGAGTTTGAACTCGCTGACGGTTATCACACCTGGGAAATTAGTACCAGAGACAGTTACGGAAACACACATACAACTGGGTCTCGCGATCTGTATGTAGACACTAAATGTCCCAGTGTAATACTTACTTCCCCTCAGGATTGCTACAAAGAGTTAATAGGCGCTACCCAGTTCAACTTCACCTGTGAGGATGCTCTAGCTGCTCAATATAGTGATCTTGATCTGTCATACCAGCTGTATATAGATGGACAACTTGCTGAGAACTTTTCTGGATATTCTTTGGATGAGTTTTCCGGGAGTACAAATGCTGGAGAATCCATAGTTAAGGAACTTGAACTTCCTGATGGCGCTCATAACTGGTCGGTTTATGTTGAAGACGGAGCTGGAAACAGCGCTACAAGTAAAGTTCGGGATTTCTATGTGAGCCTTGATGGGCTTAGTGTCTCTCTCGTTTCTCCAGATGGAGGATACGTTTCCTCAAATCCAACATTTACCTTCACTGTTGAAGGAAGCAATGGATATGGGGTGGGGCTGCCTTTCACCTACAAGCTTCTCGTTGACGGTGAAGAAGTAGATGAAAGCTGCTATCAGGATGAGGATTTAACGTGCTGCACCGACGAAGATTGCGACTGTGGCGACTTTGTTGTTGGTGATGGCAGTTATTCAATAACAGCTGCAGTAAAAGACGGAGTGAACAAAAAATGGACAGTAGTTATCACCGATTGTACCAGTGGCAGGACTTACCAGCCTGATGTGAAGTCTTTCTCAGTTGACAGTATCGCCCCGGCTTGCGTGGCAAACCTGAATGTTGAAGACGCACTGGGTCAAACTTTCTGGCAGTATGTGAATGATTATCCCGGGCTGATGGTTAGCTGGAATGCAAGCACTGATGAAGATCTTGCCGATATGCCATACGAGGTTTATATCAGCACATCTAAGCCAAGCTGTATTGAGGATATGCAAAAGGTAAACACAACCGGGTTAGAGACTCACACAGATGGGTCAGAGACTCCAAACCAGAAATTAGAGAACTCAAGCGTTACGGATCTATGCATTGAAGCAATCGACGGAAAAGACCTTGTTTACGGCAAGGACTACTGGGTTGCTGTAATCGCTCGGGACAATGCAAGCAACTACAACTCTAAATTCTCAATGTGTGGGCCTGTAAGGACATATGAAGATATGACTATCGCGCTTGATGACGGCTGGAACCTGAAATCCGTGCCGAAGGAGCTTGTTTCTTCGAAAGCCTGTACTGAAGATGTCTTTGGCAATGACAGCACAGTCCTCTACTGGGATGGTTCATGCTGGCAGTTCCCTGAGACCATTGAACCGTGCAAGGGCTACTGGGTCTACACTGAAGAGCCTTTCGTGACCAATGTCCAGTTCAGGGGAATGTCATCTGACAGTACTAAGCCTAGTGTACCTGCTTCTTTGACTCTAACTCCTGGATGGCACATGATAGGGCACACTTCTTCATACTATGCACCCTGGTCAACATCTCTTGCTTCGCTCAACGAATTCAATACTGATAATGCTGAAAACTACAGGTTCTCCAACCTCATTACTTATCAGGGTACTGAAGGTTGGGGCGGCATAATCCCTGGTGCATTCGTTGAAAACGAAACTGGAGTTCTTAAGTACGTTGGTGACATCACCGATTCCAGGCCAGTTGGAGCACTTGATACTGACGGACAAATGGTTCCTGGACAGGGCTACTGGATCTTCATGAAAGGTGAAGGCACCTACGCATCCATCGAAAATGCATATAAACCTAACATAGAAGACCAGAGCACTAGCGAGGACGACTTTAATCCATGGGATTCATATACGTGGCCTGATGACTTCAACCTGTTCGATCAGAATACGTGGCCTGAAGGTTTTGATCCGTTTAATGAGTCTACGTGGGTTTAATTTCGGAAACAACTGACTGTTCAGCCTGTTCAGGCTGAATAGCTCTTTTTCTTTTTGTTGTTCACATATAACTGGAGGTCTACAATGAATAAAAAATTAAAAAATGTCCTTTTAGGAACATCCGTGCTACTGTTGTTTTTCCTGGCTTTCTCCCAGGGGTGTATGGCAGCAGCGGATGTTCCTCTATCCCCCCCGATGCTTCCGATGACAGTAATAGGAGTTGCTCTCATTGACGGTATGCCTGCTCCCGATGGGACTATTGTTGCAGCTTATCTTAATGAAAAGGAGTATCTTGCAAATACTTCCTCAGGAAATTACTCCCTCTTTATCCCTGGTACTGCTGAAGATGAAGGAAAAACGATTACTTTTAAAGTGAATGGAAATGAAGCTGCGAGCAGTGTTGCCTGGGAATCTGGAGTTATAGTTACCCTCGAACTACCTGATGGTAAGGCGGTATATCCCGAGACTATTGTAAGTAATTCGGGTAGTAATTCGGGTAGTAATTCAAATAGCAATTCAAATAGCAATTCAAATAGCAATTCAAATAGCAATTCAAATAGCAATTCAAATTTAAAAACAGGTTCAGAACCTTTGACAGATAATAAAGAACAGAGAGTTCCCGCAGAGGATCCCAAAGCTGATACCGTTGAAAGTTCAGTCCTTGAGCGGAACATGGCGGCTTCGGGAAGTTCAGGCGAAAATTCCGAGGTTAAAGAGGCAGCAGAATCTTCTAAAAGTTCTCTTAAATCAGAAAGTGCTCCAGGTTTCCTTATTGTCTATGCGGTTGCAGGCATACTTCTGCTTGTTTTTGGATCCGATTTCGGGAGGGGATCTAGAAGGAATCGCTGAAGGCTTTTTTCAAAAAAAGTCTAAATGATTAACGGTAAAATTTCAAGGTGACATGATGACGATCAAGGACAAACATTTAAGAGTTTTATTATGCCTGGTTATTCTGGTACTGGGCATGTTCCTTGTTCCGGCCGCATCTGCCAGTTCTTCTTCTACTATTCCTTCTCTCCCCAACGCGTTTGGAGGAAGTCTGAAAGGAGATGCTGCACAAGCGGGTCCCGGACTCGTAATCTCTGCATATATAGATTCAAAGCTTGTTGATTCGTACACTCTTAAAGAGGTTGGAAAGTACAAGCTGGCAGTTGATGGAACCGAGCAAGATAATGGAAAAGCGATAACCTTCAAGCTGGGGGGTATTGAATCCGAGCCTGTTTCCGTAACTTATAAGCACGGAGCTGATCCAGTTAAACTTGACCTTACGTTCTATGGAGACTTTATACCTCCAGAAATACAAACTTTATCTGCATCTCCAATATACATCCTGAATGACGGAGAAGATTTCTCTACTGTCACGGCAAAGGTTGTAGACGACTCTGGAATCAAATCAGTGACTCTCGACCTTGCTCCTATAGGGCAGAACGTGGTTTCATTAAAGTCAGAAGGTGGAGATAAGTATACCTGTAATATAGCCAGTACCGTAGCAGGTGAGTTCAAACTCAAATTCACGGCTTCGAACCCCTCAGGAAACAGTGTTGTAGATACAGACAGCATTTCCATCACTGTACTGAAAGAAAGTCAACTCGCAACAACGTTTGGAGGTTCTGACGTGGTCTTCTCTCCTGAGGAAATTGAGGCTCTTGTAAACAATAACGATGTATCCAGCGGGGTCAAATATGCAGTTCTGGGTGTGTATTTTGCTGATGGGTGGGATCGGATATGAAACGGCATGAGTTAAAATTTGTTGTTGTACTGTTCCTGGCCCTGACTTTATTTACCTTCCCGGCTTCTGCAGGCAGTGCGGAAAGGACTTTTCCTTCTTCGGTTAATTCCGGTGAGGAATTCAAGGTAACAGTCAATGTATCTGACTACGGTGCTGCCGGACAGGTGCTTGAAAAGCTTCCTTCTGGCTTCACATTTGTTAGTTCTACCCTGCCGAAAAGAGCTGTAACTGTGAATGGCAGCGAAGTTTCCTTCCTGCTTATGACTGAAAAGAGTTTCAGTTACACTCTGAAAGCTCCAGCAACAACCGGTACATACAAAATTGTGGGAATTTTGAGAGATATCAACAAAGCTGAGTTTTCTGTCCTTCCCGCCGACTGTTCCATCACTGTCAGTGGTGGCAGCTCAGGTGGTTCAAGTGGCGGTTCAAGTGGTTCAAGTGGTGGAGGCGGCGGAGGCGGCGGTTCTGCTGAGCCTCAGAGTAATGTTGAGTCCAAAGAACTGTCCAAGAAATCGGTCAAATCTGGGGAGCGCGTAAGGTTCGAGTTTTCACAGGGTGCAACCTGCATAAGGTATGTGGAGTTTGATGCCAAAAAGAGTATGGGAAAGATCACTACTATTGTCGAAATGCTGAAAGGACAGTCCAAACTGGTTTCGGGCCTGCCAGAAGGCACGATTTATAAGAACGTGAACATCTGGGTAGGTTCTGGAGGAATTGCAAATTCCAATAACATTGCAAACGCAGTTGTCGGCTTTAGAGTTGAAAAGTCCTGGCTCGAGACATGCGGAGCTGACGAAACTTCTGTAGCTCTATGGAACTATAATAACAAAGCCTGGAGCAAACTTGAAACCGCAAAAGTTGGTGAAGACAGCACCTATGTCTTCTTTGAGTCCAAAACTCCGGGTTTCGGATCCTTCTCAATTGTAGTACCCGCTGAGAGTGTAGAACTGAAACCTTCAAAACCAGTAGACACCACCACTCCATCCACAGAAAAAGTTGAAACGAACCCTGCAACTAACGAAAACAAACCTTCTGGCTGGGGATCTATCCCGGGATTTGAGTCTGTAGTAGCTGCGGGAATTCTTGGTGTTGTTTACGGTATCCTGAGACGAAAGTAAAGACAGTACTGAATCTCAAAATAGATTTCAATTTAAAGCAGCATTCAAAGCTGCCTATCTTTCTTTTTTAAAACAACCGTTGCGCCCGTTTGATCACGCCGGATTAGGTTTGGGGGTAAGATTATCAAATTCAAGCATTGCCTTGTTTTTGATCAAAAAGGTGTTGTGGTCACGCCTGCTGAGTGACACAAAAAGGAATTTGGGTAACTAAGACTCTAACTGAGTTGAAAATCAGTTTCTCTTTGCCATAATTCAGTCCTCTTGAGCGAACGAAGTGAGCGAAAAGGGCACCGTCCTCCCGAGACGGGACCCGGGCAATACATCAGCCGGGATTCGAACCCGGGTTCGAGCGTTGGCAACGCCCGGTGATGACCGCTACACTACTGATGTTCAAAGTTTACAGGATGCTCTTCTGCTTATTACATTATGTTTTCTAACTAATTAAGTTGATACCTGAGAGATTTTCGGAGAAATGTGTTTTATATCACCTATATTTTTAAGGCAGGGTGTATGTTCTCATTCCTTTTCTTAAAGCTATCTTTTTAGCTTCTATTCTTTTGTAATGATTGAACTGTAACTACTTTAACGGATTTCCATATAGAATCCTATTAAAATGCGTGGAGTTCCTAAATTAGATTATTATTGAAAACTAAATAGGAAAATTTTTAAACGTTAATTTTTATTATATTTATGGTGTTTGGCAGTTGGTCGACCAGGAGAAAATTCATACTCAATGTCTAAGCAATGATCCACAAGAGCGTATACATGCGTTAGAGGAATTAAAGAATTTCTTCTTTTTCATGCCAGATAAGCAACAGGCATGGAATGACTTACATAGACTGACCAATGATAAGGATCATGATATTAGGTCTAGTGCTTCCAGAGCTCTTGATTTTGTATTTCCTGAGATACCAGATAAGCAACAGGCATGGAATGATTTACTTAGACTGATCAATGATAAAGATCATGATGTTAGGTCCAGTGCTTCCAGAGCTCTTGATTCTGCATTTACTCAAGTACCAGATAGGCAACAGGCATGGAATGATTTACTTAGACTAACTAACGATGAAGACTGGCTAGTAAGATCTAGTGCTGCCGAAGCTCTTGGTTCTGCGTTTTCTCAAGTACCCGATAAACAACAGGCATGGAATGACCTACATAGACTGATCAATGATGAAAACATTTTTGTGAGGATAAATGCTACCTTAGCTCTTGAATCTGCGTTTTCTCAAGTGCCAGATAAACAACGGTCATTGAATAATTTACTTAGTCTGACCAATGATGAAGACCACGAAGTTAGGTCCAGTGCCGCCTATGCTCTTGGTTCTGCGTTTTCCCACTTTTCAGATAAGCAACAGGCATGGAATGATTTACTTAAACTGACCAATGATCAAAACAGTTCTGTGAGATCCTCCTCAAATCATTCTCTTGGAAGAGTTTCGATATTCATGGCTTCCCAGGCAGAAACAGAGGATGATTACAAAAAAGAATTAGAAAAGGCAATAGAATTTTTCGAAACTGCAACAAAGGAAGCATCTTATGATAATCCTGCTCAATTTTGTCTCCCTTTTTATCGTTCATTCTATACAATAATTTTCAAAAAACAGGAAGCAAAAGGAGAAGTGAACAAATATCTGGAAAAAGCTAAAGCTGCAATTGAAGACTCCGAAGGCAAAAAACAGCTCTTTGAAGCTGTTCAAAGTCTCGCCGAAGCACTAAAAGAAGTCCAGAATATGGAAAATCTAGACTTGTCTGGGATGAAAGATGAGCTTAGTTTCTACGGTAAATATTGTGATTACGCTGCAGAACTAATGAGCTGCGCCGACGAAAAATCACCGTTTGCGACAGAAGTTCTGAAAAAGGCTGCCAATTCTAGTACATCGATTCTCAAATAAACACATAGTAAGAAAATAAGTACAGCTTATAAAGTAAATATCATTCTAAAGTCATATGGAATTCTATAACACGGAAAACACAGCCAGTTGCAGAGTATTCGATCTGGATATTACAACCACGGAAAACACGGAAAGCATGGAAGAACCATGCCTTTACTACTATATTTCCGTGTCTTCCATGCTTTCAGTGGTTTTCAAAAAATTTATTTTTGACATATTCATTTCTGATATACTTTGGAATCGATGCAGTAGTTGACGTATTCTGTTGAAATCCCACTCTTTGATTACAAACCACAAGATGGGCACAGATAAATATAGAGGATTATCCACGTGCATATGTATTTATTTGCAGTTTCAATTAAAACGTAAGTTTCTACAGGGCCCATAATACTATAAGTTTTTATGTCATGAATGCAGGTTTAATAGCCAATATGAACAACAACTTCAAACAGAAATCATCGATTCCTAATAAATATTTAATTTTGATTGCAGGTATCGTTTGGATGTTTGCTGGAACAATGGTAATAGAGACTGGATTACCATATTTTATAAATCAAGGAAGATATATTTTTAGTGTTTTTTTAGCTGCTTTAGTATTTTCAGTATTTTACTTTCTCATTTTCTCTAAATTAGTTGAGAAGCACACGACTCGAATAAGTACAGATAATAGAAAGAAAATGTTTGTTATGGAATTTTTTGATAAAAAGTCATATCTGATTATGGTGGTAATGATATTAGGTGGAATTACTATTCGGAAATTTAGTCTTTTACCAGCTTTTGACATCGGATTCTTTTATGTTGGAATCGGTTTGGCATTGTTCTCGTGTGGTATGAAGTTTGTATATAAATTTAAAACTTCATCTTTGTGATTGAATAACCTTGAAGAACTATCTACATGGTCTATCATACAAAATAGAAGCGAACGTTCCAGAATTTACAGTTGATCGAAAACGCGAATTGAATAACCTGTTTTTGAGGTTTAATAAGAAATAATATTAATAATTTCTTAAAAGGAAATGTATTTTCTGTTTTCCGTTTTTAAAAAGTTAAGTAAATTCAAAACCTTTTATCTGTCATTTTTATCTGTCGTGTAAAAACCATTAAGTATTGAATGTACAAAGTTTTATATTATCAAGCCAGTATAGACTGATATCTTTTATACTCTTGCGACGTGTGTTATTTGAGTGTGTTATTTGATTTTCAAACTGATAGTTTTGATTTTATTACTGAACTTTTTGAGTGATGGATTTTGAGCGAGCTTGAGAAACTGATAGATCTTGCAAAAAATGCAGCCGAAAAAATCCGGAAATACAGATTTGTGCGCGTAGTCTCACATAATGATGCTGACGGTCTGACCTCAGCCGGGATAATGGCGCAGGCCCTGCTGCGAGCAGGCATTTGTTTCCAGCTTTCAATAGCTGGAAAGCTGGATGAAGCTGTAATTGAAAACGTGAACAAGAGCATCTCCAGGAATGAACTTGTCATTTTTTGCGATAT
The DNA here is from genome assembly GCF_000969985.1 of Methanosarcina barkeri str. Wiesmoor. Classification (GTDB taxonomy): domain Archaea; phylum Halobacteriota; class Methanosarcinia; order Methanosarcinales; family Methanosarcinaceae; genus Methanosarcina; species Methanosarcina barkeri_B. The sequence continues at coordinate 3,397,676 of NZ_CP009526.1, read as the reverse complement.
GGGCAGCGGGCAGCCTGAACTTATTGATAAGGTGGCAGCTGATGTTATAGTGCTTGACCATCACCAGCCTGTAGGGCAATCTCCGGCAAAAGCCGTTGTAAATGCCCATCTGGTTGGGATCGAGGGGGCAACTGACATATCGGCTTCTGGCACCTGCTACCTGGTAGCCAGAGAACTGGCAGCCGGTAACGTTGACCTTGCAGGGCTGGCCCTTGCAGGTGCAATTGGTGACAAGCAACTCTTTCACACGGCCAATGCCTTCATCCTGGAAGAAGCCTTAAAAGCAGGGGTCGTGTCTATTCGGAAGGGGCTCAAAGTAGGAGATGGAGACCTTGTAGACGTTCTTGCATACAGTACTGAACCTTTTATGGATATAACCGGTTACCCTGAAAAAGTTACAGAATTTTTGAATCAGCTCGGACTTTCAGGAAAGATTGAAAACCTATCAGAGGCGGAAGTCTCAAGGCTTGCCAATGCTGTTGCCCTGAAACTTGTCAGGCAGGCAAGTCCGGAAGCCATTGAGGCTGTTATCGGAGAAGTTTTGCTTTTGAACCGAGAGCTTGTAAGAAACGTTTACGATTTTATTTCTATTCTTAATACATGCGGAAAGCAGAAAATCTACGGGCTGGCTATTTCTCTTTGCCTAAAAGATCAGGAGATTGTCAATGAAGCCCTTTCTCTTAAAAGCGAGCATGAGAAGAAGCTTACACTGAATGTCAGGGAAAATGTAGAAAAAATTCGCAAAGGAGAAAATCTCTGGTATGTTGCTACTGCTGATGCCATTTCTACCGGGAACCTTGCAAGCACGGTTGTCCGCTACCTTCATCCCGAGCTTCCTTTTATTTGCATAAATGAATCCGAAGGAATCCTGAAAGTCTCTGCAAGAGGCACCCGTGAACTCGTCTCAAAGGGCCTTGACCTTGCTTTTGCAATGAGGGAAGCTGCAAGTGCAGTAGGTGGAAGAGGAGGCGGACATAATGTAGCTTCTGGAGCTGCAATTCCTCTTGGGAGTGCTGAGGAGTTCCTGAGTATTGCAGACCGAATCATAGGTGACCAGCTCCAGAAGACCGGAACGAAAAATCAAAAAACGAATATCAAGTTCTCTGAATAACAGGCACAAACAAATGAAATTACTTGAAAGAACTTTCATGCCAAAGATAAATATAATAAGTTGGAAACACGATGGGAATACTTATGAAAATTACAGGTACAATTGAATTTCCGGATCCTGAATCAAGAAAATCCGCTGCGAGAATTCTGCAGGCTCTTTCTCCGGATAATCTTAGAAGCATGGAAAGTGAAGTCCGTGAGGATAAAGTTGCCGTCCGGTTTCATTCTGAGAAGATAGGTTCTCTTCTTGCAACGGTTGATGATTTTCTTATGAATGTTAAAATTGGAGAAGGAATAGAAGAGGCTATGAAAAAAGACGATAAAGTTCAGGAAAGCTAATTTACTTACAAGTTTTCTTTCCTTTACTTTTTTTCCTTTATTTTATCTTTCCTTTACTTTTTTCCTTTATTTTCTTTTTCCTTTCTTTTTCTCTTTCCTTTCTTTTCTTTACTCTTTTTCCTTTCTTTTCTCTTTTTCATTCATTCTCTTTTCTTTACTCTTTTTCTTTTCTTTACTCTTTTTCCTTCTCTCTTTCCCATTTTATTTTTTTATTTTTTTATCTTTTTCTTATGTTTTAATGTCGTAGCTGTCACATCCCTGAACCTTCCCGCCATAGCTGTATCAGTTCTATGAGCCTCTCGTCCGTGAGTTCTGCTCCGGTTTCAGGGATCAGTATGCCACTGCGATAGATATGGATAGCTTCCTGTAACTCTCCGGTGCTTATATTTTCTCCTTCCTGGGAATCCAGGCTATCCCAGGGATTCCATGTGCGGACTGTCCAGTTCCAGCTCCATTTAATGTTTTTGTCTCCTGCTCTGGCAATTGCTGTGACATTATAAAAACCTGGAGAGCGGATGACCTCCGTGTATGAGCTATCCTTAACGCTGGATTCGGAATCTTTACTTTCTCCATTAAGATACCAGCTTATATCACAGGCATAATTTGTACTGATACTGAACTCCTGTTTCTCTCCTTTGTAGCTTGTTACATTCTCTATGGGGCTGGCTGAGTTAATTGAAAGGGGAACCACTTTTATATAACCGGTTTTAGTTTCGGTGTCAGACCCTTTACTGTTACTGATAGTCAGAGAAACAGCATAATTCCCATAAGACCCATAGGTATATATCGGGTTCTGGGCTGTTGAGTCGATTTTCCCGTCTCCGTTTAGATCCCACTTCCAGTAAAGGGCATTACTGGAAAGGTCTGTGAACTGGACCGTAAGAGGAGACATTCCTGTTGTAATGTTTGAAGAAAAATCAGCCTCAGGGGGCGCACTGGTTGTGAAAGCTTTAATGCAGAGGTTTGCTTCCGAATTGCTTGATATGTCTTCCCACTTGACTCCGTTAGGGCTCACATAGCTTTCTCCGGCATTGGCCTGGGCTTTGCTGCTGTAATAGGCTACAGGTTGTTCGGCTGCCAGAGGACCTGAAGCCGAAGGATTGGCAAATCTTATAACTATTGAGAATTTCTCTCCGGCATGTACTGGCACTGCCGAATTCAGCACATGTGTATGGTATCCTGGGAAAGAGTATCGGCCGCTTTCCTGTACAAGGTATCCCTGTCCAGAATTCACAGGCCCGGAAACAGGATTTTTATATATGTATATCTCGTAAGCTGTATTAAGGTCCGTAGTATAGAACCCGATGGCCCTGAGGTTTTCGTTCCTTTCCGAGGAGAAAACATTGCCACCCCAGGCAACAAGGCTTCCTTCATATTCTTTTGATACTATCCATCCAAGAGGGTCATACTGATAGATGTGGTCATAATTATCCTGACTTTCAGCTGTGAACACGGCGTTTTCATTGTATCCGAGTTTTGTGTCGTAGTAGGAAATATAAAAGTACCCGTCCTCTCCCCAGGTGTCGCTCCAGCTATTTTTCACTATAAAAGCTCCATCTCCTGAAGGAACCTGGGGAAAGGAATTCCTGTCAAAAGAATCATCCCAGCCCACAATGGCTACAGCATGATTGACGGAAAAGCTTCCTGGGTATCGATAAGCATAGTTTTTTTGCTGATAATAACCAGGATTCCAGTATATTGTGGTGTACACAGCCCCATACTCCAGAATTGCATTCTTGAGAACCTCGTTATCCAGGGGTTCTACCTTCTCGGGCAGAAAAAGTGCCTCTTGAATATGTTTCTGTACAGAAAGCCCTGTGGGTGAATAAGAAGATGAGTCATCATAAGGATCCTCATATTCATTTACAGGCCCACTCCAGCGAGAAAGGTATGCTGTTGATATGAATGCGTTGCCACCGTCATCAGCAGTAAGATCAAATCCATGCGAATAGTTCTTTGAGACAAGGTTTTTCATGTTGTTTTCGGAAAAGTCATAACTTCTTCCTTCTTTTCCCAGGAGGTAAGATTCAAGAGAAGCAATACTTGAAAAAGCCCAGCAGCTTCCATCCTTTCCCTGGTTCTTTACTGCTGTTACTTTTCCCTCCTTGCGCAGATCATAAACAGCCGGGAGGTCTGAGCCTGAAGCTCCGAGTAAAAGTCTTCCTTCAGAGCTTCCAAGTCCTGACAGGTCTACTGGTGAGGGCTTATACCCTGTACTTGAAAGCTGTCCGTAACTGCTCACAAAAGAAAAAGCTTCAATTGAGTCAGTCTGCTGGTCTTCCAGAAAGTCGGGGTTCATTGGGGCTGTTTTAATCATGGGTTCAACCATGGACTTATCAGAAGATGTGCAGTTTTGCAGCGTTTCAGGATCTTCGGCATTTCCGGCGGCAAAACCCAGGCTGCCTGGCAGGCACAAAATCAAAACCATAAACACAAGCAGAAAAGATTTTATTTTTTTAATCAGGGAAAATTTTATTCTTTTCAAGATCTTTGGCCTCGGTGAAATCGTCTCCTAGCGAGCTTGTATATGCTTTTTCGGAGCTTGCCGGGATGTATGTCTTTATCATTATTTTATAATTGATTTCCAGAACTATTTATGAGATTTGTCTATAAGTTTTTTTCGAACTATGTATAATTCTTTATTATATTCCATACACGATTTTTCCTTCTAAAAACTAAATATCAATTACAAACTAAGGAACTACTCTCAAATTTTTCCCAATTATAATATATTAATATATATAAATTATTAAATTGTTATATATGTTCATACATTTAATTTCACTTGTCTAGTTTTAATTTTATTTATTTTATTTTTACAAACTATTTTATTGAGGCCGTAATTTCCAATAGAAAGAAACATTACTCTTGTCTGCCCATACTTTGTAGAGACACTTTAAAAGGGGTGCAAATATGTTTTCGGAAGTACTTGCAGACTTTGAAAAAACCAGACCTGAAGACCTTGATAAAGAGATCCTTAGAGTTGCCATGATTGCAGAGCTGGATGCTATCAACATTTATGAGCAAATGGCAAATCTGGCAAAAAGCGAAGAAATTCATAAAGTCTTGCTTGACATTGCCAGAGAAGAAAAAATTCATGTAGCAATGTTTGAAACCGTGCTCTTGCAAACTGACAGAGAATTTTTGAAAATTTATTCGGATTATGCTCTGGCTAGAAGTAGAAAATAAGCTTGAAATCTGTTTGCAACCATATTTTCTATTGATCTTCCATGCTTGAAGAATATGAGAAGAAAAGACACTTTCAAAAGACGCCTGAACCGTCGACTACTGGTGTTAAAAAAAGCTCTGACAAACCGATTTTTGTGGTTCAGCGCCATGATGCGCGTAAGCTTCACTATGATTTCCGCCTGGAAATGGATGGAGTTTTGAAAAGCTGGGCTGTGCCAAAGGAGCCACCGAAGGATGCAGGTACCAGACGGCTTGCTATCGAGACTGAAGACCATCCGCTGGCATATGCCGATTTTGAGGGGGAAATTCCGGCTGGAGAGTACGGAGCCGGCAAGGTTGAGATCTGGGATCGGGGAACTTTTGAGCTTTTGAAACGTGAGGAAAGGGAAATTGTAGTGTCACTTGAAGGAAAAGAATTGAAAGGGATTTATGTTTTGATCCGGACAAAGTACGGAAAAGGTGAAAAAGGTTGGCTCTTCTTTAAAAAGGCCAGCTAAAAGCCGACTTTAACTTAACATTTATAAATGAGCAAGCTGTGTCTAAAGAGTGAAATATGGGTCAGACCGTGATTTTTGAACTACCCTGATCTTTTTAAACCATTGTGAGTATAAGCATATGGGGATACTTACGGAAGAAAGAGTAAAGATCAATGTTTTTGAAATTGTCGGGGAAAACTGCTGCGTTGCCGCTTGTGACGGGCAGAAAGTTTATGATATTATTACGGCTGCGCTCTGTGAAAATAAGAAAATTGAACTCTCTTTTGCAGAAGCGAATGAGCTTACTCCTGCCTTTTTGAATTCGGCAATAGGGCAACTTTACGGCTGTTTTCCTGCAGAACAGATTGAGAGCAACCTTTTATTCATGGATATCTCCGAGGAAGACGAGATTATCCTTAAGAGAGTAATCGAGCGGGCGAAAACTTATTTTGAGCGTGCGTATACCTGCAGAAAGGCGTTGAAAGACGTGCTTGGAGGAGAAGATGCGTAAGAGCGTTCACCACGCAACTGTTTTTCCGGTGAGGCGTCGCCCAAGGCTTCGCGCCGGAGGGCTAAGACCCGCAAAACCTGTCCCTGTAAAGGTGCATCCCATAGAGAAATATGATTTTCCCGAAGGCAAAAGCTATTTCTTTGACACCAACATCTGGCTGTATATCTACGGTCCAATCGGCTGGCCTGACCAGCGGTCGGATGCCTATTCAAAGGCTTTGAAAGAAATAAGAAACTCGGAAGGCACGATTTATATAAACTGCATGATAATTTCAGAATTCATAAACACCTTTGCCAGAATCGAGTTCAAGCAGCAGACCGAATTTACGAGGTTCAAGGAATTTCGAAACTCTCTACCCTTCCGGCCAATCGCCCAGGATATAGCTTACAATGTAAGAAAGATTCTCAAAAGCACCCTCGCCTGCGATCCCGAAATGGAAGTTATAGACCTTCCTGAAGTCATGGACATGTTCGCGCAGGGAAAATACGATTTTAACGACCTTATCTTTGCCCAGATCTGCCGAGCAAAAAATATGGTTTTCGTAACTCACGATAAGGATTTTAGTGAGCTTGGAGTTGAGATTCTGACTGCAAATGAAAGGCTGGTAGATGTGGGGAGAGAAGGGAACGAAGGGAAAGAAGGAAGAGAATGACCGGGTTCAATTTCTTATTTTTCAGGCTTGACTTCTATATAGAGTTAAGTTGATTCTTTTATTCTTCTGTTTAATTCTTCAATTCTCTGCTTGCATGTGACATCCCGAAAGTCCAGGTACAGAAGCTACGTAACTGCCGCCTTCGCTCTGTTCAAATCTCAATCTTCAAATCAATTTTAAAAATATGTTCCGGAGTGAATTGTTTTTTATCATTAAGGATGATCCCTCTTTTACAATACTGAAAATCAGGGAATACGACAAAATAAACCACTGTACCCAATTTCAAAAAATATCCTGGAATTAATCTCTTACTTGAATATTTCTTGAATCTGCTTGCCGGATAAATGATTTTGTGCCAGCCTAAATCCAGACCACCTTTCCCGTCGGGAAAGTTTTTCCCTTCAAAAAAATAAATACAACTTTCTGTAAATATTGAGTAGTACAGATCTTCTAACCCTTTATATTTAAAAATTTTAACTATTTCCTGTGTCTTTTTATCCTTGAAGTATACATCAAAAATGGATCTTTTAACTCCTCTGGGGCCGATATAACATTTGTTTTCCAAACTGATCCTGCCTATTATCTGATTGAAAATCCCTAAGAACCATAAATGCTCTATAGAAAAATTTTCAATCAAATTTTCCTTAAAGGCATCGTCCAGATGTTCAAAATTATTTGGGTTTTCATAGTCCAGTTCTTCAGCTCTGGATAAGTCCAGATCTAAATAGGGTTTTTCAAACCTGTTTTCATCAAAAATGACAAAATTGCCTTTTCCTGTTTTGATTATAAAGCAGTTTTTATCCCTTAACTCCCTGGACTGTCTGGAGTAGAAATCAATTGAAAGGTAATTCGGAGTGAAACTTGATACTTTTAAACTGTGCTTTGTTTTGTACTCGGAAAAATTTCTTTCTGTGGAGTGACCTTGCATGGAGAGTTCTTTGAGAAACTCGGGTTCATCAAGGAGCGCAAGCCAAACATTATACATAATATATAACAGTGAGGCAACAGTTAATAAATTTTATTATTAAGGAACTGGCGAGAAAATTGGCGAAAATGATTCATGCTGGCTCATAATCGAATAAAAGTCAAAACGGTCTGAATATTTCGGTAAAAATCTATTTTCCGCACCTTACTGCTCCCCCTCTCCCTCACCTACGGTTTTTTCCAAAATCATGAAATTCTCAAACCGGAACCCAAAATAGATAATTCTTAATAGAACAGGGAATAACTGAGATTTTTTCCTCACGACAAATTTATCATTTATGCAAATAAAAATACTACTGATTTCATTGCACTGGTTGAAAAAGCCGGCTTGACGGCTGCCAGAAACAGGTTACTGAAAAATTAACAGTAGTGCTATTATAATCAGATTTACCGAACTGGGGAGATGATAATGCCTACAAAAGAAGAGATAGAGAGCCAGATTATGGACCTCTGGGATGAGATTTTTGATCTTGACGACAAAAGTAAGGGAGAATTGGAGGCTAAGTATGCAGAATGGCGGGAAGTAGAACCGCGATTGAACGAAGGGGTAGATGAACTTGTAATACATATCGAGTCAATGAAAGGAATCAGTGAAGAAAGCCTGCTTATCTACAAAGAGGTTAAAGAAATCAAAGTCAGGTACAAGCAGCAGAAGGATGAGATACAGGCAAAAATAGATGCGCTGAAGAAAGAAAAAGAAAAGATATAAAGATGTCACTGGCTGCCTTTCCAGGAAAAGGCCGAAAATTAAGATACCTTCAATACATTTCATAATTCTTTTGTTCTTGTTTTTCCATGCAAGGCTACTACTGGTAAGTTCTTCAAAATTAAATCTCTTAAGGAATATATTTTTTAAGCTTTGTACTCCCTTTGTGCTCCCTCTTTCTCAACCCCCGGCAAGTTCAAGTTTCCTGTAAGTTCCCTCTAAAACATCTCATGGCAAAAGACTGATCTACATCAGAATTTTCGGGCCGGCATCAGCAAGATAAACATTTTATAGCAATGCGGAAATCTGTTAATTATGGTAGAAACGTACAGATTTTCAGCTGTCATCCAAAAAGAAGGAAAATGGTATGTTTCATGGTGTCCCGAACTTGATATTGCAAGCCAGGGAGAAACGATTGAAGAAGCCATTGAGAACTTAAAAGAAGCAATCGAACTCTATCTCGAAGACGAAGACGCTCAGATCCCCGCAGCTGGTCAGGTTTTTACCACAACGGTGGAGGTCTCTTCCCATGCCAAAACTTCCCACCCCGTCAGCTCGTGAAGTTATCAGGGCACTCAGCAGCCAGGGGTTTCAGGTGGTTAAGTCCCTGAGCTGGAAAAGATCTAGCTCTTTTTACAGTTTAACGTTATTCTATCTTTAAAAAACAATCAGGCTTTTAATAAGTTCAATCCATTCATCCCGCGTAATTTTTACATCTTTTATTATCTTATTGATCATTCCTTTTCCGATCTTATTTGTGGGATGTACAGGGATTATAGTTGTTCTTCCATCTGGATGCCGTAAAAACAAGTGACTACCTTTTTGTCTTATCTGCTCAAAACCCATACTTTCAAGTGCTTTTATGACTTTTTTGCTGGGGAGAGGCACTATTTTATCCATTCAAACCTCAACTTTGACCTTCTGTATCCCGACAAAATCAAGATGTTCCTTTTCTCCCTTTTCGGCTTCAACCTCAAGGTACAGCTCAATTGCTTCTTTTATTCTTCTGTTTAATTCGTCAAGATTCTCTGCCTGTGTATGACATCCTGGAAGTTCAGGCACAGAAGCTACATAGACTCCATCTTCGTCCTGTTCAATAACTACAGTAAATTCTCTCATTGACTGGCCTCGTCTTTCAGATATAAATCATATTCCAATGATTTTATTTATAGCTGTGTTAACTTTCTCGTTTACTCTTTGCAGGTCTGTTTTCAGAAAGAGAATTATATGGAAAAGCTGATTTCAAAGAGATCTTCAGATCTATTTCTATAAAAATATATTTCCCACGCCAACTGCTCCCCTCTTCCCCACCTACCGTTTTTTAGTTTTTGATCCTTCGCCAAACCGATCCGCGACAGAATCTCTAGATCGTGAAATCCTCAAACCGGACCCCTGAATGCAAAATTTTTGATAGCGACCTGGAATTCCTAAGATACTTGTTAAAAGCTTAAGGAGGGGGATTCTGGAATTTACGTGATCTCATGCAATCATCAAAAAACAAATTTTTTGTCAAACTATTCGCTTTTGTTATATATTATTTTAAAATATATATTTAATATGGCTTTTTTCTTGAAAGCTTTAGAAAAAATAAAAAAATTTATTAATTAAATAAGTTCTTCTGTAGTATATGCTACTTTTCAAAAATTCAGCTAAGACAATGGAAGGCGTTCTCAATAACGCAAAACATGCTACAGATGGAAAACCACATGACGTAAAGCCGGGCGATATAATATTGATTGCTCAAACTAAAAGTACGCTTCCATCTGGACAAAAACCAATTAGATGGATAATGAATTTTGTATCCTGCGAGGAAGACATAAACAATTTAAGCGATAAAATATGGGGAAAGCACTGGCGGTATATAATTAACGGGGAAAACATAAGGCCCGTTGAGCCTTTTGATATAAATGAAGTAAAAGTTACTTCTAAAAACTATGATGCAGTTCAAACTTTTGCTGTAATAGAGCCTGAAGATGAAGATAGGATATTGAATTGGATATCTGAGGCTGTAAGTACTTATGTATCTAGTAAAACTGCTATATCTGAAGAATTTAGGGAAGGAAAAACTCTGGATTACGATGAACTAATACAAAAATTAGATATTAAATACAGAAATACTCCAGAATTTAAAGAAACTATTACTGGATTGATTCAAAGACCTTCCTTATTGTCTAATGCGATTAAAGAAAAATATGGCTACAAATGTATGATATGTGGATATCCGGGATTTTTGAAGAAGAACGGTGAGAAATATGCAGAAGTTCACCATATGATTGAATTAAATCAAAAAGCACCGGAAACACTTCAAAGCTGGAATTTATTAGTTGTTTGTCCATTGTGTCACAGAAAGTTACACTATGCTGATGTGAAATCGGAATTTTTAGATCCCGGATGGAAAATAATAATTGATGGTCAAGAACACATTATTAGGTGAACTGATTCCAAAACTGATCTTTCGTACACAGATCCAGGTCAATCAGGTATCTTACCAAATAAGGGTGAAGCCTTACTTCAAAATCCAGACTTCATTACTGGGGTACGTATTTCTCATTTTCTTCAAGTCAATAGCTATTATTGCACTTACATACTTTTTCTTTGAATACACATTTTGAAAAGCCATTGGAAGTGATTCTCCATTCTTTATTTTAGGAACTTCTTCAGTATTATTAACTCTCCACCTTCCATCTGGCCCTACAGGTACAAAAGAGGTACATCTAACTACATTTATTGCTTCTATTCCGACTTCCACTTCTGCATCATCAAAGGCATCCAATCTATTTTCTCCATGACCCAATGACACAAAAGGATATACAGTTCCTTGAATTTTTGTAGGGTCTATCATTTTACCACTTTTTAGCAAGATTAAAGCATAATTAGGACTTACACGATGAAACTTTTTATTATTATCTGGACTTCAGATTTTCTCCTAACTTATGCAAAACAATAAAACTTATTGAGGTGTTTCCAGAGACTAAAATATGCTTTAAAAGCTAAAAACGGTGTATAAATGCTTATTTCATCTAAAATTTGCTTATGGGGACTTTAACCCCCCATAGCTAACTATTAAGGCTTTTGCTTCCTGGCCTTGGTTTTTATCCACTTGTCTACAAAAGCATAGGTGTGCTAGGCACTCGGTTGAACGTAGCGTTCTTTCCAGACCTGGTTCCAACTTAGTCCCAGCTTAGTCCCAACTTAGTCCTAACTTAGTTCCAACTTTTATTTCCTTACAAGACCATGTGCAGTAGTAAACTCAACTCTATATATTTTTTCGCGTATTTGATAAGAATACTATTATACCCAGCAGGTAAAATAAACACTCTATGAAACTCACTGTCCTTGTTGATAATAACACCCTTATTGACAGGTATTTCTTTGCCGAGCCCGGTTTGTCTTTTCTGCTGGAGGAGTCAGGCATACGAGTTCTTTTTGATACCGGGTATTCAGATATCTTCCTTAAAAATGCCCGGAAAATGGGACTTTCACTTCTGGACCTTGACTACCTGGTTCTTTCCCATGGGCACCTGGACCACACCTGGGGACTCGAACCTCTGATCCGTTTATTCACGGAAGCAGGGATAGAAAAGCTTCCCAGCAGACCTCCGGTTCTCGTTGCTCATCCCCTGGCCTTCGAAAGCAAAAAAACTGAAGAGATCGGGGAAATAGGAAGTCTGTTCACTCCCAAAAAGCTTTCAGAACACTTCAAGCTACAGCTCTCAAGTACTCCCCTCTGGCTGAGCGAGAAGCTCGTTTTCCTTGGGGAAATCCCCAGGAACTTCACTTTTGAGGCAGAGGCAGCTGTCGGATATGTGCAGGACAGTGAAGGAAACAAAATTCCCGACCTCCTTCCGGATGACACGGCACTCGTATACAGGGCAGAAGCAGGGCTCGTAATTATCACGGGCTGTTCCCACTCCGGGATCTGCAATATTACCGAATATGCAAAGGAAGTCTGTGGAGACAGCAGAGTCCTTGACATAGTAGGTGGCTTTCATCTTCTGGAACCCTCAGAAGAACGGATGCGTGGGACCCTTGAATACCTTAAAAAACTTGACCCCGGCTGCGTGCATGCCTGCCACTGTACGGACTTAAACTCAAAAATCGAACTTTCAAAGGTTTGCAGGCTTAAAGAAGTTGGAGTTGGCCTGCAGATTGAATATTTTTAACGATTTTTTAATTCTCGTTTTCTTTTCTCTTTTTTCGGAAAGGCCGGTCACTGCGTGACCGTGAACCTGGCCGGGGTTCTATTTCTTTCTGCTTCTCCTCCGGAGCTAGATTTAAGTTTTAGTTGCATAGTTGTTGAAACAGATCTTTTAAAATAGTGTGTAACCAATAGCTCTGACATCAATGGCTGACATCAATAGTTGATATAAATAGCTGACAATGATAGCTTAATAAGAAATTATATATAATTATTAATATTTCTCTATGATGATATAATTTCTATGAATTAAATTAACTTATATGAAACAGATATTTTTTAAACATTAAATACTTAAATGGCTGGTAGGATTTTTATTAGACAGCTTGGGTGATCAGGTTATAGATACCTATATCTAATTCTATATCTGAATTATATGTAATTCTATCAAACTATAATTCTAATGTACAAAAACTCAGTGTTCCCATCCAGTTTATAGATAAAAAGCATCAGAATACTCAGTATTCTACTATTGAGTTACGAATTTTCGCTATAGAATAGGCATTTATATCATAAACAGAATTTTAGACTCTGTTTACATCGTTATCTCAATTCACAATTACCTTATTCCATACCAAATAAAAGAGGCTCAAACTTTGAAATTACAGTTCAATCTCAAAGCTTACTTTAAAACAAGTGCAGACCCCACTCCTGCAAAGGATGCTATAGCTGCGCTTTTTGAAGAAGCAAACAGTACCCTTCTCACCCGAGGGGCGCCTGAAGGGCAGGGAGCAAAGGTTACGGAATGGAAGCTCGGGGAGGACAGGATCGAGCTTACGCTCCAGTCCGGCAGGTATGTCAGGGTGCACGATGCAATTTTCCGGCTTAGAAAACAGCTTGCTGAGGCACTCGGCAAGAAATACAAGATCGGTATTCGCGGAATCGAGGTTGAGTCTTTCATCATTAAAGTGCCGGCTGACCACGAGCTCAGGATGCTCAAAGTGCCTTATATAAAAAGTATGGAAAACATTGAAGGCGGGATTCAGCTCGAACTTGAGGTCGGAGAAGCTGAGATGAAGAACCGGGTTCCGGACAGGATTCTCACTCTTCTTGAAGAAAAGATCGAGGCTGCCCAGTATGGAGCAAAGGCTGAGCACTGGAACCTGCTCTGGCAGAGAGAGCCAATGGAGCACCCCTTTAAGGAAGACCCGACCCAGGCCATGATGAAAGAAGGCTGGCTCAAACGTGGGTCAAGCCGCGGGCAGTGGATCCACGGGCCCCAGTCCGCAAGGATCTTCCGGACTTTCGAAAAAATCGTCCTTGAAGAACTTCTAGAACCTCTCGGATACAGGGAAATGATTTTCCCGAAACTTGTCACCTGGGAAGTCTGGATGAAGTCCGGGCATGCAAAGGGTGTCTACCCCGAAATATATTATGTATGTCCTCCGCAGACAAGGGATCCCGATTACTGGGAAGAGGTTGCCGATTACTACAAGGTTACCCATGAAGTGCCCACAAAACTGATCAAAGAAAAAATCGCAGAGCCAATCGGAGGCATGTGCTATGCCCAGTGCCCGCCTTTTTGGATGTATGTTGCAGGGGAAACCCTTCCAAATGAAGAAATTCCTGTAAAGGTTTTTGACAGGTCCGGAACTTCCCACAGGTATGAGAGTGGTGGAATTCACGGAATCGAAAGGGTCGACGAGTTCCACAGGATCGAAATCGTCTGGATAGGCACAAAGGAAGAGGTATTAAAGTGCGCAGAAGAACTGCATGATCGCTATATGCATATCTTCAACGACATCCTGGACATCGAGTGGAGAAAAGCAAGAGTTACCCCCTGGTTTATGGCACAGGAAGGGCTGCTCGGGCTTGCCGAAGAAAACACTGTCGGGACAACCGATTACGAGGCCTGCCTGCCTTACCGTGGGCCGGATGGAGAATGGCTTGAGTTCCAGAATGTGAGCATCAATGGAGATAAGTATCCCAAAGGCTTCAATGTAAAGCTTCAGTCCGGAGACGAACTCTGGTCCGGCTGTTCCGGAGTCGGGCTTGAAAGATGGGCTGCGGTCTTCCTTGCGCAGAAAGGGCTTGACCCTGCAAATTGGCCTGAGGAGTTCAGAAACAGAGTAGGTGAAATGCCAAAAGGCATCCGTTTCCTTTAAACTTTTCTTTAATTTTTCCCAAATTTTTCCATAATGTTTTCTTTAAACTTTTTTCCATAATGTTTTCTTTAAACTTTTTTCCATAATGTTTTCTTTAAACTTTTTTCCTTAAACTTTCTTCAAAATTTTCTTTACATTTTTTCTTCAAACTTTTTTATTTTCTCTTTTTAGCAGATAGGCAGAAAGTGTTTCTGACCGATTTGTTTATATACTGATATGATATGTATAGTGAGCCATTAACTAGTTAGATGCCGCTAATTTCTGAGATCTTCTGGCGATTTTCCGGATCATATTTTTTGATTATCAGGAGCCTGTAGTTGCCGGAATATAGGGGACGGGTCCAGGTTCGGAAGCCTATTGAAGCTCGGAAGTTTCATCTTGAAAGGGAAACGCTAGTGCAAAAAGCACCACAAACTGCGCCTGGCAGCGCAAAGTCTGTGCAAGAGCGCTGAAGGTCATTCATGCTCATTGATTAAGGAAAAACTCATCCGAGCATCCGGAATAAGAAACTGAAAGGCTTGAGGGCCGCAGGATAAACCAGCAGCATACAAAATTCAACAAAAATACTAGAAACAACATAATAATCGTAAAAAGGAACATTACTTCGGAGGAATCACTTGGCAAGAAAGAAAGTACAGAGAAAGCTTGACGGATGGAAATCCAAGGAATGGTATAATATTGAAGCTCCTGCTTACTTAAACAGAGCTATTGTCGGTAACACTATGGCAGGAGATCCTTCTCTTCTTGTAGGACGCAATATTGAAACCACTGTTGGGGAACTTACCAACGATATGACCAAGAATAACACTAAGGTCATCCTTAGGATCAACAATGTCGTAGGAGACGTCGCAACTACCGACCTCATGGGCCACGAACTTACAACCGACTATATCCGCTCAATCGTGAAGAGGCAGACCTCCAGGATTGATGCGAATATCGATGTTAAAACCAAAGACGGCTATATCATCCGTGTAAAGCCTACCTGCTTCACCATCAAAAGAGCACGTTCAAGCCAGATCAAAGCCATCAGGGAAATGATGGTCAACATCGTCGCAAAGCGTGCATCAGAAGCCGATTTCGAGACCTTTATGCAGGAAGCAATCCTTGGCAGGCTCTCAGCAGCCATTTACAGACAGGCCAAGTTTATTTACCCGCTCCGCAGGGTCGAAATCAGAAAGACCCAGGTCGAAGCAGCACCTGCACCTGCTGCATCCGCTGCACCCGAACCTGCAGCAGCATAATTTCGTTCTGGTTCAATATCAAGAAGCAGGGGAAAATCCGAAAGGATTTTCTTATCTCTTTTCTTAGTTTCTTTTAGTATACGATTTTTCTTACTCTTACTGTTCTAATTGTTCTTCTTCGCTGTTCTAATTGTATTTCTAAGGGTTCTTTTGATTTCAGGTTTTTTACTTACTCTTTTTCAGGCCCGCAGCCGATACTTTTGAAGTTTTTCTTTTTGCTTGGGTTACTTCTGGGCTTGCTGCTGAACTTGTTGCTGAACTTGCTGCCTGTTTTGCTACTGAACTTGCTGCAGGGCGGCTTACAGAAGCCTTTTCCTTGATCCTTGTTTCGGCTCCTTTGCCTGGCTTTTTCCAGTACTTTCTGCCTTCCGTGCAGCGCCGGTTTATACAGAACTCTTCTTCAGGGCGGTCGCCGTCTTTTAACCTGAACAGCTTCCAGCCGCAGGTTTCACAGGTCTTGTCAAGAATAGTCAGTTTTCCGGTTTTCGGGACTGAATGAGTGTATCCGCAGCGTTTCGTGCAGCCCAGAAATCGGGTGTCTTTAAAGTTTATCAGGAACATGCTTCCGTCACATTCCGGACAGGGGCCGACCGTTTCTGGGGGATAACATTCTTTTTCAAGGTCGCAGGTAAAACAGGGGCCTATGCCTACAGCCCAGTTATATTTGTTTCCGACTTTCAGGACAGCTACTCCTCCTTTTTTACATTCCTTGCTCCTGAGTACGGTCAAAGCTCCGGCTTTTGGCAGAGGATACGAGTTTCTGCAGTCAGGATAGCCTGTGCAGCCTACAAAGCGGCCTGAATCAGTCTGTACAATTCTTAACACATGCCCACAAGCTTTACAGGTTCCAATGTAGTTTTTCTTGTCTTCGAGGGCAGCTTCATCCTTAATCGTGCCTGCTATGCTTGAAGTCAGCTCCTTTTTATTTGCTTCAAGCTGGGCGTACATCTCCTTGATTAGGGTTGTGCCTTCGTAAAGAGCAGCTTCGAACTCTTTTTTTCCATCTTCTACTTCCTGAATAAGGGCTTCAATCTTTGCCCTTATTTCAGGTTTTACTAGAATCGGAACGGTCAGAGAGAGCCCATCCATAAGGGTAAAGCCTGTATCGAGAATAGAGATTGTTTTTCCCTTTGTCTCAAGATATCCTCGCTTCTTATTTGTTTCGATATGGGTGGGAGCCGTTGCCTTTGTCCCGATTCCATTTTTGTCCATAAGGGTCAAAAGTTCGGCTTCGGTCAGTTTCTTTGGCGGGCTGGTTTTGGATTTTGTGTTGCTGAGCTTTTTTACGCCCACTTTCTGGCCTTCTTCCACAAACGGGAGAAGTTTATCCTTCTTATTTTCAAAGGGATAGGCTTCGAGCCAGCCCGAATCCTTAAGCACGGTTCCGGACGAGTCAAAAGGCTCTTCATTTACGAGCAGATGGAGATGCGTTTTCTCGAAGACGGCTGCAGGCATAAGGTTTGCCAGGAAATGCCTTGCTATAAGGTTATAGACTTCAGGTGCCTGAGGGATATTTACTGCAGAGCTAACTTCTCCTCTTGAAGCCGCTCTGATTGGGTGGATAGGGGGGTGGTCGTGTGCATCTTTCTCCCCGTTTTTCGGGACAATTGGAGCTATAAGGATAGACTCTGCAAAAGGCTTGTACTCTTTCTGGCGTGCAAAGTCAAAGACGAGGGACTTGAAATCAAAGTCTTCAGCGTATTTGTTTGTCTCGGTCCTGGGGTAGCTGGTAAACCCTGCAAGGTAAAGCTGTTCTGCAACCTCAAGGGCAAGTTCCGGGCTTATTCCGAGAAACTTGGAGGCCCTTTTGAGGAATTCCGTAGTATTTAAGGGATTAGGAGGACTGGTTTTCGTTTCTTTTACTGTTTTTTTCGCAACTAACCCTTCCTTTGTTCCTTTCAGTCGTTTGAAGATCTCAGCGGCTTTTTCTTTATCGTGAATATTTCCTGCCCTGTGAGTACCTTCAAAATCTCCTCTTTCTTTTTTTCCTTCTTTTCTTCCTTCTTTTCTTCCTTCTTTTCCTCCTTCTTTTCCACTTTCTGCCGAGAAAATAGCCGTTATCTTCCAGAAGTCCTTTGCCTGAAAAGCCCGGATTGCCTTTTCCCTTTCGTATACAAACCCGCAGGTAGGTGTCTGGCAGGGACCGATAGAAAGTATGTCCTTTGTTCTTGCCCTCTCCCTGACTGAAAGCGTGACAAAGCGGGTAAAAGCTGCTCCCATTTTAAGGTCCAGAATCTGTCTGGCTTCTGCAGCCATTGCCATGTTATAGTCCGGGTTTATCAGGCTTTCAAAAGCTTTTTTAACCTCCTTTGGAGAGAGAGACGAAAAACGTGCCCTTTCAATCGGCACATTTGTTACTTTCTCTGCAAGTGTCTTGGCTTCAAATCCTATGTTTTCTCCTTCCCTGTCATAGTCGCAGGCAAGGACTATCTTGTTTGCTCTTTTTGCCAGATTTTTTACCGCAGCAGCGTAATCAGTTCGCGTTACAAGTTTTTGCGGGTCGATTTCAAGAAGTACACCCGGATTGACTTCTTTCCATTTGTTATACTGCTCTGGGAAGTCATAATTCATAATATGCCCGGAAAGTCCCATTACCAGCCACTCTTCACCTTTCCACTTGAATTCGTATACAGGCAGCCCTTCAACTGTTATCCTCTCAACTTCCCCCTCGCCCAGGATGCTGGCAATCTGGGATGCTGCCTTATTCTTTTCTGCAAATGCGACAATTGTCATATAAAATACCCTGATTCCGTTCTTGAGATTTTATTGGGAGCTAAAATAGTATTAATAAGAAATGTGTAAGGAAACGCATAATGAAGTTAATTGAAACACATAATGAAGTGAATTAGGAAATGCACCTGAAAGATTTCCCTCTTTTTCTTGTTTCTTTTATGTGCATTGGCTTAATCTTACTGGTTAAATTCAATTATTTTACTGGTTAAATTCAATTATCCCGGTAAGCTGTAAAAGCCTTTACTTTAAAAACAGTTTCTGTGGTTTTCTTTCTGCGCATGCTCTAAATAATACACATACATTATTTATATATTTGTCTGCTTATACATATTATATGACTTACCAGACGTGAAAAGATATATATGAGTTGTCTGTTCTAGTCTGCAAGATATAAGTACTGGATTTATCTTTATCCTTATTATTCTGGTCAATCTTATAATATGCTTAAAATGTCGGTTAGTTACAGTCAATGATATTGCTGTTACTTGACATATTTTTATCGAGATTTATTAATTAATATAAAATTATAATTGTCTCATTAACCTGCAGTCTGGAGTAACAATGACACTGATGGAAGATGCAAAGAAGGGAATCGTCACCCCTTCTATAGAAACTGTGGCAAAAACTGAAGGAATAGACCCTGAGACTGTCTGCTCCTGCGTGGCAAAAGGGCTAATTGCTATCCCTGTAAATAACAGGCGAGAGACCCTTCCTATAGGTATTGGCAAGTATATGAGCACAAAGATCAATGCCAATGTCGGAACATCGAGGGACTATGTAGACATTGATGCCGAAATCAAAAAAGCAAAGGCAGCAGAAGCTTTCGGCGCTCATGCTGTAATGGACCTTTCTACAGGTGGAAATCTGGACGAAATTCGCACCCGAATCCTGAAATCCGTTAATATTCCAGTCGGAACGGTCCCAATCTACCAGGCTGCAGCTTCCAGGAAAGTTGTTGTGGAAATGACTTCGGATGATATGTTCAACGCCGTCCGGAAACATGCCGAACAGGGAGTTGACTTTGTGACTGTGCACGCCGGGGTTAACTTAAACTCACTTGAACGGCTGCGTCAGAGCGACAGGATAATGAATGTCGTGAGTCGTGGAGGCTCTTTTACCCTTGCATGGATGCTGCATAATGGAGAAGACAATCCCTTCTATGCTGAATTTGATTATCTACTTGAAATCGCAAAAGAATATGATATGACCCTGAGCCTTGGGGACGGCATGCGTCCCGGCTGTATTGCCGATGCCTCCGACCGCCCGAAGTTTATGGAATTTATCACACTCGGTGAGCTCGTAAAGCGGGCAAGGGCTGCCAATGTCCAGACCTTTGTGGAAGGTCCAGGTCATGTGCCTTTGAACGAAATCGAACTCAGCGTTAGAGGCATGAAAGAGCTCTGTAATGGCGCTCCTCTCTATCTCCTGGGGCCGCTTGTAACCGATATCGCACCGGGCTTCGATCACATTACAGGTGCGATAGGAGGAGCAGTTGCGGGGATGCATGGCACGGATTTTCTCTGCATGGTAACTCCTTCGGAACACCTCGCCCTTCCAACCCTTGAAGATATAAAAGAAGGTCTGCTCGTAACAAAGGTTGCAGCTCACACTATTGACCTTATAAAAGAAGGTCCGAGAGAACGCGCCTGGGAAAAGGATCTTGCCATGGCCTATGCCCGCAGGGACCTTGACTGGGAAAAACAGTTCGAACTGGCAATCGATGGCAACAGGGCCCGCAAAATTCGAGATGCCCGAAAAACTGAAAGCGATACCTGCTCTATGTGTGGGGAGCTCTGCGCTTTGAAAATCGTAAAGGAAGCTTTTGAGAAAAAGAATTCGGAAGAATAAGATTTTTTTCAATTCTTTCCTTACTTTATTTCTATTTTTTAATCTTTTTAAGGATTTTATGTTAGGACTTAGATGTTAGAATATAATATTTTGAAATGAGTCGAAGTTTTGCCATATTTCACAAAATTCCTTATTTTTCAATAATATTTAAAGAGCCTATCCCATAACTCAAAACTACTTCTACGAATATGGAATTAAGAATCATCAATGAGTTTCTGATCACGGAAAATAGTTCTGAAATTCTTATCAGTTTTGATTATAAAGCTGGTTTTGGGATGAGCTCAAATAGAGTTCATCCCAAAACTTAAAATTTGCTTCTTGGGCCTTGTATTTTGAATAATCAATCAAGCTTATGATTATGAAAACAATTCTGAGAATTACCAACGATTAAAAGTAAAGTGGCTTTTGGGATAGGCTCATATAAAGATTTTTTTGTAAAAAAGTTTTCTTAAAGCAATTTATAATCAATTTAATGAATTTTTATATTGTGAATGTTATTTAGGAGGATATTTTATCACGTAATAACGCAAAAAATCTCATTTACAGTTTCAACACATTATTAATATTTATGTATTTTAATACTCATATGTTTATGCAAATTAAAAAGATAGTATCTATTAAACGTTACTTTCGTATTGTAATATTAATTAAGTTCTTATTATCAAATTTTGTATTCAACGGCATTTCTGGTTCAATTTTAAAGACACTGAATGTAATTTTTTGATCAAATAAGCAATTGTAGATCGTTTTTTGCATTTAACGTATTTTCGTCAATTTTGTCAAAATCTTATCTACCATGTTCTTGGGCCATAATATCGATATTACAGATTAATCTTCAACTATAGTCTTCAACTATATTTTTCTTTTTTAATATAAGAATAAATATAATTATTATTGCCAAAAAATTGGTTTGATTATATAAATATAGTCAAAGATATTGAGCAAAGAATATTGGAAGGATATCTCAAGCTAGAGCTAATCAAAGACAAGTTCGTGACAGTTACGGATAATATGGTCGATGATATTGAGCAACAAATATTGGGAGAATATCCCGAGCTAAAGTTAATCAAAAACAAGCCCGTGACAGTTACAGATAATATGCGGCGGGTTGCATGGTCTATCACACCTCTTTGGCTGTTTGGCGAAGTGATTAATGAACTGTTCTCGAGGAATATTTCTGATTTCTTTTGGCCGAACCAGAATGAGATGTTCTTTGTGCCTAACGTGCCGGAAGGTGATATCATTCGCAAATATACATCAGTTGGCCTGGCAAGGAAAGTCGGAGCCGATCGCATAGCACAGTGTTTTGCACTCACGTGTTGGGGCCCAGCATTTGACTTTCAGGCCATAGGAAAGATGATAGATGATATTGCTGCTCTAAAACCTAAGATTGCAGAATTGGATGATAGATACGGGCGAAGCCTGCTACGAACCGTCGTCGGCGATCGATATGTAATTACCCATGCTGTAACGATAGAGCCCGCGTTCCCAACAGAGTATATTCGGCAGCTTGGCAGGCTCGGATATGAGGTTTATTACATCGATTCTGAACAGGAACAGCTTGACACTTTGAAGATGCTTGCAGAGAATAAAAATGAGGAGGTGTTGAAAGATACCTTCAATTAATTTTTTTTATATTTATTTACAACCCTAATATTTTTAAAAACGATTTATTTTGAGGTCATCCCAAAACTTGAAATTTGCTTCTTAGACCTCGTATTTTGAATAATCAATCAAGCTCATGATCATGAAAATAATTCTGAGAATTCCCAATGATTAAGAGTAAAGTGGCTCTTGGGATAGGCTCTTTATACAAATTTTTTACTAGACTCTTCCAAATTTCAAAAAATTATGAATTCATTCCAAAACTTGAAATCTGCTTCTTAGGCCTTGTATTTTGAATAATCAATCAAGTTCATGATCATGAAAACAATTCTGAGAATTCCCAACGATTAAGAGTAAAGTGACTTTTGGAACAGGCTCTATGAAAACAGGCTGTCTCAAAAGTAAACTTGATTATACAATTGAGATATTATATTTGACTACAAAGATATCTGTATCTGATGTTTGAAGAATATCTTCTATGTATTATAAGGTAAATATTGTCCATAATCCAATTGTATAAATGGCTTGAGAATTGTATAAATGGTTTGAGAATTGTATAAATGGCTTGAGAATTGTATAAATGGCTTGAGTTTTGAGATAGTTTGTTTAATAGATTTAAATTCTTCACTAAACGGACTACCAGCTCTTGATGGTAATGAAATCCTTAAATATTCTTTGACTTTAGCAATTAGTGGATTAATATTTTTATTTACTCTTGATCAGCATTAATAAGTATCTTCATGCATTACCTCAAGGTTCATTTTATCAGATTCTTTTTATCAGTAGTAATAACATCATCTGAGTTTTTTAGGTTGATAAGCAATTCCTATAAGTATCTATTACCTTTGGATGTAAACTATCATGTGATAACTGGAAAGTGGGTTCTGCGTTTGAGCGAATACACTTCAACCATGTGGTGCGGATGATACCTAAGCTTCGCCTTTCGAAGTCCACTGGCACCGAGGTCGCTTTCCCGGTTGATATACTCCACCTCGCTGGCAAGAACTGCTGCGGTTTCGGCATTGATCGCCTTGTATATTCCTTCATAGTCAGTCAGCCCTTTCTCAAAATGGATTAGCGCTGTATTAGCATTGAGACGCTCAAAAAGGGAGATGGCACCTACCTGTGAGTCAACCCTTATCAAAAGGCCTCGCAGGGGCAGTTCGGTTAAGTGTTCGACCGCATAGGAAAATGCTTCTATTTCATGGGCAAGGGTGAAATTGTTCTTGCACCTTTTGCTCTCACACCACTTTACCAGGAATTCCATTATTTCTTCTCGGTTTTCTGAAGTTATTGGCTCGACAGTGTGCCGGTAATTTTTCCGGAATTTGTTAAGCTGGCTGCGGATTTTGAGGTATTTCTTTCCAGGAAGTTCAGCAAGGTCGAAAGCACGGTACACATATTCAAAATGGTTAAGGTCCGGAACCAGTATAAGGTCAGGATCGATTTCCTTCATACATTTTGCAGTCTCAGGATCGATGAGCATTAAGGGCTTATTATTGTTGCCCATGTCCAGCGCCAGCCGTATTACCTCCTTCATGAGTTCAGGATCACGGGGGCCTACAGGTGGGTGTAACCGTGTCACTCCTGCGGCGGTGCACGCTAGAATTACGTTTCCTTTCACGTATGCATACCGATAATGCATGAAATGGTTCCAGCAGATCATACTCGTGAAGGTGTTATCGCTATGGGTTTGCGGGTAGAGTGCGTAATGGCGCTCGAAAAAAGCTCGATCTGCAAGCGTGACCGGTTTGAAATCTTTTTTACCAAGCATTTTAAACAAGACTTTTCTTGCTTCATACTTATTGCTTCATACTTATTTTTATTGGAAATCTCAGGCTAGCAAAAATTACATACACTAAGAGTGGATTCAAATAACTTCAGTTTCATAACTTCAGTTTCATTAAACCTATAAAATTATTTGTATTTATCAATCTAATAAAGGAATAGAAAAATGTCAGAGCCGGAAAAACTTGAAGAAAGTTCTATAAAGCCTACAGAGAATGAAATAAAAACCTGTTTAAAAATCCGCGCCGCAGAAATAGAAGATGTCCCCTTGATTCTTGAGTTCGTCAAAGGCATTGCAAAGTTTGAAAACCTTTCCCACCTGGTCGCAGCGACAGAAGAAACTCTAGCAGAGGCCATGTTTGGAAAAAAGCCCTATGCTGAGGTTTTCTTTGCCGAACTGGACGGGGTTCCTGCCGGGTTTACTGTCTTTTTCCACAATTTTTCTACTTTTGTGGGAAAGCCTGGACTCTATATCGAGGATATTTTTGTAAAACCTGAGTTCCGGGGAAAAGGAATCGGGAAAGCAATGTTTCTCCATTGTGTAAAGCTTGCAAAAGAAAGAAACTGTGGAAGAATGGAATGGGCAGTTCTTGACTGGAACCCTGCAAGGAAATTCTACGAACGTCTTGGAGGAAGCTCTGCAGATGGGTGGCAGATCTATCGCATGGACGAGGAAAAATTTGAAAGCGCGTTTGAAAAATAATAAATTTGAGGTAAAAATTCTCGGCCGGACTAAAACCGGTTTCAGATCGCAGTTCTTACGTTGGAATCAGGTCTTTACTTGGAACTAAGTTTCGCGTTGGATCTAGGTTTTCACGCTGGAATTAAGTTTCATATCGAATCTAGTTTTCGCTTTAAACTTAAATTTTCACATTAAACTTAAATTTTTACGTTATATCTTCCTGCTGAACAAAAGAATGGTGTTCAAGGCGTTCAATTCTCTTTTCAAGGTTATCTATTTGCTGAAGAAGTTTTTCTGAGGCTTTTCCTCCTTCTTCCTGCTCAGCACCTGGCCATTTTCCTCCTGTTTTCTCGGCAAGTTTTTGGGCAAGCTGCATAAATTTGTCCAATTTCATAACCGGAAATGTTTCGAATTTGCACAGCCCTATGAACGGAAACACGGAATTCGCATATGTTTTTTCGTCTTCAGTTTCATAAATTATAAACGCGCGGTAGCCAGTAAGGTCAGTCCATTCATCAATTACTTTTATGCCTTTCGGGTATTCATAATTCGCATAGAATTCCGCAACTTTCAGGGAGTCTTTAGGCTCCCAGGTTATTATATCCATGAGTAACATTTCCTCATACCCCCAATACTAAAACTCAGTTTGAATCCCGTTTTATCGAAATCCTGTTCTATCAAACTTGAATCGGCTTCAAAAATACATTTGGTAAAGTTAAGTATTGTTTCTCTTCAAACGGGCATATACTTTTAGGAACAAATGTTCAGCAAAACAGGTCTGAATAAAGTTTTTATTTTTATTTGTCTGTTCTTTCCAGATCAAAGTTCTCAATTATTTCATCGTCACTCAAATTCAGTTTCATGGAAGTGAGATAGTCCATCTCAGCATCCCTTCTCAGGTTGAGATTCTCTTTGGTATTAGCTCCTTTATCAAAAACAATAAGAGAACCTTTTTTAAGTCTACTTTCAATCTGGTTATAAGTATCGGAAAAGTGCTCGAGATCAAGAACATTTCCTTTATTCACTGTTTCTCATGTATTTTTCTCATGTATTTTTCTCATGTATTTTTCTCATGTATTTTTCTCATGTATTTTTCTCATGGAGTTTTGAGAGTTGCAGCCTTGCCTTCTCTCTATTTTTTGAACCCTTAATTTTTCTACTTATTCTTTTTTGCAGGACTGTCAACCGATTAAGAGAATTTTTCAAGTATTTTGGATTCTCAATTTTTTTCTCCTATCAAAATGGTAATCATTTTTTGTGTAAATGTCTATTCTTACATGATTATTAAATAATATTAATAATTTAAAAAATATTAATAAATATTTCATATATTATAGGGAAAATAGTTGAATTAATATGCTAATTATCAACCAATACAAAAATAAAAACATCTACTTAATCAAAAAATTTATTTAAACAAAAATATACTTAAACCAGAGATCTCAAAAATGACAGGTATAAAAGAAATTAAAATCACAAAACGTCACCATAAAACAATTTATGCATAATTTTGCACTATGTTTTACTATTTTCATAAGCGTCTCCAGCTAATGTACTTAAAAAAGGTATTTTTGAGCAACTTTTTTACTCAATGTATAAAACCTATAAAAATATGCTATGTAATCATAAAATTATTAACATAAATAATCATAAAAGCATTTAAAAAAATTAATATACTTGAAAACTTGTTAATAAAATAATTATTTGTATTAAAAATTAGTTGTAATTTGAAAAAACTTATGAGAAAGAACTTAAAAGATAACTGTCAAAGAAAGTCACTCAGAAACGGGAATTGGTTAGATATATTTAGTCTGAAAACACATTTGGTCACATTTCCTAAAACAGAATCATAATTATTTGACTTTACTTTTACTGGTAATACTTAGGTTCCTGTTAATTGTCTGATAAGAACTGCTTATGTACAGATCTCTGGAATTCTTTCTCTAATTGACGTACAGGAGGAAGATTAACGAATAGAAAACTAATTTTGATATTGTTAACTCTGATTCTGACCAGCGGGGTCTGCCTGGCTGACAATTACGTAGGCGGAATCCCTCTGACTTCTGTCCACAACGGAACAGTAAGTGGAGGTGTTTATTGTGATAGCTACTACGGAACAGCAGATCAGGCAATACACACCGATAAAACTATAGACAAGACCTTTACACTGCCTGATGATGCTGAAGTTGAATGGGCGACGTTGCTCACAACCGTATACTGTGGGCACATGCAAAATAATTATAAAGGTTTTGCAAATGTAAGCTTTAACGACCAGACTCTCGGAAATGAAACCCTTAAAGTTCCTTATAAATACATTATTAATGGGGGTAATGACGGAAAAGCATATGTCCAGGTAAACGACCATGTTGACAGGGTAACCAGTGACTACATGATGTATTATGATGTCACAAGCCTTGTAAAGTCTGGGGAAAACAAAGCTACCGTACATACGGAGCCTACTGACGAGAAGTTTGATGGTAGAATAAAACTGATAACTCTTATTGTAGCTTACAATGACGGTAGCGGAAAAAAGATCTGGTATCAGGTAAACCGTGGACACGATGCGGATACTTATTATAGTGAGGATAACCTGGGTGAAAACTACATCGGAAGCACAGATTTTAAGGCAGCTTTATCAGCGGGTTCTACACTAAAATCTGCAAAGCTTACAGATATACACATGGCAAGTGCAGACGGGTCATACGCTTTCAACGGAAAATCACTCACTTCAGGTACACCCCAGGGTACTTATTGTGGATCTGATTCTTGGGATATTACGGACGATTTTAAATCTACCGATACAAACACTCTGACCTATGACAGAAATGCTGGATTCTATAAAAATGCACTTTCCATACTGACGGCAGAATATACTGACTCACAGGGGTTGGCACCAATAGCCAACTTCACGGCGGACAAGACAAGTGGAATGAAACCTCTAACAGTTGCGTTCATGGATCAGTCAACAGGTGAACCTACATCCTGGACGTGGGACTTTGGGGACGGTGCAAAGGCTACAGAGCAGAACCCTTCGTATACCTATGATTCTGTCGGGAACTATAATGTCACCCTCACGGTCACAAATGAAGCCGGTAGCAACAGCACAGTAAAGACGGATTATATCACTGTAAGTTCGGCGGAAACTAACGATCTCACGATCTCCGGAATCATAAACACTGTACCAGGCTCTGCGGTCTTTGCCAGGGAAGCAAATACCATAGTCACTAACGTCAAGAATACTGGCCCTGTTACCCTAAATAATATTTCGGTAGCTCTTTATGCCAGCGACGTATCCAGTTCAGTTCCAGTAAACACTACAACAATTGCATCCATGTCCAGTGGAGGAACGGAAACTGCGACCATAATCGACCCAACCGTACGCAATCTGGAAGGTAGCACTGTAACCTATACTGCAGTTGTTGACCCTGACAATCTGATCTCCGAAACTAATGAGACTAACAACAACAAAAGCAGTTTGGCTAAATCTGTCAAATATAATGGGTATAAAGGAAAACGCTACTGGAAAGGTGGAAGTGATATTACCACAAAAGAGACCTATGATCTCCAGGGTAACCTTCTGTACTCCACACAACCCGATACTTTTTACAAAGCTATTGGCTGGACTGGCAGGACCGAAACCTGGACTGCAAGTGATCTTCCACTCCCTAGTGGCTCCACCGTAGAAAAGGTCTGGCTCTATCTCGCCTACAACTGGGATACCACTTCTGGGGGAGTACCTAGCTGGAATGCTTCGTTTAACGGAAAGCAGCTTACAGGTGGAACACCATACACTGACAAGAGCAATTTTGGTGGGTATGCTGAGTATAAATATGGCCTTTATGCCTTTGATGTGACCAGCCAGTTTAACTCTGCAGGAAACAGTCTTGTCATGGCGCCTAATGCTGGCAATAGCAATGCTCTATACCCCAGCACTCTTGTTGTGATCTACCGTAACCCTAATGAAACCAGGAAGCAGATCTTCATCAATGAAGAATGCGACGAACTTGGTGTATCTGCCTCCGGGTATGGAACCACTTCCGAAGAAGCTACAGCATATGCTCCTTTCACGGGTATGTCCGTTGATGTAAGTAAGGTTAGGAACGCTACGCTGTACAGTTTCGCAGGAAGTGCCGGACCCGATGAAGGTAACCTGCTCTTCAATGGAAACACTGTGACAACCCTGGCATGGCAGGGAAGTTCAAATTCAGCAAGCCCTCTGGTCTTTAATGTAAAAAATTACATTAATGAAACCGGAAACGAGGCCGGAATCCAGGGCACAACAAACGGAGGCATGGATGCGCTCCAGCAGATCCTTGTCGTTGAATACCAGAAAGAACAAGAAGCTGCACCAGTAGCTAACTTTACCACAAATGTAACAACCGGTACAGCACCTCTTGAAGTTCAGTTTACAGACGCTTCAACTGGCACTGTTTCTTCCTATTCTTGGGACTTTGATAATGATGGCAATGTAGACAGCACTGAGCAGAACCCTATCTACACTTATGCTGCAGCCGGTACTTACACTGTTAACCTTACGGTTTCCAACGAGGATGGAAGCGATTCTGAGGTAAAAACTGGGTACATTAAGGTCTCCAGTCCCTCTTCAGCAAAGCCTGTAGCTGCATTTTCTGCGTCTCCTACTTCAGGAAAAACACCATTAAAGGTTAAATTTACTGATACAAGTACTGGCTCTCCAACTTCCTGGTTCTGGAACTTTGGAGACGGATCAAGTTCATTCGCTCAGAATCCGACTCATAAGTATTCAAAAGCAGGGGAATATACGGTTAACTTGACAGTAAAGAATGCTAAAGGCAAGAACACGGTAACAAAAACAGAATATATAAAAGTAATAACAAAACCGGTTGCAAACTTTTCTGCAACTCCAACCTCTGGAAAAACACCATTGAATGTTGCTTTTACTGACACAAGCACAGGAATCCCTGCTAAATGGAGATGGGACTTTGGAGACGGATCAAAGTCATTCCACCAGAATCCGATTCATAAGTATTCAAAAGCAGGAATATATACTGTTAATTTAACAGTAAAGAATGCTAAAGGCAAGAACACGGTAACAAAAACAGAATATATAATAGTGATTACAAAACCGGTTGCAAACTTCACCAGTAGTGTTACATCGGGAAAAGCACCATTAAAGGTTAAATTTACTGACACAAGCACAGGAACACCTGCTAAATGGATATGGGACTTTGGAGACGGATCAGATTCATTCCACCAGAACCCGATTCATAAGTATTCCAAGGCAGGAACATATACGGTTAACTTGACAGTAAAGAATGCTAAAGGCAGTAACACGGTAACAAAAACAGAATATATAAAAGTGACTGCATAAATATGACAACAAACACAAGACAGGGAATATATTCTGAAAACGAATAAACCTTAATTGAAAAAAGAGAAAAAATCGAGGCTAAAGGATTAAGTGATCATTGATAAAATCTGGCAAAACAACTCTTTAGCCTCGTTGACCAGAGTTAGAAGTCAACTTTGAAAAGAGCTGAACGACCTCGGTTTCGGAATCATTTTCTTTTCTACTATTTCCTCGTCCTGAACTGAAAAGAAGTATCAATGAAGGTGATACAATAAAATATATTCCTTTACATTATATGGGAAGAGATGAAAAATTAAGGCTACTCTAGCTTATTAATTCATAAGTAGCTGCTTACGGCAAAAATAGTAACTATGCATTTTTTTATAAATAATAATATTAATTTTAAATAAAATATCACTAAATAAAATTATCATTACATATAGTATTAAATATGATGTATTCATACGTACATTTATCTGTCTTTTTTCCTGAGGCCTGGGAAAAGCACATTTATACAAGCCGGGTAAAGGCACATACTATCGAATCCGTAAAAGGCCAACTGGAGATGATTGAGGTGCAGTCAATAGAGCTCATGGATGAAGGTGATATTCTCAGATTTGATGATGTTTATGGGGGGAAATGATGACTGTTTTGAGTTACTAAGGGTTTTACATAGAGCCAATAGCAAATCATAATTTGATCCGAAAATTAATCAATTAATTGGCTTACTTTGACTTGGGATCTCGTAGGTATATGCACCTTCAATGTTGAGAACCAAAATTATGGGGCATTCTTGAAGCCAGATCGATGTACGAGGCGAATGAAAGTAACTTGGTTCGGACGTCAAAGCTGGAAACGTGAACCAGGACTAATGGGCCTGACCATCTAACTGTGTTGTGTGATGAATAGAGAAGAACCAAAATTTTAGGAGTAAAAGAAATTCACGCACTTGAGGTTGCCATGGTAATAATCTGTCGTATAAGGAAGAGCTGTCAGCCAAAATCTGACAATAAGTATACATTATTAATAATCAAAACCACTTAAACAGTTAATTAAGTGCACAAATTTCTTCTTCTGTAGCGGTTATGTTTAAAATATTGAAAAGTTTTAATAAATTCTAATGACTTATTACTCAAATGTGATATTCATGAGCAAGCTAAAAGTTCTTCTGAGATAAATAGGTTCCATCCCTGTTATGATCTTTCTGATAATACTAGACGTTCATAAGTTACAGTTTTTGATGAACTGGAAACTTTCTAATAACCGAGACTGACTTTTTGGTTCAGTATTGTTCTTTTCGAAAATAATGGAGTAGAATGAATGGAATTCGATAAATCTGTACAAAACTATCTAATTGGAGCTAATTTTTCAAGTGGATTAGTCCTAGATATTTCTAAAAAAGAGAATTATATTTTAGATAGGATTTCCATATTAGAACAATTGTCAAAAGACAAAAAAATTATCCATCTTGGATGTTGTGATCATATTCCATTGATTCAAAACAAGATCGAAAATAATACTTGGCTTCACAGTAGATTGTGCAGTAATTCAAAACGGTGTATTGGAGTTGATATCAATAAAGATGGCATTAAATACCTTAAAAATAATTTAGGATATGAAGATGTTTTATGCGGAGATATTATTGAGGAGGAGCTTAATGCTATAAAAGAAGAACATTGGGATTATATGATATTGGGCGAAATATTAGAACATATTGACAACCCATGCCTTTTTCTAAGTGATGTTCAAAAAAAATACCATGGGATCGTGGATAGACTGGTCATTACAGTTCCAAATGCTCTTTCGTATCAGAATATGAAATATACTTTTTTAAATAAAGAATATATCAATACAGATCATAGATATTGGTTCACTCCATATACTTTAGGAAAAATAGTTACATTAGCAGGTATGGAAGTCGAAAAATTCTTTTTTTGCGTGCCCTTTCCACGAGATAATGGTGTTTTTTATGCTCTTAATCCAAAAAGTATACTTTTTGATTTTATTTGCAAACGCTATCCGCCAACTAGGGAGACGCTATTAATGGTTGCGGTAGTATGAGAAAAGATACAGCAAAAAAAGAGACAATTCTTGTTTTAATCACGTTTTCATATCCCTATGGGGCAATTAGAGAATCATTTTTAGATCCTGAAATCTCATGTCTATGTTCATATTTTAATAAAATAATTCTCGTGCCTCAATATCTCCCCGATGCCACTGAAAAGATAGCTCGGAATCTCCCTAAAGTATGTGTACTAGATGATTCTCTGATCATATATTCCAAAATTGGGAAGATTAGGAGTGTATTAATGAAGATATTTTTATGTTTGAGATCAAAGTTATTTTATACTGAAATTATTAAAAAACCAGCAATCATCACAAATATTAAATCCTTTAAATTGTTGGGAGAATTTATATCTGATGCCTTTATCATAAAAAAATGGGCTTCAAACTGTATAAAAAAGCATGATTTTGCTCCACAAAATACTATATTTTATACTTACTGGCTCAGTGCTTCGACCTTAGGTCTCGGTTTATTAAAAGAAGAGTATCCAGACATTGTTGTGATTTCAAGAGCACACAGGGGCGATTTGTATGAAGATCAGTATAGCTCAGCACATATTACCTTAAGGAATGAAACATTTTCATTAATATCAAAAGTATTCTTGATATCAAATAGTGGGAAGGAGTATCTAGAAAAAAAATATCCAACTTATTTAGAAAAATATCAAACTATAAGGTTAGGGGTAACAGATTCACATTTTATTACTTCTCCATCTGTAGATGGAATTTTCAGAATAGTATCATGTTCCTATATTGTGCCAGTTAAAAGATTGCACCTGCTAATAAATGGATTAAAAGAGTTTTGTATTCTTCGACCAAGCAAGAGAATTGAATGGACACATATCGGCTATGGTCCACTTGAACAGAGCATTAAAAAACTAGCATCAGAAGTTTTACCTGAAAATGTAAAATATAATTTTACAGGATTTTTACCAGATAAAGGAGTGATCGAATATTATCGGCAACACAATGTAGATGTTTTTATTAATGTCAGTGCGTCAGAAGGCATACCGGTATCAATAATGGAGGCCCAGAGCTGCGGTATACCAGTGATAGCTACCGATGTTGGCGGGACCCACGAAATAGTATCGGATGAAGTTGGATTGTTGCTTGATAGTGATCCGACCCCTATGGATATCGCAGATGCAATATTGAAATTTATTGATAATCCAAATCAAATTGCTGATAAAAAGAGAAAAAGCAAAGAAAATTGGAGGTTAAATTATAATGCTGAAGTTAATCACAATTTTTTTGCTCAAGAGATTGCAAATTTGCGGAATTGAGAGTTGAACTTGAATTCAGAAACTTTTCATTATTTTCTGGTCTTTAGTCTTTCCTCTCTAAATCGTGCAAACAGTAAAATCTTAATTATATTTCGATATATTTTCAATTTATGAGAAAACCAAACACCTTAAAAATATTACAAATATTTACTCTTGCTTCAGATTTCATGCTTGTTACAAAAAGTTCTCTGGATCATCATTGTCTCAGAATTTTCAACAAATATTTGGAAGAAAGATTTTGCAAAACTGATTCAAGATCTTACCAAACAGTAATATTTAATAATTTCTCCCATTGGTAGAAATTACTTTATATAATATTTGTTTATCCTCAACTGGGATAAAAAATCTGAAAAATATAACATATTGTAAAGCCATTAAAACTAATCCAAGTAATATGTTATACTTGTTTACTATTATTAGGTAGACAAGAATTAAAAACATTGTAATACCAAAGATTTTAAAATACCACCAGAAGTCAAACTTAATCTCTAAAAGGGACTTCATAAAATGAAGCATTAGAATCATACTGATAATCAGAGAAAAACTTGTTGCAAGGGCTCCTCCATTGATACCATAAGTTGGGATCAAGACTATATTAATAATAATGTTAAATGTTGCTGAAACCAAAGGAATTTTGTAGACAAGATTAACTTTTCCAATGCTTGCAAAAATAGACCCTACAGATTTAGTTATTCCATAAAAAAGAGTTCCAATGAGCAAAATGATTAATGGAATGTATGAGAGTTCAAATTCAGCTCCAAAGATGAGAGCTACAACCTTTTCTCCGAAAAAAATAAAAAAAGTAGTGAAAAAAGTCAAAAAAAGACAACTATATTTCATACATCTGTCAACTACAGTTGTTATTGAATCGCTCATTTTTTTTGCATGGTATTCAGAGATAAGAGGGAAAGTAATTTTCTGAAGTGAATCGGGAAAAATCCAGATAAGCTTTGCAAACATAACTGCAACGCTATAAACTCCAACATCTGTTTTGGTCATAAAGTACCCAATCATCAGGATATCTGCCTGGTAATTAATAAGATTTATTGCATTTGCAAGCACTGTTTTTGAACCAAAATCAATAATCTGAACAACTGCTCCATACAAATTGGAAAATGTTATCTTGGAAATCTTTTGAACAGATATCAAAAGCAGTGTTGTCAGAGCAGATGAGAGTACGATCCCAGTAACTGCGCCATTGACGCCGTACTTAAAAACTAGGAGAAAAGTAAAAATTAGTAAAAATGTACTCTGAACTATGGTGGCCCATGCGTTTTTAGTCATTTCTCTCAAGCCATTGAGAAGACCAAGAAGTGTACTATTAATAATAGAAAATGGAAACGCAAAAGCAAGAATTTTCAATAGGCCTGAAAGTTCAGGCATGTTAAATAATTTCGCGAATAAATTTGTACTCAGATAAATAAATATGAAAGAAAATAATCCCAATAAAACAGATGTGATTAAACCTGCAGACACAATTTGTGCTATTTTTTCTTCGTTGTCACGAAATTCAGCCACATATTTTATAATAGCTGCAGGAACTCCAATAGTGACAAACAGCATAAGACTTCCAAAGATGGTGTTCACCATTCGATAAAGACCCAGATCATCGGCTCCTAAATATCGTCCCAAGAGTACGGTTATAGGAAATCCTAAAAGCATACCTATAGCAGAAGCTATAAATGTAACACCAACATCAGATGTAAATTTTTGGAGTTCTGACAACAGATCACACCGTTTTACGAATTAAAGAAGGAGAAAGTCATATAAAATATTTCAGTGGGAACTTTATTACAATTTGTTTAATGTTTTACAAATTTCCGCACATGCATTCCCATTTCCGAAAAAGTTCCCTTTTACGGGAACACCTTTAAAATTTAAAATTGCATCCATGATTTTCTCATAGTCCGTTCCAACAAGTACATTCCCTCCATCCTCTATAGTTTCCACCCATTCGGTATTTTCCCTCATAGTTATGCAGGGTACTCCAAGCATGTAAGCTTCTTTCTGCACGCCTCCTGAGTCTGTAAGGATCTTCTTTGCATGAACCATGAGCTTTAGCATTTCCAGGTATCCAAGGGGAGGAATGACTTTAACTTTTTCACACAATTTATTCCAGAGACCGTACTGTTTCAGATACTTTTCAGTTCTAGGGTGAACTGTAAATACAATGGAAACACCTGTGTGACAGAAAGCGTTTGTTATGGAGGAAAGGTTTTCAAAGCTGTCAGTGTTCGAAGCCCGATGAACAGTTGCAACAATATATTCTTTTGAGTTAAGGTTCAGCTTCCCCAGAATTGTAGCTTTTTGTTCTGCAATCCTTATGTTATATTTCAAAGAATCAAGCATTACATCTCCTACATTATAGACTCCTGTTGTGATTCCTTCTTTTTTTAGGTTTAAGACTGCAGTTTCTGTTGGGCAAAAAAGCAGGTCTGAGGTATGGTCTGTAAGTACTCTGTTAATTTCTTCAGGCATGGACCGATCAAAAGACCGAAGACCAGCTTCTATATGCGCAGTTTTGATATGTAATTTGGAAGCAGCAAGATCTCCTGCAAGTGTAGAGTTCGTGTCCCCGTATACAAGGACAAGGTCGGGACTTTCTCTTAGAAGAATTTTTTCAATTTCAATCAACATTTTTCCAGTTTGAACTCCATGACTGTTGGACCCTACACCAAGATTGTAGTTCGGTTTAGGGATCTTTAGTTCATCAAAGAAAATATCGGACATTCCTGTGTCGTAATGCTGACCTGTATGTATGAGTATTTCTTCGTGTTTTTCTCGTATAAGTCGAGAAAGAGGTGCACACTTGATGAATTGAGGACGAGCTCCGACAATAGATACTATTTTCATTTTATCCTCAAATATTTAGAACTTACTCTCAAATATTTAGAACTTACTCTCAAATATTTAGAACTTACTCTCAAATGTTTAGAGTTCACTCTTTAAAGTCTGGAACTTGCCCTCAAACGTTTAGAATTTATATAATTTTCATTTAATGTGTTTATAAATAATTCTTCTGTTTTCTGAGCCACATTTCCCCAACTGTAGTGCATCAACACTTCGTTACGCCCACGTTTTCCCATTTCATTTTTTAAAGCTCCGTCCTTTAGCACTTGTAAAATAGCCTCAGATAGTTTCTGAGAGTTTTGCGGCTCAACCAAAACTCCTGCTTTTACTTGATTCAGTATTTCAAATCCTCTCACATCACTTGCTATGACAGCTTTTCCGCACGCCATATATTCATATAATTTTAAAGGAGAATAGCCAGACTTTAGGGGTATCTTAGGTACCACGCAAACATCACTTGCATTTATATATAGTGGCACTTCATCATAGGATACGAAACCTGTGAATATGAATTTTTTATCTATATTTAGATCTTTAACTTTTTGAATCAGATCGTTTTTTAAAGGCCCATCCCCGATTATTAAAAATATTGTTTCTGTTTCTTCTTTCAAAATTGCAGGTGCGGCTTCTATGAGATATTTAAGTCCCTGCCATTCTACTAGAATGCCAGCAAAAGCAACAACATTGTTTTTATCAAGCCCGTATTTCGTTTTCAAATTTGATCTCTTATTCAATGGCCTGAATATATCTGTATTTACTCCGTTTCCTATTACCTCTATTTTTTCTTCAGGAATGCGGTACTTTTTGATTATTTCTTGTTTTATTCCTTCAGTGACTGTAATTATCCTGCTTGCTTTTGAGTAATAACTTTTTTCACATAGTTTTATGAGTTTCACATAAACCTGTGGCTCGTGTCTCATTGATATCTCGTCAAGCATATTCCCATTAACTTCCATAACCAGAGGGATATTAAATAATTTAGAGAATATCAATGAGGGGGATAAGAATAATGTTCCATCAAATCGCTGATAAAATATGTCTGGTTTTTTTTTGATTAATATGTATAGGGGGTATATCATCCAGAATAGAAAATTCAACAGAATAGTGCGCTTTACACGCTTGGTACCAAAAAGTGGAATATAACATTTATTTTTGATTTCAATTTCAGTCTGTGGTTTTTGACATATCAAATGGACTTCATTTTTTTTTGATAAATTATTATAAATTTCCAGTGTGTGTGTCGTCCCAGCATTTTTTTCTCCAAAATATATATCTGTTAGATAGTGTATATTCATTTGTTTTATCCGTAAATAATTCCGCTTCGGAATTTTATTCTCTTTGGCCATATTTTCACACTCCAGATAATCCCTAATGATCCAAATCATCCAACTTTCAAATTTTTATGAAATCACTTTATATAATATTTAACTAACTTTTTTGATATATCATCAATGATGGCACAAATTTTGCAGTTCTAATAGACTTCATAAAAATCCACAAAAATACCGTCTATTTCTCAATATGGGAGTAGTTTGTGATCTTTCGCTAACTGGTAGGTATTTCATGAGCAATATCCAGTTTAACTAACGTTTTACTTTTCATGAACTAAGGTAGCTTGCTCTAGCTAACCTGATTAAAGTGTGAAACTAACCTGATTAAAGTGTGGAACAAAAAATACGAAAACTATACAAATATGTTTGAAAATAACTTCAATCAAATTACAGAAAGACCAATTGTATTTCATACCGGCCTGCTTCTCTAACTGGATTTGCATGTTGCTTTTACCGATTTCGGATTGTGCGGCTTTTTACAGTTGTCAGCGCCTTTCCATTATGTGGATTCTCTATTTTTTCCGGTTAGTATTCGACAGGTTCTTGAGAGCCTTCGGTCGATACTTCCCAGTAAGTATATATATAAAGCCCGAGATAATACAAAATAGCCCGGATATGGATCTTTTCTATCTTTCTCCAGGTCGACCTCGACGGTTTCTGGTGGAAACTGTCAAGCGGTATTAGGCAAGGGCCTGGAAAATCAGTTTTTATCGTCATTTTCCAGGCTCTTTCTGTCCAATAATGCAATCACCTTTCATTGATACTCAGGTGGTTGGCTGTCGAATGTCACTCTCAATATACTGAGTTGCCATACTGATCGGCAGATGTCTTTTCAGCTTGGCTTCAGAATCTATTTATCTATCTTACTTTTGGACTCCATTTCCTTTCGACATAATAATGATTTTATACCAATTATATAAAGTTATTTTATAGGTATTATGTGGTTTTGAATAAATTAATTATATAAAACATTAATATTTTTTAAGATATGTTCCATAAGTTTTTATAATAAGTTTTGAGTTTAAATAATTTATATTCGATGATGGTTGATAGTTTTTCATTAACTTAAGCACCATGCTGATAATAAATATACTGTTCCCGGTACCGATATCTTGGAATATTATATAGAAAGTCTAATCATAAAATTAAATATAATGTTAAAAAGGATGAAATGATTTATTTTTAAAACAGATACAATTAGTAAGTTAGAATGCGGCGACCATTTGCAGTATTATTTTTCAGATCGCATACAGAAATGTACTATTATCTTGTCAACTATTGTTATTAAATCATATAAATTCAATATATAAAATTATTAAATAATACTAAAATTAACAAAAATCATAAATATAATGAAAGCGTAAAATAGTTCTCATTTTCAATTCAGTTTTACTGAGAATACAAAAGAAATATGAAAATTTTCACTGTCTATTGCCAATTTAGCACGGCAGTTTTCTGTTTTTTTATCCTGAA
The DNA here is from genome assembly GCF_000969985.1 of Methanosarcina barkeri str. Wiesmoor. GTDB lineage: Archaea > Halobacteriota > Methanosarcinia > Methanosarcinales > Methanosarcinaceae > Methanosarcina > Methanosarcina barkeri_B. Next base: position 3,359,179 of record NZ_CP009526.1, on the reverse strand, counting down.
AAAATTTCAATTTGACACTTTTTGCTTTTGTCTATATTTTTCATAACGAGCCTATCCCGAAACTTAGAATTTGATTTTTTTGAATCTTGTATTTGGAACAATCAATTGAATACCTAATCGCTAAAATAATCCTAAAAACTCATGATGATTTAGAATAAAATAGGTTTTGGGATAGGCTCTAACCTAAACAATCTTTTTCATAACCTAAACAATCTCATTTCGATTCTGAGTTTTGCTTCAATTGGGAATCTATTTCTGGATAGATCTTGCGGTGTTTCATCCTTAAATTATTTCTCTTTTTTAATTTTTGTATTTTAAATACATATCGTATACAGGTGACCCACTATTTTACTCCAACTTCAAATTTGTTTCATTTTACGTAATCGTTCCACAATACAAAAATGGAATTGGAATTTACTCAACGTTTAACTTTTTGCGTTGCCTGCTGGTTGTATTATTTATTGGACTTCCAAATGGTTTTGAGTCTGCGAAATCATTTTAGAATACAATAGTATATACTGTTAGCTTAACATTAGAAAATACTCCAGGCCGTAGTACTGTAACAAAAATAGCCTATATAATAGTTGTAAAAAACAGTTGCTTAATTCTCTGCAACTCCAACCTCGAGAAAAGTGTCATTAACGGTACAATTTACTGATATAATTGGAATTTACGGATAAAATTGAAAACATGTAAAAAAGAGTCTTAAGATTACGATTTGCAACACCTCATGGACACAACTAAATATTGGAGGGAAGGAAAACTCCTCCCTCTCAAAATCTGATCCTCTTCACAGATTTGGTAGTCACAAATTTATACGTTAAGGCTTTTGCAAGTGGCACTTTTATTGGCTGAATTTCGGATTTTTGGAACATTTTTGTTACTTTTCAGTAGAGCCGATTTTGCTTTGGAAACCGCGTCTTCCGGTCCTGCAGTATAAATATCAGCTCCTATCTGGTCAGCCCAGGTCTGAGTCACCAGCGACCCACCCACACCCGTTATGACCTTATCCCGGATCCCTGCAGCTTTGAGCTGCTCCTCTATCTGAATCTGGTGGATCATTGTAGTACTCATAGAGGCGAAACTGAACACAAAATCGGCTTTCTTTTCTGTCGCATTTGCAGCAAAACTTTCAGCCGATACGCCATTTCCAAGATCAATTACTTCAAAACCTTCGTCTTCGAGCGCAGTCGCAACACTGTCCTTCCCAAAAGTGTGTGAATCCCCTTCAACAGTGCCAATTATGACAGTTCCAGAACTCTCATTTCCCTGTTTGCAAGAAGCTTCGGCCGAAACCGGAAAGACGAATTGAGCAACAACTATTCCCAGGATTAACAGAACCAATAAATTGAAATTTTTCCCGTACATATTTTTATCTCCTCTCTTTATACAGGCTTTTTTCTCCTCTTTCTTTATCCAGACTTACCTGCTTTTCTCGCACTTTTTTCCATCCTCATTTTCGTTTTTTCCTATAGGCTTCTCGAATACAAGGGGGAGATAGTCATAGTTCGTTTCCGTTACATTGTAAGGAAGGTCTGCAATCAGATCTCCGTCTTCATCCGAAGCTGTTTCTGAAAAACCATCTCCTTCAGGAGAAGCCCAGAAGTTCCCTCCCAGGTAAGGTCCTCCGACGATATTTTCACCTTCGGTTTTTGAGATGTTCCAGGCATTTGTTCCGTAATCTTCGGCGTTTTTGCTGTTATTCAAATAGTTGTTGTAGATGATGTTGTAATCCGAATTTGTCCCATCGGTCCAGTTAAGGTTAAGAGATACGCCAATGTCATTTCCCGAAATACTGTTTCCTGAAATTGTATTGTTGCCGCAGCCTTCTGTAAATAATCCATATGAGCTGGCTGTGATAGTATTATTACTCAAAGTATTTTTCTCACTGGCCCCGTACAGATAGATTCCTTCATAGGCCCCGGAAAGAGCATTTCCTTCAAGAGTATTGTTGCAGCTTACATCCCCAAGGTCTATGCAGCACCAGCTACTCGAAGTAACTGTGTTTTCTTTGAGGATATTGTCTCTGCTAATATCACAGAGCCAGATACCTGCCATATTGTTCGAAGCATTGTTTTCTTTTACAAGGCAGTTCCTGCAGTTGCTTAAGATGAAGGCATCACCTTCATTCGAATTAGCGTCATTGCCCCTGAGAGTTACTACCGAACAGTTTCCGAGGTAAACTCCGTGTTCATTGTTTGAAATATTGTTTCCTTCAAGCAGTGAGTTTTGAGTATTGTACAGGTAAACTCCAAAACTGTTGTTTTTAAGAACCAGGTCTTTGAGAGTTATGTTTTCACAGTTAATACAGTAGACAATTCCTGCATTCGAATCAGAGTCAAGAGTTTTGTTCGAAACTCCTAAAAGATAGTATATCGATTTTCCATCCGCGGTGTTGCTGGTATCGATTGTGTTATTCATCTCTCCAGTGTAGTGATAGGTATAGGCTCCGAAATTCCTGTCGTTGCAAGACATTGAGTTGTTTTTAAGTACGTTGAAGCTTGAGTCGAGATAAATCCCCCACATATTTGAGTTTGCAATATTTCCTTCCAGAGTGCTTCCATTCGAATTTCCCAAGTATATGCCATACATCTCATTTGAGTTTGCGGTGTTGTTTTCGAGCAGGCTTTCTCCAGAACCGGTAAGGTAGATCCCGTAAAAGTTGTTTGAGGTTTCAGAGTCAATAATACGGCAGCCGGAAGAGTTTTCCATGTAAATGCCAATTGCGTCCTTAAATGCACAATTATTTTGAAGAGTATTGTTTTCGGATGCATTCAAATAGAAACCGTAATGACGGTTAGAATCTGCCTTGTTGTTTTTTATTAAGTTTTGTTCCGAACTTTCAAACCAGATTCCATTGTCACTGCTAGATAAGCAGTTATTTTCCAGAGAGTTCTCATGTGAACCTTTTAGCATGATACTTCTCCAGTTTCCTGTAAAATAGTTGTTGCTGATGTTGCTTTCCGAAACCCCGTCAAGATAAATCCCATATGCTGAATCTGCTCCTTTCAAAGTAAATCCACTGATATTTACGGAATTAGAAGTCACATGGAATACAGGGCGCTCAGGATCCAAAGCAGTGATGACGGTTTTATCAGGGCATTGATTCCTGGCGATTATGTCAAGAGATTTATTTACAAGTACATTTTCACTGTAACTCCCTCCCTTGACGAGGATAACATCCCCTTCAGCAGCGGCATTTATGGCTTCCTGAAGGCTTCCGTATTTTCCCGCACCTCCTTCTTCCTTCACGCAGAGCGTAGCTGCGGACGCAGAGCTTGATATCAGGATTAACAGTACAAAAACGGCAGTTAATACGAGTATTGTCTTTCTTTTCAATAGATATCATCTTCCTATAGATGGATTCAGGTTAGTTTCCGCTCGTGATTTCTAGAAGGACGTAGGGAGAGGCTTTCTACTCGGCACTTTCTAAAGTTTGAACAAACTCTGGAGATCAAGAAGTAAAAGTCTATTTGCCGGGCAATTCATCACAGTCTGTACCCAGCTAATCCTAAAAAATGATATTTAATGAGGCCACTAGCGGATTTAAAAAGGAATTTAAACACTATTATTTAGATCTGATTATTTGGGTAACAAACGTTATCTTTTCCTGTAAGTTCCTTCTATTGACAAGGTTGCACTGGCTCACCATAAACCCTGCATGAAAAAGATTTAAGAAATGAATGGAGAAGCAAAGGAATGGAAATAAACAAAAAACTAGATACAATCAGCTGATCGGTCAAAAATGAAGTCTTTTTTTCAGATAAAATTCGAAAAGGAGATAAGCCCCTTTTCGAGTCTAATTTACATCTTCTTTTTACGGAATCCGAAATAAATTCCACCCACTGCAGCTACCACAATGATGATTCCGAAAATATCTGCACCAGAGAAAGACAGACCTCCACTTTCTTTTTCTTCAGCTGACTCCTTCTGCATTTCATAGCCCTCCACATAATCGGAATCTGCGGATTTCTGAATTTCAGGAGCAGGTTTGGAAGTATCCGTACCATATCCTGCATCTGAGCCCTTAACAGTTTGATTATTAGTAGATTCACCAGCGCTTGAGGTCTGGTTGCTGGTTTTACTGGTTCCTGAAATTACAGTAGCTTTTCCAGTATCGTGATCATGATGGCTGCTACTGCCGCTACTACTCTCACCTGATTGCTGCGAAGGTTCCGTTGCTTCTTGCATCAGTTTCTTATATTCATTTGCAGTCTTCTCATCAACTACGCCAGGAACTGACATCACACCCTGGACATATTCATCAAGCAGGGCATTTCCACAGGTATGGTGGCAGCAGGTGACACCATTTTCGGCCACAGATTCCACATATTCTTTAACAAGGCTTTGTGTAACCTCGTCGGAGGCATCCCAGTAACTTGTGCGAATCGAATCTAATGCTGTAGCAGCCATTGATTGGTAAGCATATGGGTTTGTAGATTTAAGGAACTCAGTAACACCGGTATTATGTTTATCCTTGAAATATGTGTCATACATCTCATTCCATGTATCATCAGTAACAAGGTCCGGGTCTGTTACGTCCCATACGCGCATGACCTCAAATACTGAGTCCATATATCTCGTACCGTCAAAACCGTTCCCCATCATTCCTTCTATCCAGTTTGGATTCAGGTAACGTGAACGCAGATCCTTACTAAGGAATTCATTAAGGGTTTCAATTTCTGCGGAACTGCTAAGGTCGTTAATATACATGTCAGGTGTAGTACCACTAACACTTTCAATTGCCATGCTCAAACCACCAAAATAGGCTGCTACCATCGAGTGATCAAGCACACCATAAAGATTTGATGTCCTGCTAAAAACTGCAGTATCAACATCTTCAAGGTTCAGTTCGAATACATCGGAGTAATGTTCTCCCCATATCTCCTGGCTGTAGACATATCCCATTCTGTCAATATAGAGACCTGCGATCTCGTCTGCATCTTCCCATGTATCACTGGGGATAACCTCCTGAATGCCTGGTGTGTACCCTCCGGGAGGTGGACAGAATATCTTTGAAACTGACAGGTTGTATGCAAGTGACTCATTATATCCTCTTGCAATAAGGCTCTGGTATGTTGCATTGGAATGTTCTCTTACATAGTTGGGATACGTATCGTTATCTGCTGCAGCTGCCATCTTGATAGCCTGGTCTATAAGTTCGATCTTGCTCGGATATACATCCCGGTAGAGCCCCGAAGTGGTTACCATCACATCAATCCTTGGCCTTCCAAGTTCCTTAGAATCTATGAGCTTTAAGCCTGTAACCCTGTCCTTTTCATTATACACAGGTTCGACTCCCAGAAGCTGGAATATCTCGGATTCCATAACACCCTGGTTTCTTGTAGTTTCCACAGACCACAGCAGAAAAGCTATCTTTTCAGGATACTGGCCGTCCTCTTCAAGTTTTAGCTTTAACGTCTCTTCCGCGAGCTGTGACCCTACATTCCATGCTGCTTTTGTCGGGATGAGCCTGTCATCGAATGTATAGAGATTCCTGCCAGTTGGCAAAGCATCCGGATTCCTGATAGGGTCTCCAGAAGGCCCTGGAGTGATATATGTGCCATCAAGTGCATCAAGTATCTTTGTAATCTCACAGTCACATTGCTTTATCCTTTCAAGATATTCTAATGACAGGTCAAGGTCGTTTCCAAGTTCTGTAGAGTTCCGACCAAGCACCATTATTTGTGCATCATATGGAGATGTTCCATTCAATATAGTCTCATTCAAGAGCGATATTGAAAGTTCCTCGCTTCCTCCAAGTGATTCGACATGTTCTATATACTCATCCCCTAGCATACTTTTTATGAGCATAACAAGGCTTTCTCCCTCAGGAACTTCGCCAAGTACGTGAGAACCATACGGCATGTAAGAGGTCTTCAGTTCAGAAAGGTAGTCTGCAAGTTTGTCAATGAAAGCATCCGTAAGGTTTGTATCACCTGCAATTGAGTCAATGTCAACATTCAGGTCATTATCGAGGCTGATGTTTTTTGTCTGGTTAATTATATCCTGCCTGTAATTCTCTTTCACTGCACTGTCAGAGGTCTGTTTAAATAATGTTATTTCCTGTTGCAGGTTGGAAAGGTTACCATAAAGGCCTGAAGGCACTATAGTAGGTGTCATGAAATCAATGACGAGCATGTTTGCTCTCCTTCTATCAAATACACCTTCAGCATCCATTGGGAGGACATGGACATGAGGCATGTCTTCAAGCAAAAGTGCTCCCCAGTCATTTGCAGAAAGGCCGCATTCTTTTCCAGGCATTAGTTCCACGCTTGAGAATATAGTAAACAGTGCATCTGCCTTGTATTCCCGGGACATATACTTATAGAAAGCAAAGCACTGATGGGTGGGTGGATACGATGCATTGTTATACAATGCTTTCTCGCTTGAAGACCAGCCGTGTTGAGGGTCGGGTGCAAGAATGATGTTGCCAAATTGAAGCACAGGTATGGCCAGATATTTGCCTGTGGAATTCTCATAGACCATAATGTCACCTGGAGCCTCTCCCCACATAGATGTCATTTCATTTTGTTTGTCCTGTGGGAGTTCTTTGAACCATTCCATGTACTGTGATTCGGGTATGAGTATCATACTGCCGTTTTCAACACGTTTCTCAAGTTCTCCGGGAGCCCAATTGCCGATATTATGCCCTCTTTCCACCATCAGTTTCGCGATTTCGGTAGCATTTGGAAGAGGAGCAGTACCAACATCATATCCACGTTCTTTCATGGCTTCAAGCAGTTTTGCCAGGCTTGCCTGTGCATCAAGGTAGTAGTCGATATCTGCCCCCACATCAGCTTTACCGCCTTCAGGGTTATAGTAAGGAATTACGATCTTCTTTTCGGAGTTATCTTTTTCATGTAATTTGGCCCAGGCTATTGCCCTGTCAACAAGCCAGTCCACCTGGTAGTCTATTGGCATGTTGTATTCGATTCCGGTTGCTTCGTCTATGGCTTTACCACTAATGACTATGGGCTCGATTATCCCGTCAAGTTCCGCATATGCTACCTGGTATTGCTGGTCAGCTGGCACTCCAATAGTGCTGTTCTCCCATTCTTCCACACTTACTCCCGAGAACAGGCGAATTCCGTTCAGTACTGTGATGTTAAGCGTCTGTAGGTCAGTAATTCCCTGCTCATTATCAGAATAGTTCAGGCGTGAGCCACGGGAGATTACAATTGCAGTATCTGCAATAGACTTATTATCCAGCATCAGGTAACTCATTGACTTATTGTCTTTGTAAGCATAAGTTGAAACAATCGCATTGCATCCTCTTTCTTCTATTTCCTTAACTAGCGGGTCAAGAAGAGGCATGTCTCTTTCCACATACTTATAACTGTCAATTATTACAGCAATCGTAGGGTTTTCGGGCTTGTATATACCGGTTGAATTGTACCATGCCAGATAATCGGTGAGGTTTTCGTATATCTGAGGTGCAGAGGGGTTATAGATACCATATATTGGCCTTTCTACAGGAGCCTCGATCGAATAATTCAACCCGAAGAACGTAGCTCCAATAAAAGTATTGAAACGATAGAAATTTATTTCTGATACGTACTGCAGATACTGAGCAATATCTGAATACTCTGGAGAGGATGTGTTTACGTTGAGAAGCCCGTATGCTTCTAAAGTATCACCAAATGAAATAACATATGCGCCATTTGTTTTGGCATTGTTTACTGTAGGTATTATATTTTCAATTACATAGGAATCCAAATTTGATAGAACAATCATGTCCTTATCACTAAGGTCAAAACTTAGATCTGAATATGAGGTCCCAAGGTAGACACTTATATTCATTTGTGAACTTATTTCTGGATACTGTGCCACCTTTTCCATAAAAGTGACATCGTAAGGTCTCGATAATACGTAAGCTATTTCTGGTTTTGTGTTCACAGCCGGAGAATCAGAAGATTCTTTAACAGATTTGTTCTCATCATCCAAAACTCCTGTAGTTGTTAATCCTAATGTATCGTTGGTACTGTCATTGGTACTGCCATTGGTACCGTAATCGGTACTGTTATCGATACTGCCATCGATACTGCCATTGGTATTGTAATCGGTACTGTTATCGATACTGCCATCGATACTGCCATTGGTATTGTAATCGGTACTGTTATCTATACCGCCATTGGTATTGTAATCGGTACTGTTATCTATACCGCCATTGGTATCTATACCGCCATTGGTACCGCCATTGGTACCGTAATCGGTACTGTTATCGATACTGCCATTGATACTGTCAGTAATGTTTATTTCCTGTTCATCTGCCGATACAACATTTGTTAATAACAATAGAACTAAAATTAATGACATTACGCCTCTATTCAATGTGACATCTCCAGAAAATGTATTATAAACCCTGGTGCAGCTCCGAAGGGGAAAATAACCATAATGATGGGCTTACAGTGCAGATTTAATTTGAAATTATTCTAATATCGGAACTTGCACAGAAACAGCCTTCGAATTTTAAAATATAGAGTGTTTAGATTCTGACATTTAATTCAACTCCAGAAACTTTTAACAATAATGAACATCCGATTCTATATCATAAACTTCAACATTCGGAGCATTGGTAGAAAAATATATAAAAAACGTTTTTTGGCTCACAATTATTACCTATTTAGGTAAAATAGGTGTAGATCTAACACATTTAAACAAAAATAGTTAGAATTATGCTTAAAATTAAAGAAAAAAATCAGTAATAAATTTGAGTTATAAAAATTGTACTTCAAACCGAAAAAATGAACAAATAAAGCACGTATTTGCCTTGGAACTTGTTTTCAAATCCAAATTAAAAGGTTCTTATTCCGGAATCTCTGTAAGTTCCACTAACAAAATTTGGATTAAATAAAATGTTTTAGATCAAATAAAATGTGTTCAAACTTTGGAGTACTTGATTTTGTACTTCATGTGCGTTAGTCTTGTGTTCGGCAGATCTAGATTGCATAAATCTAAAGAAGCAGAAATACTTTTCGAATCTATCTATAATCTATATTCAAGTTAGCTTGTTTTGCTTTATATTTATAATACCTTGAAAATATTCTTACCTTTAAATTAATTTTTTAAGCTCCCACGCCATTATTTTTTATTCACCGTAACCTTTATGTACAAATTAACGCAATTTAACTTGTTTTACTCTTAATAATATTTACTTTATATAAACTTTACTTTATTTCCTTATTATTATGGTGATTCGATGCATATAATGGAAGGATATTTACCAGCTATTTGGTGTATAGTATGGTTTGTAGTATCAATACCAGTTGTAGCATATGGTGTTTACAAACTGAATAAGTTAGTGAAAGAGGAGCGCGGAATTTTACCTGTACTTGCCGTTGCAGGTGCATTTATTTTCGTCCTTTCATCACTCAAAATGCCTTCAGTTACCGGAAGCTGTTCGCATCCAACAGGGACTGGTATAGGTGCAATCATATTTGGGCCTGCTATTACTGCCGTTCTCTCGACAATTGTACTTATCTATCAGGCTCTTTTCCTTGCACATGGTGGCCTGACCACCCTTGGAGCAAATGTCTTCTCCATGGGCATCGTGGGTCCGATAGTGGCATACCTGATCTATAAGACTGGGATGAAAGCTAAACTTAATTTTTATTTAATCGTCTTTTTGGCTGCAACCCTTGGAGATTGGGCTACTTACATTGTGACTTCTACAGAACTTGCTCTGGCATTTCCTGCAGGAGACATACTTACCTTTGGAGGTTTCTTCAGTTCATTCAGCAAATTTGTTGCAATTTTCGCAATTACTCAGGTACCGTTGGCGATTGTAGAAGGCGCTGTCAGTGCACTGCTTTTCAAGTATATCATACAAGCTAAAAGTGATTTATTAGTTGAAATGAAAGTTATTGGAGAACCACTTGTAAGAAAACTTAGGGGGCTCCCTGCATGAGTAGAAAATTAGAACTTATAGTACTTGCAATTCTCCTGATTTTTGTAGCTCAGTTCATTTACGTCTCTTCGACCACAGATGCCGAATATGGCGGAGCTGACGACAAACCTGAAGGTGTTATTGAGGAAATTACCGGTGGGACTTACAAACCTATTGCAGAACCTATATGGGAACCTCCAAGTGGTGAAATTGAAAGCCTTCTATTTGCGTTACAGGCAGCTATCGGTGCATCGATCATTGGATATTTCCTTGGATATTACAGGGCCAAAAACAACTATGAAAAAAAACTCGGGTTCAAAACCGGAAGTAAAACTGAAAAGCAATCGCTGTAAAAACATTCTCTGTACATTTTTTTCTTTGCCATGTTTCCTTTCCTTCCTTGAAGGAAGGAAAGTTTTTCTCTTCTAGTTTTTAATTTTTAGTTAATGGTTTGAGTTCTTGAAAACCACAAGCAAAAGAATTCCTATTTTTCTCAAATTCGGGAGATTTACTCTTTGGCATGAAAGTCGTTTCAAGTACTTTCATATTTTTGTGCCTGTAATTCGAAGAGTTTCATACTCGTTTGGCATGAAAGTCGTTTCAAGTACTTTCATATTTTTGTGCCTGTAATTCGAAGAGTTTCATACTCGTTTTTTCGGAATTGATTAATAATTTCCGGGCACAAACCAAACATTTTTGATCTATTTCAATTTTTTAAAGTATTTTATCAACTTTGGCAAAACCCCGTATATAATTAATTGTCTCAAGTGGATTGTGATTATCTGCAACTCCACAGCTCAATAAGTTTTTTGTTTCCAAATAGATACAGCTGTCTTTGTAATTTTGAGCTTTCCTATGGAATATTTACATATAGTTTTTCAAACAGATTTCTGAAACTCTTTTTCCCTAGTCCTTATTTCTGAAAAAATTGATTATATATAAAAGTTTTTGTTTAGGGGAGGAGGAATGAAACATTTATGTAAATTTCGCAGGAAAACACAAATTTAATTGTTTTTTCTGTTTTTCCATTTATTTACTATTTCGCATGTACATGTTTTTCAAATATAATTATACTTCTTGGTAATTCATTATTACTTGTTTTAATCAGATAGATTATTTTCTAAATTCCTCATAAATTTGTATTATGTTGTGAGAATTTGTGATAATAAAATTTTGATATTTATTGAAAATTCGAATTTTTCGCTGCACTAAAAGATTGAAGCATTATATGAGTTCGTCAGTCCATACAAAAAATCAGTATCAAGATCTATTGTTAATACACAGAAATATCCCATATCTAATTTCCAGTAATAAATATCTAATTTTTTGCTTCTTTCGGGAAGGTTAGCTATAAACTGCTCATGATGGAAAGCTTCTTTATATAATATTTCTCCAGGAAAACGTATGAAACCCTGCATAAAAAATTATTTTCTAAAGATAAATACCTATTTATAAAACTGCTTCCAAGTGTCCTTGTTGAGTTTATACCGTTGATCATTGAACTTATACCGTTGATCAAAATTTGCTCTTTGAATCTTGTCCTTTCAGTAACCAATCGAGCTTCTTATTGTGAAAGAGCAATTCTGGAAATCCTTAATGATCATGAACAAAATGGGTTTCAAGATAGGCTCAATAATTAAACTAATCAAGAGGTCAGTTATGTCTGAAAAACATTCTAATTCTTATCCCAATGGAAAGGGAAGCGGTTCCGAACAGCTCCATGAGAATACCCGTAAAAAAGGATTTTTCAATTTTCTCTCCAGTTTTCACGTTCATTCTCATGACCACTCCCACACTCATTCCCATACGCCCTCCTACAAGCACAGCCATACTCATGGAACTGTTGATCCTTCCATACTTGCTACTAGCAAAGGGCTCTGGGCTGTCAAATGGTCGTTTATCGGGCTGATGGTTACAGCCGTTCTGCAGATTTTCATCGTTTATATTTCAGGCAGTGTTGCCCTTCTTGCCGACACCATCCACAACTTCGGGGATGCATCTACTGCAATTCCTCTTGCAATAGCTTTTTCCCTGGCCAGAAGAAAACCAAGCAAACGCTTCTCCTACGGATATGGTAGAGTAGAAGATCTTGCAGGCGTGATCATCGTTTTCCTTATCCTTTTCAGTGCAATTGTAGCAGGATATGAATCTGTAAATCGCTTCTTTAGTCCGCAACCGATAGAGCATTTGCAGGCTGTGGTTGTTGCAGGGATTATAGGCTGCGTTGGAAACGAGTTAGTAGCCCAGTTTCGGATGAAAGTCGGAAAAGAAATAGGGAGTGCAGCTCTTATTGCTGACGGCTACCATGCTCGGGTAGATGGCTTTACCAGCCTTGCAGTCCTTATCGGAGCTGCAGGAATCTGGGTAGGATACCCGATAATTGATCCTCTCATTGGTCTGCTAATCACAGTAGCAATCCTGAAAATAGTCTTTGACACAAGTAAACTCGTGTTTATTCGCCTTCTTGACGGCGTTGAACCTGAAGTCATTGATAACGTAAAAATTATTGCTGAGAGTGTTGAAGGTGTTTGTGAAGTTACGGATCTTAGAGTCCGCTGGATCGGACATCAGCTCCATGCGGAGATCAATGCTTCCGTTGAGCCTTCTCTTTCGGTTGAAGAGGGACATGAAATTGCTAGCGTGATAAGAGAAAAGCTTCTGGAGAACTTTTTCTATCTATCTGGAACAACCATCCATGTAGATCCACTTACAGCCTCAGGGGAAAGCTGTCATTGCGGACATAAAAATTTGGAAAAGATACGTGGGAAACAAAAGAATATTTTAGTTGCTTATTTCCAATAAGATCACAAAAGATTCAGGTTTAGGTAATAAGGGTCCTTGCCCACCATAACCATTATATAATAACCATCATATAGAACAAAACTCAACTCAACTTGATTTTATTTTACTTGAGGATTCCCTGATGACCAATATCCTTGACGATTATGCCCTAATGAGCCCCCTCAGGCATCGAAACAACTGGTTGAAATTGGCGATAGTATTATTCGGCTTAATTGCAGGAGTTTCAGCCACGTCCCCAATTCCTCCTATTTTTATGGCATTATGCATGAGCTTTGCAACAGTGGCTCTTGGCAAGGCACCTCTTAAAACATATTTTAAGCTCTTGCTGGCCCCTTTGGGCTTTGCTATTGCAGGTATTCTTATTATTGCCTTCTTTTCCGGATCGGGACCTGAATTGTTGTCATTCAAATTCCTCGGCTATCCTCTCTCTGTAAGAACAGATGGATTTGAGCTTGCCATGCTGGTACTTGCAAGATCAATAAGTGGGATGTGCTGTCTTTATTTCCTCGCACTGACAACCCCCATGATCGAACTTTTTGCCGTACTCAAAGCTGCCAGGCTTCCGGAATCTCTTATCGAACTTTCAATGCTTATTTACAGGTACATTTTTGTTTTCCTGGACATGGCCCTTTGCATAAGGTATGCCCAGACTGTAAGACTCGGGTACTCGAACTTCAGGCGTTCTATAAATTCTATTGGAATGCTTGCAAGCACTCTTTTCATCCTTTCCTGGGAGCAGGGAGACAAACTCTTTCTGGCAATGAATTCCAGGTGCTATGACGGAAAAATGACCCTTTTCGAGGTTAAGAGACCTGTAAAGGCAACAGAATTACTTCTAACCTCTGCCTACTTTATTTCAACTCTTGCACTGTTTTATTTTACAAAAAACATATCCATTGTTTGAGGTAACAGATCATGATCATTCTTGAGACCAGGGGCCTTAAATATACATACCCTGACGGAACTGTGGCTATTCAGGACCTGAACATCGAAATCAAAAGAGGAAAAAAGGTAGCTTTCGTAGGTCAAAATGGCTCTGGAAAGTCCACGCTTTTTCTTCTACTGAACGGGACCTTAAAACCAGCTAAAGGGGAGGTCCTTTTCCATGGAGCTCCTTTTAAGTACGATTCAAAATCTCTCAGGGAAATCCGAAAATCCATAGGAATTGTTTTTCAGAATTCCGATGACCAGATCTTTGCCCCTACAGTGTACCAGGATGTGGCTTTCGGGCCTGCAAATCTGGGTTATTCAAAAGAAAGGATTGATACCTGTGTACAGCAAGCCCTTGAACAGGTGGGACTCTCTCATTTAAAAGATAAGCCACCTCATCACCTCAGTGGAGGACAGAAAAAACGGGTTGCAATTGCCGGGATTATGTCAATGGAACCTGAAGTGATTATCCTTGACGAACCGCTCTCGAATCTTGATCCTGTAGGGGCGGATGAAATCATGGATTTGCTTAACGAATTTAACCAGTTTGGGAGCACTATCATTATCTCTACTCATGATGTGGATTTAGCATACCGCTGGTCTGATTACGTGTTCCTGCTGTCAAACAGCAAAATTATAGGACAGGGCACTCCGGCAGAAGTTTTCAAAGACTCTGAACTCCTTAAAAAAACCGGGCTCAGACAGCCTACTACCCTTGAGATCTATCATGAAATCGAAAGAAGAGGGCTTGCATCTGGAGGAAATTCCCCAAAAACTATCCCTGAACTTGTCAATACCCTAAAACCTATTGACCTGATATGGGTTGATGTCCCTCCGGGGATCAAAGAAGGAGATAGCCTGAACTTAGGGATCATGTACGGACAGTATGCAACTCAGTCTCCTTACGAGGCTGTTAATGCTACTGTACTGCATATCCATCCAGATGGAAGGGCTATTGTTGAGTTAAAGCGTAAAGGGATCAAAGCCGGCGGAGTCCTGATTTATGATACTGACAACTATTCCCTTCCAGAATTAAAACAAATCCTTAAGGAAGGAGAAATCGTCTTTGTCGGGGCAATGGGCAAGAAGAGTAAAATCCTTGCTGAGCAGGACGAAATCAGGTTGGACGTTTCCTCAGGTGTTATAGACAAAACTATCCTGGCGGCACTTTGCGGAAAACGTTGCCTTATCCTTACAGCTGGCGGGATGGTAGACCATGCCCTTAAGAGAATAAAGGAATATGTGGAAACAAGTGGGATAGAGTTTACTGTTGGAGTGGTTAACAGGGAAGAAGGTTATCAGTGGATTGGAGAGTCTAAGGATAACCCTGAAACGCTTAAGGTGTAATTAAAAAATAGAACTTGTAGTTGGGATCCAAATAACATATAATAAACTTTCCTATTAATTTACTTTTTAGACAATGATTGGTTACAAGTTAGGTAGCTGCAAATAGGTTTATAATTCGTTCCCATGTGTTTGCAGATTTTTGCCATATAATGGAGTTGATCCCAAAACTCAAAATTTCTATTCTGAATCTCTGTTTTGAAAGCTTGGGGAAAAAGATCTAACTCTGGTTCAGCACTTGCCTTTCAGAACCTGAACATGGCAAATTTCAGCTATGTAGAAAATATGTCTAAATCAGATTCAAGAAGTTGAAATTAAATACGTAAAATGAATTATTTCATTTAGTTCAAATAAATAGAAGTTAGTTACTTCTGAAGATTTCTACAAGGTCTCTGAAATTATAATTTTATTAGATTTAAATAAAAAGGTCGTTCTCTATTATCTGGTTGATATTATTCCCAAACGTTCATAAAGTAATTTCCAGGCCCTATATTATTCCCAAATGCTCATAAAGTAATTTCCAGGCCTTTTTTGTCCGAACCTCAGTGAAACTGGAGCTAACTTGCGCTCCTTGCGCAAAAATGAAAGCATTTGTTATACTGAATATTTAATCATGGCAATATCAACCATATAACAATGGATGACCAATAAAAAAGGATAGAAAAATAAAAAATATGTACTCTTTATAAATATTTTCTAAATTCTTTATGTGTTTACTGAGGCCAAAGGGCGATTATTTTATCTATAGCCACATGGGTATACTTGCCTTCGTTATTGAGAGTCAGGACATTATCGGCACAGGCTTCTATAGTTCCTTTGAAAACATCAGGTCCACCACAGTAAACGTCGACAGGCTTGTTAAGATAATGTTCTACTATAAAGCATTGATACATTTTGTTTCCTCCATCTTCTTGTTATTATCTGCTGTAATTTTGGTAATATATTGGCTAATCTGCGTTATTCATTTACTAAGTATCCATTTATTCTTTATAAATGTATTTAAAAACTAAAATTGATTTTTCGAGATGGGAGGCCGTTGATCTTTGAAATAAAGCTAGTTTTTTGTCCAAAAAATATTCATTCTAAGATTCATGCTTTACCAGGATAATTATATGACATTTTCTTCAGATTTACTTGCTTTAGAAGGGCGCAAAAGATAAGTTTATCTGGAACTTTATTATCTTTATTGTAGAAAACCAATCTAAAACAGTTTCATGAGCCTGAAAGATAAATAGACAAAAGTATTCAGGTTATTAAATTCAAATAAATAGAGATATATATTTCAGAGGGTTTGTACAAAGTTGAATGTTAGTTTTATTTTCAAAAACAGGATTCATTAAAACTACTTATATAAATTCTTCAAAACAGATTTAGGAGTAGAATCTGTTTTGTTTTTACGTCTATTTTCATTGACATATACTGTGTATGGTGAGCTTTTGTTTAACGATTTTGTCAAGTGCCTATATTATCTTTAAAGCTCAAACTTATTATTAATTTTGTTACATTTATATAAAGAGACTCAAATAATTAGAGATTGGAATTAAAGATATTACTGGTTTAACTACTGTGACCACCTGAGAAACAGAGGAAACAAAAATTAAGCTCAAACTTCCAAAATACCTTCTAAATAGATATATGTTAATCCCAGCTGAAAAAATAGAGAGTACAACTACCGCCTCAAGAACTCATATAGAAGATACTAAGAAATCAGCATCAATTGCATAGGCCAGAAATCTCACTAAAAGATAAACGTTCCAGAACTTTTCCTCAAGCATTGACAAAAGTCGAAACCGAACAGAATCAAAGTTAGGGTCTCTGCATAGGGTCCAAAATCCTCCTTAAGTTCCTCCATTTTTACCGGAAGATGGTTAGACTGTCGCTTCAAGGAAGTCCGAATTTCTCTCCTGAAAACAAAGATTAATCCAAGAATGGAAAAGGGAAATCGATTGTTTTTGTTCGGTTTAATTATTTGGTATCAATTTAGACCTGGAGTTTTGATGGCAAAAGTCGAAAAAGTACTATTGTTACTCAAAAATATGGTGTATGAAAGCACCAGCCCGCAGGAAACTCTCAAATTTGCAAAATATTACCGGAATAAGGGATTCAAAGTACTGGTGATTCTCTGGGGACCTATGGGGGTACTGCTTGCAAAAAAAGATAAGAACCGAGGATCACCAAAATATGATTCTACTATTCAGGAGTGCATCGACATGGGAGTAGAGTTTAAATGCTGCCAGCTTGCCTCTGATATGATTGGGCTTAAAAAAGAAGAATTAATCCCTGGAATCGAATTTATCTGTTCAAAAGAGGTGGTTGAACTCTTCTTGAGATACACAGAAGAAAACCAGCTAATTATTACCTTCTGAGCCTTAGATTCCCCAAAAAGCTGCGGAATGCCTTGAAGTCACTTCATAAATTAGACTATAAATTCTTGACCAGTGGTTTTAACTATAAACATATTGTCAATTTTTTTCTACCCTATCTCTTTTTTGTCAGCTCTTAGGATTTCGGGTATGAATTATTACCCCCTTTCTTGAAGGATGTATAGTGTGCGAGATATGAGTCATACTGCGTTTTTTATAAAAACGAAAGGAGTTTTGAACGCTATTTCTGAATCAAAATCCCTTTACTGTGACGACTGCGGATTCGAAGTCATGGTAACAAAGGAATGTAGTGAGGACTGCAAGAAAGAAGGCTACTGTGCTGTAGAATAATTGATGTGCTGTGGTAAACCCATGGCCCTGAAACAGCATGCCTGCTGCTACGGGATAAAGAAGGGAGACTTTCTTATCTGTGACGACTGAGGTTTCAAACTGGAAGTAGTGGATGAATGCGAACAGAGCTGCAAGAAGGAAGGCTGCTGTGATCTCATAGAGTTTGTTTGCTGCGAGGAACAGATGAAAATCATAAGAAATGAGTAAAGCTCGCAGGACCTACCGCGAAATAATACCGCGAAATAACTTACAGGTTGCTTCATCACAAAATAAAGAGAAAATTATATGACCTATTTTTCTTCGGGTTGATTTGTGTTAGGATTCGAAAAAATTAAGTTTAGCTGGATAATTATTACGAAGTCAGGTTTTTAGAAAAAAAGTATTGCTCAAAGAATGTCTGAAAAGGAAAGTACAATATAAGGTTTCTAGAGTCGCCATGATTTTTTTCAATTATCTGGATACAATATTTATTCCTAAAACGTTGTTATCATAGTCAGTAGAATCGTGATCATAATAAAACTTACTAAGATATCGATTTTAATATAGACTTTCCAGGTCTTCAGGGATAAACATTTTTTTGTTCAGATTAACCAGTCTCGCTTTCCTTTGATGATTTCTTACATATTCTACAGCATCGGTTATTTCAGATACCCTAAATTCATTTCCATAGTCATTTTAAACCCTAAAAAAATGCTTGAGCAATAAGTAAAGAGTGTGGCAAAGAGTAATGATAATTCTCATGTATGAACCTGTTGATATCATCCAAAACGCATTGTGGAACCATTAAACGCAACATACTTGATAATCTCCCAACAAATAGAGTCTTTTATTTATTTCTGCTATTTTTTCATTTCCATCATACTATAGCTTACTCACTTTTACTTGTTTTGTTATTTTCTTTTTTTATGATTGAGGTCATATATATACGAAATCTATTTATATTTAAAAGTGGTTTTATCTATAGGCAAATCAAATTTACTTGATTTATCTTTTAAGGTTCCATTTTGTATCCTCCTTAAATCTGCAGTCTTCCAGGAGTATTTTGCCATTTTATATCTCCTTAAACCTGCAGTCTTCAAGGAATGATTTGCCTGTAAACCTCCCTAATTTTTTCTTTTTTATTATTTATAGTCAATTAATAGAAGCAGTTCGCATATTATTAGTTAGTTGATGTTATTTCCAAAACACTTTTAGTGGTGCATCATGCCTTTTGTGCAATTCAATAAGGTTAAGCAAGCTTTATGCACGAAACATAAGAAATTTCTAGCACTGGATAATTAATCATGGAAACATCAACCGCATAATGATGGACGACCTAACATTCAGGCCTTCATTTGTTTCCCGGTGTAACTCTTATGAGTGCAGATATTTACAAAGGAAAATAGTCTTGACTGCTTTGCCAAGGTCCAATAAGAGCCAGATGGGTGGGATTGGTCAAAAATACCTATAATGTGTTTATTTTACTCATAAAGCTCAAACTTGTTATCATTTTTGTTATATTTATATAAAGTAACTTCTATAAGCAGTGCTTGGAAGTAAAGATGTCAAACAATTTGACAGAGCATTACTACCACCTTGAGAACTAATGCAAAGGTATTGAGAAATCAGTATCAACTACATAAGCCAGAAACTTCACCAAAAGAAAAACATTCCAGAACTTTGCCTCAAGGATTGAATAAACATAGAAAATGAATCGAAACAACACAGGGGTCCTTCATTGGGGTCCCAAATCCCGGTTGTGTTGCAAAAATTTTCTTCTCGCACAAGGAAGGCTATAATTGATACTTTTATGTACCATTTTATAGGTGATTAGAGTTGTTAACTTTCAGAATTTTTGCAACAAAACCTGTACTTTCATGTCGAATCGTAAAATCTGTATTTATACTTTATTTATATAGTCACTTACCAAACGAAAAACTTACGGATAAAGTGAGGGTTACATGACAAAGAAAATTAAGTTATCAGAAATAACAGACGTAGTCAAAGACGTACAAATACTATCTCTTGAAGGGGTAAATATAGAAGGAGACACCGAGCTCGATCTTGGTGGACTCGGAAGCGGCTTTGATCCGATGCTTGCTGCTGCCATCGGGCAGGAGTGTGCAATGCTTGCACAGCAGTTCTCAAGACTTAATAGCGTGTTCAGCGTCCCTGTGGGCAGAGGTGCTCCCAAAGTCGCTCCTGCAGTTTCCCCTTCCTGCAACCCCAAAATTTAAAGACCTTATTCCTTCCAAACGAGCATGAAATTCTTGCAAAACAGGCACAAACAAATGAAAGTGTTGTGTTGCAAAAATTTTCTTCTCGCACTTTAACTCTAATGCTTGAAATCCTCTTCCTCGCCAGCTTCCGGTGAGAACTGGCAGGTGGTAGGTGGGGGATGAAAGCCGTCAACTTCAAAGAATATTCTTTAACAAAATTATTTCTTTTTTAAACCCTATTACTCTCGGATGTTAACAGTCTATACCGAGCCTATACCGAGTCTACCCCAGCAAAGATCAGAAACGACTTATTAAAGCTCATTTTGGAGCTTGTAGATTTGTCTATGAGCCTATCCCAAAAGCCACTTTACTCTTAATCATTGGGAATTCTCAGAATTATTTTCATGATCATGAGCTTGATTGATTATTCAAAATACAAGGTCCAAGAAGCAAATTTCAAGTTTTGGGATGACCTCTATAATTGGGCTTTAGAACAGAAAATAAAAACTTATGAGCAATACAATAAATCCATCTCACGGTTTGACTTACAACGAATTTTAGTCTATGAAGTAAAACCTGCCAATAAATGGTTGAAAGAAACTAATTCTCAAACTTTGCTGGCATGCTTAGTAAATGTGGAATTTCTGATCACAAAAATAGTTTTGAAGTTTTAAATTTGAGGGTAAAATTGGTTTTGGGATAGGCTCGATGATAAGAGTGATTAACTTTTCTAATTGTAAAGTTACTCTCTAATTTTGTAAAATAACCAGATTTTTTGTAGCAGAACTCAGTTTTTCATGTTTTTCTACACATGTCAGAACGTCGTCTTTGACTTTAGGTGCAAAAGAGACTTTAATTTCAATGGTTCAAAAACGGATAATCACTTATTTTTATATTTATGTTATCCACGAAGCTAAAAACTATTATCTAAATCCATATATTTAGTTATTTTTTGAGTATAATTAGATTGTTCATTAATGTCAGATCGATGTTTTTCATGATTTAATCTCAAACAAAGCTTTCAATCTCATTTTTTTCCAAATTGTAGATTCTCTTCAGCATAGCTGAAATAGTTAGGAAAGTAAGATCTGGACGCGAGTAGCCTGTCGCATCAAAGAAGCCCGATTTTCTTTCTAAAACCTAGGATTAATCCGATAACGGAAAGGAAAATTATTGTTTTCGTTCAATTTAACTATTTGGTATGATTTAGATCTGGAGCTATTATGGCAAAAATCGAAAAAGTTTTACTATTACTTAAAAATATGGTATATGAGAGCAACAGCCCGCAGGAAACTCTTAAATTTGCAAAGTTTTACCGGAGTAAGGGACTCAAAGTACTGGTGATTCTATGGGGACCTATGGGTGTGCTGCTCGCAAAAAAAGATAAAACCAGAGGATCACCAAAATATGATTCTACTATTCGGGAGTGCATTGATATGGGAGTAGAGTTTCGATGCTGTCAGCTTGCCTCAGATATGATCGGGTTTAAGAAAGAGGAATTAATTCCAGGGATTGAATTTATTTGTTCAAAAAATATAGCAGAACTTTTTCTGACATATACCGAAGAAAACCAGCTAATTATTAATTTCTGAGCCTTTGATTCCTCCACTGAAATCACATACAGAAAGACCACATACAAATATGAGGAAATTAATTAACGGTATTTTGTATGTTGTTTTGTATGTTGTTATGACAGGTTATACTTGGAAATACGTTCCTCGTCGCTATGGATCTAAGTCAACAGTTCATATACTTCATTTTTACACACAGTACATAAAAAATTGACATAGAGTTTACAGCAAATTCGCGACAATGCCATTAAAGCTCCTCCGGGCTCTTGAATAGGAAAAGTGCCTCCTGGACATCCGGGTTAATTACAGCATTCAGAGGATCAAAGACCTTATTCAGCTTTTTCCAGCAACCTGTTGAATTATAAATTATGATCAGCTACTCTTATCACAACTTAACAGATGCTTCTTTTTTCCCCCTCGCTCATCTTCAGGATGTATCGGGTCTACATGAGCAGCCTCTTCCTCTTCTTCCTTCCTCTCTTCTTCCTTCCTCTCTTCTTCCTTCCTTTCTTCTTCCTTCCTCTCTTCTTTCTTTTCTTCTACAATTTCCTTTTCTTCTACCATTGAGTTGCATCCCCTATAAAAATTATTCAAGCGAACATCATGTGGTGTCGGTTAAGATTTGGAGACTCACTCCTGGACGTGTTATTATCCCTTGAATTATATAATACTCAATAAAAGGATAATAATTCTTATGCAAATCCCTAACAAGCTGACAAAAAATTGACACGGCAGAAAAAGGTTATCCTCCAAAAGAGGAAAAATTGTAGCTCTTCAAAAGCTACCTAAATATAGTCACGAGGCTAAATAATGCAACTGCTCAAATGAGATGCAATGAGATTTTTGTTGCAACAATTACAGGCGTGACTATAGGTACTATAATTTAATATTGTTCTCACAGAGCTATTATTTTATTAATGGTGAGCACTTGAGCCCGAAGCCGTTACAGCCGCTTCACCATCAATAGGCCATAGAGCGATTATTTTATCTATAGCTACATGGGTATACTTTCCGTCGTTTTTGAGAGTGAGGACATTATCGGCACAGGCCTCTATTGTTCCCGTGAAAACATCTGGCCCACCGCAGTAAACGTCTACAGCTTTGTTGAGGTAATGTTCTACTATAAAGCATTGATACATTTCGTTTCCTCCATTTTCTTGTTACTATCTGCTGTAATTTTGGCAATACATTGGCTAATCTGTTTTATTCGATTATTAATTGGCCATTTATTCTTTATAAACATATTTAAAAAATAAAGTTGAGTTTTCAAAATGTAAAGCCGTTGATCTCTGAAATAAAGTTAGTTTTTTTGTCCAAGAAAAATTCATTCAAAGATCGTTGCTTTATCAAGATAATTATATCACATTTTTCGTCAGATTTACTTGCTTTATAGGAGTGCAAAAGATAAGTTTATTTGGAACGTTATTATCGTTATTGTCGAAAATCAAGTAACTATTCAGTCCATCTAAACATGTCTGTTGATATTGATTCTAGTAAATATGTGGAATTCTAAATATAATCTATAAAAAGGAAGAAACGCAGTCAGTCGCTAACAATTAAGGAAAATCAATTTACATAAATTTGTCTGTTGAATCGTTGTAAAAATGGTTACTGAAACTTAATAAGGTAACAAATGCTGTTTTTTATAGGCTGAATAGGTACAAAAATCTAAAATGATACTCTTTAGTTACCCAGGACTTATTATCGAGATCCTCTCTATTGCTTTTGTGTCTACTTGCATGATATGTACTGTGTAAAACAGATATACGATAATCTCAACTGAAAAAAATATATAGTACCTACACTACTTCAAAAACTCATGTGGAAAGTACTGAGAACTCAGCACCAACTGCATAAACTAAAAATCTCCCCAAGAGAAAAATATTCCAGAACTTCTCAAGCATGAAAAACATCGAAACCCAACAGAATCAAAGTTAGGATCTCTACATAAGGTCCAAAATCTCCTTATATTCCTCCATTTATCCGGAAGATGGTTAGCCGTCGTTTCAAGGAAGTTCGAATTTCCTTCCTGAAAACATAGATCTTTATGCGCCAATCAAGTTGCTCAAGAGAAATCTTTTTTCAATGTGATATTTCTCTGGTCTCCCCATAATATAAACATGAGCCTATAAATGTAAATAATTTGTGTGATGACTTAATTAAACTAAACGTTCATATTCTCCTCCGTTAGCATAGCTTGCAATATTTCAATGCATCGTTTTTTGGGTAGTTCATCCTTGTAAAACAAATAGAGGTTGGCAATGCGGAATCCCCAAGCGAGGGCGAAAATATCCCTTACGAGTGTATTACACATAGCAAAATCGATACCCCGGCTTCTTACTCCTTCGCAATATCCGTCAATTATTTTTTGCTTGAAATAGGGCAGCAGCGAGATATCCCTGCTTGAGTAGACAAAGGCCTCCATCAAGACATCGACGGCGTCCTCTCCCATATACCCGTACCCGGCGCAATCCCAATCAATCAGGTAAATATCTGTCTCGCCCGCGGATTCCCTAAAAATCAGGTTGTCATGATGAAAGTCTCCCTGACACAGCGTAAGGGGAAGCGTATCGAATGAAGCAAATATGTTGTTAGCATGTAAGGCATAATCATTTAAAATATGCCTCAACTCATCCGGGAAACCGTCGATGGGCCGGCTGAGACGAGATTTCATGCGGTTCCACCAGAGATTAAAGCTGGAGCGAACCGCCGGATAATTGCGCAGATAAGGCAAATCTCGCTCACCATACAAATGGAACTCGGCTTGTAATTCGCCCAATTTTTGAGCAGCAAGCGCAAGCTCATTGCCGTGCAGCTTCTTGTTTCCAGTCTTGCCTTCGATAAACTCCATCCAGATTTGGGTGATGCCTTCGCTTTCTTCCAGTAAATAACACCTTGGAAGCTTAAGCACCTTTGGCAGTTCATCGTTCAATCCTTGTTTATATATGTCATATTCCCGACGCCAGCTGTCAGGATCACCATATCGATCCCATTTTCGTTGTGTTTTTACAATGATGGAAAACGGGAGCAAGCCGTTGTCTGTTTCCGCATTGCCGAACAATTTTGCAACATCACCTACTGTGCCGCCCTGTAAGACTTCTGTAGAATACTGAGCATCGTTTATTTCGTTTGCAAACATATTGCCAAGCGTGGCAAGCAGTGACGCCTTGTGTATATCGGTCATAATATTATCCTCACTTTTTGTTTTTTAATGTAGGAGGTACGCAGTTGGCTCTTAGCACATTGTTTTTAGCAACTCCACAAATATATAAATTAATTTACTATGTATATGGGGTTATTTAAATATTCTGTCACTGGTGCTCTTATAATTTTCATAACACTTTCAAACCAGGATATTCCACTTTTGATTCTTTGTAATTCCAGTCTAAGAAAAGCTCTCAATGAGAACATTATATGTGCACTTTGTGACTCTTCATTTCTTGCCTGGCGTTTTTCGACACCACATAATTACTTTATTCCTCTATGATATTCCTCAATTTTCCACGCCTTCTTTGCCAATTTCTCACGTTTTGATTCATCCACATGGTTCATCCATCTCCTGCACATCTGTAACCCTGTGTTGCGTGTCTCCATCTTTTGAAACTATCCGAAACATCTTTACAAATCCATATGTTTTGAGGTGAACCACACGTCCTTTTGGCGGAATATCTATTGTTTCAAGTGGCACATTTCCTTTGTTTTCAGGATTTACCAAACGATTATTTTTTAACCTTGTAAGAAAATGACATTCTTTCTTCCTAATGGCTTAGGATTTACGCACTTGAAGCACAAAACAATAGCAGTAAACTCATAATTTCCTAAAATTAAAATTTTAACTATGGTGTTTACTGTACTTGATTTTGCAGTATAATTGCGTAAGTCCTGAAGATATTGGGGAGAATGAATCTTTACACTTGTGTAGAACTCATTCTATTTTCACACTGTAATCTTCCTGAACATATCCCGGGATCGTCACCACAACCGCAGTGATAATAAGGAGCAGCTCAATAGGGATTACCGGGAGAGATCAGGCACCTACACTGCAAACAGATATACCGGAGTTTTGACGGTCATTGGGAGTCCACACATGTACTCTTGACACACCACGCACTCAGTCGGACC
Source organism: Methanosarcina barkeri str. Wiesmoor (assembly GCF_000969985.1). Classification (GTDB taxonomy): domain Archaea; phylum Halobacteriota; class Methanosarcinia; order Methanosarcinales; family Methanosarcinaceae; genus Methanosarcina; species Methanosarcina barkeri_B. The sequence continues at coordinate 3,333,609 of NZ_CP009526.1, read as the reverse complement.
CAGTTGTCGAGTATCGACTTCCTTTCATCAAAGAGCAGGTCCCAGTCCGGATCATGCGATATGCCAGAAATACCGGGTAGTGCCTTCATCATGGATAATGCTGCCTTTTTCCCTGCGAGTTCAGGCGCCAGTCCCCATGAAATTTCATCACATATATGGAGGATGGACGAGATCATGGTGACAACCGCAGGTTTTTTTGAAAATTCGCGCAGGGTGTGGATGAATACTTCCCGCTTATTCTCACCCTCAAGTGATGTAGCTGTGTTCCAGTACTGCTTCTCGTCGATATTGAAACGATCAAGGCGGACAAGCACTTACAGCTGGACTAATAGCTTTAATATATTTTAAAGGCAACAATATCCAGTAGATGACTAAGGGAATACTTATTGCAGGAACACATAGCGGAGTTGGAAAAACTACAGTTTCGGTGGGCATCATGGCTGCCCTTAAGCAAAGGCAGTTAAAAGTCCAGCCTTATAAAGTAGGGCCTGACTACATTGATACTTCCCATCATACTGCAATCTGCAGGCGCCCTTCAAGAAATCTGGACACATATATAATGGGTATAGATGGAGTCAGGCAGACTGTAGCCAGAACATCTGCAGATGCGGATATCATGGTAGTAGAAGGTGTAATGGGACTTTTTGATGGAGTCGATTCTACGGAAATTGCAAGCTCAGCACAGGTTGCAAAAATTCTTGACTTACCGGTGATTCTGGTAATAGATGTCAATGGCATGTCCAGAAGTACCGCTGCTCTCCTTAAAGGGTACTCGGAGTTCGATCCTGACGTAAAGGTTTCAGGCGTAATCCTGAATCAGGTTGGAAGTCCACGCCACGCGGAACTTGTAAAAAATTCACTTCCGGATGAAATCCCTGTTGTAGGCGAGATTCCACGAAGGAAAGATATTGAAGTTCCTTCCAGGCATCTTGGTCTGTATATGGCTCACGAAAATGATTATAATACAGAAGAAATGGCTGCGTTTATTGAGGAAAACGTTGACCTTGATGCAATTCTTGAACTTGCCGAACCCTGTTCAGTTCCGGAAATTTCTGACGTGAAGGAGCAGAAGGCAGATGTCAGGATAGGAATCGCAATGGATCCTGCATTCTGTTTTTATTACCAGGATATGTTCGATGCCTTCATGTGTCAGGGAGCTGAAGTCGAATTTTTTAGCCCGATGGCAGGAGAAATGCCGGATGTAGATGGAATATATCTTGGAGGCGGATATCCTGAACTTTATGCGGAAGCCCTTGAAAATTCAAAGACTACACGCAAGCTTAAAGACCTTGCAGCTGATGGTCTGCCCATATATGCAGAATGCGGCGGTCTGCTCTACCTCTGCAGAACCTATGAAGTAAATGGCAGAGTCTATAAAATGGCAGATGTCGTGCCTGGAAATACACATATGACAAATCAGCTTAACGCTCTTGACTATACCGAAGCCCACCCTCTAGATAGAAATTTTTGTTCTCATAACATAAAAGGTCATGAGTTCCATTTTTCGATTACAGAATGTGACCGTGATGCAAGATTTGAATACAAAATGCTCCGAGGAAAAGGTATACAGGACGGTTTTGACGGGCTTATTGAGCACAATACTCTTGCAGGGTATATGCACTCTCATCCTGCAACTTTCCCGGCAGGAAAATTCGTACAGAAGTGCAGAGAGTATAACAGAAGATAACACTTTGAGGCTGTAAAATTCAAATCATTCGTATCCTCTTCAAATTGAGTGGAAATCTCTCAATTTCCACTCACTGAGCTTTTTTCTCTGATGATTTGAGCCAGAAATGGCATCTCAAATTTACTGCCGACTCTATCATATATGTACTGATATGCACTTACCCCCAATTTCTTTGCCGTCTGAACAATCGTCATAAATGTGTGATTTGCCTTTGTTTCTTCCTCTGTTATGGTTTGAAGGCTCACATCCTTTTTTCTGACCTTTGCTCTCGCCGCCAGTTCCGCTGGCAAAACCAGTACCTTTAACAGCTGTTCTTTGTTCTCTTTCGTCTTAGCGATTCTTTCATCCAGATGTTAATATCCTGTTACTTTTTTATTGTACTTCTTTCTATGAGTTCTTTTTAAACTCTTCAATATCTGCCACCGGAAGCCACTATATATTTTATAGCTTTTTTCTTAAAGAGTGTCAACTAGAATGATTTACTTACATTTTTCATTTATTTTTCTATTGTAATACAATTTTAATAGTGTTTTCATGTTTATATAAGTTCAGATTCTATGAATTCCTGAAAAAGACTTGTGCGCCTAAACGATACAATAAGTTGAAATATATTTCTACTGTTGATGGTCTGCTGACATCTTCTCCATATAAATTAGTAAGATATGAATGAAATTAAAACTCCACGACTTTTCAGATTTAATAGGAAAACTTTGCAGGACTGGTCAGTTTAGTTTTATCGATAATCAACCGGAATCAGAATTTCAGGCACTTATTCATATTTTACAAGCCTTGGTTGTAAAGTTTTCTCTCATTTGAAAGAATGTATCTACTTTTCTATAGGTGCATTTATATAATTTGACTATGTAGTATATGCGTTGAAAATAAAGAAACGTATAATCTGTTGTTAAAAACCAATTTTTGTTTTTAATTTAAGGGGCTATACAATCTTGTTTTTTAATTAACAATTATCTGCTAAAGCGAAGGTGAAACGAAAACGGCTTTTAATGACAGAAATTTCAGGAGAAATTCCGGATGTTTCCGTGATAGCAGCGGACCAAGAGAAATGACAAAAGTGACTTGTTCTGACTTGCGGTATTGAGACCAGAATACCTTCAAACTCACCGAAGGCAGGCTAGTATACTGCAGAGAATGTTTTCCTAACCACAGGAATTCTAAAGATAATCTGCATCAGGTGTTATTAATTTGTAATTAAATTTTACATTAATGCCTGTTTCATCTTTTTGTTTTTTTTGGTTTATCCTCTTTGTTTCTATACTTATTTCCATCTAATGCAGCAGAAAAAAGTAGAAACAAAAAAGCATAGAGGATAGTAATAGGTACGGATCATTCAATTTTCAATTTATCAGTTTTTAACTCAACTTATCAATTTTCGACTTATAAATAATCAATCAAAGGTCATCACGGAGGAATTAACTTAGCTAATTACAGAAGCACTATTAGAAAAAGAAGATCAGGATCCAGAAAACCAGCAAACTCAGGAAATACACCTGAAGTCTCTAGGGTACGAATTCCCCGCAAGGATAAAAACGAAGTCCTGGCAACGGTTACGAGTTTACTCGGCTCGAAAAGGGTAACACTTCAGTGTATGGACGGAGTTGTCCGAATGGGTAGGATCCCGGGATCTAAACATAAAAAAATGTGGATTCGTGAAGGCGATATTGTTATCGCTAATCCATGGGAAATACAGGATTCCAAAGCCGACGTTACCTGGAAATATACAAGGCCACAGGTCGAATGGCTTGAAAGGAAAGGCTACATTAAGTAATGATCTAAAAATTGTAAAGATGCCTAGTATAGATAGGTAACTGAAACAAAGGTGTCTGCTAAAGATGCCTGAAATTCATATTTTTCTTTTCTGTAGGAGCGAGCCTGCCATCTTCTCTGCAAGACATGCTTAGAAACTATTTTCATTTTAATAATGTTCGCTTTTATTTAAGTAGATATATTTATATATTTTAAATGCAAGGTATGCTCGTTGAAAAATAAAGAGATGTATAATGATCTGCTGTTAGAAACCAATTTTTGTTTTTATCAAAAAGGCCTATACAATCTTATTTTAAACAATTATCAAAAACTAAAACAAAGGTGAAACAAAATGGCTTTTAACGACAGAAATATGTTCAGAGGAAATTCTAATTTCGGCGCTCCTAGAGAAATGTACAAGGCAACCTGTTCTGATTGTGGTGTTGAAACCGAAGTGCCTTTCAAACCTGACCCAGAAAGACCCGTTTACTGCAGAGAGTGTCTTCCTAACCACAGGAAACCCAGAGAAAGCCGCAGATACTAAGTAAAATTTGTAAATTAAGTGTACACCAACACTTATTTCTTTTCCACTTTTTTAAAGTTTACATAAATTTGGGACATACTTTTTAAGTTAGCTTTTTTTCACATCCAAATAATTCAAAATATGTTTTCCCTGCCGGAGGTCTGCTTAAATCTTCCACGAATATGTTTGTAAAATCAAAGTGGAATTAAAACCCCGCAATTTTTGCAGCTTTATAGGCCCTTTGTAGGGCTTCTTTAAATCTCTAATTTGACAGACGTATATGTTTTATAATGTATGAATGGGCTTCAAGCTTCTGTTTTTTTATACAACTTAAATTTATATGCTATGTTTGTTGATTTTTGACATCTTCATTTTACCACAAGATAATGTGTCAATACAATGTGTTTTTTGTAAGAAAATACTATATTAATTAATATAATCTGTCAAATTAAGGTTAGATTAAGCGATTCTTTTTCGCTGGGGAAGGTTTTTCTGATTCAAGTGAATTTCTGATTCAAGTAAATTTCTGATTCAAGTAAATTTCTGATTCAAATAAATTTCTGATTCAAGTGAATTTCTGATTCAAGTAAATTTCTGATTCAAGTGAATTATGGATCAGGTAATAATGTAGTAGTAAAATTGGTTTTGAATAACTCAATTGGAATACACGATAATTATATAGCAGTTTAAATAAATTATAACCTTAAAAATGAAATCAAATTTCTGGAAAAAACTTCTATCTGAAGAACTTTACGTAATTAATAGTGAAGAAAAATATTTAGAATGGAGTATAAAGGCAAAAAAGGAATTTAATCAATATAGATATAAGTTAAAGCTGGAAAGGAGGTGAAAGAAAGAAAATCTTCCGTTTAATAGTCTTGAAAAAGCAAAATATAACTTCATAAATTAATGGAAAATATAAGAACATATGATGAAGCGATTCAAAAACGATTGTGGATGATCAATAAACAATGGTTAAATCTTACTTTGTTCCATCATCTTCCTGGAGCTCCGGAGACAAATAACTCTATTGAAAGTGACTATTCAAAAAGTCTAAAAATGGATAGTAAGAAGCAGTTTAGAACTAATAAAGGAATTGAAAATAAGATTAAACTTACTGAAATGAGAAGACTAAATTTGCCCAAGAAACCAAAAAAGTCATTTATAGAATTATTCAAATTATTTACTCCATTTAAGCTGTAGTAAGTTATTTTGATAAAAATTTCACTTTGGAAAGTAGCGGAACGTATCGATTTTAAGTAAAAGAGTCAGTAAAAAGATCAAATGAATAAACAGATTCTTTGGCAAAAATGCCAAAGAATCCGTTTTTCAAGATTATTGCAGCTTTTTGAGGTAGTTAACAGAGAAAAGTGTAGGTTTAAGGAAGCAAAAGGAAGCAAAAATAAGAGAAATCACTAGATTATGGAATTGTGTCCTTCAACGTAAAAATGCAAATAAAATTACGCTGATAATGGACAATCTAAATATACATGTCCCTGGAGTTCTCTATGAAACATTTCCACCAGCGAAAGCGAAGGCGCTGTGGGATAGGTTTGAGTTTGTGTACACACCAAAAAATGGAAGTTGGTTGAACATAGCAGAGATTGAATTGAACGTGCTTTCAGGTCAATATTTAAAAAGAAGAATGGATAACATCGAGAATGTTAGGAAAGAAATATTGGCATGGCAAAATTACAGAAACAACAAAAATTCAAAGGTTAACTGGCAGTTCACAACAGATGACGCAAGGATAAAATTATCACGTATTTATCCGACAATTGAAGATTGACGCGACACTCGGGTAAATCAGTCCGCGTGAAAGAACTAAAATAATTATACTTGCCCATATTTCAGCTCGCTTTAACAGGTGTAATCCGTAAAAAATGCCGTCCTCCCAAGACGGGACTCGGGTAATTTAGCTCGCTTTACAGGTGTAATCCGCAAAAATTGCCGTTCTCCTGAGACGGGACTCAGGTGGCGGAACTCGGATGGTGACCCGGATGGATCATATTGCAGGTTCAGTGTCCAGCCCTGCGGAAGAAGAGGAAAGGCGTTTTTCTTCTATCATTTGCATGAGCCTGTTCATTACGTCTTCAATTCCTTCTCCGGTAACTGTGGAAATATTAAATTCTACTTCATCCAGCTTCTTGAACTCGGACCTGTCAGCCTTGTTTGCGACTACAAGCAGAGGAAGTTTGAAATTCTCTCGAATTTCCACAAGCAGGTGTTTCTGTGCTTCGATTTCGTATCCACAGCTTTCACTTGGATCAATCATAAACATCACAACCGCATCAAGGTAATGAATTGCGGTGATTGCCTGCCTTTCTATATCATTTCTCTCAGACATCGGGCGGTCAAGAAGTCCCGGAGTATCCATAACTTGGTAACGCATACTGTCCCGCATGAAATGCCCGATTGTTACGCCTTTTGTTGTAAATGGATATGGAGCGATTTCAGGGTTTGCACCTGTAATTTTTGAGACAAAACTGGACTTTCCTACATTCGGATAGCCAGCAATTACAATTGTAGGCTCATCCTGCACATCAGGAAGTTTCCGCAAGATGTTTCTGGCTTCGTTCAGGAAAAGAAGATCCTTGTTAATTGACTTGATGATCGAAGCAAGCCTTCCAAATGCTTCTTTCCGGATAGGCTCAGGGAGATCCGAATTTCTAATTTTCCCAACATAGCTTCTTGAAATCTCATGGATTTTTCTGCTGGCCCAGTCCACGGATGCAAGGGACATCTTGAGTTTTTCTACGCCTACAAGGATATCTGTGAGTTCATAATAAAATCTGGGTAATTGTTCGAAACTTGGGAATCTCCTGACGATATTTGCAAGATTATCAGTCAAAATATTTGCAGCTGTCAGTAACATAGACTCATTGGCCCTTAATCGGCTTTCTCTGCTATCTATAGTTTTCCCGGACATAGCTCGAGCTGACCGCTTAAAGGCTTTATTGATTAATTCCTCGGAAGTGGGAACGGTGTGAATTTTCTCGAAGATCATTATGTTCTAACCCTCTGGGGACTCTGCTAAGTTATATAAACGTTATTATTGAAGAATTTCAACAAAATAAATTCGCAAGCGAGAGTCTCGCAGAGATTCATTAATGCGATTCCCTGGGAGAATATTTATTGCTCGGTTTTGAATTTATAATTACAAAATATGGTAATAAACTCTGATCTTAAATGAAAAATCAGGTAAATATTTAAAGCAGAACCGGACTGTATTTATATTTGTAATATTAATTTGTAATAAGATTTATAATCATTAATTATGGTAAATATATGCGTCAACTTACATTATCTATTTATCAATTTTGTACATCATTCTTATAAATGTATATGAAACTAATGGTGGTAGTATGGAACTTACTCCGATTCAAAAAGACATTATTATTGCATTAATCAACCTTCAGCGGCAAAAGGACCGGGCAATCAAGGGAGAAGAAATAGCCGAGGTAATCAAGCGTAATCCTGGAACTATCCGCAATCAGATGCAGTTATTAAAGGCTCTTGGGCTTGTAGAGGGAGTGCCTGGGCCAAAAGGAGGCTATAAGCCCACAGGAGCAGCATATGATGCATTAAGAATCCAACAACTGAAAAATGAGTCTGTAGTTCCCCTTTACAGAAATAATGCGTTAGTTAATGGAGCTACAGCTGCCGATATTAGTTTTACCACGGTCAGGAGTCCTGATGCCTGTAGCGGAGTCGTCCGTGTAATTGGAAACACAAAAGATTTCATAATGGACGATAAGCTTCAGGTAGGCCCCACACCTGTAAACCGCCTGATAATCCGTGGAGAAGTCACCGGAAGGGATGACACTAATAATTCAATTCTGTTCAATATTACGGAAATGATTTCACTCCCTAAAAAACATGTCAAACATTATATGAAGTATCCTCCTTTGCTTGTAAATCTCAATGCGAGTATCCAGGAAGCAACGAGGCTTTTTATCCGGAATAACGTTCATGGAGCTCCTGTAGACGATAAAGGAAAAATCATAGGAATCGTTACCTACACCGATATTGCCCATGCTATTGCTCAGGGAAAACCAAACGTAAAAGTTAAAGATATCATGACAAAAGAACTTATCACGGTTGATGGGGATATGCAGCTCTATGACGTTGTAAAATTATTCCATAAATATAACGTAGGCAGGCTCATCGTAACCATTAATGGCGTGCCCAAAGGCACACTGTCAAAAACCGATGTCCTGAATGAACTGGCAGTGTATTAAAAAATTAAGGCTTTTTGCGGCTATTTAAATGAAAAGAAATAAGTTATTAATAATTATTAGTAATTATTAAAAGTAATTAAAAGTTATTATATATTATTAAAAGTAGCTGGAAAAAACTCGATGTTTTTAAAATATCGAATTATCCGGGTTTTCAAACCAGGAGGTAAAAACCTCCAGGTCTTCAATCCCTTTTCATGCTTTCATGTCGGGCACTGAGCTCGGCTGCGATTTCATCAAGGGTAACATTATTTGCCGCAAGCATTACCAGAAGATGGAAAATAAGGTCTGAACTTTCAGAAACGATTTCTTCATGGTTTTCATTCCTGACTGCAAGGATTGTTTCAATTGACTCCTCACCTACTTTTTCAAGAATCTTGTTCATACCTTTACGATGGTTCAAAAGCTTGCAGACATATGAGCGCTCGTCATAGTTCTGTTTTCGATCCAGTATGATCTCATATACCCTGTTTAAGATTGATAGGTCAGCATCCGGCATTTTAACACCTGTTTAATTAACATCGATAAATATTTTAAAAACTCATATAGAGAAAAAAATATCCAAAAAAGTAAAAACAGGAAATTTTCAAACTTTCCTTGGATCAGTGATTTCTCCTGTAAGGGCTGATGCTCCTGCAGTTGCAGGGGAAGACAGATATACAAAAGATTCGGGACTGCCTTCTCTGCCTTTGAAGTTACGATTTGAGGTTGCAAGGCCCACTTCTCCTGCACCAAGCAAGCCGAAAGAGCCACCCATACATGGTCCGCAGCACGGGGATTCTACGATTGCGCCTGCATTCATGAGCTTTTCTATATACCCGGCTTTCAAGAGTTTCAGGTACTCAGTTCTTGAAGCAGGAACTACAAGCAGGCGAACACCCTTGGCTACTGGCTCATCGCCCATAATATCAGCCATGATTTTAATATCTTCGAATCTGCCGTTCGTGCAGGAACCCACAAAGATCTGGTCAAGTTTTGTACCCTCTACCTCGGTTACGGGTTTTACGTTATCCACGTGGTGAGGGCATGCTACCTGGGGCTCCAGGTCAGATACGTCGTAGTGCCTGATTCCCACATATTTTGCATCTTCATCGGATTTCCAATAAGGATCGAATTCGTAATACATAATCCGCTCTTTGAGGTAGTTTGCAGTCACTTCATCGGCTTCGATGATTCCTGCCTTTCCGCCCATCTCGATTGCCATATTGGACATAGTCATGCGTTCGGGGATCGAGAGAGAGTGAATTGTTGAGCCTCCAAATTCAGCTGCCATATACCTGGCCCCTTCTACTCCTACGTCACCTATCAGGTGGAGGATAAGGTCTTTGGAGTAAACACGTTCTGGCAGGTTACCTTCCACCTCAAAGCGGAAAGTTTCTGGTACCTTGAACCAGAGTTTGCCAGTGGCAAAAACAGCTGCCATATCAGTAGACCCTATACCTGTAGAAAACGCACCAAGTGCACCATACGCACATGTATGCGAATCCGAGCCAACAATAAGGTCTCCTGGCAGGACATGTCCTTTCTCGGGAAGAACCTGATGGCAAACTCCTTCGTATACATCATAATTTAAAATGCCCTGTTCTTCAGCAAATTTTCGGAGCATAATATGATTTGCGGTGGCGTTAATGGAGTCCGCAGGAACCTGATGATCAAATACGATCACTATTTTCGTTGGATCCCATACTTTCTTCTCTTCTTTGTCCTTCATAATCTCATAGAAGCCTTTGACTGCTAGCGGACCTGTAATGTCGTGAGTCATTGCTAGGTCTATATTTGCCAGTACGAAATCCCCGGCTTTTACGGGACTTCCGGAGGCTTTCGAAAAGATCTTTTCCGAAACAGTCATCGGACAACTTTCATTACCAGACATCCCGGTCATGGGGAATAACTGGCTCTTTCTAATAAATAAATTTAATTGATGGTGCAGGTCGACAAAAACTAAAAAACCTTTCAAGCTTATTTAAAAAAAGAGTTAGCTAAAATAAGAGCATTTTAACCGGTAAAATTTGAAGGTTTGCCAATTCTCGCTTTTAACAACTAATTTCGGTGCTTCCTCTGCTGTCGTGAACTATACAGGTAAATGTGCCATTTTCCTGGCTCTTTATTGCAAGTTCAAGGCCCTTTTTCCCTCTTCTGAAATCCACAAAATTTTCATACAGGCCAAGCGTGTCCTCAAGTTCCAAAATATATCTAAAGAGAAGATTCTCTGCCATTTTTCGGCTGTCTTCTATAGAGATAGGGGACCCAAGACCTTCACATTCACAGGTATGTAATCTCAGCCCTTCTATATAAAAAGGATAAGTGCTACAGAGCATAGGGCGCACTTGATAGATCCGGCATTTGTACGTATCTCTTTCAAGAAAGATACAGTCTCCGTTCATCTTCCGCCTGAGAATCCATCCAAAGGCATGAATCTTACCCTCACAGTCGATACAATCCTTAAGAGATTCAAGAAGGTCAGGAGAAAAAGACTCCTCGTTTTCCTCCGATGCCTTGAATGAAGTTTCTGGACATTCTTCTTTTGATTCCTCTGCCCCATCCTGGATAGGGCCCTCAGTCACAAACGGTCCTGCAACCTCCAGTTTTGAGAGGTCTGTATATTCCCGGATTTTTTCAATTTCGGAAGGAATCACCGCTACCCTGTTATCCCCGAAAGCCCGCCTGCAGCATTTTCCACAGTGCTGGCAGAAAAAACCGATTTTCTGGATTTCAGATGCAAGCTTTTCGGGGTCAAGTCTGCGAGCCATTTCTATTTCTTTCTTGAGACCGGCAATAAGAAGGCGCTGATAACTTGTTTTTCCGGACTCCGGCTTATTGCCTGTGCTGGAAGCTTCCATGCAAATACTCGTGACCTGCTGGTACATCAAATTAACGCAAGCTGCAATTGAAGCCAGAAATATTCGGAAATCTTATCCTGAAGACCATTTCCCCTGATGACAATGGTTGTAATAAGAAACTATATATCAGGGAACCCGGTTTAAACTTAAGTTTATATGTGGCAGACATTACTCAAAAAGTTTGAAAAATATCCTGCGCAGGCAAAAGTGCTTAAATTGCTCTTTGAACGTGGGTTTCAGGTGAATGAAGAAGGAAAGGTCACCTCTGGAAGTATTGAGATAGCACATACACAGCTTGCAAAAGAAGCGGGTGTTGACCGACGAGTAGTCGACGCAACTACAAAGACCATTATTTCAGACGAGCTCCTAAGCAGAATTTTTAGAAATGTTCATTCTATCCCCTTCCTCAGAGACGTAGCTCCTTCTCTTGGCCTGGGAGTAATCATTATTATCCCGGAAGATGCTGCTGACGTGGGCATCCTTGCGGAGGTTGCAAGCCTGATTTCAGGAAGCAAAGTAAGCATCCGCCAGGCTGTCTCGGATGACCCCTACCTAACTGATAATCCAAGACTTACAATCATTACAGACAAGAAAGTGCCCGGAGAACTCGTGGACAAAATTCTTGAACTGCCCTCAGTCAAAGGAGTAAGTATTTATTGAATCTTTTACCAGAAATTAGGACCCCATAAAGATATAGAAAACTCCATTTAAGAGACCGTTTTTTCAATTGAAAAAATTATTTCCTTGAGTATTAACTGTGAATATTAACTGTGAATATTAACTGTGAATATTAACTGTGAATATTAACTTATTTTCTGCTTCTTCTAAATGCGGAAAGTCCCAGAGCTATTCCAAGGAATCCAAAAAACATCGCACGTATAGAAATATTTCTTATCTCACTTCTGGACACTGAATTTTCTCTAAGAGTTTTAACAGTGTCAGCAAGCCTGAGGATCTCGTACTCTACTGATGGTCCCACTTCTGCAAGCATCTGGGTTCCAGTAAAGGACAGGGCGAAGTTCTCAATAGACTCAAGACTTTTCCGGTTCAGAAGTTTCTCGGCACCGTTACTCTCGTTTCTGAGGCTTGAGCCTGAATCTTCGGTATTTTTCGGATTAACAATGCATGCGGCATCTTCCGGACTAACAGTATTTTCGGTCGAGGAATGGTTTGCCTTCAGGACTCGAATGACAACGCAGGCTGAAGAACTGCCATTATCATTTTTTGCCGTAAGGGAAACTGTATAGTTTCCTGGACAGCAGAAAGTATGTTTTGGTTCCGGGCAACAAGACATCTTCCCATCCCCAAAGCCCCAGGACAGTGAATCTGCATTTTCAGAAAAATCAAAAAACTGGATGGTAAGCGGAACGTACCCGACTGTCCCATTTGCACCAAACTTAACCTCAGGAAATATGGGGTCAGAAGGGTCCGGAGCTTTCAAAACATGTATGGTCACATTAGTAGAATCGCTGCCGTTCTCGTTCGTGACATTCAGGATAACCGTATAATTACCCTCATTGACAAAAGTATGCAAAAAGTCTGAAGAGTTTGAGATACCCAGGTTTCCAAGGTTCCACAACAGCGAGCTGGCATTTTCTGAGACATCTGTAAACTCAACCGTAAGAGGTGCGTATCCAACTGTCACATTGGAAGTAAAAATTGCTTCTGGCATTACGGGAAGTTCCGGAATGAAGTTTATTAACGGCCTGTGGTCCATACTCTTTGTGAGGCGGTTTACGACATATGCAGTGTCGCCGATACCGTCTGCATCCACATCCTGACCTGTATAAGCACTCCAGCAGTTGCCTGAGGTCCGGTTCCAGGTATTGAGCTTATCGTCCCTGGCATTATTTGTATTATTAAAGAAATTATTGTATATCGTGTTGCCTGAAGAAGTAAACAACTTGATACCACAATCGACGTTTGAAGATACGATATTATTGCTCAGGGTGTTATTTTCGGACTTAGACAGACAGATCCCAATATTGTTCCCCGATATAATGTTGTTATTTATGATACAGTTTTGAGCAACATTCAAGTAAATTCCACATTTACTGTCGGATATTGAGAAACCGCTGATTGTCACGTTGCTGGCAACTACCTTGAATACATTGCTCTCTTTATCCGTTCCGGTAATAACCGTATTGTAAGGATTTTTTGAATACGAGATTATTGTCAGGTTATCCTGATTGATTTGAATGCTTTCATTATATTCTCCAGGCTTCACAAAAATAGTATCACCCGGGAGGACATTATCTACTGCTTCCTGAATCGATTCTCCTGGAGATACATAAACATTTTCTGCTGCACTGGTTTCTGAAATAGGAACCAGAAACAGAAAAATTGCAAATAAGCAGACCTTTCTGAAAGTTCGAATTTTTGTCATTTTAACCCACGCATCAATTCAGGAATTTACAGAATTATTTTTTAAAAGGACACATATAAAATTGTTGATTTAAAAAAATATTGGAAAATAGAAATTAAAATTAAAAGTATTAAAAATAACTTATTCGGAAAAAGGAGGCTTCCCAGATTTTTGTGTTCAAACAACTCTACATATAAAAATATAGAGTTAAAAGTAAAACAAAAATCTTGTATAAACTTCCTATATATTTGAATTCTAAGGTTAGGTTTAAGTTCGGAAGTAAATTCTGAAGCGTGAACTATCTCTCCCTTCATTCTTCGCCTTTCGGCTCAAGCCTGATTCAGTTACGTTAATGGCATTAAAACATAGGTTTTAAGACAGAAGTTAAAAACAAAAGTTAAAAAATTAATTAGACTTTCGTCATTACTTTCCAAGACCTGTAGAATAACTTTACTTTCCAATACCTGTGGAATAACCTTATTTTTAAAGCAGCAGACTCGGTTCTACTGTGATTCAGCTCTTCCTCAGATTTCTTAAAAAATATGACTGTAGGAAACTGAATGATAACGTATATCAATTATAATTTTCAATGGATCTGGAAGAAAAAAATCTCTGTAAAGCGGGTATAAAATCTGCAAATCCAAAGGTTTTTAAGCAGATCTTAGTTAATTCTTGAAAAATTCAGCTGGAGAATACGTATCATGCAGGAAAAAATAAAAGAAATTGCAGATCGAGTACGTGAACTGCGTGAACTCTCGGATTTCACGGTCAAAGACATGGCAGAATATTTGCAGGTGTCCAATGAGACTTATGGAAAATACGAAGATGGAACTGCGGATATCCCGGCAAGTATGCTTTTTGAAATTGCACACAAGCTGCGTGTAGACATGGCTACTCTCCTTACAGGAGAAGAGCCGCGCATGAATATATTTACAGTTACAAGGGATGGAAAAGGAGTCAATGTTGAGAGGAGAAAGCAGTACAAGTACCAGAACCTGGCTGAAAAATTCATTCATAAAAAGGCTGAATTTTTTGTAGTTACAGTTGAACCCAAACCACATGGGGAAAAACCTGAGACAAATTCTCACCCAGGTCAGGAATTTAACTATGTGCTTGAAGGAAGCCTGAAGGTCTATATTCACAATAATGAAATTATTCTGAATAAAGGAGACTCAATTTATTTTGACTCCACTTACGAACACGCTATGGAAGCCCTGGAAGGAAAGCCGGCCAAGTTCCTGGCAGTTATACTGTAATAATCTAATTCGTTAATGCATCATAATCTGATTCGTTAATGCATCATAATCTGATTCGTTAATGCATCATAATCTGATTCGTTAATGCATCTAGGTTTGATGTTATTCGATTAAATTTAACTCGGTGAATTCACTTAGACCTAATGTGATTTGGTTTGATGTAGTTTGGTTTAATGTGATTTGGTATAATATAATTGATCTGATATAATTTACTTAATGTAATTTGATTAAATGCAGTTCAATTATTTGATCCGAGTTAATGTAGTTTGAATTACGTGACTTGAGTTAATATTGCTTGGTCTCTATTGCTTGGTCTCAAGTCCAATAAGAAATCCGATATCCGGGCTATAAACCTTGAAATTCAAATGAGGGTATGTAGTCTTCAAAATGTAAAAACTATTTAAATAAATTGAGAAAACGGGTGTCTAGTATGACTTCTTTACTCAACCAGTTTGTTTCTAAAACCGACTTTGAATCTTATGAGGATTTTGAGACAAATTTCAAAATCCTTGTTCCTGAAAACTTCAACTTTGCCTATGATATAGTCGATGTCTATGCAAGAGATTTCCCTGAGAAGATCGCAATGATCTGGTGTGACGATCATGGGGAAGAGAGAATCTTTACGTTCAAAGACCTGAAGTACTACACTGACAAAACTGCAAATTTCTTTGCAAAGCATGGTATCGGTAAAGGCGACTATGTAATGCTCACTTTAAAGAGCCGGTACGAGTTCTGGTACTGTATCATTGCACTGCATAAATTGGGAGCCATTGCTGTACCCGCAACCCATATGCTCAAGACACGAGATATTGTATACCGGATTAAAAAAGCAGGACTGAAGATGATCGTCTGCATCTCGGAAAATGGAGTTCCAGAACAGATAGACGAAGCACACTCCGAATGCGGAAATGTCCCGCTCAAGAAAGCAGTAGTTGGAGAAAATGTCCGGGAAGGCTGGATTGATTTCAGGAAAGAACTCGAAGAAGCTTCCCCTGATTTTGAACGGCCTTCGGGCGAAGCTGCTACGAAAAATAGTGATATTTCTCTCGCTTATTTCTCTTCAGGAACAGCTAGCTTCCCAAAAATGGTGGAACATGACTTTACTTATCCCCTTGGGCATATCCTCACTGCAAAGTACTGGCAGAACGTGGAAGATGACGGGCTGCATTATACGGTTGCAGACAGCGGATGGGGGAAATGCGTATGGGGAAAACTCTATGGGCAGTGGATAGCCGGTTGTGCGGTCTTTGTCTATGATTATGATCGGTTTGAAGCCAAAAATATGCTGGAAAAAGCCACGAAATACGGGGTTACAACCTTCTGCGCCCCGCCAACCATCTACCGTTTTCTGATCAAGGAAGATCTCTCAAAGTACAATTTCAGTACCGTGAAATATGCAGTCGTTGCAGGCGAACCTCTTAATCCTGAGGTATTCAACAGGTTCCTTGAATTTACAGGAATAAAGCTTATGGAAGGGTTCGGACAGACTGAATCCGTTGTAACTATCGCAACGTACCCCTGGATGGAACCGAAACCAGGATCTATTGGGAAACCATCTCCGGGCTTTAAAATTGAACTGATGGACAGAGACGGCAGACTTTGTGAGGTAGGGGAAGAAGGAGAAATCGTAATCAACACAAAGGAAGGCAAGCCTGTCGGACTCTTCGTACACTACGGGAAAGATCCTGAGAAAACTAAGAAAGCATGGCACGATGGTTATTATCATACCGGAGATATGGCCTGGAAAGACGAAGACGGCTATCTGTGGTTTGTCGGAAGAGCTGATGATATCATAAAAACCTCGGGATATAAAGTCGGGCCTTTTGAAGTGGAAAGTGCTCTTATCCAACACCCTGCAGTACTCGAATGCGCAATTACAGGTGCACCTGATCCTATAAGAGGACAGGTTATCAAGGCAACCGTTGTGCTCACAAAAGGATATACGCCTGGAGAAGAACTTAAAAAAGAGCTTCAGAAACACGTAAAAAGTGTCACCGCTCCCTACAAGTATCCGCGCATAATCGAATTTGTGGACGAGCTTCCAAAGACCATTAGCGGAAAAATTCGCAGGGTCGAGATCCGTGATAAAGATCAAAGCGAACTACAGTGAATATATTACCTGAAAAATCCAGATCAGATTAGAAAATGAAAATAATAAAAAAGGAAATAAGACCTGATAAAATAAATGAAATCTGATAAAGTAAACAAAATCTGATAAAGTAAACAAAATCTGATAAAGTAAACAAAATCTAATAAAATAAACAAAATCTAATAAAATAAACAAAATCTAATAAAATAAACAAAATCTAATAAAGTAAACAAAATCTGATAAAGTAAACAAGGTCTGTTTTGATCCGGAAGCCGATGAGCTTCAGGTCAAAACAAAAAAAGGAAAAAAGGAAAGAAATAAGTACCTTAAACTTTCTGGAAAGTTTGCTCTAAGAAGATTTGGTTCTGAATCCACTTTATAGTTTTATCTTAATTTTTGCTAACCTACTATCTAATTGCTAACTTACTATCTAATAAATCATGCAATTTACAACGCAAGAAAATATGGAAATCTAAGACTCTTCTTTCTGTCAAAGAAAACCGGTTGAATGAAACAGGGACTGGAGAAATCCGTGAAGAAAAATCAAAAGCTCCGGATACTATAAATCCAGGAATAGGCCTGAAACCTGAGAAGAGTCCAAAGAGAATTGAAAAGCGAACAAAAAGAGGATCTCATATGTCAAAGAATGATAAAAAAGAACCATACCCTGTAATTAATACTCTGGAGTGTAAGGCCTGTGGACGCTGCCTTCAAGCCTGCCCCAAAGGCGTACTTTCCATGAGTGAAGACCTGAATTCCCGGGGTTACCATTATGTGGAATACAAGGGAGAAGGCTGCTCAGGGTGTGCAAGCTGTTATTATACTTGTCCTGAACCGCTTGCGATCGAGATTCACATACCCCTGAAAGAAGAGGAATCCAGGTAAAGCAGGAAAGGAGGAAAACTATGGCAACACAACTAGTAAAAGGCAACTCTGCAGTAATCATCGGTGCACTATATGCCGGATGTGACTGTTTCTTTGGTTATCCGATAACTCCGGCAAGTGAGATTCTGCATGACGCATCCAAATATTTGCCAAAAATAGGCAGGAAATTCGTCCAGGCCGAATCTGAAGAGGCGGCTATTAACATGGTTTATGGAGGAGCATCAGCAGGGCACAGGGTCATGACATCATCTTCAGGCCCTGGACTTAGCCTGATGCAGGAAGGAGTTTCCTACCTTGCTGGCTCTGAACTTCCCTGCGTGATTGTGGATATTATGCGGGCAGGACCAGGCCTTGGAAATATAGGGCCGGAGCAGGGGGATTATAACCAGATAGTAAAAGGCGGAGGACATGGAAACTACAAAAATATCGTGCTTGCTCCGAACTCAGTGCAGGAAATGTGCGACTTTACCATGAAAGCTTTTGAGCTTTCCTTTAAGTACAGAAACCCAGCTATAGTGCTTGCAGACGGAGTGCTCGGGCAGATGATAGAGTCACTTGAATTCCCGAAGCAAGCTATTGTTCCTGAGATTGATACCACTTGGGCGGTCAATGGTACAGCCGAAACCAGGCCTAACCTGATAACCTCGATCTTTCTGGACTTCAATGAGCTTGGAAAGTTTAATGAAAAACTGCAGGTAAAGTATGAGCTCATAAGGCAGAATGAAGTCGATTACGAAGAATATCTTACTGATGATGCTTCAATTGTCCTTGTTTCTTATGGGATCAGCAGTCGGATTTGCAGGTCAGCCGTGGATCTTGCCAGAAAGGAAGGCATTAAAGTTGGGCTTTTCAGGCCTAAAACCCTCTTCCCGTTCCCTGAGGCGCAGTTGAAGGCTCTGGCAGATAAGGGCTGTTCCTTTATTTCCGTGGAAATGAGCAATGGACAGATGATATATGATGTCAGGCTTGCAATCAACTGTTCACAGCCTGTAGAGCTTGTAAATCGTATGGGAGGAAACCTGATGACCCTTGACCAGATTATGGATAAAATCAGGAAAATGGCAGGGGAGGCATGAAAATGGCAGCAGAAATAATTAATGGAGAAAAAGTAATAGGAAGACCAAAAGCCCTGTACGCGGATTACCCTCGCAAAGGACCAGTAGCCTCTACAGCCACTCACTACTGCCCCGGCTGCGGACATGGTGTTCTTCATAAGCTTATTGCCGAAGCAATCGACGATCTTGGGATTCAGGACAGGACTGTTATGATCAGTCCTGTTGGCTGTGCTGTCTTTGCTTACTATTATTTTGATACAGGTAACATCCAGGTCGCTCACGGCCGTGCGCCTGCGGTTGGGACCGGAGTATCCAGGGCTGAAGAAAATGCTGTGGTTATTTCTTATCAAGGAGATGGAGACCTTGCATCCATTGGTCTGAACGAGACTCTCCAGGCTGCAAACAGGGGTGAAAAGCTTGCAGTTTTTTTCGTAAACAATACCGTTTACGGGATGACAGGCGGACAGATGGCGCCTACAACCCTTGTGGGCGAAAAGACCACAACATGCCCTGAAGGCCGAGACCCCCGTTTTGCAGGTTATCCTCTCCACATATGCGAACTGCTGAACAACCTTAAGGCTCCAGTCTTTATTGAAAGGGTTTCAATTTCGGATATTTCTCACATAAGGAAAGCCAGAAAAGCTGTGCATAAGGCACTCGAAATCCAGCGTGATGGAAAGGGCTATGCTTTTGTTGAAGTCCTTGCCGCTTGCCCGACCAACCTCAAGATGAATGCGGAGCAGGCTATCAATTTCATAAATGAGGAGATGGAAAAGGAGTTTCCTGTCAAGAACTTCAGGGATAACTCAAAAGAAGTTGAACCTCTGCACCGTGGAGTCAGTGACTTTACAACCAAAGCCATTGAACAGCTTTATGGCATTGAGGCAGAAGCCGAAGAAAAACCCGCCAGAAAAGACTTTGCTCCTATTCAGACCAAGATTGCTGGTTTCGGAGGGCAGGGTGTCCTCAGCATGGGATTAATCCTTGCGCAGGCCGGAGTTAAGGCAAATCTCAACGCTTCCTGGTTCCCGTCCTATGGCCCTGAACAGAGAGGAGGCACCTCTAACTGCTCAGTCGTGATTTCAGGTCAACCTATAGGCTCTCCTACGGTCTACACTCCGGACATCCTGATAGCTATGAATCGTCCTTCCCTTGAAAAGTTTGAAGGGGTAGTCCGAGAAGGAGGCCTTATACTTTACGACTCGTCCATTGGCGAAGCTGAAACGCCTGCAAATATAAAGGCTGTTGCCGTTCCTGCAACCGAGAAAGCAAAAGAAGCCGGTTCTGAGAAAGCTGCCAATTCCTTCATGCTTGGAGTTCTTATGGGCCTTGATGCAACTAGCCTGAAAGAGGAAGTCTTCAAAGAGGCTCTTGCTGAAAACTTCGCAGGGAAAACCAAAGTTATTGAGTTTAACCAGATGGTTCTCGAAGCTGGGGCACAATGGGCAAGAGAAAATGTTAATTTCTAAGGACTTTGAAGTTTGAAAAAAATCAAATTTCGAGGATATTCGAATTGTGTAAAAGCAGGTGGAGAAAATTTTCTCTACCTACTGATATTTTATAGTAATTTTTAGTACTTTTTTCAGTTTGTCCTGTGCAGAATTAATTACTCTGGGAAAACATACACATTTAAAAAATGCAATCGAGAAGTCAAAATGATCTCAAAATACATATATTCAGGCATATGCATCATCTTAAAACAATCATAAACTTTATTAAAGCTAAGTACATTGTAAGAATAAGGGAGTATTCTATAAATTGGTTTTAAAAGTATTTGTTAAAAGGTAATACTAACTTAAAAGCAGTTTATTGGAAAAACAGTTTATTGGAAAAACAGTTTATTGGAAAAACAGTTTATTGGAAAAACAGTTTATTGGAAAAACAGTTTATTGGAAAAACAGTTTATTGATCTAGAATTAGTTGGCAGAGATCGAGTCCCTATTCTCGGATCCCTACCTGCGATCTAACCCAGAGATTAAGAGGAAACCCTATACTCTTAATCCTCATATAGAAGTAAATGGTAGGGGTCGAGTCCCTATTCTCGGCCCTACCTACGATCCAACCCAGAGATTAAGAGGAAACCCTATACTCTTAATCTACACTTATTTTATAAGGACTTGGGATATATATATCATAACCGACCCAAAAAACAATTCGTGATTCTAATTTTGCTTGGGCTACTTATTTTTAATATAAACAAAATTTTTAATGGCATTGAAAATTTTGCAAGTATTGATTCAGTTGAACTTTTGTAAATTTCATCTTATTAAGTACTAAAGAAGTGTAAATATCATCTTATTAAGACATACTAAAGAAGTTTTTCATATTACTTAATAAGATTAAAACGCTCTGAAAAAAAGACTACATGTACTAAAATACAAGTTTCAGTGAAATACCCGAGGCTAATAACTTTGGGATTTACACTTCGTCCTATAAAACCTGCTTTTCTCGTATAGAGTATAATATATATGACCTTACGCATAACCTTCCCGAAAGTATAAATAAATTTATAATCATACTGTTGAGATAAAACTGAAGGAAAACGAGACGATTATTTAATCTTCACAACATTTAATGGAGCTGTCGCCTACATTGCAAATAAAACTAAAAACTTAGGAACGGTCATAAGGTTTATTAAAAATAAAGACATTATGAAAAACAGTAAGTTATACAAGAAATTAGTTTAGAAGTAGATGGTAGGGTTACCGAGTCCCTATTCTCGGATCCCTACCTGCGATCCAACCCAAAGATTAAGAGGAAACCCTATTGCTCTTAATCTATACTCTTATAGTAGCGTGGGGATATATATCATAATCGACCAAAAAAACAGTTCACAACCTAAATTTTTAAACAGCTCTTGTATTTGTTTAGCTGTGAAACTTTTAATGACCTTAAAATATTTAATCAAAACATAATATTTAATACATTAAATTGGCACATAATATTTAATACATTAAATTGGCAGTAAGTACCATAAAAATCTTATTTTTGAAACTTCTTGAACCCTTTCATGCAATCCAACCCGGGATTAAGAACTCTATACCCTCACTGCATCCACTTTTATAGTCACATAGACATAGAGTCATAACCTGCTTGAATAAAGACAGCATAATCATAGAGAATAGCCAAGTCCAGAAAAAGTGGCTTTATTCCTTTGTTTCCTGTTTTCCAGATTTCTCGGGTTTTCGGTCAAGCCTTTTTTTCAAAAGGGTTGCAGTCAATCCTTTTGAAAAAAAGGCCGTGATCATGCATACCACGTCTTTGCTGGGATTATTCAGCTTTTTGAACGGAGCAAAAGGGAACCAGGGAGAGACATATGTTGGCCAGAAAAGAGCGGAGATTTGGGTCATTCAGGCCCTTCAATGCTCCAAGTCTTTTAGATTGGTCTGTTAATAAGTTTTCAAATGAGATAAGCCTTTAGTGGGGGGAAACCGTTAAAACACACGGAACTGTAGCTCTGGGTATAGGCGCCTGCCGTAAAGATATATACACGGTTTCCCTCGCGCATTGTGTGAGGAAATGTATACTTGTGATGCTCATACAGGATGTCCATGCTGTCACAGGTCGGGCCTGCAAGAATTACTTCTTCGGCACAACCCTTTTTATCACAGAAAATAGGGTATTTAATGCACTCATCAAGGGTTTCTATAAGGCCCCCGAATTTGCCAATGTCAAGATAAACCCATTTGTACTGGTTGAATCTGGCTTTTTTGGAAATCATTACAACTTCGCTTACTATTATGCCGGCATTGGCAACCAGGGAACGTCCGGGTTCTATAATAATTTCAGGTAGCTCTTCTCCAAAGTCCTCATGTAAAAAGCGGCGGATTTCTCCAGCATAAGTCTCAAGGTCATGAGCCTGAGCCTGGTATTTTGCAGGAAAGCCTCCACCAAGGTTGATCATTTTCAGATGTATACCTTTTTCAGCTGCTGCCTCAAAAAGATACTTACATTTGGAAATAGCATTGTCCCACTGACCAATATCCCTCTGCTGGGAACCAACATGAAAAGAAAGCCCATAAGGCTCAAGCCCCAGCTTTTCAGCCTTAAGAATTAGCTTATATATCAGGTCAGGGTGCGAACCGAACTTCTTTGAGAGAGGCCAGTCAGCCCCATCGCTTTCAGTAAGGATACGGAAAAATACTCTTGAACCCGGTGCTTTTCTAGCTAACTTTTTCAGATCGCTGTCAGAATCAGTAACGTAAAGCCTCACTCCTTTTTCATACGCGTACTCTATATCTTTCTCTTTTTTGATAGTATTGCCGTAACTGATCCTTTCAGGTTCTACCCCAAGCCTGAGAAGCTGATCAAGTTCATAAACCGTTGCTACATCAAAATTGGAGCCTTTACTCTTCAGGGCAAGCACAACCTCATCCATGGGGTTAGCCTTTACAGCATAGTGAATTTTTGCAAAGGGCATGTGCTCTACAAGTTCGTCATAGCTTTGCTCTATCTTCTGCAGGTCAACAGTTAAAAATGGAGTTTCTTTACCACGAGAGAACTTTTTGATTCGGTTAAAATCATCTCTTGAAACGAAATCCTCCAGCGGAAACACATAGTGCTCTTTTCTCATGTCTACTCCCTCTTAAAATCAAGACTGATATGTGCTCAAACTTATATACTTACTGGTTAATAATTTTTAGTACATTGGTGATTTATAATGATTATTCAATTTAAAATCAAGTATTTTGATAATGAACGAAATAAAGCGATTCAAATAGGATTTTATGTATATAAAACTAATTCTTGGTGAATATCAAGACATGAAAATAACTAAAATCAATAGATGTTTAATAAAAATAGTCATAAAATGGTAAAAGATCTAATTAATCCCTTTTTTTTCATTAAAGGCACCAAAAATCCGTTTATCTGTACAGGAGATACGAGAAATCTTAGATATTCTCAGAATATTCAAAGACTATTTTTATCCAAAAAATAAACATTAAGGATTTAAAAGTAAATAGGAGCTTAATTAAGCGATTAAAAGGTTATAAAACTTTTTTTTATCCATATTATCTAGAAACAACTCATTTTAATCCATTTCATAAAAAGCCAGATTTGTAAAGTTCAAAAATAAATTTAATATGTTTCAGCAGATTTTATCTGGTTCTGAACAGCACTATCAGTATCCCGATTCCTATAAAAACGAGACCGTAAGTTATAACTTCCAGACTTAGCTGAAAAAAAAGAAATACAGTAGAAAGGGCTCCAAGAAACGGAAGCAAGGGAAAACGGCCAATATTCAGGGGAACCTTAAAAGGGCGATTTCTTCCGGGATCAGTATAACGAAGTTTTATTAGAGAGAGATTGACCATAAAAAAGATAATAAAAATCATAAAATTAGAAATATTTGCTACGATTGCAACATCCCTGAATAGTACAAACAAGGCTGAGAGAAAGGAAACTCCTAAAATTGCGACCCATGGTGTCCGGTAACCGGGGTGGACTCTGGAGAGAAATCTAGGGAGCGCCCCTGAATCTGCCATACCATAGACAATCCTTGACCCTCCAAGCATAACCACAAGTACAGTATTCATAGTGGAAAAAAGGGCGATCCAGGACATGAGGACAAAAGCCTTATTTCCCAGAGAAATCGCCACGACATCCGCAAGGGGAGCTCCTGAAAGTCCGAGAACTCGAAAGTCAAGCATACTTACGGCAGTTATTGCCACGCACATGTACAGGAAGACTGTAAAAAAGATGGCAATAAGCAGGGCTTTTGGAGTTGTCTTTTCAGCTTCTTTCGTTTCTTGAGATAATCGCACGATATCCTCAAAACCAAGAAATGCGAAAAAAATCAGAGTTGAAGCTTTAAATATTCCTGCCAGATCTGGAGTTTCGAAATAGTTTACCGTTCCAAGGTAAGGGAGACCTGTATAAATTACAATTAGAAGCCCTGAAACTTCGATAAAACTAATGAAAATGGCCAGCCTGGCAGATTCCTTTATCCCGTAAACCATGATGAGGCTGAGAAGGATAAACAAGCCTAAAGTCCCTGTCAAATATCCATTCCCAAAAAGGTTGCTGAAATACCTGCCAAATCCAAGGGCAACCGCAGAACTCGTTATTGCCACAAAATATATGACAAGCAGCCCAATAAATAATCCAATACGTTCTCCAAAAGCTCTTCTTACGAATCCATATTCTGCTCCAGCCTTTGGAAACATGGAAGCGAGTTCCATATAGCTAAAGGCAGAAAGTGTGGCCGTTGCTCCGGCAAACAGAAAAGAAAACCAGACCATATTGCCTGCAAGCCCTGCAGCTTTTCCCATAAGTACGTAGATTCCGGCTCCGAGAATATCTCCAATTCCTACCAGAGTAACCTCCAGCAGATTTAGTTCCTTTTTCAGTTCTGACTCCCTTTTCATAATAAGCCCCGCGCCAAAACTTAAAAAATTCAATAACAAAAATAATAAAAGTAATAAATAATAGAAATGGAACCTCGGCCTGTCAGAAAGATTATCCTATGAGAAGCTGTGATTACTTTCTATTAACCGGCTCTCAAAAGTTCTCTTTTTGAAAATGTATAAATTTTTTACCCTAAAGTAGCTCAACGGAAGGCTGCTGAAAAAAGCTAAGTAAGGTCTCCAGGATAGACTAGCCGGATTTTACCGGGCTGAGAGATACCTTACACGCAAGCTTAAAATAAAGATTTTCAGGTTTTAATGTACACATTTTCAGGTTATGCTTTCATTTTCCTGGCGAGTTCTCGGCCGATTCCCTCAATTTTATTCAAATCTTCTTCTCTGGGTTTGCCCTTTACCTGAAGCGTTCCAACAATTTCCATCTTTGAGGGAACCAGAATTTCTCCTGCTTGCTTCAGAGCGCCTCCACCCCAGCCGAAAGATCCAAGTATAACCCCATATTTTGCAGGCGGCTTGAGAGCTTTTACTAGGTAAGTGCCGTAAAGGGCAAGAGGATGCATGCCTGCAAGGACGGTTGGAGTTCCAAGGATAACAGCGCGGGAATCAACCAGTTCTCTTGCAATATCTCCTGTATTCGCAACTTCAAGGTCATAGATTCTGACATCTACACCTTCTTTCAGTAAGGTTTCTGCGATTGTTCTAACCATTAGTTTTGTGGAGCCCCACATACTCACATAGACAATAAGGGCTTTATTTTCGGTCTTTCCTGCAGTCCATTTTGCGTAGGGCTCAAGTATACGCTGAGGGTTTTTATAAATAGGCCCGTGACTCGGAGCAATAACTGCGATATCCAGATCCTTAATTTTTTCAAGGGCCTTTGCTCCCATTTTTCCAAAAGGCATCATGATTTCCCCATAATAGCTTTTTGCAAGAGGAATAAGGTCTTCTAGGTCCTCATCATAAACGCCCTGGGCCGTATGAGCCCCAAAGAAATCACATGGGAAAAGGACCCTGCCTTCAGGTAGGTATGTGAACATGGTTTCAGGCCAGTGGAGCCAGGGAGCCTCAATAAAGTGCAGATTTTTTCCTCCCAAATCAATAGTATCTCCATCGGCAACGACTTTAATCCGATCGTCTGGCAGGTCATGGTAAAGGCTTGCCATTTTCACGCCTCTTTCCGTGGTAACAAGCACCGAGCCAGGAGCCCGATCCATAATATAACGAATTGCACTGGCGTGGTCGGGTTCGGCATGATTCATAATCAGGTAGTCCAGTTTTTCCAGGCTGGAAACCAGATTTATTTTCTCTTCGAACTCCTCTTCGAAACCAGGGTTCACGGTATCAATAAGTGCTGTTTTTTCTTCTCCTTTCACAAGATACGCGTTGTAGCTTGTCCCCTGAGGCAGCGGAACTAGAGCATCAAACATTCTGCGGCTCCAGTCTTTTGCCCCAACCCAGAATACATCTTTAGCAATTTCAGGAACACTGTAGATATCCATATTTTTCCCTCCATTCTCCCAATGCAGTAAAACGGCTCGAAATAAGAAGCAAGCAAGTTTGTCTGCATCTATCAATCCGAGAACTGGATTTATTTAATGACTAATTTTATGACTATATTGTATTTGTCCGATATATTTATTAGGCAAAACCCTTAACTGGTAGTACCTTAAATTTTAACTGGCGTTTTAACTCGGTAAGGAAAAGGTAACTTTTAATAAATTTAAATGAAGCTATATCGTCTTCTCTTTTTTATAGTATTTTTTTGGAAAAATTAAAAAAAGAAAAACTTTATATAGACAGCAGTAAGTTATCTTCTTCCTAGCAGGCAAGAATTAACAAAATTATGGCCGATGTGGCAATCCTTGAGCCTGAAAAATATTCAGTATTGAAATGAGGCTTTAATACCTAGAATATTACGGTTACCTAGAATATTGCAGTTAAAAAAAGAAGGGATAATTATGAAAGCATCATCTGTAGAATTGAATCCTAATAAACTGGTACAGTACCTCAACAAACCAGCAAGTGAATTCACCAAAGACGACATTATAAAGTTCATAAAGGAAAACGGCATTAAGATGCTGACTTTCCGTTATATTGGTGGAGATGGAAGACTCAAGGCTCTCGCCTTTGTGATCAGAGATGAAGAACATCTTGACAACTTGCTTTCCGCTGGTGAGAGAGTCGATGGATCAAGCCTTTTTACATACATCGAAGCAGACTCAAGCGATCTTTATGTCCTTCCTAAATACAAGACTGCCTTCGTGAATCCTTTTGAAGAAATCCCAACCCTGGATATCCTCTGTTCCTACTTCGACAAAGACGGAAATCCTCTCGCAAGCTCTTCTGAAACTGTCATGAAGAAAGCTGCCCAGGTCCTGACCGAGAAGACAGGTTATGAACTTCAGTCAATGGGCGAACTCGAATACTACATCATCGCCAACAAAGAAGACGTCAATATGGCTTTCCCAGCCGTTGACCAGCAGGGATACCACGAATCCAATCCCTTCACCAAATTCGACCAGCTCAGAAAGGAAGCAATGATGTACATCTCCGAAGCTGGCGGAAAAATCAAGTACGGACACTCTGAAGTCGGAAACTTTACTGACGACAAATACTACTACGAGCAGAACGAAATCGAATTTGAGACTGATTCACTTGAGAACACTGTCGACCGTCTGCTTATCGCAAAGTGGATGCTCAGGATGCTTGCCGACCAGTACGGTGTAATTGTAAGCTTTGCTCCAAAGATTACTGTCGGAAAAGCTGGAAGCGGACTGCACGTCCACATGAAGCTCCTGAAGGACGGAAAGAGCGTCATGGTCGAGAATGGCGGAGTTAGCGACACTGCAAAAACTGCAATAGCCGGCATCCTTGACATTGCAGCAGGCATTACTGCTTTTGGAAACAGAATTCCAACATCCTACCTGCGTCTTGTACCTCACCAGGAAGCTCCTACCAACATCTGCTGGGGAGACAGGAACCGCTCTGCTCTGATCCGTGTGCCTCTTGGCTGGTTCTCTGAAGAATCCAGCAAGATGGTAGCTCTCGCCAACCCGAACTATAGTGAAGAGTTCAAGAGCCACAGCTACAAGTCTACTTTTGAATTCCGTGCCGCTGACCCATCAGCTGACCTTTACCTTCTCATGGCGGCCTTTGCTGTAGGTATCCGCCATGGCTTTGAAATGGACAATGCCCTTGATGTTGCAAAGAAGCTCTACATTGATGTCAACATTTTCAAGGACGAACACAAGGACAGGCTTGCCCAGCTTGAACACCTACCTGCATCCTGCTACGAGTCCGCTCAGGCCCTGGAGAAGCTGAAAAACATCTTCATGGAGTATGATGTCTTCACCGAAGGTATGATCGATGACAACGTAAAGTACCTTGAAGGCCTTGACGACTACCAGCTCAGTGAGAGACTCTACGGAAAGGACGAAGAAATCAGGAAACTTGTGGACTCTTACATCCACATTGGATAATCCTGTTTCAGCACATCAAAAAATTTTTTCTACAGAAAAATACAGAGTCCTGCTTCTCAGGGAGCAGGACTCTGCCAATAGTATTTTTCTGAAAATTTTCTAATAGCACCATTCTGTCAAGTTTTCTGGAATAAGTAAGCTTCTTGCTGTTTTTACCAGATATTTCGTTACTTTTCGCTTACGGTTCTTACTGTTTTTTACTTCAGATTTCTTTTTACTCTTCACTTAAGCTTTTTACCTCAGATTTTACCTCGATTCTTGATATAGGGACTTTTTTTCCGGGTTTTCCGGGCTTTCTCGCTTTTTTTCAATTTTTTCTTAGGCTTTCTCGATTTTTCCCGTTTTTTTTGGGTTTTATCCGATTCTAATTTTTCAAGGTAACACTTCATAGCCTATTCAGGTTTACACCCAGACCGTGCGGTACGGGGTTGGCTTTATCTATCTTAACGAAATCTATAGGGACGTAAAGTAATAAGAGCTCAAATTGATCAGAAATGAAAGAAAACAGCAATCCAGAAAACCCCGAGAGCCAGGAAAAAAATCTCTCCGAAACCCCGATACCAAAAATAACAATCATCTGTTCTGCCCCTGACCTTGCCAGCCAGAACATTAAGACCCAACTTTTAAACCTCATAGAATGGAAACTCCTTGAGATTCCTGAAAATTCCGAATTCTCTGCAGCTAGGGAATCGCAGGACGGAAAATTCAGACTTGTTGATATTGAGGAAACGCATGTTTTCCAGGACGGACTCGACAGAAAACTTGAAAATGCAGGTCTGCCAGCTTCTCTTATAATTTTCGCATCCAAACACCGGAGCAAAGAGGAGATTTCTTCCCTTACTGTACACTGCACAGGGAACCCCTCAGACGATGTAAGGCTTGGAGGCTGCCCAAAATCTCTTGCAGTCTCTTCTCCGGCTGCTATGAAATCCATCCTTGTGGAAATGAAGCGCCTGGCTGAGCAAAAAGGCCTTAAGTATGATGTTACTCTTGAAGTAACCCACCACGGGCCTACTGAGCTTTCAGTTCCTTCGCTTTATGCCGAAATAGGAAGCACTGAAGTGCAGTGGAAAGATCCTGAGGCAGGAGAGGTTGCTGCAAAAGCTATCCTTGCAGTCTCCCTTGTAAAAGTGCCGGTTGCCGTCGGTTTTGGAGGAGGCCATTATGCTATGCGCCAGACAAAGCTTTTGTTTGAAACCGGAATTTCTTTTGGGCACAATTTCCCTAAGTACAAGCTTGAATTTGTGGATGAAGCCCTGATCAGGCAAGCAATTGAAAAATCAAAGGCTGATTTTGCTTATTTTGACCGGAAATCCATGAAAAGTGAAGAAAGGAAAAAGATTTCCAAAATCCTTGAGAACCTGGGTCTCAGTGTTCTTAAAGAATCCGAGATCAGGGAAAAATATGGAAATTAACGTTAAAGCAAACGTTAAAAGAAGCCCAATTCTCCAGAAAAGTTCTGTTACTGCATATTTGGAACACTACAGTACACAGGAAGGAATACAATGCTGAACATAGAGCTTTTTCCGATTCTCCTCCGCTTTCTTTTTGGAGGAAGTGCTGTTGTGATTTCCACAATTGTTGCAAAGAAATTCGGAGGCAGATTGGGAGGAGTTTTTGCAGCTTTCCCCGCAGTATATCTTGCAGCGATTCTTGGCCTGAGCATAGATTATAATGGAAGTGAACTGCTCCTGATCTCAGAACAGCTTTCGAAAGGTGCACTTGTGGGAATGCTGGCAGACATTTGTTGTGCTCTTGCTGCAAGTTATTTTATTCTCAGGTCTGGGTGGAAAAAAGGGCTGGTTTACTCACTTCTCCTCTGGGCCGTGCTTGCTCCTGCAATATACTTTGTGTGGTTCAGATTCTGAAAAAATCTTTGGGCAATCTTTCTTTTAGAACGTTTGTGGTCAAGTTTTCATTTGGAAAGGTTTGTGGTCAAGCTGTTGCTAGAGTTTTTCGATCAAACCTTTTTTGAAAAGGGTTGTGCCACAACCATTGCACCGGTTGGTCACATAGACCACATTGTTGCGGGGGTTTTCGGTCAAGCCTTTTTTTAAAAGGTTTGCGATCAAGCCTTTTTTGAAAAGGTTTTCGGTCAAGCCTTTTTTGAAAAGGGTTGCGATCAAGCTTTTTTCCTTATCGCAGACAATTAAATGAGCTATCCAGTCGAACTTGTTGTGGCTTCCTGCATCTTTACAACATTCGTTATTGATTTTTCAATAGGCTCTTAGGCAATTCGCTGAAAATTTTTAGCGAAGATAATGGCACTGATAAGTATCGATTACCTCTAGCTTATATTTGTTGAGCAGGTATTTTCACATATGCATTTGATATCATCTATCATCTGCATTGTTTTGGGCATAGCTTCACAGCATAAAGACACAGCAAATATATGCGATCTCCTGCCATTGGGTTTATGTATATTTCACAATTAAGCAATTGATAACGATGTCCGATGATGATCAAGTATATTTCTGAACAACGTTTTAGAAGAACATGCGTATCTTAGGATTGTTTTTAGTAAGGAAAAATACCCTGTGATTGAGAGGGATGTGATAACACGGACAAGGAAAAGGAGTCCATAGGCAAAGAGGAAATACAAAGGTCAAATGAAGAAAAGCCACAAGCTATAGAAAAAAACTCAACTGGAGAGAATTCTGTTCTGGATGTATCTTTGGATGAGTCTCCAAAAAAGGACTTTCCAATTGTAGGCATCGGGGCATCGGCTGGTGGGTTAGCTGCATTCGAAGCCTTCTTTTCAGCTATGCCCTCAGATGCCGATCCCGGAGCGGCTTTTGTCCTGATACAGCACCTGGATCCAAATTCTAAAAGCATCCTTTCCGACCTGATCAGGAACTTTACTAGGATGCCTGTATACGAAGCTACAAATTGGATAAATATTGAGCCTAACTGCGTTTACATCATCCCGCCTAACTGCGACATGGTTCTTCGAGATGGCGTGCTCCAGTTGATGGAGCCATCCCAGCCGCATGGTTACCGCCTACCGATTGATATATTTTTCAGCTCTCTAGCCCAGGACAAGAAAGAAAAAGCCATCGGTATCGTCCTCTCGGGTACCGGTAGTGACGGCACAAAGGGGGTGCAGACTATCAAGGATGAGGGAGGAATGGTAATGGCACAGGCTCCCGAGTCCAGCGAATACAACAATATGCCTCTTAGTGCTATTGCCACAGGTCAAGTGGATTACGTCCTGAAGCCCGAAGAGATGCCTGCCCAGCTCATTGCCTATATTACCTATGTCTTCGGAAAAACACGCCAGGTAACCTTAAAATTTGAAAGCCTGATGAAAAATATATTTAATTTTCTTCACATCAAGACTGGTCATGACTTTTCTAACTACAAGTATGGTACCATCAATCGGCGCGTTGAACGGCGCATGGCTGTCCGGAATATTGATAATGTGAATGAGTATGTGCGTTATTTAGAGCAAAAGCCTGATGAGGTGGAAGCTCTCTTTCATGACCTTTTAATCGGAGTCACCAGTTTCTTCCGTAATCCTGAAGCTTATGAAGCGCTCCAGAAACGGGTTATCCCGTGTCTCTTTGCCGGCAAGTACCCAGAGTCATCAATACGCGTCTGGGTGCCCGGATGTTCCACAGGTGAAGAGGCATATTCCATAGCCATTTTACTTCAGGAACAGATGGATAACTTAGACCAAAATTTTAAAGTGCAGATTTTCGCCACTGATATTGACAGTAAGGCTATTGAAAAGGCCCGTAGCGGCATCTATCCAGCCAATATTGCCGCCGATATGTCCTCTAAAAGGCTTAAGCGCTTCTTCACGCTGGATTCAGACGGCTACTACCATATTCAGCACAATATCCGTGAAATGGTTATTTTTTCCGAGCAGGATATCATTAAGGATCCTCCATTCTCTAAGCTTGACCTTATCAGTTGTCGCAACTTGCTGATCTATATGGACAAAGAACTGCAGAAGAAACTAATTCCACTTTTCCATTATGCATTGAATCCTGGTGGATTTCTCTTTCTTGGTCCCTCCGAAAATGTGGGTGAGTTCACAAATCTTTTTGACACACTGGATCGCAAGTCAAAACTGTACATAAAAAAAGGCGGTGCTAGCAGTGAGTATTTCCTGTCCATAGGGACTTTTATCTCACCATCGATGAAAAGCGAAGCCAGAAAGCCTTCAGGCAACGTTCCTGTCGAAATCAGACCTAAACTGCGCGAGCTGACCGAGCAAGCAATGCTGCAATATTACGCCCCTGTCAGCGTTCTGATCGACGAACACGGTAATATCCTGTATATATATGGACGTACTGGTATGTACCTTGAACCAGCTTCGGGTGAAGTTGGAATGAACATATTGAGTATGGCCCGAGAAGGATTAAGATCAAAATTGACTACGGCCTTGCACAGAGCCGTCATAGATAAAGCGCCAGTGTTTCATCCTAGAGTGCGAGTTAAAACCAACGGCGATTTCACTACAATTAATCTGGCGATACGACCTGTAGAGCGAAACCATGGTACAGCTACCTGGCTAAATTTGTTCCTGGTCACTTTTGAGGAAACGACGGAGTCAGAGCAGATCAAAACCGAAAAGGCCATCTCCATAGATGCTAGCGAAAAAGCCTGTGATAAGGATTTGGATGTGCGAATCTTAAAGCTGAAAAAGGAGTTACAGGCCAAGGAAGAAAGTCTCAAAGCTTCCAATGAGGAACTGGCGACTTCCAATGAAGAACTCAAATCTGCCAACGAAGAGATGCAGTCAGTCAATGAGGAACTGCAATCCACAAACGAAGAACTGGAGACCTCAAGGGAGGAACTGCAATCAGTAAATGAGGAACTGGGCACGGTCAATATCGAACTGCAAAACAGGGTAGCTGAACTGTCTCAAGCCAATAACGACATGAATAACCTCCTGGCTGGAACAGGCATAGGCACTATCTTTGTGGATCATCAACTACGTATCATGCGCTTCACTCCTCCAGTTACACGTTTGATAAACCTGATCCCATCAGACATTGGAAGGCCGGTTGGACATATTGTCTCAAACCTTCTGGGCTACGACCGCCTGGTAGAGGACATAAAGGAGGTTCTGGACAGCCTGATACCCAAAGATATTGAAGTCCAGACTAAGGAGAATACATGGTATTTACTGGGCATCCGGCCTTATCGCACCCTTGAAAACACTATTGAAGGAGCGGTAATCACTTTTACAGATATTACTGAGATGAAACAGGCGAGGCTTAAGGAGTCTGAAGCTATGCACCGTCTGGTTGCATTAGTGCACGATGCGAGCGATGCTATAATGTTTCAGGACATGGAAGGCAATATCCTGGCCTGGAATCCAAAGGCAGAGAGTATTTATGGCTGGAGTGAAGCTGAAGCACTCTCAATGAATATTAACAACTTGATCCCAGAGGATCGGAAAACAGAAGAGATGTCTATAGTGAAAAAGCTTAGCCGGGCTGAGGTTATTGAACCTTACCGCACCCAAAGAATTACCAAAGATAGTAGGATAGTGGATGTATGGCTGACCGCCACTTCACTGGTAAACGAAAACGGTGAAGTATATGCTATTGCAACCACAGAGCGGGAAATCAAATTAGAAGATAATGAGAAGAACACAAAATAAAAAGACTTCCCAGATCAAGCTGTCTCAAAACTACAGTTGATTTCACAATTGGACTATATTTGATTTCACAATTGGGATTAGATATTATATTTTAAGGCAAACACAACTGAATTTCAGAATAGTTTCCAATCTAAATTTAAAGTCAACAATTCCAATTATCCAACTGTAGAGATGGGTCGAGTTTTAAGACACCTTGAGATGATGACTTTTGTATAGGCGCAGGGAAGATTCCTATGAGCCTATCCCAAAAGCCACTTTACTCCTAATCGTTAGGAATTTTCAGAATTGTTTTCATGATCATGAACTTGATTGATTATTCAAAATACAAGGCTCAAGAAGCAAATTTCAAGTTTTGGGATGAACTCTATATAAAAATCACTCAATACCAGAAAATCTTGAGTGATGTCATCGAAGAAAGTATTATATTAGAGTAATTAGAGTAGACTAATGAATTAAGTTATTTTATAAGTACAAACCAGACTCACCTTGCTCATAGATACGTATTAATTTTTATTATAAAATTTATATGTAAAACACGATTGTTGGGGCCAGTCTTGATTAAATCTGAAAAAATTAACAGAACATATGTTTACGAGAACTAAATCTATTCTTGTGCTTACCTTTTTCAGTAATTAACTTCAGGGTTCAAAATACTAAAGCCAAAATTGTGAAAAAATAAGAGGATTGGGGCACTTAGATTGAGATAAAAAATATTTGCCTTTACATTCTCAATTTGGAGGAAATTTGGAGTGAAAGACAGCCTGAGGAAATCTGGCATTGATATTATTGGATATGTGCCCTGGGGTACACATATCTGTCAATTCTATCAAACAAAAGAAGATTTTATGAATACACTGGTTCCTTACTTCAAGACAGGACTGGAAAATAACGAGTTTTGCATGTGGATCATGTCGGAACCCTCAGAAGTAGGAGATGCAAAAGAGTCACTGAGAATGACTGTTCCTAATATTGATAGTTATTTGGATAAAGGACAAATACAAATTATTCCCTACAGTCGGTTTTATGCAGAAGAGGGTGTTTTTGATTCGAATAGAGTCTTAAACATCTTAGTTGAAAAACTCAATCAAGCCCTATCAAGTGGATACGATGGATTGAGGTTGAGTGGAAATGCTTTGTGGCTGGAGAAACAGGATTGGAGTGATTTTGTTAACTATGAGGTAAAACTGGACAGTGATATAGGCAATTGTCAGATGATCGCTCTCTGTACCTATTCTCTTGATAGGTTCGATGCAACCAAAATCATCGAAGCGGCTGTCAACCACCAGTTTGTGTTAATCAAAAGGGAAGGAAAATTAGAACAGATAAAAAATTCCAGGCGTGAGAAGGAAGAAGAAAAAATCCGGAGTTTAGCAGATATTGTGGAGTCATCAAATGATGCTATTTTAACTATATCGCTTGATGGTATTATTACCAGCTGGAACAAAGGTGCAGGGCAAATTTATGGCTATTCAGCTAAAGAAATTATTGGGAAGTCCATATCCATCCTTGAACCGTCTATCTTAGTTGGGGAAACAGAAGAATTAATTGAACTGTTTAAACAGGGAGATAAAATCCACAATTATGAGACTTTACGGGTAAGAGAAAATGGTAGGATAATAAACGTTTCAGTAACTTTTTCTCCGATTTTTGACGCCTTTAAGAAGCTAATTTCTATCTCAGTTATCTCCAGAGATATAACCATAAGTAAAAGAGTCGAAGAAAAACTCCGGAAAAGTGAAGAAAGATATAGAATCGCTACAGAGCAGACAGGGCAAGTAGTATATGAATATGATTTAAGAACAGATAAGAGCAACTGGGCGGGTGCTATAGAAGAAGTTACAGGGTATAGCTTTGAAGAGTTCCAGAAGTTTGGCAAGGAAGTGTGGCTTAACAATATCCATCTGACAGATATGAGTAGTGGGGATAAAAAATACCAGAGTGCAAGAAAGACCGGTGGTAGATTTAAGGAAGAATTAAGATTGAGAAAAAAAGATGGAAGTTGCATTTATATAGAAAATAACGGAGTCTGGCTTACAGGTTATGATGACCAGCTTTATGGGGCCATCGGAGTGTTGAAAGACATTACTGAAAGAAAAAATACAGAAAATTTCCTTAAGAGTATAGAAACTGCCCGTAAAAAGGAAATCCACCACAGGATCAAAAACAACCTTCAGGTAATTTCTTCCCTTCTCGATCTTCAGGCTGATAAGTTCAATGATATGAAAGTTGTTGAAGCTTTCAGGGAAAGCCAGAATCGAGTAGTATCTATGGCTCTCATCCACGAAGAGCTGCACGAAGGCAGGGGAATAGAAGTATTAAACTCGTCTAGATATCTAGAAAGGCTTGTCGAGAACCTTTTCCAGACGTATAGATCTGAAAATGCCGATATTAGATTGAATATGGATCTGGAAGAAAATATTTTCTTTGGTATGGATACTGTAGTTCCATTAGGGCTAATTGTCAACGAACTCGTTTCAAATTCTCTTAAACATGCATTTGTTGACAGAGATAACGGACAGATTCAAATTAAACTTTGTAAAGAGGAATCAAGTGAATGTAAAGACAATATAGCAGGAAGCAAACAAGAAAAATTTCAAAGTACCAGTTTTATTCTGAGAGTCTCAGACAATGGAGTAGGTATGCCTGAGGATTTTGATCTGGAGAATCCTACCAGCCTTGGCATGCAACTGGTAACCACTCTCATAGACCAGTTAGAAGGCAAATTCGAACTCAAAAAGAACAATGGAACGGAATTTAATATCAAATTTAGAGTGGTGTAAAGAAGCAAAATGTAAAACGAAATGAATTGTTTGTAGGTTGCTGGTTTTAGTCTTTAATAAGAAATAGGTATGTATGTAGGTTACTGGTATTGGTTTTTAATAAGAAATCGGTATCACCAATTATTATCTTCCGCATGTACCAATAAGGAAGTTCTCCTCCATAACTAGGAAGCCTTGTTAGATATTATGCTCTCTGATACTAATACCTCTCTGATGTTAATACCTCTCTGGTACTTACATAGTTCTATCAATTTGGTTTAAACCAAACAATATGATCAGTAATGAATTTATTTTATAAATGGTTCCCTTGTATGAGATGTAAACAAAAAATAGTATTGATCAGGAATATTTAAAATGGTTTAGTAGTCTTTTTAGAAAAGTTGTAATAAGGAGTTTAATCATGAAATTAGATTTCAAGGATCTTACTCTCAGGTTTGTCTTCGGGGGAACTGCTGTTGCTGCCTGCTACGTCATGCTGCAAATAATCCCTTCTAAATCTTTTGCGGGGGTGTTTGCCGCTTTTCCAGCTGTTATGGTAGCTGCCGTGATAATGGCAGGACATTTTGGAACCTCTAGGCAAGCTTCTGACATTGCCCTCGGAGCTAGTGCAGGGATGATAGGTTGCACTATATGTGTGCTCACTGCTGCTTTCTGTATGGAGTACCTTAACAGGTGGAGCCTTTCAATTATTATTGCTCTTTTAATCTGGTTTTTCAGCTCATGCTTATCAACCAGGCTGATCCAGGGTTTCTTGGGAAAAATGAAAGAAAAAAGACAGCAAAAAACACACTATTGAACTTTGAAATTCCAGAAAAGTTCTGAACAAAGAAATTCTTCCGGGCTCATCTTTCTCAGATTTTCCCAGACTTTCCCAGATTTTTTTAGACTTTTCCGGACTTTTCCGGACTTTCCCAGATTTTCCTAGACTTTCCCGGACTTCTCGGGACTTGTACTCACATAATATATTTCGGAATCTTCTCTCCTGTGTTTGTTATTTTATTTGCCTAACTTATTGTTTTAATTTCATTGGTTCTCCACAGCATGTTACATTGCCGGTACAGCATTTATCGGTAGAGCAGGATACATCTTCGCACTCCTTTACTACCTGAAGTTCAAAACCACATGCTTCGCAACGAAGAACCTGACCCATTTTCAAATCTCCACAGTTCATTTTCGTGCCACCTCAATATCCTTGATATTGAAAGTATGTAATTTAGGTTCAAACTGTTTTTGAAACAATGATTCTGAACATTAGTCTGTAAAAAAGTCCCGAGCTCTCTGAAAAGCAGCAGCCTTGTAAGCAGGACTGATAAATAGTCCAGAGTAAGGAACTCCGCTCAGACTCCGACCAGATTATAAAAAGTGGGAAAGAACATTCTTAATATATTTTCTCTTTAGGCATTCTTCTAGACTTTGTATGCTTCAGTTTCAGTTACATTTTTAAAT
Source organism: Methanosarcina barkeri str. Wiesmoor (assembly GCF_000969985.1). Taxonomy (GTDB): domain Archaea; phylum Halobacteriota; class Methanosarcinia; order Methanosarcinales; family Methanosarcinaceae; genus Methanosarcina; species Methanosarcina barkeri_B. The sequence goes on along the minus strand of NZ_CP009526.1, from coordinate 3,295,220 downwards.
ATCTACTCTATCAGAAGAGTAAATTCTTATCATATTTGCCGCAAATACCTATAGCAATCTGGCAAAACCTATTTTCGGATCAAAAAACAGGAAATGTTTCTATGAAGATGAACCCACGCTGTACCTATTGCCTGCTTTCAAGAGTACATTTTCAGTCTAAGCTTTCTACTGATGATGAAGACCTAATAAGCAAGACCATTAAGGAATGCCTTAAAGTTGTGACCAAAAACTACAGCCCCGACGTGGTATCTGCTTCCGTAGCCACCAAAGTTCACAGAAAATGCTATGAGGTTCTGGGAGACAATGACCCTTATGCGGTAACAAAGAAACTTATCAACCAGGCTGCGCTGAAAGTCCTGCCCGTAGCGAAAGAAAAGATTTATGAAAATTCTCCTGATAATGGGGAACTTTTCAAGCGTGCAGTACTGGCATCCGTGATTGCGAATTACTTTGATTTCGGAATTATGGGTTTTGATGCCAGTGAAGACAAATTTGAGGCTGCTTTTCAGAAATACTTCGAACAAGGACTTGATGTTGATGACACTCCCAAAATGCTCGGGCTCATGCAGGACGTTGTTTACATTGCCGACAATTGCGGAGAAATTCTCTTTGATATACTTGTTTTTGATATCATCAAAAAACTCGGTGGAAAGATCACACTCGTAGTCCGGGGTGGACCCATTCTGACAGACGTGACCTTAGAAGAGATAAAAGAGTTTGAAATTGACAAAAAAGTCGATAGAGTCCTGACAACCGGTTCAAATGCCGTAGGTGTCCTGATTGAGGAAGCTCCAGCCGAACTGATTCAGGCAATGAAAGATGCGACTCTTATTATTAGCAAGGGCATGGCCAATTATGAAACTCTATCCGAACATAATTTTGGGCCTATTGCATACATGCTTCTTACTAAATGTGAGTGTGTTGCTGAAGACCTGGGACTTGAACCGGGCTTATCCATTGCAAAACTAATGAACTATCCCTGAAGTTTCCTCTGAGAAGTTTTCGGAAGCTTCTTATCTATCAGGCTCACTAATAACTATAGCTATGGATGGCATAAAAACAGTTTAACGCATGTAGTAGCACATGCAGTAGCACATGTAGTAGCGCATGTAGTAACGCATGTAGTAGCACATGTAGTAGCACATGTAGTAGCACATGTAGTAAAGTGCTAATACCACAGCATAGAATATATTATTATATTGAATTTAGACCAACAAAATTGAAAAATATAAAATGAGGTATAAGGAGAAATATAAAATGTGTGAACTCAATGTGTTCTTGCTTCGTGGAGATGAGCGTGAGAGAGTTATGGATTCCGTAGCAAGGATCCTGGTTGAAGGCAACTCAATCCAGCTTACTGGAATTCTAGGAGATCAGATGACTGTCGAAGGCTCAATTAGGGAAGTTAACTTCTCACGGGGAGAAGCCCTTATCCTTGCAAATTAAACTTTTTATTTTTTCGTTTTACCTTTTCTTTCAGATCTGACATTTTTCCTGTTTTTGTCTCTTTCTTTTCCTTTCCTACTCAGTTTTCCTGTCTTTATCTCTTTCTTTCCCTTCCTACTCAGTTTTCCTGTCTTTATCTCTTTCTTTTCTTTTCTTTTCTGCTCAATTTTCAGGCATAACCTATCGGAAAAGGATCTGTAAGCTTCCGAATTTCTGAATATGTCTTCTAGTTTCTTTAATTAATAAGATCTCTCGGGAAAAGCATTTATCTGACTTTATCTATAATAACTCCATGTGTTCCAAGACACCAGGTTCAGACTTAAGTTAAGATACTCGAAAAAGATCTGCTAAAGCAATATCTTGGATTATGTGTCGGGCAAGATTGTAGAAAAAGTTATAATCTCTGGATAAACCTTAAATTTATGCCTGCATTCTAGACTTATGTAGTATGTAATTCGTGTCCGGAATTAAGATATCCGGTTGAATTTAAATTTTCAGTGATTTAGGCTATATATTACGTTGGGTAGAATAGGATAAAACAGGATTGGATAAAATGGTTAAAGCAAAAATCGCAGTAAATGGTTACGGAACGATAGGAAAGAGAGTTGCAGACGCCGTAAGGGCTCAGGACGATATGGAAGTTATCGGAATTTCTAAAACAAAGCCGAACTATGAAGCTGCAGTGGCTCACCAGATAGGATATGACATATATGCCCCAGCTGCAAATCTCGAAGCTTTTGAGAAGGCAGGAATGCCCGCAGCCGGCACAATTGAAGAAATGGTTGAAAAGGCTGACCTGGTTGTAGATTGCACACCCGGAGGAATCGGTGAAAAAAATAAGCCTATGTATGAAAAGGCCGGGGTAAAAGCAATCTGGCAGGGCGGCGAAGATCATTCACTTGCAGGTTTTTCATTTAATGCGATTTGCAATTACGAGCAGGCTGTGGGCCGTGATCTGGTAAGGGTTGTCTCATGCAACACTACAGCACTTTGTAGAGCTATTTACCCGATAGACAAAGAATTGGGGGTAAAAAAGGCCAGGGTAGTTCTTGCAAGGCGGGCAACCGATCCTAACGATGTAAAGAAAGGACCAATTAATGCAATCGTACCCGACCCAATCAAGCTTCCGTCTCACCACGGGCCTGATGTAAAAAGTGTGCTTCCACAGATTAATATTACAAGTGCAGCCCTGAAGATCCCGACAACCCTGATGCACGTACACACCGTGAATATGGAAGTTGAGAAGGATTGCACTGTAGATGATGTTAAAAACATCTTTGGTTCCCAGCCAAGAATCCGCTTCGTGGGGCAGGGTATGTCGTCTACAGCGGAAATTATGGAATTTGCCAGGGATATGAAGCGCCCCAGAAACGATATGTGGGAGAACTGCATCTGGCCTGAATCAATAACTGTAGGGGATAAGGAGCTTTATTTCTTCCAGGCTGTACATCAAGAATCGATTGTCGTTCCGGAAAACGTGGACGCTATAAGGGCCATGATGGAATTTGAAAGCGACGGTGCAAAGTCAATTGAAAAGACAAATAAGGCTATTGGCCTGTCTAAAAAGTAATAAAAATAAGGTGCCGGAATTTAAGTTTATATAAATTCCAGCTTTGAGTGTTTCCGGATATTCAATCTGAATATCTGGAAATAAATTTCTGAGACCCAGAAATTCCATACATAAATTTATATTTTTCATTGGATTTCTTACTAACCTCAAAGATCGAAAATTCGAAATCCTTATCTTTTGAATGAAGGAAATAGAATTTGGAACTTTTAATTGGGAAAAATGGCTAAGATATGAATTCAACAAATTCAGGATTTTTGAAGTTATCTCGAGAGGCCTTTAAAGCCGCATCAGATTCTATCTGTGATCTTGCAGGTACCGATGCTGCAGGCAGTTTTGTTTGTATGGGAGCTGACGGGACTCCGACGACCAGAATAGACCTCGCAGCAGAGGACGCTATCGTCGAAGTTCTTAAAGAAGACGGCAGGTCTATGAGGATTATCAGCGAGGAGCTTGGCGAACGTATTTTAGGGGATTCGCCTGAGTTTTCTGTTGTTCTAGACCCGCTTGATGGAACATATAATTCCTCAGTAGGGATTCCCTTTTACAGTGTTTCTTTAGCCGTTTCTTCTCACGACCTTTCAGACCTCAGGTTCGGGTATGTGAGTAACCTCGCGTTACGCGAGGAATACTATGCAGAAGCCGGAAAAGGGGCCTATCTTAACGGAAAAAAAATAAAATCTTCCGTTAATTCAGAGCTGAATAAATTGTGTGTCAGTGTTTATGGCTACCGGCAAAATATAGAAAGGACCCGAAAGATATACAGTAACGTCAGGAGGGTGAGATTATTCGGAAGTGTAGCTCTCGAGTTGTGTTATGTAGCTTCAGGCAGACTTGATGCTTTTGTTGACGTCCGAAATGCTTTGCGGGTAACTGACGTGGCCGCAGGGCAGCTGATTCTGGCCGAAGCAGGTGGGCTCGTTACAGACGGATACGGAAATTCCTTAAGACTTCCTGATAATGTTACCACAAGAGTGGAAATGGTTGCGTCCAATGGACACGTACATGATAAGCTTTTAAAATTACTCTTCGGAGGATAAATTGGCGATAAAAAAAATAGGAATATCTGCGCGCTGCGACAGGCCTGAAATAATTGGAAAAGTAAGGGAGATTCTTGCTCATTTCAGTTCAAGGGTTCAAATTTTTGTCGCCACTCCCACGGCTGAGGTACTCGGAATGGAAGGTACTCCGGTTGAAAGAATGAGAGAAGAAGGAGTGGAACTCATTATCAGCGTAGGAGGGGATGGCACAGTCCTCCGAAATATTGCTAAGATGAAAGACCCTCTCCCCATACTTGGAATCAATATGGGTACGCTTGGCTTTCTTGTAGATGTTGAGCCCGAAGACGCCCTTGAAACCATAGAAGAGGTGCTTTATGGTTTTTCCTACAGCGACAGAATGCGAGTCGATGTTTTCCTTAACGGGGAAATGCTTGAGACTGCAACGAACGAGATTGCAATAATGTCTGCAAAGCCTGCGAAGATCATTCAGTTTGAGGTTTATGTCGGAGATTGCCTTCTTGACTCGATGCGTGCGGATGGTGTGGTTTTTGCAACCCCTACAGGCTCTACTGCCTATGCGATGAGCGCAGGCGGTCCTATTATAAGTCCAAGGGTAAATGCTATTGTGGTTGTTCCTGTCGCTCCTTTTAAACTCTCCTCAAGGCCCTGGGTCATCCCGTCAGACAGCGAAATCACTATAAGGCTATCGGCTCCAAAAAAAGAGGCGGTTATTGCAATTGATGGGCAGAAGTCCTACAGGATAAAACTCGATGATGTTGTCAAACTTAAGAAGTCCAGATTTCCTGCACGCTTTGTAAGAATTTCAGATACCTGTTTCTATGAAAGGGTCCAGAGAAAACTTACCTGAGAGCAGTCTTTGACTTTATCTGAAAGCCTTTGCTTTTACCTTAGAGCAAGCCTTTACTTGTTACTCTGGAAAACCTTTACATGTTACTCTGAGAAAAAACCCTTAATTTATTAATTTGAAAGAGCCTTCATTAAGTATTGAAAAAAGTGTTTACATGCAGAGAAGTATCTTATAAAAAGAAAATTTAAGCCAGAGAAATGGCTTTACTCAAAATTAAGCTTTCCTATTAATTTTAGTATTTTTCTCTGGCCTGGAGAGCTTTTAATCTTTTCATGAACCTTTAACTGAAAATCTATTGATATAAGCTAATTTGCCAAATTTGAACTCATTTTTATCCAGTTTTTCGAGAAGCCGTTGCCGGAAACTCTATTCCTCCAAGGAAAACATTTATACATATGCAGGTAAAGCTATGCTTAATTTTGACGAGATACAAGATTTTCTGACTTTTAGGGACATTTGGGCCCCAGTACCTCTTATTCAGCCTTTGAGTTATTTTTCAGATAAATCACCTATATATCATTAAAAATAATTAAAAAAATGCCTCTCAGTAATTAAAAATCACAGGAAGTAATAGTAATGTCAGAGAGCGAGCAGTATTCCAGAAACAAACTTATGGATTTTATCGAATATCGCCCCCTAGATGTCGAAATCTGTGACGTGACCCTACGTGATGGGGAACAGACTCCAGGCGTTGTGTTCACAAAGGAACAGAAGCTGGCAATGGCCAGTGAACTTGATTCTATGGGTGTCGAGGTTATAGAAGCCGGATTTCCGGTAGTTTCCGCAAATGAAAAGGAAACCGTTAAGGAAATTGCAAATCAGGGCTTTGATTCAAGGATCTGCTGCCTCTCAAGAGCAGTAAAAGGGGACGTGGACGCTGCACTTGAATGTGATGTCGATATTGTGAGTATTTTTATTGCAATGTCAGACATGCACCTCAAATACAAGTACCATCGAAGCCTTGAGGAAATGCTTGGCTGTGCCAAGGAAACCATTGAATACGCTACCGATCACGGGTTAAAAGTACGTTTTGCAGCCGAGGACGCTAGTCGGACCCCGATTGACCGCCTGAAACAGGCTTTCAAGGAAGTCGAAAACGAATATAAGGTGCAGTACGTAAGCCTTGCAGATACGATCGGTATCCTTAACCCTACAACGACACATTATCTTGTTAGCGAAATTTTCAAGGAAGTTAATACCTCAATCTGTATCCATTGCCATGATGACCTAGGAATGGCCACCGCAAATACCCTTGCAGCTGCCGAAGCCGGGGCAAAACAGCTCCATACCACAGTTAATGCAATCGGGGAACGTGCAGGAAATGCTTCCCTTGAAGAAGTAATAGTAGCCCTCAGGGTGCAGTACGGCATTGACCGCTATGACACCACGAAGCTAACCTCCCTTTCTAAAATGGTCTCGGAATATTCAGGCATCACACCCTCGGTAAATAAAGCTGTTGTCGGGCAAAATGCCTTTACCCATGAATCAGGAATCCACGTTGCAGCAATCCTGGAAGAACCGCGTACTTATGAACTCTTCCTCCCGGAAATGGTTGGCGGGCAGCGCAACCTTGTCGTAGGAAAGCACACCGGCACAAAAGCCTTAAAAGGCATTATTAATAGCATAGGTTTCTGCCTTGAGCGGGAGGAACTCTGCGCCTTGATCGAGAAAGTCAAGGTCTGCACCGAAGAAAAGCATAAAAGCATCTCACGGGATCAGCTCGAAAGGCTGATTACTCAGGTAAGGCAGGAAAGTAAAACAACAGAACAGGAAGAGGAGAAGTTTTCTATTTGAAAACTCTGAATCTTTCACATAGATTCATTTGTTTTTTCTCATTTCATTTAAAACTTGTTTCATTTATTTATTATTTTCAGTTATTTTTCTAACCTGAACTATTTATCTGGCGCAGAAGCTTTTTGGCTGTGGTTTTGGCAGGAGATCTCCTTGCAAATAGACATGCAACTGCAAGCAGTGTAACTGTGGAACTCATAGGCAGGAAAGGAATAGATGAAGTTTTCTTCGTTACTGTTTCATTTAGAGTCCAGTGCCTGACATCCCCAACTGTATTTCCCTCAATAGCAAAACATTCATAGGTACCGTTTTGTTCAAAATCGAAAATCCAGATTTCTCCGTTTCTTTCAGAAGAAATGTCTATATTCTTTAATTCTCCAGGATTTAATCCTGCTTCAGCAGCACTTTGCCTGGCAAGTTCAAGTGCTTGAGTTTTTGAGCGGACAGGGCCCGAAAGGAGGATTTCTGGCTGTTCGAATTTCACAAATTCATATGCTTCTGTCGTATATTTGATCCCCCTTCCAAACCCCCAGCTTCCGTTACTTAAACTTATTTCCACTTGATAGGGGCCGTTTAATTCATTCTTGCGGATTCTGCCGCCTTCAAAATTGAGGAGGACCGTACTGGTATTTCCGTCCAGGTAGGTGGAATTTTTTGCAAGGTTAAGCGCACGAAACTCATGAACTGTTGAACCTTTACTTTCATGATAACCCAGGTCTACACTCAGGTCTCCCGTGAAAAAATAAGTAGAAGGCGTGTTACTCTGAGCATTAAATTTAATTACCAGGTAATCATACAGTCCATCTCCATCCAGATCAAGCCCGTAATCGGAAACCGGTCCAACGAACTGAACGGGATTTTGAGGATCTGCAGTCCCTGCAGGATCTTCGTCTGCCATAGCAGGACTCATCAATGCAAAAAGTAATATCAGTGAAAGAGTAAGTTGAAAGAATATCCTGTTTTTCTTCTCAATCAAAAGGTATATTTTCGAATCCATTATATTTCCCCGGCTCTAACCAGTCAAAGGTGACTTAAAATAAAAGTGAAAAATTTAAATTGAAATATAATAAATTTAAATATAATAAATTTAAAAACTGTTTTTAGGGCTTAAGCCCTGTATGTCAAACCCCACTCTGACCTTTTCGGTGGGTTTGCCTCAAGCATTTCTCTCCATTTTTCATCGGTCAAGCGATCGGGCATAGGTTGCTTGAACTCGTAATAGCTCATAACAGGCCCTGCAGCCAGGAAAATCCTGCCGTCAGGAACCTTGTAAGCCACAATCGCCATATCCACGTATCCTGTTCCTTCCTCAAGTACGAGTCCCTCATTTGGTTCAGTGTAAACATCTGCAACAAGGGTAGTTTTCCTTGCCTCTTCGTCAACACTTGCACTCATTAGAATCATTTCTCCAAACTTGGAGATGTAAACTTTATCTTCCTCTGTCAGTTCCTCGTTTTCAAGTTCCTTTTCGGAAATCTCGATAAGCCTTTCCAGCACGCTCTCAAGGCTTTCAAATCTTCTTCCTGTATCTTCATCAAGCACATCCAGTTCCTCAAGCCCATCTTCAGTCATCCTGGTAAGGGCTAACAGCCTGTTATAATATTCAGGTACAGGTTCCACATATCCCACGGGGTTGTCCCCAAACACAGGAAGAGATGTCGCAATTCCATAGAGCTGTTTTGAATAAAGAATCGTATCGTGCCTGAGTTCAGTCCAGGAAGCCAGCGATGTACTCAGTTCCTTGTCCTTCCAGGCGTTGGTCTGCATAAAAGTCGGGTAGCCTGAACCGTAGTCTTTCAGGAGGGGCTGAAGGGAATAAAGCCAGGACCAGTAGAGGTTTCTGTTCCAGTCGGCTGCGCTGAAGTTCGAAAACTCCGAATCCAGTTCTCCGTACCTGAGACTGTAATTTTTATAACTTGAATCATTCAGTTCGTCAAGCCAGTAAACAGCCCTTCCCGAGCCCAGGAGAGCCATCGCATCAAGCCCGCGAGGGAAGCCCCTGTTGTTCCCGTATTCGGAAGCTATATAGGTAAACGGCACATACTCCTGATTTCCAGTGTACTCTTTTGTATAGGGGCCAGTAAGCCTGGAGAAAATATAAGAGTCAGGGATAAAACGCTGCCCTATGAACCTGAAACCTTTCGTATCCTCAAGGAGTTCATCGGCCTGTTCAGCTGTTAGAATAAGATCGTGGGCTCCACTTCCAGTACCGCCATAAATCTCAGGGCTCCGATATCCGGCAAGCTTTACTTTCAGTTCTTCCACTGTTGTTGCGTTAAAGTTCTTTGACCCATTTCCAAACACCGATTCCATTGCTTCCATATATTCGTAAGGTCCGAGATCATCAGAGATGCCCACATAAAAAGCTGTAACCTCGTAGATCCGGTCCCATTTTTCGAGGAGCTCAGGATTGTCTTTAAGCTGGGAACTTATCAGTCCTGCCTGGATAGTCTGGATGCGGGCATCTTTTGCAGGATCTTCCGATTCGATCAATTTCTCCTTCAGCAGCATGCTCATTCTGCCGTGCCACATAAACGCCCTGAAATAGTTTTGCAGTATTTCGGAGTGAGTATAGTGACCTCGCGGCAAGTACTGGGAATAATCTTCCTTATAACTGAAAATCGGAGAAAGTTCAAAGCCCTGGTGAGCTTTAATCAGGGGAAGTTCTGCTTCAACATCTGTTTTTACAAACTCAGGAATCTCAAACTGATATTTTTCCTTTGCTGAAGGGTCAAAGTATACTCCTGCCTCAGGACCGTAAGGATCCGTTATCTCCTTTATTTGTTCCTCTTTGGGCTGGAGCAGGCTCAAAGCAACTGAAAAGTAGGCTGCATTTCTTCTTGCAGCTTCCTTTTCTTCTCCTGAAGCTCTATTATAATCCTCTATAGATGCATTAAGCAAGGATTTATCAAGTTCCCACAAAAGTCCATATAACTTATTTTGCTCGATCTGGCTCATGCTGTCATCAAACTGGACGTGGTAAAGGTGGAGAAGCGTATCTGAAGTTATGAATATCAACTGCCCTTCGTTTTCAAGGCTGTTATACATAGCAGTAATGTCATCTTCTTTCGAATTGTAAGGGTTGGAAATAACCACAAACCCATTTTCTTTCAACTTCTCCAGAGCTGTTTCATCGGTCAGAAACTTTTGAGAAAACTTTTCATAATTCATAATATCGGATTCTTTCAGGGGAAGTTCGTACTGGGGAGATTTTAGTTCTATGTCAAGAGCGTCAAGCCTGTAATTCCCTGCAAGCGATAAATTCTCGGCCTCAATATTGGAAAGGTCTACTGCTTCGGTTTTCAGATGGCCCGTTGAAGTATTTCCATCACGGTCCACTTCTTCTATCATTACATTCTTTACTTGAACATCATTATAGAGGTTCGGTAAACTGTTATTGTCCACTTCTTCTGTCGTTTCAGTTCCGTTCTTTCCGTTTAACCCGGAACTTTGCTCCAGGCATCCTCCTGTAAAAATGGAAACCAGAAGAATAAGGAATATCAAAAGAGTTACAACTGTCTGAGTTAGGTTCTTCATTCTTTCATCTCGGTCGCTCTGGATCAGTATCTTATTCGAGCTTTGCTCGCTCAGAGTGGGTAGGGTTTATCTTCTAAGTCCAGATGTTCGGATTTTAGGTAATTCAGATTTTCAGGTTAAGATGTCCTGTTTTGCAACCGAAGACCTGTATATGGGGTCAAACATTTTCAGAAATTAATTTTTTTATATTTGTCAAACCAAATATTTCAAACTATCTGAAATTCTGTCAGGTTAAATCCAGCTAAAAAATATGCTAAATAATACACTAAAAAAATAAGAAGTAGAAAAATTAGAAAACAATATACTGAAAGAAATAAGAATAGGAAAATTAGAAAAGAGGACATCGAAAGAGATAAAAAATGGAAAAATTAGAAAATAGTTGAGAGTAAAAAATTAAGAAATGTATGTTGCAGACCACTCCGGTCTCTCAGGTGGATTTGCCTCAAGCATTTCTTGCCATTTTTCATCGGTCAGGCGTTCAGACATGGGCTGCTTAAACTCGTAATGGCTCATCACAGGCCCGGCTCCTAGAAGTATCCTGCCATCCGGAAGCTTATATGCAACTACCAGCATGTCAACATACCCGGCTCCTTCTTCTAGCACGTCTCCCGTGTTTCCGTCGGTATGAACATCAGCGACTACTGTAGTTTTCTTAACATCATCATCGACTCCATTTGTACCTTCAAGCTGGTCACCAAAAGTCTGGATGAACTCGTATTCTTCGTTTGTCAATTCCTTATTTTCCAGTTCCTTTTCCGAAATATTCTGAAGTTTTGCTAAGATTTCTTCAAGGCTTGCAAGTTTGCTCTCTGAATAGGGGTTAAGTACTTCCATTTCACTCAAACCCTGTTTTGTCATCTTTGTCAAGGCAAGCAGCCTGGCGTAAAAATCCGGAACTGGTTCGACATAGCCAACAGCAGGCTTTTCTTCAGGTTCACCTGGTGCTGCGCTACCAACCATGGTTTCACTCTGTTTTGCATAGAGAATCGTATCGTGCCTGAGTTCGGTCCAGGAAGCCAGCGACGTGCTCAGTTCCTTGTCCTGCCAGGCGTTGGTCTGCATAAAAGTCGGGTAGCCTGTACCATAGTCTTTCAGGAGGGGTTGGAGGGAATAAAGCCAGGACCAGTAGAGGTTTCTGTTCCAGTCAGCTGCGTTGAAATTCGAGAATTCCTTCTCCAGATTTGAATATTGAGCACTATAATTTTCATAGTTTGAATCATCCAGTTCGTCGAGCCAGTAAACAGCTCTTTCCGAACCCAAGAGAGCCATTACATCAAGCCCACGTGGGAAACCGCGAATAGGGCCGGCTTCAGAGATTACCATCGTAAAAGGAGTCTTATTTTCACCCGTATACTCCCCTATACCTGTATATTTTCCCGTATATGCTCCAACCAGGTTTGAGAATACATAAGAATCCGGAATAAAACGCTGCCCCATAAAGCGGAATCCCGTAGTATTTTCGAGGCATTCATCAGCCTGCGCAGAAGTAAAGGGCGGCTCCAGAACACAGTTTCCTGTACCTCCGTAGATCTTTGGACCTTCGTATTCGGCAAGTTTGGTTTTGAGTTCGTTGACTGTTGTTTCGTTAAATTCCCTCTTCTCGCTGCCAAAAACCGAATCAAGAGCTTCCATATACTCATATGGTCCAAGGTCATCGGAAAAACCTACGTAAAAAGCTGTAACCTCATAGATCCGATTCCAGTTTTTAAGGAGTTCAGGCTCTTTTTGGAGTTCAGAAGCAATTAAACTGGCCTGGATAGTCTGGATGCGAGCATCCTTTTCAGGGTCTTTGGATTTGATCAATTCACCTTTCAAGAGCATGATCATTCTCCCGTGCCACATAAAAGCCTTGAAATAGTTTTCTAATTGCTGGGTGCGAGTGTAGTGGCCTCGCGGTACATATTGAGAATAATCTTCCTCATACTGGAAAATTGGAGAAACAGCAAAGCCTTTGTGAGCGTCTATCAAAGCGAGTTCGGCTTCAACTTCTTTTTTTACAAAGTCGGGAGTTTCGAACTGGTACTGTTTTGCTGTATCCTCAGGGAAAAGGGACATATAATCAGAATCGTAGTCATCTTCTTTCTGTATCTGCTCAGGTTTCGGCTGGAGAAGACTCAAAGCAACTGAAAAGTAGGCTGCATTTCTTCGTGCAGCTTCCTGTTCGTCTACAGAAGCGTTGTTATACTTCTCGATAGAGGCATTTAGCAGAGAAAGGTCTGTCTTCCAGAGAGTATCGTAAAATTCCCTTTCTTCTATCAGTCTAAGAGTTTCATCAAACTGAATGTGGTAAAGATGCAGCAGGGAATCCGTAGTAATAAAAACAGGAATCTCTTCTTCTTGGAGGGAAGAATACATTGAAGTTATATCTTCTTCTCCAGGGTTGTAAGGATCCTTTATTACGACAAAGCCATTGTTCTCCAGAAGCTTAAGATCAGACTCGTTCAGAGATATTTTACCGGAAAAATTTCCATAATTGGAGATTTCCTCTTTCTTAAGAGGTAATTTATAAGAAGGCGTTTTTAACTCGATATCAACAGCTTCAAGTCTGTAGTTTCCCGCAAGAGACGAATTTCCGGCTTCAAAATTGGAAAGGTCTACTGCCTCGGTTTTCAGCCGACCAGTTGAAGAGCTTTGGTTATTGTCTACATCCTCTGTCGTTACAGTCTTTTCTTGAACATCGTTATAGAGATTCGGTAAACTTTCGTTGTTCACTTCTTTGGTTGTTTCGGTGCCGTTCTTTCCGTTTAAACCGGAACTTTGATCCAGACATCCTCCTGTAAAAAGAGAGACTATAATGATTAAAAGAACTAAACGAATTGCAATTAGCTTGGTTCCGTACTTCATTCTTTCATCTCTGTCACTTTGGCTCAATATCTGATTAAAGATTTCTCGCTCGGAGAGGTGGGGTTTCTGCCTTCTCAGTCTCATAGTCCAGATGTCCTGTTTTGCAACTTAAGACCTGCATAGGCTTTTATAGGGAGTAAATTTCAAAAATTAACTTTCATAAGTTATCTATTCAAATATTTTAATCTATTTGGAATTTGATTAAGTTATACTAAGCTATAAAATACGTTAAAAAGTAAATCTAAAAGAAATAAAAAGAAAAAAATAAAATATAGAAAAATTAAAAATTTTTAAAATACTTGAGAGTAAAAATCAAACCCTGTAAGTTAAAGCCCACTCTGGCTTTTCAGGAGGGTTTGTCTCCAGCATTTCTCTCCATTTTTCATCGTTCAGGCGAGCTTCGATCGGCTGCTTGAACTCGTAATAGCTCATAACAGGCCCTGCAGCCAGGAAAGTCCTACCGTCAGGAACCTTGTAAGCCACAATCACCATATCCACGTATCCTGTCCCTTCCTCAAGTGCGAGTTCATTATTTGGTTCAGTGTAGACATCTGCAACAAGGGTAGTTTTCCTTGCCTCTTCGTCGACATTCAAGCTCGTTTTGACAATTTCTCCAAACTTGAGGATGTAATATTTGTCTTCTTCTGTCAGTTTCTCGTTTTCAAGTTCTTTTTCGGAAATCTCGATAAGCTTTTCAAGGGTCTGCTCCAAGCTTTTAAATCTCCATTTCGAATCTTCGTCAAGCGCGTCCATCTCTTCAAGCCCGCTTTCAGTCATTCGGGTGAGGGCCAGTAATCTGTTATAAAATTCGGGTACCGGCTCTACATACCCAACAGGCTTATCCTCAATCATTGGCATTGACTCATCTATTCCATAGGTTTGCTTGGCATAGAGAATTGTATCGTGCCTGAGTTCAGTCCAGGAAGCCAGTGATGTGCTCAGTTCCTTGTCCTGCCAGGTGTCAGTCTGCATAAAAGTCGGGTAGCCTGAACCGTAGTCTTTCATGAGGGGCTGGAGGGAATAAAGCCAGGACCAGTAAAGATTCCTGTTCCAGTCGGCTGCGCTGAAGTTCGAAAACTCCGAATCCAGTTCTCCATACCTGAGACTGTAATTTTTATAACTTGAATCATTCAGTTCGTCAAGCCAGTAAACAGCCCTTTCCGATCCCAGCAGAGCCATCGCATCAAGCCCGCGAGGGAAGCCCCTGTTGTTCCCGTACTCGGAAACTCTATAGGTGAAAGGCACATGCTCCTGATCTCCAGTGTACTCTTTAGTATAGGGGCCAATGAGCCTGAAGAATATATAAGAGTCAGGGATAAAACGCTGCCCTATGAACCTGAAACCTTTCGTATCCTCAAGGAGTTGATCTGCCTGTTCAGCCGTTAGAATAAGCTCGTGAGCTCCACTTCCAGTACCGCCATAAATCTCCGGGCTCCGATATCCTGCAAGCTTTACTTTCAGTTCTTCCAATGTTGTTGCGTTAAAGTTCCTTGATTCATTTCCAAACACTGATTCCATTGCTTCCATATATTCGTAAGGTCCGAGGTCATCAGAGATGCCCACATAAAAAGCCGTAATCGTATAGAGCCGGTCCCATTTCTTGAAGAGATCTGGATCGTCTTTAAGCCGGGAAGTTATCAGGCCTGCCTGGATAGTCTGGATGCGGGCATCTTTTGCAGGATCTTCTGATTCAATCAATTTCTCCTTCAGAAGCATGCTCATCCTGCCATGCCACATAAACGCCCTGAAATAATTTTGCAGTATTTCGGAGTGAGTATAGTGACCTCGCGGCACGTACTGGGAATAATCTTCCTTATATTTGAAAATCGGAGAAAGTTCAAAACCCTGGTGAGCTTCAATCAGGGAAAGTTCGGCTCCAACATCTTTTTTTACAAACTCAGGAATCTCAAACTGATATTTTTCCTTTGCTGAAGGGTCAAAGTATACTCCTGCCTCAGGACCGTAAGGATCCGTTATCTCCTTTATTTGTTCCTCTTTGGGCTGGAGCAGGCTCAAAGCAACTGAAAAGTAGGCTGCGTTTCTTCTTGCGGCTTCCTTTTCTTCTCCTGAAGCTCTATTATAATCCTCTACAGATGCATTAAGCAGAGCTTTATCAAGTTCCCACAAAAGGCCGTATAACTTATTTTGCTCGATCTGGCTCATACTGTCATCAAACTGGACGTGGTAGAGGTGGAGAAGCGTATCTGAAGTTATGAAAATCAACTGCCCTTCGTTTTCAAGGCTGTTATACATAGCAGTAATGTCATCTTCTTTCGAATTGTAAGGGTTGGAAATTACAACAAACCCATTTTCTTTTAGCTTCTTCAGAGCTGTTTCATTGGTCAGAAACTTTTGAGAGAATTCTCCATAATTCATAATATCGGATTCTTGTAGGGGAAGTTCGTACTGGGGAGCTTTTAGTTCTATATCAAGAGCGTCAAGCCTGTAATTTTCTGCAAAAGAGATATTCTCGGCCTCAATATTGGAAAGGTCTACTGCTTCGGTTTTCAGATGGCCCGTTGAAGTATTTCCATCACGGTCCACTTCTTCTATCATTACATTCTTTACTTGAACATCATTATAGAGGTTCGGTAAACTGTTATTGTCCACTTCTTCTGTCGTTTCAGTTCCGTTCTTTCCGTTTAACCCGGAACTTTGCTCCAGGCATCCTCCTGTAAAAATGGAAACCAGAAGAATAAGAAGCATCAAAAGAGTTGTAACTGTCTGAGTTAGATTCTTCATTCTTTCATCTCGGTCGCTCTGGATCAGTATCTGATTTGAGCTTTGCTCGCTCAGAGTGGGTGGGGTTTATCTTCTAAGTCCAGATGTTCGGATTTTAGGTAATTCAGATTTTCAGGTTAAGATGTCCTGTTTTGCAACCGAAGACCTGTATACGGGGTCAAACATTTTCAGAAATTAATTTTTTTATATTTGTCAAACCAAATATTTCAAACTATCTGAAATTCTGTCAGGTTAAATCCAGCTAAAAAATATGCTAAACAATACACTAAAAAAAAGAAGAAGTAGAAAAATTAGAAAACAATATACTGAAAGAAATAAGAACAGGAAAATTAGAAAAGAGTACATTGAAAGAAATAAAAATAGGAAAATTAGAAAAGAGTACATTGAAAGAGATAAAAAATGGAAAAACTAGAAAATAGTTGAGAGTAAAAATTAAGAATCCGGTTAATAAAAAATTTAAACCATAGTGGTTAAGTTTTTTGACATTTAGAAGAAGAAAATATATTCTTTTTCTTCTCTTTTTCTTCTCTTTTTCCTCTTTTTCTTCTCTTTTTCCTCTTTTTCTTCTCTTTTTCCTCTTTTTTCTTTCCTTTTTCCCCTTATTTCCTCTTATCCTTTCCTTTTTCCCTTATTTCCTCTTATCCTTTCCTTTTTCCCCTTTTCTTTTTCCCATCAATCATTTGGACTTAGAGGGTCTATCCTGAAAAGCAGAATCATGAATAATGCAGTTACAGTCCCTGTACCCCATAAAAGTGGGTCTCTGGTAAAATTCAGGAGCACGCCCATTACCAGCAATAAAGTCCCAACAGTCAGTAAAATCCTAAATTTTCTCTCCAATTTTTCCCCCTCATTTCCCTTTTGAGTATATTAATTCTTGAGTATCGATTTAGGCACTAAAAAACAGCCAATAATTTATCCCTACAAATAATTGGTTTTCCTTCATTATCTATTTTTTGTCATGACTCTTTTGGTTATAAAGTCCAGCAAGAATCAAGATTAATATAATTATAAAGACATATTTAAACAGGGAATAACATGACGATGAACATTAGTTTGATAAATGGGAAGCTGCGGGAGCACTATAACATAGGATGGAAGAATAGAAATTCAGTTTAAACTTATTAAAATTAACATGAATATTAACAGCTTCAAAACCCAGGCGATTTAATGGTTATTGGCTGGCCAGGGAAGATAGCCTCAACAAAAGATATGATATTAAAAATCTTTTTCCTTATATGTTTTTTACATACTTCCATGTTATTTTTTGTGTGGTACCTGCGTTTATGGGGCAATTACTAAATAAATATTTATAATAAGTAAAACTAGTTGTATTAAAGTAAAGCGTAAATATTCAGACTAACACAACTATTTATACTACCTGAGCAAGCTGATTGATTTTGATATCAATGATAAATATGCTACCAGTCAATAAAATCATAAAAAACAATCATAGTCAACAATTAGAAGAAACTTGTTCAGAAAAATTTGTCCATTAAACTTTATTAAATAAGATTAGTAAAATTGTTTCTCTTAGGCTGAATAATTGGGCAAAAGTGTGAAAAAATTACAATAGGTAAAACCACAAAAATTAGAGCAGTTTGTTTAAGAGAAAAGATTTTTACACTTAATCAAAACAAGTGAGAAATATCTGACATTCAATATTTTATCAAAGGTTCATTTAAGATACATTTTATGTTGATTTGAGAATTTATTTGAGAGTTGTTCTGATAACTATTTAATAAGTATTTTCAAGTTATTTTAGAATTGAATCTCCGGTTTAGATCTGGGACTTTTTCAGGATTTGTATACTTGAATTGAGGAAGCAGTAGAATGCCAATTCAAACTGCTAGATAATTTATGGGTGATAAATCTGTTAAATAAAATAACAAAAGTTTTTTTCCTTACAGGCTTCCTTATGCTTACATACGTTCCTGTTGCTTTGTGCATGACACCACCAGTTGTTTACGTTGCTGGAAATGAGAGTGGTGATTTTAACTGCTCTGGAGAAAATGATCACATCACAATTAACCAGGCCCTTAAATTTGTTACCGAAAACCCTAGTTACACAACTGTTTATCTCAAGGGGCCTTTCACATATGTTATAGACGATACTCTTCAGATTGGCAGCAATACAATCCTTGAAGGAGATTCCAATGCAACAATAAAATTAGTACGAAATGCTGGATGGTCATCTACTAAACCTTTGATTAAAGAAAGTAACTCCAGTAGCCATAACATTACTATTCGCGGTTTTACCATTGATGGAGACAGGGAAGGAAATGCCAATATAGAAAGCGGAAATGGTTACCATAATCTTATCCACTTCAGTGATTGTCAGAACGTAAGTGTATACAATATGTATCTGACCAATAACCACGGAGATGGCTTAAAGACTGACAACTGTTCTAATATAATATTCTGTAATAATGAGGTATACTTATTAGGGCATGATGTTCTCTATGCCAGTACCTCTTCAAACGTGAAAGCTTACAATAACAGGATTACCTGCAGGACAAACAGCGGCCTGAGATTATATAATACAAATCATGCGAAGTTCTACGATAATAAAATTACATCAGAGGGGTCTGGCGGGGTAGGAATTGAAATCCAGAGAGATGGAGCATCTATGGATGATATTGAGGTGTACAATAACACAATATATGAGACTGCACTTGCAGGCATCTGGTTTTTCTCACAGGGATCAAATTCCAAATCGTCTGCAAATGTCCACATTCACCATAATCAGATCTATGATACCGGAACAGTTTCAGGCAACAAAGTAATAGGCGGAATCTTATCCGTCGGATTTAATGCTACCATTGAAAATAACGTGATAGATGGCGCACACGGGGCTGGTATTGTGCAGAATGCTGCTTTTTTCTCAGCTCCGGCTGGTTCAGGGTATGTAGTTACAGTAAGAAATAACATAATAACGAACACTCGCACATCAGCAGTTGGAGGAAATGGATCTGGAATATGTAACATGCTTACAGACACCCACGCTTTTATCCTGCAGAATAATTCTTTATATAACAACGCTGGTGGGAACTATATAGGTGTTCAGGCGCCACTTTTGGATATAATAGCGGATCCTCAATACGTGGACAGGGATAAACACGACTATCACCTGAAGTCAAAAACAGGACGCTGGAATGGGAGTTGTTGGGTGAATGACAATATAACTTCCCCATGTATCGATGCCGGATATCCTTTCTCTGACTATTCCAACGAACCAGAACCCAATGGAAATAGAATAAACATAGGTATGGACGGAAATACCTGGTACGCCTCAAAATCCGAATTTGAGGTGTTAAACAATAGTAGCGACAATAGCAGTAGCAATGAGGACAGTGATGACAGTGATGGTAGCAGAGGTAGCAAGGGTAGCAGAAGCAGCAGTGGCGGTAGTGGAGGCAGTGGCAGTAGCGGTGGCTCTCCCGAGCCTGCAAAAAACGTTGAAGTAAAAGAACTTTCGCAGGTGTTTATTACAAATGGAAAATCTGTAAAATTTGATTTCGTAAATAATGCAACCTGCGTTGTTTATGTGGATTTTGACGCAAAAAAGACAGTAGGTAAGACAACAACCATTGTAGAGATGCTGAAAAATAAATCCGTTCTGGTTTCAGACCTGCCTTCGGATGAAGTCTATAAATTCTTTAATCTCTGGGTTGGAAACGGTGGATATGGAAACTCGAAGAATATAGAAAATCCGGTTGTATGTTTCAAAGTTGAAAAATCCTGGATTGAGGATAACAATATCGGCCAGGCTTCAATAACCCTGAACAGGTACAATGATACAAAATGGGACTCGCTTTCAACCAGCCTGTCAGGGGAAGATGACACGTACTTGTATTTCATAACCGAAACTCCTGGATTCTCTCCCTTCGTAATAACGGGTAAGACAACAGGTAAGACGACAGAAAATAAAATTTTGGCTGAACTCCCGCCAGAACCTGACACTCAGACTCTTAAACAAAGTAGTGGATATACAGGATCAGATATTAAAAAGAAGACTGAGTATACAGGAAACGTACAAGCAGAGAATAAAAAAACAGGAAACACAAGTACATATTGGAAAGAAAATGTGAGCCTGCCTGGATTTGAAATCATTTCTGGCATTGTCTGCCTGCTTGGCGTACTCTTGTATAGAAGAAAATAAGTATCCCCTTCAAATTAAATGGTTTTTCAATTACCGAGAAATATAATAGTTGTTCCATTTTCCCTTATCCTATTTTGGAGTAGAAAAATGGAACGCCACTATTTCTCGAATCTTGACAAAAGATATTGATATCTTTCATCAGGAGAAAGCTGAGATTTCCCTGGAAGGACTTAAGGTACGCCTTATCAGCAGATTGATGATACAGGTGCAAGAGTCAATGGTGTCAATTATTGTACTGAGACTCTTTGTAATCCTTAGTATGCTTCTTATTTTACAGTTCCCATAAAGAATATAGACAATATTTTAGATGTACTTTTATGTGGAAATGAAAAACGTACTGCTTTAATGCTGAAGCATTTGATCTGATGAAAACGTTTAATGTTTCCCAAAGCTGGATGGAAAAGCTCTCTTCTTTTAAAAACAAAGTATTCAACGATAACGAAAATTTTACTTTTCTTCTTTTTTGTCAGTGACCGCCCGATATCTGCTGTTTCGCAGCATGCGGACGTGGAGGGAAGTTTTCGGATGAATTTTAAAAAAAGATTTGACAACTCTTTCAGAGTCAATAAGGCGCTGCGGGACCCCTAAGTCTGAAACTTATCTTTTATCTCATTGTCAAAATCAGGTGGTGTCCATGAGCATTAATCAACTCTTAAAGATGAAAAGAACATCATAATTCTGAAATTTCAGCTTTTCGGTTGGCAGTGTGCCAATTTTTCTGTAAAACCATAAATATCAAGAAGTTAGCGAGGAGAATATTCCATATCGGAAGATCAATTCTCTACATAGTATGCAAAAACTTGACTTCAAATTTACAGCAAATTCGAGACACTGCCTTTCGGTTTAGAAACATAATTGGAATTAAGGATTTTAAGGTACTTTAAAGTTATACTACGTTGACTCTAGGAAAATCCTTAATCTGATGCAAATTATTTCTACAACTTTTTTGTTTATATTTTTGTTTATATTATAGACTATCAGTTTAATTTTTATTTCTTTGACCTGATTAAAGAACTTTTCTCTGAGTACTTCTTCAAACTTCCTTTTGACAACAGAAAACTTTGTTTCCGCTATATTCCATTTATTGTATTTGATTTTATCAAAGGTTACATGGAGCTGTTTTCTATATTTCCCTTTTATTTTCTTCCTTTTTCTTACTCTTGAAGGTAAATTTAGTCTGCTTTGATTTATTCTCTAATTAGAGTATGAATTTTTTCAGAATTATATACTTTATCCATCACATAACATTCAGATTTTCTTGATTTATTTGATTGCCTTATCAGAGCTTTTTCATGTTTGGCATCGTGATCTGTTTTTTGACTAATTTTCCATCCCAATACTACTTTTTTATCGGTATCTACTGCTATTCTGTATTTTGGGTAAAAATAGAATTAAGAGGATTTCTGCGGAGTTCATTTTTGAATCAAAGAGCTCAATACCTTTTCAAAGGATTTTTATTCAGTAATATATTTGAGGGATATTTGAAGAAATCAATACCTAATTCTTGGTAAAGTTCAATTGTACAATCCAAAAAGTAGATTCTAAGTACATATTCTTAAGCTATTATATATAAGAAGATTAATATAAATCGTTATTAATATATAATTAATATATTTTAAAAATGTTATATTGATAAGAACAATATTAAACTTAATCTTTTAGAATCCTGTCATAAGTTATTGATAATAATTATTTCTTCTTTCAGTGACTGATGTGGTGGTTCTAATTTAATAAAAGCAGAAATGTAGTTTAAAATGATAAGGGGTATTGCATGGCAGAAAAGAAAGAACCTATGACCAAAGAGGAAGATGAACCTCAACAAGACTTTTTCATGGAAACAGATAAAAAACATAAAGTCTCCTACCAGAAACCTGGATTTCAGATTGAAAGAGGCAAACTGGAGGAAAAAGGTGTAACTGAAGTTGCAGAAGGTATAACTAATGTTAAACTACCCAAAAGTACTGAAGATATACCAAGTGCACCTCTTTCAGAAAGATTTCACAGGGAGGAAAAACTGTGACCAATATTTATTTTAGAAATGACACATCTTTTTCGATATACGTTGCTATTAAGCGCTATAATCCAGGTACATGTGGGGGATCTGGTGACTGGCTAGTAAAAGGGTGGTGGGAGATTAAGCCTCGTAGTAGCCAAAGAATAGGTTCGACGAATAACTCCTACTTTTATTATTATGCTGAAGGGAATGGGTACACGTGGGGTGGAGATTCTATTTCCTATGTAGAGCAACAAGCATTTGGCCATTGCGATAATAGTACTTTAGGAAGACGTGTTGGAATGCGAGAAGATAATTGCAATAATTATGATACCTATACGGTTTCCCTTTATATTTAATCTCAAATTTTAGGGAGCAATTGATCTCATCACTAATTCCTTTATTTATTTTACCAACGAGCTTTGTTGGAATTGAAAAATCGTTGTTGATTAAGTGACTAATTTTTTCTACAACTAATATCTTTAGGTTCTTCTCTATTTTATGTGACTTGAAAATAATTGATTAGTTAAAAAGTATTCAGATCAAATAGAAAAACATCAAGCTTGAATGGGATTTACAACAAAAAGTTTTTTGGCTCTGTAGAAATACTTAATTTAATATAAACTACTTATATAATTTTTATCTGTGTTATACACTATTAGTTTAATTTTTACTTCTTTTACTTGATTCCAGAACTTTCTTACCCTAAGCGTTTCTCCGAACTTTCTTTTGACTACAGAGAATGTTGTCTTCGCTATGTTTCTTTGATTGTATCTAATTTTGTCAAAGCTCAGATTCAACTGTTTTCGATACTTTCTTCTAATTTTTTCCTTTTTCTCTGTCTTAAAGGTATAATTGAATCTGCTTTAATTTCTTCTCTAATAAGAGAATGTATTTTTCTGAATTACACCCTTTATCCATTACATAATATTCAGAATTACATAATATTCAGATTTTCTTGTATTATTTGATTGTTTATCAGAGTCTTTGCATGTTTTATTTCATGATCTGTTTTTGACTAATTTTCCATCCGAATATTACTTTCTTATTCGTGTCTATCGATAGCAATAATGACTTACGTAAAAACTTGTAAACCCAGTTGCATCGATTGCTGTGATCAATATATTTTCTCCATGTGAGTATAATAGCCTTAAAGTTCTTGACAAAATTATGTTAAATAATGAATAAGGGATTCTGGATACAACCTTTTGAAGATCGATGTCGTGAAGAATCTTGTCAAGGTCAAGTTTTTCCTTTATATTTCTCAATGGATTGAATATGGGTTCTAACTTTGCTCTAACCTGAATTTTTCATTCGACTCTTTGTATTATTTCTTTATCCTCATCTATTTTAAGGAGTCCTGTAAGCTCTTCAAAGGATCTTGTAAGCTCTTCAGGAGTATCAGTGAAGAACTTAAGTTTCAGATTTGAGTATGTAGTAACTTCAAGATTTTGCTGATAAGGCGCCACAAGCTTGAATTTGTAAGACTGGACAAGTAAAAGTGATACTAAAACAAAATTCACCAGAAATAGATTGATTACAATATAGTATGGGAATGCTTTTTCAGATTCTACAAAGCTTCCATTATCCCTTCTACAAAGAAAAATACTAAAACAATGGCATACTTTAAGTGGATCAGCCAGCGCAGAGAATGATTTTTATTTCTTGTTATTGAGATTTGTATGATATCTTTTTTTTCGATCACAACTGGCTTACGCATAGGTCTCTTGATTATGATTTTTTAGACATTACTGCAACAGTACTAGGATAATTAAAAATGATATGGAAAGAGGAATAAGTAACTAAATAAGGCCTGAAAATGAAAATATAATTAAAAAAGAGCCTTCCGGAGTATATACTCATAGAAGCGCAGAGACTAGTGCTGTGAAAAAACCAACTACTAATAGAAAACTAACTACTAATACAAATTTAAATTCCTCGCTGTATAAATTTATAAGATATTTGATACCATTATATTTGATACCATTATAAAAGCTTTTCATACTTCACATATATAACAAAAGCTCATAATTTTTTGTTATTTATTAGGAAGAATTTGAAGAATTTAATGCCAAATATAAATATACATCAAGATGTATCGTATATCAAAATAACTCATAAATGTATATAATTCGACTATTGTACCAAAGTTTTTTTGACTCTCTGATTTAACATTTTACATGTATCCGTTATACCAACTGAATAAACTTTATTAATTTGAAAAATATATTTTGCATCCGAAGGGTCCCACACTTCGCGGGATGGCCTGGATAAAAAACTGAAAAATACTGAATAGAACTTTAAATTTACAGAAAACAAAAAGGTGCATTAACAGCGCAAAAAGCTATCAGTAGTTGGTTTAAACGATTCACTAAGATTCACTAAGATTCACTAACTTTCTGAGCTGTATGCTTTGCTATCAGCTATTCTTCACCGCAGGTGAGTAAATGGACGAAAATATTCAGAAGCTTAATGAAAGAGCGAGCTACTATTCTGAAAAGATCTTAAAACTAAGAACTGAGATTAAAAACAAGATAATCGGGCAGGACGAAATCATTGACAATATGATTATAGCACTGATTTCCCAGGGGCATATTCTGCTTGAAGGGGTCCCTGGACTCGCAAAGACCCTCATGGCCAGGACAATGGCAGAATGTCTTGATTGTGATTTTGTGAGACTTCAATTCACGCCTGACCTGTTGCCGGCAGATATAACCGGTACCAAAATATACAACCACAACGAAGCTTCCTTTTTCACACTTAAAGGCCCTATTTTTTCTAACTTTATTCTTGCCGACGAAATAAATCGTGCTCCTCCAAAGGTTCAGTCGGCACTTTTAGAAGCAATGCAGGAAAGGCAGGTAAGTATACAGGGAGAGACTTTCAAACTCGAGCGTCCTTTCCTTGTAATGGCAACACAGAACCCGATAGAGTCAGAAGGTACCTATAAGCTTCCTGAAGCACAGGTAGACAGGTTCATGTTCAAACTTCTTATTGATTATCCCACTAAGGATGCCGAAATTGAGATCATTGAGAGGTTTACTCAGGGTATACAGCCTCAAATATCGAAGATACTCACATCTGAACAAATTATTGAGATCCAGGATTTCAATTCCCAGATATATGCTGACAGAAAGATCAAGGACTATGTGGCACAGGTTGTGGACGCAACGAGACACCCTCAAGCTTACGATGTTGACGCCGAAGGATACATAGAATACGGAGCATCTCCACGTGCATCCTTATGGCTTATACTTGCTGCAAAAGCACATGCAATGCTTAGCGGGAGAGGATATGTGATCCCTGAAGACATAAAAGCTGTTGCATACAATGTGCTTCGGCATCGTATACTTCTTAACTACGAGGCAGAAGTTGAAGAAGTCACCAGTGATCAGATAATTGCACAGATACTGAACAAAGTAAAAGTGCCATGAGCATCCAGATCGAGATTTTCTCCAGGGGATTTTCGTCAGGAGATTTTCTCCAGGAAATTTTCACTAGTGAAGAAGTGTATAAATCACATCGGGTTGTGTGCTATATGCAGAGTGCAAAAGAAGTTATTAAGCAAGTAAAACGTATAGAGATCAGCACAAAACAACAAGTCGAAGGACTGATCACTGGAAACTATCACTCTGTATTCAAGGGTCAAGGTATCGATTTTTCTGAAATCAGAGAATACAGGGCAGGTGACGATGTCCGTGCAATTGACTGGAAGGTTACTGCAAGGTTCAACCGTCCTTTCATTAAAGAATTTGTTGAAGAAAGAGACCTGCGTGTCTATTTTGCTATAGATATGTCGGCTTCCGGAAGTTTTGGAAGTAACATCACAAAGAAGCAAAAAGCAATAGATATCGCAGCAAGCTTGATGTTTGCAGCCATGGAAAACAACGATAATGTTGGGCTTTTCATTTTTACGGAAGGGATTGAAAAGTACATTCCGGCCAGAAAAGGCAGGAAACATGTTCTTAAGTTGCTCAGCACATTGATTTCCTATGAACCTGTTGCAAAAAAAACAGACATCATGAACAGTATGCAGGCCATTGCTATGCTGCTCAAACGAAGAAGTATCGTCTTTGTAATCTCAGATTTTTGTTCGGATGACTTTTCAAAGCCTCTTAAAGTGATGAAAAACCGACATGATATCGTTGCATTAAGAGTATCTGACAAACGCGAACAGGAACTTCCTGACGTTGGTCTTATCGAACTTGAAGATGAGGAAACCGGTGAGCAACTTCTGGTCGATACTTCCAATGAAGAGTTCAGGATACGCTATGCAGAACTTGTCATGGAACATAATGAATCTTTACAAAGACTCTTCCGGAAAATGAAGATCGACATGGTTGACCTCGTTACAGATGAACCATATGAAACCGCACTTAAGAAATTCTTTAGGACCAGAAAAATAAGGAGATAAGATGATGACAGGTTTTGACTCTCCTTATATTCTTATATTCTTGCTGATAATTCCGCTTATTTATTATCTGCATAAAAAAGCCAGGATACAGAAGAAGAACGAAGCGATAAAATTCAGCAACCTAGCTTTTATAAAATCCGCATTGGGTGACACTAAAAAGTCAAAAAGAGATGTACATCTTTTTTATCTGTCGCTAGTGGCCATCAGCTTGATGATAATAGGTTTTGCAAATCCTCATATCCCTCTGGAACAAACCAAAGAAGGAGTAAATGTTGTACTGGTAATGGATGTTTCAGGAAGTATGCAGGCCCAGGATTACACCCCATCAAGGCTGGAGGCAGCAAAATCATCGGCTGAAATACTGATCAATTCTCTTAAAAGTAAGGATTATGCGGGAATTGTCACTTTTGAATCCGGGGCTACTACTGCAGCTTATTTAAGTCCCTATAAAGAAAAAGTAATTGAAAAACTTCGCAATGTTGCACCAAAAGAAGGCAGTACTGCTATTGGGGATGGACTTAGCCTTGGGATTGACATGGCTTCGTCTATTCCAAACAAGAAAAAAGTAATCATATTGTTAAGTGACGGTGTGAATAATGCAGGTTATATTAGTCCTGATGAAGCGATCCAGTATGCTAAAGCTAACAACATTCAGGTCTATACTATCGGTATGGGTTCAAACGGTAATGTGTTACTTGGATATGACTGGTTTGGGAACCCACAGTATGCGGAACTTGATGAAGCTACACTGCAGGCCATTGCAAATGATACCGGAGGAAAGTATTTCAAATCCATCGATGACAAAACACTAGATGAAATTTACAAGAACATCAGCGAGAACATAAAAAGAGAAAAAGAAGAAACAAACATCAAAGACTGGTTCTTCTTTGCAGCGCTTCTGGTATTACTTATCCAGATATATTATAGATACGGAAAAGGAAGGATACTGCAATGATAAGAAAATACATTGCCATTTTTTCACTTTTCTTGCTACTAACACCTGTAGCTTATGCCGAAGGGAACATAGTATTTTCAATTCCTCAAAAGGATTATTATTTCCTGGTCGGAGAGCAAGCCTATATTCCTCTTAATATCACTAATTCAGGTAATAATGATATAAACGGCATCCTGGGATACACGCTTACACAGGAAATTAATAGTGGATCGGTTCACTTTTCAAGTTCCAATTCCAAATCAACGAACCTTCAGGTAAGCAAAGGTAACTCCACAGTTAACCTTGGGTTCGGGACCAGCGATAAGCCTGAAACTTTAGATGTATCGCTCAATTTCAATTACGATGACAATGGAAGCAAAGTTGTCAATCTTGGCAACATTGCCATACATTTTGTTGAAAAAGAATCTGATAAACAAAATCAGGCCAATCCGATGCAGAGCTCTTCACAGGAAGCATCCTCTACACAGCAAACAACGGACCCATTTGCACAACAAGAACAGCAAATTGCACAGCAAGAACAGCAAATGCAACAAATAATGCAACAGATGAACAATCAACAATCTTCACAAACCCCCCAGCAGGCTGCGCAAAACAATCAAATGGATCAGGATACCTCAGCACTAAAAGAGCAGATGCAAAAACAGGTACAACAACAGCAACAAATGCAGCAGCAATTCCAGCAGCAAATTGCAGCTTCCCAGGACTTCCAGAAGGCAAACCAGAAATTATCGGATCTTGGATACAATTTGACATCTATGAGTACTAACCCTTCATCAAATAATACAGGAACCTTCACGGCAAGCTATGAGAAACAAAATGGTGATAAGGCAAGCATTCAGGGAGAAATGAATAATGGTACAATGAAGAGTTTACAGACGGATACAGCAGAAGACAAGCAAAAAATGAGGGACTTGCTTTCTCAGAACAAGGACTTCCAGAAGTATCAGAAGCAACTGCAAGATGATGGTTTTAACGAAGTTGATTCAACGTTTTCCCAGGAGAACAACACTACGGCTCTTCAAATACAATATGAGAATGCCAACAATGAAACAGCTCAGATCAATGCAAAATTTGAAAACGGCAGTGTTGAGGATGTCGAACTTGTAAGAGAGCAGGAAAGGAACCTTTACCCCATATATCTCATAGGAACTCTGATATTGCTTGCTCTTGCTTATCTGGTGTACAATAAATATTCAGGTAAAAAAGAGCAGGAAACATTAGTTGAGGAGAAGATACCGCTCCAGGAAGAAAACTTTGACTTCAGGGAAGAAGCAGGAAAACTTGTGGAAAAAGCAATATCGCTCTATGAAGAAAAGCAATTTAAGGAAGCTTATGGAACTGCTGCACAGGCTCTGCGTTTGTATCTGAGCTATAAATATGGATTAAAGAAAGAAGTTACAAACTCCGAACTGATGAATTACCTGAAAAACAGAGATGTAGAATATGAGAAATTCGACAGATGCTTACAATTGTCCAGCCTCGTCGAATTTGCAAAACGTATGCCTGATGATGGCGAGTTTGAAGAGATGATTGAAATTATTAAGGATACTATGAAAGATGAAAAGAATTAAACAGATTACCATATAGATCAAATGGGAGAGTTGAAATTCAGTCGTTTAATAAGGTAGAGAAAATAAGAGAGGTTCAATCATTGTTTTGTTTTCCTCTAAAGGAAGAACAAAGACTGTAAACCTTTCATTCTTTTTAGTAATGTAGAGAGATATATGAGTAAAAGAGTTTGCTGACTTTTTAGCATGTCTACTTATTACATATTTCCCATTAGATAAATCTATTTTTTCCATATTAAGGATAGTCTGTAAGATCAATGGCGAAATCATAATTTTTATCTTGTTCTAGGATTTTGTTAGTTATTGAAGGAGAATCTTTTCATTATACTTGATCAATTCTTCCATGTTTCATTTTTTAAGATGATATCGTAGAGATGTTTCGCAAGTGACATTATGTGACATTATTATACTGTTTTGAGACCGAGTGAACAGAACTCTTGTCGACTGAAATACTAATAACAGTAAAAAATGTCTTCACTTGTAAGAGAACCATTGACTTCTATAGTTAACGGTTTGTGAGAGGTTTTAATACGAAATCAATATATCTTTTTGACTTTAATTTAATTTCAAGAATATATTCATGTTTATATGACAAAAAAGACGTAAGAAGGCATTATTATTACATATAAAGATTTCTGAAAGTCATTTTGTGAATAGTAAAAATTATCGAAGTACTGCAATTGGCTATTTCAGCCATTCGGAACTATATCCTATCGGAACTATTGGTAAAACATAAAAGTATATATATTTGTATACTAATTATATAATTGTACAAGTTTGCCGGTTTATATAAAAACTGGACGTTAAAAACTATAAAAGATCAATTAATAACTAAAAGCTGGTTTTTAAGATTTAGTGGGGGTTTCTAAAATCTTTACCCTGCACTTGTTATAAAAAGCAGTAAAGGTTTTTATCACCTCACCTTTACTGCTTTCCTTCACACATTTTTAATATTTGCCTTTATATCCTTAGTTTGACAGTATAAATTAACTTTAGTGAGAAGCTTCAATTTTTTGTCAAAAATCAATTGACAGTATTCATAAATTTCGTTAAATTACCTCTGATATTCCAGCTTCATAATTACTATAAGGCAAATTAATAGAGATTTTTGTCCCATTTTAGCACTTTTGGCACCTGACTTTTTGGATAGTATCTATATTTCATATGAGATTCATGCTATCTGTCAAATTCTATACCAAAAATTTGGTCAAAAATCATAAAAATAGCTATCAAGAGAAAGAGAATCATCTGTCAAATTGAATCGTAAAAAATGGGCAAAAATTTGTTGAAATAATGTTACTTATCATTCCAATGGATATGAAAACAATCTTCCAACATAAAAATCAAACTGTCAAACTAAGGTTATATCTCAAGTTACGGCAATATACACTTTTTTTGAAAAACCGATATCAATAAACACTAATATCCATAAGACACGAAAAAACACGAAAAAGAACCGAAAAGGAACCGAAAAGACAAAAAATTAACCTGTATCTAAGGTATATTAGAGCTTATTTACTGTAAATAAGCCTTATCCTTCGTTTTTCAAAAATTCGTAAGACAAATTCCTAGAAAAAAGGGGGGTATAAGCCCGAAGTCTAGTATATTTCTAGTCTTATAATTGTAGGATTTATCTTAATTTGTATTCTAGAGGAGGGACTAAAAGTATAAAATAAATTATTATTTGTAGAGACTTATATTAATATTTCGTGATCAAACGAACTCGAAGAAAAAGATAAATAAATCGAAAAATAATTAAGGAAGGCATAAAAACTAATAATTCGAGCTCATCCCAAAACTAATATTTTTCCAAATTGATAAAAAATTCAGAATTGTTTTCCACGATGATAAACTCAGCTAATCGTTATGAATACAGGATTAAAAGATACAATTTTTATGAGTAAGATCCATTAATACTTTTCATTATTTTGGCTCCTTTGATAGTTTACAGTTATCAAATGTGGAAAATAACTTAAATTTTAGGTTAAATTTTAGGCTCTTCGTCATTTCCTGTGGATGAGATGATTTTCAATTCGAGACCGCATTGGTTTTTATGAGGACATTACGAGGATATCCACATAAAACAACGAAGAGTCAAATTTTAATTAACACAAAAAATATTAAAAAGTTTTCAAACCCAAGAACATTATTTACGATTTATTCTTCGATCTCTTAATTTCATCCATATAACTCTAAGCATCTTAGCTTCTGAGTTAGATAATCCTAAACCTTCAACTAATAATATTTCATGCGTCATCGGTTAAGCATTAAATTCCCTCTCTTGTATGTGTTTTTTATATTAATAATCTAAATATCTCTGTATCTATGTCTCCTTGTCCCCCACCTACTCTTGAAGACTCTCTTCGGGAAATGTTTCCCGAAGAGTGGTTAAGGCAAACTGCCAAAGAAACTGGTCTTATAGTACGTGAACGTAAAATTGACCCTGTCATTATCTTTTGGGTTTTAACTCTCAGTTTTGGCGTACGCTTGCAGCGTACACTTGCCAGTTTAAAACGAGAATATGAAACTGAGTCACAAAAAACCATAAGTGATAGCAGCTGGTACTATCGTTTTACTCCAGAACTTGTTGAGTTTCTTCACCAGTGTGTAATTCATGGCATGGAAGAGCTTGCAAAAGAACCTGGTAGGAAACTTAGCAAGAAACTCGAAACCTTCCAAGATGTTGTCATTCAGGACAGCACAATTGTTCGTCTCCATTCCTCGTTAGCAGACAAGTTTCCTGCAGCAAGATCAAGAACAGTAGCTGCAGGAGTAAAAGTTGGAGTTATGGTAAGTGCAATTGCTAACGGACCTAGAACCATTGCTCTGTACTCTGAAAAAACAGCTGAGATAAAGACATTAAAAATAGGTCCCTGGATCAAAGACCATATTCTCCTTGTTGATCTTGGTTTCTACAAAACTCAAATGTTTGCAAGAGTTGAAGAAAATGGGGGATATTTTGTCTCAAGGATTAGGAAGAATATGGACCCTATTCTTGTTTCTATTGAAGAGGGACTTTCTAAGACAAAAAGCAAAGAGTTCGCTGGAAAACCTGTTAGTGAATGTATTAAGCAACTTTCTGGAAAAGATATTGATGCAGTTGTAAAAATAGAATTCAAAAGAAGAGAGTATAAAGGCAAGCAAAAACAGGACGAGATGATTGTACGCCTTGTTGCCGTATATAACGATGAGGATGAAAAATACCACATTTACATCACAAATATTCAGAAAGATATTTTGAATGCAAAAGACATTGCAAACTTATATGGGGCAAGATGGGACATAGAACTGTTGTTTAAGGAATTGAAAAGCAAATACTCGCTGGACGTTCTTGAAACAAAGAATGTGCAGGTAATTGAAGCTCTAATCTGGACAGCAATATTGACACTAATCGTTAGCAGAAGAATCTATTCTCTTGTCAGAAAATCAACAACTCATCCTGAAAAAATGGCTAGATATACGCAGTTACGTTGGAGTACAATATTTGCAGAGAATGCATCAGATTTATTGACAGTAATTCTGCATAGATGTGGAATTCAAAGAACTTTTGAAACGATAATGAGCGTATATGAAAGTCAAGCATTAGATCCTCATGTAAACAGAGAAAGGTTTAGAGATGAATGGTTTGAGTAATAAATGAAAAAGTGGATTCAAAAAGAGTAACAGAAGAAGGAAATAAATCCTTAACCGATGACCAATGAATAATATTTTATCATTTATGTCAAGCACAGTTTGAATATCATCTTTGCGAATAAGCTCATCAATTTTTGATAAATTGAGTTTTTCTGCATTAACCAAAGGTATTGGAAGCATCTCTGATTCACTGGGCTCAAAAGTGAGAACACCTCCTCCGTAACTTCTTCCTGTAATCTCCGCAAAAGCTAGAGTTAATGAATTTAAAAATGCAGCCGAAACCAGTTCACCATCGTATCTATTAATAAATTTGACACGGTGGACGGTATCGGTACATGTGGCATTCGTTTTATTAAGGGCGATCTTTGGATATGCGTGTACTTGGCGGAGCATAAATGCATCAGGTATCCATACTGATGGAACAATATACCACTGTTTACGGATTTTACATTTATACCCTTTATGAACACCTAACTTTTCTCCCATTTTTATGTAATTTTGGAAGTGCTCAGACAATTTATCTATAGGATTATTCTGAGGCTTTAATAAATATGTAGGATAGCCTTTCTGAACGTTATCTTCGAAATCTGTATTAGTAAAGACTGTTCCTTTAAGGTGAGCAGATCTCGTTACTATTTTTTGAAGAGGTTCTTTTATATTATATTTCTTCATCTTCTCTTCATTTAATATGAAAAACTTATTATCTCCTGTGACGACGCCCACATCTACATCAATGGCTTTTCCTGATAAGGTAATATTCTCGTTATGCTTTAAAGTTTCAAGTAGTTGTATCTCATCTCTATCTAGGTAATATTTTGTCCATTTTTCGTTCGAGCTATTAGTGGGTTTGAATTCCAAATGATTAATATCATCTGATGAGTATGTGAGTAGATCGTCTAGGTTATCAAGTTCAATCATTCTAATTCCTGAATTTTCCTTTCCATTTTTTTCTCCAAGAAATAATATGATTTCTTGCTGTGCATCATCAAATAATAATTTCTTGAAAGTAAGTATGGTGATTTTGCTAAAATTCTCACACAAAAAGCGTCTTGTTTCTGCTGCATATTTTACTTGAAAGAGTTCTGCAGGAATAACCATTGCCAAACGTCCATGATCTGTTAACAAAAGAGTTGAAGCAATGACAAATGGTACCCAGATATTTGTAAGCCGATTAGGATGTAATCCAGCTCTCTCCATTATCTCAAATGCAAGTGTTCTATGTTCTTCTGGAAAATTTTGATAGCGAATAAATGGAGGATTTCCTAAAATTATATCAAATTTTTTTCTCTCATTGGAAGATGCACCAAATAATTTTGAAAAACCAAAAAATGAGTCTTCAAAAAGAAAATTTTTACAATAAGAAAAGAAATCACCAGTATATATTTGGTCACTATTTATCGGAATATCATGTTTTTTTACGTTTTCAAATGATTTGATAGCTTCGTCTTTAATAAATTCAACCGCAAAGATTCGATTTGCGATTTCAATATTAGATAATCCTATTTCCTTGAATCTATTAATTGCACATTCAAGAAATACTCCATCACCACAACTAGGCTCGAAAACAGTTAATTCTTTAGATCGAATTGCCCAGTTTGCAAGAAAATTTGCAATTGGTTTTGGAGTATAGTATCATCCACGAAGTTTTTGATGTGTTGGCTCCGTTTTCATATTTTCCATCCATACTAAAAATATTAATAACAGTAAATTTATAGGTTACTTAATTTAATCTCATCAGCGTCAAACTTATACAGCGAGTTTATGATATAATCTATTTCATTTTTAATTTCCTTGCATTGCCTATGTAAAATCTCTTTTTTACTTGGAACATTAGTTACCAATAGTTTTTCATTTAACTCAATCAAATGTGTAACCAATTCTACAATTCTGTTATGTGCTTCTACATCTGAGCTATTTTCAAAATAAATAGTTCTGAAAGGCAGTTTTTTAATGAATTGCTTTCCATGTGAAATATACCCACTTTTAAAAGGGCTTCCTCTAGATTGAACAATTGACTCAATAATAGGATGACAGAGTATAGCCTGGATATAAAAGATAGATTCTTTTGTCTCGTTTTTTGGCTGTAAAGCATAATAAGGACCATTACCTCCACCTGTGAACACTATATTATTTTCATCATATGCATAACGTGGCTTAAGGGAAAGAGTTGGCCAAATGATTTTTGGATTCTCATTGAATTTTGTAAGACTCTGTGATCGACCAAAAAGATAAAACCAATCTTCTTTAGATTTGCTTGCTGGAAGGTTAATGCTCCTTGAAAGTAGATCTTGCTTGTAATTGGATAAATAGTCCCAACATTTGGGAAATAGACTCATCATTTCTTCATGGGAATAAGGAATAGCTTTGTTATCAATTATTTTGTATGGATAAATAATGTAAGAATTTGGCTTAATACGACTTAATGGAACAATTTTTTCCTCGTCATAAATACAGGGTCTAAGTATTGACTTTTCAATTTCTTGTATAGATCCAGAAGAATCTAAAAATCTAACAAAATAATTATCTTCACTGACAGGTTTGAAAATATAGATCTTATCTTTACTTGTTTGTACCCCCACAAAAATTTCTGTAATGTCTTCTAGTTTTACGGGGTTTTCACTATTTATTCGCTTGAATAATTTGTCTAATTTTGGATGTAGGAATATCCAAGGGGTTTCATTTATATAATTTGACTTATATTTTTCAATTTGAACGTTTTTCCCATTTCGCCAATCGTCTATATTTGAGACAAAATTTACTTTAAATTCATCTAATTCCTTTGATTGTAGAACTAGTATACAAGTGTAGGTGGTTTTTGTTCCAAACACTTGTTCAACTCCAAAATGTACAATTTCAGAGAGATTTTTATTTGATGAGATTAATCTTCTTAATTCTTGTCCGGATTTAATTTTAAAAAATTTATGCGGAACTATATATCCCAAAATCCCTTCTGAGTTTAAGAGATATTTCGCACGTTCAATGAAAAGATAGTATTTATCAATATTATCTTTGTTTGCAGTGACAAAAGGAGAGTATTTACTTTTATAATATTCAACTTCCTTTGGGGAATATTTTACAATATTTTGAATGCGAACATATGGGGGGTTTCCAATAATGACATCAAAACCTCCTTTCTCGATAACATCTTTAAATTCGTTGTTCCAATCAAAGGGGTTGACCCTATAATAAATATTCTCCTGGACTTTTGCTTTAGGCTCGAAGTAAAAGTAATTACTATCAACTAAGCTATTTCCACAAATTATATTTTTGCTTAACTTTGGTAATACACCAGTTCTAGATCTAGTAGAGAGTGTTGCAACAACACTTGAGTTAACGTTTTCTAATGTTTTTAGTAATAGACCAAATTTGGTAACCTCTACTGCTTGAGAGTCTATATCTACACCGAAAATATTGTTTAATAATATTTTACATTTTTCTTCAAGTCTCAAATAGAAAGTTCCTGTAGTATGTTCAAAAAGTTCATTTGTATGTTTCTCAACTCCATCTTGAATATACCACTCAAGGTAATAGTTGAGAAGATATTCGTAAGTTGCGAGTAAAAAAGAACCAGACCCACATGATATATCTGCAATTTTAAGTTGAGACAACTCTATTGGGTTTTTGCCTTCACATTTTGGTTTTACCGTACGCTCAATTATTGCATCAACGATATATTTAGGAGTTGGAACAATGCCTCTAGATTCAATAACTTCTGGTTTTTCAACTATTTCAATAGATGACTTGTTAACAATATGAGCCTCTTTTGCGAGAAACATCTCATAAATTTCACCTAAAATTCTTGCATCAACTACACTAAATGAATATGGACTATTTGGATAATATAATTCTTTGAATATATTAACTAAAATTTCATCATTAATTACAAATTTAAGTGAAAATTCATCGTCAATAAAATCAAAAATTCCAGAATTGTACTTTATATCAGCTTTCAAAAATAGTTTTTTAAGCTCTGAGTAGCTAACTATATTTTTTAAATTTTCATATTTCTCCAAATTTCTATCTTCGCATATTCTCAAAAATATAATTCTATTTATTAGTTTTTGGACCAGATAATTTAATTCTTCCTGTAATAGTGATGGGCTATTTAATATAAGATCTTCAGATAATATTAATCTCCATTTTTCAATTTGATTCAAAAAGTATTCATCAAACGGAATCTTTCGAGCTGATTCTTTAATGCTAGGGATTATTTTCTTCAATCTATCAGAATAAATTGATTCCTTTGATATTAAACCATAAATCTCATCAAATTTTTCTATATATTCTGAGTAATCATAAACGCGCCACTGTGCAAAAAGTGCATCATCACTCTCACTTGGACAATATATCTACAATCATATATAATTAATTTCTCAAAGTTACACAAGATTGAAATTGGCAGTTTTGCAGTCCATCCATATCTGCGGATTTGCAATGCCGAGTCTTTGTGCGTTTCTATCGGAACTGTGAGTTTCTTAGCCTCTAAAAAAAGCTTTCTTTCACCTTGACAGCATAAAGTATAATCCGGATATTTCCATGAATGGTCACCTTCATCACTGGCTAAACGATCTTCAACAAAAACCTCACGTAAATGTTGAGGTTTTCCTTCTTTATTTAATACATCCCAACCCAATGAAATAAGTAGTCCATTAATAAAGTCAATTCTCAATTGAGCTTCAGAATAATTTTTATTTTTGTACTCATGATAATTCTTGCCAAATTTTTCAACAAGCGTTTTTATTTTTTTGCGTCCTTCCTCTATCATTTTATCAATAAAGATATTAAGTAACCATTAATTAAACTTTCTTAATAATTATTTATTTTAATCTATGTCTAAAGCAACTCTTAAGATCTATACCCAAAAACTTCTCTAAGAGCCCTAGAATTAGCCGACTTTCTTAACTTTTTGCCTCAAGTACGACAATTATTGAGAATTAATCATAGTTGGGAGGCTCATTATACAATTTTTCTATTTTCATTATGTTAGACCTATAAAAATATAAAGAAGATAATTAGAACAAGTATATAAGTGATTGTCCGAAGAAAAAAGAACTAATCGAGAACCTTCTATTCAGCAAAAAATTGATTTAACCTGTCAACCACTCTGTAAAAACGAAAATAGTAGGTTATATCATACCTTACAATCCGGTTAAAGGAAGTCCATTACGTGTAATCACATCCATTAACAGATGAGAAACAGATCCACATCCTATAAAGAAATAACAAGTCAATATCGGATTATCAAAATTACCAGATATTAGTTCTTTATAAGTCATAATTAAAAATACAAATATTATTATCAAAAAGATTGAATGGAAGAACTTTCGATGGAACTTATTTCTCGAAGGTTCAATCACATCAGGTAATATTGATCCAATGATTGTTAATGAGCTCATCC
The DNA here is from genome assembly GCF_000969985.1 of Methanosarcina barkeri str. Wiesmoor. Classification (GTDB taxonomy): domain Archaea; phylum Halobacteriota; class Methanosarcinia; order Methanosarcinales; family Methanosarcinaceae; genus Methanosarcina; species Methanosarcina barkeri_B. The sequence goes on along the minus strand of NZ_CP009526.1, from coordinate 3,257,304 downwards.
CAAAACTCAAAATTTCATCTCTGAATTTCAAATTTGAAGTTGTCAGTCGAGTGTCTCACAACAAAAAATAGTTCCAAAACTCCTATTGATTTAAGAATTAAATTGGTTTTGGGATACGCTCAATAATAAATGATGTTTCCCTGTTTCCTATGAATTAATATATTGTATAAATATATTAATTTAATATTATTTTTGTATATATAATTCTGTTAAGTCTTATGTTGATAATATATTACCCTGCTCAGGAGAGAAGGGTGAGTACAATTGTCTGGACTTATCAAACATGGATCAATATGAATGAGATACACCATAAGAAAATAAAAACATGCATCAATATGAATGTGACAAATCATAAGAAAATAAAAACATGCATCAATATGAATGTGAAAAATCATAAAAAATATAATTAAATTAGGGCATTAATGGGCATTGATGGGGAAAACTGTTGAATCATAAGGGGGGTATGAGTAATTCTGATTTTATCAGACCTTTTGATGATGAAGACTGTGAGCCGGAAGCAGATATACGGAGATACATTAGAGACTTCCCGAAGGTGAAATAATGCCGGATGACACCTATACTCCTGCTATTGCTGCTGTAGAAAGATGGCTGGGAAATCCTTTGACCAGGGAGATACTTAAGTTTGTAGCCAAGAATGATGATTGTGGCAACCGGCTTCAGAACTCCATAGAATGTTATCTTGGAATAGAACATGATCTCTGCTTAAAATGCAGGACTGCAAGCTGGATGCTCAGTCAAGCCATGCACCGGAGCAGTAAACTTTTTGATATCAATGAATCGGATATCAAAGCCGGACTTTCAGATCGCAACTTCCAGAAGGGGCTGTCAAACGTATTCAGGGGTATTGCCAGGTATGGGATTACCAGGCCCCAGGCATTGAACGCTCCGTTCCTTGTAGTCTGGAACTTTACTCACATGTGCAACCTGAAGTGCAAGCACTGTTATCAGGATGCTCAGAATGCACTTCCCAATGAACTTACCACCGAGGAATCAAAAAAACTCATCGAGGAGCTCTCTGATGCTGGCGTGGCACTGATCGCTTTCTCAGGTGGAGAGCCACTGATGAGGAAGGATTTCTTCGAAGTCGTCGCTCATGCCCACAAACATGATCTGTATGTATCTCTGGCATCAAATGGAACACTGATTACCCCCGATGTGGCTCGGGGTCTCATGAATGCCGGTATCGACTACGTAGAGGTTTCCATTGACGGCAAAAACGCAGCTAAGCACGATGCCATGCGTGGGATTCCAGGGGCCTTCGATAGGAGTGTAGCCGGAATACGGAATGCCATCGATGCCGGAGTTTATACCTGCATTGCAACTACGGTGACCCGAGATAATATTGATCAGATACCTGACATTCGAGAGCTCGGAAAAGAACTCGGAGCAGGACGAATCATATACTTCAACTTTATTCCTACCGGCCGTGGTGCGGACATGATGGAAAAAGATATTACCCCCAGGCAGCGGGAAGAGCTTCTGAAATATATTCTGAAAAATGCTAAAAATGACGAAGGACCTCCGGAACTCTCAACCGCCCCTCAGATAGCAAGAGTGGCAGTCGAAAACGAGGCGAATCAAGGTATTCCTGTCGGGCACGTCCATATGGGGGAAGAATTAAAAGGTAAAACCAGGATGCTTGCCGACTTTATCGGGGGATGCGGGGCAGGGCGCCTCTATTGCGGAATCGAGCCGACAGGAATAGTCCAGCCCTGTGTTTTCATGCCAATTCAACTTGGCAATATCCGCGATCGGCCATTTCTTGAAATCTGGCATAATTCCCCTGTACTAAAACAACTCAGGGACCGGGAGCACCTGACCGGCAGCTGTGGAAGTTGCAAGAACAAATATATCTGTGGAGGTTGCAGGGCACGTGCATGGGCTTATTATGGGGATCTCAATGCTCCTGACCCCGGCTGTATAAATAACCAGGCATTCTGGGATCGCTTAGGCATCAAGCCGGAGTCTGTAAGAAAATAGACCTCATTCCTTCCTATTGGTAAGGGAACAGTCGTTCACCTACTGGCCAGGGAACCAATCGTTCATATTGATTGTATCTATAGTCTCCTGTCAATTTTAATACTAATAAAGGCGAATTCTTTTTAAAAGTAGACAATTTGCACGAATATTTAATACTTATTATAACTATTATTCAGAGAGCTGAAAAGAGAAAGCGGCTAAACAGAGTTAATAACGACAGAAAAACGAAAATTGGTAAGGAATCTCTGTTTTGCTGTAATCATTGTAGAAATTGCTCAAACAAAGTTTTGTATTAGAGTCTTTATTAGTGACTTGAACTTATTCGAACCAAAATTAAAAAATAAACAATATTCGGGGGTAAAATATTTGGAGTACACACTTCGAGTAGGAGGAGAGGCCGGACAGGGGCTGCAGACCATAGGTGGAGCTCTTGCACAGGTCTTTTCTAAGATAGGATTTCACGTATTTACTCACCAGGATTATATGTCCAGGGTACGTGGTGGGCACAATTTTTATCAAATTCGCTTTTCTGAAAAGGAGATCTCTGCCTCAAGAGATATGGTCGATATCCTCCTGGCTCTTGACCTGGACACTATAGAAATTCATAGAAAAAGCGTACGGGATGAAGGATTTATTCTTTATGATTCCGAAATTACCAAAAAGAAATTTGAAGAACCTGAGTTCATAGATATCCCGTTCAAAAAAATAGCCCTTGATGTAGGAAAAAAAAGTGTAATGGCAAATACTGTAGCTACCGGAGCAGCACTTGGAATTCTTGATCTTGGGCTTGAAACCTTCAGGAATGTTCTAAAAAAAGCCTTCGAGAAAAAAGGGGACGAGGTAATTCAGGGAAATATAGCCTGTGCAGAAGCGGGATATAATTATGCTCGTAAAAATTGTCCCCGCTGTGAAGCTCCCGAAATCCGTGAACCTGAAAACAGGGGACTCATGCTTATTGACGGGGTTAATGCAATCGGAATGGGAGCCCTTATGTCAGGCTGTAAGTTTTATTCCGGTTACCCTATGACGCCTTCAACAGGGATTCTAAACTATATGGCTTCCAGAGCAGAAGAGTACAACTTGGTCGTTGAACAGGTTGAAGACGAGATTTCAGCTATTAATATGGCTATAGGGGCTTCTTTTGCAGGCGTAAGAGCAATGACCGGAACGTCGGGTGGAGGATTTGCCCTGATGGTAGAAGGCCTTTCTCTTGCAGGAATGACCGAAACTCCTATCGTTATTGCCGAAATGCAGCGTCCAGGGCCTGCAACAGGTTTACCTACACGAACGGAACAGGCAGACTTGCTTTTTGTCCTTTACGCAGCACATGGAGAGTTTCCAAGAGTGATTTTTGAGCCTGGAGACCCAAAACAGGCTTTTTACCTTACTAACAAGGCTTTTGAACTTGCGGAAAAGTACCAGATCCCTGTGTTCATCCAGTCAGACCAGTATCTTGGGGATACCGAGTGGACGTATGAAAAATTCGACCTTGAAAATATAATTTACAATGATTATAGGCTGAGAGAAAAAGACCTTGAAGGCGTTGAGGTTTATAAACGTTTTAAATATTCCAGTACAGGAATTTCTCTTCTTGCGGTCCCCGGAGAAGCCGGAAAACACCTCGTTGTAGTGGATAGCGATGAACATGACGAGGAGGGACACATCATAGAAGATTCCGAGACCCGGATCAAAATGGTTCAGAAAAGGATGTTGAAGAAACTTCCTCTTATAAAGAAAGAGATTGACCCTCCACTTCTTTATGGCGATTCTTCTCCGAAAATTGTGCTTGTAGGGCGTGGCTCTACTTATGGTGTGATAAAAGAGGTGGTCGATACTATTTCTAAGGATCACAAGGTTGCGATGATGCACTTTAGCCAGGTCTATCCTCTTCCGGAACGAGATAAGTTTGATTATATTGAACTTCTTGAGAATGCTGATCTTACCATTTGTATAGAAAACACTGCTACCGGACAGTTTGCAAAACTAATGAGAGCAGAAACAGGGTTTGAATTTACCCATCAGATTCTCAGGTATGATGGGAGGCCTTTTACAATTGAAAATCTGAAGGAGGAATTGCATGCCTACATCTGAAGATTATAAGGGTCAGGTTCCTGCCTGGTGTCCGGGGTGCGGAAATTTCAATATCCTTTCGACTGTCAAGCAGGCGCTTGTAGAGCTTGGAATTGAGCCCTGGGAAGTGCTTATGGTTTCGGGGATAGGGCAATCTGGAAAACTGCCCCACTATATGAAATGCCATACGTTTAATGGGCTGCATGGAAGGACACTGCCCGTAGCTACGGCTGCAAAACTTGCCAACCACTCTTTGCATGTAATAGCAGTTGCAGGGGATGGGGACTGTTATGGAGAAGGCGGAAATCATTTCCTTCATGCAATTCGCCGTAACCCGAATATTACCCTTCTAGTGCACGACAACCAGATTTACGGACTGACAAAAGGACAGGCCTCTCCTACCACGGCTCAGGGAACTCACACCAAAATCCAGCCTTATGGTGTCCTTGAAGAGCCATTGAACCCACTTGCTCTGGCAATTTCTCAGGACTGCAGTTTCGTAGCCAGAGGTTTTGCAGGAGACCAGAGTTATCTGAAAGAGCTTCTGAAGGCTGCCATATCACACAAAGGTTTTTCCCTTCTTGATATCCTTCAGCCCTGCGTTACTTTTAACAAGATAAACACTTTCAGGTGGTACCGAGACAGGGTCTATAAACTCGAAGAAGAATATGACCCATATAACCGCTTAAAAGCGTTTGAAAGGTCTCTGGAATGGGGAGATAGGATTCCTAACGGCATATTCTATAAAAGTGAAAGAGAGACGCTTGAAGAAGGAATACCGACAATTCAGGAAGAGCCTCTTGTCAGGCAAAAGTTCTCTATTGAGGACGTAAAGCACGAAATTGATAAATTTTATTAATCGATCTGCATCCTGTTCAGTACATGTTTAGAATATGAGATATCTTCAAGCTGGTTCCAGTCAGGAATAGTCCAGGAAAAGAATAGCAACAAAGAAAGGACACAAATGCCCAGAGAACCGCTTCTTTTCCTGGAAGCTTGTATTCGAGCATGATCGGGATTAAGACATATGCGCGGTCAGGATTGAGGCATGATCACGGTCAGAATTAAGGCACGAACATGACCGGGACTCAAACATGAAGCATGATCAGGGTTGTGAGACATGAACACTGTTTTCTTAGGGAAAACTGTGTACACCTGACCAAAACATTTGTTCTCTTAGCCGCAGTCTGGTTTGTAAGGAACCGGGTAGAAATAATGGGTTTAGAGCTTGCAGGGGCAGTTTTGACCTCAAATAGTTTTGACCTCAAATAGTTTTGACCTCAAATAGTTTTGACCTCAAATATCTTTTTCACTTTCAGGTAATCATTAAGGCTCGGTAGAATCCCCTATCAATTTTTTAATTAGATCCATGTCTTTAATTACCTTCAGACTTATGAGGCCTCCTAATAAAAGGTTCATATAGTATGTTAGGGCCCTCCATGCGATAATTGTAACTCCAATAATGGATGCATTTATGAAAACCGAAAATATGGAAGCTGCTCCTAATTCAGCAACTCCGCTTGCTCCTGGAGTTGCAGGCACGACCATGACTATTGCCAGGAACACCTGGGCTGCAAAAGCGGTTAATATCGAAGTCGTTTGTGAAAGGCCAGCTAGAATCAGGATCAGCAGGAAAAACTCAACCGTCCAAAAGAGGTAGGTAAAAAACATGCCCCATAACAGTCCTTTTTTCCCTACTGAAATAAAAATCCATATACTTTCATGAAAAAGGTCTACTTCTCGATCTACCTTTTCCATTAAATGGGAAATTGAAGCATCCGTATGTTTCCCTAAAAGAGGCGCAATTCTGCCTGTGATCCTACGTATAATGTTTTTTACTTTCTCGGGTTTCCATAATCCGTAAATAAAAAAACTCAGAGCCATAAGTGCCAGGAGACTAGCTATCAACAATGCTACATTGAATTTAGAGCTTGGAAGCGTATCCTTCATAATATAAAGGGCAAAAGGTAGAGAAGAAAAGACGAGAAAAGCATCAAGCAGACGTTCCCCTACAATTACGGCTGTAGCTTTCCCTAGAGGAATCTTGTTCAGATGTAGCATACTCAACCTGACAGGCTCTCCACCTGCAGAAGAAGGAGTAACTCCAGCTACAAAAACACCTGAGAGAATTATCTCTACTATTTTAAGATAATTTACTTTGTAGCCCAGTGCATTGCACATCGCTCGAGTCCGAGCTCCCCAGATAAAGAATGAAAAAACATGGAAAAGACCGGCTATCAGAATATATTCTATTTTGATCTTTCTCAGAGCTTCAATGGTCTCTGAGTTAAAAGTCAAGCCGTTAACAAGCGTAATTGATGCAACACTGATAAACAGCGATGCGATAAGCCATTTTTTGTACCTGTTCATGATGAATCTTTTCTTATTTTTATCTAATGACCTGGTTAATTTGATATCATTAAACTTTTAAGGCGTCGTTAGAGAAAATTAAAAATGAATTTCAAATGTTCCTGATTAAGATTCTGTGAGAGCATAAGAAAAGTAAAATATGGAATCTGATGTGGTATTTTTCCATATCCTTCGTATTTTAAATAATTATATTATTTATTTTATATTTTTCGGTAAATCCCAATTTTGACTTTCATCCTGGATCTCGCTTTGAAACATATGTCTCAGGAGACTTCATAATTAGTTCCAGAATCAGAATTAACCGAAGTATCTTTTACGCTTGGGTTCTCATCTATAATTAACTCTTATCAAATATTTACTTTACTAACTTTTAACAACTGACTAAAAATTGACTAAAAACTGAATAGAAACTGAACATAACCTGCGAGAAAAAAATGAGATTTCAAGAACTATGATGTAGGAATTGTCAGAAATAAAATGGTAAGAAAACTTATCACCCAAACTACTCTTATTACACTATATGGGTGGCGGGGATAATTTCAATAAGTTTACAATACTAGTTACTATATTTGTTATTGCCGTTGCAATATATATAACGAAATCCTTTTTCTCCGTGATACTTTTTAGTTTTTTTATTGCATACCTTCTTGTCCCTTTATATTCCTATTTGGAGTCCCGAATAAAGTACAGAAGGATAGCAGCTGCAGCTTCAGTTCTTTTAGCGTTAACTATTTTTATCCTGATTGGTATAAGAATAATTTACGTTGTTGTCAATGAAGTTTTAACTCTTTTGAACTCGCCTGAAAATCTGCAGCAACTCACAAAAAACATAACAAGCAGAGTAATAAAAATTATAGAAGTAAACGTGCATTTTAATTCTTCTGAGGTAACAAATCAGGTTGATCAGTTTATTTTAAGTTTAACAGATACATACTTTCCACCAACAAAATCTTTAGTGATTTTTTTAACAGCTACATTACCATTTGATATAGTAGCCATTATAGTAGCACTCATCTTTTCTTATTATTTCTTACTGACCGGAAATAAGTCAATCGATCAGCTTTTAAACTTTGTACCTGACAAAAACGAAAAAGAAATTAAATTATTCTTAAAAGAGCTGGATGTGATCTATTCCGGCCTGTTCAGACAGCATTTTGTCACAAGCGCGATAATAGGAGTTATTGCCCTGATTGGCCTATACCTGCTTGATGTATCTTATCCGGGTGTTCTTGCTTCACTTATATTTCTTCTATCAATGTATCCTCTTGTAGGGCTACCGGGAATTTACTTGCCCCTGACAGCATATTATATTCTACTTCAGGACTACAATAAAGCTTTACAAATACTGATATTCAGTCTTGCTCTAAATACACTGCAGGACTATTACTTAAGGCCTAAATTGATTCAGGAAAAAGGTTCCGTGCACCCAGTAATTACAATTATCGCATTTGGAGCCCCTCTTCTTGTAATTGGAATTACCGGGCTGGTAATCGGCCCTGCAGTATACGGTTTTTTACTCGCACTTTACAGGACAAAGTTAAAACTTAAGGAAGAAGAGAAAGTGAAGGAGGAATAAGTGACGGGAGTGAAAATTGGAACAGGAGCAAACGATAGCTATACTTCTAGTTAGAGCCTATCAGAAAAGTTAATAATGATATTTTGTAAAATTGCAGTCGGTCACCGGTCACAACTCTTTCCAGATCGGTTCTAATGAACTACGAATGAAAATTCAACAGTGGCTTGCAACTTTGAGATAATAGACCACAATTGTTCTTTAATAATTAAGGAAGTCAAAGCCTACGGTCAAAACTTTCTCATTCTTTTCAAGTTCATTTTTTATTCTGACTGCATCTTTCTCTGGAATCCAATACTTTGATTCATCTCTAAGATAGATATAGCAAAGAATGGACTTTTTTAATTGAAGATTATTTTTTTCAAGTGTTGTAAGTAATTTGTTATCAGGAATAAATTTTTCAGGTAACATAATTATGGTATAATTTCCTTTTTTGATTTCGTCATGATAAGTAAAATTTTCATCTTTCCTCAATTCATTCATTATATCCATTCTTTTATCTTGATCTACGGTTATGTAATCCCTTTTTAACATATAGTCGGAATCGTAATCTATAGTATAGTTCACAGTCATGTTGCAATTTTCAAGGATGGTTTCAACTTCCGACTCAGTAGTTCCATTTTCAAATTGGATATATAAACCACCCGCTTTAGGGGTTTGAGTTTCTTTTATCATATCAATTGAAGTTTTTATAGTTAGTCCCAATAGTACTACAAGAGTCAGAAAAAAGATAAAAACAGCAGCATTTTCCTTTTTAATTTTACTCAATCCTACCACCGTAAAAAGATGAGATTTTTTAGTTTATCACATATTAAAAATTTATTATATCTTAACGATTATAGAAGGTATATAATATCAAGTATCCGTTCCGATTTTAGATATTGCCAGTTGTAAATATTGTAAGTCACAACACTCTTTGGATAGACTCTTATTTTTAGACGGAAGTTCGCCATCTGCAGAGCAAGCAGATGAGTTTGACAAACTTCTGCACCACAATAGTTTAACTTCACTATAATATTTTAACTATTGCTTCAAAGGGTTGTACATGGCACCTATCAAAATTCATTGCAATTTATTTTTTATGAAAACACTTGTTTAAATCGTCGAAAAGATTCGATCAAACTTGAAGAATTTCAATTTTATGAAAGTGACTCGAAAGTAGTAATATATATTTATGTCGAAGAAAAATAGCAGATATAATTATAAAAATCGAGTATAAAAATCAAAGCAAAATGGGGAGAGTGTAAATGAACGATATGAGTTCTACCTTATCTACTGAAACAGACGTAGTTTGCAAAATGCAGGTCGATAAAGGAAAAGCAAAATTCACGAGTGAATATAAGGGAAAAGAGTACTATTTCTGCTCCCTTTCCTGTAAAGAAGCGTTTGATAAGAACCCGGAAAAGTACCTAAGTTTCTATGGCTCGGGGAAGTGAAACAAATGAAAATAGTTGTTTCAGATTCCATATTCCTGCCAGAGGAATATAGAAAAAAGCTTGATGCTCTTGGAGACCTTAAAGTCTTTGAAAGCATGCCTTCTTCAATTGAAGAATTTATCTCAAGGGTAAGGGATGCAGATATAGTTCTTGTAGGTAGATATGGCTTTTCGGGAAAAGCGTTCAATGCCTCCCGAAATTTGCAGATGCTTTCCGTATGGCAAACCGGCTATGATCATATAGATCTCAAAGCTGCAACTGAAAAAGGTGTAATTGTGTCCAATGTCCCTGACTACGCGTTTGATTCGGTTGCTGAAATGGTTTTTGCCCTGGCCCTAAATCTCCTGAGAAAAGTGCATGTCGCAGACATCAGGCTTCGAGAAGGGAATTTTGACTGGCGACACTATTTTGGGAGTCAGATCATGGGAAAAACAATGGGGGTAATAGGTACCGGTAGTATAGGATCAAGAGTTATCCAGATAGCGCACGGTTTTAACATGAACGTTATTTCGGTTACAGGTCATCCGAGTGAAGAAAAAGCAAGAAGCCTTGGAGTAAAATTTGTCGACCTGGATACTCTGCTTGCAGAGGCTGATATTGTTACACTTCATGTGCCTCTAACTCCTTCCACGGAAAAAATGATAGGAGCAAAAGAACTTGCAAAAATGAAAAAAAGTGCAATCCTGATAAATACTGCCAGAGGGAAGGTGGTTGATGAAGCTGCTCTCATAGAAGCCCTCAAAGAGAAAAAAATCCGTGGAGCCGGTCTTGATGTTTTTGAAAAAGAACCACTGCCGGCAAACGATCCTCTGAAAGCGCTGGAAAATGTCGTACTCACGCCTCACATAGCTTTCCTTACGGAAGAATCTCTCGAGGAATGCACATATGTCTGCGTTCAAAACGTAGAAAGATTTATTGAAGGAAAACCTCAGAACATTGTAAACCCCGAAGTGCTTACAATCCTCAGGTTGCCTTAAAATCTTGAACGTAAATTATAAAAATATAACAGATATTTTAAGCTGACTCATTTGCTATGAGTCATGATTATATTTCACAATTATATTTCACAATTGCATTTCACTATTGCATTTTACGATTCAATCTCACGATTATATTTTATGACTACATTTCACAATTGCATTTCACGATTTCATTTTACGATTTCATTTTACGATTCAATCTCACGATTTCATTTTACGATTCAACTTCAAAATCCAGATTTCTACCTCCTGGGACTCATATCTGTGTTCTGGTCAGATAGTGTTCCGGAACTTTTCAACGACTTTCTTGTTGTATGCGTTCACGATGTCACTCCGAGTGATGATTCCAAGAAGTTTTGTTTTATCTTCTCTGTCAACAACAGGGAGCCTGCCTATTTGCTTTGAGGCAAGGCGTTTGAGGGCAGTATCAAGAGTTTCATCAGGGTAGGCAACTTCAACTTCTCTGGTAGCGATCTCCCCTATTTTTTTGCCAACTTCTCCAGGCTTTACCTTGTTCCGGAGGTCTGAGAGTGTTACAATTCCAGAAAGTTTGCCTTTTGAATCAACGACAGGAAAACCAATGTGACGACTCGCTTTCATGAGAGCTTCGAGGATTTCGACACTTTTATCCTCTGAGACAGTCTGGACACTTGTGATCATTGCAGCTTTTACAGGAATGGAGGTCATGATGTCTATTTCCCTGCCTTTTCGGATTTTGATGCCTCTCCTGCGAAGCCCTTCCGTAAAGATTGATTCCGGGTATAGAGCACTTGACATTACATTGCTGAGAACGCAGGCAAACATGAGAGGGAGGATTAAGTTGTAATCCCTGGTAAGCTCAAAAAGGATCAGAATAGCAGTAAGAGGAGCTCTTGTACTTCCAGCAAAGACTGCGCCCATACCCACAAGGGCATAAGCCCCTGGCCCTGCCGTCATTCCAGGGTATAACATGTCTATAATTGTCCCAAAAGCTCCTCCAAGCATTGTCCCCACAAACAGAGATGGAATAATTGTCCCTCCAAAGCCTCCCGATCCAAGGCTTAGAGAAAAGACGATAATTTTGAGGATAAGCAGGATTAGTAAAAGCTTGAAGGTAAACTGGTTATTCAGGGCATCTGTAATCACACCATAGCCCATACCAAGAACTCGGGGATAGAAAAGACCAATCATGCCTACTACCAGTCCTCCCAGAGCAGGTTTAAAGATGGGATGAACAGGTATTCCCGAAAACAGATCTTTTGTGTAGTAAAGGGTTCGGATCAGTAATGTTGAAACTATGCCCGCAAGGAGCCCAAAAACAAGGTAAAGCCCTAACTCTCGGTATGGACTGACAAGTGCATAGGAAGGGATCTGGAGAAGTTCAATTCCAATAATCGAGTTTGATACAAGTGTTGCGAAAACTGAAGAAATAACTATGGGAATAAAGGTACTTGTTTCAAGTTCTCCGTAAATCACTTCAACGACAAAAACCACACCTGCAAGCGGGGCACTGAATACTGCTGCGATCCCTCCAGCAGCCCCGCAACCTAAAAGAGTCTGGAGCCGTTTTTCTGGACTCTTCATGACTCGCCCCACCAGAGCTCCTGTCCAGGCACCACCTACAATGCCTGGTGCTTCTTTTCCCAGTGAACCTCCTGAGCTGATTGAAATTATTGACGCAAAAACTTCAAGAAGAGAATCGGTAAGGTTAAGCCTTGCCCCACGAATGGCTACTGTCTCAATAAGCCCATCAACCCCATAGCGCCTTTTCATCAGGAAATGCGAGAGCATCCCAACTATCAGCCCTCCCAGAGCAGGCATGAACATTATATAATAGGGTGGAAACTCGTGTACTGAAAATCCGCGTTGCATTCCGAAAAGAGTGCTAAAGTACAGAAGGGCACGGTCATATATGCCTATTACCAGCCCTGTGAGAAGACCAATCAGGATAGCAATCGAGTTAATCTTTGCTGACTCTATATCGAATCTTCGAGTGATATATTTTCTTATATTGGAATAATTGAACAAACTATGGCTTTTAAATTTGGAATTTGTATTAACTTCCAATGTTCGTGCCTCATAGAGCTTTTATGCTTTGAATACTTCTTCAGCAGAAACAAATCCGGTCGTGAAATGATGGGTTATTGAAGCTCTGTGAAGACTTCGGTTAATAATTGAAGCTCTGTGAAGGTTTTGGTTAATGATACACTATTCCACAGATAACAGGGCAACTGTTAAAAATAAAAGATCAGTCTCAACTCTATTTTAAGAGAAAAACTGGATGAATCCAATTTATTTCATCAACCGAGGATTTCATAAAACCCATAGATTTGCGCACTCGAAGGTAAACTAAGTACAATTAATATAATAATTTTAATTTATTCTTTAATGTTTTTATAGTTTAATGTTACTGTTCTTAAGTTCAAATGTATAAGTCTTATCTCAATTAGCTCTATATTAATTGCAGAATCATATTAATTGTAGAATCATATTAATTGCAGAATTATATTAATTGCAGAATCATATTAATTGCAGAATTATATTAATTGTAGAATCATATTAATTACAGAATTATATTAATTACAGAATTATATTAATTACAGAATTATATTAATTGTAGAATCATATTAATTGCGGAATCAAACCTGATTTTCATACAGCTTTTAACTACTCTTTTACAAGGAGTAATCAATCTTTTACCAAAAGTGACTTTCCTGTCATCTCTTGCGGCTTAGGGATTCCAAGAAGCTCAAGAATCGTCGGTGCAACGTCACACAATTTTCCATTCCTGAGAGCTTTTATCTCACTGTTTCCGAAGTAAATGCATTTTACCGGGTTTGAGGTATGTGCAGTATGTGGCTCTCCTGTTTTTAGGTCTATCATCTCCTCGGCATTTCCGTGATCTGCAGTAATAAGTGCCACACCGCCTTTTTCTTTTAGAACCTCAACAATCCTGCCAATACACTTATCCACGGCTTCTACCGCTTTAACTGCAGCCTCAAAGATTCCGGTGTGCCCGACCATATCCATGTTTGCAAAGTTAAGGACAATAACATCATACTTTCCTGACTGTATTCTTCTGATAACTTCATCCGTAATCTCATATGCACTCATTTCTGGTTTAAGGTCGTAAGTAGCGATTTTCGGCGAAGGAATAAGGCAGCGGTCTTCATCCTTATAACGCTTTTCTTCGCCGCCGTTAAGGAAATAGGTCACATGGGCATATTTCTCGGTTTCAGCTATGCGTAGCTGGATGAGTCCATGCTTGCTCAGCACCTCTCCAAGTACGTTTTCCAGCTTTATTGGAGGAAAAGCAATGGGCACCTCAAGGGTTTCGTCGTACTGGGTCATGCAGACAAAGTAAACCTCAGGACGTTTTTCTCTCATAAACCCGTCAAAGTCATCTTTTACAAAAGCCCAGGTTATCTGCCGTGCCCTATCGGCCCGGAAATTGAAGAAGATTACAGAATCATTATCCTGTACTGTCGCCACAGGTTTTTCTGCTTGCTCAGTAATTACTTGCTCAGTAATTACTTGCTCAGTAATTATAGTGGGCTTTACAAACTCGTCAGTTTCTCCTCTTGAGTAGGCATTAGAAACTGCAGTTTCTGCATTTGGAGCGGTATATGGAGCCACTCCTCTTGTCAGGGCATCATAGGCAAGTTTTGTCCTATCCCATCGCTTATCTCTATCCATTGCATAATAACGGCCTGAAACGGTTGCTATTTTAGCATTACCGTGCTCTTTACAAAATGCATCCAGTTTCTTTATATCTCCTAGAGCAGCTTTTGGAGGTTCGTCTCTCCCGTCCAGAAAAGCATGTATATAGACTTTTTTTAAATCCTTCTCCTGCACAAGTTTGAGAAGGGCATGCAGATGAGGCATATAACTGTGAATGCCTCCGCAGGAAGCAAGGCCCATGAGGTGAAGGCTGGAAGCATTAGCTTTGACATTTGAAATTGCATTCAGAAAAACCGGATTTTTGAAAAAATCTCCGTTCTTGATAGAAATATTTATTCGGGTAAGGTCCTGATTTACAATTCGTCCTGCCCCTATAGTCAGATGCCCAACTTCCGAATTCCCCATCATACCTTTCGGAAGGCCAACAGCTTCTCCAGAGGCTTTTAAAAAACACCAGGGACACTCCTTTTCCAGCCGGTCAAGGTTTGGAGTTCGTGCTGTCATGACAGCGTTTCCTTCTTTTGCTTCCCTGTAACCCCACCCATCAAAAATAATAAGCATAAGAGGTCTTCTTGCCTGAGTCATACCACGAAACTCCACAAAGTATACTCTTTGCTGTTTTTCAATTCAACCACGTAAGTACTATCAATAAAGGCTTTTTTGATGCGTGTTGTGATATTACAACAGGTCTACATGCTCGAGTAACTTCCTATTTTGCATAATGCCTGTTGTAAAAACTAAGTAGATCACAACACTTTTTGGACAGACCTTCTCCTTAATGAACACCGGTTATTTTTTCCGCTTCTTTTTTACCTCCCAGCCCCTTTTCCGTTTCCAGAACTTTAAGGGTGACTTTCATAACCGAATCCGGATTAAGTGAAATAGAATCTATCCCCTGTTTTACCAGGAACTCTGCGATTTCGGGATAGTCACTGGGTGCCTGTCCGCAGATCCCGCTATGCCTTCCATTCTGCTTTGCTCCCTTCACGGCCATTGCCATTATTTTCGTAACACCTGGGTCCCGCTCATCGAATTCTGCAGTAAGAATTTCCGAGTCTCTGTCAACTCCGAGGGTTAGCTGGGTCAGGTCATTTGAGCCTATGGAGAAGCCATCGAAATATTCACTGAATTTGTCGATTTGAAGGACATTATTTGGAATCTCACACATAACATAGATCTGCAACTCATTTTCTCCTCGCCTTAGCCCGTTTTTCTCCATTTCGGCAATTACTTTTTGAGCTTCTTCAACTGTCCTGCAGAAGGGAATCATAATAATAAGATTTTTAAGCCCCATCTCTTCCCTGACTTTTTTCAGAGCCCTGCATTCAAGAGCAAAACCTTCCCTGTAACGCTCATTAAAGTACCTGGAAGCTCCCCTGAAACCCAGCATTGGATTATTTTCCTCCATCTCAAAGTAGCTGCCTCCAAGCAGGCTTGCATACTCATTGCTTTTGAAGTCACTTGTACGGACTACAACATCCTTAGGATAAAAAGATGCAGCAATGGTTCCGACGCCCTGAGCAAGCTTATCTACGAAATATTCTTCTTTGTTATCGGAGTTTTGGGTAAGTTTCTCGATTTCCTGAAGGACTTTAGAGTCTTTGACCTTTTCAGGATGCACTAGAGCCATTGGATGGATCTTGATATAGTTTGAGATAATAAATTCCTGCCTTGCAAGCCCAATTCCATCGTTTGGGATCATGGAAAGGCTAAAAGCTTCATCAGGATTTCCAAGGTTCATCATAATTGCGGTTTTAGGGCGTCTTGTGTCTTTAAGGCTCAATGTATCTTTGTGGAAAGGAAGAATTCCCTCATACACAAGTCCATCTTCACCTTCCGCACAACTTACGGTAATTTCCTTACCTGTCTTGAGAACTTCTGTTGCGTTTACTGTCCCTACAACTGCCGGAATTCCAAGTTCCCGGCTAACAATTGCAGCATGGGAAGTTCTACCTCCCTGGTTCGTAACAATTGCAGCCGCTATTTTCATCACAGGCTCCCAATCCGGAGTTGTAGAATCAGCAATCAGGATCTCTCCCTGTTTAAAAGAAGGCAGATCTGAAACATTAGGGATTACATGCGCTTTTCCAGCAGCAATTTTGTCTCCTATGCTCTTGCCTTTTGTAAGGACATTAGATTTCTTTTCGAGCACATAAGTTTCTAGAATGTCTCTGCTTTTCTGAGATTGTACAGTCTCAGGTCTTGCCTGCACTACAAAAAGTTCCCCTGTAGCTCCATCCTTTGCCCATTCGATATCCATGGGCATGGATTTCTTATATTTATTTGAGTAATAATCTTCAATGGTAATAGCGTACCATGCAAGTTTAAGCACTTCTTCGTCACTGAGACAGAAACGACGTCGATCAGCCTCAGGAACGTTTACATTCCTGGTAAGTGTTTTGGAGCCGCCTTGCCCATAGATCATCTTAATTTCTTTATCCCCTAAATTCTTCTCGATAATCGGCTTATATCCTTCCCTGAAAGTTGGCTTGAAAACGTAGAACTCATCCGGATTGACCTGTCCCTGCACAATATTTTCCCCAAGCCCGTAAGAACCGGTAATGAAAACTACGTCCCTGAATCCGGTTTCCGTATCAAGAGTAAATATAACTCCACTGGAAGCCAGATCAGACCTGACCATTTTCATTATTCCTATTGACAGTGCCACTTTAAAGTGATCAAAATTATTTATTACCCGATAGGAAATAGCCCTGTCAGTAAAAAGCGAGGCAATACAGCGTACGCAGGCATCTCGAAGCGCGGGATAACCCCTGATGTTCAGGAAAGATTCCTGCTGGCCCGCAAAAGAAGCAGTTGGAAGGTCTTCAGCCGTTGCTGAACTCCGCACGGCTACATCGGTATTTTCTCCATACTGCTCACATAAGCGGTCATACCCGGATTTAATTTCCTGCCAGAGGTCATCCGGAATTCCAGCCTCAAGGATCAGGTCCCTTGCAGCTTTTCCCCTTTTTGCAAGTTCTGACACATCCGAGGTATCTAGCCCTTCCATTGTTTGTTTGAGTTTCTCCAGAATCCCTCCGGCTTTGAGAACATGCCAGTAAGCTTCAGCAGTAACTGAAAAACCATTCGGGATCTTTACTCCCTTTGGAGTGAGTTCCCTGTACATCTCTCCAAGAGAGGCATTTTTTCCGCCTACAAGCGGAACATCTTCAATCGAAGTCTCATCAAACCAGCGTATGTACTTACTTTTGTTCTCAGACATTTCCCCGAAATCTCCTCTAAAATTATTTTATTGTCAAAATAATTACAAAATGTGTCTAAGATCTCATACCTTATTTGGAACGTTCCCCAGAACGTGTACGATATTCTTGAATCAAGAGGCTCCATTTGCAATTTATGCGTCGATGACAGAAATGAATTTCCCCTATTCAGTCTGTTCTGATTTTGAAAATCTATACAAAAGTCAACGTGACAAGAAGTCAACGTGACAAAAAGTCAACGTGACAAAAAGTCAACGTGACATGTTTAAAAGTTACAATAGTCTATCATATTCTGTTGCTTAAAGGGTACAATAGTCTATCATAAATAATATCTTATTCCGTTCAGGTTATTCTTACTGCATGCGAAAAGTTGTAGCAGGTAACAAAATTTTTCTGGATAGGGCCAGTGGCGGGTATACCCATTAACTTCCGATTTCCAGTGACGACTTCGTATGAACCCCCATTTTGTCCCTTTATAGGATTTATACAATTAAGTAATGCAATTGAATAATTATTCTGCAAATTACATTAAAATACTATTATTTATATAATTGGATTTGCCTGGTTGACGAGAAATCCAGAGCACAAAAGTTGGGGTTTTATGCATATGGATCTCGAAAAAGTACCGTTAGATGTCCCGAAAACAGAGAGAGCAACATACCTGAAAAACTATATGGAAATTACTCGAGAAAGTGGGAAATTAATGCTATTTGCAGGAGACCAGAAAGTAGAACATTTAAACAATGATTTTTATGGGGAAGGAATACCTAAAGACGATGCTAATCCAGAACACTTTTTCGAAATAGCATCAAAAGCAAAGATAGGCGTTTTTGCAACCCAGCTCGGGTTAATTGCACGTTACGGTATGGACTACAAAAACGTGCCCTATCTTGTGAAAATAAATTCGAAGACTAATCTCGTAAAAACTTCTCAGGTTGACCCTTTTAGCAATCTCTGGTACGATGTAGATCAAGTAGTCAAATTTAAAGAGAACAGTGGGCTCAAGATCCTTGGAGTAGGTTACACTGTCTATCTTGGCAGTGAATTCGAAGCCGAGATGCTTATGCAGGCTGCCCAGGTAGTTTATAATGCCCACCAGCATGGAATGGTCTCAGTACTCTGGCTCTATCCTCGTGGCATTGCTGTAATAGATGAAAAAGATCCTCACTTAATCGCTGGCGCAACGGGTGTTGGAGCCTGCCTTGGCACCGACTTTGCAAAGGTTAACTATCCAGAAAAGGAAGGAGCAAACTCTGCTGAGGCTTTTAAGGAAGCTATTAAAGCAGCCGGGCGTACTAAAGTCGTTTGCGCAGGCGGTGCCAGTGACGAAGTTGATGATTTCTTGAAAAAGCTTCATGATCAGATCCATATCTCTGGAGCAATGGGAAGTGCAACAGGAAGAAACATTCACCAGAAGCCCCTTGAGGAAGCTATCCGTATGTGTAATGCTATCTATGCCGTAACCATTGAGGACGCAACCGTTGAAGAAGCTCTGAAAATCTACAAAGGGGAATAAAAGGGAATTAAAGGAAAAAGGGAATTAAAGGAAAAAGGGAATTAAAGGAAAAAGGGGAATAAAAAGAAAAATAGGTCTGAAATTCAAAAAATAAGAGTAACTCTAAGAGTAACTCTAAGTTTGAGAACTGAAGATCATTTGTGCCTACGGTTTTAATGCCTTCTTTATTCCGTTAGGCCTACGGTTTTATACTTCTTTATTTCGTTAAATAATAACCATTAGCTTGGAGAAAGTTTACTTGAGAGTCGAGAGCTTTTCTCTGCTCTTATTATCATGTCCAGGCCTTCCTGCATAAGTTCCTCTGCCCTTTCCTGATTTTTTGCTTCGGCAAAGATTCGGAATATTGGTTCTGTACCAGAGGGACGCATCAGAACCCAACCGTCTTTATGCCAGATTTTAACTCCATCAGATGTGTCTATTTTGTGCCCAAGTCCTGACGCTTCATTTTTCACGATTTCCATAATAGCATGCGCATTTTTAGCAGGCACTTTGGTCTTTTCGTTGAAGTAGTGAGGTACACTTTTTTCAAGATCGGAAAGCTTTTTCCCACTTGCCAGGATTTCAAGGACCTTGGCACAACCCATCGCTCCGTCTCTGCAGTATTGATGTTTGGGGAAGATAAGGCCTCCATTACCCTCGCCTCCGAAGACTGCATTTACTTCCATCATCTTTCGGACAACGTTTATGGAGCCTACAGCAGTCCAGTATAATTTGACACCTTCCTCTTCTGCGACATCGACCATTCGCTGAGAAGAACTAACAGGAGTCACTAAAGGACCTTTTTCATGTTTTGCCATATATTTTGCTATCATGGCAAGCAGAACATCATCGTTTACGAACTGTCCATTTTCGTCCACGAATACTACTCTATCCGCATCCCCATCTTGAGCTACTCCCAGATCAGAGCCTGTCATTTTTACAAGATTAGTAAGTTCGGTCAGGGCTTCAGGTAAGGGTTCGGGATTTCTCCAGGGGAATGTTCCATCAAGCTGGGCTTCAAGGGTCAAGACTTGGCAGCCCAGTTCCCTGAGCAGGAAAGGAAGAGTAAGGGAACCTGCTCCGCAGCCTGTGTCTGTAACTACTTTGAATTTGCGGCTGCGGATGGCTTCGGCATTTACAGATTTAATAATGTTTCTCACGTAATATTCATTGACTCCAGGATCGATTCTGAAGCTGCCGGTTTTTTCCCAGGATACAATGGAGTATTCTCCGGAATGATAGATTTTCTCTATGTCTTTTTCTGCGTCTCTTGAAAACTCCGAGCCGTCTCCTGCAATAAATTTGATCCCATTATATTGTCTGGGATTATGGGACGCAGTTACAATGATTCCGGCATCTGCGAAGTCGCGTACATAATACAGGATAGAAGGAGTAGGGATTATCCCTATATCGATTACACTCAGGCCTGTAGAAAGAGCCCCGGCAATTGCGGCAGATTTCAGCATCTGGCCCGATATTCGAGTGTCAGACCCTATGGCAACAGTGCCTTTAGACCCCATATATGTACCAAGGCATCTGGCTAAATTGACTGCCAGTTCAGGAGTTATATATTCATTGGCGATACCTCGTACGCCGTTTGTTCCGAATAATACCATTTAAATCTCCCCCATTAGATTTAAGCATAAATTGCACTGGTCTGGGAAGTTAATCCCTATTAAATGAGTTTTTGTATGTTTTGTAGAAATCCATAAGTTAGATTTTTACATTTTTTCTATATTTTTTATACTTATTGTATTATAAAATAGCTCATTATATTCTCCTTCAAAAAGTCGATTTGGACAAGGCATGGACAAGGCACTTAGAAAATTATAAAATGAGGCTTCTACATCGAGATTGGAAAGCTCGATATCGGGAAGAAAAGACTTATAATTTGTTCTGTAGTTTTCAATAAATTTCCTTGACTCTTC
This sequence comes from Methanosarcina barkeri str. Wiesmoor, assembly GCF_000969985.1. GTDB lineage: Archaea > Halobacteriota > Methanosarcinia > Methanosarcinales > Methanosarcinaceae > Methanosarcina > Methanosarcina barkeri_B. Next base: position 3,236,570 of record NZ_CP009526.1, on the reverse strand, counting down.
CAACCTGGCCATCTGTTAACTGCACTTTTATTCCGTGTGGATGCGTTGAAGAGTTGGTTAAAATTCTTTTTACAATGCCTCGGGTAATTTTTCCGGTTCTCTGGTCTGCTTTTAAAACAATTCCTACACTCAGTCCTTCTTTAATATTTGCTCTGACAGTACCGTTGTTCATGGCAGAAGGTAAATCTGGAGTTATATAAAGGTGTACGTTTGAAAAAATAAATTTGAATTTGAAAAAGTACAGCCTTACTATTGTATCTTGTTCGTTCTTGTCCCGCTCGCGAAGCGAAGCGGCTTTTTCTTTATGAAAAACGAACAAAGCAAGAAATGATCTGGAGTGTTAATGCTCTGTTTGCTTTTACGGATTCGATTGAAGCAAATGTTTCAGTGGCAAGGGAAAAAACAGAAAAACTAAGGCAGTCCATTCTTGCAAAGGCATTTTCCGGTTAACTTGTTGAAACAGAGGCTGCGATTGCAAAAAGAGAAGGCAGGGATTATGAGACTGCGGAGGTTTTGCTTGAGATAACAAAGAGGAAGAAGGGCTGGAACAAACAATAATTATTACATTTTAGAGATCAATATATTTTCTTTTGGAGATAATATATGATAAACGTCGATGTTGAAAGAGAAGTTGTTGCGAAAGTCGAGAAATCTATTTTATGTAAAAATTATGAAGATATTTGCTATGAGATTGGTAAGTTCATTGAGAATATTACAAGTGATATTTATTATGATAATACTAACTCTCAGCCAAAGAATGCAAAGACTGCAATCGACTTTTTAATCAACAAAGAAATTATTTCACGTCCCTTAGGTTTCAAGCTACATGTTGTCCGTGAGTTAAGAAATGTAGTGGTACATAATTTGCCGTACAAAATTACGTTAATAGATGCAAGAGCATCTGTCGATACTCTTAACCAAACAATAGAATGGTTGCATCAAGGATATTTAGCTCAAAAATGGTATCTGATTGTTAAACGATTTGATGAAGCTGAAAAACTGCTTCTTTCAGACTATTCTAACTCTGATGAGAATCAAATACATCCTAAAATTAATAATGCGATTATAATAGTTTATAGTGCATTGGAAGAAGCTTTGAGTCTAAAGAAAATAAATCTCAGTTTGCAGAGTAATGATTGTGAAAATATTTTTTCCAATGTAGAGTTACTAGCAAAGCACGGAATAAACGTTAGGAGCAATTCTTGGGAAAAATTGACAAGTATGAGAAATCGTATGGTTCATGGAACCAATTTAGGAAACGTTAATACTAAGATTGAATCTCTAAACTTCTTGTTACCAGATTTACGAACTGTTCTAAAAACGCTCAACCCATTAGATTTAGAAATCGAAGAGATAAGTTACGCTAAAGTTTCTATTGACGTAGTGTAGAGATTGTAATATCAATTTAATTTTGTTCTGTTTAATTTTGAGTTTATTTATAGTATTGGCTTTCCACAGATGTCCTTCCAATTTCATAATTTTTCCTACTATCGTTTTTTCTGAAAACTGCCCTAGCTACTCAAACATGTATTTTCGAAATTTTACAAACTCTTTGGCCTTTTGCCTTCATTGAGAACTTCCAGAAGTCGTTTACCTAAGCTTCAGTTGAAATAATGACCAAAAATTTCAAATCATTCTCCAAAAACGATCACAGGAAAAATGCTATTTTTTGAAGAAATCCCGCGAAAAGTCAGATAATATACTGAGTCAAGAATCTTTCCATAACTTCTCTTTTTTACGGTTGTTCAAGGTGTGGAGCAAATGAGAAGAAAATCTTTTCCTTTTAAAATCTGATTAATCTTGGTTTCAGTAAGATTTTGTCATGAAAATTTATGTTGAGACAGAGGCTGAAATTGCAAAAAGAGAAGGCAGGGATTACGAGACGGCGGAGGTTTTGCTTGAGAAAATAAAAGCAGAGAAAGGGAATAAAGAGAAAAACGATAATATTGCTGTTTTTTCATATTTAATTTATTTCTTCTTTTTTCTTCGGAAAGGCCGCCCGCTTCGCGGTCGTTGAGTGCTCGGGAACCCAAAAAGCTATACATATCTGCGGTCCAAAAACTCAAAATTAAATGTTTTCTAAACGCTGGTTGCCAGAGTTTCTAAGATATTAAAAAATCCAGCCAGCAATTTTATGCTCAGAATCATGTTCATAATCATTTACTTGTAGAGACAGAAGCTGAAATTGTAAATTTCTGAGATTACACTTTAGGAAAAATTCGGGATACTATATAACCATAAACTATGGAATCACCGAGAATTTCGAATATGTGATATGGAGCGACCTGGCTGAATGCATTTGCCTGTGTGAGACTTGAAAGGAGCGGTATGAAGGCGCCTGGAATAAATAATAGAGTTGCAGCCACTTTGAAATTCAGGTTCTTCTGCTTTTTCAGGCTGGCAAAAACTGCTGCAAGGACAATGGCATATATTGCACCTCTCACTAGCTCAAGCGGGAACATAAGTGAGAAAGAGGGGACTGAAAGGCCGTTCTGAGAGTTTGTGTATATGGGGATCACGAAAGGTGATATGATGAGACCGAATATTAAGTACACTGGAAAATAGACAAGGGATGCGGCTATAATACGCAGTACGTAATGCTCATTTGCTCTCACGTGTTCACGGATAGCATTTATTAGAGTTATGTTGCCTTCAGGTTTTAGAATATAGATTGCAAGAGCCGTTTGGATTAAGGTGGTCAATAACGAAACTGTGACGGCGGCTACCAGAGTAAAAGTTGTATTGAATACATCTGTGAAGAAGTATGCCTCAATGAAGTTGTTAAGGCTCGCGACAACAAACAGCGTAATGCATATCAGAAAGTACGCGTCCCTTTTCCTGAGGTTGAGCTTAGGTATAAACCATGTAAAGTAAAATGCGAGAACTATTGAACTTAATATAGCAATCGTGAGTGTTTCCCTATTAATATTGCCTTTTGTAATTAAGTGCTGAATAAAGGCTATAGCCGCAAAAGCAATTGATAGGATTATGACTTTTTTGTCCATAATGTGCTTCTCCCTGGTACTCATTTAATTACTTTCTGGTGCATTGATTCCCAAATCGATGCATATAAGAAAATAATTACAGCTTATGACGCAAATATCATTTTAAAGCCACATGGAATTCTGTAACACGGAAAACGTAACCGACTGCAGAGTGATTCGATCTGGATACTACAACCATGGAAAACACGGAAAGTACGGAAGAAAGAAAGCACGGAAGAAATATGCCTTTACTACTTATTTCCGTGTCTTCCGTGTTTTCCGTGGTTTTCAAAAAATTCATTCCTGACATACTTTGGAATCGATGCACTAGTGTTTCGACAATTTAATTTTAGATTGCTCAATGACTCTGGAACCCTTTATATTGATCTAAACTCCCAATATGTTCCATAATTAAATTGCCATGGCATTAGTATAGTCGAGAAAATTTGTTGATTTTGTCGTGCAAAGACGATAAGTTTCTGAGATTACCTAAATGTAAGCGGCAAGAAAAGAAACAGAAAAACTAAGACGGCCTGTAGAAGAAAAACAGAAAAAAGGTGTCAGATCTATATTTTAACTGACTTTCCGCAGATGTTCTCAAAAAAACAACAATTTTCCTGCTATCGGTTTTGGATAATTTCTCAAAAATCTCTTGTTATTATCTCAACTGAAGCTTTGGGAAATCGAGTTGAAAGTTTTCATTGAAGGTAAAAATGCCGAAAATTGTAGAACATTTTAAAAATAATTCTTTAAACATCACATGCAATTAGCAGAAAAAACGATAGCAGAAAAAATTGTGAAAATTGTACGGACATCTGCGGAAAGAGAGTTTTAAAAATCTCACAGATTCATATTTTTAAATTCAATTTCCTGGCAGCCTTGAATTTCCAATTCCCTTCTACCTATCCTTTAAACCAGGTTTTTTCTTACGCGCGTTTGCATACATCTATGAAGCGTGTTATTTCACGGTCTGCAGTTTCGCAGCTGATGAAAACAGGTTTTCTTGTAATTGTTAAAGTGAGATCAGACTTTCCGTCCCATTCAAAATTTCCGGTAATCCCTCTTCCCGAAAGTTCCCCTTTGTTTCCAGGTGGAACGTCGATGCCGTAGCTCTGAAGATTTGTTTTCAGGCACTCAAATGTATCAGGTGTTATACCTGATATCGTTACAGGCTCGCAACTTCTCCCCCCGAACTGTGCTTGTGCAGATCCTATTGAAAATACCAGGCAGATTAATAGTAAAGAAACTATCAATTTAATTTTCATTCTTTACCCCCATACAAATTTGGCCCTTAAATCCAGCTGAATACAAGTGTGCAGTTAAATAAAAAAATTAAGATTGGATATTAAATACATATTATTAATATAAATTAATTAATAATATATATCGGCTTATAAATAGTTAATCTCTACTAACTATAAGATCCAGTTTAATTTTCAGAATTGTCAAGAATCTTGAAGAACATCTTCTGCTTTTGAATACAAATTCAGATCTGCTTTTCTAAAATAGGAACAGACCAAAGTATTTACTCAATACCTCAAAAAGTGGTATTTTTGGGCGGCTCATAGCAGATTAACTACAATAACTGAAGCAGCAAATAATGTTAAAAAACATTGGGGAAGAGTACTGAACTATTTTGACTCCAAAACAATAAATAGAATTCTCGAGAGTATTAACAGTATTGTACAGTTTCAAAAAAGAAATGCAGGAGGAGTTAAAAACATATGTTATTTTATTAGTATGATCTATCTAAAATTAGGAAAACTAAAATTTGAGTTACCCACATGAAATAGCGAAGAGCCAAAAGAGTAAGGAAAAGTAAAAAGAGTAAGGAAAAGTAAAAAGAGTAAGGAAAAGTAAAAAGAGTAAAATGGAAATTTTTCTGCCTGGAAGCCTCAATAATTCCTGAAAATATACTTCAGAATATTTCAGACTTGCAATACCTCAACTGCCAGGTCGGCATTGATAATATACTCAAAATTTATTATTTCGTCCCATTTCTGCTGCATGAATGCAGACTGGAAGCAGACTCCGATAATTTTTCCATTCTCTGAGCCTTCAAGGACGTTACTGGCAACTTCTTTTGCTTTTTCAGGGCTAATCCCTATTTTTGGCATAGAAAGCCCTCCAAGCAGGACGACAACATCAGCATGTTTATCTGTAAGATCTCCGAGCTGCATACCTTCACGATCCATGTAGATAGACCTGGCTTTCTCAAAATTGTCGCTAGAAATAAAAGCAAGTTCCCGGTCCCTGACTACAAAACCGATAAGTTCGGCAAAAGGTGTGCAGAACCCTGGAGTTCCCACAAAAGTAATCTTCTTTGCGCCTTCGACAAGACCCCTGAAACTGTTCAGGATGCCTCCTACTCCCTGTGAAGTGTTTACTATTGGCACTAAATTCTCTCCTTAAGTTTTCAGTAAAATTTTGTGTTTGAACAATTCTTCATAATATTTCTTTATGGCATTTCTTTATAGCATTATATTTTTACAGTAGGATTGGAGGCATTTACTTAAATAGATGATGTTAACAGTGTTTAGAGGGGAGGAATCTGGAAAAAAAAATCTCATTTATCACCAGGAACAATAAATATAATATGAAAAAATTTGAAGATTGAAATAGAAAAGAATTTGGAAATTAGAAAGTAAAAAGAGAAGTAAAAAGAGAAGTAAAAAGAGAAGTAAGGACAAGTAAAAATAAAGTTAAAAAATTGAAAAGAAAATAAAAAAATTAAAAAGCCCTTTACCCTTTAAACATTCCTGATCCCGAAAGACTGAAGCAGGATTTCCGGATAAAGCCCGCCGCTGGAAATTGTTTTTGTACTATTAAGGTCGTTTACTGTAAGTCTGGCAGGAGCGAACATACCTGCGTCAACTTTAAAGAAGTCAAAGTTTGCTTCTTTGAAGGTCTGGTAGAAAGGCTTTCCAAAGTCTTGGGAGGTTGTGGAAGGCACCTTCTTTACGAATTCTTCAAGTTCGGCAAGTTCCCCGTCGAAGCGGACGGTATAGTTGGTTTCGCCGCAGTAGATCACACAATCATTGGTCGAGCCCATGCACTGTACATCTTTTCCGACAACCGGAGCAATTGGGGCAACTCCATATCCACTTTTAATGCAGTTGATGTCAAAACCAACAGACTCAAATTTGTGGATCCCGGTTTCTACAACGCGGGCAGAGATCTGGACAGAACCAGCAATAGAGGCAGTAGGAGCAACAGCAATCATTACGTTTTCAGGGTCTACACTGCAGTGTTTTGCAATAAATTCCACAACTTTCTCATCAGGGAGTTTATCGGACTCCATGACCAGGACTGCAGCTTCGAAGTCATCTTCATACCCAATTTCCTCATAGAGCTCTTTAGGTTTTAAGCCAAGGGCACGTGCAGGACCCGAACCCATTCCGAAATAATTGCCTACAGAAATTCTCCAGCCGGCATACTGCGAAGCCATACATGCAATTACTGGATTGTCAGTAGCTACCTGGATAGCAGGCCATTTGAGACCATTCAGATCAAAAGTAGTGTATTTGAGATCGGCAAGGTCGGCCAGGCAGAGCCTTGCGAGGTACATTCCAGCTTCATATCCACCCTCGGCTTTAACTCCGCAGTCAATAACCGTAGCCCCGTTATTGAGCTTGAGTACTTCAGTTTTCAGGTCTTCGCTCCAGTCGAGCATCTCTTCAATGACGTTTGATCCCATTTCGTTGACGCTTATCAAAGTATCACCTATACTACTACTGACTCCGGGATAAACAGAAAATATTTTCTCATTCAGTAAGAAAGTAAGTTCTTACCTGCTTTTACTGCGGAGCAGGATACTGTTTATCGGTCAGAGAATTGCTTATAAAGAACATTGTTTGTAAAGAATAATCTCAATCAGAGGTACTATCGATCAGAGGATCGGGAATTAATCGGGACAGTTTACCCGGGCAAAGATCCAGTCCATTGATCAGGGTAAACAGACAAGATTATTTACCGATAAAAGGTATCCGGTCGATCGAGAGCATTTTTACCGATAAAAGGTATCCAGCCGATCGAGAGCATTACTGGAATAAGATAGAGTAATTCTTTCCTGCAATTACCTTTTTCCTGTAATTTTTCTTTCCTGTGATTTGCTACCCGTATAGGAAGAATCCAATATATAGATACTGTTTTATTATTTTAAATAGTATATTTATTTCTTTAAATACAATACATTAATTCACTTATTTCAATTGTATTCTGAAAACTCTGTCATTTTTTCGAACGGTCCCTTCAACGGCAAGGCCAACCATGTCTCCTTTTTCAGCCCTTTCAACAGTTTCTCCTTTATTCCTCAGGGAACGGACTTGCTGCCTCAAATAAGTCGTATTTCCCTCAATTACGATCTCGTCTCCAACTGAAATTCCTTCTTCGAGAAGTCTGACGGCTGCAGCTTGCTGTTTCGTATAATAATTTTCAATAATTCCAACAGCCCTGCGTTGCTTTTCCGAGGCATTCATACCTTTTTCAGGAGAAAAGCCTTCAAGGCCTGGAACCCCAAAGTAAAAGCCAGTTGAAAAACCCCTATTATAAACCGAAGCTAGTTCACGCCTCCAGGCTTCTATTTTCTCAGGAGTATAGTTTCCTTCTATGCAGGCGTCGATAGCTTCCCTGTAGCAACGGGAAACCATTTCAAGGTATCCAGGATCCCGCAACCGCCCTTCCACTTTAAAGGCAGCTATTCCCGCTTCAAGAAGTTCGGGAATATGCCCTATCATACAGAGGTCTTTTGCACTTAGAAGGTACTTTCCAAGGCTTGCAGCAACAAGCCCGTTTTCTCCATGAAGTTCCCATTCCCAGCGGCAGGGCTGAGTGCATTCTCCGCAATTTCCGGATTTACCAAGAACGTAAGCTGACAGATGGCATCGGCCTGAGACTGCCATGCACATTGCACCGTGGACGAAAGTCTCGATTTCTACCTCAGTCTGCTGGTTTATCTTCCGTATCTCTTCAAGGGAAAGTTCTCTTGAAAGCACAATTCTTTCGGCCCCAAGGTTTCTGTAGAAATTTGCAGTTTCATGGTTGGTAATATTTGCCTGCGTGGAGATGTGAATTCTAAGCCCTGCTTTCCGTGCCCTGAGAATTACAGCCGGGTCCCAGGCAATTACTGCGTCTACTCCTGCATTCGAAGCTGCAGCTATCACGTCCGATGCATCTCCGAGCCTGTCCTCATTTACTGTCGAGTTTACAGCCAGATAGGCCTTGAGCCCTCTGGTTTTTACCTCAGAGACAAAATCGTCAAGAGTCTCCAGAGTAATTTCTTTTGCTTTTGCCCTCAGGCTGAGCCTGTCGGTTGAAAAGTAAACAGCGTCTGCATATCCTGAGCAGGCCTTAAGCCCTGAAAGATTCCTGATCCCTACAAGGAGTTCAGGTTTTGAACTTTTACGCATGAAGATAAAAAACACCTATCTTTCATTTAAAATATTTTATCGTCCAATACAGTACAAAAAATCTCATAATACAATGTCAACTTGTGGCAGTTAATCGTAAGAATTGTTGGTTGACAGATAACTATATATAAGTGAAGAGCGTTTTCAAAATGGGGACTAAGGTAAATTTGAATAAGTAGTTATTGTTAATAAACAAACTCAAGAATTAATTACTGTTATTTTAATTGAAGACGGGGGGATAAAATGGAATACGAACTCGAAGAAGTCGAGAGAGATTACATAGAATTCAGAAAAGAAATGGGAGAAGAATAAGCTTAAGGGGAGATAAATAAGCTTAGAAATTTGGTGAAAAAAGGCAGAATAAGAAAAAAGTAGAACTTTTTCAAAAATGAAATTAATGACTGTATCAGCACCAAAATTACTTTTTATTTTTTGGTCGAAAGGTACCATCAAACTTTAAAAAAATTACTTATTTGAGTTTAATCATAACTGGCAAAATTACTAAGAAAATATTTTCATTTTAGATTTTCATTTCAGATTTTCATTTCAGATTTTCATTTTAGATTTTCATTTTAGATTTTCATTTTAGATTATAGGTAAATGTTAATGCTTGTGAAATTGGAATATTTGTTAAGAGAGTAAATTTCAGTTATTGCTAATTATTTAATGTTTTACTAAAAGTTTTTTAAATATATTTTTGAATGATCGGCTACAACTTTCGTCTTTCCTCCAGCAGATACCTGCAGGCAAAAATTTTTCTGTACTGTTTTTTTCGTTGAGCCTATCCCAAAAGATATTTTATTCTTAATCGTTGAGGGGTTTCAAAGATATTTTCATGATCTTGTGCTTAATTGAATATTAGAAATACAAGGCCCAAGAAGCAAATTTCAAGTTTTGGGATGAGCTCGTTCTTTATTCGTAGTGACTCCAAGAGCAATACTTAATAGAGAAAAGAGCAGTTGGAAACATTTCCTGTCCTTTTCACCGGATTTCGATCTTTGCCGCCCGCCTCTTATTTTCCATGTGCTGTGTTCATATACCCAGATGTTTATAGACCCAGATTTCAAGAAACTTACTAAAATCAATAAACTTTCTGTATTATAGTACATTTGAAGCATTTTATTTTTATACGAGATATTTAATTTATCTACGAGATCTAAGTTTTACCTGTAGTAATAAACATAAAAATTAGCACCTTAATAGCTATTATATAAAAAGTTGAATACAAATATCGTAGAGTTTATATAGAAAGGAAAGTGGTACTTTTTTAGTACATGTACGATTATTGAATAATAATTATTTTCTCCAGTTGACCCATCAGTAAATAGGTGTTACAAAAGCAAATTAACGCTTATATGAGATTTATATGAGATTTCGTTATAGGATTGAGACTATGAAAAACAAAATAATTGCATTTGATTTTTTGAGGGCTTTAGCAATAGCAATGATTATTCCGGCTCACTTAAGTAATTTTTTATCTTTCGCTTATATCAAGTTAGCTCTTTATGCTGTTGATCCTTTTGTTGCAAATATGGGACTGGGACTTTTTATATTTATGAGTGGATATTTGTTATATTATAATAACCATTCAATAAACTCATTCCAGAGCGTATTGTCTTTTTATAGAAAGCGACTCCTGAGGATCTTTCCTCTTTACTGGGCAGCTATCGCCGCTTTTACACTTGTATTCTTTATATTTGCTCCAAAGCTAAACTCAGGTTTTGAATTTCCCAATGCTGAACATGTGTTTAGTTTTTACAATCTAATAATGCATGTACTGGGATTACAAATCTTCCTTGCTCCTGCATATGTATCCCCAATGCTAACATTATATTTTGTAGGTTTAATAATTGTCTTCTATACAATTTACCCGCTTATCATTATGCTTTCAAAAAGTTCAAAACAGATCTTACTTTATTCTTCTCTCATATTTATCGGGTGCTTGTTAGTCTCAAGAACTTTTAACATTATTGAGTACCGCTTTTATACGTTTTTCCCAATATTCATTTTTGGGATTCTTACCTGTAAAGAAAGCCTATTTGAAAAGTCAATGATAATTAACAGGAAAAATCCTTTTGTCCAGATACTGCTGGCTGCCCTTCCTGCTATGCTTGTACTGGTTATCGTTTTGGGCTCAAGAACAACCCTTCTCCTGGATCAAAATACTTCATTCACTATTGAATCTGCAAGTAGCGGCACTATAGGGTCTTCTACGGTGGTATCGATGCTAGAAAGTATGGCAAATTCATTGGGCCTGAGTTACACTACTTTAAAATTCATTATTGATTCTGTGCTTCTTAACTTATTCGTAATAATATTCTGTGTTCTGGAATACAGATTTGCAATGAAATTTATCAATAATAAATTTTCAAGCTCCCTGAGCTCTGTGTTTACATATGTCGCTACAGCTTCATATTGTATCTATTTGTTCCATAGGCCATTTCTGGCGCTCTGGAACTCAGGGACACACTTTATAAGTAGTCCAATCCTGCATGATGTTATCCTTATCTTCATAGCACTACCTATCTTGGTCGTCATCTCGTATCACCTACAGATTCTTGAATTAAATTTGAAAAAGCATATTTTTCATAAGAAAGCGCCTTACAAAGAATTCTCCTTTGTAGGCTTTTTAAATAGCTTCAGCAAGTGAGTGCCTGGTAGAAAAATTCCTGTGAAAAAATAGAAGTTTTAAAATCCAGAACTGAAACCTCTAGTGCCCGAGTCCCGTCACCCGAGTTCCGTCACCCGAGTCCCGTCTCGGGAGGACGGTGCCCTTTTCGCTACGCTCAAGAGGGCTGAATTATAATGAAGATACTGAACTGAGTCAAGAAGGCTAATTTATCCAGGTTCCATATGAGAACCAAGGGTAATTTCACTCATTTTGTTAACTCAAGCAGCTAGGAAAATAAGATTATTTCAAAATTATCTTTTTTCCGTTTTTTGACCCTGTTCCAAAATCTAGTAATTTTTGTATTTCTTGATTGAAAATCTGAATCCGCAAGAAGAATCCAGTTTTCATCAACATCAATATTCGACATCTAAAGACTTCAATCCCAAAATTGTATTTCAAGATTGGGACCAATTATAAAATCTAGTGATTTTTTATTTTATGTTCATCACTGGATTTTGATACTGAGTCGTTTTTTTCTGTTCTGTAATTATTATTGTGAATGAACTTACGGCTCACAACATTATAGTGAGTATGGCGTGAACGTAGCACGAAGAAACCTCACATCGTGGAAGTAGAGGACAACACATTGCTTTTGCATATTGCACATTAAAAATTAGTTAAGAGCTGTATGTTGAAAACCAGGCAGTTGAGATCGAACTGGGAACCGACGCGGCAACCGCCAAAAATCAGAATATATAATATAGATATAAGGATAAAATCAATTTTTGAAAAAGAATTTAGGAGAAGCGCTGAGGGGGAGAACTGAACTTTAGGAAGTTCAATCGCCTCCCTGCGCCTTACTTATCAGCCATTTCACCGAAAACCCATTAACCTTTTAGAGAAGGTCGGAAACGCACTTTTGAAAAAAGTATTCCTTCTCTTGGGCTAGGGACCTGTTACCAGCAGGTCAGTAAAATAGCTATACTTCTTATACTCTCCTCTCAGGATAAATACCTATTTATCTAGGTATTTTCTTATTGACTGTTTAGACAGGAATTTTACCAGAGTTCTTGGACTAATCATAGGAAATGCACAATGAGAAACACCACACCTAAGAGCGGTAGCTCTTCAATAGTTTCAACCAGTGACGCAAACAACCAAGCTAAAACCTTTCTCCAGTTCAAAGAAAGAACTGCAACATGTTGTCCCTTCTGCGGATCTACCAATATTTACAAAAGATCTCGCTCCAAAACTTACATGTGCAGACGATGCAGCGTAACTTTCAAAGATCCAGTCACTAGGTCAGTCTCCACACGAGCTCGCAATAACGGAAAACTTCCTTCCTTCATCATGCCTAAGGGGGCGAAGGCATGAGACGCGATAAAATCCACTGTTCTAACAAATACGAACTCTGCGAAAATTGTCGTGTGACATTCGTGCCTGTGACCAAACCGCTCATAAACGGCAAACGTCTCTGCTCAAGCTGCGCAGGCACTGAAATACAAATCAGGCACCTTCCCAACATCCGTAATCAAAACATCAAACTCTCGCAGGAGGCGGTCTAAATGTCTGCTTCCACTCGCATATACTCAATTTTCTGTCTTCTTGACCTTACAGCCCTTATGCTTTGGTGCTGTTTCTGTCTCCTTAAGGGGGTGGGGCTGTGAACGTACCTGTAAAAATTCCGGTTCACAAAACCCGGAAAGCACGGCTGAAATCTCACCTTCAAGACTACCGTATTACTTCTATTAATCACGACACTCAAAAAGAACTCATCAGGAGCCTGTTTCAGACTCCAAACCTGGAAACCTTCTATCCTGAGGGGGCGGTCCTGTGATCTCCTGTCCTATCTGTAAATTCCACGGCCTACCACACGAAGAGCACAGAACCGGAAAAACTCTTCAATCCTGCCCTCAATGCGGGGTCGTAATCAGGACTATTGTTAAAAATCCCCTTGTCAGCTCTCAGGCTCGGGAGGCGATGCAAAATGCAGCCTAACTTCTGCGAAATCTTCCTCAAGAGCATAGACATGCACAAAAAAGGCCTCACAGAAAAAGCCCGGATCTACAGAGATTTCGCATACGCATATGTTTCTCAGGGGGTGAGACAATGAATATCTTAAGGGTCGTCTTTTCAGCACTCGGAACTTTCAGTTTCCTCCTCCTGGCTGGAATCTGCGCGATAGTTTGCTATGCTGCACAACTCGCGGAGGGAAAGCAATGAAAGTAAAAACTCTGGCTGCTATCTTATCCACAATGCTCAATCAAGGAGCAGATGTCTCTTTTTACAGCTCATATTATAGAGGCTTTTGCTCTCTCCAAAATATTTGTGGGGTACTATTCATTACGTATGTTTATGACCCAGAAAACCAAATCGCGCCAAACGGAGGTTGTTACGTAATTAATAATCTCCCTGGGTGGGTCGCAGTAAATAAAAAAGATGTAAAAAATTTTATACTGGCAGGGGGCGCGTTCTGATGCTCACAGCCTCACACTCTCGTTTTTCTGTCGAGATCCTAACAACCGTTTGCGGACTCTCCGGAGTAATCTTTCTTTCCGAAGGCAACAATCTTGCAGCCCAGGGTTTTTTTTGCATTTCTAACCCCTTGCTCGCTATTACCTCTTGGACAGCAGGAGCAAAAACAACAGCCTTCCTTTTTCTTATCTATTGGCTCTTTTCCATTCGTGGGGTCCTTCTCTGCCTGGGGGTGATCTGATGTTCCAGCGCCAGGCCTATTTTGTACACATCGACCTACCTCAATACGGCTTTGCAGTCATTGCAATCTCAAGAGAGGACGCAAAAAAATTTGCATTCACCCGCATCCTAAGTCTGAAACAAAACGGGTACTTTGTAGACCCTCATGTCTATCGTCACGGTCTACAACTCTCTGACTTGCACGCTAACATCATTGCAGACGCAGATATCTCCAATCTTCCGGAGGGGGTTGTCCTACGTGACAAAGACTCACTCCTGCGTGGAATCTATGATCATACCGGACTGCTGGAATGTGACATCTGCGGGGAAACTGACAGGCTCTATCGTGACCCTATACCTTTCAAAGGACGCTCCATTAATGCAGTTTGTGCGAAGTGCTTCAACAAACGAAAACGAATACAAAAATTAGTTCAAGTTGCCACAGGCAGGGGGGCGGTCTAAGTGTCCCTCATTCACTGTAAAAAATGCGGCTTCGGCGGCGAAACATCCCGCACAGTGTCCGAAAAAGAGGAAAAAGTAACCTGCCCTTCATGCGGTCATGTTCTAAAATGGGTGATCTTCCAGGGGGTTGTTTTTTAATGTCCCTCAAGCAGATTCTTACCTCTCATCCTACAAACCCTTACATTTTCCCAAAATGCGGAAACTGTAAGCACCTTTCAGACATCTATTCTGAGCACTGCCCAAATCCTTGGAAACCCTTTGTAACCGGGCCATGTAATAGGTGGATTCCCGCACATCCAATTATCTACACTGTCTTATCTGCCTTGGACTCTCTAGAACAATACCTACGTTTCAAAATAATATATCAGCTGGATAAGCTAGACCGCTATTGCTGGGCTGATCTTGTTATGTGGGCGGAACGATACTATTACTTTTCGGAAGTAAACAAGATCGGACAGTGTATAGGACTCGGGCAAGAACCTTATTGTGGAAAATGTGACAAATTCCTTCACAATGGGAGGCGGTCTTAATGTCCGTCGAATCATGTACAGCAGCGTCAAACAACGGCTGCAACATGGAACACATAGTACAAACTCTTAATCCTTCTGCAGATTTTGAATACTGTGGGCTCATTGATTTCACAATTGACTCTGTAAAAGTTGAAGTCAAATCCTGCCAGGAAAAAACAACAGATGCCTCATTAAAATCAAAAATTAGAAACGGTCGTTTCTGTTTCAGAGCTGAACAACATAAAGCCCTGGTGGAACAGCAAGGCGATTATATCTTGATCGTGCAAAAAGCAGGAACTCCTTTTATCTACATAAGGGTTCCTGCAAAAAAACTTAAGCTTGGATCCTGGAATGGTGAAAAACATCTGTCTTGGAAAACAGCTATAAAGGGGGCGTTAGCGTGACCCTTCCTCCTTCTGATATTCGGCTTGAAATCTTAGGATTTGCTGCAGCAATGGAAAGGACAATGAGAAAGCACGATCCAGAAAAAGGCGAATCTTGGATGTACTGTGATCTTGAATTCCTAATCAACAAACTCAAAGAAGAGTTTGAAGAAGTCATTACTTCTATTGATGGTGAGCAGTCCCCAAAAATATCAAAAAACACCATAGACGAACTTGTAGACCTTGCAAATATCGCTATGATGTTAAGATATAGAGGTATATTTTCGGGGGCGTTAGCGTGAGTCAGTCCCTCTATACTTTTCTTTTTCCGAATGAGCACCAGAACTGCCAGACCCCAGAAAAAGGCCTCTAACTGCACGGCCTTTTAACTGATTTCTATTTTTCAAAATGTAAAAGTGCCGTGTACTCCTGGGGGTTTTTGCGTGTCTTTGTCAGATGCTCAGATTGAAGGTATTGCCAGGCTTACCTTCGGAGAACCTTATACTATGAAGCAGCTAGCCTCTCTCATCCATGCTTCTTATAGAGAGGTATATGATTTTTTCAGGACCAAGCGAGCGAAAGAACTCTTTATTATCTGCCGTCCATGGGTTGAAGTCCTCGAGGAAGCAGACCCAAAGTTAAGCCAGGGAAAACGAACTTTCTATAAAAAATGGGTCCAGAATCCTGATATTCTGGTGAGACTTTCGCCAAAAGGCTTTGACTTGATTACTGCCGGGGCAAATCTCAAACTAAGGATTTGCTCGGGTTCGGAGCCAAAAAACCGTCAACAGAAAAGACAGCTTGCTTTGAAAGCCGAGAAACAAATTTTTCGGAAGCTCAACTATCCTCAACTGGTCCTCGACGCCCTTGAAGCTGGGGAACTGGAACCTTCCGACCTCCCGACCTCCGGGAAGCCAGGCAGCGCAAAATATCTTGCTCTGGTCCCGAACCGGAAAGACAGGATTCTCCAAGAAGAACTTTTCCAGAAAGACTCCGAGTTCCTGGACTCTGGCCAGGACATAGAGGAATTTTCTCCTCTTAACTTTCAGGATCCCGACGAACCGAAAAAGTCCCTTCCTGCAGGCTGGACCCTAGACTCAATGATGGAAAACTACACAGAAACACATACTCCGGCGTTTGGCGCCTTCGGCGCTGAAGGGATCCCGGAAGAAGGAGAACCCACAGACCTTCCTTACTCTCATGACCGCATGCTTGAACTCTTTGACCAGGCAATGTACAAAAAATTCGAACCCTTCAAGCTCGGAAAATGCGGCCCTGAACGCTTTAAAGTCGTGAACAAACTCATAAAAGCCAACATCAAAAACTTCGGCTACACCATAGACATAAAAGACGAAAAAGGTAAGCGTAAGTTCATTCCTAACAACCAGGAACTATTTGACGAGTGCGTCGAAGACTTCCAGGACTACCTGGAACGAACAACAAACGAACGCCTTGTACTCATGCCGAAAAAAGACATCTTTGGCGACCCTCTCTTCAAGCCCAACGCGAACCGCTTCAACAACGAAGAAAAAAGAATAGAAGCCCGGCTGCGCTTTGAAAACATCTTTGGTGATGCCTCCAGGAAGTACAAATCAGCAATCCTGCTAACTCTCACAAGCGGACAATGGCACAGGAACATCTTTGAAGACACAAAAAAATTCCAGGAAAACTTCAACAAATTGATAACCCGCTTGCGAAAAGAAGCCAAAGACCAGAGAATCAACGACCTGGTAAAACGAAACCCTGAATTCCTCCGGGTCAAAATCTCAAAAAACCTGAACAACATGCCAGGCGGTAAAGAGATGGCCGGCTATGAATTTTCAAGCGACATCCTCACACCGCACGCCGAAAAATCCTTAACTTCCTTCCTGGAAGCAACCGAATCTTTCCAGGTCCGAACTCGCACAGCTCGCAGGCATGAAGGCCTACAAGGCCGGAACGAATCAGACGCGGAATACTTCCGACGGATCCGGAGAACTCAAAAAACCCAAAACATCAAAACCTCAGAATTCCGGAAAGCTGCCACCGAATACGTCAAATCCGACAACAACCTGAAACTTCCTTACCTTTGCGTCCGGGAGTTCCAGCGCAATGGAAACGTGCACTATCACATAGTAATATTCGGTATCCGCTGGCTAAAACGAAACGACGAAATAAGTAAAATCTGGCAAGAATACGGCCAGGGAAAAATAACCAAAATCAACAAAATAAGCTGGAATGACACACAAGGTTATATCTGGGCTCCAGGCCAGGCTCCAGAAGATGCAAAAGGCAGACAACCCTTAGAATACCTGAAAAAATATCTTCTCAAAGGCCAATATGCCGAAAAAAACCCAGAAGCAGCCCTTCTCTACTGGGTCTTCAATTCCCGCTTTTTTACCTATTCCAGCTCTCTCCTGAGCGACGAGCACCGCCCCAGGCCCTACATCTCAAAAGGCCTGTACGAATTTGCCGGCGTCATAGGTCTCGAATCAGGTTTCGAACTCGGAGACGCTCGCATCACCATATATTCAGATAGCCCGCTATTAGGATCAGCCGAGGCTATCTGTGGATCTTAATACGTTACAGCGTAACATACAAAAGTTTATATATCTTTAGTTATATATATTTTAAATGTAGATGGTACAAAATTTTGTATTATATACATTTAAAATAAATTAGGAGAATTTATGACAAAACGAACATTTATTAAATGCCAAATAAAGTGTAAAGAACATGGCATTTGGTTTGACTCGCCGATTTACTTCGGCACACAGCAAGCATATAGCAATGCATTCACAAGTGATAACCTTACGACCTGTCCTATAGGTGGGGAAATGGTTCCATGTGATAAAGACAATATGAGGTTTGAATTCCGAGACGGCAACGGTAGAGTATTTTATGAAGAGGGCAAAGACACTTTTTAAATACCCTCCTACTTTTTTTACTAAATCACGCTGGGCACAGTGCCGAAAAGTGCCCAGTGTCATACACCTGTGCATTTTTCAATATTTATCTAATTTTTTTCACAAACTCTGCGGCAAAACTCCTGAAAAGACACAAGATTAAACAAAATGAAAAAGTAGGGAAATTTTAACTTCTTGGATTGGCTCTCAGTTCCCCTTTGAATTTACAATATCATTGAACTCATTCTGATAATCAAGACGCGAATCTGACAACTCTTTAATCTTATGCTTCAAATCTGGTAACTTTGAATCAATTTCTGTTCTATTAATTGCATTATCTCTATCTTTACTTAGTTTATCAATTTCTACTCGCAAGTCATCTAAGTTATGTTTCCAAGCAGTAATAAGGCCTTCACAAATAGTAACCTGCTCTTCTAGTGAAGTGATTGTCTTTTCATCTTCTAAGCTCATCGCTTTGATTTTTAAGTTATTCAATTCTGTCATAGTGTTTTCAGCATCTTTCAACTCGCCTTCTGATTTTTGTTTTAGTTGTGATAATGAACTAATTTTTGTGGTACATCTATCAATGTCTTCTATTCCATACAAAAGAGTACATCCGCACATTTTTATTATACCTCTAATAATTTATGAAATTTAGATAAGTAACGTTATTTTATCGACGTATTCTTTTTCACATTGTGACATTATTAATTTAATTTAAATTAAAACTATTTAAAAGATTCTGTTTTAAAATATTATTAACTAAGAACTTCACAGTAGCAAGGTTAGATTTTCTCTATTTAGCCCCATAAACGTTCCATAATGGCACTATATACTCCTGTTGTTGTGTGTCCGTATAATCAACTACATCTTCGTTTAATTTCTCTGGATCCCTGCAGTAAAATTTCTCTGTATCCTTGCAGGCAAAGGACCTTAAGTTCCCTCTAGGAAGCTGCCTGGATCCAGCAGCCCTCCGGACCTCTCCCCTTCCTTCCTCAAAAACGCCTTTTCATTTTTACCGCTGTCGTTTCCTTTTCTCCGGCCACACATCCCGCGTATGTATGTAACTAACTGCATTTTTCTCTAAAAATTAGGCAAAATGCCTAACAAAACTCAAACTTATAAATTCTCACACTTTATTCTCATGTATGTCTTTCCTTGCAAAAATATTCCGAAAAAACAACAAAGCTGAATCCGAACCGAAAAAGCACGGATTCTTCTTCAAAAGCAAGAGCAAAATAATTGCTCTCACTGCAATGATAATGATGCTGATGAACCCAGCCTCAGCAGCTGACGTAAACTGGACTGAAATCACAGACGTAATAGACGGCTTCTGTGGAATCCTCCCAAGCTTCGGAGCAATGGTCAGCGCAATAATGCCCATACTCTTGGTCATATCCATATATGTCTTCATAATGAAGTTCTGGGACAAAATCCTCTCAGCCATCGACGGCGCCTTTTCTCACCTTGGCAGATAAAGGAGGGCATCCCCAAATGCCTCGTACTCTCCTTTACTCCCTTTCTCTTTTTTTTCTCTGTTCAATGCTCTGCCCCTGCGCAGCCGCCGCAAATGTCAGCGTCTCCTTCTCTGACATAAACCTCGTCCACTCTCAAGAATTCGACCTCTACCAAATCGACACAACCGGACAAATCACCCACCTAGGAACCTACAACACAACAGACACCATACTCGAACTCAACGACTCCTACTCCTATCAGGCCGTCCTCAAACCATCCAAATGGTCCTGGCTCGATGACCCATTCACAGCCATAGAAGGCAGCCTACGAACTGCGCCAACTCTCCTAAGTTTCTTCCTAATCTGCATAGTGATCCTGCTACCTGCAGCCCTACTAGTAAGGAGGCGCTAAACGTGAGATCCATCTTCAAAATACTACTCTATCTAACATTCCTACTTCTTACGGTAGGACCGGCTGCAGCATGGGACATAAGTTTTGAAGGCCACCCAAATGCCCTCGACGCTTCTGTTCTATCCTCCCCGACTCCGCTCACAGTTCCGCCAAGGGTGATCGCCCTTCCGGATACAAGCCATGTATATGCAATATATCCAAACGAGCAGTCGGAAACAATCATTACCACCATCTCAGCGTCATACGAAGGATATCTTGGTTTTTCCTATCTCCTCCCTTCAAGCGAATCTTATATGGGGATTCTGCGACTCAAAATGTATGATGCCGGAGACAACGAAGTATTGTCCACTTCCTGGCTGAACACGAACTCGACAGCCTTCAAGCGCTTCGAATTCATCGAAACTCCCTCTGGATTGGGGGTAGATCTCTACCAAAATGGTATGTTGCAAGGCTCGTCATCTTACATCACGCCTCCTGAAGGAGGAATTTCAAAAATAGAAATATACACCCAGACAACTTCACGCGGAGCGAGATATCTCGATGATATTACTACCAGTTCCAGCGCCGCGATAATAGGGTGCGATGCTACAGTATCTATCCTTGAAACATCTCAATCTTTCACGGTGGGGGTGCCTTCTGCTACGGGCGGGAACTATTGGTTCGCACGGCTGTACAACTCAAGCGGGTCCAATGTCTGGCAAGAATCTCTTACCTCCGCAGTACATACAGTATATGAGATTCCAATGGAGAACCTTTCTACAGGGGAATATTATATCCGCCTTTTCTACCATCACGATGGTAGAAACTCCTTCTTTGGAAGCAAACAATTCACAAAAGAAGGAGACCTATCTGATGGATCAATCGAACTGGATAAGTCCGTGTACTCCCCAGGGGACACGATCAAAGTATGGACATACGTACCGGACTTCACTCCGCCTTCATATACTGAATCCGGCTATAAAATTGCATGGCATGTCTATACGGATGCCTATGCAGGGGAGGACGGCGAAGAAACTATAGACGTGCTCTCATATGATCTCACGTCAGAAGAACAATGGGGCACGCTCGTATTGCCGAACGACGCACCTGCAGGAGTTGGAAAAGAAGTTCTCCTCGTCAATCCTGACGGTCAAGATGTAGCTATAGCCACATATGACATCCTCACAGACTACAACCCTACCATCAAATGGTCTCAGGATATATTCGAACTGAACGACACCGCGAAGCTTCTAATCTCGCAGGCTCCGGCAGGCTCAACTATCACCTTCAGAGTCTACAGTCAAAACACATTAATGCAAGAAACAACTCTCGACATATCAAGCTCCACAGGGGCCAAAGCAATCAACCTCGCAGACTACACGACAGGTGACAAACTCCTCGCAATCTTGAAAAATGCAGACGGCTATATATTAGACCAGGATTATGCCACAGTCAGGATAGGTGACTATGTCGTATCAGGCAGGGTATACGATGCTCATACAGGGGCAGCCATTCCAGGTGCAACGGTACATATATACACAGAGGACGCAACGACTGACGAAATCGGCTCGTATTCTCTCGTAGCTCGAGCAGGCAAATGGGCGGTAGAAATTAGCGCAGACGGATATAATACATATTCTGGGCATGTGACTATCCAGGACCTAATTTCTACAAGAAACTTCTATATAGTTCCGATCCTGGACTCGGAAACCTCAGGCCTTTACGGCATTGTAACAAGTTGGGCTACATCAAAACCCCTAGAGGGCGCATTAGTCACAGTTACAAAAGACTCTGTAACATACTCAACAACAACAAACAGCAGAGGATACTATAAAATAGAGAAGGCAGGATTAAACGGAACTTGCACAGTACAAACCTCAAAAACAAATTATGACACATACAGTGGTTATGTCTCAGTCTCCGGAATGACTCTTCTCCAGGTCAAGCTTGTAGCAAACACAAACTATGATGAAGGAACCGGAGGGGGAGAAGAAGACACAAGCAGCCCAAGCAGCTCAAGCAGTTCTTCTTCAAGCACTGACAGGCCAGACAGAGAATCTGCCAAAGAATCCCTAACCTGGCTTGAAGGCATAGCGCCAAGCCTCATAAAACTTGTAGTCGTCGTCTTCATCCTCGCATTACTCGGCTGGAGGTTCTAAACGTGGCCCGAAGGCCGATATTTTTAGTTTTTTTACTTCTCCTCCTCTTAGCTGCGGCTGTATCTCCTGCCTCTGCAGTCGAAGAAATCACAAGAGAAGGAATCAAAACATTCAACATC
This sequence comes from Methanosarcina barkeri str. Wiesmoor, assembly GCF_000969985.1. Taxonomy (GTDB): domain Archaea; phylum Halobacteriota; class Methanosarcinia; order Methanosarcinales; family Methanosarcinaceae; genus Methanosarcina; species Methanosarcina barkeri_B. The sequence continues at coordinate 3,214,508 of NZ_CP009526.1, read as the reverse complement.
GAAGCGCCAGAAGGATATTCCCTCTCCGGAATGGAAATATACGACCTTCCAGCAAACTCTAACAATACTTTTCAATTTGACGCCTACGGAAAAACCTATACACTGCAAGCAAATTCAACTAAATCCTGGGGTTGGTGGAACTTTGACCTGGCATTAACATATCCTAACGGAACAGTAGAAACCAAGCGTCTTGAATCCCTTGCACCAGCGGCCTTTGATTGGGATCTACATGTTCAATACTACTTCTTGAACGTCGACTCAGTCTTTGATCTTGACGTATACGCTACCCTGCTTCCTCTCTCAGCATCCTTCGGAACAGCCACAAACTCCGAAATACTTCAATTCTCAAGCGTATCAGGGAACAGTTCAGATCCTTTCGACCTGAAACTCTATGCGACAACACAAGAAGAATTTGAAAAACAAGCTAACTTAGACCTCGGCTTACAGTTCTCAGAAGCAATAGATGAATTCTTCTCTTGGACATGGGACGCGGTCCTTTCCTTTGTTGGTCTCATTCCATACGTAGGGGACGACCTGGTAACTGCAATCTTAATAGCCAGTTACATAATAGACGAGGTATTTTTTTACTTCAATCTGTTTTTTGTGGAGTACATCGAAGTAACCATCTTATCAATGGAATTTTTCATAATGACCTACTCCCTGCACAGGACAAAATCAAAAAGCCCTGTCAAACTAATCAAAAACGTGGTCAATGATCACGCAGCATTCATTGGATGGGTCATAGACAAAGCCAGACTAGCAATAGACCTCTTAACTTCAATCATCCGGACTATTGCCTCAATAGTACAAAGCCTAAAACTAACCTAAGGGGGGTTCACATATTGAGTTTCTTTAGACGCGGAACAAATGTAAAAGTCCTAAAAATCATACCCGGCACATCAACCCTTGAGCTCAAAAGCATGGTCCTTAAAGACAACATGCTTCATGACAGACTCGAAGACAGTAAATACACAGTCTCAGCCCGACCTCTACAGCTTGAAGAAAAACGCAAAAAACTAGACCTCTACGCAGTAGACCAGGAACGCGGTTGTGTAGTAGACCTCGACATAACCCGAGACGAAAGTTCCTACATAACCGAAATAGAAACTCCAACAGGCCGTGTAAAGATGGCCCTAAAAACAAACCCTGCCCTAATGTGCGACATCACACAAGGAGCAATACTCCAGGAAGCCTTCAAAATCAAACCCGAAGCAAGACAACTCATAGCCGCTATATTTTTCGGTCTTCTCTTCGGTTTCGTCTTTGGTCTAATGTTCTAAGATAGCACTATTTTCCAAATAAGGAGGTCCAGCATGGCTAACACATGTGTAGAACGAATGTATCAATCTGATTGTTATCTTTTCAGCAAATATGCAGAAGAGCTTATAGTTACTTGCTGTGAAGACTGCCCCTTTTCAATTCCGGTAAGTCATTGCAATATATGCACAGACTACCACGCTTGTACTCATCCTATGAATTCAGGAGTTCAATATCCAGGAACCTTCTGTCCTGAAGACTGTCCCTTGAAGTCAAAACCTTTTGATGCTCGAAATATTCTCGTGTACAAAACCTGGATACTAAAAACGAAGAACAGGATTCCATTTGAGATTTTCCAGACTCAAAAACTCAGGATGCAGAAAGAACTAAGCTTTCACGCCTTAAATCCCAATATTAAGATGCTATAATGGAGGTCAGCATGGCTAACGAACTCAAGTATTGGACACGAAAAAGGAACCCAAACGAGAAATATTTAGATCAACTCTCAATATTTGGGGCTGAACGTGAAAACATATCAAAACTTCCGAGAAAACTTATAAGGGGGTATTAAAGAGCATGGCTAACGAAATAGCAGACAAACTCAGAGAAAAAGAAAACAGCGGGAAGGTCTCCGACAACTCGGACATTGCCCTCAAAAGATCCACTGTACAGGCCCTAATCAACCCCACAACAGACGCAATGTATGACCTCAGCCAACAACAAATCACCGCAATGTCTCTCTATGAATCAGTAGACAAATTCGTCATACCCATACCCGGCGTAATCTGCTTCATGAATAGAGCTGCTTCACTCTCAGCCTCAAGAGACCGGCTCGGCAGGCAGGAAGCAGTAAACACAATCATACCCAGGCCTGTAATCCCAACACTCTACCCCCAAATAGACCCTAACCAGCCTCCTAAAAAGTCCTTCTTCTCCTTCCTGAAAAAACGTAACTCTCAACAGTCAGGAGGCAGCCAGGATGCAGAGCGATAAAAAATTCCTTGGTCTACCTTACCTTCTTGCCGAAGCCCTCAGGTCCCAGGTCTATACCATAGACGCAAGCCTCCGGGCTAAGATCTCCCTTGTAGCACTAATATACACAATCACCGCTGCAGTCTCAGAAAAAGAAGGCCTCAAAGAAGAAGACAAAAACTTCCTTGAAGAAATCCACCGAGACATAAGCACAATCCGAGGAACATACGAACCAATCTTAGACGACCCTGAATACATCCAAATCGCAGACGAAAGAAGAAAATCCATAGAAGAAGCCTTGGACATAACAAGACTCCAGCTAATGACCATAATACACAAACATGAACTCATAACCGAATCAATGATCAAAGAAATACAAGGCAGCAGGTGGCAATAATGATACTCTGGACTGTAGACCCATTCGACATACAAAAGCTCTGTCTCCTGGTAGGCATCTTCTCCGCTACACTCGGCTATCTGGCAGGAAAATACTCTCAAAATCAGATACTATCCTTCCTTTCCTCATTCCTACCCAACGAAGAACACGAAGAAAAGGAGGTCTAACCTTGAACAGCTGGGAAGAAAAACTCTTCAAAGAATTCATCCTCTCCCCTGGTCAACACGGCCTAGAAAACGGAAATACAGGATCAGGAAAAACTACCCTCATGTTCTGGCTCGTAGACGGCTTCCTGCAGGCAAGAAACAAGCTTCCAGCCAGCCAGTGGGAAACCTTAGTCTGGTTTGACAGAGGCAAAAGCTCAGAAATCCTGCAGCTCTCCAGAATGGCCCCTGTTAGACTCCTAATCCCTGAATCATGTAATATAGAAATAAACTTCTTCGAAGACGAAAACGGCGAAGAAGTCCAACACTACGAAATAGAAAAAATATACTTCCAGGATCCCAAAGAAGTCTGGAACCTCCTAGACCGTGACCACATAAACGTCCTATGTCTCCAGCGTTTCATACTTCACCCTTCCCTAGTAGCTCCCACCACAGCCAAGCTCTTTGAATCCCTAATCCTAAAAGCAATGAACTACGACCTAAAACCTGCAGGATACACCTACTCACAGCTAAAAGGCAAAAACCCCAGAGTAGCAATCTTTCTAGACGAACTCAACAACATAGCACCCAGCCGAGGACAAGGATTCTCAGGAGACCAGCAAGCAGGCGCAATCCTCCAGCACAACGCCGAACAGCTAAGAAGTCAAAACGTCCGACTCGTCGCATCTTCCCACGGCTGGCGCAAACTTCGCCCAGGGATAAGGTCCTCCTTCCAGTTCCTAATCTCCCTCAGAGGCGCAAACTACCCCAGCAGCGAACAGCCTAAACTATACCGCTTCAATCGCCTCTTTGAAAAGCTCGAACCCGGACAAGCAATAATCTCCTTCCCTTCCAAAACCTTCACCGACAAAATAAGAATCCCCTGGTATGGAAAAGGTGAAGATCTCGGTTACATCCGGTACATAGGCCACCTGGAACCCGAACATAAACCCAGAACCCAGAAATCAAGCATAGGCCTCGAAGACCTTGTAACCGCCCTAAAAGCCGTAGTCTCCCAATAACCAACACTTTAACACCATACGTTTTTTATACTATCCCTAATCTATTTTTTAAGGGGGTTCAGTATGGAACGCTGTTCTATCGTCGTCGCTCGTAACCTGGGCTTGGGAAAAAAGGACCGGGTACAAATCCGGCCATCCTTAGAAAACTTCCTTAAACAAACAATCGACATGTACGGTCTTGATCTAAGCAATACAATTAACGTAGCAGTAGAAAAATATCTCAGAGAAAAAAACTACCTCACACCTGAAACACTTGAAACACTCGATAGCTGTTCATCAATCGAAAAACACATTTTCGAAAACGGTATAAACTCCACCGCCCTAGAACTCAACGAAAAAACAATGTACGAGCTAGTTTCTAAACTAACTCCAATCTAAACAATTCTTACCTCACTCCTCTTTTTTTCAGCTTCCCTATCCTCAGGAGCAAAAACTATATTTTTTATAAATAATGTACAACTTTTACACTCAGCTGTACAGGCTTAAAACACTAATAAAAACATTATACAACTTTTTAGCATGTATCAACACAACATACTTTTAGACTGTGGTGTTCAGGACCTCCCCGAAACAAGCCTCCTTTCTAATTTCCTGCTAGACTGCCAGGTTCGGAACTTCTCCCCACGAACTATACAGTCCTACAAAAGTTGCTTGAGATACTTCCTATCCAGGCACTCTATAGAAATCTCTCCAGAAGTCCTGAAATCTTTTCTCGTTCACATTCGGGATGAAAAAAACTTCGCTCCTTCTACAGTAGAAAACTACTTCGCTGCACTCTCATCTTTTTTTGATTACCTCGAATATGAAGGAGTACAAAAAAATATAGTCCCTCAATTCAGGAAGCGATACTTAAGGTACTACAAAGAACAACGTCATGAAGAAAGACAGCTTATCAGTCTGGAACAGATGCGGGCCTTAATAGATTCGACTGAATGGATCGGCTTTAAAGCAATGTTCATTTTCTTTGCCAAGACAGGAATAAGAAGGCAGGAGCTAATAGACCTTGATCTCCAGGACCTCTATCTCTCAAAAAACTATGCAATCTTAAAGCCACATGCAAAGAGATCTAACCGTATAGTGTTCTTTGATAACGAATGTTCTCAGGTCCTCCAAGAATGGATTACATGGAGACAGAATAAAAGACCGAAGGTCCACTCTAAGGCTCTCTTTCTCGGTGTCAAAGGTGACCGGATCAACCGGGACACAGTATACGACGCTACAACACAACACGCAGAGCGTCTAGGCTTCCACAATCCCCAGGGAAAACTCAACGAAAAATTCACGCCTCACTGCTTCCGGCATTTCTTCACTACCTGGATGCGTCGCTCCGGCTGTCCAAGGTCCATAATCCAGGAACTCCGGGGAGATTCCAGGAAGGAAGCTATAGACATCTATGACCACATAACCCAAGCTGAATTAAAAGAAAGCTATCTAAAATATGTTCCACAGCTTTTTATTCACTACTAAGAAAATTTATATAGTCTTAAACTTTACACTTTTTTAAAAAGAAAATTAAAAGAGCGGTGGTGTTAGTGAACTTACTTCATTCTGTAGTCAATGGAATACAGAAAGTATCCAAAAATCTAGATGACCAGAAAGAACTTCGAAATAAAAAGACAAGAGTTCTTAAAAGACTCTCTTTAAAACAGCTTCAATACATGGCCAAGAACTACAACATAACTATTAAACCTGGACGTTTTTCCGATATAATAGAAAATAAAAGGCCTACAATTACCGATCACATAGTATGTATAAGAAGCAACTTAAGCTACGAAGAGATCCTGGACTATGCAAAAAAGAGAAACATAGATGTAAGCGACATCCTCCAGGAAGAAAAAGAAAAAAAGCTCACAATGGTAAAAGACACCTCTTCCGCAACTAACATTAATGAAAATCTGGAAGGAGACCAGGAAGGGGAAGTCTCAATCTTATACTCAAACATTAAACAGAAAATACAAGCTTTCAGTCTGGATTTTGCCATAAACTCCGAAGATGAATTCGAGAAACACTTATTCCAATATTTAAAATATCAATTCCCAAATTTTGAAATCCAAAGACAAGTTCCTTGTGGTGATGGTGACAAAGTAGACATAGTAATAAGTGCTCCAGATCCAGGTTTCGAGGTAGCAATCGAACTCAAATTAGGAACAAACAAAAATCACTTAAGGAACGCAAGAGCACAAGTAGAAGATTACAGTAAATTCTTTAATTTCACAATGCTCGTAGTTCTTGATATCGGAAACCTCGAACAGACGATATACGAAGACCTAGAAAACAAAATACAGGTGCAAAGAATTGATTTCATCCTTCTTGAAGGGCAATTAACAGAAAGAAAAAGCGTAGAAGTAAGGAAAAAGGAAAGGATAATTAAAGAATTAATAAAGAATTAATCAAATAATTGGTTATGTATTAAATTACCTCTCTTGTCTTTCTATGAGAAAGTGCGGCGACTCACAGCCAAAATATATTCATGCTTAATTAATAAAAAACAGATTTATTTTTAAAAAATGGCTGAGAAGTTAGGCGCTGAGGGGGAGATTCGAACTCCCGTAGCGCAAAGCGCTACCGGTTTTCAAGACCGGCGCCGTAGTCCGCTGGGCTACCTCAGCAGGTTGAAATAATTATTCTTACAGCTTCCCGCAAAGGGAAAGTTACAGGTTACCATGATATTCCGGAAAGCGTATACAACAAACCCAATTATGGTATATAAAATTTGCGAAGAGAAAGAGCTCTTCGCCTCTCTGAGCAATAAAAAACTGAAATCAGACTTCCGGCTCTGAGGATTCCTCGGTTTCTGGTTTAGACTCAGACTCAGGTTCAGCTTCAGTTTCAGCTTCGGGCTCGGCTGGTATCTGAGTTTCGGATTCGGCTGTAAGCTTTTCAATGAACTGGACTTCCTTAAGGCCAGCATACTTAAAAAGTTCGGATGCAACCCTGTCCTTTGCCATGAGCCAGCGCTGGTTGAAAGTCAGACCTGTGGGGGTATAAATCTTTGCAACGCCATCAATAGCCTCTACTTCCATATCCCTGAGGCCGGTATAGAGGGCAAGCAGGCCCTGAATTTTCTCAACTTCAGTCTCAAGAACATTTTCAATAGTATACTCATAGGTAACGGTCTTGCCTGCAAGGGGGCTATTAAAGTCTACAGTGACCCTGCGGCCTATAACCCTGCTGACAACTCCTCTTCTGCCATCTACTTCAACAGGAAGACCAGGATGAACATTTCGGTCTTTCAGTTTCGTGATAGAAATCGTTTCCACAAGTTTGGGATTGCTCAGGCCAAAAGCCTTTTCCGGTGGGATTACAATGCTTCCGTTGTAACCGACTTCCTTTCCCTCGAGATCTTCATCAAGGCCCTCAATTGTATGACCTGCCCCGACAATAACAACGTCTCCGCCGTAAAGTCCGCGCGGATTAAAAATGTCCTCCTTTTTTGCAAGTTCTTCGTCTGTTGTGTCGAAAATCCTGCCGTCTTCGAACTTACCTGTGTAGTTCAACTTTATGAAATCGCCTTTCTGGATTGCCATAATTTTCAACTCTTTTTTTAAATAAACTAAATTGATAAGCAAGAAAATTATTCATTGTCAGCCAATTCAGCGTAAATGTGTTTCACGCTATAGAACTCTGCCTTTAATAAGCTTTTTGGGAATCCGCAAGGTTACTGTCGATTTTACGGATACTTATAAAAAATTTTAGTTTTAGAAAAAATTTATCGAAATCAATATCAATCGACCTTGAAATATACTATTAGCAAACAACTGGCTTGAAAATAAGCAGGTAAAATTATTTTACTTCATACTTATGGTGATCACCAGCTTTTGCAGAAAGAGGGCATTCCTGTAAATTACCCGGACAAAAGCAGAGGTTCCGGCAGGAAATTTCTATCTCAATACTTTGAGAATTTTATGGATTTCTAAATTTAATAACTTTCTCATATTTCATATGTCTTTCGATTACTATTTATGCAACGAGATTACAATCAAATATTAGGGTATAATTCTGGGAATCGCGGTGGGGAATCTGGGGTCTACTATTAGTTTTTTCCGCTAAGTGTCCTGTTAAGTTTTATACTATATGTGTGGAATAAGTACTTAATAGAAAATTTTTGTTTTCGGGAGGGGTATATGGAAAGGAAGCTTATGAGAATAGGGGTTTCCATACCAGGGGAACTTCTGGACAAATTTGATAAAACTCTTGTGAAGAGAGGATATTCCTCTCGATCCGAAGGAATAAGGGATGCCATAAGGACATATAACCAGCATTATGAATGGATGCAGCAGATCAAGGGCAAAAGAGCTGCAACGATTTCTATAGTATATGATTGCTCAAAAAAAGGGGTATCGAGCACCCTGGCAAGTATTCAGCACGAATACCTGGATCTGATAAATTCCTCAGTGCACTTCCATATTGAGCCAAATTTGTGTTTTGAGGTAATAATTCTGCAGGGAGAAGGGGAGAAAATAATAGAGCTGACTGAAAAAATTCTGAGTTTAAAGGGAGTCAAGCACTCCAGGTTAACAACTGTTCCAGAAGAGAAGATTGAAAAGTGAATATAAAAGGGAACTTAAAAGCTTTCTGATCCTGGAAAATAGTTTAAAATTTACTTATTCTAAAATTCAGGTATTAAATTCCACTTCAAAAGCTGTGAGTATTCCTGGAGACATGGAATCGGAAACCACTCGTATTATTTGTTAAGAAGCGGAAAACTCAATTTATCGGATACAGAATCTAAGGAATTATTGGGGTAAACTTGCAAATTATTATACTCGCTTAAAAGTGATTTTTATGGGCCTAACAAAAATTCAGGTTACATTAAACGTATATGTAACGAGTTTCGAGAGATTGATGAAGGATATAATAACTAATCTATTTATAAGAAAATGGGTACAGATCGAGAAAAAAAACGTTGTATCCGTAGAAGATTCCATGCTTCCTGAAATTATCAGAATTCAGGCTGAAGGTTTTGGAACTAAAAGCCGGAATGGTGTTAGACGATATTCGAAAAGAATGAAAAAGATCTTTTATGTGACAAAAAGCTATGATCAGGTTGTGGGTTACTGCATATATTATTTGAAGCCTGTTCTGTCTCTAAAAGGTTTTATGAAAAAATCCGTAATTTATTCAATTTCAATAGATAAGAATTTTAGAAGAAAACATTATGGAGAGAATTTATTAAGAGAAAGCATTAAAGAAATGAGGTTAAATGGAATATCTTCGATTTTCTTATATGTAAATGCGAAAAACCTTCCTGCCATAAGGTTGTATGAAAAAATGGGCTTCAGGAAAATTAAAGAAATAAAAGACATATGTGGCTTGAAAGAGACGTGTTATGAAATGGAATTAAGAATTCTTTAATTCTCAGGACTGTCTATACTTCCTTAAACTTAATTCCTTAAACTTAATTCCTTAAACTCTATAATTCCTAAATATTCTTCTCAAACTTTTTGATACAAGCCCTTATGAACAAAGGTTTTTACAAAAAAGCTGATTTTATTCAAGCATTCCTTTTGTACAATAATAATTTGGGATTTTACCTGGCCTTTTTTCCTCGATGCAATAATTGATAAGTTTTGAGAATAGATATATTTAAATAAAAATCGAATTTTCTAAGGTGCGTATAATTACTTGTCTGTGAGAAATTTCTGTCACCAACCTGTCTGTGAGATATTTCTGTCACCAACCTGGCTGTGGGGAATTTCTGTCACCAAAAAGTCGGAAGTTTTTAATGGTTTGAAACCGTAAACTTTAAAAAAGAGAATTTCACCAACGGCCTTGCCCAAGAGTGATTTTAATGGGTACTATCAAAATTCACACCCGATCAGTTGGGTACTTGATGAATCTTAAGAAACTACTGCAAGATACTACTGGTAATCTACTGGTAAAAAAATGGAAGTCAATAGAAAAAGGAGATATTGTTTCTATAGAAGACTACATGCTTCCTGAAGTTCTTAGAATCCAGACCGAAGGATTTAAAAATGGAAGCTCGGAAAAACTTATAAGATATTCGAAGAATTCAAGAAATATATTTTATGTTATGAAGAGTAAGGATGAAATCGTGGGTTACTGCGTCTACTACCTTAAACCTGCAATTTCCCTCAAAGGGTTTGAGAAAAAATCAGTAATATCCTCAATTGCAACTGACAGAAATTTTAGAGGCAGGGGTTTTGCTGAGAGGTTATTAAGGAGCAGTACTGAAGAGATGAAGGTAAACGGAATATCATCCGTTCTCTTATATGTGAATATAAACAATCTTCCTGCGATACATTTATACAAAAAAATAGGCTTTCGGAAAATAAAAAAGGTAAAAAATATCTGCGGCCAGAAAGAAAGCTGTTATGAGATGGAATTAAGGCTTATTTAAAGCGTTTCCTTGTATTGCTTATTTTCGTTTTGATGTATTTCCTATATTACTTATTTTTTGCTATGTTTTCCTACATTACTTATTTTTTGCTATGTTTTCCTATATTACTTATTTTTTGCTATGTTTTCTGTTTCACAGTTTGAAAATATTTTTTCAGATTAATAACTTCATTCAGGATAATAACTTTATCCAGGGTAATAACTTCAGGTCGATTTTATGTTCAAAGATAGATTTAAATAAATCTCGGGCTCTCACTTCAGTGTGCCTGTAATTAATATCCTTATATTTCTTGGCGGGCTCTTACTGCTCGTAAAAGGATCAGACCTCTTCGTATTAACATCATCCCGGATTGCAAGAAGGTTTGGAGTATCCGAATTTGTAATAGGATTGACTCTTGTGTCCGTGGGCACGTCAGTGCCTGAGCTTGCATCCTCTCTGACGGCATCTTTCCAGCAAGCAAGTGGGATAGTTATAGGCAATATACTTGGGTCAAATATTGCTAATATAGGTCTGATTGCAAGTACGGCAGCTCTCCTGACAAATATCAAGACTGAAGAGGTTATGCTGAGAAGGGATGGCTATATAATGTTATTTGCCTCTTTTCTCCTCTTTTTTTTTATGCTCGACTTTAAAATTTCGAGGTTAGAAGCCTTAATTTTTATTTTATTTTATCTTGCCTATCTTTTATTCCTGCTCGATAAAGTGAAAAGACATGAAGAAGAGATATATTTTAAAGATTTTATGATTTATTTTTTCAAATTTGAGTATCTTTTCGATCTGAAATCAAGAATTAAACTCCAGGTTCAGGAACGCGAAAAAAGAAATCAAAACTTTGAAGAAACGAAAAAAAGCACCCAAATAACCGGAAAAAGAACTCAAAAGAAAAACGAAAGCGAATCCGAAATTGAAATGCGAACCAAAAATGAATCAATAACCGAATTGGGAACCAAATCGAAAACGGATCCTGAATATGAAGATATTGATGTCGAAGTTACAGAAGAAAACCTTTACGAAACCAGCCTTTTAATAGAATTTTTCAAGCTTATAGCAAGCGGGGCTGCAATCATAATTGGGGCAAAGTATTTTGTCGAACAGGCAGTCTTCTTTGCTCTGCTGCTGGAAGTTCCAGAGACGCTTATAGGAATAAGCCTTGTTGCGGTTGGGACTTCAGTTCCTGAACTCATGGTAACCATTTCGGCAGCCCGGAGTGATTATGCTGGCATTGCTCTTGGAAATGTCATAGGGTCAAATATTGCAAATATACTTTTGATACTGGGATGCTCAGGACTTGTCCACCCAATCACGGTAACCGGCCTCAGTATTTATTATATAGCGCCTTTTATGCTGATAATGAGCCTCCTGCTCATCTTATTTATACGAACGGGCTGGAGAGTCAAAAAGTTCGAAGGGCTTATCCTGATCCTTCTCTATCTGAGCTTCATGGTTCTGATCCTCTGGCTGGGATAAATACACTCTCTCAAGTAAACCCAGAGAATATAGGAATCAAAAATATAATCAAAGATATTATCAAAAATATAATCAAAGATATTATCAAAAATATAATCAAAGATATTATCAAAAATATAATCAAAGATATTATCAAAAATATAATCAAAGATATTATCAAAAATATTATCAAAGATATTATCAAAAATATAATCAAAGATATTATCAAAAGTATAATCAAAGATATAATCAAAAGTATAATCAAAGATATAATCAAAAATCATGCGTCTTCGGTTAATTGAGAAATCGTGACAAGTTCTCTCCATTTTCACAACATTTGTCAAATATTTCTATAAATTGTGAGGTGAAGCAGAGCATCGATTTCTGTAAACAGGCCAAAATTTAAGGCCGGCTTCTAATGCAAAATCGATAGCTTTCAGGCAAAAAAATTTCTTAACCGATAACCAATGGAATCGACTGTATTCCTTCAGTTACAGAACAGTTTTATATTAGGGAAAATTCGAATCAGAAAAAGTATATCTCATTGAAAACAAAAAATGCAAAATACCAGTTTTAGCTCTGGTTCCATACATGAAATGTAAAAACGACCAGGTGTGGCAAAAACCCGAAAGAGGTCCGGAATGAGCTTTCAATGGAAAAGCGAGGATTCCGATATGACAGAAGAAAAGGTGAGTGAAAAGATGGATAAAGCAAAGCAAAAGGAGTCGCAAACGGCAGAAAAAACCGAAGAACCAGAGGATCTCAGGCAGCTCCTTGCCAAAGCTGGCGAGACTGGCAGTTACGAAGACAAACTCAGGCTGTATGATAAAGCCTTAACTCTGGACCCTTTGTTTCTCGATGCCTGGATCCAGAAAGGTTTCGCCCTGGACAGGATAGGGAAATCAAAGGAAGCTCTTGAATGCTATGACAGAGCTCTTGAAATCGATCCTGAAAATCTGGGGATCAGGTGCCTTATGGGTTTTGCCTATAACAACTTGAATGAATTTGAAAAGTCGATCGCGTCTTATGATGAGGTTTTGAAAGTAAATCCTGACGATGTATTCTCGTTATATCAGAAAGGTTCAGCTCTGGAAAGCCTTGGAAGATATGGGGAAGCTATGAAGTGTTATGATAAAGCGCTTGAGATCGATCCAACTGATGTTCTTATCAGAGAAAAGAAATTGAGGCTCCTGGAAATTATTTATAAAAAAGGAACTTTAGCTGACTCTCCAGACAGCGGCTTCAATTGAATTAAGAATTTTAGAAATCTGATATGAAAAGTGCAGGGCCGGAAATCGGCCTTTATTTTTTGCTCTTGCTATCTTCCTCTTCTATCTCGATCTCTTCAACGACTTCCATCAGTTTTTCCTTAATTTTTACTATAGCGTCAATAGCTTCGCCACCTACCTCAATAGGAGCCCGTTTCTCCAGGTCGGCCTGCATTAACATGGTGTCAAAGGGAATTTCTCCAAGTACCTGGATGCCCATATCTTCAAGTTTATCATTAACTTTTCCTGAGCCTCCTTTATTAATTACGGCAGCAAGGTGTTTTATCCCTATTTCGGAAGACAGTTTTTTTATTCTCTCAGCTGTTTCAAGCGATCTTGCCCCAGGCTCAACTACAATGATCATGAGGTCCATCCCTCTTGTAGTGCCCCTTCCGAGATGTTCGATCCCTGCTTCCATATCAAGGATCACTGCACTCTTTTCCTTGAGCATAAGGTGCCTGAGAAGAGCTCTCAGGAAAGCTGAGGCCGGACACATACATCCACTTCCCCCGCGGTCTACGGTACCCATAACAAGCATTCTGACTCCATCGGGCCCTATAACTCCATATTTACTCGCAATATCATCGACTTTAGGGTTGTAGACGAAAGCTCCACCTGGGGCACCTGCCCTTTCCTGAATTAGGTCTTTGAATTCTGTCAGGGGCTTAGGGGGAGTTTCGACCCCAAGCGAAGATGCCAGGTTCATATCCGGGTCTGCATCTATTGCCAGTACCTCGTATCCATCCCTTGCAAGCAGTCTGGCCAGAGTGCCTGAGAGAGTTGTTTTTCCAACGCCGCCTTTTCCGGTAATTGCTATTTTTATGAGGATTCCCCCTGAACATTAATTTAGATCAACTGTTAATTCAAATTAATTATTAATTCAAATAATTGTTAATTCAAATAATTGTTAATTCAAATAATTGTTAATTCAAATAATTGTTAATTCAGATTAACTATAGTGATTTTCTAAGCAGGGATATGGTCATCAAGCCGTTTATACTTGTTCATTTATACTTGTTCATCTATCCCTGTCTTCATCCCATCATTCCTTAGAGAGTATTGTTTAAAGTCTTTTCGTTTTATAATGATTAAAAAGATATTTAATAATAATTAAAAAGTATTTCAAAAGATTATAACGACCGTAAATATCGGGCACGGAATTAATTACCTTATTCAGTAGGCCTCATTCAGTAGGTAACTCCTTTACCTGAATATGAAATCGAACCCCTGGTTTTCAGCAACCTTTTTTAGGTATTTCTCGATATGGTTTCCTTCCCTTTTTGAAAATCCTGCCTCGCGGGCAAGCCTGTCAAGTACCTTTTGAACTCCTGTCCCATACTGGATTGCTTTCTTTTCTTTCCAGAGAAGTTCCGATGGAAGCAGGCCGTCTGCGGCTTTTCTCAGGATATATTTTCTTATATACAGGCTATCTCTTTTAAGGACTTTGAGTTCAGGGCTGATTGCAAGCCCTGTTTTTATTACCTCCTTATCCAGAAAAGGCACCCTGAGCTCTACAGAGTTGGCCATGGTAACCATGTCGTCCCTTTCAAGGTTTATAGTTGAAATGTTTTTAAGGTCTGTGTAGATCGCTCTGTCAAGTACCTTAGGACCATGCTCTAGGAGGGCCTTGTGCCTGTTATAACCTCCAAAAAGTTCGTCTGCACCCTGACCTGTGAGAAGGACTCGTTTTCCGTCTTCTTTTGCAGTTTTCGCTACAAAATAGAGTGGAAGCCCAATTGCAATTTTCATAGGGTCCGTAGATTCCGTCGAATAGATCACGTTCGGGATTGCAGCCTCAATTTCTTCGGGAGAAAGGGTATGAGTCTTGAGGGAATCACTCATGCCAGCAACTTCAGCCGCACGCTGAGCCTGGACAAGGTCATGGGAATCAGGAAGCCCGACAGCATAAAGGGAAATTGAGGGATCAATGTTTTTTGCAAGGGCAGCTAAAAAGGTACTGTCAATTCCTCCTGAAAACGCAATTCCTGAAGTTTTTGTAAGCCTTATCTCTACAGCTTTTTCAAGAGCCGCCTTTAGGCGGGAAGAGGCTTCGTGTTCTTCTGAGATTCTTTCTTGCGGAGGATCAATTGTAAGGGATTTTTCTTCAAGCCTTCCATTTCTGATATCGAAAGCCATAACTCTGCCAGGCGGAAAAGATTTTATCTGGTCCTTTTGGCTGGAAAAAGCTTTTTTTTCGGAGGCAAAAGCGAGTTTAGGTTTTTTTCCTTCCTTTTCCAGGGAATAAAACAGAGGTTTGACTCCTACAGGGTCTCTAGCGAGTACAAGTTTGTTACCCAGGACATAGGCCAGAGCGTAATCTCCATTTACTCTGGAAAGTACAGAAAAAATCGCATTTGTAGGCGTTTCTCCTTCCTTTATCTTTGTTTCTATGAGAGCAAAAAGTACTTCAGTGTCTGAATTGGTTTTTATACCCTGTTCGGCTGCAAGTTCCCTGAAATTGAAAATTTCTCCATTGAGTACCAGAGCTCCTTTTCCAACCAGAGGCTGGAGCATGTCGCCTGTGATTTTAAGCAGAGTATTTCCTATACTCAGTCCTTTGGCCTGATAGGTTCCGCAAGCATCGGGCCCTCTGTGCCCCAGGGCTGCAAGCATTCTTTTTACTTCTTCATTTGTATCAGGAGTTCCTGCTGCTCCTGCTATTCCGCACATGTTTACTCCTTTTTTCGTTATATTCGGTGTATACACGCACTCTATCTCTATTTATCATTTTTCCATTTTAAAAAGATACCAAATCCAGAATGATAAAAACTGTGAATTTAAGAGTATTAAAAATAGCAAATCCAAGAATAGTTAGAATTTCTGATTCAAGAATAGTTAGAATTTCTGATTCAAGAATAGTTAGAATTACTGATTCAAGAATAGTTAGAATTACTGATTCAAGAACAGTTAAAATTACTGATTCAAAAATAGTTAGAATTACTGATTCAAGAATAGTTAGAATTACTGATTCATAAGTAATCAAAACTATTGATTAAGGAATAGTCAGGGTTGCAATTTAAAAAGGGTTTATTGCGCTTTTTTCGTCTCCTATTCATATTGAGCTTACGCAGTAAATACAGCAGCAGCGAGTAAGATATAAGTTATTTTCAGGTTTGTAGGCGCCGTAGCAGTTACTTCCTCACAGGACTCCGTATCTGCAGAGGACAAGCTGCCTTGCCTTGTAAGGTGCAAATCCTATTCAAGGCTTTATTGGTTGTATTTCTGGCTGTTCAACTCATTGAACTCCAGAATTTCACCCCATTTAATATTTGCCTTGTATACTATTTTAACTTTTTAAAGAGCCTGTTTATCTACTCCGAATATAGGTCTAGACGGACTAAAGGAGTTTTGAAACAAGCTCAACTATAAACATCAGGTTTACATACAACCCTGGCAACTGGAACAGTCGTCGCATAATTTTGTTTCCATATAGTTACCGCGCATGATTAAGAACGCACATTCAGTTATCTTGTAGTTGGCTGTTTTGGCATCATCATTGTAGTCGGTCGCTCTGGTATCACCAATGCTTACTGTATCATCGTCAAAGATCAATTTAATCGGCACTTTTTCAAATTCAGTTGTCAGGCCCGGCCTTAACGTTGGGAAAATTATTTCTTTTTCACCAGTTTTTTTCTGGACTGTAATGATGTCGAAAGTAGTGAGAGAAATTAATCTACCTTTTTCGTCAAAACAGACGGAGTTTTTATCCGCATCAATACCAAGTGCATCCGCATCATATGCATTTATTGTACCAATAGGAGTTTCAATCGGGAACGGTTCTGCAGGTTCTACAGATTCTATGCTCCCATCTTCAAAAAGCTTAAATCCTATTCGAACTGGCATTTTTCCTGCAGGTGTGTCAATTATGATTCGTTCATTCGGCCACAAAATCAGGCTTCTGACTCTTCCGTCCGGATAAAACCGCAAACCTATTATTTTTGCATAAAACTCCCCAAACGGGAATGAAAAATGGAATTTTTGTGCAAGTTCGCCTTCTTCTTCCTCTGACCAGAAACCACTGATCTGGCCGTTTAGAGGGAACAAACTATTGATTGATCCATCCTCAAAAAAAGTGACCAGTTCTGCCGGGAATGTTCCGATTGGTGTGCTTATTTCAGTCTGCTGCTCTAATGAGATATTTTTAACTTTCCCACTTTTGTAGAAAGACAATACTGCTAACTGCTTTCTTCGAAATCCTAGATCACCATATTGTGGAACAAGATCTCCGTACCTTGTGTGAATTAAATTATACTCTTCAAGCTTACAGTCCTTCAGTTCGCCGCTATCATATGTGGTAAAGCTCGTTATTCCTTTGAGTCCACTTGTTTCAACAGCTAACATTATTTATCATCCTGGGTTAAAAACGAATCAAGTTCTTAGCTTTACATCTTTGATGAGTCTATCCCAAAACTTACGATTTACTTCTTTGGATACTACTTTTAAATTTCATACCACAGTTAATATGCGAGATGTTCTCTCTGATATAACAAAAAGTATATCTTATTAATACAGAAATTAATTACCTACTATCTAATATATATAGTTATTTATTGAACTAATCTTTCAAGTTTTCAGTTGAAATATCTTATTCAAAAGGAAATTATGAAAATCAGTCGCAAAAAAGAGATAAAGGCAGAATCAAAAATCAAAGTTGCACTGGCGCACCCCGCTGCAAGCAGGCTGTCCGACAATTATCTCTGGTAATAATTGAATTCCTTCTTTTTTGATTTAAAGGCCTTATTTGCTTTTTTTAGCATATTTTTATTACTACCAATAATTGTCGGCCAGCCTACAAGCTAGAGGGATATTCGGATGAAATTAATTTGTCTGACTGATTTGATCATTAGTCACGTTATTATCAAGATATACTTTTGAATAAAATGTTTTTACCTCTTTGTCCAGGTCAATTTTCACTTTATCCGGATAAAGCACTTTCGCGGTCCACAAAAGTCCCATCAGCGATTGTGTCCGGTCAAGCATCTCGTATTTTGTAGATGCGTAAACGCGCTTATTCTTTACGGCAGCAATATCTTTCCAGGCGTCTTTCGAGAGAATTTCATCACGACCTTTCGCAGTTTTAGTAATAATAACATCTGGATTCCACTGATAGATTTGTTCCAGCGAGACCTGGATTTCTTCACTTGTATTGGCCGATTCCATTTGCGGATTTGCTTCCATGAAGCTTATGCCTCCCGCCAAACTGATGATAGACGCCATAATGGTTCTGGACCCAACCGTCTTGGTGACATCTGGCTGCGCATAATATACTTTGAGCTTATCACTTTCTTTAATTTTCGAGGTTTGATCGGTAACCTTTTTGATGGTTTCATCCCAGTAATCCCCAAGCTCGTTTCCTTCTTTTTCATTTCCAACAATTTTACCGATTAATCTCCATGAATCTGCAATCTCTTCAAGCGTATCTTTTGACGCAGCAATGAATGGAATGCCAACTTTTTTTTGTTCTGATTCAATTTTCGTATCCTTTGTTAACGTTATTACTACTTGTGGACTGACTGCCAAAAGATCTTCTATGTTCATGTCACTGTGGAATTCTCCATTAATCGGAAGAGCCAGCAGCCTCTTTTCTTCATCAGTTGACATAAATTCTAGTCGTTCAGTAAACTGCTTGTCCGCACTCACAAGCTTTTCCGGCGCCAGCCTCCATACCATTTGGCACGGTATCGGATGTAACACTGAAATCCTGGTAATATCAGCAGGCAAAGTGATTTTTCTACCTGCTAAATCGGTAATTACCCGAGTATCTGACACTACAGTATCCGACATTGTTGTTTCCTGATCCGTATTTGCTGCAGCAGCCATCTCAGCATTGGGATTTGATGTTGTTTCCATAACATCGCTTGTTTTCTGTGAGCATCCACTTATAAGCAGTATAGATAGTGTTATTAACAGACACAGCACGATTAACAAACTTAGTGGACTTTTTGTTGTTCTCATCTTGATAGCCCTTCAATATTTTATGAGTCCATCCCAAAACTTACGATTTACTTCTTTGGACACCAATTTTAAATTTCATACTATAGTTAGTATGTTATATGTTCTACAGGACATAACAAATATTATATTTAATTAACACAGAAATCAATTACCGATTATCTTATATATATAGTTATTTCATAAATTGGCCTATCAAGTTTTCAGTTGAAATATATTATTCAAAAGGAAGGTATGAATAAATCACAAAAAAGAAATGGCTGCAGGGATCAAAAGCAAAAAAGAGATGGCGGCCGGATTAAAAAAGAACATACTTTTTCAACTGAAGTGCTTCTATTAGCTCTTTTTTGTTCGCTCGAAGGCATGGTAAGAAAGCGAGTTTATGGTAAGTTATTTATACTAATATATAGGAAATTGATTACTGGTATTTTGGCATATATAATTTGTTATGTCTCTATGAACATATCGACTACAAAACGTTCAAAGAAATTCAAATTGAGAACTAAATAGTAAAGGAGGAATTAAAGTGCAACATACAAAATTAACGCAGTAAAACAGGAAAACAATAGCTGAAACCTCAATGTAGTGATGTGTTGAACTCCATGAGCGAGCTTGAAAAAGATACTCCGAAAGAAACTGCGGATAATTTGTAAACGTTTGGTGTGGAAAGAATAATGAACAGGCGAATAAACAGGGAAACCATTAGAAATATATCTTTAACAACCACATTGATTGTACTCCCAATACTTTTGTTTTTTGGATCTTTTATGATTGGCAGATATCCAGTATCTCCTATGGAGGTCATACTGGCTATTGTATCGGTTTTTGCGCCTATCACCACAAATTTGGATTCAACCATTTATACAGTAGTTTGGGATATACGTTTGCCACGTATAATATCTGCGATGATTGTAGGTGCTGCCCTCTCAATCTCAGGGGCTTCTTTTCAGGGGACTTTCCAGAATCCACTGGTCTCTCCAGATATCCTGGGTGTCTCATCAGGTGCAGGTTTTGGAGCTGCAATAGCTATTTTGTTCAGTTTTTCCGCAGTAATGATTCAGGCTACAGCCTTTTTATTCGGCCTCGTTGCAGTTATCCTTACTTACTATCTCAGCAAAAGGCTTAGGGGCAATACTATTTTGGTGATGGTACTGGGAGGGATAGCTATCGCAGCACTCTTTTCTGCTCTCATTTCATGTATCAAGTACCTTGCAGATCCTGACAGCAAACTGCCAGAAATAGTATACTGGCTTATGGGTAGCCTCTCTGCAGTTAACAGTAACAGCGTTTTGATGATAGTAGGGCCTGCTCTGATCGGATTTACAGCACTACTGCTTATTGGATGGAGAATTAACGTTCTTTCAATGGGAGATGATGAAGCGCGTTCACTGGGCGTAAACACAGAAAAAATGAGGCTGCTGGTAATTTTTTGCTGTACGTTCTTAACAGCTTCCGCTGTAAGCATAAGTGGCATTATTGGCTGGGTGGGTCTTGTAATACCTCACGCAGCCAGGATGATTGTGGGTCCGGATCACAGAAAGCTTTTGCCTGCAAGCATTTCACTGGGGGCTACTTTCCTTTTGCTGGTTGATGATGTGTGCAGAACAGCCACATCCATTGAAATTCCTCTGGGAATACTAACAGCCATAATAGGAGCACCCGTTTTCATATACTTACTCCAAAAAGGCTACGAGGGATGGTCATGAGCAATATTATGGATATTAGGAATGCAGAGTTCTCTTACAACGGAAAGAAAAACGTCTTCAAAAACGTGAACCTCTCAGTTGAGAAGGGGGACGTCTTATGTATACTGGGGCCTAACGGGACCGGAAAATCGACTTTAATCAAATGTATGAACAGCCTGCTTAAACTGAAGGGTGGCGAGATATTACTGAAAAATAAGAGTATTTATTCAATGAAAGAAACCGAACTTGCAAAAATCATCGGATATATCCCGCAATCAAATAGTTCAATTTTTGCGTTTTCAGTTCTCGATATAGTTCTGATGGGCAGAACTCCACATTTGAGTTTAACATCTGTTCCCGGAACGAAAGATTATAAAATTGCTGAAGAGGCTCTGGAAAGGCTTGGAATTTTGCATCTAAAGAATAAAACCTACACTGAGATCAGTGGTGGTGAAAGGCAGCTTGTTTTAATGGCAAGAGCAATAGCTCAACAGCCCGAGATCCTTCTCCTCGACGAACCAACATCCCATCTGGATTTTGGAAACCAGATACGAACGCTCAAAGTCATAAAGGAATTGTCTAAAACTGGACTATCGGTTGTAATGACTTCACATTTTCCAGACCACGCCTTCTTATCCTGTAATAAGGTAGCTATCATGAATCAGGGCACAATTATGGAAACAGGAAAACCGGAAATTGTTGTCACTGAACATAATATGAAACAGGCCTATGGAGTTGATGTTAAAATTATAGACGTAGATGAGCATAGAAGAGCATGTATTCCTATGCAAATACAAGAATCACATATGAATATAGGCTGTTTCTGATCTGAGGCATAACAGCGAGAAAATTTGAGGTGCAATAGCAAAAAAATTTGAGGTGCAATAGCAAAAAAATTTGAGGTGCCTGGATGGACAAAAGGAGTGTAGTGGCTATTTGTGTGGTTATTGCAGTCATTGCAATAGTATCTACTGCAATAAATATAGATCACAGTAGCAAAGAAATAAAAAACTCTGATCCGAGCAGAAATATTACAGACCAAGAAGGCCGGAACATAACCATCCCGACGAATGTCACCAGAGTAGCTGCTCTTGCTGGTCAGGCATACGAAAAATTGATATTGTTGAACCAAACCGACAAAATGGCAGTCACGATATCTGCGTGGACCAATTTGCCTTGGTCATCTAAGATAGCTCCACAGCTAAAAAATATACCTATAGAAAATGACCCTAATGTTGAAGATCTTATTAGCAAAAAAGTGCAGGTAGTATTTTGTTTGTCATATGATGGTACTAAGGATAAACTGAATTCAAGTGATATAGCTGTCGTGGTCACTCAGAAAAACTCAGGAAATCCTGATAACATAGACTCGTTCACTAAATATGTGAAACAGGAAATAGCGCTTTATGGTGAAGTAATGGGCCCGGATGCGAAGGAGACTGCCGAAGAATGGGGTGCATACTTCGATCAGAAAGTGAATTATGTGACATTGAGAACTAAAAACCTTACAGATAGTCAGCGTCCGACAGTATACTATGCTAGAGGTCCAGACGCAATAACAACCCAGGGAAAAAATTCGTACACTCAATTCTATGTAGAAATGGCTGGTGGTAGATATGTTGCAAAAAACACCGATAAGGAAGGGCTTCAAAGTGTCACAATGGAGCAGTTGCTGGCATGGAACCCTGATGTAATCTTCGTAGGCCGAGTTAACAGTACGGATATAATTACAAACGATACTCGATTGAGTAACATAAGAGCTGTACGAGATAAAAGAGTATACCTCTGCCCACAAGGAGTAGCCTACTGGGATTACGGCGCTGAGGGAGTGTTGCTTATGGAATATTTTGCTAAAACACTGCATCCTGAGCTGTTCCAGGATTTGAACATGACCAATGAAGTCAAAGATTACTATTTGAGGTTCTACCACTACAACCTGACAGATGACGAGACAAACAGGATACTGCAGCATCTGCCACCTGCCAGCTATTAATCATTTGAAAAAATCGATAGCATTGCAGGATAAGATAAATTTCACTTTAATCTCTCGAAAAATAACTGATCAATACAAATTATACACGAGTTTAGGGCGATTGAATGGATAAAAGAGGTATAGTGGCTATTGTTACGGTTATTGCAATCCTTGCAATAGTATCTGCCGTTACACATGTAGGTCATAGTAACACAAAGGCTGATCAAGGTAGTGAGATAGGATCTGATAAATACGTTCAGATAACAGATCAAGAGGGACGAGTTGTAACTATACCAGCAAATGTGACTCATGTCGCTGCTCTTGCTGGTCAATCATATGAAAAATTAATTTTGCTAAATCAAACAGACAAAATGGCAGTGACAATACGTGTGTCCAACGATTTCCCATGGGCCTATAAGGTAGCTCCGCAGTTGAGAAATATTCCAATGAATGGAAATCAGCAAAATCCTAATGTTGAAGATCTCATAAGCAAAAAAGTACAGGTAGTATTTTGCCTGGATTTTACAAGGGATAAATTAAATTCGAGTAATATTCCTGTTGTGGTCACTCAGAAAAACTCAGGAAATCCTGAGAATGTAGACTCTTTCGTAAAATATGTGAAGCAGGAAATAGCGCTTTATGGTGAAGTAATGGGCCCGGATGCAAAAAAGACTGCTGACGAATGGGGTGTATATTTCGATCGGAAGGCAAATTATGTGACATCGAGAACTGCAAACCTCACAGATAGTCAGCGCCCAACAGTATACTATGCCATAGATGCAATGACAAATCAGGGTAAAAACTCTTATCCGCAGTTTTATGTGGAGATGGCTGGCGGCAAATATATTTCTGGAGATACAGAAGGGATTGAAACAATTACACCGGAGCAGCTACTTGTATGGAATCCTGATGTGATCTATGTAGGTCATGTTAACAGTACAGATATATTTGCTAATGACTCCAAGTTCATTAATTTGAAGGCTGTACAGAATAACAAGGTATATCTCTGCCCGCAGGGAGTAGCCTGGTGGGATTATGGTGCTGAAGGAGTGTTGCTTATGGAGTATTTTGCTAAAACATTGCATCCTGATTTGTTCCAGGATTTGAACATGACCAATGAGGTCAAAGATTACTATTCGAGGTTCTACCACTACAACCTGACAGATGACGAGGCAAACAGGATACTGCAGCATTTGCCGCCTGCCAACACTTAACATGAAAAATAGAGAAAAGGGTCAATATTTACAGTTTAAAATGGGTAAGGAACTGTGAAGGTAACTAAAAAAGACAGCAAGAGGGGTGAAATATTGTGGAAAATAGGTGTTCTTTAGATTTCTCCATAGAAAGAGATGACTATATGTGTGAAACCGAACTGTGCAGCGGTGAACTTTCGCCTGGAGAATTTGATTTTATGGGGAGAATTCCGGTTCCTTTAAAATACACTTTCAAGGACGGTTTGGAGGCTGTATTAAAGAAACACAGGATTGAAAAAAGAATCCGACTCAATTGCTATTTTCCTATGGGTGGAGGAAGCGGTTATTTCCCTTTTGAAAATATTCACAACGTGGATAGCATTGACGATTTTCCTAATATGGTGTTGTCTCCATCATTTGATAACCTATTTGAGAAGCACTTTTTTGAAAAATTTATTGATAAAGGTTATTTCCAGGCGTGTCAACCTAAGCCGTTACCTCCAATATACGCTGACTGTGGTATAGAAGATCCTGAAAAACAATTTACTATTTTTGCAGTAGTTCCTTTTGTTTTTCTTGTAGATCACAGGAAACTGGATGGGCTGCCCATCCCCAGACGTTGGATTGATATTCTTGATCCGATTTACCATAACAAAATAATAATTGGCGGCTGGCGGAAAGATGAAAATAACCCGTATTCTGAGTTTAATTCTTTCTTATTTTTAGATCTGTATAAGGAGCATGGAATTCAGAGCTTAAAATATCTGGCATACAATACAAAAAACATGCTGCATTATGTTCATATGTCGAGAATCGCAGGTTCTAATAGTGAGCTTGGCGCAGCCATATATATTATCCCCTGGTTTCTGGCTGATATTTGTCCAAGGCGTGAAAATACTTCTGTAATATGGCCGGAAGATGGTGCTCTGGCATTCCCGTTTTATATTCTAGCCAAGAAATCAAAGCTGGAGAAACTGGATGTATTAATTAAATACGTTACGGGTAGAGGGTTAGGACAGTATCTGGTTGATAATTGTTATCCTTCTCTAAATCCCGAAGTTAACTACAGATATCCGGATAATGCTAAACTGAAATGGCTGGGGTGGGATTATGTGCGTTCCAATGATACCATGGAATTAATCCGGCTAACGTCAAAGGTATTTTTTGAAGTCTGGCAGAGCACTCCTTTTACAAAGACTCGATACTTACGAGAAAAGCAGGATACTGAAATTTGAAGGAGATACGTGAGATGAGATTAATTACAGTGGCAGGGCCGCCTTCAGTAGGTAAGACTTCAGTCATACTGAAAACGGTTGAACACCTAAAAAAAGAAGGTAAAAAAATAGGCATTATCAAGTTTGATGCACTTTCTACAAAAGATGACCTTGCCTATGAAAAGATGGGATTGCCGGTTATGGTTGGACTCTCTGGAAATTTATGCCCTGACCATTTCTTTGTGAGTAATATTGACGAATGCCTTACCTGGGGAAAAGAAAACAACCTGGATATGCTTATTACCGAGAGTGCTGGTTTATGCAACAGATGCTCCCCACATATTAAAGAAGTACTGGGAGTATGTGTTATTGATAATCTTTCAGGGGTTCATACACCAAAAAAAATCGGCCCAATGCTGAGATTAGCGGACGTTGTCGTCATTACAAAGAGTGATATTGTATCGCAAGCAGAAAGGGAGGTTTTTGCCTTCAATGTAAGATTGGCAAATCCTAAAGCCCATATTATGTTTGTCAATGGAATTACTGGCCAGGGAGCTTTTGATTTAAGCTATTACTTGCGCAGTGCAACCGAAGTAGAAAAGCTTGAAGGTAGGAAATTACGTTTTTCCATGCCGTCAGCTGTATGTCCTTATTGTGTAGGAGAAACTGTTATCAGTAAAGATTACCAACGTGGAAATGCAAAAAAAATGGTTTTTAAGGGGGTATAAATGTGGATGATCATCTGTTAACTTCATCGATTAAGGACATTTTAAATTTTCATCCATTTGTTGCAGATTTTTTTGCATCAATTGGATTAAAAGAACTACCTCAGTCCTTAACCTTGCAGGAATGGCTTGCAGGATTGACAGATGAATTCCTGAGGGATTCAGGAATGGATCAAAAACAGATATTAAACCATATCGAAGCAATAATCCAAATAAATGTTATTCCCGAAAATCAACATCAAATAAGCTCCCTTACGGTAATTGGGGGAAAAGACAAGTTAGGGAATACAGAGGATGCAAGCATTACCTTGAAACCTGGCGAAATAGTTTGTATTGTTGGTCCTACTGGTTCCGGAAAAAGTCGGCTGCTGGCGGACATCGAATGTATGGCACAAAAAGATACGCCGACAGGAAGGCAGGTTCTAATAAACGGGCTTGTACCTGAAGCAAAGAAACGCTTTTCAATGGACCAAAAGATAGTGTCACAGTTGTCCCAAAACATGAATTTTGTTGTAGACCTCACGGTAAGGGAATTCATTACTATGCATGCTGAATGCCGTATGATTTCCAAGAAGGATGAAACGGTTAATAAAATAATTTGTACTGCAAATGGACTTACCGGAGAAAAATTTAATGACGATGTTTCAATTACTCAACTCAGTGGGGGTCAAGCACGTTCACTAATGATTGCTGATACAGCTTTGTTAAGTACATCGCCTGTTGTTTTGATTGATGAGATCGAGAATGCAGGAGTTAACAGGAGAAAAGCTCTGGAACTTCTAGTTAATAAAGAAAAAATAGTGCTCATATCTACTCACGATCCACTACTAGCTTTAATGGGCGATCGCCGGATAGTGATCAGGAATGGTGCAATGTTTAATATAATTGAGACGAGTCAGCAGGAAAAAAAGAATTTGAGGTATATGGAACGTCTTGATTGCAAAATTATTGAACTGCGTGACATGTTGAGAAATGGAGAGAGGATTGATACCGAACTCAATTGGTGTTTGGGATAATGAATTATGAAAGAAAAGATTTCTAAATTTTAAATATCTACTTGTGAATGAATACAGTTTTTTATTCATTCATTTAACCAAATAAAACCAAATAAATGGAATTCAAGTTAAAATAGTGTCGGGAGAGGAATTTAACTGAAGGAAAACATCAAAATTTCAATTGTAGATTATACAATAAATGAGATACTACGCCTGGGTTTTAATAGTCCTGCCGATTTTAAGTTTGCTCTGTCCGTTTTGAAGAAGTATTCACTGGACGTGGCAGATGTCTCGCTAAATAATTTAGAGAAAAATATGTTCAAATTCGATACCGATGACTTCTTGAAAAGTTTAAGATGCAGAGTCGGATGTACCAGGCAAGAGATATTCAAGGCGAAAGAACTTGGTTTTTCTAAAATCGTAATCAATACTTCTCTTGATCCACTTGTCCCCATACCTGATATACTTAAATCAATTGAATCATTGCAATCTGTATTGCAAACAGTTTGTAGTAATGATCAGGAAATTTATCTAAGTATTGATAATGCGCTGGAATTCCCAGTAGAAGAAGTAAATATAGTAGATATACTAGACCCCTTCATTGCTGAGTACGGGATAAAAAGGTTGATACTGGGCGATGTAAATGGGAAAATGGACCCCTTCACTACTTATAATAAACTTAATCTTTTCACGAATATAACTCAATGTCCTGTTGAGTACATGGGATGCAATAATTATGGGATGGCCACTGCCAATACGCTTTCAGCATTAAGGGCGGGCGTTGAGTATGTCGCAACGGCAGTTAGCGGTATTGGAATTCCAGGAGTAGCAGCCATGGAAGAGGTCTTAATGGCAGCAAGGCATTTGTGGAAAAATGAACAGGTACCGAATGGTTATACTATTGCAGCAGATTGTGAGAACATTTTACGCAGGGCTGGTATTATATTGCCCGGAGAAAAAGCCATTATAGGAAAAAATGTATTCGCACATGAATCCGGTATCCATGTTGACGGTGTTATCAAAAATCCAAATTTATATGAAGCGATCAAACCTGAAGAGGTTGGTCTAAGCAGGTTTTTAGTGATCGGAAAACACTCAGGAACAGCATCCTTAACACAAAAATTTCGACAACTGGATCTGTCCCTGAGTCCGCAGGAAGCAGCTACACTGCTTGATAAAGTAAGATATACAGCGGTTCTGCAAAAAAAACCGGTGACAGATGCTCAGCTTAAAACTCTTTATAATTTACATATGGAATCGATAAAAGAATCTAATGTACACTTATCTATTGAAGGAGAAATCTCCTGTGATTAGAAATGAAGGCTTTGAAATTATTGACACCACATTGCGTGATGGGGAACAATCTGCAGGTGTTGTGTTTTCGGTTGAAGAAAGAATGAATATAATTTCAGCTTTAGATAAAGCAAAAGTGAAATGGATTGAAGCTGGCATTCCTGCTATGGGTAAACAGGAATGTGAAGACCTGAAACTAATGCTCAACCTGCCGATAAAATCGAACCTTATTGCATGGAATAGAGCAAATTTGGAGGATTTAAAGGCATCAATTGATTGCGGATTTAAATTTGTTCATGTGTCTTTACCGGTATCTGATCTGCATATTGAACATAAACTCCAAAAAAGCCGAACCTGGGTGCTGGATCAATTGAAAAAATGCATGGAATATCTTCAAAGTTGTAAGGTAACGATTATTGTAGGAGCTGAAGATGCGTCAAGGGCAGACCCAGAATTTTTGCTTCAATATGCAGGTATTGCAGCCTCTTACGGTGCAATAAGAATCCGATATTCAGATACCGTAGGATGCCTGGACCATTTTACGACATATCGCAAAATCAAAGAAATTGCAGATCATAGTCCTCCTCCTGTTGAAATTCATGCGCATAATGATTTCGGCCTGGCCGTAGCAAATACCCTGGCAGCATATAAGGCGGGAGCAAAGTTTGCAAGTGTAACAGTAACAGGGCTAGGGGAACGTGCTGGTAATGCCTCAATGGAAGAGACAGCATTTTCATTAAAACGTTTTTACAACTACGATTGTGGGATTGAGCTTGAAGCTTTGCCGTTTCTGGCTGAAATGGTCTCAAAAGCCAGTGAAAGGACATTGTTTCCATATAAGCCATTAGTAGGGTCTTTAGCGTCTAATCTGTTTTAGGTACAATATTTTAATTTTGCTCTTTATTTACTTTTTTTCTATGAGCTACAAGCCCACCATCATTAAGTATCTCAAGCAGGAAATCCGGCAGTTTATTTCCCTTGAACGTGCCTTTCTCTGAGATTATAACTTCACCTTTGGCCAGATCAACTTTAACTTTATCTCCTTCCTGACACTCAATATCAACTTCTATGAGAGGTAGCCCGATATTGATTGCATTTCTGAAAAAGATCCTTGCAAAAGACTTTGCTATAACACATGATACTCCTGCATATTTCAAAGCAAGAGGAGCCTGCTCTCTTGAAGACCCACAGCCGAAGTTAGTGCCTGCAACAATGATATCTCCAAACCTGAACTTTTTTGTGAATTCCGGGTTAATTCCCTCCATTGCATGAGCTGCAAAGATCTGTACATCTTTGCTCCGCAAATACTTACCCGGGATTATTTCATCAGTATTAACGTTGTCTCCGAATTTCCAGACTCGGCCTATAATAAGACTCACAGTCACACCTCACCTGAAAAGTAATTTTCTGTAATGTTTCAATATTTTAGTAGCTGTCCACTTGTTTACTTATTCTGAGATCTTGAATACAAAGCTAAAGGCTGAGTTGTTTAATGTATCTCAGCCTTACAAAACAACTTGATACCTCTAGATGATCACAGTTTTCACTAAAGTTTCTTATTAATCTGGAGCCTGTGCATTCAAAATTTTTTGAACATCCTCATCTGTAAGCTCATAATCAAAAAAGGTCTTGTAAAACCATTTTGTTTCATTATTTATATCAATGGATTGAAACATATCTGGATTAATGGTTTTTGCAGCCCATTGAATCTGAAGAGCTTGTTCTGCTCCAGCTCGACTCCATATGAACGCTCCTTCTGGATTTACAAACACCTTGTTATTTTGAACTGCTTTAACCTTCTTCCATGACGTGCTATTCATTATCTTCTCTTTTTCTTCAGATTTGGCGTTCACACTAAGAATAATTACATCAGGATTCCACTTCAAGATTTGTTCCATTGAAACTTCCTGCATAATACCACCTTTTACTTCTTCAGCAGCATTGATACCTCCTGCAGCTTCAATCCAATCACTGATGATATTTCCGCCACCATCTACGCACAAAGGTGACAGTGATACGAGATGGAGAACTTTTGGCCTTTCGTCGTAAGGTATTCTGGATGAAATATTTCTTACCGACTCTAATTTGCTATCCAGATATGCATTATATATCTGTGAACGTTCTAAAGCCTCTTCGTCTCCCAAAGCATTCGCAGTGTCTGAAAAACATTTTTTCATAGAATCAAAATCTGTAAAACTTACCTCTACAACAGGAACCCCAAGAGCAGATACTTTCTCGATATTTTTATCTCTGCTTGGCATGAAAACAACATCTGGCTTGGTAGCAAGCAAAGCTTCCACATCATATGTTGGGCTGAGTGTTACAGCGTTATAATAGGCAGGGCAAACTTTATACGCCCATGGTCTTTTTTTGGAGCTGAACATAGTTGCAACAAGCCTGTCATCAGCTCCAAGCATAGCCAGCACTTCATTATGTCCCATCCAGGTATCTGCAACTCTTTCCACTTTTAAAGGAACTGTTACTTGTCTGCCTGCCGAATCAGTAACAATTCTAGTTTCCCCACTGTTATCATTTGAAGTGGATACGTTTGTTGCATTTTCCACATTTTTATCGTTTGAAGTGGATACGTGTGTCGCATTTTCCACATTTTTATCGTTTGAAGTGGATACTCCTGTAGTATTATCCTGTGCCACCTGACTGATTTTTTCTCCCGTGCAGCCGGTGAAAACTAATACTGTCGTGATTGCAACAAATAGAATAACTATTGATTTTTTGTTCATCCAGGTACCTCTTTTTATTTTTAGAATACAGCAATAATTTTCCAGTCAAATATTCGTTGCAAAGGTACTCTTGACATAGCATCCGCTATCATCAAAAAGATACTTCTTAATATATGGCAGCTTATTACTGTCTGGAATCAGGAAAAATTATTGATTTTAAATGATGCTGTAGAATGTGGGCTAATTTTTTTCACTTGTTTTTGCTTCCTCATGGTTTGCAAATATTTCAATCCCCTCTCAACGGTGTAACAATATTCAATACACTCAATTCCGAATTCCCCAAGCTTTTTTTGTGCACCCAGGCCTATTTTCATAGAAAGTACAGCATCACAATCAGAGATAGTTTCTATTGCTTCTTTTTTTCCATGGGATTGATTGTTAAGCTCGTGACCTCCATTGCAGTACTTCTTTGTCGAACGAGTCTCGAGAAACTTATAATCTTCACCATTAATCTCAAAAATCATAAAATCGGTTGTTTGCCCAAAGTGCTGGTCAACAAGTTTTCCACTCTTTGAAGTAACTGCCACCTTGAATTTTTCAGAGCTCTGTTTTTCTACCTCATTTAAAGTTGTACGTTCAGTGTCCATATTACAAGTGTCCATATATTACAAGCTCCATTTTTTAGCTAGTTACGAATACTCTTCCCAGTCAATGTGCTTTGAACGCAGAGCTCTTTCCCAGTCGTTTGCAACATTCTCCAAAAAGTTCAGCATGCCTTCGTATCCGAAATATGCCCTGTTCAAGTAATTCTGCCGGTTTGTAGGGTTAAAAACGTCAAACACAAACTTTATCCCCAGTTCTTCAGCCAGATAATACTCCCACGAAGAGCCGAATACAGCATCTACACAGCTTTCCATCAAAGATTGTTTTATCTGATACCCATCCGCCGAAAAGACAACCTTCGGGGAAATTCCCATATCGGTAAGCTCATTTTCCAGCAACAACTGGGAGTCAGATACAGGCGACCTGAAAAGCAACAGTTCCGGAATCATCTCCAGCTCTTCAAATAACATTCTGGTCAGGCCTATTCCCATAGTCGCATCCGCAGAAACGGCTACTCTGCAGTTACGGTACCTGGGAATCATCATCAATCCCCTGCGTCTCAGCACGTCAATGGCCAGATCTTCTCCGTCTTTTATTATAGCCTCAACCTTTTCTTCGACGCCAAAATAATTTCCCACTGCACGAAGCCATCTTGCAGTATTTTTAAGTCCTATTGGAAGTGGAATATCCGATAGTATAAGCGGTATGTCATGTACTTCCTTCATTTTTAACCCAAACTCATACCCTGCATCGTGACTGAGAAGTATATTTGCCGATGCTAGCCCAGCATTATCCAGTTCTTCCAGAGATGTATCGTGAGGAAGTACAGCCTGAACTTTAATTCCTATTTTTTCAAGGGTTTCACGTACCCATTCCAAATCTGCCCACCAGGTAGGGTTCAGGTTTGCCTGAGGCGCTATTAGGTTCACACTACAGGGAATTTTTTCATTTTGTTTTTTTATAAAGGGAAATAATGCATTCAGTCCTAGTTCAATGCCATCATAGAGGTTTCCTCGAAACCCTCCTGCCATCAAGGGAATAAGCTTCGCATTAATTTGCGGCTGGATGTTTCGACATAAACCCTCGATATCCTCTCCAATGATATCAGCTGCACATGTACCAACTACGAATATCGCCTTAGTTTTAAATTTTGAGTCAGCTTCTTTGATTAAGTTTTTCAGCTTGCTTGACGCGCCCATAACCACATCAGTTTCAAAAAGCCTGGTGCATGCAACTTTTCTTTTCGTGAAATCAATTTCATGGACGTCATAGGCTGCTGAAACCGTTGAAGAACAGCCTTGCGGGGAATGTATGACAATGCTAATGTCTTTTATGCCAGCCAGCACTCCGGTGGCACCTTCAAGAGCGCATCCGACCATAGGGTCTTTGCTATGGTTGCAGTTATCGAATTTTAACTCATCATACATTTGCCTCTCTCCCTTCCTGCATAAACCGTGCAATCCGGCAAATCCTGAGCCAGCTTCGGTGTAAGGGACTGGGCTGAACATAGCCCGGAATCTTCAGGGAATACCATTTTTTTCGTTACCCAGCTGCGCGGTCTGAAAGAATACTCAAGAGCAGTGCAGATGCATTTAGCTACCTTTAAGGCTCCCCTATATCCAAATCTGGGGCGGTTCAATATGGCATTTAAATCAACTACTGGAATATTCGGAAAGCTCATTGATGATCCAAAATACACGGTTGTCTCGGGATTCAGATCTCCCAGATATTCCATAAGCTCATTTTCGGTCTGAACCATTGCTTCATATTTTCCAAAGGCAAGTGTACCTTTTGTGATCAGTATTTCCGGATCAAGCCCGGTCTCTAAGAGGTAATCAATACTTGTTTCTCTTGCCTGCGTACTCCAGGGATGAAAATTGTATATTACCGCCCTCATATCGAAATCGCGTTCAAGCATATGAGCAATTGACAGAGACTTTATTGCATCATGTCCTTCAACAATTGCCAGCTTGCCTGCAAGGTATTTTTTTGCCTCTTCAAATTCGACGCTTATGGCTTCATATTCTCTTTTGATCAGTTCTTCAGCTTCATTTTCCAAATGTAAATGCTTTGCTGCTTCTCTCAGCCACCTCTCAGTTGCACTTATACCATACGGAAGAATAGTGGAGTTTAACGGAGTATTAAATTGGTCAAGCATCTCTCTTCCTATTGCATACCCCAGATCAAGGCAAAGGGTACAATTTACCGCTACACTGGGGGCCTGTTTTACTTCTTCCAGTGAACAATTGCCTGCTATTACGGCATTTACATTTGCACCCATGCTTTCTATTAACCGCCTCAATTCTTTAACATCAGTTTCAATCTCCGTCCTCTCAGGACCCATTTTGCCCCCTACGATGTTGACGGAGTTGGCAAGCCTTGATCTGCTCTCCGAGTCAGGCTTGTCCATAAGCTGAACAATCTGCCTGAAAACCAGGTCAAACCCACTCCTGTACTCTCCAGCAAAGCCTTCGCAGTGAATGGCCACGATTTCGGCATTAATTTTGGGCTTGATTTTATTCACTATGGCATCTACATAATCTCCAATTATTCCGGTGGCACAGCTTGTTGCTACGAAAATAACGTCAGGCTTATACTTTTTGTCCACCTCCAGTATGGCGCCTTTCAGTTCCTTTTCGCCACCGTATACAATGGCTTTCTCATCAATATTTGTAGTAATTATGGACTCATATGGAGAACCACTGTTTCTACAATTTGTGAGCTTGTAAGCCTGTTTTACTCCAAATGCGCAGCCACTGGGACCATGAGCAATAACGACAGTATTTTTAATGCCACTCAGGATTTTCATTGCCGTCCAGAATTTACAGGGACGGGTATGGCTGCCCTGTAGTTTTGTTTCAATTTTCCCTTCTTTTGCTAATTGATAAAGCTCGCTTAAATGCCCAAAAAACACTACATTTTCGTTAGCAACGCCGGCCATATTCCCCTCTATTTTCTAGTTTGTGAAATTGGTTTCAACCAAAAAATAAAAAATTTGTTAAAAAATTTGTTGATCGCGCTAGCTACAACTTTACGCCATCAAACAGGATATCCAGGCAATTACTGCTCCGAAAACCACCACAGAGGATAGCGTAGTTATATTTATGTTGTGCTTTTTACTTAGTTTTCCTGTATCGATTTCAGTTACATAATATTTGGAAATGGTAGTGATCAACAGGCTTCCTACAACATAAAGGATAACACCAGCACTAAGCGCCATAAGCGGTTTTGTGATGCTTTCAGAGATAGGTACAATTGCACCTACTGGAATTAACAATGCGATCAAAGCTGCAATTGCAAACCTGGTTTTGTCTTCTAATTCATCTAGCAATGAAAAGGAGACCATTCCTTCTGGCAGTTTGTGCAGAATTGCTCCGACTGCTAAAATCGGAGAAATCGGTCCAAACTCCGTGGTTATGATCACGCCTTCTGCAATGTTGTGAATCGCTAATCCCAAAACGGCTGAATACTTTCCAACACTTTTAGTGTAGAATCCTGCCGCAAACATTGCAATGAACCCAATTGCAACCAACCAGTATCCTGCTGAAAGATCCTCAGTAGCATCCGGGATAATATCCAGAAGAACCACTGCAATGGCAAAGCCAAATCCAAGACAGGTCAACAACATTCTTTTCACAGAATCTTCTGTTTTGAAATAAATTAAAGCTCCCAACAATTCCGCTATGACAAATGCTGCAACTACCAGATAGTTCTCCATTTTTGCCTCCTTTCATTTACCAGACATTGATTATCCATTCTCTGTCATGCTTACTTTCCATGGATGCAAAAATCGTATTGGCAATTGTTTCAGCTAGCCATTCTGCTCCTTTGTATCCGATTGCTGGATATTTCCACAGCCCTGCTCTATCGAATGTTGGGAAGCCTACCCTTACCATGGGGATATCATTGTCTATTGCAATGTATCGTCCTTTTGAATGTCCCAAAATTAAATCAATGTCTATGGATTTATTTTTGACACGGCTTTCCAGTTCCCATAAATCAGCGTTCCAGATAACTTTTATATCGCAATTTGCCTTTTCTTTAAGTGCTTCGAGCCTTGGGTCAATTTTATACAGTGTATTATCGTCGCCCAATAGTAAAAGCACAGGTTCAAGTTCGCATTCCAGGCAAAACTGCGCAAGACCGAAGACAAGGTCTGGATTCCCAAATATGGCCACTTTCTTATTCGCGAAAAACATATGAGCAAGGTCTACAATCGCATCTATTGCTTTTCCGCGTTCAATAACCAGTGATTCTGGTATGGGTTTGCCGGTAAGCTTGCTGATATTTTTAAGGAAAATATCGGTATTGTTTATGCCTATAGGAGTTGGAGTTACAACCGAAGGCACGCCGAATTTATTTTTTAAGTATGTTGCAGCATTTGCTCCCTCATAGCGGCTTAATGCAATCGACCCGATAGCATTGGCAGAATCGGCTATTTCCTCAATGGTTGTATTTCCATACGCGAATGCCGATTTGTCAGGCATAATAGGAGAGTCAAAGGTCTCGGTGTCCAGAAGTATATTTCCGTCAACCTGCATCTCAGATAATATATGCTTAATTTCAGAAACATCTCCTGGATTGACCCATCCAGTGAATACATTCAACTTTCCTGAAGGCTCATCTTTTTTTGCAAGAGCTTGTACAACCGCGTTAATTGCCGTATCGTAACCTGTCACCTGGCTACCGCTGTAGCTTGGCGTATGCACAGCTATAAGCTTCACATCTCTGTCAGGATGTTTTTCTTTAATATCCTTGTTTACTTTCCGGATTATACCTTCAATGTCGTCTCCAATTGTTTCGGTAGAGCAAGTAGTTATTATAGGTATGATCCTCAGCTGAGGGTACCTCGCAACAAGTGCTTCAACCGCTTCTTCTACCCTTATTGCGCCCCCGAAAACGGCGGCGCTTTCATGCAGAGACGAAGACGCAATGTCAAAATTTTCTTTGAAATGCTGAGCGAACAACAACCTGACAAACATGCTGCAACCCTGACCGCCATGTACAAGCGGAATGCAATCCTTTATACCAATTCCCACAAATTGGGCACCTGCAGGCTGACAGGTATACATTGGATTAATGATTCCTGTTCGCTCTTTCAACATCAGCTCACACGACATCTTTTTTACCGCCTTTTATTTAGTAATTTGACAAGTTCAGTTCGCAGTTACGTGATTTTTTTACAGCAATATAGAGCAGTCTTTCTTTGACGCCTTCAATTAGTTCCAGTACTTCTGACTTGTCGAGTTCGGAGATCCAGGTCATTTTTTTCTGAATCTCCGCAGCCAAAAATTTTGCATCGGAATAAAACGCTTTATCTGCCGGCGTTACAAGATTTATTTTCTCTCCGTTCAGAATCTTGCTGGTCATTGTCATAATACCTTCAATGTTTTCCTCCCGGTCCCAGCTTCTTGAAAAGAATTGCCATAAGCACTGTTTCTGTATAAGGGCTGTCACTTCCTCTATTTTTTCATTCATAATTCCTGCACCACTCTCGGATCTTTTCCAGCTAAACTCCACATCGGAGAATAAATTCCGTTATACATATCTCTCGCCATGTTTACTGCGCCTTCAAAGCCCATGTATGGACCGTTGTGATATGCATGTCCGTTAATGTATGGAATGTGCAGTTTTTTGACTAAGTCTCCAACTCTGGGCCCGGTAAAAATAATATCGGCGTGAATATTATCGAGTACTTCGAAAAACTCCAGTTCATTTCCGTCATCAATATAAATCGTCCCGACTCTTCCCCTGGCAATAACCTTCTCAAAGTCTTCCTGATGACCAAATTTAGAAGACATTGCAACAACTTCCATACCTAAATCGTCTTCAAGAGCCTTTGTCCAGTGCCATAGTCTTGGCCCACCAGTCCAGATACAGACCTTTTTTCCTTTGAGCCGTTCCTTATACCAGTTAAGTTTTCCTTCGTATTTTGCAACCTCTTCTGCAATTACTTCTTCAGCTTTGTCTTCCAATCCAAAGAAAGCTCCAATTTTTCTCAGTGCTACCTTGACATATTCAAAACCCCAGGTATCAACATCCATTCTTGGAATATCATATACTCTCTTAAGTTCGTTGGCTATATATCCTGCAGAACGCGCGCAGTTGACCACATTCAGCTTTGCCCTATGCATACAGCGTAGTTGATCATAGGTTACATTTCCTGTAAAGTGTGCAATGACCTGTATGCCCATTTTATCAAAATATTTTTGTAATACGTAAGTATCTCCCTGAATATTGTAGTCACCAATGACATTAATTGTGTATTCGCTTTTAATTTCAGGTTCAAGCGTTCCAATCTTATCTCTCATCCAGCCGATGTTCAGCTCATGATGTCCTTTTGATTGACTGACTCCAGCGAATCCTGGACATTCGACAACGAATATATCTACATCTCCAAGCTCTTCCTCAACCTCACGACATACTGCTTTAGGATCGTCTCCTATCAATGCGGTTGTACAGGTCGTGTAGACAAACATTCGCTTGATTTCTGGAAATTCTTTGAAAGCTTCCTTGATCGCTTTTTTGAGCTGCTTCTCAGCTCCGAAAACAATATGTTTTTCTTTTGTGTCCGACGACCAAACATATTTTAATTGAAAATTGTCATTATCGCTGGGATACCTTTTCGTGTGCCAGGTATCATAAGCACATCCTACCGGTCCATGTATCATCTGAATACAGTCTTTGATGACTCCGCCAATAACGAGTTTTGCTCCACAATAGCTGCACCCTCTCTCAGATAATGATCCTGGAATTGTTTCTATATTTGAGAGTGGGAGATATTGAGTTGTGTCTTCTCCTTCTTCTTTTATGTAAACATGGTTTTGGCGCTCAGGTATGCATTCATCGCAACAGAATAGTTTTAATGGCATTTTGCAGGCCTCGTATCTGTTTATTTTAAAGCTAGTTTTCCTTTTTCGCCAGTCCTGATCCGAATAACCTCGTCAATGGACTCCACAAAAATCCTTCCATCACCAATCTGGGCAGTTTGATTGACTTCTATAATTGTCTTAATCACCTGATCCACTTCTTCATCGTTTACAACTATGCTCAGAAGTCTTTTTGGTATGTACTTCATACCTGTACTGTACCTTTTCGCGAGCAGCCTTGGTTGTATGTAGAAGTTAAGCTCTCCTGAGATCCCTCTTTGCTTACCCTTTCCCAATACCGGAATTGCCGTTATAGACGGATAACCAATTTTATCCAGTGCGTCTTTCGTAGCCGACATCTTGTTGGGCCTAACAACTGCAGTAATTTCTTTCATATGAAAACATCCCGGTTTTCAAAATTTTTTAGTTTTTAGATTATTCCTCATAACCCCTTTTCACCTGAGCTAATTGTGTATGCAGCTTCAACCGTATTTACAAAGATTTTTCCGTCCCCCATGTTGCCGGTGTATGCTTTTCCGGAAATTATTTTTATCACTTCGTCAACAGCCTCATCTTCTACAGCCATCATGATCATTGTTTTTGCGAGTTCATCGTAGTGCACATCCCCAACAGTGATCCCTTTTTGTTTCCCTCTTCCGAAGACGTTTATTTTTGTAAGGGAGTAATAACCGGCTTCTGCGAGTCCGTCGGTTACTTCTTCAGTCCATTCAGGACGTAATATGGCACGGACCATCTTCATTTTTTATCTCTCCTAAATTAATCCATAAGACCATATCTTTCAACCATTTTCTCTAGCTGATCCATACTTAATGGTTTAGGGATAACAAACATGTCATTTTCTAGGATTTTTTTGGCGAGTTCTTTGTATTCAAGTGCTTGATTGCATGTAGGGTCGTACTCCACTACAGTCTTTTTATTGAACTCTGCTTTTTGGACAATGTTGTCACGTGGTACAAAGTATAACAGCTGCGTTCCCAGTGCAGAAGCAAATTCCTCCATCATTTCCAGTTCATTATCCACCCTACGACTGTTGCAAATTATTCCTCCCAATCTCACTCCGCTTTGTTCGGCATACTTCAACAGGCCCTTACAGATGTTATTTGCTGCATAAGTCGCCATCATTTCTCCAGAAGCAACGATGTATACTTCCTGGGCTTTTCCTTCCCGAATAGGCATTGCAAAACCACCGCAGACAACATCGCCCAATACATCAAAGTGAATAAAATCCAGGTCCTCCGAATAGGCTCCCATTTCCTCCATGAGATTAATTGCAGTGATAACTCCTCGGCCAGCACAGCCAACACCGGGCTCTGGACCACCGGACTCAACGCATTTTATATCATCAAAGCCGGTATTGATGACATTTTCAGCTGTAACAGCCTCCTCACCAAGCTCCCTTAAAGTATCCATTATCGTAGTTTGAGCTACTCCACCAAGCACAAGACGAGTACAGTCAGCTTTTGGGTCACAGCCGTGAATGAAAATTTTTTTGCCATGATAATATGCCATAGCAGCTGCAGTATTTTGTTGCGTGGTGGACTTTCCGATTCCACCTTTTCCATAGAAAGCAATTTTTCTTGTCATTTTACACTCCTTCAGTATTTACGCAAACTTTGTCCAGAAAACCCATTTGTTTCTTTGAACTTTGTATTTTGAACAACAGATTAAATTTCTACATAATATTATTGAATTTTTATGTTGTCCACCCAATTTTATACATTATATATTATTTATATATGATATATGTTCCTTTTTACATAACACTCCTTTTTGCTAGTTTTTTGTATTGTGTACTCCATCCAATACATTTAAAATTATTTTTGTTATTGTTATGTTTGAACAACCATAACAACTATTTATCTAGAGGAATACAGATTCTTACTTCCTACTTTATATTATATATAACTTTTCATTATTGTAATTTTTAATTTGTCAAATAGAAATGCGCGTATTAGTGGATTATTTAAAAAATTATTTCTTTAAAAACGTCATTGATTGCCAGTTATATTTTTTCAAATGGAGAAAAAGTTCCAACTTATAGATATATTTAAGGTCGTGTTTATAACTCTTTAGTACAGTTTTATAACTACTATTTCTGAGTACAAGGAATTACTTCTACTGATCTAAAACCTCGAACCGTTATGTATAAATAAACATAACAAACAAACCATTAAATCATAGAAATGCGATATTTTGACATAAAAATAAGAAAATACTAAACTGTTAAATCCTGGTGCATACCATCTTGATAAACTATATTATGTCAATATGCAAAAATAGACATAACGCTTAAAACTAAAAAAAATGTTGAAGATGGTGTTTTAGGTAAAAAAGAAGTTAACGTGTTGATTTATAAAAAAACAACTACAGTTATTTCCCGAATAAAGTATTAATTCAAAAATGCCTCAGTTAGAAAAACTTCAAATTATACGCAAACTGGAAAACAAAGAAATTCTCTGCCGTATAGTTCAGGATGACTCTGGCTTTATTGTGGTATTATTTGAGGGAGGTTAAATGCAATGCAATATATGCGAAGTCAGGTGCGAAATCAATAAGCATAGTACGGGCAGATGTGGCACTTATGTAAGCACTGGCAATACTATAACCCAGTACCCTGGTATGGGATATATGGGAGCATATCCAATTTCAATAGAAGAAGTCCCTTTACATCATTTTTATCCTTCAGGCAAGTTCCTGCAAATTTTCAGTAAAGGGTGTAATTTTCAGTGTCCTGGTTGTGCGGCACGGATGCCAGCATCAAGTGAACCTTCCACTCAACAGGCCTCACTCAGTCCATCCGAGGTCGTGAAACGAGCCTTAAAGCAGGAGTGTCTGGGCGTAGTTTCGACACTAAATGATCCTGTTGCTAATTACTATCTTTTTAGGGATCTTGCAATACAGGCACAGGAAAAAAGTTTACTTGTAGGTTGTTCAACCAATTGCTATTTCACAAGTGAGACTTTAGAAGAGTTTGGACAGCTTGTTGACTTTGTGAATGTGGGAATTAAAGGTTATTCTGACAGAGGTTATAGGAATTGTGGAGTTACTTCATCAGCTCCTGTTTTTCGCAACATTTCCAGGCTTTTTGATATGGGAGTACATGTTGAAACTTCAATCGCTTATTCAAGGGGAAATGAAGAGGATGTTATAAAAGTCGCAGAGGCAGTGTCTGATATATCTCCTACTATTCCGTTGCATGTCATGAGATTCCTTCCCTTCGGCTATGCTCCGATAGAACTGGAACCATCAATAGGAGAAGCGGAAAAAATATGTTCTGACTTGCGCAGATATCTGGATTTTGTCTACCTCTTTAATTCTCCAGGCACGGAACTATTAAACACATACTGTCCTGAATGTGGCCGTCTCCTAATAGAACGGGAATTTCACAGGCCTTTTGGCTCCAGGCTTGTAAAACCCTGGTTAAGTCACAAATGTAGCTGCGGTTGCAGCATTCCAGTCCAGGGTAAAGCTCCCACTGAAGGTTTCAGTGAAGCAGGCTTAATGGACAGTTACAGTATAAGCCAGGCTTTCAGTATGGTTCATGCAGTACTTACATGCCTGGGAGTACTAGATGATTATAAACTAATGGATATCTGGGGTGAGGACAAATTAATGGATGTCTGGAGTAAAGTCTCAAACCCCAAAACTCTTATGCAAATACATAATATGATACGGCAGCCGTACTCTTATCTAGAGTTCATCAAGTTTATTGCTGAAAAAGCTAATATGCCGGAAAAAGGAGAAGAACTTGTTTCTTTCATTCACAAGCGCTTGCAAATTGTCCAGAATCTTTCAGCAGGAAAAAGTAGTTATTATGTGTATTATTGCATGGGATCTCCTTTCTTTGCCCTGAATGCCGGCAGAATGGAAAATAACCTTGTGACATTTTCCGGTGGTGTGAGTATCAATAAGCAGCTTCAAAAGGAAGGTAAACTGGGTGTAAGTGTTTCCCCTTCCTTTATTAATGAGCACAACCCTGGGGTTATTTTTGTCTCGGGTTTCCTTTCTCGTCCTCTTGATGAGTTTTATGCCCTGTGCCAGAAATATGGAATACATGCCGATGCTGTGACACAGCATCGGGTCTATGAAATTCCGCCTTCCTGGGATTTTGGAAGCCCTCGCTGGATATTGGGACTAATGTATATAACAGACAAGTTGCATCCTGGAAAACTTGAAGTTGACCTGAAAAAGGAAGCAGATGATTTTTATTTGCAGTTTTATGGTATGCGGTTTAAAGAAGCAAGACCTAACAGGTCTTTCCACAGGCCTTCCTCTGGTATTTGGCCACACACGCAAACACTGTATAATTACTTCGAAATGGAGGTGCCAAATCAGGACTCTACTAAAAATTTCGGCAATGAGATTACTCAACCATTTAACATCCTGCCAACCTGTAAAATCAAGCTCAAAGAATGATAGTAGAGGAGGCAATCCACAGTGAATACAATATTGAGTTATATTGAGTTATAGAACGGAAGAAACACGCCCTTACTACTTATTTCCGTGTTTTCCGTGCTTTTAGTGTTTTTCAAAAAAATTCATTATTAACATACTTTGGAATCAATGCACCAGTGCACCAATAGATAACGTTTCTGAAATTAGTTTTTGTCCTCTACGCTGTATTTAAAAAGAAAAGAAAAATATGGTTTGGCTGTAAAATTTAATTAGATTTAATTTTTTTCTTTCTGAAGAGCTAGGTCGAGAACATTTTCGTATACTTCTTTACCCTCTATTTTTAGAATCCTGGCCGTCGATCTTTCAGTAGTAGCGTTCCCATCCTCCTGCATATAAACATATTTCCCGCTTTCAATGCCCACAATTACAGAAGAGTCAGGGATTACATATATTCCAAAGTAATCAGCAAGTTCCTTACTTTTATCTATATCTATGGTCATAACTGTGGCTCTACCTGCATAGTCTGTTGCAACCTGAGCCAAAACAGGGTTTAACTCCTGACACTCCTCACACCACTCAGCTCCGAGTTTCAAAAGAACAGGTCCATTTTCGAGAGATGTGTTTATCTGATCCAGTTGGGTAACCTCTACAACAGTACTGTTCTGAGAATTATTCATAGAATTTTCCTGGGCTTCCTGTGGATTCGTGACATTTGCCTTGCTATTAATACAGCCAGCTGTTAAGATCACAGCCGCAATGAGAATCAATAGTACAACTAACTTATTCATATTTGTCATCTACTATATTACTGATTTTTTAAGAACCTAACGGTGATACAGATATAGTGTTCACACTGTTATATATATTATATTTAAATCAATTATTTATTTAAACGATTTGAGTTCCCACCTATCTGTCTGTGTATGCGTATTCCAAATAACTAAAGTTTAAGCCATAGACTGAGGGATTGAATGGCTAAAGGAAAGTACTAAAATCATATCTCCAAAAGCACTTGAAGTAAAAAATAATTAAAAAAATTAATGGAGAAAAAAGCTCTCCAAACACGTAATACTTCAAAACATAATCAGCCAACTTAGTCAACGATCCCGCCTGTGTTTGCGGAATGGACTGAACACTGGTTACCTGGCAAGGTAACCTGTGATCTCAGTTTTTGGAGGCACAAAGGCAGCTTTCCGCTGCTTAAGCTCTTCTCTAAAAGGAACTCTGCCGGCATTCCGGATTCCGGCTTTTACAGCCTCAGCAAGTTTTTTCAGGTGCATATGACCAGAAATTATATCGTTTCAGGAATTGACAACTGCGATAAACGGCCTTCTCATCACGGAATCTGTGACTCCTGTAGCTTTTAGAAGTAAGCAATTGGGAGCCCTTTCAGGTCCTTCTTTGGTGATATCACTTCTCATGTAAAATCTCCATAAAATTTAGTAATGAGGATAAAATGTTATAGTATATATACGACCTACGCGCTTGAAACTTAATTAGAGAGATTAAACATCCTTGATAGAGTAGAGCATCCAAATATTAAGAGTATTTGTGCAGATCTCTAACCTATTAAATTAGAAGATAAGTTTATTAACCGTCAACAGTTATTGGAACTGGAAATCACTTATCGAGAATAGCCACCTCTGAGATGATATCAATGGATTCAATGGAAAAAATATTTGGAAAAACCGCACAGATGACAGTTCTTAAGAACTTGATAAAAAACCAGAACGAACCAACCTATCTTTCAGGGATAGCTGAAGAAACTGGTCTGTCACATTCCAGTGTATCAAGAGTTATTACACCTCTGGTTCTTTCAGGCATTGTTCAGGAAAAACCCCTGGGTAAGCAAATACGAACTTTCCAACTAAACATGAGCAATGAGGCAACTAGTGTTATTATAGATTTTTACAGCAAAATTAATCAGATACTGAACTAAGTCTGAGTAATAAGAAGTAAGGGAAGTTGAAGCTTCCCAATGTTATTTTTTTATTT
Organism: Methanosarcina barkeri str. Wiesmoor; assembly: GCF_000969985.1. Classification (GTDB taxonomy): domain Archaea; phylum Halobacteriota; class Methanosarcinia; order Methanosarcinales; family Methanosarcinaceae; genus Methanosarcina; species Methanosarcina barkeri_B. The sequence goes on along the minus strand of NZ_CP009526.1, from coordinate 3,170,049 downwards.
TTGTCTCCTTGAAACTCACACAAAGCCTCCATAAGTGGCTGAAGTGGCCTCTCGCATAGCTTTCTCCTTAGTTTCTCCTTAGTTTCTCCTTAGTTTCTCCTTAGTTTCTCCTTAGTTTCTCCTTAGTTTCTCCTTAGTTTCTCCTTAGTTTCTCCTTAGTTTCTCCTTAGTTTCTCCTTAGTTTCTCCTTAGTTTAATCCTTAGCCTATCCTCAGTTTATCCTTAATTTCCTCCTTGCTTTATCGCTCGGTAGACAAAACTATAGTAAACTTATCCATAATCCAGTAAATTTTAGCCTGATGTGGCCATCTATGTCTTTTTAAAATAATCCTTGTTGCCCAAGAGGCCAGTAAAATAGTTGGATTTTACAAATAAGTTTTAATTGTTGTATCCTGAAATTATTTTGCAGACTCAAAACCATTTGGCAGTCCAATACACGATACAGAAGCAGACGACTCAAAATGGTAAACGTTTAATTAAATTCCAACTCCATTTTCATAATTTTTCTTGCTATCGTTTTTTCTGAAAAGTTCCTTGGTTGCTCAAACATGTGTTTTTGAAATATCTCGTAATTTTCGACTTTTTGCCTTCATTGAATTTTCAGTATCCACATCCAGAAGTTTCGGTTGAGATAGCAACTGCACATTTTTCAAATAATTTTCCAAAAACGACATCAAGAGAAATATTATTTTTTTGAAGACATCTGTGGGAAGTCATGTCCGCTCGTTATAGTTTCAAAAGTCCTCTGCACTCCACATCTATACAAAATTACCGTCAACAAATCCGATGCATTCTCTGCAAATATTGTACTCCAACGTAACTGCGTATATCTAGCCATTTTTTCAGGATAAGTTGTTGAGTTTCTTACAAGAAAATACATTCTTCTGCTAACGATTAATGTCAATATTGCAGTCCAGATTAGAGCTTCAATTACCTGTACATTCTTTGTCTCAAGAACGTCCGGAGAATATTTGCTTTTCAATTCCTAAACAGAAATTCTGTCCCATCTTGCCCTATATAAGTTTGCAATGTCTTTTGCATTAAAAAGATCTTTCTGAATGTTTGTAATATAAATGTGGTGCTTTTCATCCTCGTCATTATAGACTGCAACAAAACGTACAATCATCTCATCCTGTTTTTGCTTGCCTTTATACTCTCTTCTTTTGAATGCTATTTGTACAACTGTATCAATATATTTTCCAGAAAGTTGCTTAATACACTCACTAATAGGTTTTCCTATGAAATCTTTGCACTTTGTTTTAGGTACCCCTTCGTCTATTAAAACAACAATGATATCCATATTTTTCCTGATTCTTGAGAAGAAATCTCCTCCATTTTCCTCAACCTTTGCAAACATCTGAGTTTTATAGAAACCAAGATTAACAAGGAGAATACGGTCTTTGATCCAGGGACCTATTTTTAATGTATTTATCTCAGCTGTTTTTTCAGAGTATAGAGCAACGGTTTTAGGTCCGTTAGCAACTGCACTTACCATAACTCCGACTTTTACTTCAGCAGCTGCTATTGCTTATGGTTTTATGAGATTCAGTTTTATATTCTCGTTTCAAACTGGCAAGTGTACGCTGCAAGCGGACACCAAAACTCAGAGTTAAAACCCAAAAGATGATGACAGGGTCAATTTTACGTTCACGGATTATAAGACCAGTTTCTTTGGAAGTTTGCCTTAACCACTCTTCGGTAAATATTTTCCGAAGAGAGTCTTCAAGAGTAGATGGGAAACGAGGAGGTATAGATACAAAAATTGGTATAGATACAAGGATTATAAGATTAGTATAAAAACATATACAGGAGATGGGATTTAATGCTTAACCGATGACGCATGAGAAATACTATCCTGGAATCATTCAACAGTGCTTGCGGCTTGATTTCTGGAGCGACTTAACTTGGTCCGATACTCAACTCTTTTAGAGTGAATAATAATTTGGGACAACCACTTATGCGAGGCACAAAGTTATTATAAAATAATTAATATAATTATTTATATTTAAGTTCAAAGCGAAACACTAGTGTCTAGAAAATTTAGTTTTGCATCCTTAGAATTAAGAAAGAGATTATAGATGATGTGTTTCTAAGTATTAATGCCCAGTAATTAAATTGTCATGACACTAGCAGGCACAACACTAAGAAATCCTTCAGGTCAATCTGCTGTATAAGTCTAAATTTAGACACGGGGGGTATAGCTCATCGACTTTCTGGGATTTGCCCATGTCCAAAAGATCCAATCTTTATTCCTTAACGTACCAAATGTATCACTTCTTCAACCTCGACTTTCTCATATGAAAAGTTCGATGAGTCAGGAGTTCAGGACTGTTATGAATATTGTTTTAGGAGTACTAAGCTTTGTGAATTTGATATCAATTAAAATCTTTTGAATTTTAAACAAAAACTATGGCTGCGCACTGGGAAAAATAAAGGGGGTTAACGTACTTTATGTACAGGGTGAATAGAGAACTATCTTAGAATTGTCACATAGAAAGTGCTAACTATAGTACAGCCTGAAGAACACCAAATAGAAAACGAGGCATACCATTGACAAAAGTTGTAGAGATCTCTCCAACCACGAGACATGAAGGCCACTCCAAGCTCACCCTGAAGGTGAATGATGAAGGTATTGTTGAGCGAGGAGATTGGCTCTCCACCACCCCGGTCAGGGGTATTGAAAAGCTCGCTATAGGTAAGACGATGGACCAGGTCCCGAAGATTGCTTCTCGGGTCTGCGGTATCTGTCCCATTGCCCACACCCTGGCGGGCATTGAGGCTATGGAGGCTTCGATCGGCTGCGAGATCCCCAAGGATGCAAAGCTTCTGAGGGTCATTCTTCATGCAGCAAACCGCCTCCACAGCCATGCTCTACACAACATCCTGATCCTCCCGGACTTTTACATTCCAGATACGGAGACGAAGATCAACCCGTTTTCTAAGGAGCAGCCTTTAAGGAGCGTTGCGGTGAGGATCTTCCGCATCCGCGAGATTGCACAGACCATTGGAGCTGTTGCAGGCGGAGAGGCTATCCACCCTTCAAACCCGAGGGTTGGCGGAATGTACCGCAACGTGAGTTCACGAGCAAAGCAGAAGATAGCTGACCTGGCAAAAGAAGGTCTTGTCCTTGCCCACGAACAGATGGAATTCATGATTGAGGTCATCAGGAACATGCAGGACCGGGAGTTTGTCGAGGTCGCAGGCAAGCAGATCCCGCTTCCCAAGACGCTCGGATACCATAACCAGGGGGTCATGGCCACAGCTCCAATGTACGGCTCGTCCAGTCTGGACGAAAAGCCTATGTGGGATTTCACTCGTTGGAGAGAAACCCGGCCATGGGACTGGTACATGAGTGAGGAAACCATTGATCTTGAAGACTCGAGCTATCCGATTGGCGGCACCACGAAGGTCGGCACCAAAGTCAACCCTCGGATGGAAGCCTGCAATACTGTTCCGACCTACGACGGCCAGCCAGTTGAGGTCGGCCCGAGGGCAAGGCTCGCTACCTTCAAGCACTTTACCGAGAAAGGTACCTTTGCTCAGCACATCGCCAGGCAGATGGAGTACACCGACTGCTACTACACCATCCTCAACTGCCTTGAAAACCTGGATACTTCTGGCAAGGTCCTTGCTGACACCATCCCTCTGGGAAACGGATCCATGGGCTGGGCCGCGAACGAAGCCCCGCGCGGGACCGATGTCCATCTCGCACGGGTGAAGGATGGAAAGGTGCTGCGGTACGAGATGCTTGTACCTACCACCTGGAACTTCCCTACCTGCAGCCGCGCTCTGACTGGAGCACCCTGGCAGATCGCCGAAATGGTTATCCGTGCTTATGACCCGTGCGTCTCGTGTGCAACCCATATGATAGTAGTGAACGAAGAGGATAGAATAGTCGCCCAAAAACTCATGCAGTGGTGAAGGGAATGGAAACTTGCGGATTTTTGGGGGAACCCGCAAGCTCAGGGGGCTCACCGTTAACGAGTTCTTCGTGGGAAGTTACAGGAATGTCCACTCTGGGATCTGACCGAGCCGATCCAGTATATTAAAGACGGTATCTGGATCCGGGTCCTTGCATATCAGAAGAAGTACATTTCTGCCCTCGAGATGTTCACCTCGAGATGGTCATACGGATTACAGACAAGGTACAGAGAGCCATTTCAGGCGCTGTATCCTGGATACTGAAATCCTAGATACTGAAATTCTGGATACTGAAATCCGCGATACTGAAGGAAATCGGATTGAACTATGGAACTGCTTAAGAAGGTGGAAGCTACAAAGGAGGCGAAACCAGTGGCAAATAAGATCAAGCTCGGGCATGTACACTTGAGCGGCTGTACCGGCTGTCTCGTGTCCGTGGCCGATAACTACCAGGGATTTCTCAAGATCCTGGACGACTATGCCGACCTTGTCTACTGCCTCACTCTTGCTGACGTCCGGCATATTCCAGAGATGGACGTGGCACTCGTCGAGGGATCGGTCTGTATCCAGGACCGTGAATCTGTGGAGGATATAAAGGAGACGCGGAAGAAGTCCAGGATCGTGGTGGCCCTCGGCTCCTGCGCGAGCTATGGTAATATCACCAGGTTCTGCCGTGGAGGACAGCATAATCATCCCCAGCACGAGTCTTACCTTCCGATCGGGGATCTCATTGACGTGGATGTTTACATCCCAGGATGCCCTCCGAGCCCGGAGCTTATAAGGAACGTCGCCATCATGGCGTACCTGCTCCTTGAAGGGAACGAGGAACAGAAGGATCTTGCGGGCAGGTACTTAAAGCCTCTCATGGACCTTGCGAAGCGCGGCACTACCGGATGCTTCTGCGACCTGATGGACGACGTGATTAACCAGGGCCTCTGCATAGGCTGTGGCATCTGTGCTGCATCCTGTCCAGTGCGGGCGATCACGCACGAGTTCGGAAAGCCGCAGGGTGACCTTAACCTCTGCATCAAGTGCGGCTCCTGCTATGGCGCCTGCCCAAGGTCGTTCTTCAACCCTGATGTGATTTCTGAATTCGAGAGCATCAACGAGATAATTGCTGGAGCGCTTAAGGAAGGTGAGAAGGATGATTGAAGATCCGTATCTCGGCAAATACGTGACATGCGTTTCGGCACGGAGCACGGATAAGGAGATTCTCAAGAAAGCACAGGACGGCGGCATAGCCACCGCCCTTATGGTTTATGCACTCGAGCAAGGGATCATCGACGGGGCTATTGTAGCAGGCAAGGGTGACTTGCCATGGAAGCCGAGACCGTTTGTTGCGATGAGCCGTGAGGACATCCTCAAGGCACAGAGGGCAAAGTACAACATCAGCCCCCAGATTTCCTGGCTCAAGGAGGCAACCCGGTCTTTTGGCCTCGATAAGGTAGGGATCACGGGCGTCTGCTGCCAGATGCAGGCGGTCAGGAAGGCTCAGCTCTATCCCATCAACATGAGGGATGTCCCGGGCAAGGTTGCCTTCGCAGTAGGGCTCTTCTGCATGGTGAACTTCCCATATGATTCTATACAGGCCCTTGTTGAAGACCACGCAAACCAGAGTCTCAGTTCCGTGAAGAAGATGGAGTTTGGGAAGGGAAAATTCTTTGTCCACACCGAGCGCGGAAATGTCGCTACCGTGCCTCTCAAGGAGACGCATAAGTACGAGCAGCCAGGTTGCCACGTCTGCCTCGATTACGTTTCTAACCTCGCTGACATATCGACCGGCTCGGTCGGAAGTCCAGGCGGCTGGTCCACAGTCTTCATCCGCACAAAGGTAGGGAATGAGATCTGGTCTAAAGCAGTCGCTGAAGGATTGTTCGAGACAAAGCCCATAGAAGAGGTCAAGCCCGGTCTTGGAATTGTCAAAAAGCTCGCAAAGGAGAAGATCGACAAGAATAGGAAGACGCTCGAGGAGCGCAGGAATTTTGGGGTTAATAAGGCGTTAAGGGATCCTTACGCTTAAAACTTATCTTTTTTCGTCAGCGAAAAACTATTTTGTTATTTACACTGAATACGGGGATGAGTTAGTGACTTATCTTCAAGATGATTAAACTGAACGCTTACCTAATTTAATTTTTGTACTGTTATTATGGGATAAAAACCAACATTAATAGTCACTGAGAAAAGTGCCTATATATTTCGTACACTATTTCTGCATTTGATGGGGGTTAATCGACAAAATATTCTATATTCACATAGCATTTAAAATGGATGAGTTTAGAAAAGCATAGTATAGAGAGAAGCAGAAAAGAGGAGAGTAGAAACATCGAAGACAAACGAAAAATTTCGAGTGATTTATAACTAACATATGATCTTAACTACATTGAGATAAATGAAAAAGAAATATAAAGTGATTCATCTCGTTATTAAAGTAGCTCTTCTAATTATCGGTTTTATCATCATTGGACTGATCTGGTGGTTTCTTCCAATATTGGCAGTCTATCAGTTTAGTTTCGGAATAACTATCTCCGAAATGGCGACTTTAGAAAATCAATATCGTGTAACTCTTACTCAGGCATTTGGTGGCATTGCTATTTTATATGGAGTTTATCTGAGCTGGAAGCGAATAAACATTGCAGAGGATAATCTAAAAGCTACCCAGAAGAGTCTAGAGATAGCTAAACAAGAGCAAATAACTGAGCGTTTTACCCGGGCAGTCGATCAATTAGGTAGAACAGAGCTTGAAATAAGATTGGGAGGAATATATGCCCTCGAAAAAATTGCAAGTGAGTCTGAAGAATATTACTCGCCAGTACTAGAAATTTTAACAGCTTATATTAGAAAAAATAGTGGTGTTAATCTTCAAATAAAAGGAAAATCCCTGACATATGAACCTGAATCTATTGATTTTCAAGCTAATGAAAACGCAAATTCCGAAAAGATAAATGAAAGAAAATTGCCTTTAGATATTCAAGCTATCCTTACTGTGATCGGAAGACGCCAAAAGTATTTTTCTAACGGAGAATCAAACCGACTAAATTTGCAAGATGTTTATCTTATGGGAGCTAATTTTAAGGGATTTCATCTTGAAGGAGCATGTTTTAGAGGGTCTTATCTGCACGGTGCTATTTTTATAGATGCTCATTTAGAAGGAGCCAATTTCGCAGCATCTCATCTTGAATGGGCAAAATTTAGGAGGGCTCATCTAGAAGATGCTACTTTTACAGTGGCTAGCCTAAAACATGCTTATTTTAGACAGGCTCATCTTGAAAGAAGCGAATGTTTTGGGGCTAAACTTGAAAGTGCTGATTTTACTGATGCTAATCTCTATGGAGCTAGAAACTTAGATATTGATATGCTTTCTAAAGTGAAAACACTTCACGGCGCAAGATTAAATGAGACTCTACGCTCATTACTTAAAGAGAAATATCCTAACCTTTTTGATCATAGACCTGACACAGAAATGATGTTGGAACGTTTGAAAGTATAAATCGAAAAGAAAAAAATCGGAAACGTTATTAATAAAAAGTTTGATTTGTTTTTGAAATGGCATTTCTAGAAGAAATATTCAGTTTTGAAAATTTTAAGCAAATTATTTCTTTGTTCCAGTCTATTTCGATTCCAGAACATTATTATTGAGCCTATCCCAAAAGCCATTTAGTCCTTAATCATCAAGAATTTTCAGGATTGTTTTCATGATCAGAAACTTGATTGATTATTCGAAATACAGGATTCAGAGAAGCAATTTTGAGTTTTGGGATCAGCTCATTTAGAAAATTGGATAGTTTATTATACTGCACTGAAAATACTTTTAGCGGCAACTATCATACTATATGGAAGTTTCATTTTATTAAAATCATTTATTTTTAAATACACAATGATGTTGGATGGTTTACGGGCATTTACTTTTCACGCTAGTCGTTTCTTCGCTCATTTTACAATTGTTTTTCTAATTTTTGGTGGAATACTTCTTATATTAGGTTTACCTGTGCCTGATGAGCATGAGCTTAGTTATCTAGTGCTGGTTTTTTAATATTAGGTGTCTTGTTTGCCTTTTCAAATTCACACGATAGTCAATTTCTGGCTGTCCTTTGTTTTATATGCTTGTGGCTTTTTGGTTGTTTTTTTGCACTTGAAATCGCATATTTTGAAGGTTCTAATGAAATTAATGGACATATTTTTGCCAACATGGATTCGGATTGTAAAAATGGTGATCCAATTCCTGTTAAAGTCGGTGGTCCAGATACCGGATTATCTGTTTTCTTGTTACGTGATGATCCAGATGGTTTAAAACAAATCTCATCCCTGCATTTATATTCAAACAACTCAAGTACGCAGTTTAATAATACATTGCTTGGGTACTCACAAGCGCTAGGTGATTATCAAATTTCACTGAATAATACTACTTCCTTGCCTCCTGGTCACTATAGATTGATGTTTGAAAATCCTAAATATAGGTGGATCAATTTGAGCAAACCGTTCAAACTTCCCTGAATTATTCAGTTATTTTTCGTCTAGAAAAAGCAGATCTACACCTGTCACTACACGTTTCTTTTCTAGGATTGACCGTGAAAAAAGGGTCCTAGCAATTCCTGTACTTCTTCTAAATAAGTGCTTTCTCCTCGCTTCCTATGTCGGCTTCTTTCCGGCTCAACCATCTGTAAAACACTTTTGTTGGCACTATTGCTTTTACTTTTCTTCTTTTTCCCCATTTCCGCTCGATATCTGCTCCCTTCGTAAGCATGTGGGCGTGGAGTTGACACACCGTTATTTCTTCACTTAAACCACAGTTTTAACTGTTTATTTATTGCTCTAAACGTTTCTTCATGCAAATAAATATCGTTATGAAAAGCCGCATCGATTTCCTGCACCTGAAATCCCTTAGCCTGGAGTTTCCGACAGTCTTGAACGATTTCTGGAATATCCCGGGTTCCAAATAGAATTAAAGTTGGCTGGGCTGTATCGGGCTGCCATACTGGCAGTTGGCCTATAATTTTTATAAAAGAATTGAAGGATTTTTCTCTCACACGATAGCTTCTGAAAGTTTCAAGATTATCGCAGGTTGTTTCACTATATTTTGTATTTAGAGCAGGTGATATACCAATAACAAAATCAGCACTACTTAAAAGTGACAGACGTCCTCCAAGTGAATGGCCGATGGTAGCTACTTTCCCGTATTGCCGACAGTGTTCTATAGCTGTTTCCAGCTCGACCAGCATATCTTTGTGCAAGAACGAGAGATTCTCGCCATGACCGCATAGGTCTATAGCGCATACTACCAGACCTTTTTCGGCTATGCGCCAAGCCAATCCCAGATCTTCCTCTTTACAGCCTCCGTAACCGTGCACTAAAACCACGCTGCCAACTGGCTGCAAAGGAACGATTTTCACAGCTGGAATTGTCTTTTCATTTTTCTGCACAAGTAATAGACGTTCAATTTTCATTTTTTCCTCCAGTCTTATTTTTTACCTGAATAATAGCCCTCATCACTTTTGTAAAAATATATCCTTTTGCAAAAATCATTTTTATCTTTTTCACATCTAATCAGATTTAATTTATTATTCGCACTTTACTAAGTACACCAGATATACAAAGGAAAGTATATAAATCCGAAGTTTCAATAACGGAATCAGATAACCTTGAGGTAATCTATCATGCTTCATTATCCAGAAGATTTAATGAATATCCCATGTCCAATCGAAAAAACAATCACATTGATCGGGAACAAGTGGACTCTATTATTAATAAGAGAATTTTATCTCTCAAATGGTCCTTTGCGATTCAACGATTTACTAAAGTCTCTGAAGCCAATAAGCTCCAAAACGCTGTCTTCAAAGCTCAAGGATCTTGTGCTATATGGTATTATAGAAAGAAATGTTGAGAACACAATGCCTATAAAAGTAGAATATTCCCTAACAGAAAAAGGTAAGGATCTTAGAAGTGTTTTACTTTCTATGGCTGAATGGAGTAAGAGATGGCATAGTTTCTGAACTTTGGACAGCGTATAGAAATCTCTTTCAATTTTTAACTATTTAGTCTCTCTTAATGATCTTCTTTTTTGCCAGCGACCGCCCGATATCTGCTCCCTTCGTGAGTATGCGGGCAGGAAGAAGTTTTTGGATATATTTTCAAAATAAACAAAGTTTTCATTTTAGAGGCAATTGATGTTGAAAACTTATAGTTTTAATTTATTTATTCCCTATTGACGGCGGAGTTAAGGTATGAAATTATTTTTTAGTTATTCCTGAGATTTTTTGCAACGGAACCATAGTTTTTATTTGTAAAGCCTATCCCGAAACTCAGAATTTGATTTGTTGAATCTCGTATTTGGAACAATCAATTGAATATCTAATCACTAAAATAATCCCGAAAACTCATGATGATTTAGAATAAAATAGGTTTTGGGATAGGCTCGTATAATGATGTTGGTTATTTGGGTGTTTAAATAATGATCGAGATATTTGTTTCTTATATACTGGGTGAATTAAATAGAGCGCTTGACGCTCAAATGAAGGAAGAAGAACAAGAAGAGTTTGTTAAGTCAACCGTGAAAGAAGCTCTATTAGGATGTTATATTGATTGGAAAACATTTAGTGAATTTATCAGACCAGAAAAAGCAGATGCTAAGCTTAAAAGGTATGCTGAGATGCTAAACACAGTTTCCGTTAAATTTCGTTCTTCTGGTATGATGAGCTTATCTCTATGTGAATGCATCTGGGGGTTTTCTCATGAGATGGCGACTATAATTCGTTATGTGGAGTTGAATAATTATGGCGATCCTTATATTAAGAAGACTGACGAGTTATTCGCAAAGATATATTCCACGTATGAGAATTTTGATAAGTTATATGATAGTACTCGATTTTCATACAGTAACACAATAAGTTCCTAAGAAGGGTTCTACCCCGATTTCTGCGTAGGTGTACGCTAAGGCCAACCAGATATGATATCCTTTCTGACATCTTTGTCAGTATCAGCACTAAGGGAAGGAGAAAATTTTTAGAATCTGGCTCATCTCATCGATTTCATGAAAGGACATAAAAGTAAATTTATAATTTCAGCATAATATTACTTTTGGGATAGGCTCAGGAATTATTCTTAAATTTATCTTCAAAAATTTGCCAAAATCCGAACATTCTATAAGAAAATGTTCGTGTTTTGGCGTATCATTTAAAATTAGGGGTAGAGCTACGTTGGTACTACCCATATAGGCAATTGAAATTTACAAAGTTTTAGGTACACTGTTCATCATTGCCAAAAAAATTGTTGCCATTAAACAAATAAAACTTATAGACAGTAATATGAGTTCCTTTTTACTTTCTTGTATTGATAATGCGGATGGTTCCCCCTTCAAAAATAAGTAAAAAAACAAAGGTATTGAGATCGATGTCGCCCGAAAGAAATATTTAACACTATTATATAACACTATTTTAGTTGCAATTAGTGCAATTATGAGAATATTCAACCAAATTAGTAAAATATAAGCCTTTATTACCGTTGATTTTGAATTAAACATTCTCTTTGTATCGCCATTTTTTCTGCTTGTTCTTGCTAAAGCATTCAAGTTACAATCCTCAAGATTAGCGTTTTGTCTGCTTTTATGTGTTCCAGCATTAGGGCACCAGCCCATCAGTTTCCTTATACTTTTAAAGAATACATTCATCTTCACTTACCCCAGTTTTACTGTCTGAACTCAGGCCTTTTCCACTAATCCTTTTAATCTTTTAAACAATTCATCAGCAATAATTCAAATTATTTTTCATCTGCCGGAAGGAATATGTGTAAACATACATATGTTGACTATATATTTATCTGTATTGGAACTTTTTACTAAACTCCCAGTTGACTTAATGGTTCTATAATTGCCATAGTCAATTTCTCATAGAAATCTTTATATTTTCCACTTAGTAACACTTAGTTAAATCGATATCTCTTGACCTCGAGAAAAGTGTCTGTGTGTTTATCATAGAATTTTTACATTTGATGTTTTGGTTGTCGGTCAAATACCATGTATTCCTATATCCTATTGAATAATTGAGTTTAGAAAAATATACCCTCAAGATAAGCAGAAAAATGAGAAAGTAAGAACGTCATAAACAGGCTAAAAAACACCAATAGAAAAAATTAATTCATTTTTCTCTATATTCAGAACTTAGAATTTACAGCAAATTCAGGACATTGCCCTCATAACGTTGTGCACAAGATTGGAGGAGGGCTTCCTCCTCCATGACAAGATTCAAAAACCAGATAATTAACTGGCGAATTCCGTCTTCCTGATCAACAAGATAATCTTGATGAATGAGAATAGATTAACCATTGACTCTGTTTCCTATTTTTTGTGATGAAGAAAAAGGATACAGAGTCAATCATAATTTACAGAACTTTCGTTACACTGCCATATTATTACTATATATAGTTTAAATTGTGTTTAATCTATCAAGGTTTCCTATAAAATTCAGTTGTTTTACCGGAAAAATTACTGTATTTTCTTCCCTGCTCTCTGTTAGCTCCTAATCTGATTTTCTACAGAATTATTCTGCGTGAAGAGATGATAGTTTATCAGGCGGATCTGGTCAGTCTCTAGTAGATTTTCTTCTATCAGGGCGTGTGCCACACAAACTAGATTCTCGCTTACCTTCTTAACCAAACGACTAAGAAAATAGGAAAGCAAATACTCCAAAAACATATTCGTAATTTTTACAAGTTGCAAATTCTACTTTTTACTTTTTTTCTTTTTTGCCAGCGACCGCCCGATATCTGCTCCCTTCGTGAGCATGCGGGAGTGGAGGGAAGTTTTCAGATGAGTTAATTAAAAGGAATTTGACAACTTTGAATATGTGCTGTTATTCTTTGACAGTAGTATTGATTATCCGTATCAAGAGAATTGAGGTGGTAGTAGTGATCCAAAAATATTGCAAACTGATTCTGAATTTACAGAACCTTTTTGGTCAAACAGTTTCTGAAAAAAGAAAAAGGTATAAAAAGTCATACCTTTATCGCAAGTGCCAGTTTATGCAGGTCAATTAACACTTCGTTAGCAATATCTGGAGCTACAAAACAAAGTGCTATGAAGATAAATACTGCAATCAACAGGTATGTCATGAAACCTGCATGAACATGAACTACTCTGGTCATGATTTATTCTCCTTTTCTTGATTTAGTTACATGAGTTACTTTAACCTCATGTAAAGTGTTCACTGCTGTACAAAGATTATAGAAAAGATTTCTGTTGATTGCAATTTTCAGAACAGAACATAATCGTAAAGTACAAGTACTTGTATTGTACAATTTGTTAGTGCTACTTTATTACAACGTTTTGAAATCTTTTCTAAATCTAAACCATAAGTCTATATGCTATGGGACTGGTACTCCCTCTAACTATAGACTTTGTAAGGTTATCTCTAAACTTATTTTTAAACTAATCACCTTTCCTAGTACTTTGCATTTTCTACGCAAGTGCTTTCATTCCTTACACAGTATGTTTAAAGGAAATGAAACTTTTCTGTAGATATCGTACATGAGCCAATTTAAGTTATCGTCTGACATTTTTGCGATAACCACCAATCACTATTAATGCACTAGCAATTAATAATGTTTTTTCAACCCAGATCTGAATACAAAGACTTCTAAGTTTGTTACCAGATAAATAACAGAAGTTATATATATTACCAGGATGAAGAGACGGAATATAAATTTTTTTTGAATACAAAGCCAGACAGAAATATAAGAAGTAAATCAGTAAAATTTAAGGGAAATGGAGCTTTTGGACACTATGTGATCTAAAAGGATGACCTTCAGACTGGCTTCCGGCGCATGTTGAAAATTTATTTTAGCTCCTGTCAATTACACAGAACTCGGAAAACATCATTTAAAGGAAAGCAAAAATTAGTAAATTACTGAAATTGAGGTTTACAGTTCAGAACTATTTTCCATGATAAGAAACTCATTGATTATTCCTGATTCGAGATTAGGAGAAGCAGTTCTGAGTTATGGGATAGGCTCTATAATTGATTATTAGAAACTATCTGGGTTCATTTAAATTAAAAGGAAAATGAATAACTTTCGATATACGATGACAAAGGAAATCATTTCTTTGATAACATTGAGTGGCTTGAATTGTAATAACAACGTTATCTTCAACTTTTACATTTCCGGATGCATCTGGAATAAATTTTGAAAATCTATATTCTTTTTGCTTAAACTTAAAACTAGAGGTCTTTTCATCAAGATAAGGCTTTTTACTATTATATTTAGATATGTATTCCAATTTTTTACTTATTTTTTTATAATCCACGGTTAGTACCGATACCTTTTCACCAGTCTTGTTCAATCCGGCTTTCATAATCAAATCATTTACTTTTTCAGAAATAGCATCGTTAGCTGTTGGCGAAATATAAAACTTATCAATTTTCGTTAAGTCTATGGAGATATTTATTCCTTTTGATTCTCTCCCAATATTAAAAGGAAAGAAACCTCTTCTATCCATATCCTGAATTAGTATGCGTATTTCATCTTCATCTTTGAAATTGCGTCTTTTTAAAAAGAAAGGAATTAATATACTAGGCTCATAATTCTTCGGATAATCCTCATTTTCTTGATAGAGATAATCTATCTTTCCTATCTTGACTTTGTCACATTTCCTTTTCACATCAACCGTGAAGTCCTAATTTTTCCTCTATAAATTTGGTTTAGTGAAACAAATAACAGATGATTTTATCAAGTCAAATAATATTTCTGTAGAAAAATACATTTCAGAGAAACATCTTGAATCCTATTTCCAAACGAAAACTCGTTGTGTTGTTTCAACCGGCATTGATTACCTTAATGGTTTGTTTCTTCTCCCCTATAGGAAAAATATGAGAAAAATGGCAATCTATTGTTGTAAATGCTCTAACAACCAATCACTAAGCCATTTTATCTCAACTTCTCCTTGGCGTCCTGCAGATCTCCTCAAATCTGTTCGAACATATGCCATTAAAACTATAGGCAAAAATGGTGTTCTTATACTTGACGAATCAAGCATAAAAAAATCTGGAAATAGTTCTGTTGGAGTTTCTCATCAGTATTGCGGCAACCTTGGAAAAAAGAATAATTGTCAGGTTGGTGTGTTCCTTGCTTATTTTAAGAAACAGAAGAGAATGTTGATTGATGAGAGATTATATCTCCCACAAAAATGGATTAATGACAAGGCACGTTGTTTAAAGGCTAAAATTCCTCCTGAGAAAATAAAGTTCCGAACCAAGCATGAGCTTGGCCTTGAAATGATTGATAACGCAATAGAGGAAGGTATTCCTTTTTCCTATGTTACAATGGATGGATTCTACGGTGAAAATCCGGAGTTATTGACAGAACTTGAAAATAGAGGCTTAACTTTTGTTGCAGATGTAGCGGTCGATACTCTTGTTTATATTGAGGAACCATTAGTTGGGATTCCTGAAAAAAAGGGAACAAGAGGAAGAAAACCCACAATTTCTAAGGTTTTGAATACATTATCAACAAGAATTGATTCTCTTTCCAGTTCAATTGATGGATGGAAACTTATCAAAGTTAGAAAAACGGAAAGAGGGTACAAAAAAGTCTATTTTAAGGCTATAAAAAGTTTGGAGACGTCAAAATAAATTACCTTGTGAGAAGCCATTATGGCTTCTCATAAGTAAAGATGTAGAGTCTAATGACATTAAATATTCATTATGTAACGCTTCTGAGGATACTTCATTAGACGAACTTGCAAAAATGCAGAGCTCAAGGTACTGGATTGAGAGAGCATTTCAAGATGCAAAAGTATATTGTGGAATGTCTGAATACATGGTGAGAAGCTGGAATGCATGGCATCACCATATGGCATTGGTTATGCTTGCGATGCTTATTCTGTTGTCGTACAAAATAAAATTTATGAAATTTCATAAGATTTCACTTCATGGTGTCATTTTGATTATGAAATTCCATAATCCATTGAAGATATTAAATGCGGGAGAGCTTGCAAGAATATTAAATCATGATAATGAGATGAGAGACAGAGCAAGAGCAAGTAGATTGAAAGGTTCTTGACAAAAAACATGAGTAGGATTTTACTGAATTTTCGTTCTGGTTACTGATAAGTATGCAATTTTGAAAGTGAAAATGAAGGACATTACAAATAATTACTGTATTGATCAAGGTGAATAATGAGAAAACAAAAATGTCGAGTCAAAAATATTCAAAATAGGGGAATCAATTGGAAAAATATGTAGTAACAACTCCAAAAAAGAGATAATCTGACAATGTCAAGCTATATACGGTTCAAAATTTTCATAGTCTTCATCCTGAAGAAAACATGAAGAATAATCATCTGATAAAAATTTATCAATTGAAACTTCTATGGCTACATGATTTTCATTTTTATCGTTAGGTCTCCACATAAACAACGAAGATTCAATTCGGGGATCGTTTCTAGTCCAACAACTAACAAATGTGTTATTTTTATATTTTATAAATTCATTTGTGAATTCTTTAATCTGAAATCCGCCCTCAAATTTATCCGATAAAATCCTAGCTCTAGCAAAAAACAATTTATGCTCCGTCATTAATTTTTCGAACTTATCAAGGGTCAAAAAACGATATAATTTTGTTTTCTTTTTTTCTAAGTCATCAATAGATAAAGTCGGATACCACATTTTACAGACGGAGCGACATTTTTTGGAACTAAGATCAAAATTGAATTCTCGGGATGAAGATAACCGATGATTAACAAACATGGTTTTTATTTTTTGATTAATGTTTTATTTATCTTCCTCATTTGGATATTTTTGCGATGTAGAATAGTATGCCAAGAATTTTCAATTGGATATATGCAATCTTCATTGCTGCCTTGGTTTTACTACGAGCTTACTAACTTATTACAAGCATAGATACTTCTAACAATTGTGCCATCTATACACGTTTTTATGGCATCTATCGATTACTCTTCTTCTTTTCTGCCAGCGACCGCCCGATATCTGCTGCTTCGCAGCATGCGGGCGTGGAGGGAAGTTTTCAGATTGTTAATTAAAAAGAGATTTGATAACTCCTTCAGAGTAAATAAGGCGCTGCTGGATCTTTACACCTAAAACTCTCCTATTTTTCACCGTTGAAATTATTAGCGTTATATCCGTGTATGACAGACTAAACAAATGTTTTTGCAATAAAGGTTTAATTTCAAGACTCTCTCTAAGCTGGTTTACGATAGCAGTTTATTACTAATATACTTAGAGTTATGAATAAATACGGAAAAATAAATTCAAATATAGTTACAATACTTGCACTTATAATTATAAAAATAGTATGAGTAAACCAGAAAGTATTATTACACCACGATTTGTCATAGACATTGTAAAACAATGAACTGTTATACAGATTATAAATAAATAGCGGGATAAATAAAGCAAAAAACAATTTTAAGTAACTCAATTTACTCATACAGTGTCTTTCTTTTCTTGTCATCCTACAGTATAAATATAAACCAAATAATACAAATAATGCTACAATATCAATGTAAACAACTGGTATCCCGTATAATGTTACAGCCTGACTCGTTATTACAGCCTGACTCGAAGCTACTACTTCTCCTGTGCCAGAGCCAATGATTGCACTTTCATTGCTCACGCTTTTTTATATGTTTTAATAAGTTAAAAGATTTTTTATTTCACCCAGCACCCTTAGACTTGATAAACCTTATTTTACCTCCAGTGGAGAAATGAGATTTAGAAATCCGTAATCATCATCTGTCTCTGATCCCTCTCCCTTAGTCTTGAAACCCTCAGT
Source organism: Methanosarcina barkeri str. Wiesmoor (assembly GCF_000969985.1). GTDB lineage: Archaea > Halobacteriota > Methanosarcinia > Methanosarcinales > Methanosarcinaceae > Methanosarcina > Methanosarcina barkeri_B. Next base: position 3,152,352 of record NZ_CP009526.1, on the reverse strand, counting down.
TGAGCTGATAGCTATCGAATATGTCCGCAGCAGTAACCACCTTATTGCCTGGTTGAGGATTTGATCAATCCTATTACATGCTCTCTTATTGGAGACAGTATGAATCGGAAAACAATAGAAATAATCAAAGAGGTGAATAGTCAAACTAAACATCCAGTACTGCATTATAAGAGGTAATGGGGAATTATGATTATGGCAGTCAACGAGAAAGAAATGAGAATTAAGATAATCAAAGATGGACCGTATCGGGTTACAGGTGGAGTGCCGCTTTTAGAACAGGTAATTGTTACCGATGACGCCGGCCACACAAGAGAATTAATTGATATAAAGGAATACCCTCAGCGGAAATCCTATATTTTATGCCGCTGTGGCTCATCCGAAAACAAGCCCTTCTGTGATGGGACCCACCGCAAAATCGGTTTTGACGGTAGCGAAACAGCCAGCAGAAAGCCTTACCTGGAAAAAGCGGAAACTTTTGAAGGTCCTGATCTAAAACTCACCGATGCCTACGAGCTCTGCGATCATTCCCGTTTCTGCCAGCGGTCTGGCGGAATAAGGAATCTCATGCAAAAATCAGACGACCCAGAAGCCAGACAAACCGCCATAGAGGAAGCCATGATATGCCCGTCGGGACGACTGGTCCTGTGGGACAAGAAGACAGGCAAACCCTTTGAAAAAGAATTTGAACCATCTATTGTACTGGTTCACGACAAACAAAAAAGTTGTGAAGGCCCCCTTTGGGTTCGAGGTGGTATCTCCATTGAATCTGCCGATGGCAGCCTGTACGAATCTCAGAACAGAGTAACCCTCTGCCGCTGCGGGAAGTCGGAGAACAAGCCCTACTGTGACGGCAGTCACTGGATGAACAGCCAGCAGAAGCTCGAGTTCAGGAAGAAATGGGGCCTGGAATGAGTGAGTTCTTTGATTGAGTGAGTTCTTTGATTGAGTGAGTTCTTTGATTGAGTGAGTTCTTTGATTTATAGAGATTCTTAACTTGCGGAAATAGTAATCTCGCATAACAATCAGGTAATCCAAAAGCCAAAATGAAGGCAATCAATGGGCGATTCCGCGATAAAAATAGAGAATTCGAGGCTAACTTTCTTTATTTCAATATATCATCGAACTTCTTCTGGCTCTACAGATGCTGGCAAAGTCTCGATGCTGGCAAAGTCTCATCAGCTTGCAGCAAGCTCAGAGGAATATTTTCATTTGCCAGCAGGCTCATCAGTCTATTTCCTGAGAAATCGCTACAGGATAACCTCTTTCTGTCCTTAGTAAATATCTCGCATACATCCAAAACGCTTGAATATCCTCATAGGCCAGGCCTGGATAGTTCCAGAGGATTTCCGACTCAGTTCTCATGAGACAGCAGGTCGATAATAAACTATACTACATGGAGTTTACCTTTGATAATCCTTTGATAATCCTTTGATAATCCTTTGATAATAGGCTTGCCTGTAAGAATTGTGGAGTCAATAACGATATTTTCTCTCCAGTTCTTAGATCTCTCCAATGCTTTTTTGATACACAAACTGAACGAATTGCGAATTTCCAAATTGCAGATTCTATTTTTCTTCTTTTTTGCAGGTAACCGCCCGATATCTGTTTCTTCGCAGCATGCGGGCGTGGAGGGAAGTTTTCAGATGAATTTAAAAAAGAAATTTGACAACTCTTTCAGAGTCAATAAGGCGCTGCGGTATCCCTATGTCTGAAAAACATTTTTTTCGTCATCGAAGATATTGTGTTAGCTACGCTGAATAAAGGATGAGGGTGGTCTCATTTCCAAATTGTTGTTTTACAGAAATCATACCAAAATTTTGTAGAAAATTAGAATGATTCTACGTTATCATACTACTTTGAAAATTTTTCTGCCGATGCGGACGATGCTTGCACCTTCTTCTATTGCTATTTGATAATCGTCTGTCATTCCCATTGAGAGATACTGAAGATGTTTTTTTAAGTGCTTCTCTGCTTTGTCTTTTAAGTCTTTTAATTCTTTGAAATATTTTCTTGAATCTTCAGGGTCTTCGTTTTTTGGCGGGATTGTCATCAGGCCTTCAAAACTTAAGTATTCGAGGGTTGAGATTTGGTCTAGAAGCTTTAAGAGGTCACCGGGCTCTAATCCGGTGTGTTTTTTTTCGTCGGTCTTCACTTGTATGAGGATTTTCTGAATTCTTTTATTTTCTTTTGCTGCATTATTTATCTTTTCGGCAAGTTCGTATGAATCAACACTTTCTATCAAGTAGGGATTTAGGTTTACTACTTTTTTTGCCTTGTTTAACTGAAGTGTGCCGATGAAGTGGGTTTTTATCTCAGGTGGATAATATGGGGCCAAATCTTTCATCTGTTGATAATGGTTGAAGCCGATGTCTGTAACACCTACTTTTATGGCTTCGTCTATTTGTATTTTTGACGCGTATTTTACTGCGGCGACAAGTGTTACATCAGGGGGTAGCACTTTTAAAAGTTCGTTTACATTGTCTTCGATCATATGTTATCATTGTATGCAGAGATTTTTAGTATTTTATCTCTTTTATAATAAGTGTTTCTGGTACCAAGTAATCGTCTGATGATATCTGAGTCGGTACTATATACGAAACTAAACTAAGTAGACCTAAAAATCAGTTACGGTTAAATCGTGCCCTCTATAGATGCTTTCAATTTTGCCTCTTCGTTTTTATGCTTTCTTGATCTAATTATGTTCTCTACCAAAAATGACACACTTATGACATTTATGACGATTGTTCAGACAGCAAAGAAACTGGGGGCAAGTACATATCAGTACATATGTGATAGAGCCAGCAGTACATTTGAGATACCATCTCTGGCTCAACTAATAAGAGAAAAAAGCTCATTGAGTGGAAATTGATAGATTTCCACTCAATATGAAGAGGATACGAAAATAGATAAGAACGAGCTATTTCAGATAGTGGGTTATCGATCAAATCTGACAAAACACTTTTTGCCTTTTTTGAAAGCCATTTTGTTAAAGAGCCATTCTGTTCAAGAATCCTTCTTGTGCTTACGTTTTTTAGTCGTTCTGTTTTTAGTCGTTTTGCTTCATAACTTTTTGGGACTCTAAGCCTCAGAAAATTAACAAAATACTCCAGAACAATACTTCCTGCACTTCCCTTTTATAAATATTACAGAAAGCCCGGGAAGCGCAAGTTTTGCCAGGATCAGTTCCGAAAGTTTAGGATTCAAGATCAGTTTTTCGATTTCTTTCCCTGATTTAATCTCATTCTCAGCTTTATCCGTCACTTTTTCTGTTTTATCCGTCACTTTTTCTGTTTTATCCGTTACTTCTTCTGTTTTATCCGCCCGTTTCTCCGTTTCGTCTATCGCTTTCAGAGTTACATCCACTGTTTTCTCTTTACTGGCGTCGATATTGAAGACAGAAACATCAGGGGTTATTGCCTCAACTATTTTCCTGAGATCGGGAACGGACTGCCCGCCGGTCATCGCTGCAACCTCATTCTGGAGTACAAGCACAAGCACATTGCAGCCTGTAGTCGCGGCACTAAGGAGCCCGAGAATGCCAGAATGTGCCAGAGCAAAGTCTCCTATAACAGCTATGCCTTTTTTCTCAAAGCCACATGCAACCGAGATTGCCGAGCCAAGCGCAAAACTAACATCGACCGCCGCAAGAGGCTCGGGTGCACTCCGGACAGAACAGCCCATATCGCCGGCAATCCGCACGTCAAGCGTGCTGAGAAAGCGGTAAAGGGGAAGGTACGCGCAGTCGTCGCAGATTCCAACCCTGTTTTTCTTTTTGGCTTTGAGAGAAGTAGTATCTGCAGGTTTTACAATTTCTTCTTCGATATGCTCAAGGGCAAATTCAAGATCCTCATATCTGACCTGCCCGTATGGAAGATGTCCTGTCTTTTTTCCATAAACCTTGCCAGTAACCCGGATCTGCTCCTCTATAAAAGGCTCGGACTCTTCGACAACGAGTACCTTCTGATTGCTATTCAGAAAAGCCTTTATCTTTTCGAGGGGAAGAGGGTTTACAAGGCCAAGGGACAGGTGAGAAATTTCAGGGTGAGAAACCTCAGCATGAAACTCGTTCTGCTTTTTCAGTAATTTTTCCACGATCGAGGACGTGAAACCTGAGGAAATGATCCCCAGATATCCATGCCCCAAACCCGATCCTTCTTCTGTATTTTCGGCTGTATTTTTTGCTGTCCTTTCCCTTACCTCATTAAGGTCGGTGTTTTCAGCTTCCTTTTCCAGCAGGGGATAGGTTCTGGAATGGAAAAGCCTGTGTTTTTCTACCATTCGGTTTTTCCATATTGCGCGGTCAAATTCAGGATGAGGAGTTGAAGCCTTCTGAAGGCGGTTTATTTTCCCTTTAGTTTTTTCTAGGCCTGCAGTGACCCTCAGGATAACAGGCGTCCTTGTCTCTTCCGAAAGCTCATAGGCCCGCCTCAGTGCCCTGTATGCCATATCTGGTGAAGCAGGATCAAATATTGCAATCTCTGCTATCCGGCCATACCAGCGAGAATCCTGTTCATTCTGAGAGCCCTTTGCACCTGGATCATCTCCTGCAATTATGACAAGGCCGGCTCCTATGGTGTGGGTGACCGAGGTTATAAGAGGGTCAGAAAGCAGGTTCATCCCCACATGCTTTACAAGCACAAGCGCCCTTCTGCCAGAAACTGATGCTCCTAGAGCGGTTTCAAGGGCAACTTTCTCGTTTGTGAGCCATCTCGCATTATAATCCGGTATTTTGGAGGCATCTCGCATTATCTCAAAATCTGCTGCCTCCCCGGAATCCAGAGTTTTTTCTTCTGAAGCATTTAAAAGCTCTTTTTCCGCGGGTATTCTCAAAAAAAGTTCCATAAGGGAGGTAACAGGATACCCGGGGACACCTGTTATGAAGCTGACATCACTGTCAAGAGCTGCAAGGTAAAGGGCTTCAAACCCGGTGTATTCTGATGTTTCTTTTTTTTCTTTCAAATTGATCCCACGCTGCGGAATTCAGAAAATGCCGAATTCAAAGTTTCATGATATCCGGTTTAAAACTTGAGTTCCATCTAACTCAGTGTTCAAGCAATTTAAATCCGGTTTGAAGTTTCTATTTCGGCATCCTTGCTTTTTACCTGTTTTTTAGATTTTTTAAACGTTGTTTTTAAACCCCTCGATATCAAGAGGCTTGATCGCAGTACCTGGAATTATGGACTCATCAGGTCTTCCGAACCAGGGGAGAGAGGCAAGTGCACCTATTACTCCGTTGCCGTCAAGCAGGACTTCCACACCGTTTTCTCTGGCGCACTGCAAAGCTTCGGCTTTCAAGATCCTTTCAGTCCGACAGCGGTTGCTGTATTTATATAATCCTTTTGCATAGAAATCCGAAAGGACAACCAGGCCGGTTTGGGGTGAAACGGTGTATTTCTTAAGTGCTTTTTTGAAAGTATCTACAAGCCTTGATTTCGCTTTTTCATTCACACAGCCGAATTCAAGAACTGTAGACATGCAGTTCTGGGTTTTTTCCGGAACAGGGAAAAGCTGGACAAGAGAATGGGAAAGATAAACGGCTTCATGGCAGTCCAGTTTTTTTGCAATGTTGTGGGTCAGGGTCCAGGTGGCTCCTACGTCTTTTGAGTCGGTGTCATCTATACCTATGAGGACACGATCCCTGCGCGGAACTGCAATCGTCCCTTTTGCGCATTTTTCGCCTCCTGATTCTGAGATCTTATAACGAAGAATTCCGTCTGCAAATGCCCTGCAACGGGTTGCGCCAACACCTCCGCCCCCTAACCCGGCATAGGTGATCTCCACTTCATCCCCCTTCACGACCACTGATTCGATGCCTGCGGCCGCGATGGAAGGTTTGAGTTCCAGGTTTGAGGTTCCGGTTTTCATGAAATAACGGATCATATTTCCAGTCGAACGGACTTTCAAGGCAAGGGGCGCTTTTGCATAATGGTAACGGGACCAACAGGCCCCACTATAACAATTGGAGTGCTCAATTATCTCTGCATACTCATTTGCTGCGTCACAGATAGCATAAATGCCTCTATAAGGCACAGTATAAGGATCATCCAGGATTACTTCCTCAATATCCCTGCTGTCCAGTGCACAGGCGTTTATATGTTTTGTAATTCAGAAAACCTCCTTTTTAAGGGAATAAGAAACTGGGAGGAAAATTTCTTTAATCGAAATGCCCATCTCTTAAGATTATATATAGATATCGTAATCTTGTAAATTCGATGAGATGAAATTCGATAAGTGAAATTCGATAAGTGAAATTCGATGAGATGAAATTCGATAAGTGAAATTCGATAAGTGAAATTCGATAAGTGAAATTCGATGAGATGAAATTCGATAGTATGGGTTTGGTTGGATAATAAATCGTATGTAAACAACTTAATTTTGATATTCGATTATAGTTCCTGATAACAGATGTCCACAGGTTCTAATCTAATAAATCATTCGCGCTCGATACGAGCTAACCTTTATAAAATAAATATTTATCTTTTTATCGGTAGATTTACTTGCTGCTTTTGTCCAGGATATTTAAAGGGGAAATTTAAAGGAGACCTTGAAACCTTATTTAATCCACTTGAAATGCTAATTATGCTCAACTATTATGAATTTTTTTCAATATCCATGCCATATTTTGGCCAAGGTTTTTCATATTATCAATGCCTTCTTGATCCTGTTCGACCTCTCCGATTGCATTCCCATAAGCCATATTCCAGTAACTTGACCCTACCAGAAACATTTCTTTGCTATGTAGAAAATTGTTCAGGGTACCAAAGGCACTTATAGCACCGCCTCGGCGAGCAGCTACAACTGAGGCTCCTACTTTATGCTTGAAAAGTCCTCGATTTCCTGCAAGTACCATACTCGCTCTGTCAATTAAGGCCTTCATTTGAGAGGTCACACCAGCTGAATATACCGGCGAGCCTAGAATAATTCCGTCTGAAACAAGCATTTTTGCAAAACACTCATTAAAAAAATCGTCCGTAATGACACATTGTTTATTTCTGTTTTTATGGCAAGCCCAACAAGCTTTGCATCCTTCTATGTTTTTTCCAGATAGTTGAATAAGTTCGGTTTCAATGCCCTCTTTTGTCAATTCCTCAAATACGGTTTGAATCAAGATTGCAGTGTTGCCGTCTTTTCGTGAGCTTCCGTTAATGCCTATAACTTTCATAGTCTTCAACTACTTTTTTTCAACTATTTTTTTCGTATTTATCAACATGTTATTTCATTCTTTTTTCAATTACGGAAAGTAACCAGGAAGTAACTGTACTGAGACTTTCTATATTGAATGCTTCTATATTGAATGCTTCTATATTGAGAATTCTTGCATGAGAATTCTTGCATGAGAATTCTTGCATGAAAGTTCCTGTATTGAGAGTTGCTCTACACTGAATTCTTTTATATTGCAAGTCTCTACATTAAGAAGTTCGGTCTTTAAGTTATTTCTCTTACAAAACTTTCTATCTTACAAAACTTTCTATCTTACAAAACCTTCATCTTTGAGGCTCACGTACCTGCCTTCCCCGATAATAATATGGTCAAGCACATCAATTCCAAGGAGTTTTCCTCCTTCTACCATTTTCTCAGTGACCATTATGTCTTCTCGGCTAGGGCTTGGATCCCCTGAAGGATGATTATGGATCATGATTACTGATGCTGATGATTCCATAAGGGCAGACTTGAATACCTCACGAGGATGAACAATGCTCGCATTCAAGCTGCCAATAGATACGACTTCTTCTTTCAGGATTTGGTTTTTTGTATCAAGGCAAAGTGTTATAAATTTTTCTTTTTTTTGTTCTCGCATTTTAGGATACATAAGTGTATATACATCCTTTGGTGAGCAGACTTTTCTTTTGGGCTCTTCAACAAAAGTCTCAAGACGGCGAGCAAGTTCGAAAACTGCAGCTATCTGGGCAGCTTTTGCCTTTCCTACCCCATGAACCTTCATAAGCCTTGAAACATTTGCAAGACTGAGCTGCTTGATGCTGTATTCTGAGAATATTCGACTGGACAGGCTGACAACATTCTCTTTATTTGATCCTGTCCTCAGGATAACTCCAAGCAGTTCTGAGTTCGAAAGCGATTCCGGCCCGTTTCGAATAAGCCTTTCCCTTGGGCGTTCCTCTTCAGGGATATCCTGAATTCTGACCTTACTTATTTCCATAATCAACCCCCTCTTTTCCCGTCAACGGAAAATTTCTATATTAATCTAAATTTTAAGTTCGTCAAACAAGTTAATCAAACAAGTTAATCAAACAAGTTAATCAAACAAGTTAATCAAACAAGTTGATCAAACAAGTTAATCAAACAAGTTAATCAAACTCTTTATAGATTATATCAAAGTTTCAATATTTGAATCTTCACAAAACGCTTTATAAAATTAAAAAGAAGAATAAAATGCCGGCCTTTACTTATACCGGAAAGTGCATAACGCTCTTTGATGAAAGTCATTTCAGTTGTCGGGTATAAAGAATCGGATAAAACATCCGTAGTTTCATCCCTTGTCCGGAATCTTTCCGGGTTCGGAACTGTGGGCACAATAAAACACATGGGTGAGCAGCGCTTCAATTCCGCAGAGACCGATGTAGGCAGGCACTTTGATGCCGGGGCTGACACAGTAATAGGAATAACAGGCACAGAAGCAACAGGTACTGAACTTATCAGTTTTTCCAGAGATCTGGACCTTGAGGACGCACTTGACGTGCTTTGCGACCAGGGGCTTGATTTTGCCGTGGTAGAGGGGTTTAAGGAAAGCAATCTTCCGAAAATTGTAATTGGTGATCTTCAGGGCGTTTCCAATGTCGTTTTCAGGCTGCCGGCAGAAATCGATATGCACGAAGAACTTACAGCCTCGCTTGTAGGGATAGCCCTTGCACAGCCTGACCGGTACACTCTGGAAGCCCTTATAAAGAAAGTCAGAAAAAACCCTGCAATCAGAAAAGCAGGCGCAATCGGCACCTTTGCCGGCATTGTCCGCGAGCTGGCCGGAAACGAGAGAACTTCAAAGCTCGAATTCGAGAAATACGAACCAGAAGCTTCAAAAACCCTTGACCAGATCCGGGAAGAACTAAAACAAAAAGAAGGAATCTTTGAAGTCCTGATCCACCATAAAACAGGCGTTATCAAAGCCGGAGAAGACATAGTATACATTGTTGTCACAGCCGCCCACAGGGGAGAGCTTTTTTCTGCCCTCAGCGAAGCCATAGAACGCATAAAAGCCGAAGCTCCTATCTGGAAGAAGGAATTCACAGAAAAAGAGGAATTCTGGGTTCACGATAGAGAACATCACGAAAATTAAAAAACCGATCTAAGCAAAGAGGAAAATAGAAATTATAGAGAAACCCGGAAATGATCAAATGGGCGGAAAAACAGATCTTAAAGAATCAGAAACAGGGAAAACAAAATTAATAAGAGCTGAAATTAAAGAAGCGGAGCCAGAAATAAAACAAACGAAATTCAGAAGTGCCGTCGTGCTGGCAGGCGGCAGGGGCAGGCGGATGGGTACGGTCGAAAAAGCCCTTCTCAAATTTGAAGGAAAAACAATTCTTGAGCGCCTTCTAGAAAGCCTTTTCCGGGTTGTAGATGAGGTTATTATCTCGTTCCGGGATAAAAACCAGGAAGAAAAGTTCAGACCTGTGCTTGAAAAATTTTCTGCCCGTGAGATCCGTTTATGTTTTGATACTCTGGAAGACGCCGGCCCCCTTGAAGGTATCCGGGTGGGACTGCTCGAATCCAGAGGAGAATATTCTTTTGTCTGTGCAGGGGATATGCCTTTTGTAAATTCTAATGTTGTAGACCTGCTTTTTGAGAAGGCTATTGGACATGATGCTGCCCTTCCAAAAAGGGAAGATGAAAAATTTGAGCCTCTGCATGCAGTTTATTCTAAAAAAATGATTCCTGAAATTGAAAAAGTCTTTAAGAATGGAAGACGATCCGTGCTTACGCCGGTTTTTGAAATGAAGGATGTTGTTTTTGTTGAGGTTTCGGAAATTCGGGAAATTGATCCTGAATTGAGGAGTTTTGCTAACATAAATACGGTTGAAGATCTTGAGAATATGGTTGAGTCTGAGATGAGAAAGGAGATTTTGTAATAAATTCCGGTTAACAGTTGTTGGGTTATGTCCATGAGTTATCGATCAATACAGAAAAATTTTTTTGTTTACGGTTTTCAATGACTCACGCACATTAATAGTTGTTGATCTATTTTTAATTTCCGAAATATCATGATTCGCATCTCATGTCGTTCATTTCCTGCGCTTTGTGCAGCTTTGCCTTTTTTATATCATAAAATAGAAAAATATTTAGCTGACAATCGTCTCTACTTTTTAATTTCAATTATTCTTTATATAGAGGCTATCTCTGGATAGTAACTGCAATACTCTTGGATTTTTATTGGATATGATAGCAAACTTGTGACGACAGTGAGGTAGGAGTTATAGATGGAATCAAACAAGACTACGGATCTAATAAGAAGGGCTCAACGAAATAAAGTAACTGCATTACGCTTGTCTTACAAAAATCTTACTTCATTGCCACCTGAAATCTCAGAGCTGAAAAATTTTACAAAGCTTTACATATCTTACAATCAACTGACTTCATTGCCACCTGAAATCTCAGAATTGAAAAATCTTAAGCAACTTGATATATCTTACAATCAATTGACTTCACTACCCCCTGATATTTCAAAATTGAAAAATCTTACTCAACTCAACATACGTAATAATCAATTGACTTCGTTACCTCCTGGAATATCAAAGTTGAAAAATCTTAAGCAACTTGATATATCTGAAAATCAACTGACTTCGCTACCTTCTGGGATTACTGAGTTAAAAGATCTTACTCAACTTTCTATCTCTAAAAATCAACTGACGTCGTTACCTCCTGAAATATCAAAGTTGAAAAACCTTAAACAACTTTCCATCTCTAGAAATCAACTAACGTCGTTACCTCCTGAAATATTAGAGTTGAAATCTCTTACTCAAATTAACATCTATGAGAATCAATTGACTTCGCTACCTCATGAAATATCAGAGCTGAAATCTCTTACTCAACTTTCCATATCTGGAAATCAACTGACTTCATTGCCTTCTGAAATCGCCAATTTAGAAAGCCTTACTCAACTTGACATTTCTAGAAATCAATTGACGTCGTTGCCGCTGGAAATCACAGAACTCAAAAATCTTACTCAACTTGACATAAGTTCTAATAAATTGACTTCGCTGCCGCCAGAAATTTTAAAATTAGGTATAGATATTGAGTGGGGAAATAATTCGGCAGAAAAAGGAATATTCTTAGAAGGAAATCCTCTTGAAAAGCCTCCAATAGAGATTGTAAAACAGGGTCGTGAGGCAGTTATCAATTATTTCAAGTCATTGGAAGGTGAAAAGAAACCGTTAAATGAAGTTAAAGTTTTGCTTGTAGGAGATGGAGAGGCAGGAAAAACCTCACTGTTAAAGAGGCTCTTAGGCGAAGGTTTTGATGGAAATGAACATCAGACTCAAGGGATTAATATCAAAAAGTGGGGATTTAAAGACAAAGATAAGGAAATAAAAGTTAATTTTTGGGATTTTGGTGGACAGGAAATAATGCATGCTACTCATCAATTTTTCCTTTCCAAAAGAAGCCTTTACATTCTTGTTCTGGATTCTAGAAGGGATGAAAAAGCCGAGTACTGGCTCAAGCACATAAGGAGTTTTGGAGGAGATTCTCCAGTACTGGTCGCCTTGAACAAGATTGATGAAAATCCCTCTTTTGAGTTGAATAGGAAGTTTTTGCAGGAGAAATACCCCTCAATAAAAGGTTTCTTCAGAATTTCTTGTAAGGAGGATCGAGGAATTGAAGGATTTTCCCAAAAATTAAAAAAAGAACTTTTAAAAGTTGAACATATGCAGATAGAATGGGCTAAAAGCTGGTTCGAGGTAAAGACAAAATTAGAAAAAATGAGTTGCAATTTTATTACTTATGAAGAATATCGAAATATATGTCTGGAAGAAAATGTGGGTGATAAGTCATCTCAAAACACGCTTGTTGATTTTCTCAATGATCTTGGAGTAATTGTACATTTTAAAGATATCTCATTGCTCGATACACATGTGCTTGAACCGAAGTGGATTACTGAAGGCGTTTATAAGATCATAAATTCGGAGATTCTAGCTAAGAAGAAGGGAGTTCTTCGATTCAGTATGCTAGATGAAATTTTAGAGCAGAAGAAAGAAGGCGACTACTATTATCCTCCTGAACGTTATGGTTACATCATCAATTTGATGAAAAAATTCGAATTATGTTATTCAATCGACGAAGAAACTGTGCTCCTTCCTGACCTGCTAGCAGTTCCAGAACCAAATTTTGATTTTGATTCTAATGAAGCTCTGAAGTTTTTCATTGAATACGATTTTCTTCCACGTTCAATTATGCCTCGTTTTATAGTGAAGATGCACAGGGATATAAAAGATGATTTGCAGTGGAGAACAGGTGTAGTTCTCGAAAACAAACAATTTAATTCCTGTGCTGTGATAAAATCTGATAACGAGGCAAAGAGAATTTATATTAATGTAAATGGATGTCAGAAACGAGACTATTTTTCAAGTATACTATTCAATTTGCGGGAAATTAACCGGAGTTTTGAAAAGTTAAAAGCTATCGAGAAAATTCCCCTTCCTGATGAATCCGAGATAGCTGTAAGTTACGAACACTTAGTTAATCTGGAAGAAATGGGCATTGATTTATTTGTACCTGAAGGATCAAAAAAGAAATATCGTGTGAGTGATTTGCTTGGAACAGTCAACAACTTGAGTAAACAAGAAGAATTGTTAAAAGAAATCCTTAACATTCTGAAGAAGAATAACGAAGACGAAAAACTTGAGGAGATCTTTAAATTTTTAAAGAAAATAGCTGATGAGTCTGATAATGAGGAAACTTTATTTAGAAAATTAAATAAAGTTATTATGTTGAAACCCAGCGTGGCGGGATGTGGAGTTGATTTCAACGAAGCAATTAACCTTTTTTTCAAAAGGAAAAGACAGAAATACTAATCAAAAAGGAATCCAATCCTCTGTCGTTGAAAAATAAAGTCAGATAAGTCTCAAAGATAATATCTTCAGGTTTTCACTTTTTTGTCTACATTCTTATTTAGGAAAAGGCCGGTCGCCTGCGACGACCGGTGAGAGCCTGGGGTTATAAGAACTGATTTTCTCCGGCGGTTCTGGTAGAATTAAGTAAAAAGTGAATCTTTTTTGTGCAAAACTTTTAAACATTGTTCCATTTGTTAGTTAATGTTTTTGAAAAAAGATGATCAGTTCAAAATCTCAAACTCTGACCAGTATAGCCATATTTGCTATCCTGAACCGTTCTTGTCCCGCTCGACGCAGGAGAGCGGCCTTTCCCGTAAAAAAATACAAAATAGAGGGGAAACCAATGAATAAAAGCCATTGCGGACACCTGTAAAAACCCACACGCAGAAAGAAACATGAAGATTACTTCTTTTAATTCTTAAATAAATCAAATAGCTAATCAGGAACAGTTAATCAGGAACCAATGATTTTCACCTAATTTCTTTACATTCTGGCATCCTCCACCTTTCTCTACCTTCCCGTATCCTCTATCTCAAACTTTACATCTCGTTTTGTAAGCTCCTATATAATCTCTTCCATAAACACACCAGGCTCCAGTGCATGTCTATGGTGGAATTCCTTGACTTTGCCTGGCTCTCTACAGACGCTAGTAATTTCACTCCACAGGAGGGGCTTTTTGGGGCGGTGAGGATTTTAGAATATGTGTAATAAAATTGGTGTTGCAATAGTTGGTATATTTTTATCCTATAGTTTTCGACTATTCCTAAATTATCGATTTAAATCAAAAGTTATTTATACGACAACCATTTCTATTTTTTGAATCGGTTTTCATTTTATGTAACAAGTTTTCAATAATTGCGGTTTCAAAGACTTATTGAACTTTTGATTGTTTTTCTTTAGGCAGGGACTTCAGATGAAACTAAAAAAATCGAAGGTCTGATTATAAAAGCTAAAGAAAACAATGCGACTACACCAGATTTTCTTTCAAAGAACTGACTTCGCTGCCGCCGGAAATCAAAGGACTCAAAAATCTTACTACACTTGATATATCTTATAACCAATTGATTTCACTGCCACCAGAAATTATAGAATATGATACGGATATTAAGTGGGAGTATCAATTTTTTGAAAACTGGATATTTTTATAAGGAAAACCCCTTGAAAAGCAAGCACAAAACTCAGTATACAGAGTTTAATGAAATAACGGACAATACTGGAATTGGGTAAATAAAAAATATAAAAGCCTTGATAAAAAGGCTGTATAAAAGGCCCTCAAATTTACGAAAACCTTTTTGCTTTTGCAGTTCAGGACAGAAGGTTTTAATTCAGGAGGAGAGTCCAGACGACAAGGAAAAAATCAATGACTATAAACTCGACGTAGAACCAGTCCTTGAATTTGAACTCCTTTACACTGATCTTGAGTTGGGGATATAGAAACTTCTGTATGTAGTACGTAAGCCCGATGACGATTGTAAGTACAGCATACCAGATCCTGTCTTCTCCGGCCCCGTACAGTTGGAAACATAAAACTCCTGCGATTGTGCCAAGTAATGCGGCTACTACCGTCTTTACAATTCCGTCCCTATGCTCCTTTTGTTTTTCTTCAGGCGTCCTTTCCTTGATAAAAGTCTTCTTCTCTGGAGTCTCAATCTTTGATGCAGGAACTTCTGAAGTAGCCTCTGATATTTTTGCAGGTTCCTTTCTGGACTTTGACTTCGGATTTTGCTTACTCAACCTGTATACTCTCCTGAACGGCAATTAACATTCCCGGGATGTAGTCGTAGTCAGAATCTAATCTCGGTTAAAAAATTAGACCTGAGTTGTAAGACTTTGATTTGTACATAAGACTTTGATTTGTACATAAGACTTTGATTTGTACATAAGACTTTGATTTGTACATAAGATTTTAATTTGTACATAAGACTTTGATTTGTACATAAGATTTTAATTTGCAGACTTGAGATATCAGATTAAAATCATCATATTTAGATTATTAGAATTAAATTATATATTAGATAATTATAATTTATTGCTGAAATAGGATTCTTGAATTACAATACGGAATTAAATCCTTAAATTAGTTTTTGATACAAGACTCTCGAAATTGAATTGTTGGAAGTAATATTAAGACTGGATTTCACAGCTTTAAATAAATTCATTACTTAAAACATTACCGATCTGATCTATAGATATCGAATCAATTCCTATCGAATTTAAATGTTTTGAGAATTTTGAAGGCCTATTCCCTCCCGGGTGATAGACAAGAGTAACTTCAGGAGAAAGTTTCCTGACCATATCTTCAAGTCCGCAAGCATCAAGGTGGTCGCTTATTCTGATTGTTGGGTAAGGATAATCCATGCGGCAACTTAAAACGTATTTTTTCATATTCCATGGCAACTTGTCAAGGTTCCAGGGAGCAACTATAAAAACCCCATCACCTTCTCTGGAGTCAAGCCCTGCCAGTTCCCCGGCATCCTCAAGCATGCTGCGGGTAAGAGCTCTTGTCCTTGCTTCCATGCAAATGGCACCATCATATCCGAATTCTCTTATGAGTTCGACTGCACGCTGGGCCTTTCCGAATTCATATGCTCCAAAGGCCACTGGCCCTTTTTCAAAAAGTGCGGATTTCATGCCTTCAAGGTCATCTGCAAAATGGCAGGAAGGATCTTCAGGATCTCCGTAGTTAGCTTCAGTGATAAGGACGTCACAGGGGGGAAGATTGCTTGCATCTTTGACGTCGCCTGTAACCAGAATCCTTGTCCCTACATCGTTTTCCCAGTAAAAAGCACTCGCGCCTTTGGTATGTTCCGTAGGGAAGGTCTTTACCTTTGTTCCTTCTATGTCGATTTCATCCCCAAGCCTGCACATGCTGCCCGCATATTTTCTGTCGTGCCTGATTTCAAGCGCAATCGCAGTTTTTTCCGAACAAACAGCATTGGGGGAGAGCATAGCCGATTTTCCGTGATGGTCGGAATGGGCATGAGTTATAAGATAAGCATCGGGCTGGGGACGCTTTCCAACCGTCCTGGTAGTATCAATGGAAAAGGTGCGCAAGTCCCCTACTTTATCCCTGAACCGGAGAGATATGTGCGGTTTAAAAGTCCCGCGAGAATTACGCTGCCTGAGCGCCAGCACACCAAGATCAATCAGTTTTTTAGAAATCACGCAAATCCTTGAGGAAATAATACTTAAGGTATTTAAGGTTAGGGAAATAACGTAGATTGGTAATACACAGACTTATAAAAATGATGGAGTGTGTTGGAATATAAGTCTTTTTTGTATTTTCCTTTAAAGTGTCGGACCTCTTATGCTAGATAAAAACAAGCTTGGAGTGGTCTGCATGGTCTGCATGATCTGCATGATCTGCATGATCTGCGTACACTGACTGCTGACAGTAGAGGTGATGTAAGGTTTGTTGTCGCCTCTGCCTTTGGTTCTATATTTTCCTATTAAAGTCAAGCACCCATAAAATCATTCGTAAAAGATGTCACAAAAGATGTCACAAATGAAATTATTGTGAGTTACGCCACTGAGGAAATTATAAAACTTGTTTTCCAGTTAGTATTGAAAGCAACCTCGACAGCAACCCTGGGAGTCCCAATTTCTTCCCAGATTCTAAACCTCTTAAAAAGTAGCAAAAGAAATTAATAAATAAGAAATCCTCTTGAAAAGTGGATCTCAATTATTGCTTTCAGGTTTCCTCACATTCTCCAGGCATAATCTTTCTCTAAAGTAAAATATCTAAGCCGGAGATCAGATCGCGAGAACGCGAAAGATTCAACGTCTTTGCGGTTTAATCTCCAGTGAAACGCCTTGTAGTGTATTTAATCCAGTTTAAATTCAGGCAGGGGATTCCTTGGTTATGATATAAGCGACCATTTCAGGGTTAAGCATATTTTCCCTGGAAATCTTTGCTTCAATATCCTCAGTGGATATACCTTCAGACCTCATTTCCTTTATTTTTTCAGTCACTGAGGACGGAATGGTGTAATACTCGTTTATATCTTTTCTGTGGCCCCATACGTCGCCTTCGATGAGCTGAATTCTCTGCATCTGAAGGAACATTTCTATGGATTTTGAAACTGTAGCCATATAGGATTTCGGCAACTGAATTACCTCAATTTTTGGGCAGGTCTCAACCAGGCCCAAAACATCTTTGTTCGATGGCCTGAATGCCAGGTGAACAACGCGCTCATTCGGATTAAGTGTAAAGATTTCTTCTCTGGAACTAACCACTCGGATCTTCATGTTTTTCTCAACTCACTGTAAATTTTTTTACGTTTTTACATTGATAGTATTAGGATATACTGACTATAAATATTTATCCCATTGAACTAACATTATTTAGATAGTATTTAGGATTTTCGATTCAAGAAACATTTCTTTATTTAAAATTTTCTAGTTTACTCATATAATTATTTTATGTTAACTTATCCAATTATTGTGACCCTTTCAGAATTTCATAATTTTTCAGTCAGGAATCTCAGGGACTCACCTCCCACAGCAAAATTTTGTACATACATAGTTGCCCTGCTATTGTTTTTCCGGTATAAAATGAATTTACTGGGCTTCTATGAAGAAGTTGAAAATAACTATATGGTTTAATTTAAAAACCAGAAAAAGAGCATTAAATCCCATCAATTTTCCATTCAGATCCTATATTCTTAAAATAAGTTTTAAAAACACTATAAGTATATTCAGTTTTAAAATAAATACTGAGGGATGCAGGCAGTAAGACTTTTTCCATTTTAGGGATATCGAAAAAGCCCAAATAAACAGATCAAAATGGATATGGAAAAAGATAGCCCCAGGTTTATGGAACCCTGGGCGGTCTTTGTCAGAAAAACTGAGGTTCAGAGGATCTTATCGAGTTCCGATGCCAGTACACTACCCTGGGTAACTCCCATGAAGCGCTTTACTTCAGTCCCATCTTTCTGGATAATCAGCGTTGGGACCGCGTGTATGCCGTATTTGGAAGCCATTTCCTGGTTTTCATCCACATCGACAACCTTGAACTCAACCTTATCCCCGTACTTTTTCTCAAGCTCTTCAAGAATCGGTTTTTGCATCCTGCAAGGTCCACACCATGTTGCGGAAAAGTCCAATAACATTGGTTTCATAAAATCACCCTTCTATTTTGAAACGTCTGAGACTTTCTCTGTTTTTGTTTAATCCACTCCGGGAAGCATACAGAAGAGTCGTACATACACTGCCTCAAAGGCCTGTACGACAAAGCTGCCGGAAACCCAATCCTGATGATAGGCGACATGAAAGCTGGATTTACCAAATACAGGGTCGGGACTCAATAATTGTATATTGTCTTCGATGATGTGAAATAATTTTCCATATATTCAATTATTTCTTCCTGCTTCATATTTCTCTATACCGAGAATAAATCCACAGGCTCTACCCTGGAATCCCAGGTAAATTATTTCCATATCGAAGTGCAATTGTCCTATATTGATCGCTGCATTTATATTTCTATCGCGTATGACTCCGCAAAAAGGATAAGATTGATACTATTCATTGAAACCAAATTAGAACTGAGATCGTTGCAAATATTATACTCCGAATAATATTTTGAAAGTGCCAATTTATAAATGTATTTTCCCATACCAGAGAGCTTGATATTCCAATCCGGAGATAAAGCTGCTTATGAAGCATTATTTATTGCTTACACCAGTTTGTGGTTTTTCGGATTCTATTCATAATACTTCGTTTTTGTAGCTGGTCTAGTTGGGCAGAAACTAAAATACGTAGTTTGCTAATGCGTAAGTAAATCTGTTTTATCATCAAAGGTTTACCAGTTTTTCAAAATTATTGATAATAAGGAAGAATTATTCTATTGTTATTATATAATATATAATTATATTTATATTTACGCCCATGTAAGTTGATATTGAATATTTTAACTCAAATAAAAAGGAAAAGAATTAATCATTTCGAAAAATAACTGGCGTGGGTACATTATATGATTGTGGAGGTTGAAGAGGAATTTGATCAGATGGTTAAATTTTGATCTTAAAAAATTCATCTTCTCCAGTATGCAGAACGAGTGTTAAAAACATAAAAAGAACATCGTAAAATTACGGAGGCAAGTATAGTGGGAGGATATCCATTCTTTAAACACAGGTTCGATGGCCGTGGTGGCTGTGGCTGGGGCGGCTATGGAGGCTATGGTGGATTTGGCGGTTGTGGCGGATTTGGCGGCTGCGGCTGTGGCAGACGCTTTGGCTGTGACGACGGTAGAGGTCGTCGATATTACCACCGAAGATTCTGTGGTCGTGGTTGAGACTGTTAAGTGACCGTGACTGTAGATGTCAACAATAACGCTGATTGTGAAATAATTATTCAGTATGAAAGGAAAAAGCATAATAGCCATCTTTTCATAGCGCGACAGATAAGTCACCGAAACTCATCTTTTCTTGAACTGATGACTATTTATTTTTCCTTTCTTGGAATATACTTTTTAATATATTAGATAACTATTGCAGGCTCTCCAACGGAAGTTCCTAAAGGAATGAGATCTGGACTTTGCATTCTATTTATTAAGTTTATTAGTGTGATAATTCCTGCAAGAAGACTAGCTAACTCTAAAAAATTTTCAGTTTATTGAAGAGTAACTAGAAAGAAAAATTCGCTTTTATCAGGGAATCCTTTTAGAAATTATACATCTCTCTTGCAGTTTTTATTCTCAGGCCGACCTTTGATTATGTTGCCGAAATACATACAGCCTTCCATTGAGATCGTTGGCATATCAGGCGACTCATTTATCATGCTTACAGGAGCACCACGGATAAGCACACATGGCACTCTTTCCCCGGCTTCTCCCATAAGGAGTTCGGCAGCCGAGACAAGGTTATCTGCTACAGCTTTGTATGTAATACGGAGAGGTTTCCCGTAGATATCGTCAGTTCCACGCGCATCTTCCACAGGTACAAAGCCTGATACTCCAAGCGCAATTCCCGAGCAACCAAGCCTGAGAGGCTGGGTCCTGCTGTCTCCTATAATTACCCCTAGCCTGCATGAGTAACGTTGCTCAAGCCTGTACCGGATAATCTCGGAACTTTTTCGCGGGTCTTCCGGAAGCAGGATTACATAGCCTTCAGGGACATTTGAAGCGTCGATCCCTGCATTTGGAGCCAGGACACCTTTTGTAATTGTAAGAGCAGCTCCGGGCACGCCTCCAAAAATCTCATCGCATTCCTGAAGCACGAGTTCCATTTCCCTGGGGTCAATCCCATACTGTTCCCCAAGCATCTTTGCCCTTTCACCGGGAGTCACGCTTGCAAGCTTGACGACTCTTCTTTCCGCAGTGCCAACTGCAGATTCTGCAAGTACGAAAATATCCCCATCAATAGGGACAAGCCCTGCTTCCTCCAGAGCCTTATCTAGAATCTGTACGATATCATCCCCTTCCTTTATAATAGGGGTCTTAATCCCAAATATCTGGATGGAAGTGTTTTCTGAACTCATACTCTGCTGCCTTTATAAGTTAGTGATTGGATTGGTTTGCTGAATCTAAAATAAATGCGAAATCAAATCGTAAAATACTGGAAGATATTGATAAATGTATCCGATGGCTCCCAAAAATATATGAGAAGATATACAAAAGATGTGAGAAGATATCTAGATAAAGTGCTCGATGAAAATAAAAAACGGAGTAGGAGAATACCGGAAGTAAAAAACCTTACCGCTGAAAAAGAGGAAAAAAGAGTCTTCCGGAATAGAGAGTGATTTTTACTTATACGAAAATTATTTCCCGGAAATTCCTGCCATAGAAAGCAGTCTTGCGGTATTTTTATGAGAGCCTACAGGCATAATATGGACCCCTCTTGAGAGTTTCGTAATCTCCTTTATAGTCTCTGAAGCTATTGAAAGACCTTCTTCGACAGGATCAGGTGCATCTTTTATACGAAGCATGATTTCTTCAGGTACATGAACCCCCGAAATATTCCTGTTCATGAATTCAGCCATGCCTAAAGATTTTAGAGGAATCAGGCCTGCAATTACAGGCACTTCAATGTGGCTTATAGCTTCCATAAATTCTTCAAACATGCCCACATCATAGACCGCCTGAGTCTGGATAAAGTCAGCTCCGCACCTGACTTTCTTTTCAAGTTTTATGAGTTGCAAAGGTTTTTCGGGGTCTATGCCAGAAACCGCACCTGCACAGAAAGAGGTCCCTCCGTCCAGCCTGTTTCCTGTAAAATTAATGCCTGAGTCAAGTTTCCGGACAAGTTGCAGGAGCTGTACGGAATCAAGATCATATACAGGTTTTGAACCTGGGTGATCTCCACACGAAGGAAAATCTCCTGTCATCACACAGATGTTCCGGATACCTAGAGCATACGCTCCAAGAAGATCGGACTGAAGTCCTATCCTGTTTCTGTCCCGGCAGGTAAGCTGCATAATAGGCTCGTGCCCCGCATCAAGCAGAAGTTTGCTAAAAGCCAGGGAGCTCATGTGCATAATTGAGCACTGGTTGTCCGTAACGTTTATAGCATCTGCAATGCCTTTGAGCTGGCGAACATCTTCGAGGGAAACTGAGAATTTTGTGCCCTTAGGGGGGGAGACTTCAGCAGTAACCAGAAATTTGCTGGAATTCAGTTTTTCACGAAAATTAAAGAGCATTGAGTAGAATATTAGGGATGAAATTATTTAAAACCATGCTCCTGGATAGTGCATTAGTCGGTTAATATAATTTCAAAAACTTCTAATGCTGCATCATCCCGTTTTTGCAGTCCAGTGAGATTTGCAGTTCAGTGAGGTTATTGCAGTTCAGTGGGTTATTGCAGTTCAGTGGGTTATTGCAGACATGCATTAATGCACAAATGTATGCATTTTAAGCGCTGGAATAAAACCTGATTATGAAATTAAATAAAAACTGTAAATGAGTTTAGTCAACTCTATGCTCCTGAGGGGCATGAACTGTGTAAAGGAGATCAAGTCTATTGATTTTTTTCAACCTATTATAAATCAAAGTCCATACACAATCGTTCTCTCTGTTGACTTCACACATCCCGTCAATAGCTCCCCCACAGGGCCCGTTTAGAAGTCCTTTTGGGCACCGTGATTTGGGACAGATTCCTCCGAATTCACCAATTGTGCATTTTCCACACATTTTACACTGGTCTAAAAGCAGCTTGCCTTCGCTTGAACCTCCCAGAGAAAGCGTATCATTTGAGCCGAACACAGGAACTTCCGTTACACTGGCAACTGTTGAAACTCCACTACCGCAGCCCATAACCAGAATACAGCGTGCCTCAGTTATTTTTTCATTCTTTTGAACCAGGGAGTCAAAAGACCGGACACTGCAGGCTGCTGTGGGGAGAGCCCAACCTACTATATGCTTTCCGTTTTTCTCAAGCTGTCTGATCATCTCAAGCACTTCGGGTTCTCCACCGGTCTTCAGTTTTGCAGCGCAGACATTGCATCCGATAATAAATATGTCATCTTCGTCCTGTAACAAGTTCAGGATTTCCTCAAGGGGTTTTGCTGAAGTTATAATCATAACTACCTCAAATATCGATATTCCAGATCGCTACGCTCTGCAATACATTCGCGGATCATTTCGGCAATAAGTGGAAGGGAACGCGCCTGTCCTTCAAGTTTCCTGGCAAGACGTCCAAGCTGAAGCAGAGTGCCCATTACAAGCACATCAGTCATCTCCGTTTCGTGAGAAACTGCATTTCTTGTCAGGGCTGCATCCCCTCCTCGGGCAAGTATTTCCTGTTTTACTATCAAAGCTTCTGTGGTCGTAAGATTACGAATTTTCAGCATAAGATGGATACTTTTATTCTGCATTACCTTTGAGCCTGTCGTAGTAACCCCAAGTTTCCGCATTGCAATTGCTGCATCCTGTGGTGTCTTTACCTCGACCACAGAGACCTCATACCTGCCCTCTTTTACTATACTTGGCCTACTCCTTATAGCTCCTGAAAGCTTTACAACATCAGCGGTCTCAGGTACATCATGCGTACGGATAATATGGGCACCTTTGTAGACTGCAATAGCTGCTGCAGCCAGGCTGCCATAAAGCCTTTCAGTTGCAGGTTTTCCGAGTACATCTCCTATGAAAGATTTTCTTGAGAGAGCTGCTAACAAAGGCTTTTCAAAAATTTTAAGGCGTTCAAAATCGTCAAGGGTTTCAAAGTCATAGATGGGAAGTTTTTCTTCGATCCACCTGCCGGATGCAGGGTCAAGTATGAGTTTTTCTGGATTTATGCCACCTGCTTCAGCGGCCTGTATGATAGAATCAAGAGATTCGATAATGGCGTCCATCCCAAGAGGATCACCTGGTACTTTATTTGAGGCCATGACAACAGCAGGACATCCGTAATCTGCCACTACTTCAATCATTCTGGGATCTGCTGTAAAACCGGAAACATCATTTATGATATCAGCTCCCATTTTGAGAGCTTCTTCTGCGATTTCAGAAAACATTGTATCCACGGAAATCACAGCATCCACATTGCCTTCCAGTGCTTCAAGCACTGGCAAAATACGTTCAAGTTCCTGTTTCCTGCTAATGGGCTTGGCATGTAACCAGGTTGAACGGGCTCCAAAATCCAGAAAGGTTGCTCCTTCCTCAACCATTTTTTGAGCTGTCTCAAGCGCAGAATCCGGACTTACGACCGAATTTCCGTAAAAAGACTCAGGACTAAAGTTAATAATACCCATTACATGCGCAGGGTATCGATCTCCTATTTTTATACCGCAAATTTCAGTATCAACAACCATTTTTGACAACCAGACTCTATAAGTTTCAATTTAAATAACGCTAGCTGACGCTTAATAGACATCGGTAAACAGGTACTTAGGGAAGCCGCTTTACAGAGCTTTCTCGCTATCGGAGATTCCAACGATATGCCTTTAAATCGCGAAAATATAGTTTATTTCGTTTTTACTACATTCCGTAAAAAATCTTTCTATTCCGTCCGCAGAGGCTTCCAGATGGGGGGAGTTTATTTATCGATTATTATCAGGATTGGATAAATAATTACTATAATCATATATTAATTAATACATATAAAACTGACTTTATCATGTATAATGCTTAAGGCATGTTTAAGATGCGTTAAAGCAGGTTTCAAGCCTTGCTGTAGGCCTCATTTTGCCGACCGAGCACTATATAATTATGAAATTATAAATTTAAACTCAATAATTATTTCAAATATTAGTTGCAGTAAACGTTATCGCAATATTATAAGCTTCAATAATACATAAAAATATTGATGTGTAGAATTGATCTGATACAATTAGGAAAGCGAATTGTACGTTAATTAAGATATTGTCTTTAAAAACAACTACTTGTATTGTAAACTGGCAAACTAGAGAAAATAAGGTTGATTTTCCTGATATGGCACAATTGGGAATACAACTTTTCTTATCCTAGAGTAAATGATTTTTACCAAACCGAATGCATTGATTCCAAAGTATATCAAAAATGAATTTTTTGAAAACCACGGAAAGCACGGAAGACACGAAAGACACGGAAATAAGTATTAAAGTCGCGGTTCTTCCATGCTTTCCGTAGTTTCCGTGGTTGCAATATCCAGATTGAATCACTCTGCGAATAGCTGTGTTTTCCGGTTACAGAATTCGATGTGACTTTAAAATAATATTTGCGTCATATGCTGTAATTATTTTCTTATAGGACTTACGCAGTTGAACTGAAAAATCAACAATATTTTAACTGTCTGAAATGTGGCTTTAATCCACAATTTTTGACGTAATTGATTTTGTTCTTCAAGTGCGTAAATTCTATCTTATTATTGTATTTATTTGAGAATCGATGCACTAGAAACAGTGCCAGAAAACAAAAGTGCCATCAAAAACAAAGATCTCAAAAAAGATTAAAAGGCCTGATAAAAAGGCCTTACTAAAGAAGTTTCAATAATTCGTTTCTGCACATCCAAGTACGTGCTTCATAAGCATGGCAACTGTCAGAGGGCCTACGCCGCCAGGAACAGGAGTGATTAGGGCTGCTTTTTTGATCACGTTTTCGAAGTCTACATCTCCGTATACGCCATCTTTTTCCTTGGTAATACCCACGTCAAAGATTACTGCGCCTTCCTTTACCATGTCAGCTTTGATAAGGTGTTTGACTCCAGTTGCAACCACCAGAATATCTGCGTCAAGAGTGTATTTCTTAAGGTCATCTGTAAATACATGACAAACCGAGACTGTTGCATTCCGGTTAAGGAACATTGCTGCCAATGGTTTTCCGACAACATTGCTATGCCCGACAATAACCACGTTTTTGCCTTTTACAGGCACATTATATTCTTCAAGCGCCCGGATAACTCCATGTGGAGTACATGGAACAAGCCCTTCATCACCGATCATTAGCTTTCCCATATTGTAGGGGTGAAAGCCATCCGCATCTTTCTCAGGAGCTATTGCTTCCATTGCTTCCTGAGGGAAGAGATGTTTCGGAAGCGGGAGCTGAAGCAGAATTCCATGCACATTCTGGTCTTTGTTAAGGGTATTGATCAGGGAGATAAGTTCCTCCTGACTGGTTTCTGCCGGAAGAAAGTGGTCTTCTGCCTGAATGCCCACACGTTCACAGGCTCTGTGCTTCAGGCGGACATACATTTTGGAAGCAGGGTCGTCGCCAACAAGGACAGTAGCAAGTCCAGGCGTAATTCCCCGGCCACTTACAAGGGCTTCAACTCCAGACCTCACTTCATCTTCAATTTTCTTTGCAAGAACTTTCCCATCTATAATTCGTGATTCATACCCTTCATCTAACATTGGTAAAACATCCCACTTCTCTAATTAACAATAAACAGGGAACCTTGAACAGAGTTCTCTGACCTTGTCACTTGTTTCCGACAGGATCTTATCGTTTTCTGAGTTTGTGATTGCGGTCTCAATATAGTCGGCAATTAATTCCATTTCTGTTTCCTTCATACCCCTCGTGGTACAGGCAGGGGTTCCGAGCCTTACACCGCTTGTGATAAATGGACTGCGTGTCTCAAAAGGCACCGTGTTTTTGTTTGCAATAATCCCGGCTTTGCTCAGGGCGGCTTCTGCATCCTTGCCTGTTATATTCATATTGTTGAGATTGACAAGCATAAGATGATTATCCGTGTCGCCAGATACCATATCAAAACCTTTCTCTTTCAGGCATTTGCAGAGAGTTTTTGCGTTCTTTACGGTCTGAACCTGATCCTGTTTGAACTTTTCACTCATGGCTTCTTTAAAGGCTACTGCCTTTCCGGCTATAATGTGCATGAGAGGCCCACCCTGAAGGCCGGGGAAAACCGCTTTGTTAATTCTGGTCGCAAGTTCTTCTGTCTTGGAGATAATAATTCCGCCTCTTGGGCCTCGGAGAGTTTTGTGGGTTGTGCTGGTAACGAAGTCCGCATAAGGTACTGGACTCGGGTGCACACCTGCAACTACAAGACCTGCAATGTGGGCAATGTCTGCAAGCAGATAGGCTCCTACCTCATCAGCAATTTCGCGGAATTGCTTGAAATCGATTTCACGAGGATAAGCTGAAGCTCCACAAACAATCATTTGCGGTTTGTTTTCCTTTGCTTTTTTCATAAGTTCGGAATAGTCCAGCATCTCAGTCTTTTTACTGACCCCGTAAGGCACAATATTAAAGAGCTTTCCGGAAAAACTCACAGGGCTGCCGTGAGAAAGATGACCGCCGTGAGAGAGATCCATGGACATGATGGTGTCTCCTGGCTTCAAAACCGAGAAATAGACAGCCATATTAGCCCCAGAACCAGAGTGAGGCTGGACGTTGACGTAGCCTGCGTTAAAGATTTTCTTTGCCCTGGCAATCGCGAGATCCTCGGCAATGTCCACGAAGTCGCAGCCACCATAGTACCGCTTGCCGGAATATCCTTCGGCATATTTATTGGTCAGAATCGATCCCTGAGCTTCCATTACGGCTTTACTCGCATAATTTTCAGATGCGATAAGGTTCAGTTTATATTCCTGGCGCTCGGCTTCTTTTTTTATAGCCTCGAACAATTCCGGATCAGTTTTTTCAATGTAAGACATTACTGTCACCTGTAACCTATTCCTTTAAAATTTTTTAAAATCAAGAGTCTTTATAGCTTGGATTGATGGGTTGATTAATGTTAACATGTGCATGTATACAGGAACTGCCTTCCAGATTGGAAAGTTACTCAAGAGGTCGGCGTTCAGCGATAGAATCACTAAGTAATGAGGAGTGTAATCGAACAGGCTCTATAACCTTCCTGATGGGGTTTTTCATTCTGGAGTTTCAAAACTTTCGGCAAAAAGCTCCTGAGTATCTTGAAGATAGGAAATTTCGAAACCTGACAAGCCCTTGTGGCCTATATCGTTTCGTGGAATACCTATAAGTTTGGAATATTTATAACTATCAGGGATTAAAGAAGTTATTAATCAGTAAAATCTATTCCGGTTTTACATGATCTTAAGCGTTTACTCAAATCCCGGTTACTACATTTCTACCCTCAATTTTAAGTTTGCCCTCGGTAAAAAGCCTGACTGCTTCAGGGTAGATAATGTGTTCCTGCTCCAGAATTCTGGCAGTAAGGGTTTCTTCCGTGTCCCCAGCGAGCACAGGCACGCATTTTTGGATGATTATTGGCCCTGAGTCCAGCCCTTCATCAACAAAATGTACTGTACAACCTGCAACTTTTACCCCGTATTCGAAAGCCTGCTTCTGAGCGTGAAGTCCTTTGAAGGCCGGAAGAAGAGAAGGATGGATGTTCATAATCCTGTTCCTGTAGGCTTTAATAATCTCATTTCCTAAAATCCGGAAGTAGCCTGCAAGCAAAAGAAGGTCCGTATCATACTGGCTCAAGACATTCAGGATAGCTTTATCGTATTCATCCCGGCCATACTCGCCCGGATCAAGGAAAACCGCGTCTATTCCGTGATTTCTTGCACGTTCGAGCGCGTATGCATTTGCCTTGTTGGAAATAACCACATTAATTGTAGCATTCTTTATGTAACCCTTTTCAATGCTGTCCATAATCGCCTGGAGATTCGAACCCCTTCCAGAAACCAGCACTGCAATTTTTACAGTCATCGAAGCTTTTAGATTGAAACAGTGCTATATTAGGGTTTTGGAACAACCGTTGCGCCGGTTGATCACGCCGATAGGGTTTGGGGATAAGAACCTCAAATTCAAATGTTGCTGGGATTTTCGGTCAAGCCCTTTTTGAAAAGGCTTGCAGTCAAGTAGTTTTTTAAAAAGGGTTGTGGGGCGAGGGTAGTGGAAACTTGGCTTTTACTTTTCATCATGAGTTTCTCTACGCTCCTCTATAAAGTTAAGGAGTTCCTGAGAATCGCTTATTTTGTCAAGTTCCTTTTTCTCGATCATAACCGTGTTTTCTACGGATTTTATTTTTGAGTGCCCGTTAATGATAAACACGGATTGGGTCTCAGTGACGCAGGAAATACTGCTCATTAAATGAGCCCTTTTGACCACAGTCGTATTGAATTCGCTGACTCCTGTAAGGATAACTGAGGATTTGTCCCGTGAAATGGCCTTGAAAGGAGCCTGTGTAGTAGGAAGGACGTCATATCCAAGCATGGAGATTGTGTTAAGGATCAAATCTTCCGGTAAAAGCGTATAGGGTTTTTCCTGGGTTTCAGTTCTGGATTCTGCTTTCTTTCGGGGCTTCCTGCTCCCACAGGATTTCAGGATATTTATGGGCTTTGCAAGCTCGACCCCAAAGATATCCTCCAGCTGGAGTACGACATCTATCGATGCGTCCATGCCTTCTTCTTCGTACTTGCTGATAGTTCTCCTTGAAACACCTACCATGGAGGCAAGAGTCCCAAGAGACATAGACTGACCCATCCTGGCTTTTTTAAGGATATCTCCTTCTATGGAGACATATAATCCGCCCGGAGCTGCTGAAACAAGAGGAGGAACATTTTCAATAAAGTAGTCGTAAAGAGTCTGTACATTCAGGGCGAGGATATCATAACGCATATACACAACGCTGTCTTCAAGCATCTGGTCTCTGGTCTTTGCCCCCACAACAATAGCAGAGCCTCCAAGGTATTCGGCAAGGTACTTCATCTCCCTGGCAGTTTCTTCGTTCAAGCCGTCAATATTAAATAAAACCTTGCACAGTAATAGTGTTTCATCTTTCCGTGCGGCAACGTCAAAGCTCCTCGGACGAATATTACAGCGATCGGAGAGTGCAAAACCCGCACGTGCTAATACATCGATAATTTGATGTATGAGAACCTCTTTTGTCATTCCAGTATCAATCTCTGTTTGAACATCTATATATATTTTTCTTTACTTTTGACAATCCTCACAGTAGAAAAAAACGTCGGTGAGTAACGAAAACTGTAATTGTCCGAAGCATATCTGGGAAATTAAAAGGCAAAAACTGGAACCGAAAAAATGATTATCGGAATTGATGATACCGACTCAAACGAAGGAATGTGCACAACATATCTAGGGGCTCTGCTGCTGGACGAACTTCAAGCCTACGGAACTGTAGAGACTCGTCCACTCCTTATACGCCTGAATCCGACTATCCCCTACAAAACAAGAGGAAATGCTGCAGTAGCACTGAAACTCAAGACTAACTGCCCTGAAAAAGTAATTGCTCATGTTGTGTCCAGAATAGAAGAATTTGCACGTATGGAATGCGAAAAAACTAACCCTGGCACGGTTTTTATCCCGGAAAAAGCTTACGGAAAGCTCAAACCCGTCCTCAGGAACTTTCTGGAGAAAGCCGTGAAGGACGTGATCGAAATAGAGGAGGCAAAAAGCCTTATCTCGGAATCCGGGGTTCCTTCAAAGGGCTTCAAAAACGGAAGGGGACTGATAGGCGCCCTTGCAGCATGTGGGGCTATGCTTAATCTCAATGAATGGGATTACACTTTCGAGTACCTGGCATACAGGCAAAAGGAAAACTGGGGAACCCCACGCAAGATCGAAAAGGAAAGTTTCTTTGAGGCTGATAAGAAGACGTATCCTGATACCTGGGACACCGTGGACCTTAAAAACAGACTTGTTGTCTGTGTACCCCACTCGGCAGATCCCGTGCTCTTCGGGATCAGAGGGAAAAATCCAGCTGTAGTTACAAAAGCCGTATCCCTGATCAGGGCTGAGCCTGTAGAACGTTTTGCCATATACAGAACAAATCAGGGTACTGATATGCACCTGATTTCCGCAGAAAGTATTGCAGAAATAAGGGATATGCACTCTTACACGCTTGAAGGCACGGTCTCGGCAATTCCAAAAACTCTTCACGGAGGACACGTTATTTTTCCCATCCAGGATAAAGAGGAAAACGAAATTGACTGCGCAGCCTTCGAACCCACAAAGAACTTCCGGCTGCTTATAAGGAGACTCAGGCCCGGAGATAGAATTGTAGTATCTGGAAGTGTAAATTCCAGAACTCTCAACATCGAAAAAATAGAGATAAAAAATCTCGTTCCTCTTTATAGGGAAGAAAACCCGGTATGTCCGACCTGCGGAAAACATATGAAATCATCAGGCCAAAACCAGGGTTTCCGTTGTAAAAAATGCGGAACTCAAGCTACCTCAAAAATCCTGTGTGAAACAAAAAGAAATCTTACAGAGGGATTATATGAAGTCCCGCCCTGCGCCCGTCGGCATCTTGCAAAACCTCTTGTAAGGGAACAGAAATCTGATATAGAGATCCACCCTGCCCGCTAAGAAAAATAGGGAGAAAAAATCCCTTTCAATAATTAAGAACCACAGAAAAGCTACCTATTTAGTAATCAGCCTGCTTGACCACAAACGCGCACCGTTTGATCACGCCGACAATGACGTTTTCGGTCAAGCTTTTTTTGAAAAGGTTTACGGTCAAGTCTTTTTTGAAAAGGTTTTTGATCAAATTTTTTTTGAAAAAGTTTGCGCTTAAGCCTTTTTTGAAAAGGTTTTTGATCAAGCTTTTTTTGAAAAGGCTTGCAGGTAAGCAGTTTTTTAAATAGGGTCGTGGGAGTCGGAAGGGGATTAGGCTAACTTAGTTGGGCGGCACCGGAGGAGCATTTCTTTTATGCTCACTTTTCTCTATACGGTTCATGACCGACTTCAGCTGTTCTGCAGAAATCCCGAGAGTGTTCAGAATAGTCTCAGAATCTTCGTTCTGCTCAAGTTTTTTGAGTACTTCATCTACTTTTAAGTAAGAGATTCCAAGTTCGGCTTCATCGGTCTGGCCTGCCCAGAGACCTGCTGAGGGTTTTTTCGTGATAAGAGCGTCAGGAACTCCTAGCCTACGAGAAAGCTCCCATACCTCGGTTTTGTAAAGTCTGCCTATGGGTTCGAGATCAACGCCTCCATCTCCATATTTCGTGAAGTAGCCAAGCAAGATCTCGGTTTTATTGCCGGTTCCTATGACCATACGGTTCATCCGGTTTGCATGGAAGTAAAGGAGAGACATCCTGATTCTTGCTTTCAGGTTGCCCATGGAGAGACGATCTGTAGATTCACTCTCAGGGACTGAAGCCACGAAAGCCGAGATAATTCCTGAAATGTCAATAGTCTGAAACTCAATTCCCAGCCAGTCTGCAAGAGTTTTTGCATCTTTGCTGTCTTCAGAAGGGGTAAGGCCGGATTCTGGCATATGGATTCCAAGTACTTTATCTTTCCCCAGAGCTTTTACGGTAAGCGTTGCGGCAAGGGCTGAGTCTATTCCCCCACTAATGCCTACAACAGCTCCGTTTACACCTGCTTTGCGGGTTTCATTCCGGATAAAATCAATAATCCTGTTCTGCGCGATTTCAAGGTTCATGCTGTCAATTCCTTGGTACTCATCAGGCATATAATTTAAATAGCCTTAAGATCCTGAGAATTCAAGATCCTGAGGTAGTAGATTCGAAAGACATAGGGTTTAAATCACTATTCAGATTTAAATGACTATTTTGATGATTAAATTATTTTATACACAGAAGTTCCAGATATATAAAACCTCAGAGGAAAAATGGACTTATGGTAAACTTATTTAATAAATGGAAGGTATAGGAGTAATATATGCCTGGTAATATAATATAAATTACTGATTATCAAATGCGCCTCTAACCAATAACTGATTATCAAACGTACCTCTAACAATAATTAATTATCAAACGTACCTCTAACCAATAACTGATTATCAAACGTACCTCTAACAATAATTAATTATCAAACGTACCTCTAACCAATAACTGGTTATCAAATGCGCCTCTAACCGACAAATTATTATTCGGATAGGGTTACAGGCTATAAAGGGGGTTTCTCTGGATAGGAAGACTGGACAGAAAATTCAAGGCGTAAATATTATATTACAAACCCTCCGGGGTAAAAATCTACCTGATCAACGGCATTGAAATAAAAAGACATCTAATATACAAAACGGGTAACTCCATAATATGCAGTCTGAATAACTCGGGAAACCCGGTGTCCGTTTATTTTATTCAATTATTCAAATACAAGTTCTAATCAAAAAGACAACTATTTTCGGGATGATCTATGGAAGAAATACAGTTGAAGGTTGAAAAAGCATATCCTATCGACCTTGGAAGAGGAATTATCCGACTTGACCCTACAACTTTGCTGAAGCTTCAGCTCTCGCCAGGCGACATCGTGGAAATAAGAGGTAAGAAAAAGACCACGGCAAAAGTATGGAGAGCTGACAGGCAGGACTGGGACCAGGGACTCGTGAGAATTGATAACTTCATCCGGCAAAATGCAGGCGTTTCCATAGGAGAGAAGGTAACCATCAAAAAAGTTGAAGCTCCAGAAGCAAAAAAGCTTGTTCTGGCACTTCCAGAAAGCATGATGCAGGGGGGACCTGAACTTCAGTTTGGGGAACATGCAAATGAAATCATAAAACGACATATTCTCAAAAGGCCGGTTTTCAGGGGGGACATTATTCCTATAATAAATTCGATGTCTCAGCCAATGACAGAATCTCTTACTACAAGCCAGGTAATCCCTCTGGTTGCTGTTGAAACTGAGCCTTCAAACACAATTGTCCTTGTTACGGAAGAAACACTTATCGAACTTCGCAAGAAGCCGGTACAGGGCTACGAAAAAGCAACCCGAGGCGTAACCACCTACGAAGACATAGGAGGCTTAGGGGCTGAGATAATGCGCGTCCGGGAAATGATAGAGTTGCCTATGAAGCATCCTGAACTTTTCGGTCACCTGAATATTGAGCCTCCTAAAGGAGTCATTCTCTATGGCCCACCCGGAACCGGAAAAACCCTGATTGCAAAAGCCGTAGCCAACGAATCCGGGGCAAGTTTCCATTACATTGCCGGCCCTGAAATTGTAGGAAAATTCTATGGAGAAAGTGAAGAAAGGCTAAGGAAAATCTTCGAAGAAGCGACTCAGGATGCTCCATCTGTCATTTTTATTGACGAAATTGATTCAATTGCTCCAAAAAGAGAGAATGTAACAGGGGAAGTGGAAAGGCGTGTGGTCGCCCAGCTCCTTACTCTACTTGACGGAATGGTAGAAAGAGGTCAGGTCGTGGTTATAGGAGCCACAAACCGTGTAGATGCGATTGACCCTGCACTCAGGAGACCAGGCCGCTTTGACAGAGAAATCCATATTGGTGTGCCTGATACCAAGGATAGGTATGAAATCTTGCAGATTCATACCAGGGGTATGCCTATAGAAAGAGATGAGGAAACCGAGGAGATCGGAAAAGTCGAAACCGAAGCTGATGAGGCTGCCCTGGAGAGGGAAAGAAAAGAAAAGGCAGATAAATATCTGATGTATCTGGCTGAAAGAACCCAGGGATTTGTAGGCGCAGATCTGCTGGCTCTTGTACAGGAAGCTGCCATGCGGTGCCTCAGGGAAAATCTTCCTGACCTTGACCTTGAAAAGGAAGCAATTCCACCTGAGAGGCTGGAAAAAATCGTTGTAACCAAGAGGAACTTTGAAGATGCCTTGATGGAGGCCGAACCTTCGGCTCTAAGAGAAATTTATGTGGAAATGCCCACAGTTAGCTGGAATGATGTTGGAGGGCTCGATGAAGCAAAGCAGTCCATTACTGAGGCTGTGGAATGGCCCATTAAAAATCCAGAAAAGTTCTCTCACATGGGCATAAAAGCTCCAAGAGGAATCCTGCTTTACGGCCCGCCAGGAACCGGAAAGACTCTGATAGCAAAGGCTGTTGCCAAAGAGTCAAATGCGAACTTTATAAGCGTCAAAGGGCCTGAGATTTTCTCAAAGTGGCTTGGAGAATCGGAAAAAGCTATCAGAGAGACCTTCAGGAAAGCCCGACAGGTTGCTCCCTGTGTGATTTTCTTTGACGAAATCGATTCGATTGCTTCTATGCCAGGGATGGAATCTACTGACAGTCACACTTCAGAGAGGGTGCTTAACCAGCTCCTTACCGAGATGGATGGGCTTGAGTCCCTTAGGGATGTGGTAGTGATTGCTGCAACCAATCGCCCTAACCTTCTGGACCCTGCGATCCTGCGTCCAGGACGTTTTGACAGGCTGGTTTATATTGGTTCTCCTGATAGGAAAGGAAGGCTCAAGATCTTCAGGATCCATACAAAAGATACACCCCTTGCTGAAAATGTAAACCTTGAAACTCTTGCCGATGAAACTGAGGGTTACGTGGGAGCCGATATCGAATCCGTTTGCAGGGAAGCCGTAATGATTGCCCTGAGGGAAAACTTCGATACAGAATATGTAGAAATGAGACACTTCAGAGAAGCGCTGAAGAAGGTAAAACCCACAATTACGGAGAATATCGCTCAGTTCTACGAAAAAATCGAGGCACAGTTCAAGGGAGGTCAGAGACTCACAGAAACAGCTGGCTACATCGGTTACAGGTAAAACTGCAGGTTAGAATTACATTTAAGGGTTACTGGTAAAAATTACAGGTAAGAATTTAATCCAGTAACTCTTTAGAAGATTAGTTTTAAAAGGAAAAAGCTTTAAAGATCCTGGTTTCAAATGGAATAAAATATTTAAAGTGAAAATCCAGCTTTACCCAAACCGATAATATACTGCCCACGGAGATACGATAAAAATGTCGAAGGAATTTGCAAAGAACCTCTTTAACAAGCAGGTCATGGCTACAGACGGAACAGAGATAGGAACGTTGAGTAACGTTGTAGTCGAGATTAAAGGGGGAAACATTATTGACATGGTGGTTGCCCCTAATATCAATTTAGATACTTCCAGGTACAGGAAAGCAGATAATTTTATTCTCGTTCCTTTCGATTCTGTAAGTGCCATTAAGGACTATATAATTATAGATAAAATGAAAGCAAAGATAAACTAAATAGGAGGGAAGGGACGAAAATTCCCTTTCCTTTAGAACATTAAATTTGTTTTCTTATTTTTCTTTTAACAGAGGAACTCTTCTTTTAGTTCCGCCTGTTTTCATTAAAACTTGCTTTCATTGAAACTTGATTTCGTTAAAATCTGCTTTTGTTAAAGGAATTTTATTTTAATCTCAATTTTTCAACCCGAAGGGGTTTTTCTAATCACAGTTTTAACCACAATTTTACTTTCAGCAAAGAAAAAAATGGAAAAATTTGGGTTGACCAAGAAATAATGGATACTTCTAAAATACGACACATATGATAAGAATGACAATCTCACAATGACTATACAGATTCAAGTTCTAAAAGTAAATGCTGGAATTCCTGGTTCTGAATTCGTTTTGAAATTTCATCTGAGGCAAAAATAATTTAATCCTGTATAAGGGCATTCTTTAATATTGCATAATCTATAATGGGAAGTGATGATCACTG
Organism: Methanosarcina barkeri str. Wiesmoor; assembly: GCF_000969985.1. GTDB lineage: Archaea > Halobacteriota > Methanosarcinia > Methanosarcinales > Methanosarcinaceae > Methanosarcina > Methanosarcina barkeri_B. The sequence continues at coordinate 3,116,575 of NZ_CP009526.1, read as the reverse complement.
AACAAAATTGATGAATATATAAATGAAAATAAGAAGTTATATTATATTTCGCGATTGACTATTTTTTTTCTTGCATCAAGTATTATTACGGGATATATGCATAGTGACATAACATATGGAATAAAAAATGGGATTGTTACTGTTGTCGGATTAACAATTTTTATAATTTTCTATGAAAGGCACAAAAACAAAAAAGGAAATGATTAACGCCATGATTGGGCTTGAATGTGCATTCAAAAAATATATCCAAGAATTGAATATATTCTACTTTCCGCAGCAAAATTTCCGCATTTTCTATTTTTGAATCCTCCTATTATTTTTTATAAATCTCCTCTCCTTTACCTTGTGAACTCTCTCCCAGCTCTGACTCCACAACTCATCTCGTTCATTATGGTCTTATTACTTGCGTATTTGACGAACTTGATATTCCATTTGATTGACCCGATCTTCCGCAGATGTCTTGAAAAACTAACGTTTTTCTTGTTATCGTTTTTGGGAATTTGCTCAATGCTTTGCAATTATTATCTTCTTTGCAATTATTATCTCAACTTAAACTTCCAGAAATAGAGGTTAGAAGCTTTCAATGAAGGCACAAAATTGGAAAGTGTAAAATACTTCAAAAACACATGCTTGAATAAGTAGGGCAATTTTCAGAAAAAACGATAGCAAGAAAAATTATGAAAATTGAATGGGCATTTGCGGAAGGTCAGTATTAAATCTAGATGAGGAAGCAATTAAAGTACTGAGATTGATGGGAGAAGAATACGAAAAATATTATGCGTGAAAAAATAGTGCGGAAAGTAGGATTCAAAAAAAACTTATAAAACTTATTATAAACCAATTTTACCAAGTTTTATTTTCTTGAATTACTGTTTACGTTCCAAAAAGGATTTCGAAAGCTGTTCTCTTTGTTTTGCTTCCCATACTTTTTTTTCAATAACTTTACTCTCTATATAAATTTTTTCAATTGATTTGATGTAATTTTTCCCATTTTCACTTATTTCATAAGTGCCGTGGTGTGTTTTTTCCACAAGATTGCTATCTTTTAATTCAGTTAAATGATTGGCTAGCGCCGATTTTTTGAGATCTATCTTTTCAAGCAACGTCTGAAATGTCAAAGGTCCGTTTAAAAGAAGGATTAGAATCCTGAATCGGTTAATATGAGCGATTGTTTTTAAAATAGAAACGATATCCTCTGAGGAATTCATTAAAAACTCTTGAGATAGATCTAAATCGCTTTTTTTATCCATAACTAAGTTGTTTTTTTAATTAAATAAATATCTTTTCTACAATTACTATCTCGAAATATCCCATTCTCAAAATATTTGTTCATAAAACTATGGACTAATATTCCACTAAAGAGTGAATTTTTAATAATATGAAATCCAATTTCTATCTACAGTCAATTATGCTGCTTACGCATCAAATACAACTCAAACACAACTCAAACACAATAAACAATAAATTGATACATATTTTAAACAGTTTTCAGTTTTTATCTCACTGGTTTTCAGTTCAATTGCGTAAGTAAAAAGTTAAAGGAGAATTTAACATGGAAATCAAATTAAAAATCGTGGAAGAACATCAGGTAGCTAGCATTTCTCATGAAGGTCTGGTAGAGGAGATGGAAGAAATAATAGGAGAATTAGCAGGATGGATCAAACAAAAAAGACTCAAAATTACTCAACCTCCTTTTGCGGTATATTATACCAGCCCAACAGAAGTACCGCCAGAAAAAATGCAATACGAGATTGGGATACCCTTTCAGGGAGATACAAACGGCGATGAGAGAGTAAAAATAAAAATTATGCCAAAACACAAAATTTTATCAGCTATCCACAAAGGTCCCTATGCAGAAATAGGTTCATTATACGCTGAGATGATGCAGCACATTATTGAAAGCGGTTATGAGATGATAGGAGCTCCACGAGAGGCTTACATTAACACTCCGAGGGAAGTGCCTGATAACGAGCTCCTGACAGAGGTTGTATTTCCTGTTATAAATTTAGAAACTTATGAAGGTTCAAGCAGTGATTCAAATTTAAGAGGACAACCTGAAGAGCTCACAAAACAAGAAAATCCCATTAAGATTTCGCCAATTGGATATGTAAGGAAAGATGGCGTGAAGACATCCCTTGAAATTATTGACAAATACATTCCCGGCTTAAAAGAATTAAATAGTTTCAGTCACGTAATCGTGCTCTGGTGGGCAAATATGATTGACAATAGTGAACATCGGAATGTGCTTCAGGTCTATCCTCCATATTCACTGGATAGGCTGACAGGGATATTTGCGACTCGTGCAGAATACCGTCCAAACCCCATATCAATAACAACCTGCAGAATAGAAGATGTTAATGAAAAAGAGGGGGTCGTACATGTATCCAATCTTGATGCTTGTGATGGAACTCCTATTATAGATTTAAAGGCTTATTTCCCCTCATTTGACAGAGTAGAAAAACCAGAAATCCCCAGGTGGCTTTCTTTCCTCTGGCCAGAGTGGGCGTATGGCCAATAAGGATAAAAAGCAAGTAGTTAATAGGGGGTTAACTTAAAGTGTACTATCGAGAAGTACATTTTTTATTTCTTTTTTCGGAAGAACCCATATGGCTACCAATAACTTTCCAAAACCCCTGAAAATAGAAATCATTGATGAAAAACACTTGAAATTAATGGGATGTGTTTATTATGGTAATCCATTTCATTCAAAAGAAGAATGGAACGTAGAAAATGAAATAGGGTTGCTCTGGAAGCGTTTTTATAACCTTTATGAAAAATATGATGAAAAGCTTGAGAAAAATACGGTAAGCGAAGTCACTTATGAGGCACATATTCAACCAGATGACTATGATGAAACTGGAAAATTCTACGTATACATAGGCCTTGAAGTTAGAGAAACCGGTGAAATGCCCCTAGAGATGTTTTGCAAGATTTTTCCCTCCACTAAATATGCAGTATTTACCTTCAAGGGAAGAGAAATGTTCAGAGGAGGAGAATTCATCTGGAAAAAGTGGCTGCCTAGTTCTGAATACGAAGAAGCTTATCCCTATTTGATATTAGCTTATCATAAAAACCGTTACTTTGGACTGGATAACGAAAACTCAGAAGTTGAGTATTATATTCCACTAAAATTAAAAAATGACTAATTTTTCAATATTCTTGCTAGTTCTTCATTATTTTTATATTTATATTTTTATATTTTTTTGTAAAAAAAGCTTGTAATTTTCTTTTTAGTCTAAGGAATAGTCACAGAACAAATTATGTACAGGTTTCGATTGAATGTCTTGATTTTTCAAGATCTTTATCATCAATTGAAAAATTAACTTTATAATTAATCTGCATAATCTATTTTGTGACAGTTACTATATTCACAATTTTACAGTTACCTGTATAAAATGTATATAAATTATTGAATAAATAAACAAATAAAAGGTGATCAAATAAGTGCTTAAAAAAGCCTTAATTATGATGCTGATTTTCTTAAAGAAAACATGATGGGCCCAAACTCGATGAAAATCATTGAGGAATTGTCAGAGTCTTTAAAACTTGAAAAAGGTATGCGAGTGCTTGATCTTGGCTGTGGGAAAGGACTAACTTCGATTTTCCTGGCAAACGAGTATGAAGTTACAGTTTTTGCAACTGACCTCTGGATCAGTGCAACCGAGAATTATGAAAGAATCAAGTCGACGGGACTGGAAGATAAGATAATTCCAATCCATGCAGAAGCCCACGATTTACCGTTTGAAGATGAGTTTTTTGACCTTGCGATACGTGTTGATGCCTATAACTATTTTGGAGTTGAAAAAGACTATTTGGCAAAGTATCTTGTTCCTCTTGTAAAAAAAGAAGGACAAATAGGAGTCACAGTTCCGGGATTGAAGGAAGAGTTCACGAACGGAGTGCCATTGGAGTTACAGCCGTACTGGTTTGATGAGATGAACAGTTTCCATTCTTGCGACTGGTGGTATAATCTCTGGAAAACCTGTGATTCAGTAAGTATTAAGGAGTGCAAAGAGTTAAAGTGTTTGGAAGAGGCGTGGCAGGACTGGCTTTCGTGCGACAATGAATACGCTCGCAGGGATATTGTAATGATGGAAGCTGAGGGTGGAAATTACTTTAATCTGGTTTCAATCGTGGCTACAAAATTGTAAATTAGAGTTTGTTAAGGTGCGGAATATTAGTGTCTTCGGTTAGCTGAATAAATCTCATTTGAAAGGATCTGCTGATTTATGAGAACAGACAATATAAACCACTGGGATGTTGTTGCTGAAACTTATAGTGAGGAAAATAATCGGGGAAGAAATTTTCATTCTCAGATATACCTGGCTGCTGTCAATGAGTTATTAGGAAATGTAAAAGGAAAATGTGTTCTCGATGCAGGATGTGGTGATGGTTTTTTTTCGTTAGAACTTGCACAAAAAGGAGCGTTAGTTACAGCTGTAGACAGTTCTGAAGCCATGTTAAGTATAGCAAAACACAAGCATGTCCATGATAATCTTCAATATTATAATATGGATTTGACAAGAGAGTTAACTTTTGAAGATAAGTTCTTTGACATTGTTGTGGCGAATATGTTGCTAATGGATATTCCTGAGATTGAATTACTTATTTTTGAAATAGCTCGGGTACTGAAAAAGCCTGGGACTTTTATTTTCTCAATAACACATCCATGCTTCTTTTTAAGTGACTGGGAGGAAAACGAAAACAACATAAAAACATATAAAAAAATTGGGAATTATTTAGAGGAAAGGGTAGAAGAATTAAATTTCTGGGGCAAGACACTACATTATCATAGGCCTTTATCAAGATATATGGAAGCAGTTGAAAAAGCAGGAATGTATGTGAGTTCACTTAGAGAACCGGTTCCTCCAAGAGAATTAATAGAATTGTATCCGGAACAAGAGTATCATTGTAGAATTCCTTCATTTGTAGTAATTATGGCACAGATGGTTTAAAAAACACGCTATCACGCGTATAATGACGTTTTCGGTGTAATGTCTTGGCACAACAGACCTAATACTAGCTTGGCACAACAGACCTAATACTAGCTTGGCACAACAGACCTAATAATACTTGCTTCTTCAGCGTAATTTACAAAGATTAGAGAATTGAAGACGATAAGTGATATTCTGCAATTAGTGAAAAAAACATGAATTTTATTTACTTACAGGAGTGTGAGTTGAGTGGAAGTATATGGTGGTCTTCAATTTAACATATTTAAAGAAAAAGATGTTGATGTCCTTACATCCATAATGAAAAGAGCATTTGATGAGGATACTCAAAGGCATTTAAATCAGCCAACTGGGGGCCCTGATGGCTATGATAACGGAGATTTTCTACGCAAATATGCTCTGCATCCCGCGTCTCAAGCATATAAGGTTTCTAAAGACGGCAAACCAATCGGTGCTGTAATAGTCTGGATAAAGGAAAATAATGTAAACTTTTTAGGGAATATTTTTCTTGATCCTGAATTCCAGGATAAAGGATTAGGGTTGATAATTTGGAGATTCATAGAATCAAAATATCCTGGTACTGTAAAATGGTACACAGACACGCCTGGATTTTCCAGAAGAAACCATAATTTTTACGTAAATAAATGTGGATTTAAAGTTGTAAAAATTGAAAATCCCAGAGACAAATATAATGGCACTTATATCCTGGAGAAACAGATGAAATAATCATCATTTGTTGTGTTAGTTATAGTTCTAATGAATATTCAACAAAGTGTGAATTATACGTAATTTAAAGCTGCTATATCTATGCTGTTTCTGATTCTGCAAGAATAAATCCATCACGTATTCAGGCATTCATGCAATTTTTTCCAATATTTCATACATTTTTCAGGAGAATGAGATGGATGTAAAAATGAAAGGTATCGTAAGAGTTGTACCATACGAACCTGAGTGGAAAAACGAGTTTTTGAAAATAAAAGCAATGATTGTTGATTGTGCTGGTGACCTTATAACTGGTGTTGAGCATGTAGGAAGCACAGCGGTTGAAGGTCTTGCTTCAAAACCTATTATCGATATTGACGTAGTCATTGATTCATACGATGTTTTTCCGGATGTAAAAGACAGGCTTTCAAAAATCGGATTTGAACACGAAGGAAATCTGGGCGTCGAAGGCAGAGAGGTTTTTAAAAGAACTTTTATAGACGATTTTATGCCTTACAACCTTTACGTATGTCCAAAGGATGGAAAGGGTTATCTTGAGCATATTGTTTTTCGTGACTATTTAAGGACTCATCCGGAAGCTGTGAAAGTTTATGGGGAACTCAAAGTGAGATTAGCTAAACAGTTCAGAACTGATATTACGGCTTATATAAATTCAAAACACGAGTTTGTACAAAGCATTCTAAAAAATATAAAAAAATAATTATATCAGTTTTTTGGAAATTGTAAGTTAATTGATTGTCTCCACATTAATTCTACATTTGATATCAATTCTGTATTTAATATTTTTTATAGAGTTGACTCTAAAACCTTCCTGCCCTAATCATTAGAGTCGTTAAGAATATTTCAGGATTGTGTTTGTGATCAGAAACTGAGCAGAAACTGATCAGAAACTTAATTGATCATTAAGAATGTCAGATAAAAAGGAAATAATTTTGAATTTGAGGCTCATCTCCTTTACTACTGGAGGGGACTGTTTGTGGAAATTGATTATAATGAACTGGCAAAAAAGTATGATCTAACAAGAAAAGAGAACGTGGATACGATAAATCGATTTTTGGAAAATCTATCTTTTTCTGAAGAAACAAATATACTTGATTTTGGGTGCGGAACTGGCAACTTCACCTGTGCTCTGAAACGGATAACAAATGCTAATGTGTACGGGGTTGAACCGGCTGACAAGATGAGGCAAAAAGCCATTGACAAAAATACAGATGTCATTTTCGAAAAAGGCAATCATGAAAAAATACCTTTTATGGATAACTTTTTCGATTTTATATATATGACTGACGTAATACACCATATACCGAATATTAATGTAATGTTTAAAGAGTTAAATAGAGTACTTAAACAGGGCGGCTCTCTCTGTATTGTTACCGAATCCCATAAACAAATAGAATCGAGGTTCTGGGCAAAATATTTTCCAGCAACCGTAAAAGTGGAAAAAAAGAGATACCCGGATATTCCTGAAATTGTAGAAAGTGCCACTAACAATGGTTTTGTATTTTCAAAGATAGAGACTACAGATGCAAATCACAAGCACTCAATCTCTAAGAATTTTTTAATGCTAGTAGAAAACAAAGGGTATTCCATGTTTCATTTGATAAGTAACGATGACCATGAATGCGGTCTCGCTGATTTAAGAAATGATTACAGTAAACAGGTTAAAATTGAGTACAGCCACGGAGAGACATTTTTGTGGTTAAAAAAGCCATTTAAAAACTGGTAGTTGTTAATTACCGCTTCATCTGACGGCAAATTGCAGAGAGGGCTCAAATATACAGAATTTTTTGGACTTTATGAAAAGTAAAAGTAACCACTTAGCAGTGAAGAGCAAAATACTGAGGACATTGACAGCTATTTTTACGAAGGTTCAGACGGCAGCCAGATGGCTTTCTGAACTGTTATTTGGACTGGATTTCCAGGAAACATACTCATGAATTTGGCGAGTACATGGTTTGTGTTAGTGGCCAGTATACGGCAATATCAAAAAAAGTTTATTCTACTTTATTTTAGTATCCTCTTCAAATTCAATGGAGAATTTTCCAATTCGAGAAATTTATGGCAATTTTATGATACTGTTTTCAAGCTGAATACATCGCTTGAGGTTGGTTCTCAAACCTGGTTAAATTCTTAAATTCTCAGTAAATACATGAAATTTACTTTTACCCATAAAATTTGAAGAGGATACTTTATTTATTTTTCTTCGTGTTGGTTCTATTTACAAGATCTATAAATGTAGATGAATTAAACTTATGGAATATTTGAATTGGATCCTTTGTTTGTAACATACTGTTTATTTAGGCCTTTTACTTTCATCGGGTTCCTCTTCTATGTTTATTTGTTCTACGGTATCTTTTTTCATTTCTTCTATTGATTCCAGTTTTTTTATTAATTCTCTTTCTTTATTATCATTCTTTACCTTTCTTGCTGGCATGTTTTCACCTCAATAGTTTATGTCTATTAAAGTAATAAAATATACTGAAATAATTATTATACTGAATTTTTTGCTAATACAAACCTGCGCTTATATTAAATAGTAAATCAATAGTATAAAACATTATGATATTTTTGTAATTTCTGCTTTATGTTGTCTAAGCTTACGAATCAGGAATACAAGTTCTCTGTGAGTTATTTTTTGATTTGACATTACAATTCATGTATTGATATAATATTATGCAGATAACTTAAATACTGGGTGGTTTCAGGCGTGAAAGAATTTCCGGACTTTATGAAAAGTAAAAGTAACCATATCAGCAGTAAAGAGCAAAATACTAAGGACATCGACGGCTATTTTTACGAAGGTGCAGACGGCAGCCAGATGGCATTCTGGACCTGTTATTCGGACAGGGTTTCGAAGAAACATATTCATGAGTTTGATGAGTACATGGTTTGTGTTAGTGGCCAGTATACGGCAATATTGAATGACGAGGAATTTGTTCTTAATCCCGGGGACGAATTATTCATTCCGAAAGGGACAGAACAGTGGGGAAAATGTATTGCAGGAACTAGAACTATTCATGCGTTTGGGGGAAAACGGATTAAGAGAGATGAAGAGTAAGGGAACTTTCAATCTATAATTTTCGATAGGATTTCTTTTTTCATTTCATAATCTTTATTTAAAAAATGAAAATATTTGAAAACTTAATTTACACCTTCGAATTTTGTTTTCATTGTCATAACTGTTAACTGTACTTTTCAGTTTATCTGCGTAGTTGTATATACAATCCAGAAATTCGATCGGAACTTTTTCTTCATCCTTATTTTCATTAAACAAACCTAAATATTTTTGTTTAGTGTTGAAATACATACGACAAATTGGCTTTCTGTTGTTGTCATCCAACAATACCCCGCAATAAGACTTCTTGTCTCTAATAGCAACTCTTTTTAGATCTAGGCTGTCATGAAGAATTGCTTTTATGATATAGTAAGCCTTCTAGTTCTTCTTCAGTTGTTATAATTCCGTCTATTTTGGAGCAAATAGCTTTGGAGCAAAAATTAGTTCACATTTTTTCATGTTTCTTATGCGCTTGTTCGGTGGTCAAAATATCGAAAACATACACTCTTTCAAAATGCTTCACCACCGAAAACTGGTACAAAAGTATCAATTAATGTCCTCTTGCTGTACTTTAGCATTACATCGGTTGTAAAAATACCACCAACTTTGAGAGAATCTATAGACATTCTCTTGCTCACCGTTTTTTTACTGGGAACAAGACATCAAGTTCTTAAGAAATGTATATTATTAATGAATAACTAATATTAATGGAATAGTTCATTGGGATAACCAAGAAAACTTATATGCTTAAGTCTGGAATGGAGAAAAGACAGGCGGAAAGAATGTAATGCTTCTCTGTACTTTTGAAAGAGATAAATAAAAGACAGTAAGTATGAATAATACATTAGGAGTTGAAGTTTATGGGAATAAATGAAGAACTGCACGTTCCAAAGAAAATGACTTTTGTACCGGCAACTGAAATTAAAGGATCTAAGGTCGTAACTATTAAAGATGAAGAACTTGGAAAGATTGAAGAAGTCATGATTGACTCTGAACGGGGAAGAATATCATACGTAATACTTGCTTGTGATTGTTTTATTGGTATGTCCTGTAAATTATTTGCCATTCCTTGGGAAGCTCTTAAAGCAACTCGAGGTGATTATATTCTTAGAGTTGAGAAAGGAGCATTCAAAGATGCAGAAGGTTTGGGTGACGATGTGTGGACTTTAACTCATGATGATTTGACTAGAATATATGAAAAGTATAATGTTCCTCCTTACTGGAAAGTTTAAAAGCTCATTTTTGAGTAATGAGATGAAAATTGTTGTTTCCAATCCGATTTTCTTACAGAAGAATACAGGAAAGACTTGAGGTTCTCGAAAATCTTGCTATTTTTGAGAATAAACTCTCTTCTATTGAATAATTTGTTTCAGATAAATACCCCGTTGCTTGCTGCGGGGTATTCAAACGAAAAAAATGAAAAATAAGTTACTTTTTTAGGTGTAAATTCAGCAGAATCCTCATGTAAACTGTATGGCGTTCCATGGCAACTTCCTCAGCACTATTAATAGAGGAAATGAGGGTCATCTGTAAAGCATCAGAGATTCTGGAATCCAGTCATGGAATATGTTGTACTAAAGCTCATCTGTTTGGAGCCATGCTGAGACATTTTGGGACCAGCTGGATATAGATAGAAATTACGTGTTTATAACTCCATTATCCATAGTCAATCCCAAAAATCGCTTGATTATCAGAAATCCCTGATTCAGAGAAGCTTTAATCAGGATTCTGGGCTTTTGAACTGAGATTCCAAATAATATTGCTTACATCACTCAGAGTTGGAAAAAGAAAACAGCACAACTGGCTAATGTAAACATTTAAACATTAGCCAGTTAGGATTTAGTTTTTACATTCAATTTTCAGCCACCATTATCCGTTTTTCTTTCCAATTAGTTTTTTACATTCAACTTTCAGCCACAGTTCACAGTTATCCGTTTTTCCTTCCAATTAGTTTTTTACATTCAATTTTCAGCCACATTTATATGTTTTTACTTCCAGTACCAGTAGCCAGGAATCCAGTATTTATCAAAGGTATACCAGAAAGATTTGTGTTTACTATTCTTGTTGTGCTTTACTTTTTTATATCCCCAGTGACCTTTCATAAAGTATTTCTTCTTGCCATAATTGTTGTTATACTTGTTCTTACTACCGTACTTGTTTTTACCGTCGTACTTGTTCTTAGCATCGTACTTGTTTTTACCGTCGTACTTGTTCTTAGCATCGTACTTGTTTTTACCGTCGTATTTGCTCTTAACATTATTCGGAGCCGCACTTACTGCTGCAGCTGTCACTGACAATACAAAACAGAGTGCCAGCAAAATACCCAGTATTTTTCTCATTTTCATTATTTACCTACCCCAAAATATTTGCTGTCCTTCTAGCCTTATTTTAGTTATCATTATCACGCTGACTATTTGCAGCTTGACAATTCCAATATATGCCGGTTAAAATATAAACATACTTATAAATAGAAATATATATAAGTAGATTAATTAATAAAATACGAGTTTTAAAAGGTTTAATTTGAAAAAGAAACGTTATAAATGGAATACTCAATATAATAATAATTAAAATTAATTAATTATTAAAACAAAGGTTTTAAAACTTTTATTCTATTTACGTCCCTAAATGATACATTAAATTCCAATACTACTCCTTTAAAGTCGTATCTTTTAATAAGAGCTTATTCTAAACCAATTCTGTTCCCATATTCATAAAGTTTCGGAACTGTTCTTATGATTAAAACTCGATTGACTATTCGGAATATAGGGTTGAGAGGAGCAACTTGAGTTTTGGGATCATCTCATAGGCAATTTTAGAAAAGTAGTTTCCCATATTAGACTTAAATTTCATATAGAAAGGCCTTTTAGTACTTATTGACAGGCGAGTAAAAATGTACACTGAAAGCGATAATCTTCAGGATTACCTCAAAAAGAGTGAAGTCATAGACTTTGATAACAAGCTGATCGTTGAGAAGTGCCTTGAATTACAGAAGGGAACCGACGACGAAATAAGCCTGATTAAAAAGGTTTATGAGTTTGTTCGGGATGAGATTCATCATTCAGGCGATATAGGGGAAATGCGAGTTACTTGCAAGGCATCAGAGGTTCTGGAAGCCGGCCACGGGATATGTTGTGCCAAAGCCCATCTGTTTGCAGCCATGCTGAGATATTTCGGGGTTCCGGCTGGGTTCTGTTATCAGAAACTTTCTTCAAGTCGGAATGTTAACGTGAAATTCTTGCACGGCTTAAACGCGGTATATTTAAAAGATATGGATAAATGGATAAGATTGGATGCAAGAGGCAACAAGCCAGGCCGTGATGCTCAGTTTTCCATATACGAAGAAAAGATTTCCAAGAAGGTGAATAAAGAGCTTGGGGAAGAAGATAGTCCAGTAATCTTTGCAGAGCCCAATCCGAATGTTATTGAAATCTTAAAGACAAGTAAAGATATGAAAGAATTATGGGATCAATGGGATCTTGGGCTGAGGGATTTATTTCGTACTTAAAAATTAATTCAAAGTTGGAAAATCGCCTTCCGGTCACCGTTAGAAAATAGCTCTGGACTTCACTTCTTACTAGAAAAATGATAAAGGTGAAGCATGAAACTTGAAATTCAACTCGATCAGCTAAATGAAAAATATGTGAATGCAGCAGCGGATTTAGTTATGTCTGCATACATCGAAGAAAAAACAGCGATTCCTTTTTTGCCTTACGAAGAGGAGCAATTATATTTTCTCAGAAAGTTAATTAAGAATTTATTTAACAATGGAACAGGCATTGTTGCTGTCAGAAGTGAGGAACTAATCGGGTTTATAGCCGGATTTGAAGTTGAAGAACTATTCGGGAAATATAAAGGAATTTATAGTCCTCTATATGGACACGGCGGGAAAAAAGAATATAGGGGCATATTATATCAGGAGTTATATATGCATGTAGCTGAAAAATGGGTAAAGAATGCTTGTTTTACCCATGCATTAACATTTTTCGCACATGACACAGAAACTATTGATTTATGGTTTTGGCAGGGGTTTGGCCTGCGCTGTGTAGACTCTATTTGTGAATCAAAAAAGATTCCTGGAAATAATCCTTCTAATATTATAATTAAAAAAGCCAATGAGCTTGATATACCAGCTTTAGCAAATATTCATAGACAGCATAACATGTATTACAGGAACTCACCCATTTTCATGCCCAGAATAAATGAAGACCCGGTTCAAGATTTAACTGATTGGCTCAAAAAAGTCAATCACCATTTATGGGCAGCTTATCAAGATGAAAAACCGTTGGGGTATATGAGAATTCAACCAAACGCTGAAACTTTTGTTTCGGAACACAAAGACATTATGAACATAACCGGTGCATACGTTATGGAGAGTGAAAGAAAAGCGGGTATAGGAACTATGTTATTGGGAGCAATACAGGAGTGGCTCTTAAAAAACGGGTATACTCTTTGCGGAGTAGATTTCGAATCCATAAATATTACGGGAAGCAGGTTTTGGAATAAACATTTTATTCCTTATACATATAGCGTGGTTAGACGGATTGATGAGAGAATTTCAACATAAGTTAATTCTAAAAGCGCTTAATTAGGTAGCAACATAAATAAAGAAAGTAAAGTTATAAAGAAAGTAAAGTTATAAAGAAAGTAAAGTTATAAAGAAAGTAAAGTTATCCTGTTTTAGCGTGTTTGCACCAATAGCAGTGAAATCGGAGTCTCAGAGCAGAGGGATCGAATTGAGATTAATTATTTTTCAAAAAATTTTCAAATCCAGCCTTTTGACTCTAGATACTCGATGGCTTCTACAGCCCCATCCCCAAATGATGCCGCTGTAACATAATTAGCAGCTTTTTTTATTGTTTCATCCCCGTTTCTGACAGCAATTCCGAAACCTGAGACTTCAAACATTTCTAAGTCGTTTTCGGAATCTCCTATGGCTACGAAATCTTTGGATTTTAGGCTCATCATGCCTGCAAGCTTCTGAAGGCCGATCCCTTTATTGATTTTCGTGCTCTTGAGATGGATGGCATATTTGGTATCAACCATCTCTACATCCAGATCCAGAGTTTTGAGAAGGGTTCTGGCTTTTTCTATATCAAAGTCTCTCCTGAGGGCAATTTCGGTTTTTCGGTATAAAGGGTCAAGTTTGGTGAGCTTGAAATAGTCGGAAAGAAAAGAATAGGCTTTCTCGCATTCCTCAAGGCTTTCCTCAAAAGCGCCCTGCAAATCAAAGCGGACGGTAACAGCCCCTCCGTTTTCTGCGATTACAGCCCCTTCCAGGCCGATAAGCCTTGAAGCTGTCCTTGCATAACATAGAGTATTTCCTGTGGCAAGCACTACAGGAATTTTAAGAGAACGGATCTTTTTCATGGCCCCCAGATGAAGTTCCCTTTTCTCACAGGTGATTGTACCGTCTATATCGGCTACAATAGCTTTGAATTTCATAAAAAAGATTAGGTAAGGGTGGATAAAATGTTTCCCTACCCGGCTTTGAATATATCTACCGTTTACTGATCGTTTACTTCAGTCAGTTGCTTCTTAATGTGCCCAATTCTCACTTATAATGGTCTTTACGCTGACCTGAATCCTACTGGTCTGCTCACTGATCTGCGTACCACTTGATCTGCGTATTACTGGTCTGTGAGTCCGGCTGTAGTGACTGCGATAACAGCTTCTCCTTCGGGCAGATTGGGAGAGTCCACCAGACGTATAATCCTTTTGTCTCCTTTGGATTTCCGCAAGTAAAGCCTGAAAGTTGCTGTGTGTCCCACAACGTGGCCTCCTACAGGCCTTGTAGGGTCACCGAAGAAAGCATCGGGTTTTGCCATTACCTGATTTGTTACAACCACAGAGGCATTGAATAAATCCCCGAAGCGGAGCAGGCCGTGCATGTGCTTATTGAGTTTCTGCTGCCTGTCGGCGAGGGTTCCCCTTCCTACATATTCAGCCCTGAAGTGAGCCATAAGCGAGTCAACGATCAGCAGACGAACGGGTTTTCCCATCTCCCTAAGTTCGTTTGCCAGGTCTGTTGCAGAGTCAACAAGAAGGATCTGGTGATTGGAATTATATGCTCTGGCGACATGGATATTCTGGAGGAACTCTTCTGGGTCAAGCTCCATGCCGTATTTCTCGGAAAGCCCTTTTACCATCTGGGCAATCCTTTCAGGTCTGAAAGTGTTTTCAGTGTCTATGATAATAACCGAACCGTTAAGCCCTCCGTGTTCCCTGTCCATCTGGACATTGACTGCAAACTGGTGGGCCAGCTGGGTTTTTCCTGAACCGAATTCTCCGTACAGTTCGGTAATTGCCTGGGTTTCTATGCCCCCACCCATCATTTCATCAAATTCCATACAACCGGTCGTCAGCTTGCCTACCATTTTCCGTCTTTCAAGCACGATGTCTCCGGTCTCAAAACCTCCGATATCAGCAGCTTGCCTTGCAGCATTAATGATTTTTGCAGCCGTTGATTCCCCTATTTCGGCTGTAGTTGCAAGTTCAGAAGGAGAGGCAACGGCCACAGCTTCAATGGTGTTAAATCCAGCTTCTTTGAGTTTTTCTGCGGTTGCAGGGCCAACTCCGGGCAACTCTTCGAGTGTTATTTGGCTCATTACAAATTCTCCTAAGATGCACATGTTTGTATAAGGTGCATAACAGTTGCTCCACAATGGTTTTGCAGGTATAAATAACTAGAGGAAGCGAGGTGAAAGTGTTCTAAAGCGCCTCTAAAACACGGTTATATTACCGGAAAACCAGGTAAATAGAGGGAAAAGAAGAAGGCTTTTTTTTGGCACTCACATTTAAAAAAGTCGAAGAAAAATCAGAGGAAAAAGAAGAGAAATAAGGATGAGGGAGAAAAAGAGAGGAAAAATACCAAGAAAAAGAAAGGAAAAAGTGTAAAAAAGAAAAAAGAAGAAAAGCAGAAAAAAGAAGAAAAAGAAAGAAGAAAAAGAGAGAAAATAAGTGAAAATTTCCAAAAAGCTGGGAAAAAACCAAAAATTCTTTTTACTTGGTAGATTATCACCCATCATGCCAAAGGTCGCAGTCGGCGGTACGTTTCAGTATTTTCATGACGGCCACGCCAAACTGATTGAAAAAGCATTTGAGATAGCAGAGGATGGAAAAGTCCACATAGGTCTTACCTCGGACGAGATGCTAAGTAAAAGCCACAGCGTCGATAATTATGAAAAAAGGAGAAACTGGCTGCTGCAATACATAAAAGAAATGGGAATACCAGATGACAGATATGAAATTACAAAGCTGAATGATCCCTACGGCCCTGCTCTCGAAGAGGATTTCGATTATATAATTGTGTCTCCTGAGACTTATCCGGTCGCCCTTAAAATGAACCGCATCAGGGAAGAAAAAGGAAAGAAGCTCCTTGAAATCGTATATGTTGAGTATGTAATGGCTGAGGATGGAATCCCGATTTCCTCGACAAGGATTGCAAAAGGGGAGATTGACAGGCACGGCAGATTGAAAAAGAACATTAAGCATTGTAACACTAAGAATTGAACATTAAGAATTGAACACTAAGAATTGAACTCTAAAAATTGAACTCTAAAAATTAGTAATAACACTAAACAACTAGACTTTATTATAATTATATTAAAGTAACTATAAATCAGGGTAGAGCCATAAAGTGATAATATGCCCAGAGAATTTACACAGAAGGACATTGAAATTTTTAACAAGCTTGCTCCCGAAGCCAGAGGAAACTTAATTTCCAGGGAAGCAGGACACCAGTTCCCCTTTATCCTGCGCCCGGTATCACATAAGTTTGCCGAGTCTTCTGAAGATTTCAGAAAAAGACTGGAGAGACTGGACCCTGAGGAACTTGATTACCTCATAGGGCTTGCCCTTGAAGGAAAGGAGGATGTTCAGTCCCTGGACGAAGACCTTGAAGAGTTGGTTTCAGTAGTCTCCGAGAAGCTGTCTCCTGAGAGGGCAAAGCAGCTAAAAGATTTTGTGGGAATTTTCTAAAAGGACAGTTGAAAATGCCCTCGAAAGATCTACTTTTCGGAACCGCAGGAATTCCGAGAAGCACAAAAGGAACAAGTAGTATCTCAGGAATCAAAAGGATCAGGGAACTTGACCTTGACTGTATGGAACTTGAATTTGTTCAGGGAGTACGCATGGGCGAAAAAGGGGCAAAAAACGTCCTGGAAACTGCAAATAACGAAGAGGTAGCCTTGAGCGTCCATGCTCCGTATTACATCAACCTGAATTCTTATGAAGAAAAAAAATTAAAAGCCAGCCTGGAAAGAATTTACAATGCCGCAAAAATAGGTAGCCTCTGCGGAGCTGAATCAATCATACTGCATGCCGGCTTTTATCAGAAAAGCAGCAAAAAAAGCACTTTTGAGAGCATATCAAAAGCCCTCAAAGAACTTACCGGACAATTCCGGGAGGAAGGAATCCCTGCAGTCCTGCGTCCTGAAACTATGGGTAAGCGTACACAATTTGGAACGCTTGAAGAAGTGCTTGCATTGAGTGCAGAAATCGAAGGGGTCATGCCCTGCCTTGATTTTTGCCATCTGCACGCAAGAGAAGGCAAGGAAAACTCTTACTCCGAATTTACGGAAATTTTATCAAGAGTAGAGGAAAGCCTTGGAAAGGAGGGGCTTTCGAATATGCACATGCATGTCTCAGGAGTTGAGTACGGCACGAATGGAGAAAAGAGGCATCTGGCTCTGAAAGAATCTGACTTAAACTATCCAGAACTTATGAAGGCCTTAAAAGAATTCAAAGCCAGAGGAAGGGTCATACTTGAGAGTCCCATTCTTGAAGAAGACGCACTTATGCTGAGGATGCTTTATAACGAGATACAATTTTGATTTTATAGTCTTTTTAAAATTTACCTGGGTGCTCATAACCCAATAAATGTATCCGATATTCCAGATAAAACACTAATATATATTTCTTATTTTTTTGTTTTAAGCTCTCTAGAAAAAAGCTTACAGATAAAAAAGTTAACAGGTAAAAGAGTTAACAGGTAAAAGAAGTTAACAGGTATAAGAGTTAACAGGTAAAAAGAGGTTAATATGTACTTGACACTGCAAGCACATATTATTCAAGATAATATTGGACATATTCTAAGCAAGTCCGATTGAGAAAGCGATTCCTGTATTTTATTGAATGCCGCTCCAACTGTATTGCTTACCACTATATTGGCGCTTACCCGTTTTAGCCTCACGCTTTGCTAAATACGTTGCCTTGTATTTAATCACTAAGTAAACACCAGCCAGGCCCACAAGAATGTAGACCAGCCGCGAGAGTATGGATTTTTTTCCAAATATAGCCGCTACCAGATTAAAGTTCAGGAGCCCTACAAGACCCCAGTTAAGAGCCCCGATTATCGTTAGCAGCTTAGCCGGAATATATAGAGTATTATCCACAAGCATTCTATGCATTTTACTCATCTTTATCAAACCTCCCCACTGAAATAGAGCACTCACAAGGAACAGATCATCATTTTCTGACTTGGAATACTCCAGGCTTTTGGATGATCTAATTACTTGTTCTCGTAAACAATGTTGGAGCTAAGATATTATGAATCTATTCCTTAACCTGGCGATCTGTTGTAAAAATGAATTTCTATATACTCATCGATTGAAGTGTACTCAAAAAAAGATATTAACGCTCGCGTCACACCATGTCACAGTAAGATTACTTCAAATGGAAAATAACGTATGACGCAATTCATAGTATAGCTTCTTGTCGCCTGTGAAAGGCGAGACAAAAACAAAAAATAGCGAATTCTCATGCATATGGGCTAATGTAATAAGGTATACAGAAAGCAAGGTATACAGAAAGCAGAAAAATAAATAACTCATCATTAAACACAATTTATTTTGTTTTTTACTTAAAATACGAGAAAATATTTCATAATCAATAAATAGAATAAATATTTTTATACAAGTAAAGTTAATTTGGGATAACTCAAGTCAACTTGTGTTATATAACAACATCATACATACGAATTGATT
The DNA here is from genome assembly GCF_000969985.1 of Methanosarcina barkeri str. Wiesmoor. Lineage (GTDB taxonomy): Archaea > Halobacteriota > Methanosarcinia > Methanosarcinales > Methanosarcinaceae > Methanosarcina > Methanosarcina barkeri_B. Next base: position 3,097,859 of record NZ_CP009526.1, on the reverse strand, counting down.
CTAAAACTTACTGTTGTCTCTTTAAATCTATTCAAAATAACCAATTAAGTTTCAGGCAGTGAAAAAATGGTTCTGTGACTTTACTGATTTTGAGAACGTAATTGTTTTGGGATAAGCCTTATCATAAGAAAATTTTTCTCCAAATGACTGTTTTTGGATATTAATAGAGAAAAAACATAGACAGGGATAAAAGACACAGCAAAATTTCAGATGTAAAAAGAATAATCAAAAATGATTGCTAGAACTCACTTTCCGCAGTAAATTTTTGTAAATTCATATTTTTATTGCTATCGATTTTCAATCAAACATGGATTTATTGGACTTTTATGTAATACCTACATTCCGCAGTATTTTTTCGAAAATCAATATTTTTCCTGATAGCGTTTTTTGAACAGGTGCAAATAATTTGAATTTTTAGTGGTATTTGGTGAAAATTGAATGATATCGTTTTTTGCCTCTAAATACACCACATAGTTGCTTTTACCTATTACCTGTCTTTCCGCAGATGTCTGACAAATTTATCTATTTCATTATGTTTGTTACAACACGTTCTCTTGATCATCATGGAATCGTTTCTGGCATTTACGATGAACTTGAAATTGGAAAAGTGATTGATGAAGTGCTGCCCAAGTTTGGGCAGCACAAGTTATCTCATTCTATTGTATTAAAAGCAATGATTCTCAACTGTCCTGGTTTCGTAGACAGTCGTCTTTATATGCATTCTCAGTACTTTGAAACTCTTTCTGTTGAAAGGTTCCTTGGTCCTGGGATCAGTGCTTCTGACCTTACTGATGATGTTTTAGGTCGAACTCTTGATGAAATCTATAAAGCAGATTCTACTCAACTTTTCATGAAACTTGCCTTGAAAATGCTGGAAATTGTTAACATCAGAACTCAACTTCTCCAATCTGACACTACTAATTTTAGCCTTCATGGGGACTACACATATATCGATGACGTTTCTGCCATCGAAATTCACATATGGTCATGCAAAAGACGGTAGAGATGACCTGAAACGTTTTGGACTCAGAATGATAACAAATCAGTATGGAATGCCATTATTTGCAAAAGTTTACTCTGATAATGCATCAGACAAAGAAACCATAATTGAAGCAATGAAAAAACTTCAAGAAAACATAACTTTCCCTGATGATGTTTATTACATAGCTGACAGTGCTTTATACTCTGACAATAACATTAAATCAATGAGAGAAGGCATGAAGTGGATAACTCGTGTGCCTTCAACATTAAACCTTGCAAAAGACTTGTTGATTTCTGATCTTGATTTCAAACCAGGAACAGGCCCATGCTATTCATTTTACAATCGTACTCGGGGAAGATTTCAGCAGACCGCCAACAGAAAAAATATATTTCAACATGACTGGTTATGGGCGAAGATATTCTTTTCGAATTCTGCGATTCAGTTTTGTAAAGATAAATGAAAAAAATATTCGATTGGCAGGTTTTAATTAAATCAGAAACCTCTGTAAGTAAGGAATCGCTTAATCTAAAAAGCACTGCAAAGTGCTCTTTCTCCAAAATTCCTAAAAATTCCGGGTTTTTAATTTCTCTTAAGATTCGGACGCGCCGATGGTAATAAAAATATATTTTAACTTAATTGAATTGAACATTAAATTTAAGCTTCCATCCTTAGTAATTATAAATACCACTACAACAGATTAATATGCGGGTTACAATAAAAAGCATTGAATAATAATTATTTTGGAAAGGTTGGTGTAATAATATGAAAGGATTTGCAATGCTTGAAATTGGAAAAGTAGGCTGGATTGATACTGAAAGACCTTCAGCAGGACCATATGATGCAATCGTAAGGCCCATTGCTGTCGCACCTTGTACATCAGATGTTCATACTGTCTGGGAAGGTGCGCTTGGAAACCGCAAAAACATGATTTTAGGACACGAAGCTGTAGGTGTTATAGAAGAAACCGGCTCAGAGGTCAAAGACTTCAAACCAGGAGATAAAGTAATTGTTCCTGCAATTACACCTGACTGGCGATCCATAGAGGCACAGGACGGAATGCCTATGCATTCAAATGGAATGCTTTCTGGATGGAAATTTTCAAACTTCAAAAGTGGAGTCTTTGCAGAATTTTTCCATGTAAATGATGCAGACATGAATTTAGCTCTACTTCCAAAAGGAATGCCCCTCGAACAAGCTGTCATGCTATCAGATATGGCAACTACTGGAATACAGGGTGCAGAAATGGCAAAAATTAAAATGGGCTCTACGGTTGCAGTCATAGGGATTGGTCCTGTTGGCCTGATGGCGGTGGCAGGTGCAACTATTCTTGGTGCAGGCAGGCTCATTGCAGTGGGAAGTCGGAAAGTCTGTGTTGATCTTGCTCTGGAATACGGAGCATCTGAAATTGTTGATTACAGAAAAGGTGGACTTGTTGAACAGATTCTTGAAAAGACGAATGGAAAAGGTGTGGACTCTGTAATCATAGCAGGAGGAAATGAAAATACAATTTCAGATGCAGTCAAAATTGTAAAACCTGGCGGCACGGTATCAAACGTCAACTACTACGGAACCGGAGACATACTTCCTATTCCACGTATTGAATGGGGATCGGGTATGTCTCAAAAAGATATACGTGGCGGCCTGACAACCGGAGGTCGTCTGAGAATGGAAAGAATGGCAGACCTCTGTACCTACGGAAGAATAAAACCAGAAAAAATGGCCACTCATGTATTCAAAGGATTCGACAAAATGGAAGAGGCTCTCATGCTCATGAAAGAAAAACCAAGAGATCTGATCAAACCTGTTGTTCTTCTGGATTAATAAGCGAGTCAACTACCCTTCCCCCACTCTTCGCAATGCTCGGAGTTTTGAGGAAGGGATATTCTCGCCTTATGGGATAAAGTGATCAGATAGATAGACAGGATAAAGTCGTAAAAGTAGCTAATGGTTAGCCATCTTAAAATTTTCAGCGCCAAATTTTGAACTTCATAAATACTATAATTTTGAGAGGATTTTTCACTAAAATGACTCATTCCTTTCATCATTTTCCAATTTATTTTCTGAATTTTCTGACTATATATGTAAAACTCAAACCGTATATATATGAAACGAAAAGTAACACTATTGTCTAAAATACACAAGATTATATAAAATTTGTGTATGTTCCTACAGAATTCATACAACTTCTAAAACGTCAACATACACTGATTTTTTGCTTTTTTCAGATTATCTTCATGAAGAAAGGTAAAAATCTTCCTGATCCCTGCAGGCAAGGATCTCGCAGGCAAAGGAGGTAAAATACTTCTTAAAACCTTCTTCAACAGTTCTTCACCGACAAGTTCCAACAAGTTCCTGGAAGTTTTCCTACAGGAAGTTCCAGGAAATTTCCCTTCAAACCCCATCAACGAAGGTTTAAGAAAAAGTGTATCTTGGTTTTGTCTATATTTAAAAAGTGTAAGTCCGCTTGAGCGAAGCAGAATTCGGCCAAAACCGACACCTTACTGCCGAAGCGGAATTCAGAAGGTTCATATTTCTGCGAAGATGGAAGAAAAACTTATTTTTTCTCGATTACACCACAGACAATCCGTGCGCCACTATTGCCGGTAGGATTGGTCATCTGGTCGTCAGGGTCAGCATGGATGACCAGTGAAGTGCCGTTGGCTGTGAATAACGTGGTAGGTCCGGGTGACAGCGTCACACGGTCGGTGGTGACACTCATATGTCCCGTGCCATCCTTGCCCACTTTGAGGTTGGGTAGATCACCAGCATGTGGGCCTTTCGGGTTGTTGAGGCCATGCTCTTTGCCCAGAGGATTGTAGTGTTCACCGGCAGATGTGAACGACGGACCAATGCATTTCCCTGTATTGTGGATATGGATGCCGTGCAGACCCAGCTTCAGGCCTCTCACGTTGACGTTGATATGAACTGGGCCATTGGCTTCCTCGGTAAAGGTAGCCAGCCCTACAGTATTTCCTTTCACGTCCTTCATGATAGCTGTGGCACTATATGTAGCACTTTCATGAGCATAGCCCGTAGTTGCAAACATCAGCACCGCCGAGATAATCATTAGTAATACAAATCCAGATTTCATCAGTTTATTCCCCCGAAAAATGACAATTTAGGTTTGAAAGAAGCTTACCTGTTAAAGATCATGGATAAGATTGATACCGGTCTCCCACTCTTTAACCGGGCATGTAGAATGCTATCTCCTTTCAGATATCCCCGTCTCCGCTCCTGCACCGGCATAGTATTTATGCTGCGATGACATATCATTTACATGCCGGAGGTCACGTTAGAAGAATACCGGGTAAACGTATGCTTCTTGTTAACATACGTTTAGACAAATACATGCTCATATAATATAAAATAGTTTTTATAAAACTGCATATATATTGTGCATTAAATGAGAAAACCCTATATAGTAAGGTTTTATGGACAAATATAAATGCCTGAAATTCGAGTTCCAGCCTATTTTGATAAAGTGAAATCGTTGGTCTTGAAAAGTGCGCCTTCTAAATCTATAATGATCACGAGTTTTTAATTTCTCTTTTCTTAACAACCATATTCGGGGAAGATTTTAGCAGACCGTCGGCAGGAAAAAATGTAGTTCAATTGAATTGAAAATGGAGAAATTCAATTGAATTGGACATGGAGAAAAACTTCCATTTCTCATTTGTTGGTCCAGTTTCAGATATATTCAATGAAAACAAGGTGTAATTAAGAGTTTTTCACTTTAATTCAAAAATGACCTTTTACAGAATAAAATAAATTTTAAAAGACCGAAATCAGTAACTGTATGTTACAAATGTTACAAATGTTACAAATGTTACAAATGTTATAATATCTGTAGTAAGTATGTGTTAGAGATATCGGATAGTACAGGATCTATTTTTACCCACCCAATGTAATATCCTGTTCTTGATAAAATTCTAGTGCATTAAATAAGTGTTCTGGCTTAAAATCTGGCCACATTTCATCGACTACATATATGTCTGAATACACCGTTTGAACTGGAAGCATTCCACTGAGTCTGCGCCTTCCTCCCCAGCGAATAAGTAAATCTATTCTTGGAATTTCTGCTGATGCAATGTTTTCTACAATTTTCTTACTATCTGAGGAGTTATCAAACGCATATGCTAAATCCCAATACCAACCATAATTTATCAAAAAATTTATCTTTATTTTGCCTTTTCCAACTTTTGTTCTCTTTGTATATGCAAGTAACTCTTTGGGAAATATGGTAGAGTCAGTATTCCCTACTACAAGTATTTCAGCATCACGTTTAGATATTTCTTGAACTGATTTTATACAGGCATCTACAAATGCCTTTCTTTGAATTTGAGGCCTTTTTGTGTTATCTTGGGTAAATCCAAAAAAAGTAACTTCGTCTATTCCTATCTTTACGCATATATCATATACTTTCAGGCCTGGAATTACTCCATTATCATATCCTTCATGCTTTTCTAAGCCTCTAGCCATTGCCCATCTTCTGTTACCATCTGGTATTATAGCAACATGTCTTGGCAATCTTTTGAATTTTGGTATATCCAGAAAATCCCCCATGTCTCTTTGCTTAAAATGCTATAAATACTCTTCATGGGAATAGCCCGTAGTTTTGCAAACATTAACACTGCCGAGATGGTCACTGGAAATACCAGTCCAGCTTTCATCAACTCATTCCCCCGAAAAATGACAATTTTGGTGTGAAAGAAGCTTGCGTGTTAAGATCATAGATGAGATGAAATACTAGTGCATTGATTCCAAAGTATATTAGTAATGAATTATGTCAGGAATGAATTTTTTGAAAACCACGGAAAGCACGGAAGAAACGGAAATAAGTAGTAAGAGCATTTTTCTTCCGTGCTTTCCATGGTTGCAATGTCCAGATTAAATCATTCTGCGAACGGTTGCGTTTTTCGTGTTACAGAATTCCATGTGACTTTAAAATAATGTTTGCGTCATAAGCTGTAATTATTTTCTTATTATGTATTATTTGAGAATCTATGCACTAGTTTCTACCTCTTTAACTGGTCATGTAGCGTGTCCTATCTCCATTCAGATATCCCCGTCTCCGTTCCTGACACCAGCATGGTATTTATATTGCGATAACATATGCATGCCGGAGGTCAGCCATTCGAAGAACGTAGGGTATATGTACGGTTCTTGTAAACATACGTTTAGACAAATACATGCTCAGATAGTATAAAACTTTTTTTATAAAACAACCGTTATACATATTCAACATGAGAGAACTCTTTATAGTAAGGTCCTATGGACAAATAGAAATGCCTGAAATTTTAGTTCCATCCAATTTTGATAAAGTGAAATCGTTGGTCTTGAAAGGTTCTCCTTTTAAATCTGCAAAGATATGAGCTTGGAAAAATATGAGCTTATATCATAACTCAAAATTTCTTCTCCAGTTTTCAAATTCGGAATACTCAATAAGTTTCTAATAATGGAAAATAATTCTGAAATTCTTATTTATTTTGAGGATAAGACTGATTTTGGTATAAGCTCCGTAAATAGCCATATTTGTTTGAAGTATTACTTGTTTTAAAAATCTAATTAATCTGTGAGTGTAATAATGCCCACGTAGTATTGCTGTTATGATACCGGCCTGTTTTTCAAAGAGCGTCGTTTCCAGTTTCTTTCGTGCGGATTCTCATTACATTCTCCAGTGGTAGCACAAATATCTTGCCGCTTCCTATATAGCCGTCTACATCTTTTGATCCTCTTTCGATTGCTTCAACTGTAGTTTGTAGAAACTCATCTTTCACCGCAATTTCAATCTTTACTTTATCAAGCAGGTTTGCTTCGTATTTTTCAGTTTTAGTTCTATCAACATTCAGATGTCCTCCTTGGGCACCATATCCAGAAATAGATGATACTGTCAGCCCGTGTGCTCCAATTTTCTGGATCTCTTTTTTGACACTGTCAAGCTTTTCTGGTCTTATCATCGCGATTATATATTTCATTTTTATCATCACTCAGCATCCGAATTCCTTCTTTATTCTATTTATAGTACTCATATTGTAATTCAATACTCTTTCAGAAAATCAACAACAATATATACAATTTATGTATGTTTGTGTAAATAAGTAAATTTATTCTTGGAATTTCTGCTGGTTCATCTAAAAACCAATCTTGTTTGAACATCGATAAGATTCTCAAAATTACTTTCATAACCGTAGGTCATTGACTATTCAAAGTTAAAGGTTTAAGGATGTAATTCTGAGTTTTTTGATGAGCTCGTATTTTAACTGCTCTGATTGTGGAAGAAAAGTTCACTTCAACCAGAAAAACCTCTCTCAGAATAAAAGATTACTTCAATCAAAAAGGTCCTGTAAAGAGCTTCTTATAACTTTGCTAAGATCACGGGTTTTAATTCAACTTTGATTTTACAAAAACATATTCAAGGAAGATTTCAACAGGCTGCCGGCAGGAAACACATATCTTAGCTGAATTGGATATCAGAAAAAGATTTTAGTTATTCTCTTTAAATTACAACTATCTATCAGCCTTAAAACCTCAAACCATCGTCGGTTAATGTGATATCGTAGTTTCCAACAAAAAAGGTATCATGTACATTTACACCGTTTACGGTTTGCCTGGGAGTGTCGTTTATCTCCACAGTGCGGTCGGTTACACGAATTTTCTTGCCTCCTACATAGAAAATTCCGCTCACTGCTGCGTATCCGTCTTCTGTGATTTTAGCATTGAAAATAACATCACCGTTGTCTCTTTTTGTTAACGTGAGACCATTTCCTTTCTCGAGTTCTCCCTGCACATCAAAGTTTTTGTTGATTTGAGTAAGCTCGTTTCTGTCGATTTTTGCTATGAGTTCTGAGTTTTCATCTCGTATTTCGGTTGTCAGAATAAGGTTGTTATCGGAGTTTTCCAGAGAAAATAGGGGTATTCTGTCCCCGGTTTTTTTATCTGTCTGATATGACACCATATATGTCTGGTCTGCATAGACATTTGATCCCAGGATTAGCATATAATCGTTGTGAGTCATGTGATTTTCGCCTGTGATTTTATGTATGTATTTACTAATATGATTATATAAAACGCTTCTTAATCAATTTTTATTGCGGAAAACTAAACACGTTAATAAAAAGATATTCTTTCCTCGATACTTTAAATTCGAACAAGACTAAAGAAGACCGCCAACAGGAAAAATATACTTAAACTAAATTGAATAAGGAAGATTTCTTTCTTTGTCTTCGACGGGCCAGTTTCTGACAGCTTCCCTTAATCTATAGTTTACTTATAAAAATAACTTTAATCCTAAAATAGCCTTCCAAAGGTAAAATCATTTTAATCAAAAAGGCCATTCGAAGAGCGCTTTATCAAGTAATAAATTACAGGTTTCCGAGTTATGAAATTGTTATATATATTCGGGGAGATTAAGTGGAAAAATGCTGGATATATGTTTAATTTAGTTATACTTGGTGAGATGAAAGAGAAAATATTTAAATTTTAGAATTTTTGTGGCGATAAAAAACTTATAGATAAATTATTAAATTACTAGAAAATTTATATATAGTAAATCAAAAATATAATATGTATGATAAAATTAATTTGCAGATATTTATATAAAAATTAGTCATTGGAAATTTAAATGCAGATTCTGTCTTGAATATAGAGAGGAAGTCATAATTTATGGAGTATATGTTCAAATTCTGCAATTTGCCTGATGACAAATCAACAATAAAAGTGGTCAATGAAGCTGCAAGCCGTTTGCACTATAAGCTCAAAGGAATGAATCTAGAGACTTTAGATATCTCAGATTATAACAAAAAATACTTTGGTTCTTTATTAGGAAACTTGCATTCCAATTTGCAAAGATATGCATATATACTTGTATGGTCTATCACAAAAATAGACGTACCCTTAAACAAACTTGTTTTTTTAGATTATGGAGGAGGTTCCGGTATGTTATCCCTCCTCGCAAAAGAATGCAATATTGGAACGGTTATTTACAACGATATTTACGATGTCTCTGCTAGAGATGCAGAATTAATAGGAAAAGCTATTGGAGAGCAAGCTGACTACTATATTCCAGGAGATATTGATGAAGTAATCGACTTTTTAAAGAATAATTCAATTAACTGCAACGTAATAGCCAACTATGACGTTATAGAACACATCTATGATATAGAAGAGTTCCTGAAGAAAATATCTTTGATTTCAAATAATAATTTAAGAGTATTTTTTTCCTCTGGCGCAAATCCTTATAATCCTTTTATCAAGAGGAAACTCACAAAATACCACCAGATGTGCGAACTCGTAGATCGAGAACAGGTATTTGGTGATAAAGAAAGAGATCTTCTGGAAGCATATTCTAAAATTAGAACAAAATTGATAAAAAGTTTAAACCCGAACCTTTCCGAGGATCAAGTTGCTTACTTAGTCACTGCTACAAGAGGAATGGTTGAATCTGATATTCAAAAAGCAGTAAATGAATTTTCAGCCAGTGGGAGCATTACTTTAAAGCAAAAATATCCTCAATATCCCACAAATACCTGTGACCCTTACACCGGAAACTGGGCAGAACATTTGATGGATATATATCAGTTAAGAAATATTTTACAGAGTGAAAACTTTCAAGCTGATATCTGGCGTGGATATTATGGTGACTCAAATACTTTACTAAAGTGTTTAGCAGCTCGATCTTTAAATTTTTTAATTAAAAACTCAGGAAGGTATGGATTGGTATTATCTCCATTTTTTACACTTTGTGGAAATATAGCACCGCCCTCATCCAATTGATTCTTAATAATCTTAATTTAACGGTTCAAAGTATTACATATTATAAATTAAAAAAGTTCAACTCACAAATTAAGAGGTTCCTTTTATAATATAAATTTTTCACTTCTGTGCTAGGTTAACGACGAAGAAAGTCTTCATTATTGAGGCTTCAAGTACCCCGTTTTACATATTCTTAACAACGCGTCCAACCCATTGAGAGTAAACTAGTGTCAAGTCAAACTTAAAATGTCGTAAAGTATCTCTTGTACCTTTTCATAAGTAATCTTTAGAATTACTTATGAAAAGATATGCTTTAACACTCACTGAAGATGAACATGAAGATCTTTGTGAACTTCTCTCAAAGGGTAAACAAAATTCATAAAAAATCCTCAATGCTCTGATCTTACTCAATTGCGATGAAAGTGAATGGAATATCAACCATTCAACCATCGAATAAATCTCCCGTATCCTGAACATCAGTATGAGAAAAAATTGATCTTGTAATCCTGGCAAAGGAAAGAATGGGTAATTCCTGAACAGAGCAGTAGCTTTGTTGCAACTATAGAAGTGGTTCTGGACGTTTATAAGCCGTTCATTTGATCCTTCAAATCCTGTCGTGTGGATGAACCTCCAAAACAACTGATTGCAGAAACTAGAATTCATATCCCTGTTCATCTGGAAAAACAGCCAGATATGATTACGAATACAAACGTTGTGGAGTGTGCAATATATTTGCCTGTGAACCGTTGGCAGGAAAACGGGTGGTAAATATTACTGAAAGAAAAACCAAGCAAGATTAAACTTATTTTCTGGAAAAAATCGTGCTTCAACGTAAAAATGCAAATAAAATTACGTTGATAATGGCCAATCTAAATACGCATGTTCCTGGAGCTCTTTATGAAACATTTCCACCAGCGAAAGCGAAGGCACTGTGGGATAAGTTTGAGTTTGTGTACACACCAAAAAATGGAAGTTGGTTGAATATAGCAGAGATTGAATTGAACGTGCTTTCAGGTCAATGTTTAAAAAGAAGAACGGATAACATCGAAAGTGTTAGAAAATAAGTATTGGCGTGGCAAAATTATAGAAACAACAAAAATTCAAAGGTTAACTGGCAGTTCACAACAGATGATGCAAGGATAAAATTATCATGTATTTATCCGACAATTGAAGATTGACGCGACACTAGTATAGATAGGTAACTGAAACAAAGGTGTCTGCTAAAGATGCCTGAAATTCATATTTTTCTTTTTTGCAAGAGCGAGCCTGCCATCTTCTCTGCAAAAAATGCTTAGAAATTATTTTCATTTTAAAAAAGTTTGCTTTTATTTAAGTAGATATATTTATATATTTTAAATGCAAGGTATGCTCGTTGAAAAATAAAGAGATGTATAATGATCTGCTGTTAAAAACCAATTTTTGTTTTTATCAAAAAGGCCTATACAATCTTATTTTAAACAATTAATACAAACTAAAACAAAGGTGAAACAAAATGGCTTTTAACGACAGAAATATGTTCAGAGGAAATTCTAATTTCGGCGCTCCTAAAGAAATGTACAAGGCAACCTGTTCTGATTGCGGTGTTGAAACCGAAGTGCCTTTCAAACCTGACCCAGAAAGACCCGTTTACTGCAGAGAGTGTCTTCCTAACCACAGGAAACCCAGAGAAAGCCGCAGATACTAAGTAAAATTTGTAAATTAAGTGTACACCAACACTTATTTCTTTTCCACTTTTTTAAAGTTTACATAAATTTGGGACATACTTTTTAAGTTAGCTCTTTTTCACATTCAATTAATTTAAAGTATGTTTTCCCTGCCGGAGGTCTGGTTAAATCTTCCACGAATATGTTTGTAAAATCAAAGTGGAATTAAAACCCCGTAATTTTCAAGTGAATTTCTGATTCAAGTGAATTTCTGATTCAAGTGAATTTCTGATTCAAGTGAATTTCTGATTCAAGTGAATTTCTGATTCAAGTGAATTTCTGATTCAAGTGAATTATGGATCAGGTTATAATGTAGTAGTAAAATTGGTTTTGAATAATTCAATTGGAATACAAGATAATCATATTGCAGTTTAAATAAATACTATTACATAAATTGCTAATTTATATATGGTAAGAAATTGGCAATTATATGGAAATTTGGGATACATTGCAGATATTGAGAAGATTAAAAACCCGTAGTTTTTGAAAATTCAAAAGGAGTTTGTAAAGAGCCAGCCGCAGAGCCTTTTTGATCAAAGTGATCTTTCCCTTTGGAGGAGAACTGTCTAATTTAAGTGAACTACTCTTAACTTTTAATTCAATTGAAATATATTTCTCCTGCTGGCGGACTGCTTGAATCTTCCCCGAGTGCGTTGTTAAGAAAAGAGGATTGAAAACCCGCGAATTTTGTGGATTCAAACGAAGTTTTTAAGGAGCCCTTCGAAGGGCCTTTTTGATCAAAGTGATCTTTTACTTTTGGGAAGAAATTTCTGATTCACGTTAAAACCTGGTAACCGATTATATTCCCTACTAAATCTGTCTGAAGGTAGATCTTCTTACCCATAACAATTTAAGTAAAAAGCCGTATAACCGATATTTATGCGGTTCAAAATTATCCTTGAGGAAGATGAAGAAGTGGGAGGATTTATTGCCAGTTTCCCGGCCTTAACAGGCTGTTTTTCGCAGGGAGACACGGTGGAAGAAGCTATTGAAAATATTAAAGAAGCGATTCAAGCTTGCTTGGAATCTCTGGCAGAAGACGAACTGCAGGAATGTATTGGGAAGTCCTCCTGCAGAGTAGTTGATGTGGTTGCTTAATGTCTGGACTTCCTGTAATTTCCGGAATGCAGGCAATTAAAGCTTTTTCTAAAGCTGGCTGGCTCCCTCACCGGCAGGTAGGAAGTCATGTTGTCCTGAGAAAAGAAGGCTCTAAAGTTACGCTGACAGTTCCGAAGCACAAAGAACTGAAACCGGGTCTTTTGAGAAATTTGATAAAAGTTTCAGGACTGACAGTGGAAGAATTTGAAGCTCTTTTGAAGTAAGATTTGTTGGTTACTTTACCCGATGAGCCTTATTTAATATAAAATTGAAAAACCTATGATTTTTGCAGCTTTATAAGGTACGCTTTGCAGAGTTTTTATGATCAAACGATCTAAATACCCCTGTGCCATTCATGGCGCTTTTCGATGCCATATTTTGCGAGAATGGGGTCTACAAGTGCCTTCATCGTGTTGGGGCTGTTTCTGTCAAGTGTTGTCATGCCAACCGTGCCTCCTGGCCGGAGCACCCGATATATTTCATTAAGAGCGATTTTCTTATCATCAACCCAGTGGAATGAGGAGCATCCAGTGGAATGAGGAGCAGAAATATGCATGGTCTATCGAGTTATCCGGTCCGGCTCTGAGATCCTCAGCCTGTCCTACCAGAAAATAGACATTGACGGAGGATCTCCGTCAAACTTTTTTCGTGCAAGCTCAATGCGATATGAAGAAGGATCGATTCCCGTGAACTTGCCAGCTAGCCCAATAATTCCAGCGACATTCAGAGCCTGCTTCCCGGTTCCGCAGTCAATGTCAAGCACGAAATCCCCTTTCTTAATTCTCATCATTTCGTCAGTACATGTCCTTTCTGGAACTAATGATCACAGTTCAGGTCATACCTTTCGGCACCTTCGGGAGAATCCCAGTCAATTTCACTCATTTTCGTTCACCTTCTGGAAGCTTAACAGACATTTTGGTTGAGATAAATCATGATTTGTCCCACAAATGGTACAGTAATTTGTTATTCTTTTAACCCTTATTCCGATTTCTTTTATTTATATATAAGTATACGTATAATAAATATTGAATTTAAAAATCGGAGTAACAGACTGTCAACGAAGAGATTTCTCACCTCATGAAACGGAAAATATTCATTAATTCAGTATTCAATATCACTGATTTTTTTAGATGTTTAGTATCAAAGAGTAATTAAATCTCACATGATAGACAACGATCTAATCGAATATGTAGGCAAAGGGATGTTTTTCATACATGACCGATAACTCAGATTCATTCTTAATTCCACACTTAGGGGGAGTTTTAGTATGGCTGATGTTATTTTTTGTTTGTGGTCTAGGAATCATTTTTTTGTTTGCGCGCCAGTCTTCATCCTATCCCCAGTTTCTGTCATTAATGGGCGTATGTTTCCTTATTGCGGGGGCTGTTTTCGTATCTGGAATGTTGATCGGCTTTATCTTTGGGATACCCCGCATACTTTCTCAAGAACCACGTTCATTAGAGTCGAATGACTCTGATGGTACAGAAACTAAAGTGAAATCACTTATATATGGGGAGAATTCGAATCTTGATCAGATATCAGATTGGCTGACTAAAATTCTAGTTGGTGTTGGATTAACCCAATTGACCCAAGTACCAAAAGCCTTACAGATGTACTCGGAAAACATTGAATCGGCATTGGGGGATTTCCCAAGCAGCGGTACATTTGGAGTTGCTATTCTCATTTACTATGTAGTAGATGGCTTTCTCATTGGTTATCTATGGACAAGACGCTGTGCTGCGGTGGAGTTTAAAAAGGGCGTGGATGAACTTAAAAAAGAGAGGGAGGAATTTGCATCTATACTTCAACAACTTAATCGGGAAAAGGATGAATTCGGAAAAAAAATGGAAGAACTTAAAAATGAGAAGGAGGATCTTGATAAAAATGTAGATAATCTTAAAAAGGAAAAGGATGAAATTGAAACGAAAACACTTCAACTTGTGGACAAGATCAGAGAAGTGGATATTAAGATGAAAGAAGTGGAAGATAAAAATGTATGAAATTAGAAAGAGGTTTGATAAAAATTAACACTGGATGATCTATATTTGTCTAATTTTTCATGTTGAAGGATGAAACATTTTGAGATCCAACTCAGATGTCGACATTAAATTATAATAATTTTTACCAATAAGACTCTTAAAATAATATAATATAGTATAATATAATTAATATATTTGTGTATACTGTTGGGTTTACATATCGCAGAGCATACCCTCTCATACTAAACTTTATTTCAGTCGAATACCCCGCTAGCTTGTTGCGGGGTGCGCCAGCGCAACTTTGACTTTTCAAATGTCTGAGTTCTCTTAAGACTTTAGGTATTGTAGTAAAGCGAAAACTTGTAATATGTAGCAATTTAAGTTCACTGTTCAACTAAATCTTATCTATCATTAATTAGCAGACATCTTTTAATTTTTCGAGCTAATCTATCCGGAAGCTTCGACAGCTTGGTGATATGTTTTCCCTTTATTCTTTTCAAATTGTCCTTTAGTATATGTATTAAATTTATTAATCATGTGATTCTCCACTTTTTACTTATCTTTAATAAAAACACATCTAACTAACGAATTAATAATCTGAATTTTTTGTTTTTTAGATTCCTATTTTAAACATCATTCTTTTTGAAGTCTTCAACATCTAATCTTTTTAAGACCTTTTATGTTTTGAATCAATACAGTCTTCTAAAGTGAGCTGATTTTCTGATCGCTTTTGACCTAAATAAAGCATTTTATCAGATAGTTTTGTTTGAATCTTAGACAAGTTCCCAAGAAAGGTCATGGCTTCTGATGCCTTAAAGAAAGCATTACCACGCATCTACTTCGGTTTCAAAAATGTTCATAGGATCTAATATTATGTACTGATTTGGAAGAACCCTATAAGAATAATGAAATTGAAAAACTCGTGATTTTTACAACTTTATAAAGGGCATTTTGAAAGGTTGTTTTCGAATTAAGTAAAACATTGTGAGTGAAAATTAAATTTATACGTAAATGTACCCTTCCAATTTGTACAATTTATTCTCCGGTACTCTGAAGTTGTTTTTAAGTGCTCTGTGAGTCGCTACCGCTGCAATGATACTATCAAGGGCATCTCCATCTGCATTTTCAAGAGCTGCTTTCCTTGCGTTTCGAGATATTTCCTTTATGAACCTCTTTTCTAATGTATCAAGAATTATTTCTCTAATTCCTTTAGCTTCCTTTCCTGGATTTTTGAAACCTTTGAAGTATAATTTTTCAGCCTTCAGGGTCGAAGCAGGGCAGATTTCAAGCACCTCTGGCTTTGAATTCTCTCGACCTTCCATGGGTAGTATTTTTGCTGACTCATCTATTACCAGGGGACAAAGCAGATTTTTTATTCCATAGTAGGTTTGTTTAAAAAGACGAAGGTTATATGGAGAAAATGGCGACTTCGCCTCTATATCTGTACTTCTTTTTAATTCCTTTTTTCCAGTTAATTCTAAAGCTCTATCCTAGCATTTTTGACGAAAATCATAGGGATCATTGTAAGTTTTAGAAAAATTTTTTACGAAAGTTGTCCAATTTGTTTCATCTGTAATAATCTTTGGCAAGCAAAAAGGAAAATCAAGTCCAAAAACGGCTTCTGAACTGGGGGCAATAATTCTTGTTAAGATTTCAAAGGATTCATCACGGCTGATATTTTTACATTTTTTCTTTAAGTTCCAGCAACCATTAACAAGAAGTCCTTCATCTGTAGGAATAGATTCACAAATCCATATTTTCTTACATGCTTCTTGTGAGCCACTGAAATCGATGCCATAAATCAAGGAAATTGGGGATAGATTTTGCATGGTTTTCACTTCCAGCCTTAAACTATATGAAAATTATAACTATATAAATTATCACTTTATGTTTGTTAGGAAATGAGAAATTAAAAACTCACGATTTTTGCAGATTTATAAGGAGCCCTTCGCAGGACCTTTTTGATAAAATTGATCTTTTCCTTTTGGGGAGAAATTTCTGATTGAAAGTGACCTTTTCGTCACGTTCAATTCAGTTTTAATATATTTTTCCGGCCGGCGGGCTACTTGAATCTTCCCCGAACACATTTGTAGATATTGAAAAACTAAAAACCTGTGAGTTTTCTAAACTTAAAAGAGTTTCTAAGGAGCCCGCCGCAGGACCTTTTTTATAAAAGTGATCTTTTTCTATGGGGGGATTTTCTGATTGAGGTGGGCCCTTCTTCACGTTCAATTCAGTTTAAATATATTTCTCCGGCCGACGGTCTGCTGAAATCTACTCCCGAATAAAGTTGTTAAGATAAAGTAAAAAATGCAGATATATTGTCAAGAATAAATTTCTCTTGGAATCATTTTAAGTTTAAACATAATTTTTGGATAGGTTCTACATTAACTCTATTTTTCAAAAGCATTCCATAATAAATATTACCGACCTATCCTATTGTTTTAAGTCAAGAAAAGGAATGAAATTCATGGCAAATGTTATTATAATGCGTGTTCCAAAAGACAAATTGCAGCAAGAAATAGAATACAAAGTTCTTGACGGTTGGAAGTTGAGAAAAAAGAATGAAAATATCGCTGTTTTAACTCGACCTAGTGAATGGGAGAACTTGCTTATTTCTGTGGCTTTAGCACTGTTGACGTTAGAATCTTTGTACATTATTTATCGTTGGGTTAAGGGAAAAAAGAATTACGAAATATAAAAGAGAATCATTTGATTTCTTATTGTGAAGAAAATCTGTAATACTCTGAGGTTCAAGGTAAACCGGCTTTTGATTAGCTCAAAAAAATTTTTAAATTATTCATGCTACCGGTCTGCTTAAATCTTTCTCTAATACCCGAAGACGTTTGTTAAGAAAAAGGAATTGAAAACTCCTTTTTGCGGATTTATAAGGAGTCCTCCACAGGTCCTTTTTAATAAAAGTGATCTTTCTCTTTTGGGGAGGTTTTTCTGATTAGAGTGAATCCGTCTCCACGTTCATTTCAGTTTTAATATATTTTTCCGGCCGGCGGACTGCTAAAATCTTCCCCAAACTCGTTTGTGAATAGTTAAGAGATCAAATGTAGGAAAAATACCTTTATATGTACTGTTGATAATTAATTACTATGTTCATTTTGTGAAAATTTTTGGAGGACTAATTTCTGGTATTTAATTGTGACGAGAATTTGAAGACTCTTTCAAGGTTGATTATAAATGAGACATATCCAAATTCTGATGGCTATAAAGGTTGGTTTGAAGAGTATCCGATGAAGTTTGGCAAAAAGGCTGAAGAGAACTTTAATTTTGACTTTAACAATGAAAAAGATATTATTGCACTGATTTTTCTGGCAACTATTTGGAATATGCCAAATTATAGATGGGAAAACTCAGTTGGGTTTGTTGCAGTTTTATACAAAGAAAGTCTACTGGATATAGAAAAATGGAACTCTCAAAGCTTTATAGAATCATTAGACAAAAATGAGCTTGCTTGTAAAATGAATAACTTGGGATCTGAGTTTCTAGGAGATAGAGGAAAACTGTACATAAAAGGTGGCAAAGATGGCGTCTTTCAAAGATTACACATAGTAGCTAGAGAATATGATTTTTTAAAAGAAACTCTTCAGATAGATGAGATTCTAAATGGCAATGTTCCTGAGCTGGATCACAATATTTTTCCAAAATTTGATAATCCAAAGTTGATGGTTGAGGTAAAAGGGAAAAATAATAAAGTTATTAGAAAACCTGTTCTTAGAGTCAAAGTTCCCCTAATATTAAGAGAACTAAAGTGTTGTAGCAAGATTGAGATAAGTGGAGAATATTGTTGCGTTCCTGATACAAAAGTAAAACAGATGATGAAAATTATTGGCTATAATCCAAGTATGGATTATGACACAAGTTCAGTTATCCATAACAGTAAAATTATTTACAAATATTTTGGGTTGCATTACGACTTGCCTCTTTTTGACTTCTCATATAAATGCTCGAAAGAGAAAAGTAAAGAGTGTGATAACAGGAATTGTGTTATTTTTAATTACTGCTCCAAATTATGATCTTTATATATTTGGGAGCTCAAAAAATTTTTTCTCTGGTAAATTCAATTAAAATATATTTATCCAGCCAGCGGACACTAGAATCTTCCCAGAAAACGTTTGTAAATATTGAAAAATGAAAACCTGTGAATTATTTGGATTTAAAGAAATTAAGAATGATCCTTTAGAATGACCTTTTTGAAAAAGTAACCTTTTCATCACGTTCAATTCAGTAAAAATATATTTCTCCTACCAATGGTCTGCTGAAATCTTCTCCTAAAATAGTTGTAAAATTGAAACGAGGTTGAAAAAACATTTTTTATGTTTGAAGAGATCAGAGTTAAAAGGAACCCTTTAAAGGCTTAAAAAGTTATATTTTAGCTTTTAGAGGAGCAATTCAGGGATTTTCGTCTGATTTGGATTTTTTTACAAAATCCTTTACTGTAGTTTCTCCTCCATCAAAGCCCATATTCTGGATTTCACGATGGAGACAAGCAGAGGCACAGGGACCTTTATTAATCCTTTTGAGTATGTAAGGTTTATATGGGTCAAGTTTACTGGGTCTTGTTGGACGTTTGTAAGGTTCGGGCGGCGTCTTCAGGTTGAGATATTTCCTCACAGTTTTTCTATCATGATCTGTTTGTCTGGCGATTTCACTGATACAGAAGCTTTTTGAATGCAATACTTGTATCAATAACCATTCTTCCTTTTTCAGCATTATTTATGATCCTCAATCTTTTCTCGAGGATTGGAAATTGGGAAATTTTAATCCGGCTAAAATGAGGAATTATTCACCGGCATTGCCATTTTTTTCTAATCCTGTATTTTTACTTATATTCTCTAACTCTTTATACAAAAGAATACCCAGCGTATCTTCGGGACTGAGGTTTAATTTTTCAGATATTTTGGTAAGTATTTGAGCGTTTTTTTTCGATAAAAAAACAGGTTCTACCTCTGTTTTACCCCAGTGTAAAAGTACAACTTTTTCGATATTCATTTTTTTTATTTGTTTAACACAAAATTCAATCCCGTGACTTCGGCTGCTGAATATTTTTTCGTCACATAATATATCAAGCCATCGTGCAAGATCATTGTCCATCGAAATAGTAAATCGTTCTTTCATTACTAAATCATACTGTTGCCTCTAATATAAACAATTATATGATTTTAAACCCAATACAAAATTATTTATATGAATTCGTCATCATATAGTATGAATTATTCACCAAATAAGATGAACTAACTTACATAAAAATATCGATATAGTTTAGGTTTTCCAATCTAAAAAGAATCATAATAGAAAATGAACCTCAATTGATTCCCGAAATATTCTTTTTTCGTTTTATGGAGTAATTGCTATATAATGTAGTGAAAACTTCACTACATTATATATACATTTTAAAGAACTATATGTCAAGTTAATAAATGGAGATTATAAATGGCCAAAGTCGTAAAGAAAAAAGAACAAATTAACGCCACAGTATCTCCATGGATCAAAAAACAGTGCCTGGAACTAGCTAAAACTCCCGAATTTTCTAGCATTTCCGATGTAGTATCTCTAGCATTATCTGAATTTTTTGGAAAATACGAGTATATAAAGACTAAGGAATTAAAGGAACATGAGACTCGAATTCCTGATTTACTTGAAGTCCTCATGAAAACGAAAGAAGGTAAAGAATGGCTTAAATCTGTTTATGAGATCGAAACTACAAAAATCAATTATTCAAGAGAAAAAAATTGTCTTTTAGAACAAAATATTGAAGGTTTTATAGGACTCAGAGTAAAAGAAAACTTTGTACCAATATTCATAGATGGAGATCTAGAAGGCATCACAGGTTATGATAAAGAAGATTTTCTTTCCGGTAAAATTAAGTGGGTAGAAATAATTACACCCGAAGATCGTTTATTAGCTTGTGAAAACTTAAAAAAAGCTATGTATGAGTCAGATATCTCTACCGAAATAGAGTACAGAATATTAAGAAAGGACGGGGAAACAAGATGGGTTCTGCAAATTTTCCAGAAACTTCCAGCAGACTCCAGATCACAAGGATGTGTACAAAGTTTAATTCGCGATATTACAAAAAGAAAAGCTACAGATTTGACTCTTAAAAAAACGTATGAAGCTCGTATGAAAGAAATCCACCACAGGACCAAAAATAACTTGCAAGTAATCTCGTCTCTTCTCAGCCTCGAAGCTGACAGATCTACCGATGCAAAAATGCTTGAAGCATTCCGGGAAAGCCAGAATCGGGTTACCTCCATGGCTCTTATTCATGAAGAACTCTACAAAGGAGACGAAGTAAATAATCTTGACTTTGCAGATTATCTCCAAAAACTCACAAATAATCTTTTTCATTCATACAGATTAAGAAATGAGGAAATCAGCCTGAAGCTTGAACTTGAAAAGATATACCTGGACATGAATACCGCAATCCCACTCGGAATTATTGTCAATGAACTAATCTCAAATGCTCTGAAGTATGCTTTTCCAGCCCAAAAAGGTGGAAAAATCCATGTAAGTCTTCATACAACAGAAAAATGTGAAAAAATACATAAAAGTGTCAGAAACTCAGGAACAGAACAAAACTGTAGAAATAAAGAAAAATTTCAGTTTATTTTGATAGTATCCGATAATGGTAATGGATTTCCGGAGGAGATCAATCATCAGAATACTGATTCTCTCGGGCTCCAGATTGTGAACATTCTTGTTGAACAAATAGAAGGTTACATTGAACTTAAAAGGAATAACGGAACTGAATTCAGCATTTACTTTAACAAATTGGTATAGAGCTCTTTTTATTTACTTTAGCAAATTGAGACTCTGGTCCAAAATCCAGTGATTTTTGCATTTTTTGATTGAAAATCTGAATTAGCAAGAAAAATATGGTTTGGCTCTTCGTTGTTTTGTGTGCTATCTTCATAATGTTCTCATAAAATCCAGCGTGGTCTTGAATTGAAAATATTATCCATAGAGAACGGCGAAGAGCCTATGGTTTTCACTAAAATCAATATTCGATATCTAAAGACGTCAATCCCTAAGTTGTATCACAAGAATTGTGACCAATTACAAAATATAGTGATTTTGGATTTTACATTCATTACTAGATTTTGATACTGAGTCTCCGCAGAGCCTTTTTGATAAAAGTGATCTTTCTCTTTTGAGGGAGGGATTTTCTGATTGAAAGTGAACTCTTCTTTACGTTCAATTCAGTTTTAATATATTTTTCTTGCCGGCGGTCTGCTGGAATCTTCCCCGAAAATAATTGATTCGAAAAAGATAAAATTGGAGTCATCTATCTATACGTCTTTTTATATGATTCTGAAATATCTGTTATTATAAAAGAGTTTAAAAGGAGCCCTTCGCAGGGCCTTTTTGATAAAAGTGATCTTTTACTTTTGGGGAGAAATTTCTGATTCACGTTAAAACCTGGTAACCGATTATATTCACTACTAAATCTGTCTGAAGGTAGATCCTCTTACCCATAACAATTTAAGTAAAAAGCCGTATAACCGATATTTATGCGGTTCAAAATTATCCTTGAGGAAGATGAAGAAGTGGGAGGATTTATTGCCAGTTTCCCGGCTTTAACAGGCTGTTTTTCGCAGGGAGACACGGTGGAAGAAGCTATTGAAAATATTAAAGAAGCGATTCAAGCTTGCTTGGAATCTCTGGCAGAAGACGAACTGCAGGAATGTATTGGGAAGTCCTCCTGCAGAGTAGTTGATGTGGTTGTTTAATGTCTGGACTTCCTGTAATTTCCGGAATGCAGGCAATTGAAGCTTTTTCTAAAGCTGGCTGGCTCCCTCACCGGCAGGTAGGAAGTCATGTTGTCCTGAGAAAAGAAGGCTCTAAAATTACGCTGACTGTTCCGAAGCACAAAGAACTGAAACCAAGTCTTTTGAGAAATTTGATAAAAGTTTCAGGACTGACAGTGGAAGAATTTGAAACTCTTTTGAAGTAAGATTTTTATGATTCAGCCGTTTTACCTCATGAGCTCACTTGTGAAGGATCTCTTATTTTCTCGACATATTTAATCAGTTAAAATATATTTCTCCTGCCGGCGGATTGCTGAATCTTACCCCTAATACGATTGTGAAATTAAAGTGAGATTGAAAACCCATGATATTTGTAGATTCAAACGAAGTTTAGAAGGAGCCCTTTACAGGGCCTTTTTTGATTGAAGTTATCTTTTCCTTTTGGGGATGGATTTTTCTGATTACAGTGAAAACCTGTTAACCGAATTCTGTTTTCAGGAGCTACCAGAAAATAGGCTATTATTTCCTCCGTAAACTATTTCTAAAAAGTTCTCTCATTTGAGATATTCTGTCCAATTTGTATAGGCACGTTTATATAATTTGACTGTATAGTGCGTGTATTAAAAATAAAGAAACGTATAATCTGTTGTTAAAAACCAATTTTTGTTTTTAATCTAGGGGTCTATACAATCTTGTTTTTAAACTATTGACTATCCGCTAGAGCGGAGGTGAAACGAAAATGGCTTTTAATGACAGAAATTTCAGGGGAAATTCCGGAGGTTTCCGCGGTAACAGTGGACCAAGGGAAATGACAAAAGTGACCTGTTCTGACTGCGGTGTTGAGACCGAAGTACCGTTCAAACCTACCGAAGGCAGGCCAGTATACTGCAGGGATTGCCTTCCTAAACACAGGAAATTCTAAAGATAATCTGCATCAGGTGTTAGTTTTGTAATTATTTTACATTAACACACCTGATTCATCTTTTCTTTTTGTTTTTAGTTTATTCTCTTTGTTTCTTTACTTCTTTCCACCTCGTGCAGCAGGAAAAGTAGAAACAAACCGACATCGAGAATGAGAACCTGTACGAATTATTCAATATTGAACTTTTATATAAATTAATTAAAGTATATCAAGGAGGAATTAACCTGGCTAATTACAGAAGCACTATTAGAAAAAGAAGATTAGGATCCTCAAAACCGGTAAATTCAGGAAATACACCTGAAGTATCCAGGGTACGAATCCCACGCAAGGACAGAAATGAAGTCCTGGCAACGGTTGCATGTTTACTTGGCTCGAAAAGGGTAACACTTCAGTGTATGGACGGCATTGTCCGCATGGGCAGGATTCCGGGCTCTAAAAAGAAGAGAATGTGGATTCGCGAAGGCGATGTTGTCATAGCCAATCCCTGGGAAGTACAGGACTCCAAAGCCGAAGTAACCTGGAAATACACAAGACCCCAGGTCGAATGGCTTGAGCGGAAAGGCTACATTAAGTACTGATCTTACTGATCTAGAAGTATCTGAATAAGGATGCCTTTATGGGTATCTGAAATAAAGGTGTCTGAAAGAGATGCCTGAAATTCATATTTCACTTTTCTACCGGATGCGTCTGTTTTTGATGTGGACAAAGTTATATAGATGATGACTTAGTTATATATTTCATAATTTCATAGTTATAATTACTAAAGCCTGTTGTCTCTTCTGCAAACTATATCTGGAAATTGTTTTCATTTGAGAGATTGTGCTTCTATTTTATAGATAAATTTATATATTTTAAGTGATATGTATATGTGTTGACAAATAAAGAGACGTATAATAATCTGTTATTAAAAACCAATTTTTGTTTTTAATCAAAGAGTTCTATACAATCTTATTTTAAACAATTAACAAAAACTAAAACCAAGGTGAAACAAAAATGGCTTTTAATGATAGAAACTTCAGAGGAAATTCTAATTTCGGCGCTCCAAGAGAAATGCACAAAGCTATCTGTTCAGACTGCAATGTTGAGACAGAAGTACCTTTCAAACCTGACCCCGAAAGACCGGTTTACTGCAGGGATTGTCTTCCTAACCACAGGACGCCCAGAGAAAACCGCAGATACTAAGTGTTATTTCTGCAATTAAGTTTGCATCAACACTTATTTCTTTTTCACTTTTTTAAAATTCACATAGATTCTGAATATACTTTTTGTTAACTACTCATACGTTCAATTCAGTTTTAATATATTTCTCCCACCGGCGGTCTGCTGGAATCTTTCCCAAACACGTTCTTTAAGGTTTGTCAAGAAAAGCGAAATTGAAGACTGTACTTCTATAGATCTAACCCGATCCGCATAACCCATATAAGATTTAAATAGCATAAAACTAGATATATCAGTTCGGAAAGATGTAATTATGCTTATCCAGTACATCCACGCGGCTCTTGAAAGAGCAAAATACGAAATAATTGATGACGAAGGACCTTATTATGGGGAAGTTCCCGAACTTAAGGGTGTATGGGCTACAGGCAAGACACTTGAAGAATGCCGCAGAAACCTAGAAGAAGTCATTGATGAATGGATTATTGTGAGGTTAAGAAATAGATTATATCTGCCTTAAAGCAAGCGCAATTGAAAATGGAGAACTAACATGTATCGTTTTTTCGTAGTAATCGAAAAAGCAAACAATAACTATTCAGCGTATTCTCCTGACCTGCCAGGCTGTGTGGCTACCGGCTCTACCAGGAAAGAGGCAGAGAAGAATATTTATGAAGCAATTGAAATGCATGTGCAGGGATTGCTGGAGGACAATTTACCCGTCCCGGAATCAGAATCTTTTGCTGAATATATGGCTATTGCTGAAAAATTTTCTACAGGTTCTGAAGTTGCATAAACTGGTTTTCGCTAACCTTTTTAAATATAAATATAAATATATTTTTCTCACCGGCGGTCAGCTGAAACTTTCCACGAATACGTTTCTTAGGAAAAGATAGCTAGAGAAACAATAATTTTTGCAGATTTGTAAGGAGCCCTTCGAAGGGCCTTTTTGATAATTTTGATAAAAGTGATCTTTTCATCTTGGTGGAGGATTTTTCTGATTTAAAGTGAACTTCTCTTCACGTTCAATTCAGTTTTAATATATTTTTCCGGCCGGCGGACTACTGGAATCTTCCCCGAGTACGTTTGTTACAAAAAGATAGCTAAAAAACTTGAGTTTATTACTTCGCTCTCCGTGCTAAAAAGGTAGAACTGTCTCCGAGGTGAAACCTAAACTCGCCTTCCAATACGTCTTTTTCTTTTATCCTGACCCAGCCACTACCAAAGACGTAGTCGCACTCTTCATTTCCTTCCCAGGTGAATTCAAACCTTTTACCATCAACATAATCAACGATTTTTCCGTCTATAAAGCCATCAACTAAACCAAATTGGAAATTCCCCATGTTGTCTGGCTTTATCGTAATATAAGCCTGAACTTCCATGTTGAAATAGTCTTCATCCCATAGCTCCATCTCATAAATATGCCATGTCCCTGTGAAGTCCATATTTTTAATTCTTTTTCCTCGAATAAAAACATCGTTATACAATATCATAAACTTGAAATTTGAGGAGACTATTAATTTGGTAAATTGCAGCTTTAAAAGGAGTCCTCCACAGGTCCTTTTTTATAAAAGTGATCTTTCTCTTTTGGGGAGGTTTTTCTGATTAGAGTGAATCCTTCTCCACGTTCATTTCAGTTTTAATATATTTTTTCGGCCGGCGGACTGCTGGAATCTTCCCCGAATACGTTTGTCAAGATAAAGTTAAGAAAAGTGAAATTGAAAAGCCCGTGATTTTTGCATCTTTATAAGGGGCACTTTGCAGGGCTTCTTTAGATTAAGCGATCCCTTTTCTATTGAGGAGCTGTTTAAGACAACTGATTCTTATATAGGCAGAGCTTTCCCCTTAGTCTGCTCTTCAATAAATTTATGTGCTTCAAGAAAAGCCTCGTTAATTTCATTTACTAACATCGATGTTGCCTGCAAAATAATTAAGTTTTCTGCAGTTGGTCTTGAAGTTATTAGAATTGCATTAATTAAATTTAGTGACACAGCAGTACCTGAACCTGGATCAGCTAACCCTGAATCACTTGGTCCTGCAAGTAAAATTTTTTCTTCATCTGCTTTAGATAGTCCTATGTTGAAAAAAGTTCCATTTGGCTCTGCATGAACAGCATTACTAGCCATCTTATAGTACGGACGCATGTGTTCACTACCAACAGCTTTTTCAATATCAGTAAACTTTGGCCTAGGTTTGTTGAGCTCTTTTGAAGCCCATCCATAGAGATGCTCAAAAGATTTTCCATACTTTTTAATAAGAGAATTTTTTAAATTGATGGCGTTTTCTTCTTCATCTTTTTGCAGTGGTTCATAATGCAGTTTTGCTGCATATTTTTTGTATTGTACCGTCGCATAATAAGTTTCTATACCTCTATAATTAAGGTACCTCTCTGCAACCTCATTATCATGTTCTTTAATGAACAACGCAGTAACTGCGATTTCGTGAAGAGTGCGCCATCGAGCATCTGCACCAGAAGCATATCCATGCTTCATTAATGTGACAATTTCTTGACTAACAAGGCAACCTTTGGCATGAAGTCTGATTAATGCCAAAAAAACGTAGTCATTTTCCTTTTCAGCGATAGCCCTCATTTCGTTATTGAATTTCGACCCCATTTGCCGCGAATATATCAAAAGTAAATCCAGTAAGTCCAGAGGCTTTTTCCAAAAATTATTTACTTTTCTCTTAAAATTCTTGATTTCTTCATTATTTCCTTGTAAGGTGTCTGAGGCATTATTTATAATGTCTTCATGAAACTGTTTTATTGCTTCCTTAACTTCTGAGGGAATATTAAACCGGTCTAAATAATCCTGGTTTTCCTTGTTATTTGTATAACTACCATCAGTTTTCATGTTATGAGTACTTCCTTCAGCAATTACCAAAACTCAGATTTTATGGCATCGACTCAATCAAAGCCCTTGTATAAGCCGCAGCAACAACAGCTGCATACTGCTGCCATTCGTCATTTTTATGAGAATCACAATAATCGCAGATGCCTCTTACAACCAGATATCCAACTTCGTGGTTCCATGTTGCATCAGCGATACCTGAAGCCTCCATTTCAATAGCTTTGACACCGAATTTGTCTCTTAATTTGTCTCTTGCTTTAGGATCTTTTTGAAGTATATTTGCAGAAGCGATTGGTCCGATAAAGACGCGAAGTTGCCCTTTTATCCTTTTGGGGTCTTTGGGATGGTTTATTATCTCTTCTTGGATGTCAGAGCAATACAGAATATCTTTATCTTCAGATGGGCGAATGGTTTTGATTATAGAAAGAGATTGGTCTATATATTTTTCCCAGGGGCGATTTCCAAGAATTTCTCCAGCTTCAAGGTATTTTACTTCTTCTAGTAAACTAGCACTTGGTGGTCTTGGAGGGTTTCTGAATATAATCTTTTGACTTTCTTTCTTTATATTATCGTACTGAATTACCCCATATTCATTTGACACAACTACATCTCCCAGACGGACATGATCATTGACTTTATCTGGATTTGGAACACCCCCAGATATGCCAACCATGATAATTGATTTTACATTTGGAAAGTGCTCCATAAGAAGAGATGCTTTTGTCGCAGCAAGATTATTTCCCATGCCTGCATTTGTCAAAACTAAGTTGTGTTTATTTCCTTTTTCCGTAGGTATTTCTCCTAAGCAATACCTTCGGCCTGCTCCAGAGCCTGGAATCTTATATTTTTCATTTTTATTTACCAGTAAAACACTTACTGCTGCATATTCTTTTGGTAAAGCGGTGATGATTCCGATTGTAGGTTTCATCCTCTCTGGATCAATGATTATTTCCGGGATTATATCTATCAACTCAGATGCTTTTTCGAGTAACGTTACTAGATCTTTTTGATCTTTGCTTTCATTGATCATTTCAAATATATGTTCGTTCTCTGTAAGCTTTGGGATTTTTGATTCTAAGGTGAAGGTTAAGTTCTCTACACACAGGGTCATTTCTTCCTGGCTACCAATTTTCCAATTCTGGACTTCTCTACTGACAGCGCATGCAATTTCTTGTGTTGGAGTACCTTGAGAAACCTGACATGCTGTTTTTGCTTTTTCCCGAATTTCTTCGAGAAGGGAGTTTAATTTTCTATTAAGAATAGGAAGCCCTCTTCTCAGTACTTCTGTCGCATAAGGAGAGATTTGTTCAGTTTCAGACATTAAATCTGCAGCCCGCTCACAGTATTCCATGTAATGGCTGAGCTCTTCTTTATTGTCCTCTAGACTTCTATTCTCAAGGTTTTGGACTTCCTCTAATGCTTTTGCTAGATTATCTACAGCTTCAAAAAGTAATTCTTTGTTTTTTGACTTTTTAACTGCGCTTCTAGCCTCTGTAAGATATTTAGCAACTTCATCTTTCGCCTGCTGATTTTCATCGGAAATTATTGTATATAGTGAACGATAGAATGGCAGGCAAAACTGTGATGGATTAAAAAGAGTAGATTCCTGTGACGTTTTTTCGAAAAATTTTATAGCCTGCTCAAACTCTCTCCTGTAATCTATCTCATTCTCTGCTTGGGAAGCTTTAAAGATAGAAATTTTCCCTAGACAGTAATAAGCGTTTCTCCTCACACCAATATCTTCATCACTTGTGAGTTCTATCAACTCTTCCCAAAATTGTAGTTGATCTGGAAGTTGAGAATAAACAGAACTAAGAATAGATGCGACAGTTGCTCTTACATTTCTATCCTTATTCCTCATACAGTTAAGTAAATCTTGACTAAGCCTTTGTTTATCTGGAATCAAATGAAAAGCAGAAACTAAAGCATAAGCTACCTGGTTTCTCACATCTATATCTTTATGTGCTGAGAGAGTGAGAAGATCTTCCCAAGCTGCTTCCTTATTGTCTACCATCAAGATAGCAGATTTTAAGACATTTGCTACGACTCTTCTTACTTGATAATCTCCAGAAGTAACTTTAATTAGGTCGTTCCAAGCTTTGTGTTTATCTGGAACATATAAAAAATTAGTTACAAGTCCATTAGCGGCAATCGTTTTAACTTGACTGTCTTTATCAAAAGAGAACTTAACTAAAGACTCCCAAACCTTTTGTTTCTCTGGAGCTAATGTATAATTAGAGACAACTGTATTTAAAGCATCTTTTTTAACTTGGATATTTTTATCGTGGATTAATTCGAATAGATCTTCCCAAGCTTTATGTTTATCACAAACATTTGGAAAAATAGAATTAATACTGCTTGCAAAACTTGTTTTAACTTCAATTTTCTCATACTTTATGAGTCGAATAAGATCTTCCCAAGCTTTGTGTTTATCTTCGCGGCTGACAATATTTAAACAAAGAATTTTGGCCGCAGTACGCAAACTATTCTTATTTGTAGTTCTTGTAAATCGTAATAAATCTTCCCAAGCTTTTTCTTTATCTGGTGAATTTGAAAAAATAGAAATCATAGAGTTTTTTACTGTTTCATCTGCTTTACTTTCCTTAAAATCAACTAATTTAGTTATATCTAACCATGCTTTCTCCTTATCAGGGACAAGTGGAAAAGCCAAACTAAATATTAATGGCATGCACGATGTTACTCTATAATCTTCTTTTATCAACATTTTCGCCGTTAGTGCCACTAATTCTTCCCATGCCTTCTGTTTGTCAGGAACGTGAGGAAAAAGTTGAATAACATTACGTCTTGCACCAGGAGCATATTCAAGGTACGCGATTTCAAATATTTCTAAAGAACGTTTCCAATTTTCATCATCCATGAATTTTTAAAATCTCCGCCACTTGTCACTAATTCTAAAAACTTATAATTTAAAAAAGTTTCTATATAAAATTCTGTTTGAGCAAATTATACTTTAAAAACCAATTTTTTACGACAGGCCCGTGCTTCGCACGGTGACAATAACGGTTTAAGACAGCTATTACTGCACTCTGGAAAAGCTAAATCCATCAATTACTCTGGAATCCTCTACAAAAATTATTGAAAATCCAAAAGTAGCCAGAAATAAGTCAAAAAAGAGAATAATTGCCCTGCCTACTGAAAAAACAGGCAGGCAAAGAAATAAAATTTCAAATTTACTGCTTATCCATAACCTTCCTGTACATCCTCGCCTGGAACCCGTGATACTTCGCAAACCCTTCTGAGTCCTTCTGGTCAATGGTCTGGCTGTCAAACGAAACCAGGTCTTCAGAATAGAGAGCATTCGGCGAGCTGCGGGAAAGGATTGTGAGGGCGCCTTTGTAGAGCCTGACTTTCACTGTACCTGTAACCCTTTCCTGGGACTTGTCGATAAAAGCGTTCAGGTCGGCATAAAGCGGCTCGTCCACAAGCCCGTAATAGGCAAGTTCGGACCACTGGTCGTCCACGATCTTCTTGAACTTGAGTTCGCTGCGGGTCAGGACGAGTTTCTCGAGGTCGGCGTGTGCTGCCAGAAGAACGGTTGCAGCCGGGTGTTCATAGTTCTCGCGAGCTTTTAAGCCGAGCACGCGGTCTTCAATCATATCGGTTCTGCCAACGCCGTTTTCGCCTGCGATTTCATTCATTTTCTTCACAAGGGCGTAGCCGCTCATTTTTTCGCCGTCAAGGGAAACCGGGACTCCAGCTTCAAAACCGATGTCAACAATCCTGGGCTGTTCAGGGGTTTTTTCAGGCGAGGTTGTCCACTCGAAGATCTCTTCCGGCGGGACAAAAGAGGGGTCTTCAAGCCTGCCGCCTTCGATGCTGCGGCTCCAGATGTTTTCGTCAACGCTCCAGGGCTTGGACTTTGTGACTTCCACCGGGATTCCGTGCTCTTTTGCATAGTCGATTTCCCACTCGCGGGTCAGGTTCATTTCCCGCATTGGGGCGATAACATCCATGTCGGTCTGGCGGAAAACGGCCTCGAAACGGAGCTGGTCATTGCCTTTTCCTGTGCAGCCGTGCGCAAGGGCTACTGCTCCTTCTTTCCTGGCAGCCTCGACCACTTTTTTTGCGATCAACGGGCGGGCAATTGAGGTTCCCATTACATAGCCTTCGTAGCTTCCGTTGGCTTTGATCAGGGGGAAGACGTAATCTTTAACGAACTCTTCCTTTGCATCGATCGTATAATGCTTGTTGCTGATCTTCTCGGCTTTTGCGTCTGCCCGCTTGATTTCCTCTTCAGGCTGGCCGACATCGACTGAAATCGTAACTACTTCGTCGTATCCGTACTTTTCCTTAAGGATAGGGATGCACACTGAGGTGTCAAGCCCTCCTGAATATGCAAGTGCAACTTTCTTTGCCATGCTTTTACTACCCCTTATTTAGCGTATATGTGATAAGAATCAAAATGATTGACGTGCCAATTTAGTGACACGCTAATGGATTGATACATTGTAGATTGATTCGCTAACAGATTAATTCGTTAGCAGATTGATTCGCTAACAGATTAATTCATTAACAGATTCGTTAACAGATTGACTTGTAATATCTGGTATGTTAATAGGTTTACGTGTTGACGGATCAGTAAGTTCAGTAGGGTTAATAAGGTTAATAAGTTTAATAATTTTGGTGGCAGGATGTTTAATTCCTGCATATTTAACAGCCAGAAGCTGGTAGATTCAAAAATTGATTATGTTTTGCCGGAGGATGGAAAACCACCCTGCCAGCTGTGATTCACACGTAAATTTCCTGTTGGCACACTATTTTTGATTAAGCAGTACTCTTCAATAGGTACCTTTAAAGAGTTACAGTTATCTATTGACAGCTTTTTCTTTACTTCACCTTAATTTTCCATCTCTTTGTGGTACTCATTGATGGATTTAATTGTAAGTTCCTCTCCTTTCTTCATAGTTTCTATGGCAGCGGCTGCGGCTATTGCGGCCTGCATTGTGGTGATGTACGGGACTTTGAAATCAACAGCAGCCCGCCTGATCCTTGAACCGTCCCTGCGAGACTGTTTGCTTGTCGGGGTATTGATGATAAGGTCAACCTCGTCCCTGCGCATCATATCTATGACATTCGGGCTTCCGTCATGGACCTTTTTCACTACATCCATGAAGACCCCGTGCCGTGCAAGATAGTTTACAGTGCCCTCTGTGCCCATAAGTTCAAGACCTGCTGCCTGCAGTTTCTTTGCAACGTCCACAAGTTCGGTTTTGTCTGCATTCCTTATGGAAAGGAAGACTTTTCCGGTAAGAGGTAAGACATTGTCGGCTGCAAGTTCGGCTTTATAATATGCCCTTCCGAAGTCGTAGTCAATCCCCATTACCTCGCCAGTGCTTTTCATTTCCGGGCCAAGGACAGGGTCTGCACCTGGTAATTTATCGAAAGGCAGGAGGACTTCCTTAATTGAGACATGTTTGGGTTTTGGCTCGTCCGTGTAGCCCAGGCTCTTTAAGCTGTGTCCTGCAATTACCTTGGCTGCAATCTTTGCAAGTGGGATTCCAACGGATTTTGAAACAAAAGGAATTGTCCTGCTTGAACGCGGGTTTGCTTCAAGTACATAGACCTTCCCACATTTTTCTGCCATCTGGATATTAATCAGTCCTTTAACCTTGAGGGCAAGAGCTATTTTGCGGGTATAGTCCCTTACCTGATCAAGAACTTCAGGTGAGAGGCTCTGCGGTGGAATTACACAGGCCGAATCTCCGGAGTGAACACCTGCTTCCTCGATATGCTCCATTATTGCGCCGATAATTACGTCTTTCTGGTCGCAGACCGCATCCACATCGATTTCAGAGGCTGCCTCAAGGAAATCATCAATCAGTATTGGGTGTTCGTGAGAGACCCTGACTGCCTCTTTCATGTAGCGTTCAAGGTCGATTTCATCGTATACTATTTCCATTGCCCGCCCGCCGAGCACATAGGAAGGACGCACAAGCACAGGGAAGCCGATCCGCTTCGCAACCTCGATTGCTTCCTTATGGGAAGTTGCATATCCACCTTCAGGCTGTGGAACGCCAAGCTCCTTCATAAGGATATAGAACTTTTCCCTGTCTTCGGCAAGGTCCATGTCATCAGGGTCCGTGCCCAGAATTACGGTGTTAAGGTCGGTCCTGCGCTTCAACTCCTGCTTGAGGGGAATTGCAAGGTTTACCGAGGTCTGTCCTCCGAACTGCACAAGTACTCCATCAGGCTTCTCACGCTCGATTACGTTCATCACATACTCAAGGGTAAGAGGTTCAAAAAAGAGCTTGTCTGAGGTATCAAAGTCTGTAGATACGGTTTCGGGGTTGTTATTAATAATGTGGGTTTCTATGCCTTCTTCCCGAAGTGCAGTAACTGCATGCACAGTACAGTAATCGAACTCAATTCCCTGTCCTATCCTTATCGGGCCTGCACCAAGAATAAGAATCTTCTTCTTATCTGTGGTGGCATTTGTCTCGCAGGAGTCCTCGTAAGTAGAATAATAATAAGGAGTAGCTGCTTCAAACTCGGCTGCACAGGTATCTACCATCTTGAAGGTAGCCAGGATTCCGGCTTTATGTCTGAGGTCACTTATTTCCTGCCTGGTACTGCCAGTCAGTTCGGCAAGGCGAGTATCAGGGAAGCCCATCTTTTTTGCTTCACGCAGGAGTTCAGGAGTGAGTTCTTCTGCCCTGATGCGTTTTTCCATATCCACGATCCTTTTTATCTTTGAGATAAAGAAGGGGTTGATGCTCGAAAGCTCGAAAATTTCTTTTACCGACATACCCTTCTCAAGTGCATCGAAGATAACAAAAAGGCGTTCGCTTGTAGGAGTCTTAAGGAGAGTTTTAGTTTCAGGCTCGTCCCAGTGCTTATTTCCTAACTGATTGTCGATATCCAGGGACTTAAAAGCCTTTAGCAGGGATTCTTCAATGGTCCTGCCAATTGCCATGACTTCTCCCGTACTTTTCATGGCTGTAGTCAGGGTTTTGTCTGCAGTTGTGAACTTATCAAAAGGCCACCTGGGAATTTTGGTAATTACGTAGTCCAGAGCAGGTTCAAAAGAGGCAGGTGTGCTCTTAGTAACATTGTTTATGATCTCATCAAGCTTCATTCCAATTGCAATTTTTGCAGTTACGCGGGCAATCGGGTAACCTGTAGCCTTGGATGCAAGGGCTGATGACCTTGAAACCCTTGGATTTACCTCGACAACGCGGTAATCGCCTTCTTTTAAGGCGTACTGGATATTGCACCCACCCTCGATCTTGAGAGCTCGGATAATCTTGATTGAGGCACTCCTGAGCATCTGGTGCTCGGCATCGCTTAAAGTTTGGGAAGGAGCAACAACAGCCGATTCTCCTGTATGCACGCCCATGGGGTCAATATTTTCCATGTTACAGATCACGATGCAGGTATCGTTTTCATCTCTCATGACCTCATACTCGATCTCTGCCCAGCCAAGCACACTTTCTTCAATGAGTACCTGGTTGATACGGCTGCGCCTGAGCCCACGTTCCGTAATTTCAAGCAGCTCTTCTTTTGTGCGGGCAATTCCGCCCCCTGCTCCTCCAAGGGTGTATGCCGGACGGACAATAAGAGGAAGACCGAGTTCATCAACAACATCTTCGGCTTCTTTTAAAGAATTAACTGCCCGGCTTAAGGGAACCTTTTCTCCAATCCTGAGCATGGTCTCTTTGAAGAGTTCCCTGTCTTCGGTATTTTTAATGGCTTCAACAGGAGTTCCCAGAATTTCGACCCCATATTTCTCAAAGACACCCTTTTCCGCAAGTTCACTGGTAATATTAAGGCCGGTCTGCCCTCCAATACCTGCAATAATTCCGTCTGGGCGTTCTTTTTCAATAATCTTTTCTACTATCTTGGCATCAAGTGGCTCGATATAGACCGAATCAGCCATTTCAGGATCGGTCATTATGGTTGCAGGATTTGAGTTTACAAGGACAACCTTTATTCCTTCTTCTTTTAAGGACCTGCAGGCCTGGCTGCCTGAGAAGTCGAATTCTGCAGCCTGTCCGATAGTGATTGGTCCTGAGCCTATAAGCAAAACCTTTTTTATGTCCTCGCGTTTTGGCATTAAATCTCACCTCCGAGGACCTTTACAACCTTGCCAAAGAACGTTTCCTCGGTATCCATCGGCCCTGCCTGGGCTTCAGGATGGAACTGTACACTAAAAACATCCAGGTCTTTGTGAGAAACTCCTTCTACGGTTTTGTCATTTGCATTCAGGTACTTTACATAGAGCCCTGTGCCGTCAAGTGAGTCCGCATCAACGGCATATCCGTGGTTCTGAGAGGTTATGAATATCTTGTTTTCAATCAGGTCCTTTACTGGCTGGTTTCCTCCCCTGTGCCCGAATTTCAACTTGTAGGTTTTTGCTCCCATAGCAAGGGAAATGATCTGGTGCCCGAAACAGATCCCGCAGACTGGAATCGTGCCTGCAAAAGCCTTTACAGCATTGATTGCATCTGTTGCTTTTTCCGGGTCTCCTGGCCCATTTGAGATAAAAAGAAGGTCAGGTTCATAATTTGCAATTTCCGAGGGTTTTGTAGTTGCAGGAACCAGAGTAAGGTCAATTCCCCGCTTGTGAAGGTTGTTTATGATATTGCGCTTAATCCCGAGGTCGACTATAACCGCATGTTTGCGTTTGCTGCCACCTTTCCAGGCACCTTCTGCTCCGGGAATGAAATATGGCTCTTTACATGTTACAAGGGAAATAAGTTCCTCATCCGTGAGCTGGGGAGCGTTTCTTGCTACATCAACAGCCTCTTCCCCGTCGTCGCTGCCTGCGATAAGGGCTGCCCTCATGGTTCCGTGCTCCCTTGCCCTGATGGTGAGCATTCGTGTGTCCACACCTTCAATTCCTGGCTTTCCTTCATCCTCTAAAAATTTATTGATCGAACGGGATGATTTATAATGATAGGGCTTTTTGCAGGCCTCCCTTACAACAAGCCCTTCCGCATGCATGTTATCGGACTGGACGCGCTCCCCGCTGACACCATAGTTTCCGATAAGGGGGTAAGTGAACATTAAAATCTGACCCTTGTAAGAAGGATCTGTTAGAGCCTCCTCATATCCCGTAAATTGAGTGGTAAAAACAAGTTCGCCGCAAGCTGTGCCTTCGGCACCAAACCCGGTGCCCTTAATAACTGTTCCGTCTTCTAAGCCTAGTACTGCTTTCATCATCTGAACCTGCGAGTAAATATCATAAGACATGTATAAGTTTTACGATGAATTCCCAATTCCAGGATTTCCTATATTTTTCAGTTTTTTAATATATAAATATATCAATTATATGTTTTCATCAGGAAGTCCGTTCTTCACGTTCTAAAATAAAACTTATCTCTTGGAATGGTGACATTCAAAACGATACTTTTTTAATTAATTGAGAAAATGCCCGAAATATGAAGGAAAAATATTAAAAATTATAATAACTTATTACAAATTATAATGACTTATTAAGTATTAATAAGAACTTTTTAATAAGAACTTTTTAAAACATGAAGAAAATTATTAAAAATTATATAAAGTTCTTAGTTTACTGAAGTGGTGGGTTTGTATTAAAGCAAAGTCATAACCTGAAGTTCCAATATGCTGAAGTAAAGCTAAATTTCATACTTTTAGATCCTGAAATCATATGTTATTTATTCCACTTTTCTGAGAGGAAATTGTTCTTGTATATTAAATTTTCACAAAAATTGTATATATGATTGGACAAAAAATATCAGCCAGGAAAATAAGTTGTTTAAGCTGCAAAAAATCGAGTGCTCTCTTAAATTTATATTTCCAGTTACCTGAATTTCCAGCTTTCTGAATCAATAGTAATAAAAGAGGGCAAACCAGCTCGAGTAAACTTAGTTTTTATTAAATGGGTTTTGTGGTAATTTTCTAACAACATTTTACCTTTGCAACGACTGTAAATAATTTTTGAAACCACTTCGGTCAAAACCGGGGTATCATTATGGAAAAAAAAATAAAACTTGAAGTTCGAAATATTACCAAGGTTTTTGGTAAAAATCCTCAGAGAGTAATCTCCCTTCTAAATGAAGGCTTCTCCAAAAGTGAAATTTTTGAAAAAACAAAACAGACTGTTGGGCTCAACAACGTCAATTTCGAAGTCTACGAAGGAGAGATCTTCGTCATAATGGGGCTTTCGGGTTCAGGTAAGTCTACTCTTTTACGCTGCTTAAACCGCCTCATCGAGCCAACTGCGGGAGAAATCCTGATAGATGGGCAGAACATCACGCAGATGAATGCGGAAGAACTGCGTGATGTTCGCAGAACCAGGATTGGCATGGTATTTCAAAACTTTGCCCTGCTTCCCCATAAAATCGTGCTTGATAACGTTGCTTATGGGCTTGAGATCCAGGGGATTCCTAAAGAAGAACGCTACTCTAAGGCGCTTGCATCCATAGAAACCGTGGGCCTAAAAGGCTATGAACATAGCAGAATAAACCAGTTAAGTGGAGGCATGAAGCAGAGAGTTGGGCTTGCAAGGGCGCTTGCCAATGATCCTGAGATCCTGCTCATGGACGAAGCTTTCAGTGCTCTTGATCCACTGATCAGGAACGAGATGCAAGACGAACTGATTGCCCTTGAGGATAGGGTGCAAAAAACAATTATCTTTGTCTCACATGACCTGGATGAAGCCCTGAAACTCGGGGACCGCATCGCTATCATGAAAGACGGTGAAGTAGTTCAGATAGGGACTCCTGAAGAGATCCTGACCGAACCTGCAAATTCCTATGTTTCAAAGTTCGTTGCAGGTGTTGACAGGTCTAAAATTCTTACTGCTGAATCGGTTATGAAACGGCCTGAACCGCTAGTGTCTATCAATTCCGGGCCCAGGGTTGCTATTCAGTTGATGAAAGATTATGGGATTTCCTCGATTTATGTAGTTGAGGGAAAGAACAGGCACCTGAAAGGTATACTTATGATAAGTGATGCACTTGAAGCCCTTAGGAGCGGGAAGAGCCTTGAAGCAGCAATGTTTCCGGATGCCCCACATGTGGCCCCAGACCGACCTCTTAGTGAGGTGATTCCCTTGATTGCGGAAAGCCAGTACCCCCTTGCTGTGGTCAATGATTCAGGAAAACTGCTTGGGATTATAGTCCGGGGCAATGTACTTGGTGCTCTTGCAATTGCTGGAGAAAACGAGCAGTTTGGAGTCTCCAACGAAAAGGCCTCAGAAGAAAAGACTTCAGAAGAAAAAACCTCAAAAGAAAAAACCTCAGAAGAAAAAACCTCAGAAGAAAAAAACATTTCAGCGAAAACTTTTGAAGGAAAGCCTGCTGAGAAAACTGTCCTAATAGGTAAAAATGAAGGAGAAGCTGGACCTCCCTCTAAAAGTTCAGGCGCTCCGAATGCCCAAAACAATATAATTTCCAACGGAGTTGACAGCGAGTCTGTACCTACCGAACTGGCTACTGAGGAACCTCTCAGGTCTGACTCAGAGCAGGAACCAGAGGTGAAAATATGCTGAGGTTACCTGTCGGAGATACTGTTGAACTTGCTGTGGACTGGATTGAAGCCAACTTCGGTCAGTTTCTGGACACCATAAGCCAGCAACTTGATTTCCTGATTTCGAGTTTAAAAGATGCGCTTCTTTTCCTGCCTCCAGAACTTTTTATTGCTGTGATTTTCCTGCTAGCTTACTTTGTAGGAAAACGCAACATCAAACTTGCAGCCGGGACTGCAATTGGTTTTTTCCTTATCCAAAACATGGGGCTCTGGACTCTCTCAATGGAGACACTTGCCCTTGTGCTTTCGTCTACCCTGCTTGCACTTATTATCGGGATTCCGCTGGGGATCCTTTCTGCAAAAAACACTACGCTTTCCAGTATTTTAAAGCCTGTACTCGACTTTATGCAGACCATGCCGCCTTTTGTGTACCTGATCCCTGCACTTATCTTCTTTCAGCTTGGAAATGTGCCCAGTATGATCGCAACTGTTGTTTTTGCAATGCCGCCTGCAATAAGGCTCACAAACCTTGGAATAAGGCAGGTTCCAATAGAACTTACCGAAGTTGCAGATTCCTTTGGCTCCACGAGCTGGCAGAAACTTTCCAAGGTTGAACTGCCTGTAGCGCTCCCGACCATCATGGCTGGGGTTAACCAGTGCATTATGCTCTCCCTTTCGATGGTTGTAATCGCAGCCATGATCGGAGCCAGGGGGCTTGGGTACCAGGTCCTTCTAGGAATCCAGCGTGTTGACATTGGCATGGGATTTGAAGCAGGGCTTTCGATTGTCATAATTGCAGTTTTCCTGGACCGGATTACCCAGCATCTGAGCCCCAGGTAAAAAAAGCTCTTTTCCTGATTCTTCCTTAAAAGAAACTCAGGATAAGGCTCTTCACTTTAACAGGGTCGCCTTCTTAATCCCGAAAGAATGTGCACCATTCATTTCAAACCCTGAAAAACTCAAAAAAACTAGATAAACTGAAAGAAATTCAAATAGGTTGTAGATATTTTTGACCAATGCAAAGTTTAATTTGAACGTAAAGAAGCTTGGATCTGTTCTGGCAATCTGCCTGATCATAGGGCTTGCCCTTCTTGCAGCAGGTTGTTCCGAAAAGGAAAACGAAACTGCGGAAGGAACGGATACTCCTACAGCAACAGGAACGTCAGAATTCAGTGAACCTGTAAA
This sequence comes from Methanosarcina barkeri str. Wiesmoor, assembly GCF_000969985.1. Classification (GTDB taxonomy): domain Archaea; phylum Halobacteriota; class Methanosarcinia; order Methanosarcinales; family Methanosarcinaceae; genus Methanosarcina; species Methanosarcina barkeri_B. The sequence goes on along the minus strand of NZ_CP009526.1, from coordinate 3,058,018 downwards.
GATAGGATATGTTTTATGGGACGGCGAGATTGCAAGCACTAATGTGATGCAGCAGGTGCTCAAAAAAGCAGGATATAAAGATGTAGAAATAACTGCAGTTGATGCAGGTCCACTTTATCAGGTACTTGCTGATGGGCAGTTTGATTTCACAACTTCGGCATGGCTTCCTTATACCCACAAGCATTACTGGGAAGTTTACGGTGACAGGCTTGATTCTGTCCAGACAAACCTTGAAGATTGTAAAATCGGGCTTGTTGTCCCCTCTTACGTACCCATCAATTCTATTGAAGAACTTAATTCCGAAAAGGACAAATTTGATGGAAAGATAATCGGGATCGAACCCGGAGCAGGCATAATGCAGGCTTCAGAAACCGCAATTTCCGATTATGGTCTGGAAATGGAGCTTGTCCCAGGAAGTAGTGCAGCAATGACCGCTTCCCTGAAAAAAGCTTTGGATTCCAAAGAATGGATAGTTGTTACTCTCTGGTCACCTCACTGGGCTTTCAACAGATGGGATCTTAAGTACCTTGACGACCCTAAAGGCTCATATGGTGATGCCGATCATGTTGAAACCCTGGCAAGGCTCGGCCTTAAAGAAGAAAAACCCAATCTCTACGGCATCCTGACCCGTTTCAAGTGGACTCACGATGATATCCAGACTATCATGATGGATATCGAAAACGGAACGACGCCTGAAGTAGCCGCAGAAAAATGGGTTGAAAATAATCCTCAAAAAGTTAATGAATGGATTGGAAAAGAGTAAGTTTCTTTTCCTTTTATCTTTTTTTTATACGTTTTTACTTCATATTTCTTCCTTATATTTTCGCTGTGTTTATTACTTTAGAAGGCACTGTCAGATGAGTTTAATCATCAGGTGAGTTTAATCGCCGGGCAAATTTAAAATTATTATATATTATAAAATACCAATTGTTTATCAGAATAATTGTTTATCAGGATAATTTTCAGATTTAAAATGGATTACTTTAGGACACCACCTCAGAATGCGAATTATGGCAGTTCAAATTTTGAGAATACAAATTTTGATGATTCTATATATAAGGCAGAAATGAGGCAGAAAAATGGTAAAAATGGCAAAAATGGCAAATAAATTTAAAGAACTTGACAGGACAGCTGAGGAAAAATACAAAAAAGGCAGAATTTCCTTTCGGGTAGGGAGGTTTGAAGATGCGCTTGCTGCCTATGGAGAAGCCGCTAGCGCTTGGAAAGAAATGGCAGATCTGCTTTTCGATAAAGGAAAAGAGACCCGAGGGAAAGAGTTCCTTGAAAAAGCCCGGGATGCAAAATCGTGTTACGGGATGGCTCTTTTCAAGCTTGAAAGATATGAAGAAGCTTTGGAGATTGTTGATGCTGACCTTAAACTTAAGCCTGAAAACCCTACCAGGTGGTCCAATCGGGGTTTCGTGCTCTCAGCTCTGGGTCGAAACGAAGAAGCCCTTGAAGCTTTTGAAAAAGCACTCGCATTTGACCCGAAATCCCCCAAAATCCTGACCAGCCAGGGCATAGTATATTTCAAGATGGGGTTCCTGAAAAAGTCCCTTGAGACTTTCGATCGCGCTCTGGCAACCGAACCCAGGAAGGCCTCTGACTGGGCCTGCAAGATTCCCAGGTTCAGTTTTTTTTCCCGGAATAAGGCACCTATTATGAAGCCTGACAATATTGAGACCTGGTACTGGAAAGGCAACGTGCTCCTTGAGCTTGGCGAAAAGGAAAAAGCCCTCAATTCCTTCAGGAAAGCTCTTGAAAGCGATCCCGACCACCTCAACTCTCTTCTTAGTGGAGGGGATTTGCTTTGCGAATTTGCCGAGTACGGTGAAGCTTTCAAGTGCTATGTACGGGCCCTGAAACTCAGCCCTGGAAATGAAGCCGCTGAGAAAGGAAAAGAGTTTTGTGAAGCGAAAATCAATGAGTAATTATTATCCGGCATCGCATTTGGAACATTGTGTCAGGATATTGCATTAGGGATATTGGATTTGGCATATTGCATTTGGAACATTGTGTCAGGAAGATTGCATTAGGAATATTGGATTTGGGATATTGCATTTGGAACATTGTGTCAGGAAGATTGCATTAGGGATATTGGATTTTGGGACGTTGAACTCGGGATCGTTCTTATTCCTGAGGCACACATTTTCCGCCTCCGAAAGGAATAATTGATAACCTGAGTCAGTATATAGTTATATAATTTCGTGATGCTGAGTGATAAAACTTATATTTTCTTTGAGTTATAATTATATTTTATCTGAGCGATAAAAATTGTATTTTAGATTCCGTGCATCAATAAAAAACTTCAGGATAGCTACAATCTGGTTAATACAAAACATTCGATATTTAAGGAGGAAACATTGATGGACTTTATATCTAATTTATTTGGAAAAGATAAAACCCAAAATCTTTTCGAGGCTTGTAAATTAGGGCAGATAGAAAATGTAGAGAAATTTTTGAAAAGCGATAAAGTTGATATTAACTCACAGGATGCATATGGTAAAACTGCTTTAAATTATGCGGTGAACAAAGGGTACAGAGACGTTGTAGAATTGCTTATTAAAGGTGGTGCCGATCCTAATATTCAGGATGAAAACGGGGATACCGCTTTAATTTCTGCGGCAAAAGTCGAACGTGGAGATATTGTTGAGCTGCTCATCAAAAGCGGTGCTGACCTTAACATTCAGGATAGAAACTACGAGACGGCTTTGAAGTTTGCGGTAAAAGTAGGATACAGGAAAATTGTTAAGCTTCTTCTTGAGGGCGGTGCCGATCCTAATATTCAGGACAGAAACGGTGAAACGGCTTTGATTTCTGCTGCAAATAGGGGGCAAAAGGATATTGTTGAGTTGCTCATTAAAGGTGGAGCAGAAGTTAATCTTCAGGACGAAAATCTTAACACTGCTTTGATTGCTGCAGCAAAAATCGGACATAAAAGTATTGTTGAGTTACTTCTTAAAGCCGGTGATGATCTTGATCTTCAGGACAAAAATGGTAATACAGCTTTGACTTATGCGGCAGACAGGGGGTACAGAGATATTTTAGAATTGCTTCTTAATAGTGGTGCCAGTCTTGATATTCAAGAAGAAAACGGGCTTACCGCTTTGATGCTCTCAGCACAGGCAGGGGATAAGGATATTGTTGAGTTGCTTATTAAAAGTGGTGCCGACCTTAATCTTCAGGACGAAAATGGCAATACTGCCCTGGATATTGCGGCAGAAATAGAGTTTACCGAGATTGTTGAGTTGCTTCGTCAAAGTGACGCAAGTTTCAGGTCCTAAGTTTCAGGTCCTGATTTGTTCAGAAAGATTAACTTAATAGCGTTGTTACAGGAGAAATACAAAAAAAGAACTGCAATAGAATAAAACGCTTATCAAAAATCATTGTAATTTTGATTACAGTGAAGAAAACAGGAAAAGCCCTCGTATAATTGATATACCATCGTGACAATCCTTACTGCTATGAATGACAGTGAACCCGAAAATTCAGCTTTGCCTTCTCACTTAACTGACCGCGCAGCCCGCGAAAAGGCCCTTGCCGGAAATCTCACTTCTACTTACGAATCAGCTACTTTTTCAAATCCGGTCCTTGACCAGTTCAGGGGACTTATGCCTGATTTCAATAAACGTCTCTCGCCTGATAGGGATCTTGGACTTTCGTCTTCTGATCACCTCCGCCTGAGCCCGGAAACTCTTCCAAGGCTTGTTTCCAGCTCCTTTACTGGAATCAAATCTGCTGGTCTTTTGGAGTCAGTACCCAAAAACCCAAAGATACCTGCAGGAAAAGGACTTGAAGTCTTTCCTGACCTGCCTGGAAGAATGCTGACAGAATCAAGGATAAGCTCTCTAACTCTTAGTGCCGATCTTCCTATGGCTCCTCTTGCAAGCAGGCTTGTGACGCTCAGGCAGACCGATAGGTTGAATGACGTCAAGAAGAGCAGAAAATAAAAGAAAGAACTAAAAAGATAGGAGAAAATATATTTTCTCTTTTTTATTTGAACAATCTGTAGTTATTTAATGAAAATAAGTAGTTATCTTTTTTCTTTTATTTAAAGTGTGTTTTAAAATTAAACCTGATACCTCAATTAGGATAGAACGCATTTACTTTTTGAGGATAAATTGGTTTTTGAATGAGTTCAACATAAAAAAATGTTTTATCGAATTTGGCAGTGTATCTAATTTGCTGTAAATTTGAAGTCAAGTTCTTGCGTGCTATGTAGATAATTGATCTTCCTATATGGAATTTTCTGCTCAATAACTTCTTGAGAGTTATTTCTTGAGAGTTATGATTTTACATAAAAATTGGCATACAACCTAACTTGATAGTGTCAATGTAATATAAATTTATAACTTGGAATAAATTTCAGCTATTTTCTATATATATTTTATGGCTAAGTTCTCAAATTTGTTCTGAAATAACTTAAAAATTCTTTTAAATTGTATCCATTTTCAAGACAAAGATTACAAAAAGTTTCTGAACGGATACCTATATATAGTCAACGTTAATATGTTTACCTATGACTCTTGACAGTGAAATTAATTGGATATAGAGCCGGATTCAAAGCAGGTGTTCTAATGTCGACTTTCACAAATAACTTTGAAATATCTTGGCAAGAAGTCTCAGTAGTTTTTCTCTGAACAGGTAAGTTCACTGAGAAAGATTTGATGAATGCAACCGAAGTAAACATGATTGAAGTCGAAAAACCTGATTAAAGAAAGGAACATGGCAAACCGATACATTCAAGCTAATACAATTATTCTCATTTAATTCATATTTCAACAAAGGATGAACGTTTGGCTAGAAACATCAAACTTACCAAAGTGATACAAACTGTTAGATGGAATAACTCAAACATAAATGTAAATTTTCTAATTAGTTTAATAATATTCTTCTTAGGTGATATAGTATGAAGGATCTATTATTTAATCCAAATTTGTTTTTCAGTGAGAAGTCAAAAAATGAGGTCAGTTTCAAATATCCTATATTGCTAGTACTTATTTATTCCATAATTTCAATAGGTTCAAGTATTCTAATGATGAATAAAATGAAAGAAATCTTACCCTTAGACGGGAGTTTCTTTATGTCTACTGTTGTGATATTAAGTAGTGTCATTGGTGGTCTCTTTGGAGCATTCTTATACTGGATCATATTGACCGGGATTTTCTACTTCATATCTTTTTTATTTAACTCCGATGGTTCTTTTAAAAGGACTCTGGAATTTGTAGGCTATGGATTTGTGCCACAAATCCTTGGTGCAATTGCAAATTTATTTGTCATGTACTACTTACTACCCTCAGTACCGATCTCATCCCAAAATCCTCAACTTTTTTCAGAAAGTTTCGCACAGACATTGGTGAATAATCCTCTCTCTTTTGCAGCGGAAATATTTGTAATTTTATGTTTGTTATTGTCTGCAAACATTTGGGTGTTCGCACTCGTACATGCACGCAATATGTCAACAAAAAATGCCATTCTTACTGTCAGCGTTCCAGTAGGCCTGACTCTTATCTACCAGGTTTATTCATTAATTGGAGGATTGACTTGATACGAAAAATAATGATAAGATCACTAGTAACTCTGGTACTGCTTACATTTCTTATAATTCCAGTTGCAGGCGATACTACTGTAAGGCCAACTGTTCAAGTAACCTGTCAATCCAATCCTCTTTCCCTTTTTCCAGGAGATAACGGAACTGTCACTGTATCCCTTAAGAATATGGCAACTGGAGACGTTTACGTACAGGAGGATAGTAAAACCTTTGATATGAATGCCTATATTGTCAGTGCATCACTTATAGGAACCAATGACATAGAAGTAACGGATAAAGGTTATTCAAACATAGGCTTGATAGGACCTGGAGATACGCTAAATTTAACTTTTAACATTAAGGTCAAAAAAGAAGCATCCAGTGGCACACACTTCCTGAACTTTGAGTTAATAGGGGGAAGTGATATGTACGATTTAAATTATAAAATTCCAATAAAAATTGATGACAGGAATGTACAACTTGTTTTTTCGAATCTTCCTTCAAGTATGATCAATGAAATTTCGACTGTTACGGTAGATGTAATAAATCCACGTTCTAGTGATATTAATGATGTCATTTTAAGTCCTTCATGTGAAGATGTTCTTATTTATCCGTCCAATATTTTTGTCGGAACTGTTCCTGCAAGAAATAATTCAACCGTTGAATTCACAGTAAATACGGTAAAGTCAAGCCCAGGAAATAAAAAAATAAAATGTTTGATATCCTATTTTAACGGAGATAATCATCATACGAGTGAAACAACAAGTACAAACCTGGACGTGATCTCGAAACCAACACTGACTTTAACAAACATCGAAGTAAACAATTTGGGAAGTAAATACACACTTACTGGAGAAATCAACAATATTGGGTTAACTGATATGAAAAACGTCATGGTTTCCTTAATTGATTCAAAAGGAATCAACTCCACACAGCCCTACCCAAGTTACTTTATAGGTAGTCTTGAGAAGGATGATTTTAGTAGCTTTGAGTTATCAGCATTTGTATCTCCCGGAACTCCAGAGATCCCTTTATTAATTGAATTTAGGGGTACTGACAATGCTTATACATCAATTACAAAATCTGTATATTTAGATTCAAAGGAGTCATCGGTTCAAACTGGCAAAAAGGCATCATCTCCTCTCCTTATAGCTATTATTATAATTATGTGTATTGCGGTTTTTGGAATCATCGGATATTCCTGGAAAAAGCAAAAGAAGATGAATAAAGGAGAAGGCGAGAGTTGAGCTTTTATGTCTGATCAAGTTGTAGAATTGCAGGAAATCGCAAAAACATATGCTCTCGGCCCAAATTATATTCATGCACTTAAAGGCGTGAATCTTTCGATTAAAAAAGGCGATTTCCTCACGATTATGGGTGCGTCTGGCTCAGGAAAGTCTACTCTTCTTAATCTTATAGGATGTCTTGATACTCCAACAAAAGGAATTATAAAAATAAATAATATTGATATCTCAAAACTTGACGATGAAAAATTGACAGCTATTCGTAGAAGTAACATTGGATTTATTTTTCAACAATTCAATTTAATCCCGACTCTTACTGCATTGGAAAATATTGAATTACCTATGGTATTTAGTAAAGTTTCGGAAGTAACGCGACAAAAAAAAGCGTTATCGTTATTAGAACAGGTAAATCTTGATTCGAAGTATGCAACTCATAAGCCTTACGAACTTTCAGGCGGGCAACAACAAAGAGTAGCAATAGCCAGGGCTCTTGCTAATTCTCCGTCTCTACTTCTTGCAGATGAACCAACAGGCAATCTAGATACAAAAACGGGAAGAGAAATCATGGAATTACTAAGGTTTCTCAATCTCAATGGAACAACAATGGTTGTAGTAACACATGATCCAACACTTATGCATTATTCAAATAGAAACGTAAAACTCATTGATGGTGAAATATCCAATGAAAATAGTTAAACAGCCTGGCAATATTTATATTCAACTTGCAAAAAGGAATTTGGAGAGAAGAGTTGTACGTACTATTCTTGCAGCAGTCGGAATAATTATCGGGGTTTTTGCGATATCATCGATGGGAATTCTTGGAAATTGTCTGAAAGTTTCTGTTTCTAATTCCTTTGAAGACTATAATAATGAGATAGTAGTCTATCCGGCAGGTGGAGAAACATCTATCACCGAAAACCAGGTAAAACAACTAGATAAAATTAGTGGGATTGAAAGTGTCTTGCCTATCTATTCCTCAGGTACTAAAATAGAATACAAAGACAAATCAATGTATGGTGCTGTATATGGAGTTGAAAATGAAGATTTTACTTCTCTGGTTGAGATAGATAATGGAAAAATGCTAAAAAGTAGCTCCACGGGTTGTGTAATCGGGCAGGAGCTTGCAAACTTTCTGGATATAAAAGTGGGTGGAAAAGTAACATTAGAAGATACAAAGTTGAAAGTAACCGGTATTCTCAAAAAACGAGGTATGAGTCCTGACGTTAGTGTGGATAATTCAATTTTTGTTAACCCCGAAATTTACAACAAAATATTTACTGATAATAATAATGATGAATATGATTTTGTTATAGTTAAAGCTAAAAATGTTGATAATGTAGACGGCGTGGAAAATTCAGTTAAAAAAATGCTCAATAAGAAAGATGACAAGGTTTTTTTGTCTTCAGTAAAAAATATGTTAAGCGGTGTTGAAGACGCTTTGAGATATGTTTCTCTATTTTTGATGGGAATTGGTTCTATTTCTCTGGTCGTTGCCAGTGTAAGTATTCTAAATATAATGTTAATGTCAGTTACAGAAAGGACAAAAGAAATAGGTATAATGAAGGCTGTCGGAGCGTCTAAGAAGGATATAATGAAGATGTTTGTTTTAGAGTCCCTTATTCTTGGAATAATAGCTAGCTTCATTGGGGGAATATTAAGTTTAGGCGTAGTATTTGTTATAACGGATTTAATATTAAAAGACGTATCTTCGTTGTTTGATAGAGGTGTTTTTTTGTATGTAGTTGGAGGCATTGTATTTGGAATCATTACCAGTCTTATCGGCGGAGTTTATCCGGCATTGAAAGCCTCAAAAATGAAACCTATAGATTCGCTTAAATATCAATGATTTTAGGACTTACGCAGTTGAGGAACAAAATCAATTACTTTAAGGGCTGTAGATTAAAATCACGTTTTAAACAGTTAACAGTCTGATGCTGTTAATATCAGTTCAACTGTGTAAGTCCTAATCCTTCTTAGAGATGGGTTACCTTAATACAGATGATTATCCCTAAGAGACTTACTGCCATTGCAATAGCAGTTATGAAAATAATCAAAGCGAAACTCTCCTTCTCAAGCATATCATTGTTCTTATACTCCATATTATTGTATATGTGATCTCTATTTAAAAACTTTACAATTTTCATGTAATTATTATACAGTAATATATTGAACTAACCTGTAGTTTATTCCTGAAGACTGCAAAATTTATTTAGAAAATTTTTTCATTTTTGCTTATACTCTGAGGCTCTTAATTTCTTTGTTTTTTAGGCAGCTTAAATGTCTGCTTAGCTTAGGTGCCTGCTTTTTCCAGAGCCTTCTGAAACTTCTCAAGTCCAGAGTCAAGTTCTTCATCTGTGATAACCAGCGGCGGAGAAAAACGAATTACCGAATCTCCACAGGGGAGAAGCAGAATTCCTTCTTTAAAGGCTTTCCTCAGAATTCTATCCCTCTGTATCGGATCGATTGATTTATCAGGTTTTACAATCTCAACTCCGACCATCAGTCCGAGGCCGCGTACGTCCCCAATGCATGGAAAGTTTTCCTGAAGCTCCCTCAGGCGTTGCTTCATCTGGGAACCAAGCTCCTTTACTCGGTGCTCAATATTTTCCTTTTCCAGAAACTCAAGAGACGCGAGAGATGCGGCTGAAGCCAGAAGATTTCCTCCAAAAGTGTTTGAATGGATGCCCTGTGGCCAGTCCATAAGCTCGCGGTCTGCAAGCATTGCTCCCAGCGGAAGCCCTCCTCCAAGAGCTTTTGCAAAGCATGAGATTTCAGCCCTAACCCCAAAATTTTCCATTGCAAGGAAAGGGCCTGTCCTGAAACAACCTGCCTGGACTTCATCCGCTACAAGGAGGACATCGTTATCAGTACAGATCCTCCTCACTTCCTTATGAAACTCAGGAGGGGGGACGATATACCCACCTTCTCCCTGGACCGGTTCCACGAAAACTGCGGCAGTATCCGTCGGGCTCAATTCCCGCCTGAAAATCAGGTTTTCAAGCTCTTTTGCGCACTCGATCCCGCAGGAAGGATACTCGAGTTTAAAGGGACAGCGGTAACAGTAGGCATAATGGGAATGAGCTGTGTGAAGCACAGGAAAATGTTCCTTTTGCCTGGCTTTTGAGCAGGTAAGAGAAAGGGAGCCCAGGGTCCGGCCGTGAAAGGAGTTATAAAATGAGATAAGGCCCTGACGTTTTGTTTTCCAGAAGGCAAGTTTGATTGCAGCTTCCACGGCTTCAGTCCCGCTGTTACAGTAAAATACTTTTGAATAGCCTGAAAGGTCTTCTAACTTTTTTGCAAGCTTTACAGGAGGTTCGGCAAAGAAATCTCCATATCCGCAGTGAGTCATTTTTTCAAGCTGAGCTGAGATTGCAGCTTTAACCTCAGGATTGGAATAGCCTGCATTCATAACAGCAATTCCTGCAATCAGGTCAATGTATTCTCTTCCGTCAACATCCCTGATTACAGAACCCTTTGCGCTGTCCACAACCAGAGGATATGGACGGGCTGTACAGGCTGATGTTATTTTACAGTCCTGTTCGATAATCTCCCTGGCTCTCGGGCCAATGGTATTAAACATTCCTGCTTCACGCTCAAAAAAATCAAAATACTGTCCCGCTTTCATTGCTTTTTCCATTGCTTTATTTTTTTCCGGCTTTTCCGCCCCCTGTGCCTTTTCAAATTCTTCGGTTTTCTCCTGAGCCAAAATGCACTCCTCCCCGGTTTCTCCACGCTCTCGAACTTACTCTATAAATTTTATTCTGCTGAATCTATCTGGGCTTTTTGCAGCATGCCGCTGTAGTCTATATACACAGCTTTTACCTCGGAAAACTCCTTGACGGCCTCGGTACCGGCTTCCCGAAAACCGTTGCCTGTCCCTTTGACCCCTCCAAAAGGGAGATGGACTTCGGCTCCTATTGTAGGAGCATTAACATATGTGATTCCTGCTTCTACTTTTTCGATTGCCCTGAAAGCGTTTCCTATATTTCCGGTGTAAATTGCCGAAGAAAGTCCGTATTTGGTACTATTAGCAAGTGTGATTGCTTCTTCAAGGTCTGAAACTGTAAAGATTCCGAGGACTGGCCCGAAAATCTCTTCCTGTGCAATCCGCATGTCCGGCCTGACATCCGTAAATATTGTGGGCTCGAAGAAATAGCCTGGAAGCCCTGGATCGATTCTGTTTCCTCCGTAAAGAAGAGTTGCTCCTTCTTCTTTTCCTATTTTCACGTATCTTTCGATCTTCTCAAGCTGCGCTTTGTTTATTACAGGCCCGATGTCCGTCTCAGGCAGAAGTCCCCCACCTATACTGAGAGCCTTTGCTTTTGCAAGCAGCCTTTTTATGAATTCGTCCTTTATCTTCTCATGCAGAATCAGCCTGCTCGTAGCAGTACAGCGCTGCCCTGTAGTCCCAAAAGCTCCCCACAGCACACCCTCAAGGGCCAGTTCAAGGTCGGCATCATCCATAACAATTACCGGGTTTTTGCCTCCGAGTTCCAGAGAGACTCTTTTCATGGTTTTTGAACATTCTTCCATGATCCATTTCCCGGTATCAAGGCTGCCTGTAAAGGAGATAGCTTTTATGCGAGGGTGCTGGACTACAGCTTTCCCGACAGTGCCTCCGGGCCCTGTTACCAGATTTATCACTCCGGGGGGCAAGCCTGCTTCACTAAGCACCTCTATCAGCTTGAAGGCAAGCAGAGGCGTGTCACTTGCAGGCTTAAATACAATTGCGTTTCCAGCTACAAGAGCTGGCATAACCTTCCATGCAGGAATGGCAATCGGAAAGTTCCAGGGTGTTATTAAGCCAACTACTCCTATCGGCCTGAGTATGGTCATGCAGAACTTTTCCTTGAGTTCGGAAGTCGTTGTTTCTCCAAGCATCCGCCTTCCTTCCCCTGCGGCATAATTTGTGATATCAATGGCTTCCTGTACATCTCCCCTTGTCTCAGGCAGCACCTTTCCCATCTCTTTTGTCATAAGGACAGACAGTTCTTCCTTCCTTTCCTGCAAAATCCGGGCTGCTCTGAAGAGTACCTCAGCTCTTTTTGCAGCCGGAACCTCGTTCCAGAGCCTGAACCCTGCTTCAGCAGCCTCAACTGCCATGTCCACGTCCTCGGCTCCAGCGACCTGTATTGTTGCCAGGTTTTCCAGAGTAGCCGGATTTATATCTTCAAAAGTCTCTCCGGTTGAAGAGTCCTTAAATTCTCCCCCTATAAACAGTTTGTACTCCTGAACCATAAAATCCCCATAAAAGCATGAATATACAAGGAAATAAATATATTCCAGAAATCTTTTGTTACAGAAGGCTTTATCTGGTCTGCTGGATAAATCTGTTTATTATTTAGCAGGAGGAGGCTAAATAATACTAAATAAGAATATCTAAGATTAAAGACGGCTAAATATTACATTGCATTAAATATTACACATTAAAGATTACATTGCGTTAAATATTGTATTGTATGTTAGATATCATGCTCATTAAAAGTTTGTAAAGAAAAAAAGATCTGAAGACCTACTTAGCGACAGCTATTGACATATATAAACATTTTTAATTTAGTTGATAACTATCGCAGGGTTCAAAGTTCTTACTTTGTTCTTTTAGTAGCCTGCGTTGCTACTGACAGCCTGCCAGATTCTCTTTGACAGCTCGGAATACTGAGCTTTTGGGTCCCCTATTTTCTGAATAAAGGAATCTGCACCGTTCTCAATTGCCTGGTGCATAAGTTCATCTTTACCCACACCTGTGAACAGGATGAAGGGGATATCAATCCTTTTGTCACGAATAGTTTTCAAGAACGTGATGCCGTCCATTAAAGGCATATCATAGTCTGAGACTACCACATCATAGGAGTTTTTCTCCAATCTCTGAAGGGCTTCCCTTGCAGAGTCTACAGTATCCGAAGTTATATCATGGAAGACTTCTAAGAAGGTTTTTGATAGCTCCAAAAACAAAGGGTCATCATCTACAAGCAGTATTTTCACGGGGATCTTCTCCTGAGGTTATTACCTTGAAACCTTCTTGTGGATCATTACGCCACTTATCATCTCCTATGTACCAAATCTCACCCACAACTACCACTAAGTACTATTAGTATAAATGTCTTAATTAATATAAAAAGTTATCTTCTTTACGTCACAAATGGGAATTTCTGTCATTTAGAGAGATAATTTTTGTATCCTGGAGATAAAAATCTATTGTTTTGCTATATCTAGCCTGAAACATTCTTGAAGGAAAAAATCATGTATAAAAAGAAGTAAAAAAGTATTTCTTAATAAGATAACGAATAAAAACAAAAAATAAAGAATAAAAACAAAAAATAAAGAATAAAAACAGAAAATAACAAACAGAAAATAACAAACAGAAAATAACAAACAGAAAATAACAAACAGAAAATAACAAACAGAAAATAACAAACAGAAAATAACAAACAGAAAATAACAAACAGAAAATAATAAATAGAAAATAATAAATAGAAAATAATAAATAGAAAATAATAAATAGAAAATAATAAATAGAAAATAATAAATAGAAAATAATAAATAGAAAATAATAAATAGAAAATAATAAATAGAAAAATAAAAAACAGAAAATAATAATAATAAAGGATAAAAGAAAAAGAGGGGAGTTATCCCTGATTAATGAAACTATCCAGTTCTTTTTTCAACATCTGGCTAAGGATTTTTCCATCAACCGTGCCCCTGTATTCCTTCATGACAATACCCATGAGGGGGCCAAGAGCTGCAGGACCTTTTTCTTTGATAAAGTCTTCTCTTTCCCTGACGGTTTTTTTGATAAAGTTTTCGACTTCTTCGGGATCAAAAGCACTGAGTCCAAGATTTGAGATCGCTTCCGGCGTGCTCAGTTCAGGCTCTTCTGCAAGAGCGGCCAAAAGGTCCTGAATGGCTTCTTTTGCGATTTCCTGATTTGAAATAGCTACAAAAAGCCCTTTGAAATGTTCATCCGTAAGGTTTTCAGTCTCTACCCCATTTCTCCGGATTTCCGGAACGATTCCAACAAGAGTTCTGGCGATGAGGGTTGAGTTTACGTTTTCGTCTTTTCCGTAAGTCTCGATTAGCTCCTCAAAGAGAGGAAGATGCTTTGAATAAGCTATTTTCTCGGCAAGCTCTTGATTCAGGCCATTTTCGGAGACAAAACGTTTCGCCCGTTCAGTGAGGAGTTCTGGAATCTCAATTGAATCGAAATATTCCTGCGAGATTTCGATTTGAGGCACATCGGTTTCAGGGTACATCCTTGCAGCGCCAGGAAGGGGACGCATATAGGCGGTGTTTCCATCGGGAAGGGCTTTTCGGGTCTCCTCAGGGATTCCTTCCATTGCTTCTTTTGCCCTTTGAATAACTGCTTCGATTGCGAGCCTGGCTTTCTCGGGTTCGTCCGCAACCATTATTACGGCGTCCCCTGCAGATGCACCTATTGCGTCTCGGACAGTCTTGACTTCTTTTTCGGTTATCCCGTAGTTAGGAAGTTCGTCGGTGTGGAAAATCCCTCCAACGCCAGCGGTTTTTGCCCTGTCTGAAAATTCGGTCCCGAGCCTTCTTCCTGGCTGCACCTCTTTGCCTACAAGCCCTTCGAATTTCTTGAGATGGGCTGCAAGGACTGCGCCTTTTTTCACGCCTTTTTGCAGGACCTTGGATTTTGTATCTACGAAAAGTCCTGTTATGTCATAGATTTCTTCGCAGACGAAGGCTTTTCTTTCTATAAGCTCCTGTCTGATAAAAAGAAGGTTTAACTGTCTTTCAACTTCCCTGCGGATAATATCTTCTATAAGGTCAAGTGCCTGCACGCCTTTAATTTCGACTCTTGCACCTTCGGCAATTGAGACATTTACATCCTGCCTGATCGTGCCAAGCCCTCTCTTTACTTTACCTGTGGACCTGAGGAACATTCCTATCTGCTCAGCGACCTCTCTTGCATGGCGAGGAGATTTGATATCTGGTGCAGTCGCAATTTCCACAAGCGGAATTCCAAGCCTGTCCAGGGAATAAATGATTGAATCCCCTATTTCCTCTATTTTCTGGGCAGCTTCTTCTTCCACGCAAAGGCTGTCAATTCCGCAAAGCCCCTGGGAGGTTTCAATAAATCCATCACTTGCAAGAAAAGCAGTCCTCTGGAACCCACTTGTGTTAGACCCGTCTACTACGATCTTCCTCATAACGTGCATCTGGTCGACAGGCTTCATGTTGAAGAGTTTTGCAATCCCCAGGGAAATATCCAGGGCTTCCTTATTGAGTTCTCTTGGAGGCTCTTCATCATTCTCTATAAGGCAGGTCGTGTCATAAGCCTTATAAATATACTTCCTCCTGATCTTGGTCTGCTCCACTGCAGCCCTGTCTTTTTCTCCCATCTCACTTTCTGTAGCCCTGAGATACCTGAAAAACTCGAAGTCCGATTCCTTGACATCCCTTATAAGAGTCGGACACCTGCAGAACAGCTTTTCCTTCGAATCCAGCTGCTGGTGAATTTCAAGCCCGGCTTTCAGCCCAAGTTCACTATAATCGTATTTTTCCATATTTTCACCCGAATCTAAGCAGGAAGCGCCTTAATTCTCTTTAATTTTACTTGAATTCCCTTAAACTTTCTTTGTAAACTTTCCTTGAATTCCCTTAAACTTTCTTTGTAAACTTTCCTTGAATTCTCTTAAACTTTCTTTGTAAACTTTCCTTGGATTCTCTATCAATTTTTCTTAATTTTACTTAATTTTACTTAATTTTTCATAAATTTTCTTTATTTTCCCTTCATCCTTTTTTAATTCTCTTTTAAGTCCCATCTTTCAAATCTAGATCTTTTTGTTCTCCCTTCAGTTTAAACTCTTCGGCTAATTACTTCCTCTCTTCTTTTATAACATTTTTGCGCCCGATTCCTTTCTTAGCTTTTTTAGGTGCTGCACTGCAATTTTCAATTGTTACTGAACAATTGTTGAGTAATTGTTGAGTTAATTGTTGAATAATTATTGAATAGGAAATTAAATGTAAAAGGCATTATAAAATGTATAAAGGTATCTCTGTATATAAGAGTGAAGTAATTTAAGTCTAAGGCGTGAAGTCCCTTCCTCGACAGCTTCCGTTGAGAACCGGAAGGTGGCGGGTGGGGGATGAAAGCAGTCAGCTTCAAAGAATTTTCTTTAACAAAAATTATTCCTTTTTTTAAAATCTATTCTTATAGGATGTTAAAAGCCTATAAGTACCGAGTCTACCCCAACAAAGATCAAAAAAGACTTATAAAAGTTCATTTTGGAGCTTGTAGATTTGTCTATAATTGGGCTTTATAACAGAAGATTAAAACTTATGAACAATACAAGAAATTAATCTCACGGTTTGAAGATACTCTGAAAACAGCAACTGTTCCAGGTCTTACACAGGAAAATACTATATCAGTATTCTTGTTGAAGATGGAAAAGAACAGCCTACAAAACAGGGATTTTCAGAATCTACTACAGTAGGAATAGATGTAGGAATTAAGGATTTTGCAGTTCTTTCTACAGGAGAAAAAATTGAGAACCCTAACTACTTGAAAAATTCTCTTAACCGGTTAAAAGTCCTGCAAAAAGAGTAAGTAGAAAAGTTAAAGGTTCAAAAAATCGAGAGAAAGTCGAACTGTAACTTTCAAAACTCCACGAAAAAATAAGCAATCAGAGAAATGATTTCCAGCATAAATTCTCTTCTAAACTTATCCGCGAGAATCAAGCTATCGCGTTGGAAAATCCGAATGTTAAGAGGATGCAGAAAAATCATTGTTTAGCTCAAGCTATAAATGATTCTGCATGGAGTAGTTTTGTTACAAAGTTGGAGTATAAAGCAGATTGGTTTGGTAAAACTATCCTGAGAATAGGAAGATTTGAACCATCTTCTAAACTTTGTAACGTTTGCGGATATTATAGCTCTAATCTGACTCTTGATGCTAGAGAATGAGAATGTCCTGATTGTAAAACAAAACATGATAGGGACATTAATGCTGCAATCAATATCAAAAAATTCTTACTTCAAGATCAAAATCTTATAGTTATCTGACACTCTTATAGTTATTTGACACCTGCGGTACGCGGGGAAGGGCCTGGGAACTTGTTCTCAAAAGAGAAAGGAATGAACCAGGAAGCTTCTCCCTCGAAACGGAGCCGAAAGGCGAAGAATTAAGGGAGAGGTAGTTCACGTGAAAGTAGAAAAGGAAGAAACAGATTTTCTTGAATTCCAAAACTTGAAATCATATTTTTTTCAGGGATAAAAACCTGAAGGTCACTCGAATTTCTTCAGCATCCATATTTTGCATCCCCTCTATCATCCATTTTCATATCCTCCTTAAGAGTTTAAAGGTCGAAGTGTATTTAGTTTTTCTTTATTATAAAGTAAATTTTAATTTTGGACGAACATGCGAACTAGGAGTGATGAAAAATCTGGAAGTATACGAAACAGCAGGTGGAAATCATTTAGTTTGGGATTATGGAAAGATCAAGAGTTATTTTCCTCTTAGCGTGGATTTTTCCTGAGTTTGCAATATGACCAGTGAGGATTATAATAAAACATATTTCCAGTGGGTCAATGAATACTTACCTGCATGCTGACTAATTGCATTTCGCACATACGATGATAGTAAGTAGAGTCCTATTAGCCAATCTGGGTTAACGAGTAGATAATCTGAACTTTAATCTGAACTTTAATCTGAACTTTAATCTGAACTTTCGAGTTATGAGAAAGAAGTCAACAATGTGATAATTGGAAGCATGCTTGAGCTTGAAAAGTTTAGACATTTCTTTTTTGTCTTAAATTTTTTTCTGTCAGAACCATTTTCTCTTAATTTATTTTAGAACACACGTTTAAAATCATAAGGTTTAAATAGAGTTTGCGAATATTTTGTTAGTATTCAGACAATATGAATACAAAAAATATTAATTAATAATATTTGTATTCAGACAATCTGAATACAAAAAATATGGAAATTAAGAAAAGTTAAGTTCGAACTATCCGCCGAACAGATCAAAATAGCTCCACGATGTGAGAACGCTCCCTGGACAGTTCGTGTATTGACAAAAAAATTGTGAGATATTAGTAGATAAGTCAAAAGTATACGTTCTGATGCTGTGAAAACAGAAGTTGTTGAGATATTGGAGAACAAAAGAAGTTGTTGAGATATTGGAGAACAAAAGAAGTTGTTGAGATATTGGAGAACAAAATATGATGGATAATAAGAATGCATACAAACTCGCTATATGTGGAAAAGGAGGAAGTGGTAAGAGTACTATTGCAACTCTCCTTGCAAAAGCTCTTGTAGAAAATGGGAAATCTGTCCTTGTCATCGATACCGATGAATCGAACTTCGGCCTTTACAGGCAACTTGGAGTCGATCTTCCTCCCGATTTCATGGAATACTTCGGCGGCAAAAATGCTGTTCTTGAGAAAATCATGCAAGCAGCGCCTAACTGGGATTCAGTCTCTTTCTTTGAAGACGGAATTGGTTTTGCCGATATTCCCGAAGCATATCTTTCGGAGAACGGGGGAATAAAGCTAATTGCTATAGGGAAAATCCACGAAGTAGGTGAAGGTTGCGCTTGCTCAATGGGAATACTGGTAAAAGAGTTTATTGAGAAGTTGAGATTGAACCATGATGAAGTAGTCATTATTGATACTGAGGCAGGTATCGAACACTTCGGAAGGGGTATAGAAAAAAGCGTGGATGATGTCCTTATGGTAATCGATCCCTCTTACGAATCCCTTAAATTATCCGAAAAGGTAGCTGAATTAAGTAGCAGCATTGGCAAACCTATATTCTTTGTCCTGAATAAAGTAAATGAATCAAACGAACAATTCATGCAAGAAACTATCGGCAAGCAGCATGAAGTTATTGCAGCTATTCCGGCAGATCCTGCCCTTTCACTTGCAGGACTTAGAGGCGAGGAGATTACGACAGTTAATACCGAAGTTCAGCATATGTTGCAGGTCTTTACGGAGAAATGCATACATGAATAATGCACAAACATGTAAAAAAGCATTTGACCATAATCCCAATCATAGAGAAAAACAACAAAGACGTGGTCATAGCAGCTTCTGGATGCATGACCCTGATTTAATATTCAGCGAGCTGAAACTGAAAAATGGAGACATTTTTCTTGATATGGGCTGTGGGCCGGGAGACTATTCATTTTTTGCTTCCACAATTGTCGGGAATTCCGGAATAGTATATGCTCTGGAAAAGCGTCAGGATCTTATTGATGATCTGACAGAAAAAGCTGATCTGAAAGGATTAACGAATATCAAGGGAATAGTTTCTGATATTACCAAACCATTACCGATCAACGAATGCTGTATCGATGTTTATTTTATTTCTACCGTGCTGCATGCTCTTGATCTGGCTAAAGACAGTAATATGATATTCGACGAGGTCCTCAGAGTTTTAAAACCTGACGGGCGCCTGGCAATTATTGAATGCAAAAAAGAAGAAACACCTTGTGGTCCGCCACTGCACATGCGTTTTTCACCTGGAGAACTGGAAAATTTAATAACGAGATATGGTTTCGAAAAGATAAACCTAACAGATCTTGGTTATAATTACATGATTCAGTTCAGAAAAACTATAAAATAATAAAAGTACAAGAAATCAAAATAACGTTTTTATAACTAATAAAAATAAAAATGTTATTTTTAAGATATATGTGTTGCCGGGCTCTTTTATGTACTCAATCGCCGAGTATATCTTTTTGACTTTTCCCGATCTGAGTACTTTTTTTGAACCATATATAATAACAGGAGTAGAAGATGACCACATCAATCTCATTAAAAGATTTCCTCTCCACCCTGGATCACGAGAGAAGTTATAATTTTTCAGAGTTACGAAAAATGTTTATTCTTATGATGCTAGGAATTGTGCTCATCGCTATGGTCAGTATCGCTGTCGTAATGGGAAATTACTACATTTCAATTACCGACATCATACACACGATCATGACTCACCTGACTTTCGGAGATATCTCTGCTCTTCCTTCCCAACATAACATGATAATCTGGGATCTTCGCATCCCTCGAATTCTCCTTTCGTTTCTGGTAGGCGGTTCGCTCGCTATCGCCGGTACCGTCTATCAGAACGTCTTCCGAAATCCTCTGGTCGAACCATATATTCTTGGTGCCTCTTCAGGTGCTGCATTTGGGGCTGCTCTTGTGATTGTTTATCCAATTATTGGTGTTTCGATCCAGCTCTCAGCATTCTTTTTCGGAGCGCTTGCGGTCACTATTGCGTATCTTCTTGCAAGGGTACAGGGAGAGACCCCAATCTTCACCCTCGTCCTTGCGGGCGTGATCATAGGTTCAATCTTTACGGCATTCGTTTCGTTGCTCAAATACCTTTCTGATGATTCGGCATTGCGCGAGATTGTCTTCTGGCTAATGGGCGGGTTCTATTATGCGACCTGGAACGACATTATCCTCCTTGCTCCGATAGCCGTTGCAGGTTTCCTTATTCTGCTGGCTATGGGATGGAAATTGAATATCCTTTCTATGGGTGACGAAGAGGCTAGGGCTCTTGGCGTCAATCCTGAAAGGTCAAAATTTATTGCCATAGCTATCGCAACCGCCCTTACAGCTTTTTCCGTCTCGCTCGTGGGAATTATCGCATGGGTAGGCCTCATGATGCCGCATGCCTCGCGGATATTACTCGGGCCTGACAACCGGTATGTCATTCCTGCATCGTTTATGATGGGCGGGATGTATGTAATTGTCTCTGACACCCTTGCACGGACACTGATTTCTTCAGAGATTCCAGTTGGTATCATCACTTCTGTCCTGGGAGCACCATATCTTTGCTACCTGCTCAGGAGCAAGGGAAGAGGCATGTTCGGGTGAGTCTTATGCTTCGCGTCCATGATCTTTATTTTAGCTATGGATCGGTTCCCGTACTAAATGGGATCTCTTTCCATGTCAGGGAAGGAGAACTTTGCGGGTTATTCGGGCCTAACGGATCAGGAAAGACTACTCTGTTCAAGTGTTGCCTCAATTTCCTCAAGACCAAACAAGGTACCGTTCACATGTGCGGCAGTGACATATCGAAGCTTTCGATAAGAGAAATGGCAAAAATCGTGGCATATGTCCCGCAGGAACACAAACCTCCCTTCCCTTACCTTGTAAGCGAAGTAGTCCTTATGGGAAGGACCCCGCATCTCGGAGGAGTTTTTGGCATCCCCCGTCGTGATAAGATGATAGCGATAGATGCCCTTGATACTCTTGGCATAGCTGATCTTGCGGAGCGGCCTTACTCTCAGCTCTCAGGCGGCCAGCGACAGATGGTACTGATGGCCAGAGCCATTGCGCAGGACACCCCACTGATGTTTCTTGATGAACCTACTTCAGCTCTTGATTTCCAGAATCAGATGCGGATATGGGAAATCATGCGCACAATCGTAGAGAGCGGCAGGACCATCATTGCATGCAGTCACGACCCGAATCACGTCTCCTGGTTCTGCGACCGTGTTATTGTAATTGGGAATGGTGGCATAATTGCTGACGGCGATCCTGCCAAGACAATCAACGAGCAGACCCTTGGCCAAATTTACCAAAATGCCTGCACTGTGCAGACGGTAGAAGGGGTCAGGATAGTCATGCCTGCAGGTCTTCATACCTGGAAAAACGAAAAAAACCAGTCGCATACCTACAGTCAGCATGTAGAGCAAAATACGATACGGAGAATAGATTATGACATCGGACATGATAAAATTGAACAATGAAGTGATAGACTATAAGATCGAGCAGGAGGGATAGGAATGCGACGTCAATCCCTGCTTATTTTGGGCCTGATTCTTCTCCTTGCGACAGCTGTCGCAGGATGCACACAGTCGCCTATGCAAACCACAGAGAACAAAACCGTAACCGAAGACGAATACCGGACTGTAGTCGACAGCCGAGGAGTTGAGGTAAAGGTGCCTGTCAACATCGAGCGGGTGGCTACTGTCTCCGATGGCCTGGTGGAGGAAATGATGGTTATCCTCGGCGTTAACGATACGCTCGTCGGCCTTGGTTCAAAAGGTCTTCAGTATGAAGGAGATTTTTCTTATCCGACCGATAATGGCACGAATGTCACAGTGAGTGGAGGAAAACACGTTGCTCTGACTCTTTCACCCGATTTAAAAAATCTTCCTCTGGTAATGGATTACGGTGTGGCTATGAACTATGAGACTCTAGCTTCTGTTAAACCCGATATAGTCATCATTCGCTTAGGAGACTCTGCATTCCCATCTAGTGAGGACGATAATGCGCAGAAGGCCATCCAGACAATCGAATCTCTTGGGATCCCTCTTATCGTTCTTTATAGCCCCAATTGTTATGAAAACTCCAGTCCAACGGCTATTTCGGATGAAATCCACATTATAGGAGAAGTATTTGGAAAAGAGGAGGAAGCTGATAAAATCGCCTCTAAACTCGAGTCCAGGCAGGAAACGATCAGAGAAAGGACGCAGAACATTTCTGATGAGGAAAAAACTGATGTACTGGTGTTCGGCCTCTCTCCTATGCACCGTACACAGACCTCAGCCGGCATCGCCTGGGGCCTGAAGACAACGGAGTCATATATGGTCGAAAATGTCGTCAATGCAAAAAACGCCTTTCGTTCCGGTCTGGGTTCCTTTGAGGTAGTCAGCACCGAACAGATATTAGCGATGGACCCCGATGTCATTGTAATCGGTACTGCGGCACACTATGCCCCCCCTGAGGAGCTCTACGAGGCTTCCTATTATAAAAACCTTCGTGAACTCCAGGCTGTTAAAAATCACAGGGTCGTCTCTCTTCCCTATACTCCCAGAAACAGTGCAAGGCGTCTGGAATATCCTATTGACCTTATGGTTATCGCAAAGGCGGCATATCCCGAAAAATTTGGGGACATTGACCTGAACGAATGGATACTGTCATTTTATCAGGATGTCTATGGCGTTGATCGTGATGTAGCTGTACGGCTTCGTTCGGCCCAGTTGATGGACTGGTGCGTGGAAACGTAAACTGGAAAATCATTTATGAGGGTATTTTCAACCGAAAGCATCAAAAAATTCTCTTGCCTATAGCATATTCCTGCTATAGGGTATCGTTTTTTGAAGAAATTTTGGCTCTTCGCTGTTTTGGAGAGGTTAAAAATAATTAATTAGTTGTCAAGTATTTAGATCAAATACGAAAACATCAAGCTTGAATGTGATTTCCAATCATAAGTACTTCTAATTTTAGATATGCTACTTCAATATTTGGGGTATCGTATCCAGAACTCCTCCGAATTCATGCCTTTTTCTTCTGTAAATGCTGGCCCATTTTTGACCAGTTCAGCCATTTTTTCGGGCTTATGGACAGACGCTCATATTCAAATAAAATTAGATCGCCATAGTAGGGGAGGGAGGCCAGTGACCAGGTATTGCTCAGCCACCGGACTGTTTTAGTAGAGCTCTCCTATTTTTTCGCAAGTTTGCAGACAGCCAGTATTGAGATATTCTCCTGTAGTTCCTCTCCTGTAGTTCCTGCATTAAACTCGCGCATTTTTCGGCAAGTTCTTGCCCGGACAGGCTTGCTAAGATGGTCAAAGATTGTAATCTCAACTCCCGCAACCATTGCGTTTGTCTTAACGGGTGAAGGAATATTTCATATATTCGAGTTAATAAATATATAATTTCTTAAAATTCTTCCACAGTTGCCACTCTCCTATCTGTCAGAAACGAAATTAAGCCGGATAGGCAAACATTCCGGTATTAGAAAGGTTGTAATCAGCTTCTATGAATCGATCCAGATATTCCTGATGCAGGGCTTGAGGGTCAAGATCGGGAAACAGGTCAGGATAAAACCACTTGGCCATGTAAGCTACGGCAATGATATTTCTTGGGGTGGAAAGCAATTCATTATGAAGCAGGTATACTTTTTTGTTTTTTACAGCATCAGTGTGTGTAAAGACATCCTGCCGCATGATTTCTTCCTGGATCTCCTTACCCTTCTCAGAAGCCATTTCAGAATCATTGACATTATATCCGAATACATCTGGGTAATGCTGGTCCCAGCACATCACTACAATGGCATCAATGTTCTGTTTAAGGACCCATTCTTTATCAACATCTCCGTAAGCAAAAGGTAGATCTCCTGCAATGTTTTTACTACCGGCAGCGTTAAAGAACTCGTTTCCACCGGGCATGTCTTTCCCATAGGTTTTTATTTGTTCAGGAGTGTCGGAAAAAGCCTTATAAAAAACATTCAAGCGGTCTTCCGGTGCGATCTGCGAAGTTTTAGTTACTATCGAATCATAAATTCCACTGTAAAAATCAGTATATTCCTGTGCTTGTTCTTCATTTCCGACAACCTTTCCAATTATCGTAACATTATCACAAAAGGAATCAGGGTTTAGTGTATCAACGAAAACAACTGGAATATCAGGTTCAAGTGTGTTGATTATTTCGTCAGTAGTACCATACCAGTCAAATTTTGGCAGGATTAGAACATCGGGCTTGGCTTCTATAGTTTTTTCGTAATTTATGTCCAAGGGGTTCCTGGCCGGGCATATCGCAGGGATCTCATCCAGATTCGGATAAAAATTTTCATCAGATATATATCCGTCCCGTGCTACGACCCGATCCCAGGCTCCGATAGCTTTCAGGACTTCGGCGACTGAGTAATGCGTATATGCTATTCTTTCGGCGGGTTTATCAAGAGTTACTTCTCTGCCAAGGGCATCAATAATTGTGATCTGAGTATCTTCATCTGTAACATTTGTATCCGAAGTATTTGCAGTTGAAAAGACTGCAAAAATTGACACTATCAGCAAAATTCCAATTCCGATAACTAATTCCTTTGTGCGCTTCATACCTTTTTCACCTCAATTTCCCCATAATTTCAGCATCCATTAAACCTCTCATACCGGCCTCTTCGGGATGACATGCGGCAGATTATCCTCGAGTACTACCGCAGCCTCAACACCATAGACCACTCTGATATTTTCCTGTGTCAGGACCGAGACAGGGTTCCCAGCTGCGTATATCTTTCCTTCCTTGAGCATGATGAGCTGGTCGACATACCGGGAAGCAAGGTTAAGATCATGGATCACGAGTATTGAGAGAAGGCCCCGTTTGTCTACAAGAGTGCGGATAATATTCATTACTTCGAGCTGGTTCCTGATGTCAAGCTTGGAGGTCGGCTCGTCAAGAAGAAGCACTCGACTCTGCTGGGCGAGTGCCCTTGCAATCATTACCCGCTGCTGTTGGCCACCTGAGAGTTCCGAGTGGTACCTGAGTGCTACCTGTTCGAGATTCAGCATCTTGATGGCTCCTGCAGCGATCTCAACATCGTCCCTGCTGACCTTCCAGGACGAGAACGGGCGCCTGCCCATAAGCACCGTGTCAAAAACAGTTGCCTGAAAAGTAATTGGGAACTCCTGAGGCACATAGCCGAAATTTCGAGCGATTTCGACTGTGTCCATGTCATGGGTCTTCTGCCCATCCAGGCAGACCCACCCACTATTTGGTTTAAGGACGTTATTGATACAGCGGAGCAGTGTGCTCTTTCCGGCCCCGTTCGGCCCTATTATGCCAACCACACTCGGTTCGCAAAACTCCATTGAAATCCCATGTAGTACAGGCACCGAAGCATATGAGAGCGTAACCCCGTCGATAGAGAGATTCAACAGTACTCCCTCCGGTACATGATAAGGTACACAAAGAAAGGTACGCCGAGGAATGCTGTGATAACTCCTACGGGAACAACTACAGGCGAAAGAACTGTCCTTGCAATGGAATCCGAGATAATCAGGAAAACTGCTCCCATCAATCCAGATGCAGGAATCAGGAATCGGTTGTCTCCTCCGATGATCAGCCTGCAGATATGCGGTGAGACAAGCCCAATAAACCCTATTGCTCCGACAAAACTAACAACTCCTGCAACCAGAAGTGACGAGACCACCATAATGAGTATCCGGAATTTTTTGACATTTATCCCGAGGCTCTTTGCACTCTCGTCCCCTGCCCCTATTATATTAAGGTCCCAGGATTTCCAGATGAGTATAGGAACAAGGATTGCCGTGATGGGGACGACAAAACGGAAATCCTCCCATCTTGCTTTTCCGAGGTCTCCTACCATCCAGAACATTGCACTCTTTACTGCTTCCGCTTCTGCGAAATATTCTGTAAAAGTCGTGAGGGCCTGGAAGAGGAACATCACAGCGACTCCAGTAAGAATCATTGCTTCTGCCGAACCGCCTTTTTTCTCAGCAATGGCAATAATGACCGCTGAAGCTATCAGTGAGAAGAAAAAGGCATTCCCGATGATGAGATATTTGCCGGCAAAAATTCCGGTCCCGAATACGATCGCGATCGCTGCCCCAAATCCTGCTGCTGATGCAATTCCAAGCATATACGGATCAGCAAGTGGGTTTTTCAGAGCCCCCTGCATCGCAGCTCCGGCTGTTCCGAGGGCAATCCCGGCAAAGAGCCCCATGAAAATACGAGGAAACCGGAGTTTCCAGAGACAGACATCCGCTAACCAGGAACTCTCGACAATATCAGGGAATATTTTACTGAGAAGTGAGGTATATACATCTCTAAAAGATACATCAGCAGACCCCGTCGATGCGGCAATTCCAATGCTGATGATGATGAGCAGACATAGGGCACCGATAAAGAGGATTTTTTTATGAGTGAAGTTATAGTACCTCTCCGTGATATGACTTACTTCTGTTTGACGTATGTTTTTTTGAGAATCATAATTCATGAGCCTTCAACCCACTTAATCCTCTGTTACTTCTGTATTTTTCCGGGCTATATCCACATCTAAAGGACCTGCATCAAAGTTAATTGTCTGTGACCGTACCGACCGAAATCCTGCATTGAGTATCGAATCTACGATAAAACCCTTGCTAAGACTACAATTGTATCCTGAAAGAGCGCTGGGCATCATACCAAGGATATGGATAGACGGCTTTGTGCCTTCGTCATATATCCCATCGTGAAGACTTACAAAGATTCCTCCCGGATTGAGCGCATCATAAATCTTTTTCACCATCTTATCCATGCAGCCCTTTGCAAAATTGAGCGTACAGCTTGCGAGGATCATATCATACCCACTGCCAAGATGATCGTTAAGGTAATCGCCTCCAATCGTTGTTATTCTATCCGAAAGTCCATACTCTGCTATGAACTCTGCAGTAACATTGACCACAGCCGGCTGGTCAAACACTACGCCTTCCATCGACGGATGGCGGGATAAAACCGCAATTCCCACCAGACCGGGACCTCCACCAAGGTCAAGCATTTTCCTCATCGAAGAAAATTCTGGTAATGCTGAGATAATATCCGCTATCTTCTGAGCGGTTCCGGAGCGTTCCCAGTTTGCCATTGATTTTGCGTATTGTATCCAGAACTCCTCCGAGTTCATGCCTTTTTCTTCTGGAAACGCTGGCCCATTTTTGACCAGTTCAGCTATTTTTTTCGGGCTCATAGACAGACGCTCGTATTCAAATAAAATTAGATCGCCATAGTAAGTTGGACGGCTGGTAACAAGATATTGTTCGGCCATCGGACTGTTTTGGTAGAACCCGTTCTTTTTTGTTACAAGTTCGCAGGCAGTCAGTACGTTGAGATATTCGGCTGTTGTTCTGGCATCAAACCCGCATTTTTCGGCAAGTTCTTCTGCCCTGATAGGTTTACTGAGTTGATCGAAGATAGCAAGTTCAACTCCCGCAACAAGTGCATTTGTCTGAACAGGTGCAAGGGACATTTCATATATTTGGTTTAATGGAACTTTTATTTCTGGAAATTCTTTCATAATCGTCACTCTCATATTTGATTGTTCATAGCGCAGAACTTGTGAAAATACAAATTTAGTTGTGTTCAATTTTATTTTATAATAAAACAAACTTAATTGTTTTAAAATAATGATCAAACGCATATAAAAAAGTTTGTATTCTGATTATCGTAATTCATAATAATTTATTTAAAACAATTTTATTTGAATTATCTTCATCATACTGTGATGATAAGTTATATTTTAATAGTTCTAAATAAAAAATATTTTACCTTATTCTAAAATAATTCAATTTTTTAAAGTTCTCATACCGCGGTTGTATAGTTCTCATATCACAGTTATATAAGGTACAAATTACTTGCTAACAACACTGGAGTTTCCAGACTTAGAATAACAATTCTTTTCCTAATAGCTTTATATTCCTTCTCTTTCATAAGAATAAGGAGTTTCAGCAATGTGTTGCAGAGAACATAAACTGGACTTAAAAACGCAGTACATTTCTTTCCAGTAAAATTTTACTTCATAATAATTAAACTTTTTTAATTAGTTTCAAGTTATTCATTTCAAATCATAAAATTTAAATAGAATATGCTGATATTTAGTTAGAAATCAAACAATAAGAATACAAATAGTAGTATTAAAGACAACATATGTTCATGGTATGTGATATTAAAATGTTCGGAGAAGTTAAGTTAAACAATCCTGATGAACAGAGTATAAAAAGGCTCCACCGGTAATCGGTATAATCAGTGTCGATATAAAGATCTTCCTCTTAATGGTCGGGTTTGAGAGTTTAGACCTGATGGAAACACTGAAAACTAAGCACCTGTGAGAGAATGCGTGGAAAATTGAAAGATGAATTTTATGTTTGTATCTGCAAGTAAAAGCTAAATTAAGTTTATATGTTCTAAATTAATTTGATGTAAAATAGACATAAATGAGGTTTAAAAAATGACCGAAAAATTAGGAATTCTTGCAATTGGACATGGGAGCAAACTGCCCTACAACAAGGAAGTTGTTACACAGATTGCAAATTGCATTGCACAGAAACATACTGACGTGGTTGTAAAGACCGGTTTTATGGAAAATAGCGAGCCTACTCTGGAAGAAGCTCCCAAAGCTTTTTCAGGGACAGGGGTCACAAAGATTGCGGCAGTACCCGTTTTCCTGGCTTCGGGCATACATATTACTAAGGATATCCCTGAAATTCTGAACTTGGATGAAAACGGTTCTGGAAGTCTCTGCATTGACGGGAGAGAAGTTCCTCTTTGCTATGCTGAACCCCTTGGGGCCGATGAAATAATCGCAGATCTTGTATACCGAAGGGTTCAGGAAAAACTCTAAAGGCTCAGGAGAAACTCTAAACGTGGAATTATTTCCATAAATTTTTTAATTCTTGCTCCTGTAAATTTTTATCCCGTTTATGTTTATTTCAACCTTAATTTGACAGATTCTGTTAATTAATATAGAATTTCCTTACAAAAAACACACTGCATTGACACAATCCTTTGTGGTAAAATAAAATATGTCAAAAATCAATAAATACAAGAGATAAATGTAAATTGTATGACAAAACAGATGCTTGAAGCCCATTCATACATTATAAAATGTGTATTCATTCACACATTATAAAATGTGTAATTTTGTCAAATTAGGGTTTCAAACTGAGTGGAAACCCATCAATTTCCTCAATGAGCTTTTTTCTCTGATTAGTTGAGCCAGAGATTGCATCTCAAATGTACTGCCGACCCTATCACATGTGTACTGATATGCACTTAACCCCCCGTTTCTTTGCGATCTGAACAATCGTTATAAATGTGTCATTTGCCTTTGTTCCATTTTGATAACTTTGTATTTAATTACCCATACAAAACAGCTAAGAACCACTCTTTTTTACTTTTCCTTATTCTTTTTACTTTTTCCTACTCTTTTTACTCTTCTTTATCTTTTTATTTTCCAATTCTGTAAATTTTCTAGTAAGATATAATTATATCCGATCCTGACTTATGACATATGATAATTATGGAAAAAGCGGTTAAAGAAGCCAGGGAATTAAAAGGGTTTATGCCCAGGTCTATTGAATATGCCGGACAGATAAACAAAGATTTCGCCGAAGGGATAGCAGGCTTTTACAAAGCAATCTGGAGTGAAAGGGAAGGCGGGCTTTCTATGAAACATAAGCATCTAATAGTCTTTGCTATAGCCTGCTCAACCAACAATATCCAGAGCGCGGTCAAAATTCTCGAAAGACTTCATAAATTTGGAGCCACAAGGACCGAGATCAATGATGCCATGATGCTTGCGGCCTGGACAGGCGGAATCCAGCACTTTACAGATTTCAGTGAAGCAGTAATTAAAGAGATGGATAGATTAGGTTATTAATTTTATAAAAACGCACTTATCTAATTATTTTTCTTTAATTTTTCTGAAGAGTTTACTTTTATGATGTTTTATTTTAGAATAGTCTGATCTCAAACTTAAGAAACTCCGATCTCAAGCACGTTTTATGAAACAGACAATACATTTTACACAGTCTAGAAGCCTAGCAAAAAATGGACTCTGTATATAGAAAATTGAATGGTCCAAAGCAAATGAGTTATCCAAAGCAAATGAGTTCTCAAGTTCTTTTTAAGGAGGTTCAAAAAATAAGCCAGATCTGGGTCTGGCTCATTATTGCGATCCCTGTCGTTCTTTCATGGTATGGAGCTTATCAGCAGCTCTTACTTGGAAAGCCTTTTGGAAATAACCCGGCTCCTGACTGGATGATGCTCCTTTTACTTCTAGTCTTCGGCGTTCTTTTCCCTGTATATTTCCATTACATAAAGATGGTTACTGAGGTCAGGAAGGACGGGCTATATGTTCGCTTTTACCCTTTTCATCGCTCATTCAAAAGATTTCCATTTGAGATTATTCAAAATTACGAAGTTCTAACCTATAACCCTATTAGAGATTATGGAGGCTGGGGTATACGCCATGGATTTAAGGGAAATGCCTATAATATGGCAGGTAACAGGGGTGTACTTTTCGAATTTGCAGACGGGAAAAAAGTGAAAAAGCTAATGATTGGGTCCCAAATTCCGGAAAAACTCTCTGAAGCTATTAGAAAGGCTATTGAAAAATAAAAAATGTGACATGGGGCATTAAAAAGTTAAATGTAGCGTATAAAGAGTACAACAAAACTCCTGAAAAAGGGCGTTAGACAAAAATCTTTTATTAATCCACTTTGTTCTTTATCGTTTCATGTACTACTATTTTCTATCATCTTTGATTTTTAATAATAATTGTTGTTTTTTACACTCTTATAATCTTAAACTTTTAAATTAAAAAATATATACAATTTCTCATTTTTTTCGGAAGGTTTATTACTCAGTTTTTATAGAGAAAATCAGGAACATTTTCTATTACCTGCCCTTGCTCCAGTAATGATTCGGTATGCAGGTATCTAAATAATACTATTAAATGGAAAAGAATTCGGTAGGGTGTACGAACACTATATGCAGTTCAATTAGTCGCCGTAAGATAAATTTCAGCACTATTAAGATGCCTGCCAGCCAGGCAATCTAAGTCTACAGTTACAACACAAATAAATTAGGCACATCTCAAGGAAGGAATTTTGTGGAACAGACGAAAGCAGACGTAATTTTTAGGGAAGTACAGGATCTGCGGAACAATTTTTTCCTGGTTTCGGTCCTTTATCCTGCGCTCCTGCTCTGGTATATCGAAATCCATAGCCTGATTTTTGGAAGACCTGCCGGAATCAATAACATTCCTGGAATATACCTGTTTGCTCTCTGGATTGTCTTCGGGTTATTTTTTCCTCTTATTTTTTACTGCACGAAGCACATAACTGAAGTAAGAAGTGATGGAATATACATTCGCCTGGTACCTTTGAATCTGTCCTCCAAGAAAATACCTTTACATGTAGTGGAGGACTGCAAAATTAAGGTTTATGACCCTCTCACAGGAAAAGAATCGGATGTATCGCAGTCTTCTAAAAAAGTTAGTCCGGTTGTAATCCTCAAACTTATTTCAGGAGAAAGAATGCTTCTGAGCTCCAGGAAGCCTGAAGAACTATGTAGCGCAATCAAGCAGGCTACAGCAGAATACTGAGAATTCCCGCTTTGTGAGTTTCTGTCTTTGTGAGTTTCTGTCTTTGCGAGTTTCTGTCTTTGTGATTGCTGCTTTGCGAGTTTCTGCTTTATAATTCTTGCTTTGATAATTACTGTTGTCCAGAGATAAATACTAAATATTTTTAGCTTTAAATTTTTTTCGCTATCTTTTTCAGGATAAAACATCATTAATTTCATATCAACTAATTAGTCCATTAAAATTGTGTAGACTTGAAAGGCTACTTAAGCAGACAATTTATTTTTCGATTGCGTTCAATAATTCATCCTGACTGACAGTTTTATCAGGTCTTACAGCTTTCCCATCATCAGTCAATGTGAACTTACCTTGCATACACCCTGTAACTCTGAGATGTTTTGGCTCAATGTTACTAGTACCTATAGTAACATCTTTCGTCAAAAAAAGTAGAACTTTTTCACCTGGTTTGAATGTTGGTTCATAATCAGTTTTTAAAGTATCATTTCCAACTGTTCCACCATCTAGTCTTACTGTGATCTCTTTAGCTGACGATGGGTTTTTGAGGTATTTCTCTACGCTTATGGTGATATCTGTGTAGATAAGATTCTCCAGGCTAAATGAATCAATACCATCAGGCCTTTTTCCATTGATAGAATTCCATTTGCTTGGATTTATTTCCTTCACTGTACCTATTACAATCGTATCAGAGTAGTTACTTAATTCTTCAGAACCTAGTAGAAGTGATGCACTGGATTTACTATATAACGGCATATCATTATTTGCAAGCTTAGTGTTATCTTGTGAAGGACGATTTGTAAGTTTAATACCATCCTGTGAGCCTGACAATTATCGGCTGGGTTGCCATGTGGAAGCCGGTTTATATTTTTCTCTACGAGTGTGGCCTATTGTGCAAAAAAAATATTTACAGAAAAATTCTCAGCATGGATATAAGTGTTGTATCTGGCTCCCAGCGCAGGGTAAAATTGACAGATTCCTGTATTTCACCGAATCGAAGCGAACTACAAGCCTGGGGATCTAAAGTTTTCCGGATAGATGCTAATTGCGGGCTGGTAGCCGGAAATATCTGGAACCTGAATTAAAAGCGAAATTTCAAATTTTTATTCGAATATCCGTGCGTCTACAACCACATGCAAGACTCCAGGAGAGTACTTTTTTATCCTGTGGGTTTCAAGAATCTCAACCTTCTTTCCCAGGGCACAGGCAGCTTTTTCTATCCTTTCCTTGGGTCTGATTCTAGCAAGACTTTCTGGGACTGTTTCGTGATAGTGCAGAATTCCCCCGTTTTTTTTCAGGGCTTTTATAGCCGGCTCAAGATAGTGATGTGTTGTTCCCACATATCCCATAAGCACGCGATCGGCTGTTCCTTCAGGAGCAACCCTTGAGCAGTCCCCGCAGATTGGAACAAAAATATCCTCTACCTTATTTAGCCTGATGTTTTCTTTCAGATAGGCAAAAGACTCGGGATTAATTTCTATCCCAATAATCTTTTTTGGCCTGGAATGCACAGCCATAGGAATTGAGAAGTACCCTATTCCCGCGAACATATCCACTATAACCTCCCCTTCTCCTAACCTGCTCATCCGCTTTCTTTCTTCAAGGTTTCCTTTGGAGTACATTACCTTTGTTACATCCTGCTTGAAAAAGCAGCCATGTTCCCTATGGATGGTTTCGGTTTCGCTGCCGAGAAGGAGTTCTCTTTTTGGCTGGCGGAACTGCCCTTCGATTCCAAAATCCCTTACAACGGTTCTGCACCTGGGGTACATTGAGAGTAAAGCCTCAGCTATCCTCTTTTTTTTATCTTCCAGGATTTCAGGGATGAAAACTATTATTATATCTCCCAGGATCTGCCAGCCTGACGGGACAGATGCAAGTTCAGTTTCAGAAAGAAAACCTTTGAGGGAATCCTTAAAAGAGTTAGGCTTTTCAAGGAATTCAGGGTTTTCCTGTTCAAGAACCAGAAAACCGTCCACACTGTTATATGCAGACTCTGTGACTGGAATTTCCAGAAAATTGCCTTCTTCAGTCCTGACTTTTCGAATCTTTCTTGAAGTATCCAGAAATCCCCCTTGAATTGCTTTTTTCCTTAGCTCTTCTCCTTTTTTCGGGGCAATTCTGATCATTCTGTACATTGGAATTGAAGGATAGCATACATAGGATTAATGTTTTTCTGAACTTTATGTAGACAGGTTACCTGATCAATAACAGTTGACTTCAAGTATACATTACACATTCAAAGATTATATTAAAACATCCCGAAATCCATCTACCAGGATGATAGGACATAAGAATTGTGGGCTTATTTTTAATTTTGTGGATGGGGGAGCTAGCCAGCTTTGGATTAAAATACTTTTATCTGCATACCAGAATGCTTTGGGACCTGTAGGCACAGATGAGCCACTTATCTAAACTGTAATAGTGATAGGAGTTAACAGAAATAGGAATTGACAGAAATAGGAATTGACAGAAATAGGAATTGACAGAAATAGGAATTGACAGAAATAGGAGTTGTTAACAGAGATAGTAATCTGTTATCCCTCGATGAAAAGAACCCGAAAAAATAACACCTGGTAATTCAGAGGTTTTATATTATGGCCTCACTATTGACAAAAATAATAAAATCCTATTTTTGATGAAGAAAAGAGGATAAATAAGAGATCGAAGTTTATAAAATGATAGTCACATTGCTTATTAACATGACATAAACAGATCTCTTATGAACCCCTATTCTCAGTTCATCAAAATCTATTTTTGAATTCAATTCGTTTTACGTTACTTTACTTCACTTTTCTTTACTTTTTCCTGAGTTTCCAGCCACCGTATAGGCAAACCAGGCTTCCCAATAATTCGAAACCTGGAGTTGAGTTAACCTTACTAGATTTATTTTCATTCGAATCGTTTATGTTAGAAATACTATCATTAACAGAGTTTTCATCATTCTCCGTCGAGCTTAGAGGTTCAAGATCATCTAGAGGTAGATTATCTTCGCGCATGAACACTACAGGAACTTCTTTAACCCCTATGCTGCTTGCTTTTGTGTCAATAAGCTGATAGAATTCGTCCAACAAAGGCATATCAACTTTTGAACTATTGTTAATACTTATCTCTATAACACCATCAAAGGACACACCAGAAGTTTTAATAGGGCCAAATGGATCAAAATACTTCAAATTTTCTTGGTCTTGCATAAAATTTGCATTATATAAATTGTCCAGTATGTTACCGAGAGTGTCAATCCATTGATATCTCTCCTCCGAAGTTGTAAAAGCTGGTATGCTTCCATATGCAGCAACACAATGTGGATCATTTTTCAGTTTATCAAGAGTTTCTGGGCCAAAAGTAAGCTCCATATTCATATTTTCTTGTGTGGTCTCATTTCCTTGTGCACTTGCTATCGACGCCGACAAGATGGATGTCAGTAATATTGTTGCAAATATTGCACTTATTCCAAATTTTTTCTTTATTATCATCTACTCTTTACCTCTTTTCTTATATTCAAGAGGCAGGAATAAACAAACCTCAAGTACTCTCAAAGCTATCATTTCTCGCCTCTGGGTATGTGGGGTTCAAGTTTAGTTTGATAGATGTATTTAAACTCCGCACATTACTTTCTAGGCACTTTTTATAAACTTTCTGTACAAACTATCGAATTATGCTACCTTATAACTATTTTTAATTCTACGATTGGATAACATCATTTTATCTTCTTGTTTTTGTTTTTGTTTTATTTCATGGCAGTATGCTCCTTTTCTAAAAAATCATAAATCTATTGTATCCTGAAATTATTTCGCAGACTCAAAATCATTTGGCAGTCCAATACGCGATACAGAAGCAGGCGACGCAAAATGTTAAACGTTTAGTGAATTTCAATTCAGAATCAGAAATAGAAAACATTAAAACAGTTACGTTTAGAGTCGATAAACAAAAAAATTGATGTAACCACTTGAAAGTTTCAGTATTATTCTTAACTCGTTTTTACCTGAGATTTTCAAGCGGTAATGTATTGCTCATTAAGTAGCAGGAAATTTTCTTCATCTAATTTTGCATTATGAAGGGTTTTTACTTTAGAGAGCTGGTCAAATGATAAGTTTTTCACATTAGTTAGTTTAGCTCCTTGAAGGTTTGCTTCCTGAAGGTTTGCTTCTTGAAGGTTCGCTTCTTGAAGGTCAGACTTTTGAAGATCAGCTACATAAAGATCAGCTGCCTGGAGGTCGGCCCTGCGAAGGTTAGCTCCATAAAGATTAGCTCCCTGGAAGTTAGCTCCTTGAAGATTAGCTCCTTGCAAGTTAGCCAAATGGATATTGGATAACTGGAGGTTCGCTCCTTTAAGGTTAGCCCCTTTAAGGTTAGCTCTTGTAAGGTTAGCTCCCTGGAGATTAGCTCCCTGGAGATTAGCTCCTTGAAGATTAGTGCCTATACCCTCTAAAAGGTAAGAATTTGAGAGGTCGGCTCCTTGCAGGTTAGCCTCCTGGAGGTTTGCCTCTTGAAAGTTAGCCCCGCGAAGGTCAGCCCCGCGAAGGTCAGCTCTATAAAGGTTAGCTCCTTGAAGATCAGCCTGTGTAAGGTTAGCTTTTATGAGATAAGCTTCCTGAAGGTTAGCGTCTTGAAAGTTAGCCCATATAAGGTTATTTTTTTCAAGGTGGGCGCCTGGAAGGTTAACTCCTCTATAGTTTTTTTTCTCTATAATATTCATATGTAATAATTGGCGCTCCATAAAAATAAATATTACTATTCTAGGAAGAAACCTTCCGTTATCCGGGATTTATGTGTCTGAAGTATAGGTTACAGACTGGTTGTGTTTCAAAAAAGAGGAAAATCTTCAACATGGTTTTTGCTTGCGTTTATGTGCTCGCACAACAGGCTGATCCCAGCAATACCAAGAATGCTGGAAAAATAAAATCAAAGTAAAAACAAACGACATAGGATGGCAAATTAGGTTATATGGGTCAGAAGTCAGAGTTTAGATTCGACTTTCCAGCCGGCGGTACTTATTTCAAAGATATAAAATGTAAAGGCCGCTAGTCAAATTTTATTACACTTCCATTTCAGATTCCGGTTTTGTTCCCTTTTGGAAGTTCTTTACACTCTATGGATATTTTAAATTTTAAAAAGAGTTATATAAATGGGCAAAAATACGAAACGGGCAGAAATTAGAAAACGGGCAGAAATTAAGAAAACAGGCAAAATTAAGAAACGAGCAGATATTAGATAACGGGCAGAAATTAAAAAACAGGCAAAATTAAGAAACGGGCAAAATTAAGAAAACGGGCAAAAATAAGAAAACGGGCAAAAATAGATAGGACTTACACACTTGAGGAACAAAATCAATTACGACAAAGACTGTGAATTAAAGTCACGTTTTAGACAGTCAATGGTCTGATGCTGTTGATTTTTCAGTTCATCTACGTAAGTTCTAATAGAAAAGACAACGACATTGAGGACTATTTTCATGCGTCTTCAACTGTACAGTTGCCTTTAACTGTACTGTTGCCCTCAGCTGTGCTGTTGCCTTCTACTGTAACTATACCGTTACATGAAACCTGCCAGCTTTTGACTCTCTTTACACTGGTCTTTATTGCTTTTGCAAGCTCTACAGGGTCGGCTTCTGCCAGGGCTTCTACACTTGTAATACCGGCTTCTTCCAGTTTTCCTGCTGTGGCTTTTCCAACGCCTTCGAGATCCTTAATTGATTTGGGCTTTTCTTTTTTAGGCTGCTGGGCCTGTTCTTCCTGCTGGGTTTTCTGCCATTCTATGAAATTACACTGAGGGCAACCAAGGTCCCAGGGCCTTTTTCCCGAGTTGATTATACGGATATGGTGCAGGCCGTGAACTTCACAGACCTTGTCAGTAACTATGATCTGTCCACTTCTAGGCAGAGGAAGAGAAAAGGTACAATTCGGATAATTGTTGCAGCCTATAAACCGGCCTCCCCTTTTCGAACGCCGGATTATAAGTTCGTTTCCACAGCTAGAGCAAGTGCCTATGATTTTATCTTCTCTAAGGCCTGCCTGGAGAGATTCCACGATTTTTTCCCGGTTTTTATCGAGTTCCGAGAAGACCTGCTTTAACATATCCCGCGATTCTTCAAGAACGGCAGCCTCTTTGATTTTGCCCTCAGCAATCCGGTCCATATTTTCTTCAAGCAGCTTTGTCATGTCTGGTTTTGTGATAGTAGGGGAATACTTCTCGAGAGTATCCATTACTGCAAAAGAGGTATTCGTAGGCTGCACCGGGTTT
Source organism: Methanosarcina barkeri str. Wiesmoor (assembly GCF_000969985.1). Classification (GTDB taxonomy): domain Archaea; phylum Halobacteriota; class Methanosarcinia; order Methanosarcinales; family Methanosarcinaceae; genus Methanosarcina; species Methanosarcina barkeri_B. Next base: position 3,020,158 of record NZ_CP009526.1, on the reverse strand, counting down.
CCGTGAATGTAGGCCCTGGAATAAAGCTTGCTGATTATCTCGTGTCGCGTTGCCTTTGTTCCAAGCCCAAGCTCTTCCATAATATTGATAAGTCTTCCCTGTCCATAACGGCCTGGAGGCTGTGTTTCTTTATCCTGCATATCTTTTTTAATCACTTTCAGGGAATCGCCTTCATGCAGTTCAGGGAACAGCCGGTCTTCAGGCGCATTGTAAGGATAGTACCATCTCCAGCCCTGTTCCACAAGCCTTGCCCCGTTTGCCTTGAATTCTTCTCCGTTGATGTCAAGTTTCAAGCGCATAGTTTCCCATTCGCTTGGCCCTGCAAAGGTCGCAAAAAAGCGCCTGACTACAAGTTCGTAGACCTTCCACTCGTCCTCTTTTAAGTCGGACTCTTTTGCAAGGGAAGCCGGAAAAATAGGTGGATGGTCGGTAGTTTCCTTTTTTCCCCGCGTAGGAATGAGTTCAGCTTTTTCAAGCAGAGCGTCTGCGTACTCTTTAAAGGGACCTTCTTTGAAAATCTCAATCTGAGCCCTCAGGTCAAGGGTCTCGGGATAGACCGTATTGTCAGTCCTGGGGTACGAAATATAACCATTAGTATAGAGAGCTTCAGCTATGCGCATCGCGTTTGCAGGGCTGAGCCCGATTGAGTTTGCTGCACTTATGAAACCTGTGGTATTAAAAGGAGCCGGGGGCTGGTCGGTCTTTTTCCCTTTTTCGATTCCCTTTAATTCGGCCTTTTTCCCCAGTTTTTTGAAGGCTTTTGTTGCCTCCTTTTTATCCAGAAAACGGCGGGTTGAATGCTGAGCTGAGAAGGTTTTTCCTTCTGTATTTTGAAGTTCGGCATAGATCTCCCAGTAAGGAGTCGGGACAAAAACATTCCTTTCTTTTTCCCTGTCCACAATAAGAGAAAGAGTTGGCGACTGTACCCTGCCTACGGAAAGAAACATCTTCCCAAGCCTGCCTGCAGCAAGAGAAATATAGCGGGTAAGGGCTGCGCCCCAGACAAGGTCAATGACCTGCCTGGAATGGCCGGCATCCGCGAGATTAAAATCAACATCTGTTGCATTTGAAAATGCGGCTTCTATTGCTTTTGGGGTTATTGCGCTGTAGCGCACCCGGTCAAAAGGAACATCCGGATTTACCTGTTTTATGATATTGAGAGCCTCGACTCCTATGAGTTCTCCTTCCCGGTCGTAGTCAGTGGCAATCGTAACCCTGCTCGCCTTTTTCCCCAGGCCTTTAAGTGCAGTTACGATCTTTCGGTTGATAGGAGTTGTTATAATATCGGCATTGATAAGGGTTTTAGATTCTACTTTCTGCCAGTTATTGTACTCCTTGGGAAAGTCGATCCCTACGATATGGCCCGACAGCCCTACAACTACAGTTTCCTGCTTCTCTTCATCGGACACAATCTCATACCGGTACACGTCTACTCCACTGACTCTATCTTTCTTCGGGTTTTTTGGAGCCAGAATCGCAGCTATCCTCCTTGCTGCTATATTTTTTTCCGTTACAATAAGGTGCATCTAAAACTCCGGTATAATTTTTTAAATTCTATGGAGGAATACTAGAGTACCCCAAAACTCCTCCTGTCTGAGACAAAGCCTGCCTCTTAATTCTTTGAAGTTTCCTTTTCCAATATATATTTTTGGATTGAATCACAAAATACGCTGTCATCCGTAACTAAAATTAGTCTCAGAGCTCTTCATCTGTCTTTCAAGAGTTGTCATTCACCCGTTAAACTCTTCTACTCATCTGTCCTTATTTCTATCTTCATAACTCCAAGGGATACTATTCTCTATGGGATATTATTCATGTTGATTCTTTTCAACATTTTAAGCCTTTTCAACCTTTTTCAGTTATCTTTAGTTATTTTTAGCTATCTTTTAGTATTTTTGGTAATCTCTCTGTTTTTTTATGTCTTTAGCTATCTTTTAGTGTTTTTAGTTCTTTTTATCTGTTTTTGACTCCCTTTTAGTATTTTTAGTTCTTTTTATCTGTTTTTACTCTCTTTTAGTATTTTTAGTGCTTTTATCTGTTTTTTAGTACTTTTATCTGTTTTTTAGTACTTTTCCTTCAGGACTTTCCCTTAAGGTTTTTTCCTTCCCTTCAGTCAGCCTGAAAGCAAGTTCTACGGCTTCTTCCGGACTTTTTGCCCTGTGAACGCCTTCAATTTTCCAGCCTGGTTCGACCACGACTACAGGTTTCCCCATCTTCATACCCAGGGCTATCTCCGAAAGTGTTCCGTACTCTCCATTAACCGCAATCAACGCATCCGAGGACTGCGCTATAAGAGCATTTCTGGCATGTCCCATTCCACTAACGACCGCGATATCTATCCAGAGATTTGCGTCCTCTCTCAGGGATCCGGGCAAAATTCCCAGGGTTATTCCCCCTTCCTGCTTTGCTCCGTATGCAGCAGCCTCCATAACTCCGCCCAGACCTCCGCAGAGCAAAACCGCTCCTCTTTTTGCAATCTCTCTTCCTACCTTTTCTGCAAGAACCTTTACTTCGTTGCCGCAAGTCCCTGCACCTATAACTCCTATCTGTTTTCTGGCCTCTGCTTTCACCGGTACTTTCATCGTGCAAACATCCTTTTCTTCATTTCAGATCTTTCACGTGTATCTTTATGTGTATCTTTTATCAAATAAACCCAAATTTACCGGCTTTCAAAAATAGCTAGAAACAATGGACAGTCATAAATAATGGACAACTGGTGGTCAAAAACAGTTGGAAACAATAAATAATCAACAACATTGGACAATGGATAGTCAAAAATAATGGGCAATTGAGAGTTAGAGATAATGGGCAATTGAGAGTTAGAGATAATGGGCAATTGAGAGTCAGAGATAGTGAGCGATGGGGAGTCAGAGATAGTGGACAATGGATAGTTAGAAGTAATGACTCTGAATTTCCACGATCTCAGTACTGTTCTTTGCGGTTGCATACTCTTCAAGCGGTTCCTTATTGAGTTCGAGAAAACTGTGCCCCCAGTTAAACTTGGAAAGGACTTTTTCAGCCTGTTCTTTATGCCCCAGAATGTAGAGAGCTGCCGCAAAAGCTTCGGCTGAATTGAGTTTGAAGGGCCTTCCGAAATTTACAGGATTGCCTGCAAGCAAATAAGGAAGGGCTCTGTGCTTAAGATTCAGCTTCGCAAGGTCGGGAAAAACCCTTTCCACTTCTTCCCATGAGCAATCGAGTACGATGATACCTTTTTTGTAATCATCGGCAGGAGAGAGGGCTTTTTCTACAGTAGGGTCAAGAAGAATCGCTGACCTTGGCAGCCTTGATATCCTGTCGTAAAGGCGGGCAAGGTCAAAGCGAGCCAATTTCCTTCCTGTGCACTTTTTCGGGTCACACTGCCCGGCATGATATATATAAAGGGGAATATCCCGTTGATTTGTTGGATTCATTACTGATCATCTGGATGGTGAGATCCTATTTAAACAGCTTCCTTATTTACCTGTTTTCTCTTTTATCTGCTTGCCTGTGTATTGTTATCGAACGTTTATTATTAACTAGAAAATTTTTAGAGAATATATAATAAAATAGCTTATATATAATGATTAATATATAATTGTTTATACCACTGCTTCGTCTCTGGTAAAGCTTGAAGATGGGTTAATACTGAAAACTGATATTTTATAGTATCCTATCTTCGTGATGTTGAGTGAGAAATAAATATTTTACTTTAGCCTACGTCACGCCGGTAATTCGTGATGGAAAAAGTGCATTCAGTAAAAGTGCATTCAGTAAAAGTGCATTCAGTAAAAGTGTGTTCAGTAAAAGTGTGTTCAGTAAAAGTGTGTTCAGTAAAAGTGTGTTCTGTAAAAATTCATTCAGTTAATTCTTTAACAGCAATGTTATGTGGTATTTATTGAGGGGAGATTGCACAATTATGTCGGGTTCCATCGATGAATTGAACCGGGAGAAGGAGACTATTCTTCTTTGTGAGGGAGAAGGATATATTCTCTTTGACTCTGGCTATTTCTAAGTGTAAATAATTCATCCAGCAATATGAAGTCCCATATAGGGGGATAAAAGATACTCCTTTAACGGTTCTCATATCTATATTTCAGCCGCAGGGAGTACTGGTTGAAGAACTAAATTTTTGGGGAGATGGACTATATGGAACAACCAACTGATGTCACGGGACAATCAATTGAACCTGAATATGAGACTGGGTATGAAATACTGCAGGTACCCTGGTGGGTGGTTCTTCTGGAGGGGATCATTGCCATCCTTGTAGGATTATTCCTCATATACAGGCCTGCTGCAACCACTGTCTTTCTTGTACAGATTCTTGGTATTTTCTGGCTAGCAGAAGGAATTCTTTCTGTCATAGGGGCGCTGATATTTTCAGGGAATAGGGTATGGAAATTGCTTTCGGGTATCCTTAGCATTATTGCAGGAGTTGTCATACTGACGTACCCAATCTACAGTCCTTTCATAGTCCTTACATTATTCGTTATTTTCATAGGAGTATGGGCTATTATCAACGGAGTCGTAAAAATTATCCTGGCCCTTAAAGGAGGAGGATGGGGAATAGGAATCATCGGTCTCCTCACCATAATTCTCGGCCTTTTTCTTCTAACCAATTCTCTTGTAGGAGCCCTGTTTTTGCCATGGATATTCGGCTTTTTCTTTATTATCGGGGGAATCGGGTCACTTATCTGGGGATTAAGAATGAGAACTTGACGCAGGCTATCACATTACAGAGAGGGGAGATTTGAGTATGGAAAGACCTATTGGTGTCACAATACTGGCTTTTGTAGCTATTGTTCTGGCATTTTTAAACGCTATTGTAATGCTTCGGTTTCTCGGTTTTTTGCCCTTTTTAGGGGTAATTGAGGGCCGTGTCTTCAGTCTATGGTATGCACTGCTGTACGGCCTGCTCGCCTACATATGGGTGTGGCTGGCTCAGATGCTCTGGCAGGTGGACCAGCAAGCATGGATATTTCTGGCTGTTATTACGATATTCAACCTGTGCATTGATTTTGTGTTACTGGTTACAGGAGGTACATGGTATGATGTAAACTTGTCAGTTCTCGCGAATGCCCTCATTCTCATCTATATCATGCTGCCAGGTGTAAGGGGAGCATTCAGACTAGATTAACGAGTGAGGATGCAGGTGGCACAGATTACGATTTTAAAGTAATAAAAAAAGTTTACGCCTTCCTGCTCTTTCTTTAATTTCTGGATCTCCTGGCTGTAAACAGATTATGTGAGCTTCTTCCTGCAGATATTGCGCCTTTATATTTACTATAGGAGGCGTTGACATAGAAAGAAAGACTGTACTTGCTGCTCTCGTGCTTGCAATGTTTGTGCTTGTTATTGATACGACAATAATGAACGTTTCGATTTCGACACTTATCAAAGATTTCAACACTAACGTTGCTACTGTCCAGGCTGCCATTACACTCTATTCTCTTGTAATGGCATCACTTATGATCACCGGAGGAAAACTTGGAGATATCATTGGTCGAAAAAGGGCATTCAGGACAGGACTGATCATCTACGGTAGTGGTTCGTTCCTGACTGCAATCAGCCCGACAATGGCTGTGCTGTTTATAGGCTGGTCAATCCTTGAAGGGCTAGGAGCTACCCTTGTCATGCCTGCCATCCAGACACTCGTGACCTCAAACTACAGCGGAAAGGACCGTGCACTTGCTTATGGTATATTAGGTGGAATTGTTGCAAGCGCAATTGCCCTCGGGCCCATAATAGGAGGCTGGCTGACAACTGAGTACACCTGGAGGTTTGCCTTTGGTGGGGAGGTTGTGATCGTGGTCATTGTCCTGCTGTTAAGCCGGTATATTCTGGATGCACCCCTTGAGACCGAAGAGAAACCCAGGATGGATATAGTCGGCTCGATAATCTCTGCGCTGGGAATGGGGCTTATTGTCTTTGGGATATTGTTGGCGGGGACCTATGGCTGGTGGGAGGCACGTCATCCCTTCTCAATAGGTGGAATTGAAATTTCCCCGTTTGGGCTTTCACCTACTCCGGTATTTATTGCAGCAGGAGGCATTATTCTTCTGTGTTTTGCCCTCTGGGAACTTCATGTCATTACTCTGGGGAAGATGCCGCTCGTAAGGCTCGATGTGCTCAGGGACCGCAGGGTTACTTCAGGCATTTTTGTCCAGATGGTTCAGACCGTTCTTATCGGAGGCTTCCTGTTCAGCATGGCTCTTTTCCTCCAGATAGCACTGGGTCTCAATGCGATGCAGACAGGCTTTCTTTACCTTCCTCTCTCCATACCACTTTTAATTGCTTCGCTCACAGCATCTCGATTATCTTCTCGCATAGCCCCAAAGCGCATTATCCAGGTTGGGCTACTCGTACTCATCGCAGGGCTTTTACTGGCTACTGCAACAATTAATGTGGAAGTCAGAGGGCTTGCCCTGCTAACAGGTTTTGCCTTAATAGGCATAGGTGCAGGAGTTATAGCATCGCAGATAATGAATCTCGTCCTTTCCCAGGTAGTTCCTGAAAGGACAAGTGAGGCAGCTGCTCTTATGAGCACTTCCCAGAATTTGGGCATGGCTATTGGAACAGCCCTTATGGGTTCCATAGTTATTGTGGGCCTGGTAGGAGAAGCCACTAACTTCATCGAGGACAGTACTGGTATTCCAGAAAATCTCAAGCCTTCCGTGATATCGGCAGTAGAGGAGAACGCCCGTTTTTTGAGCAATGAAGAACTAACAGCTATCCTGAAAGATGCTCCTCCTGACCTTTCACAGAAGGTCTTGAGAGTAAACGAAATCGCCCGTATCCACGGGATAAAAGCTTCCCTCTGGGGGCTGGTGATTTTTGCGATACTCGGCATAATTGCCTCAATCTTTCTGCCACCTGAGATCCTGGTTCCTTCGCAAACAGAGAAGTAAAAATGCCTGTAACTTGAGAGATTTTAAGGGACTATTTATGGTTGGAATATTTAATTCTGAAATATTATTTAATTCTAAAATATGTCAGAATGAATAGTCCGGATGAAATACGTTTTTCTTTTTTTGACTCTTCTTTTTTGACTCTTCTTTTTTGACCCGCCTTATTCAGGGTAAAGGTCGGATCTTTTGGCCAATTAAAACTCTTAAGTTCTTTTGCTATGGAATTACAATATTCAGAATGAAAAAGTATATATTTACGGCTTTTGCAGTAGGGATGATGAGATCTAACCTGATCACAATTCTTTTGTCTTCCGAAAAAAGGACCAACCTGCTTATCCTCCTCAAAGAAAAGCCCCGGACAATTGAAGAGATCAATAATGAGCTTGATACGAACTCAGTTGCGATTCTCCCTCAGCTTAAAAAGCTAAAAGAAAATGGGCTCGTGATTCAGGAGAAAAAAATATATAAGCTTTCCCTTCTGGGGAAAATCATTGTCAGAAAAATGGACTCTCTTGTAAAAGCATTTAGACGGCTTGAAAACGATTGCAAATAAAAGAAGGGCTTTAAGATATCTTCAAAACTCTGCAAAACCTTCTTCCTGAATCTGCTAATCCGGTATCTGCTAATCCGGCAGCCTATTTGAGATTGAGGTAAAGACCCGGACGACATCTCCCTGTCACCCTCAATCTCTGCTTCCAGCTAATAAAGAAATACCGACTTTATCCCTCGAAATACTGGCCTTATCTCTGCTTTTCAAGCCTTTTAAGAGCTTACTCTTGCTTTTCAAGTTGTTTTTGAGCTTTTTCCCTTACCTCTGCAAAAATATCCTTTCCTTTTGTGTCAATCCCTACAATAAGCGGCCCGAATTCTTCCACTCTGAGCACCCAGACGGCTTCAGGCATTCCAAGGTCAAGCCAGTGGACGGCTTTTACTTCTTTTATTAACTCTGCGGCAAGGGCTGCACATCCGCCTGTATAAGCAAGATAAACGGATCCATTCTTCAAGGCATCGGCTACGTCTTTCATCCCGCCTTTTCCTATGATTGCCCGAACGTCATGCGCTTTCAGAAGAGGAGGAGTCATTTTTGACATCCTGCCGCTAGTTGTAGGGCCGGCAGATACTACTTTCCAGCCGTTTTCGGTTTTCTGCATCAGGGGGCCGCAGTGGTATATTACAGCACCTTCCAGAGAAAAAGGAAGTTCTTCTTTCTTTTCTCCCATCTCGAGAATTCTGGCATGGGCTTCGTCCCTGGCTGTCAGGATTTCTCCTGAGATATAGACGATATCTCCGGCATTGAGTTTCTCGATATCTTCTTTCTTCAGCGGAGTTTTCAGGTGATATTCCATTATTCATCCCCCCCAAACACAACCGAAGCATGTCGATTCGCCCAGCACTGGATATTTACTGCAACCGGAAGGGAAGCAGTGTGGCAGTGAGCTGTTTTTACGCGCACTGCAAGGGCAGTTGTGCTACCGCCAAGCCCCATACAGCCTATCCCAAGGGTGTTTACAGCTTCAAAGATTTCTCTTTCCAGTCCCTCCATCGGGGCGTCAAGAGGCTCAAGCAGAGATTCTTTTGCAAGCCTGGCTGCAGCATCAAAAGAACCTCCAATACCGATTCCTATGGTCAGTGGAGGGCATGGCATTCCTCCGGCGGTCACTATGGTTTCTAGCACGAAGTTTTTGATACTTCCAGTTTCTGTAGGGTTAAACATACGCAGTGAACTCATATTTTCCGAACCTGCGCCTTTAGGGGCAGCTGTAATCTTTAACTGGTTTCCGGGAACGAGTTTCCAGTGGATATCCGGAATTCCAACCCCTGTATTGTTTCCGCTGTTCTTTCGGGTCAGAGGATCGACTGCGTTCGGCCGGAGAGGAATTTCGGTTGTTGCAAGTATCACTGCTTCCCTGATTGCAGCCTCAAGGTCAAAACCTGGCTGAAATTCGCTCCCGATTTCCGCAAAAAAAATCATGATGCCTGTGTCCTGGCACATGGGAACCCTGTATTTTTTTGCAATTTCAAGGTTCTTCAGGATTGCCCGAAGCTGAAATTTTGCAACCTTATTTTCTTCTGCGGCCTCAGCTTTCCTGATTGCGTTCACCACATCATCAGGAAGCTCAGTTTCCGTTTTTCTTAATAGGTCTGCAATAGACCGGATAAAACTTTCACGGCTAATTTTTGTAGACAAAAGATCACCATTGTATAGAAGAAATGAATTATTTAGAACAAAGTGCAGGCATGAATATATATCCTGCACAGGATAACAGTGAGCGATTTGTGAGATAAATTACTGGGCGCTTTTTTGTTTTTAATGTTTAAATATCGAGCGGCCCATATTTTGGAACTGTGCAGTTGTCTGGTATAAGGGAGTTAGGTTAAATATCTCTGTAGAAATCCTCTGCAATAAAGGATTTTCATTAATTTGAACTCAATAGCTACAGGTCTTAGGAGAAGTTTAGATATTGCAAAATGTGGTCTGTTTCGTCAGTGACCTGCCACAACAATTGAAGAAAAAGAAGGAAAGAGAGCAGGATTTGAAGCATCACTTTCGAATCCCAAAAATACGTGGGTCTAATATTGCGCTTCTTATTCCCTCATTTGAAATGTTTAGTCATCAAGTTTTATGTTCGTTTAGTTTACTGTTCTACGTTGCTGCCCTGATTCCTTTCAGAGGTCCTATTGCGAGCGGAACGAAGATGACGAGAACTACAATCCCTACGGTTTTTCCCCGGTTCGATTTCCATCGCTTTCTCAAATGCTTGCCGAGCTTCATTGTACTTCTTAAGGATTCCTAGAATAATTCCTTTATTATGCCATGCCTGTGCATTCGAGGGTTCGAGTTCTGTTACTTTCTCAAATATTTGCAGGGCCTCGTCATATTTTTTAAAATTTCTTAGATTCACTCCTTTCTCAATCAAAGTTCCAATGTCATCTGACTTACTCTTAGATAATTCTAGATCATTGTCTTTAATCAATGTATCAGGATTCTCTTGTTCCTTTTTGATCTTCTTAACGAAGACCTTCACATCATATCGTGTTTTACCGTTTTTAGGGATGTAATCCCGTCCAACATAGCAATTACCAGTAACGCCTATTACCCTATTTGGAATCTCAATCCAAACATCGGCATCAAGGCAATGAAACTGGTTAGGAGGTTCATACATATTTTTATATCTCCGTATTACTATATGTTTTAAATGTATTTAAATGCTTATATCGTTATATATAAATGATTAAAACAAAACAATCATGAAAAGTAGACACTCAGATTAACAGACGAAAAAATACAGAGCCGGTTAAATCCATTTTTACATTCAGATATGAAACAAGTAAAACAGGCAATAGACATATCGTTGACTGATCACTAAAGACAACACATTTCAAGTTAACTGCTCAATAATATCTTCTCTGTCTTTCAGTAATAAATATCCTTTAATTCTGTTAGCTAATCTTTTTGGAAGCTCAGACAATTTGCTAATATTCTCTCCTTTTATCCTTTGCAAATCTTTTTTAAGTTCTACGTATGAAATTTCTTGCAAAGGAATTGTTGTTATAAGCTTTCCACCTGTTCCTGAGATCTCAATTCCTGAAGAAATTTCAATTTCTTGTGTTATACCAGGGCTTAAGCTAATCCTTATCTCGTTCATTTCTTGAGAAAGACCATCTACTTTTGTTCCTAATTCTTGAAATCCTTTGCTAATATTTCCAACGACAGGCTCTACTTCAACCACGTTAACTGTAGGTATTAATCCAATAACAGTAGATAGAGTTCTATATTGCTTTGTAAGGTCTTTCTCAAACTTCATGCACTCAATCATATTAAGAATTTCTTTGTTTTTGGTATTGTGAGGAATTTTTGATTTAAGAACTGTAATAAGATTATTTACATACCAACTCATTTCTTCCGGACTGCCGATTTCCCATTTTTGGATTTCTTTGTTAACAGTGCATGCAATTTCTTTGTTAGCAGTTCCTTGAGATAACTGACATGCAGTTTCTGCTTTTTCCTTGATCTCTTCAATAAGCTCTTTTAGATTTCTATCTAGAATGGGCAGCCCTTTTCTCAGAATTTCTGTCGCGAACGGTGCTTTTTCATTAGTGCATTTCATTATTTCCGCAGCATGCTCGCAGTATTTCCTATAGAAATTAATCTCACTTTTCATCCTAGGCAAATCTATAGTTCCCATACTCTGAACTTCTTTTAATGCTTCTGCGAGGTTTTCAACAGCTTCAAGAAGCTGTTTTTTGCTTTCTGAGCCTAGAATTGCAGATTTAGTTTCTGCCAAATATCTATCTACTTCTTCTTTAGCTTCCTGTTTTTTAAAAATTATTGAATGGAATGAGCGATAAAAAGGAAGGCAAAATTGAGCAGGATTATCCCAACCATATGATTCCTTTGCTGCAGTTTCGAAAAATTCTATTGCCTTTTCCAGCTCTTTTTTGTAATCTTCATCTGTTTCTGCCTGGGAAGCCATAAATATTAAAATTCTTCCAAGAGAATGATTTGAGAAGGTTCTTACATCACCGTCTTCATCATTAGTCAGTCTATGTAAGTCATTCCATGCCTGTTGTTTATCTGGCAATTGAGGAAAAGCAGAACCAAGAGAAGAAGCGGCACTAGACCTCACACCACTGTCTTCATCATTAGTCAGTCTATGTAAGTCATTCCATGCCTGTTGTTGATCTGGAACTTGAGAATATGCAGAGCCAAGAGCTTCGGCAGCAATATATCTTACACTACAGTCTTCATCATTGGTCAGTCTATGTAAATCATCCCATGCCTGTTGTTTATCTGGCACTTGTGAGAACGCAGAACAAAGAATTTCGGCAGTACTATATCTCACATCACTATTTTCATCATTAATCAGTCTATGTAAATCATTCCATGCCTGTTGTTTATCTGGCACCTGAGGAAACGCAGAACCAAGGGCTTCGGCAACATAACTTATCACTTCACTGTCTTCATCATTAGTCAGTCTAAGTAAGTTAAACCATGCCTTTTGTTTATCTGGCACTTGTGAGAACGCAGAATCAAGAGCACAGACAGCCCAAGACCTAGCAGAACTGTCTTCATGATTAGTCAGTTTATATAAATCATTCCATGCCTTTTGTTTATCTAGCATGTCAAAAGACACAGAACAAAGAGCTTCGCCAGCACTAGACCTCACATCACTGTCTTCATCATTCATCAGTCTAAGTAAATCATTCCATGCCTGTTGCTTATCTGGCACATGAGAGAACGCACGACCAATAGCAGCAGTAACCCAAGATCGCACATACCTGCTTTCATCATTGGTTAGTTTATGTAAATCATTCCATGCCCGTTGTTTATCTGGCACATGAGAAAACGCAAAACCAATCGCAGTGACAGCACTATATCTTAGAAAAATGTCTCCATCATTGGTCAGTCTATGTAAATCATCCGAAGCTTGTTGTTTATCTGATACATGAGAAAACGCAAAACCAAGAGCGTGAACAGCATTAGACTTTACAAGAATGTCCTCATCATTGGTCAGTCTATGTAAGTCATCCGAAGCTTGTTGTTTATCTGGCACTTGTGAGAACGCAAAACCAAGAGCGTGGGCAACCCAAGACCTCGCAAGAGTATCTTTTTCTTTAGTCAGTCTAAGTAAGTCATTCCAAGACTGTTGTTTATCTGGTACTTGAGAAAACGCAGAACCAAGAGCAGAGGCAGCCCTATACCTCACAGACTCATCTTCATCATTCATTAGTCTAATTAAATCATTCCATACTTTTTGTTTATCTGGTACTTGAGAAAACGCAGAACCAAGAGCAGAGGCAGCCCTATATCTCAAAGATTTGTCTTCATCATTAGTCAGTCTAATTAAATCATTCCATGCCTGCTGTTTATCTGGCATGGAAGAGAAAAAAATCTTTAATTCCTCTAACGCATGTATGCGTTCTTCTGGATCATCGCTTAGACATTGATTGTGAATTTTCTCCTGGTCGACCAACTGCCAAACACCGTAAAATCATATTAAGTAGGTGTTTAAAAATTTTCCTTTTTAGTTTTCGAAAATAGAGAGCATAGATCATTTTGCTTCAATCCAGGCATGAGTTCAGTCTATCTCCTTTAGATTACTTGATGAGCTTTCCTCTAAGTCCTGGTCTTGAAAACAAAAAATCCAAAAATGGGTTAAAACAGTTTTCAACAGACGTTTGCCTTTAATGAACGACCTTTTTTTTGTTTTGGTCCCAGCTCCAGGGCTCATCAAGGATATTGACATTAACTTTTTCTACACCTTCCGCACTCAGGACTTTTCGCCGGATCTGTTCCTTAAAATACTCGATCATAGGGCAGGCGCTTGTTGTCAATACAAGGTTTACCTCTACATTTGGTCCGTCGACTACTACTTCCTTTACCAGGCCCAGTTTGACGATATCCATCCCTACTCCTGGGTCGACCACGTCTTTTAGCAGGGAATAAATTTGCTCATCTTTAAGTACTGTTCCTTGTGGAGTTTTTCCATGTCCGGAAACTAACTCTTCATGTGCCTGGAACTTGTCTTCTAGACTGCTCAGCCGGTCAAGTATCTGGCTTATCACAATAAGTCCGGGATCAGGCAGCTTATCATGGTCAAGTTGTCCTGCAGAAACCGAAGGATGTGTCTCTGCAATTCTTGCAGGGACTCCCACAACCGTAGCTCCGGCTGGAACTGACCGGATCACAACTGAACCGGCGCCTATTTTAGCGCCTCTTCCAACAGTAATCGGTCCAAGTACAGATGCTCCTGAACCAATAACCACATCATTTTCAATAGTAGGATGACGCTTTACCTTTTCCAGAGCTGTCCCGCCTAACACAACTCCCATATATATCAGAACGTCATCCCCTACCTCAGCAGTTTCTCCAATCACAACTCCGGAACCATGGTCTATGAAAACTCTCCTTCCAAGCTTTGCCCCTGGATGGATTTCAATACCTGTTAACATCCTTGAGATGTGAGAGAGCAGACGGGCCAGAAAATAAAAGTGTCTCTCCCAGAGCGAATGAGATATCCGGTGTATCCAGATAGCATGAAGGCCCGGATAGCAGCAGATTACCTCAAGTGTAGACCTCGCTGCGGGGTCTTTTTCAAAAACGGTCCTGATATCTTCCTTGATTCCCATTCGAAATCTTCCGGTATTAATTGTCAAATCAATCGGTCAGCCAGCCTCAGACGAATCAGTCAAACAATTGCTGAGAAATCAGTCAACCGTTACTGATAAATCGGTCAAACATTTGCCGGTAAATCAGTCAAACTGTTGCCGGTAAACCAGTCAAAAGTTGCTGATAAATCGGTCAAACATTTGCCGGTAAATCAGTCAAACTGTTGCTGATAAATCGGTCAAACATTTGCTGATAAATTGGTCAAAAGTTGCTGACAAATCAGTCAAAGAGATCAGTGCTCAGATAACGTTCTCCCGTATCTGGCAAGATCACAACAATCGTCTTTCCGTTCATTTCTTCCCTGGCTGCGACCTGCAGTGCAGCATAGGTAGCAGCGCCTGAAGATATGCCTGCAAGGATGCCTTCTTCCTTTGCCAGGCGCCGGGACATGGCAGCGGCGTTGTCTCCGGTTACTCTGATCACTTCATCAACAAGGTCAAGCTGGAGTACATCAGGAATAAAACCTGCACCAATACCCTGGATTTTATGTGGTCCAGGGCTTCCGCCGCTGAGCACAGGAGATTCGGCAGGTTCGACTGCAATAGCCTTAAAAGCAGGTTTCCGTTTTTTGAGGACGCTGGCAACGCCTGTGATAGTTCCGCCTGTTCCCACGCCTGCTACAATGACATCTGCTTTGCCATCAGTATCTCTCCAGATTTCTTCAGCCGTTGTACGTCTGTGAATTTCTGGATTTGCAGGATTCTGGAATTGCTGGGCTATGAAGTAAAGCGAAGGATCGTCAGCAGCCATCTGCTCGGCTTTATTAACTGCTCCTTTCATTCCTTCCGTTCCTGGGGTCAGAACCAGCTCTGCTCCCAGGGCTTTCAGGAGTTTTCTTCGTTCTACCGTCATTGTTTCAGGCATAACCAGTATGAGCTTATAGCCACGGGCAGCGCAGACGCAGGCGAGTCCGATGCCGGTGTTGCCGCTGGTGGCTTCAATAACAGTGGTACCCTTTTTGATTTTCCCTTCAAGTTCGGCTTTTTCAATCATCGCCAGCCCTATTCTGTCCTTCACACTTCCCATAGGATTAAAGGACTCTACTTTAGCTAACACATCCGCATGTAGACCTTCTGTTATGCGGTTTAACCTGACAAGAGGCGTATTACCAATTGTCCAGGTTATGTCGGAATATATTCGCCCCATACTTTTACCGTCTCCTGCAACTTACTTTTTTCAAGTTCCACATATTTTAATTTGATTATAATATATTAATTGGAATATATTAATTAAATCATATTAATTCGGTTATATTATGAGCTGCCAATCATGTATGTTTTTACACTCAAACCTTTTTCAGGCTTTTTTCAGGCCTCATTACAGTTTATCGGATGCCTTTTCAATCAGCCTGAGATTATTTTGAGCAGCCAGCAGTGATGCAATATACAGCAAGATACGGCAACATACAGACAATTCGCAGGAAATTCACAATTGTGAATTAATTTCATGTTAATTAATCTCATGTTAAATATAGTTATCGAGAAGTTCCTTTACTGAAAACCAATACTTACTAAAAAAAAAGAGTCGGTCAGCAGGATGTAAAAACAATGAAGAACTGGTAAAATAATGAAGAACTGGTAAAACATTAAGGCAATTGGAAAAGCAGTAAAAAGACTGAAAATAGTAGAAGGACTAAAAACAATAATAGAGCTATGAAAGCAGTAAATGGATTGATAAAATCCTGCTTTATGCTTCAGATTTTTTATTATCTTCCGCTTTATCTTCCGCTTTATCTTCCGTTTTATCTTCCGTTTTATAATTGGCTTGCTCTTCCTTGGCACATTCACTATTGCACTTATTCTCAATTCCTCTGGCACTTACACAGATCTCACAGATTCTTGCTACAAAGTCGCTGACTTTGTTGTCGATCAGATCCTGAGCAAGCTTTTCGATCAATTCTTTCGTCTCGCCCTGAAACTCAATTCTGTAGCCTCTTTTTCCCGAAATGTACTGAGAAACTGCCGACGGTGCAATCCCCAGCAACTTTGCCGACGCTGCCTGCGACTGTCCTTTTTTTACAAGTTCGATTGCAAGACTGGCCCTTATTGCGGGAACCAGATCCCACACAATCTTCTGACACGGAGTTTCCATAATTACCATCACTTTTTGAGATTTTACACTTGAGAAAGAATATATCCTATGTACATATATATTATTTTCAGTAACAAAAATAATAATAAGATTCCCTGCCGGTCTCAGCAAAAATGTCTCAGCAAGAATGATACTTACAAGAAAACGGCTTGATTTTTAACAATTTACAAAATTTCTAAAATATTTCGGGATTTCTCCTGCATATCTCTAAGTTTTTCCGCAAAATTTTACGATAAAACTTATATAGTCACAATTGTTATGTATATTCACAATTGTGAAGGTGCAAGTGTGACCATTGAAGACAAGACCATTTACATGGACAACTCTGCTACAACGCCTATAAGAAAAGAAGTTGTCGAAGAGATGCTTCCCTACATGACCGAGAATTTCGGAAACCCTTCTTCTATCTATGAAATCGGGAAAATCTCAAAACATGCAATAGACAAAGCAAGAGTAAAGGTTGCCAATGCTCTCGGGGCTGAAGAAAACGAGATCTATTTTACATCCGGAGGCACGGAATCCGATAACTGGGCAATTAAGGGAATTGCCTTTGCAAACCGGAATAAAGGAAAACACATAATCACCTCTTCTATAGAACACCACGCAGTCCTTCATACCTGTGCCTGGCTGGAAGGGCAGGGCTTTGAGGTAACATACCTGCCTGTTGACAAATACGGAATGGTTTCTCCTGAGGAAGTGAAGAAAGCGATTCGAGATGACACCATCCTTATTTCCATAATGCTTGCAAACAACGAAATAGGAACAATCCAGCCTGTAGAAGAAATCGGAAAAATCACTAAAGAGAACCGGATATATTTCCATACGGACGCAGTGCAGGCAATAGGCCATATTCCTATCGATGTCAAAAAAATGAATATTGACCTTCTTTCCCTTTCAGGGCATAAATTCGAAGGCCCAAAGGGCTGTGGAGCCCTCTACATCCGAAAAGGGACAAAAATAGATACCCTTCTGCACGGTGGAGCTCAGGAAAGAAAGCGAAGGGCTGGAACCGAAAATGTCCCTGCTATTGTGGGCCTTGGAAAAGCTATAGAGCTTGCAACAGCCAAAATCGAAGAATCAAATAAAAACCTGCTCGAGCTGAGAGAACACTTTATTAGAGGTCTTCTGAAAATCCCGAAAACTCACCTCAATGGGCATCCTACACAGAGGCTCGCAAATAATGTAAATGTCACATTTGAATACATAGAGGGCGAATCTCTTTTGTTGCTATTGAATGCGAATGGAATTTTTGCATCTACCGGAAGCGCATGTAACTCTTCTTCTCTTGAACCCTCACATGTGCTTACAGCCTGTGGAGTCCCTCACGAAATTGTTCACGGTTCACTCAGACTTAGTCTTGGAAGGACGAATTCCAAAAAAGACGTGGACAGAGTACTTGAGGTTCTGCCTGAGATCGTGCAGAAGCTAAGAAACATGTCTCCACTTACCCCAAAAGAGTACAGGACTATTTAAGAGACAACTGTTTACGATATTGAATAAACTGAAGTCGTTTTAAAAAATTTTGAATATTTTTGAGTAAACGAAAACTGAGAGAACGTGATTGAAAAGCAATATTGGAGGACAGATCATGGATTACAGCCTTAAAGTAATGGACCACTTTTCAAATCCAAGAAACATGGGAAGCATTGAGAACAGTGATGGTGTAGGAGAAGTTGGGAATGCGAAGTGCGGAGATATAATGAAAATCTACCTCAAGGTTGAGGATAATCGGATTGCGGACGTGAAGTTCCAGACCTTCGGATGCGGAGCTGCAATCGCATCAAGCAGTATGGCAACCGAAATGATTAAAGGAAAAACCCTTGAAGAAGCCTGGAAACTTTCAAACAAAGCCGTTGCAGAAGCCCTTGATGGACTTCCCCCAATAAAAATGCACTGTTCAATGCTTGCAGAAGAGGCGATCCATGAAGCAATTAACGATTATCTAAAGAAAAAAGGACTTGAGCCGTGGACAGAATAAGACGGAGGCCGTAAAAGCCGAATCCGATATCTGATGCACATCGTCAAACGTAATAAACGTGGTAAATTCAGTTGAAGGCAGGGAGATTATATTTATTCTGGACAAAAATCTGGGAGCTTTCGTATCACTTCATACTGATAAAAAGATACATCTCTGGCCCGGATTTTGCCATGTTCATGATAACATCAGAGAGGAAAATATACAGAAATTTAAAAAGCTGTATCCTGATACTGAATTTCTTGCACATCCCGAATGCAGAACCAAAGTCCTGAACTTTGCAGACCGGGTTCTAAGCACTTCAGGAATTGTAAAGGAAGTGGGAAGTTCAGACTCCACGGAATTTATAATAGGAACCGAAAGTGAAATTGTTCGAAGCCTGAAAAGGAAATACCCGGATAAGAAGTTCTATCCTGCTTCAGAGAAGGCTTTTTGCTACAATATAAAGAAAATAACTCTCAAGGCTATTCTGAACAGCTTGCAGAATTTAGGATGTGAGATTCATGTCCCGGAAAATATAAAGGTTAAAACCAGAAAAGTCCTGGACAGGATGCTTGAGATTAGCGGATCTTGATGTATGGAAAGAGCAGAAGGAGAAAGGAGAACGGAGAAAGGTAACGGCTTCAGGCTCTTTTTTCTTAACTTTTCAAGAAAATGGTTTTTATAAAAGGTTTTCCGGAACTCTCAAATTTGTGTTTGCAGATAATTAGCAATAATTATTTATACTTTCTTTTATTATTATAAATAATTGTCTGTGTTAATATTTATTATTTAGTAGGTAGTTATTTATAATAGGTTCACGATTGTGAAGATATTCACGCATGTGAACATATACAAGAAGATTGTGAATACATGCAAAAAGAGAATAAGCGTCAGGATGGCAGAGTGGTGATGCTTCCGGCTGCAACCCGGAATTATGTGAGTTCGATTCTCACTCCTGACTTTTCCAAAGATTCAGATAAGTCGATAAAGACGAATAAGGATGAATAAGGACGAATAAAAAAACTCTGAGAAATAGCCTGGCGGGTAGCAAAGAAATTTGGGCTGGAGATAATGCTGGAGATAAGATAAAATGAAGGACAAAAACAGAAATCTAAACGAAAAAGAAGGCAAGGAAAATCGGGGAAGTCAGACAAACGAAAGTCAGACAAAAGAAAGCAGGGAAAAAAAGAAGTCTGAAAGTCTGGGAGTTTCCACTCTTGCCGTACATGCAGGCGCAAAACCTGATCCGGCTACCGGAGCAAGGTCAGTTCCTATTTATCAGACTGCAGCGTATGTATTTAAGGACGCTGAGGAAGCTGCTGATCTATTCGGACTCAGGAAAGAAGGCAATATTTATACCCGCCTTATGAACCCCACAACCGATGTCTTTGAGAAAAGAATAGCTGCTCTTGAAGGAGGCATAGGTGCCCTTGCAGTAGCCTCAGGGATGGCTGCAATTACAACCGCACTTCTCACTTTCACAAGGCCCGGAGACGAGATTATTTCAGGGGATAAGCTTTACGGAGGAACCTACGAGCTTTTCAATTATACTTTCCCCAAGCTCGGAAGAACCGTAAAATTCGTAGATGTCGGTAAGCCTGAAGAATTCAAAAATGCAATCTCGGAAAAAACAAAAGCCATCTATGTGGAATCAATAGGAAATCCCGGGCTTGATATTCCTGATTTTGAAAAACTCGCCGAAATCGCTCATGGTGCAGGAATTCCCTTTGTAGTGGATAATACGGTGTCTCCCCTGATCTTACGACCAATTGACCACGGGGTAGATATAGTCGTATATTCAGCAACAAAATTCATAGGAGGTCATGGGACTTCTATAGGAGGGGTAATTGTTGACTCAGGAAACTTTTACTGGAAACCTGAAAAATTCCCTGAGATTTGCGAGCCTGATCCCGGATACCACGGTCTGAAGTATAAGGAAGCCTTTGGAAAGGCTGCCTTTATTGCAAAAGCAAGGGTGCAGTTCATCAGGGACACTGGGGCATGCATTTCTCCTTTTAATTCATTCCTCTTTACCCTGGGGCTTGAAACTCTGCCTCTCAGAATGAAAAAACATTGTGATAACGCTCTGGAGATTGCAAAATTCCTGGAAAAGCACCCTAAGGTTTCCTGGGTTTCGTATCCTGGGCTTGAATCCCATTGCAGCTATGAGCTTGCGAAGAAATACCTTAAATCAGGGTATGGCGCACTTATAGGCTTTGGAATCAAAGGTGGAGCCAGGGAATGCAAAAAATTTATAGAAGGGCTTGAGATCTTTTCCCACCTTGCAAATATCGGAGATGCAAAAAGTCTTGTAATTCATCCAGCTTCAACCACCCATGAACAGCTATCAAAAGAAGAACAGCTTGCCTGCGGCGTAACTGAGGACTTTATCAGGCTTTCCATAGGAATTGAGGATGCAAAGGACCTTATTTCCGATATTAAGCAGGCACTCTCCGAGGTATGAGTATGGAGATCTCGACCCAGGTTCCTTCCTTCAAAAATCTTTTTTCGGGAAAAAAAGGCCAGAATCTTGGGCTAGTCCGTTCAATGAACTATGAAATTCCTGGAATTTTCAGGCTCGAGAGCGGAAAGACTCTTTCCCATGTCCGGATAGAGTACGAGATGTACGGGAAGATGAACGCGGATAAGAGTAATGTTATCCTGGTCTGCCACGCCCTTACAGGTGATGCTCATGCTGCCGGATTTCATACAGGCGACAAAAAGCCGGGCTGGTGGAACATTGTAATTGGCCCGAATAAGGCATTTGATACGGAAAGATATTGCATCGTCTGTTCAAACATAATTGGAGGCTGTAAAGGTTCTACAGGCCCTTCTTCCATCAACCCTGAAACAGGAAAGCCTTACGGTATTTCTTTTCCTATACTTACTATTGCAGATATGGTAAATGCCCAGAAAAAGCTTGTCGAGCACCTGGGAGTAAAACAGCTTTTTGCAGTTGCAGGCGGCTCAATGGGCGGGATGCAGGTGCTTCAATGGACGGTCAGTTATCCTGAAATGGTTAAAAAAGCAATTGCAATCGCAACAACTGCGTCCACAACCCCTCAGCAAATCGCATTTGGGGCAATCGGTAGAAAAGCGATAACAGATGATCCAAAGTGGAATGGAGGTAACTATTACGGAAAGAAAACTCCTGCACAGGGCCTGGCGCTTGCCCGCATGATAGGCCATATTACATACTTAAGCGATGCTTCGATGCAAAAGAAGTTCGGGAGAGACAAACAGGAGAAAGTAGGCCCGGATATGCCTAAAATCTCTTCCAAAGTCTCTTCAGAAGTCTCTCCAGCAGCCTCTTCAAAAACCTCTTCAGAAACTTCTCCAGAAACCTCTTCAAAAACCTCTTCAAAAACCTCTTCAGAAACCTCTTCAAAAACCTCTTCAAAAACCTCTTCAAAAACCTCTTCAAAAACCTCTTCAGAAACCTCTTCAGAAACCTCTTCAAAAACCTTTTCAGAAACTTTCCCTGACCGCTCCTCACATTTTCAGGTCGAAAGCTACCTGAATCACCAGGGAGATACCTTTACAAAGCGTTTTGATGCCAATTCTTATCTTTATATCACAAAAGCCGTAGATTTTTTTGACCTTTCAAAAAACGGGTCTCTTATAGAGGGTCTTTCCGTAGTTACTGCAAAATATCTTGTGATTTCTATAACCTCAGACTGGCTATATCCTCCCTATCAATCCCAGGAAATCGTGTCTGCACTTACTGCAAACGGGGTTGATGCCAAATACGAAGAAATCAGGTCTCAGTACGGGCATGATGCTTTTTTGCTTGAAGAAGGGCAGCTCAATTACCTTATAAGGGGCTTTCTTTCTCAGATTCTTGTAAGTGATATCATGTATCGGAACTTCTATTCGGTTTCCAGAAACGAAACAATTGAAAACGCTTCAACTCTTATGGTAAAAAAGAAAGTAAACCATCTACCTGTAGTCTCAGAGGATGGAAAACTTGAAGGCATAGTCACTTCCTGGGATATTACAAAAGCCGTTGCCTGCAAAATCACCGAACTGGATGAGATAATTACCCGCGACGTGAAATACGTATTTTCAGGTGATAAAATTGAGACTGCATCCTCGATAATGGAAGATTTCTCGATTTCTGCGCTTCCTGTAATCGATTCTGAAAACCGAGTTATAGGTATGGTTACGAGTGAAAGCATAAGCGCACTTATTGGAAAGTTCAGTTAATTCAGGAAAGTTCAGTTAATTTTGAAGAATCGGAGGATTCAAAATCCAAATTCTTTTGTCCATAACACTGCAATCGTTTTGAAAAGAAAAATTATTTTTTCGACTCTGGATATTAGTTTTTGTGAGTTAGCTTTGCATGTTAGCTTTGTAAGACTCAGTTCCAAAATCTAGTGATAAAAGTAAGTGTAACATCACTGCATAAATTTGTAATTCTGTAATTCTGTAATGATGTTACGGCACAACAATGGTAACTATAAATCTTAATCTTAATCTTAATAACTTTTCGGAACACCCTATTCTCTTAGACCTTTTTGATAGTTTTGACAATGATTATGAATATACTGTAAGCGGAGTTTTTCGTAGAAAAACTCCTCCAGCTTGTCCTATTTGTAATACTCGTATGGTTCATAATGGCTATAATTCATACACCAAACAAGGTCTTGGAGAAATCTGTATTGAGAGATATAAATGCTCAAATTGTGGTAGTACATGCGAAGAAGGTATAGTTTTTGGGCACATCTGAATACTTTACTTTTTGATTCATTCAATAATTTTATACCAGGTACTCAGATACAATGCAGTTGTGCTAAGCTCGTAAGACAATGTGGAGAAG
The DNA here is from genome assembly GCF_000969985.1 of Methanosarcina barkeri str. Wiesmoor. Lineage (GTDB taxonomy): Archaea > Halobacteriota > Methanosarcinia > Methanosarcinales > Methanosarcinaceae > Methanosarcina > Methanosarcina barkeri_B. The sequence goes on along the minus strand of NZ_CP009526.1, from coordinate 2,997,233 downwards.
CCTGAAAGTCTAATTTGGATCATCTGCTTGGGTAAAAATGCCATGAAGAAACATATGTTGAACCATTGTACGGGTCGTAAAATTTGGCAAGCGAAATTAGACTGATACGCTTGAACCATACGCTTGAACCAAACGGTATGAAAGCAGGCTGTAATGGTGTTACAGATGTCGTAGAAAATAGACAAACGCTTTCCGGTCTATAGATGGCTTCTAAAGCATTTGCATTATTTGTGACACGGAACTTGGTAAACCCTATAAACCTGGTAAGAAGAAACGTCCCTTAGGTATCCCCACAATGTATTACAGAGCTATGCAGTCTCTATAATGAAGGCGTCGACTTTCTCGGCTGGAATTTCCGCAAGTATAAAGACAAGCTTCTGACCAAGCTTTCCAAGAAGTCAATTGAAAGATTCACTGAAACAATCAGTCAAACCTTAAGGAAAGGAATGGCATGTTCTCAAGAAAATTTAATTTCTAAACTAAATCCCATAATTAGAGGTTGGACTAACTACCACAGTTCAGTGGTTTCTTCTGAAACATTCCAGACACTTGACCATCGAATCTGGGAAATGCTATAGAGGTGGGCTAAAAGAAGACATCCAAATAAATCCAAAAATTGGATTATCAACAAATATTGGAAGCGAAATGCTACACGAAGATGGAACTTCAGAACAGAAAGAAACAGTCTGTTGCTTTTATCCAAAACCAGAATCTGTAGGCATATTCCTTTAAAATTTAGACCCCTTGAAAAATGATTAGTTTTTTAAGGAATATTAAACCTTATTTGCCAAATATAATGTAGTGTCAGCCTTCCCCCAGTTAAGGTACATTCATTAAATGATCTATTTGCTGTTTAAATTACTTAAGTACTTTAATTGGTAAATTAAACGTTGATTTTTCCTTACTTTTAACATTGAATTTTGTATGGATGAAAATGACATCAGATGCCTTATTTATAAATAAATATAAATTGTAAAAGAATAAAGTATTTATTTCAATTTTTTCTTGATTTAAAAGAGTATTATAAATTGTTTATCTAAAAAATTGATTTTTAGAGTGTACCTTAATTGGGGAAACTCTAAATGCATACCTATCATCTAAAATAAGCATTGTATGCCCTTAGTTTTAGTACTGATTTGGAAGGACCCTATTTAAAATTACAGATGAATCCGTTTCTTGACTCTAACTACTTCCATGAACGTCAAAATAAATTAAATTTCCGGAAAGGTCATTCCATTTGAAAGAAAACTGCTGTCTGATACAGAAAAGGTTTTAGAACGCTTGAGCCGGATGTATTGAAAAGTGCACGCCCGGTTCTTAAAAGAGGGAGAGCGAGTAGTTGCTCCCACTTTCCGCAGTAAATTTTCGTAAATTCATATTTTTACTGCTATCGATTTTCAATCAAACGTGGATTTATTGGACCTTTATGTAATAGGTAAAAGCAACTATGTGGCGTATTTAGAGGCAAAAAACGATATCATTCAATTTTCACCAAATACCACTAAAAATCCAAATTATTTGCACTTGTTCAAAAAACGCTATCAAGAAAAATATTGATTTTCAAAAAAATACTGCGGAATGTAGGTTGCTCTTTCTTATTCGACATTTTACTCTATACCCTTATTCTTCTTTTTTGATTAAAGTCTAGAATAATGGTCAATGCTTTTCAATAAAAAACAGAGTTCCTCAGTCACCTTTAACTCTATGTTATTTTAAATCTTTTTGCTGGAACTGTGTTGAACGCTAGGAAAAACACATGAAATTCTTCAAATTTTTTATCTGATTATTTGCTGGCCTTCTTTATTGCTATGTCTAAATTTATATACTTTAGTCCATATTTTCTCATAAGCAATTTATAATATTTGCAGTCTGCCAGGGCTTCAATCTGCTGGCAGACTCCAGATAAAATGCGCTTTCAATGTAAAGTACTCATAGGCATATTACTATAACTTTATCGTGGCCCGGAGGTTAAAAGAATGGATGTATCTACTCTGAATAAAGAAAAAGGAGATCACATTTCTGGAATTGATAGGGGTAAGGTTGTAATGTATGGGCTTAGCACCTGTGTATGGTGTAAAAGGACCAAAAAACTGCTTACCGATCTTGGTGTGGACTTCGATTTTATATACGTGGATAGGCTTGAAGGAAAAGAAGAAAACCAGGCTGTTGAGGAAGTAAGGCACTTCAATCCTTCAACTTCTTTCCCGACAACTGTTATAAATGGGGAAAAAGCGATCGTGGGTTTTAAAGAAAAAGAAATCCGTGAAGCCCTTGGATTTCAAGGATAAATTAGACTAAAAGAAACAATTTTTGATAAAACTTTTTTGAACAAGTTTTTTGATAAAACTTTTTTTGAAAAAGTTTTCGGTAAAGCTTTTTTTGAACAAGTTTTTGATAAAACTTTTTTGAAAAAGTTTTTTGATAAAAATTTTTTTGAAAAAGTTTTCTATAAAATTTTTTTGAAAAAGTTTTTGATAAAATTTTGTTTAAGGAGGAATTGGGCTGAAAGAAGAGGAAGCCGCTGAAGAAGGCATCACCGATGAATTGGTGGACAAAGTCTATAAGCGCTTGAATAATCAGGTCGAAAAGTCGGGATATCATCTCAACCCTGATATTGAGTTCACAAAGGATCTTGTACGGGGGTTGCTTGCGAATGAACAGCGGTATGGCTATTGGTCCTGTCCATGCCGACTTTCTGCTAACAATCTGGAAGAGGACTTGGATATTGTCTGTCCCTGCTACTATAGAGACCCCGACCTGAACGATTACGGGGCCTGTTACTGTGCACTTTATGTTTCGGATGAAGTTATCCGGGGAGAAAGAAGTGTAGAATCGATTCCTGAAAGGCGTCCTCCGAAAGAACAGAGGGACGCTGAAAGAGCCGAAGAAAAGAAAAGAGCAGAGGTGATAGAGAGTATGGAATTTACAGGGAAACTTTCAAAACCTGTGTGGAGATGTAAGGTTTGCGGATATCTCTGTGCCATGGACGAACCGCCTGGCATCTGCCCTATCTGTAAAGCGAAAAAGGAAAGATTTGAACGATTTATGTAAGTTTTTTCATATAGTTTCCTTTTTTTCAATGAGCTGATCCCAGAGCTCAAAATTACTTCTCTGAATCTATGATTTAGAATAACCAATCGATTATCTGATTATGAATCTAATTTTGGAATTTTGCTAATTTTGGAATTTTGCTAATTTGAGAGTAAAAATTGGTTTTGGGACGGGTTCATTAATTAGTCATTACAAACGTGCCCTTTCTATACTAAATAGTCCCCTCTTAATTTCTTCATTCAGAGAAGGCTTGCAATTCCTTCCTTTCATTAATACCGTAATTTACAGGTTGCCCCTACTAAAAGTACAGCTAAAGAACAGTATTTTTGGACAGAACTCCTTGTATATCTGTGTAAATTCTCCATAGAGTATGCTTTCTTCGCTATTTTGAATACATCTTCTATAATTGACCTTACAAATCTGAGTTCTTTCCATTTGCTTATTAACTCTTTAAACTTTGCAATTATTTCTTTGTAGAATTTAATTTCTTTTTCAGTATTTCTTCTTAAATCAAATATTTTCAGAGGATATCTAAACATATTGAAAAGTTTCTTAAAATTACAGTTTTTCCTTGGAAAAATTAAAGGTACTACCTTAAAATTTCTTACAGATATAACGTAGTTTTCATAGGAATAGTATCCTCTATCAGCATAGATAACGTCACCTGCTTTTATTATTCTCTTTCTTTTAAGTTCTTTAAGTATTTCAGGATAAATTTTAGGTTCTGCTACATTTGCTTCATTAATCAGAAACGCTAAAGGTTTTAATGTTTGAGAATCAAGTGCAAGAGTAAGTTTCATACCAATGAAGAAACCTCTATGGGTTGAATGGTCCCACTTGTATTCTTTGTTTTTTAGGCTTTCTTTGGTAATCTTTTTAGCGTGCCAGTTCAGGTTAAGGTTTATGTCAGTACTATCAATAATAATGTCTCTTGATCCATTTTTTTCTCTTAGGGCATAAATCATTCAATATTTCAAAAACAAAAGCAGTAAACTCTTGGGGTTCATACTTACTAAGAATGCCATAAACTTCCTTTTCAGTTGGTACTAAACTGATTTTTAAAAAGTTTCTCAAGCTTTCTCTTTCTTTTAATTCCTTTATAGAATAAGAGATTTCACAAGAAAAAAACATGCTTAGAAGAACAATTTTTATAGTAGGTACTGATCTGTGGAGGGGCACAATGCCCCTCCTTGTAAGAGTTTGCTTACAGAATCTCAAATCAAAAACATTTAATATTTCGGACAACAATTGCCATTTGAAATCTTCATTTAGTGGTATAAGTGGAGGTTTCGTAATAATCACCAGAGAAGGATTGAAAATCCTTCTCAATAAAATTTACGATTTTTTATGACATTAATTAAAATTCAGACGAAAAATTGAATGTACTTTTTTGAGGGGAACTACTAATAACCTTAATTAATGGAACAAATAAGTAATAACCTCTAGTTTGAGAGTGAGTTTAAGAGGACCCTAGTGATAAAGTAACCAAAAAATATTCAGTCATTCAGTCATTCAACCGGTAGAAAACTCAGGTGAGTTCTTCGGATGGCTTTTCAGGTAGTTGATTTCCTCTACGGCTTGCTGGTCGTTTATTTTCTTTTGAGAAAATCCCTTTTACTCCTCCTGAAATCAGGGCTGCAATATCTTTTAAGACAAAGCCCTGTTTAAACCCATTAGGAAGAGTGATATATTTCGGGCTCCAGATGGGATTGAACTTTTCTTTAAAATCCCGCAGTCCCTTATAATTATAAAAGTGTTCTCCATGGGTAAAGATTAAAGACCCGATTTTATGCCACATAGGAGCGAATTGCCGGGTTTCAAGCCCTGAAAGTGGAGCCATTCCGAGTGAAAAGCGCCTGTACCCTTTTTCTTTTCCCCAGAGCATGAGTTTGACAAAAAGATATTCCATCGTCCTGTCAGGAGCATCGGGACTGTGGCGCATGAGGTCAACACTAATTTCTTCATTATCCGCGCCTGTCCAGATGTTTGCAAAAGCAACGATTTCGGATTCGTTCCTGACAAGGGCAATCGGGAAATTGCTCAGATATTTCTCGTTAAAGTAGCCAATTGAGAATCGCTTTTCTTTTCCTGCTTTTAACTTGAGCCAGGCATCCGAGATCTTTTTGAGCTCAGGCATAAGGCTCTGAACCTCTTCTTTAGAGACAATTTCAAACCAGTATCCTTTTTTCTCCACATTCCTTACGGTATAACGGAAATCTTTGCCTGTACTTCCTTCCAGGGTAAAAGCCTCTAGGGAAACTTTTGCCTCTTCCCCTATTTTTATCAGGGTCAGGCCGAGGTCAAGATAAACCGGAATATATTTTTCGCTCACCTCATAGAAAGCAGCCCTCCCCTGGTGCAGCTTGCTCATTTCATAAAAGTCCCAGATCAGCTCTTTTGCCTGATTACTGGTTCCAACGATATCTCCCATTGCAACCCAGGTCTTTCCGGAAACTCCATACATCAAAAAAGCCTTTTTTTCATCATCAAAAAGCAGATATTTGTCTCCTGTAAACACCAGGTTTCCAGCCGTTTCCTCACTCTGGTTAATAATTCTTTTTGCAAGCTCCATTTCCTCTGCTCCTGGCATGTGAATGTCCCTGGAAAAAGGGCTCAGGATTTTTGCCATCCCGAGAACAAGAAGCAGAATAAAAGCTCCGACTGTAGCCCTTAAAAAGCTGGAAGCCTGGGAATTGATCCCGAACTGCCACCAGAGTTCGTTTGAATATTTCACGTTATGGTATGAAAAAAATCCAAGCCATGCGAAGCTTACGAAGACCAGGGTTATTGCAATTACATTACTCCTGCTAAAAGACTGATGCATAAGCGAGGATTTTCTGTAAAAATATTTCCTGCAGGGAAGCAAAAAGAAAAACAGGGTAAAAAGAATCGCAGCTTCATGGTAATCAAAGTTTTTCAAGAGGGCAAATATCCCACCCATCAAGAGTACGGAAAGAGAAAGAATATAGGCTCCGTCAATTCTTTTCCAGAGGCCGTTTGCCAGGAGTAGGAGCAATACCCCCATAATGCTTCCAAAAAGCCTTGAGACTTCGATTAAGGGAAGAGGAATAAGGTAATTAAGGTCATGCAGGTACCTTGGATCTGAAGGCAGGGCTCCAGAAAAGAGAAGGGAAACTCCTCCAAGGAAAACAAGAATCGAAAAGATCCGAGGTGTTAGTTCGGATAGGCTTGAATACGTGGCTTTCTCAATTTTCCTCAGGAATTTGTCTCTCTCTTGATATTCATAGAACATAAGGGCCAGCAGTCCAATAAGGAAGGGAACGAAATAGTAAATTGTCCTGAAAAGGAGAAGCGGTTTAATTATATCGACCGTACCGAAATACGGTTCCAGCATAAACAGCATAAGAGTTTCAAAAACCCCGAGCCCGCCCGGGACAGTACTTATTAGCCCTATAATCTGCGCCAGTGCAAAGAACACAAGGACATGAAGCAGGGTAAGATGTGGATTTGAAGGTAAAAGGAAATAGATAATACTTCCCGAAAGCAGGTAATCCACTGATGATAAGACAAGCTGCAAGAACGCTATTTTCGGTTCAGGGACCCTGATCTGGTACCCTTTTGCCTTGAAATTCAACGTCCTGAACGAGAAAAAGAAATAAACAGCAACACTTAGCAGTAAAAGAATTCCAACAAGGTTTAACGGGACAGGAATCTCGGGCACGTAATCTGACAGTTTCACAGGATAGAATGTGAAGAGCAAGCCTCCGACAAAGCAAAACCCGACCCAGAAGGTGAGTATGCAGAAAATTATAATTTCCCAGATCTGGCGTAGGTTCAGCCCGTTTCTTGAGTACAACCTGTATCTCAGGGAACTTCCTGTCAGGGCATTAAAACCAACACTATAACTTATGGACGTGCTGATAAAAGAGGCCCTGGCAGTCTGCTTATAGGGCAGAGGGTGATTAATATGACGAACTGCCAGGTAATCATAACCTGTTAAAGCCAGATAACTCAAGAAAGTTAAAAAGAACGCAAGCTCTATATGGCTCAATGGAATGCTGGTAATACTTCTGAGTACATACATTGAGTGCAAATGATGTATCTGTCTATCCAGGGTCCACAAAGCCAGGGAAAATATAACCACTGGCAGAAGGTAGCCTGCAAACCTCTCTATTCTAAGGGTCTTTTCCCGCATACTTCCTTTGTCTGTCATTGAGATCAGCGTTTTTTCACTTAACTTTTTTCTCACTTAATTCTTTCTTAATTTCTAACTTGACTTTTTCTTAATTTTCCACTTAATTCTTTCATAATTTCTAACTAAACTCTTTTAAAATTTCTCATTTAACTCTTTATTAATTTCTTATTTAAATCTTTTTAACTTTTTTACATAAAGCATTTTAATCGCTTGGAATATATTTTTAATTTCGTGTTCTAACAGACAAAGTAATTTCCTTAAAATATATATCGTCTCTAATCCCAGGAAAATTCTCAAAATATTTGTTTTGAGTTAGATGATATATTAAATTGACTGTCGCAGAAGAGTCAAAACAAAAGTAAAGGAAAAGTAAAAGGAGCAGTAAATTATTAACAACTAATTAACAGCACTGGAAAGCTAAGAACAAAAATAAGATTACTGTTTCCATATAATTCCAGTTTTCTTTATCTTACCTTATTTAGTTTCTTTTATTATTGGTTCTTCAATTTTGATTTATTTTTTACCTATTCATTTTGATATTTTTAACTTATTCCTACGTATATGTTCATTTTTAGTTAAGTTATCTCTAATTTGACAGTTTAATTTTTATGTTGACGAAATGTTTTCATATTTGATAGGAATGAAGAAGTAATATCATTGTCAACAAATTTTTGACCCATTTTTTGTGATTCTATTTGGTAGATGATGCTCTTTCTCTTGATGGTCATTTTCTTGATTTTTGATCAAATTATTGGTATTGAATTTGACGGATTGTATGTACAACAAGCAAAATATCCTCTATGGTATAAAAGATTATATGCCAAAAAAACTAAATTGAAAAAAATTTTTACATAGCGATTTTTTATAAATTGTTAAATTGAAAACACGGCAAATTGAATGTAATTTTTATGAAATTTTTATAGGCTGTCAAATGGTTTTTGACGAAAAAAAATGAGATCTTATACTACATGGAATTTATACTGTCAAATTAAGGTTATACTCAATTTATTGTTCTTGACAAAGTATTTTTCCGCTTAGAAGTAAAGTATTTATTGTGTGAACTCTTTAATATTTTTTACACATAGTTGGTTTATTCGTTGATTTATTTTTACATTCCTGTTTTTGGAGATAGGGTTGATGGTCGGGAAATTATCTAACGATTTTTCATCTTTCATTGAAGATAGCTGTGCCTATATACCCTATACCGTGATCGGAATTTTCATTTTGCTTGCTGCAACTTTTACTTCAGTATATCTTCTAAAAATAGATAACGAAGTCGCTGAAACCATTTATACGACCGAGAATAGTGATCCCAGGCAGGATGCCATCAATCTTGCCTCGTTCGACCTTGCTCGCTGCCTCAATTATGCAGGAATGGAAGCTCTTGAATGGCAGGGAGAACATCCTGTAATCCTGCCTGAAGGCAATGCAGTTAGCAGGTTTTCTGAAGATGATTTTATGGTAATCTCAAAAAACCAGAACCTTGAAAGAGAGGACACACTTCAGATTTCTATAAATCTGCCTTCAGATATCTGGGGCAAGATCGAAGCTTTCTGGAAAAACCGGGATATTCTACTGATTGTCAATGACTCTTCAGGCCGAGAAATCAAGAATGTGAACTACGGCCAGGCAACCGGCTTTTTTCAGAAAGTTTCACTCGAGGAAGCCGTGAAAATTCCAGATTCAGCAGCCTCGGGATATGCCTCAATTGAACTTTATTACGGAGACGAACTCAAAGCCTCTGACTGGTTCGTGATTGAAGTAAGCCCGATAAAAGATATCACAGCAGACGCTTTTAACACGCTGCTTTCTACAAACTACCAGGGAAACAGCCACACTTTCAGGGAATACGCAATTAATGTTGAACCTGATATAGAACCCGAACAGATAAAAATAAGAAAAGTAACCGGAACTCTGCAGCGTGAAATCTCACCTGCTGGCGTTTCATCTGCTGGCGTTTCATCTGCTGGCGTTTCATCTGCTGGCGTTTCATCTGCTGGCGTTTCATCTACTGACAAAAATTACACTATTTATTATGTTTTTGAAATTCCTGCCCTGAACTATACTCTTGTTAACCTTGAATCCGGAGAAAGTTTCAATAGCAGTATGAATCTTTCCACACTGATCACGTCAAGGGAACCTCTTCTCGAAGAGCTTGTCAGGGAGTACGAAACAGAGCTTGGAAACACTTCGAGGCTTGACTCGACATCGAATCTTGTGCTTGGAGCAACAAACCTGAGGACTTTTATCTACGGTCCCTGGCAGCATTATGCAAACGGCCCTCTCAATATCCTGACCAACCCTGCCCTTTCAAGCTCGATCAATGGGGCTACACTTTATACCCAGAAGAGGATTTTTGATTCGGTTGACCCTCTGGCCCTTACCTACACAAGCTACTATAATGGAAAAGTTCTCTACGAAGACACTTTCAATTCCAGAAGCGAGAAAACAGATTTGAGCCTGAACTCCAGTTTGAACTCCAGTCTGAACTCTGTCGGGCTTAATAGCTCTACTAGTCTTAACACCTCAGTTTCGGCTTACGAAGCGGATAAAGGCGTAAACCTGACAACGACTTACGATTCGCTTGCCCAGAATAAATCCTTCTCTCTAGATATTGAAAAAAGTATCGATGAATCCCTTAAAGTGACAAATACCTCTTTTGAAGATCTCTCCGAAAGTTCGAAAATCGAACTTTCAGCCTCCGATTATACCGGCGGAGTTCTTGACGGCTGGGTCTTCAACGACCATGTGTGGAAAAAGGAAAATCCTGATCTCATCCATTCGGTCACGGACAGCGTTTATACCGCATCGGTTCAGGGACATATCCTGAGAGACGGCTTTGATTCTCCGGACCCGACGAACTCTATAATCACTGCAAATTTTGACCCGGAATCAGTTTCGTTCAGCAGGCAAACCATTAGCTGGGATTCAAGATATTATGCATCCGGAACACACAGGGGGTCTCTTGTGCCGTCTTATTCCTGGAGCTATCCAACCCAAATTTCTTACTTCGAATCCTTAAACCCTTCAATTGACCCTCCTAAAGGAGATGTAACCAGCTGGTCGGTCACATCGGCGTCTGTCAGCCTGATATCAGTTGATATAACCGATGTGAACATTGAACCTCATTTCTCCTATGTAAGTAACGATACTCTTATGGTCGAAAACCGAAGCGAAGGCTACCTGGATAAGGAAGACCATATTTTTGACTGGAGAATAAGGTACGATATATCCTACAAAATAAGGACAAATTGGAAAATAGACTACAATTACGATTATACCTACAGATGGAAAACCAGGGAAAAGCTACCTGACGGAAATTATACAACTGTGACGCATTCTGATACGTCAAGCGACTCGAATTCACAAGCTGTAGGCAAAAACAATATTGTATCACTTTCCCATGCCGAAACCGAATCTGAAAACCTAACAATAATCTACCACAGATGTCCTCCAGCAGGCGGCTATTCCGGTTTGTTGACTTATTCTGATCCTGTAGAGCGGGAATACCGGGAAACAACCTTCTATTTGAACAACACAGGCAGTATAGGCAGTGCTGAAAATGTAGATAACGGTACAGATAATGGCATCGACAACAGCATAGACAATGGTACAGACAACAGCAAAGACAACAGCAAAAACAGCAGCATAGACAACAGCACAACTAAAACCGAAAGGTTTGACTCATGCTGCTCCGATGCTGCCGACAAATACAGGGATGCGTATGTGGATTTAAGGACAATAGAAAGCATGTTCTGGGCCTATCCTGATGGAAAATATCTGCCCAAACATGCTGTTAATTGTAATATCCCACCCTGGTTGCACCGAATTATGGCAGAAGAAGTGCTGGTAATGCTGGATTCGGTCGAAAAAGACAATCCATCCTTCAATTATTCTCTTCTTGATTCTCCTGGTCAGAACCCAACAGTCCTTCAGGTAGAAACTGCTGAAAAACTTATTATGGAACTGGAAAAAGACCGGGAAGCTTACGTAAATAAAGAACAGTACCTCACGTCGTCAGGAGCAATGTACGCTTCAAGTGACTCGGCCCGGTACATTGCAAAAAGTGAAGCGTACAGCAAGCTGCTTGAAGATATCGACCAGAAAAACCGTAAACTGGATTCTGACCTTAACTCCTACGTCCTCAAGGCCCTTGAGAAAAAAGGCCTTGATACCGGTCTGCTTGACAGCGTGACCTCGGGCTCTATGACTCTTTTTAACAATCCCGCAATCGAGAGGGCTGCTTCGGCTCTGGGGAAGGACATGGGTATAATCTCAACAATGACCGTCACCGGCCAGCCGGAAAGCAAATACAACTGGACAGAAAATCTGACCCTGATCGTTGACCAGAAACCGAACTATCTATACCATGATCCTGATTTTGACCTGAGAGAGGAATACGAATGGGCTGACACCATGAACGGAAAAACGATTTATCCCCTGGGTGTCTGGAACACCTGCATTTTCACAACCGGCATTTCCGAGGAAATTGGAGATATTATCGCTTCAAGCGATGATTACGTAAAAACTGAAATGGCACATCAAATCAGCCAGAGTATTTCCAACCTGAACGCAGAAGTTTTCCTGCTTGAACAGAGCCTCAGCGAGCAGAATATTTCGCTGGATACAACTCGTCTTGACATAGAAGTTTACAACCTGAAACACATGTATGCGCAGGAAATGAGATCTCAGATTCTTGAAAATGTAGTTCAAGAGGTTAGCTCAAACCCTGTTATTTCCGACTGCATAGAGGATAGTCGAATCAGTGAAGTCACGACAACTTACCTTAATGGGCTTTCGGACAATGAAATTCTCGAAAAATCTACAACGGATGAACTGGCAGTTGAACTTGCTTCTATAATGAAAGCGGAAATTCGAAATTCAAACCCGCCTGTTGAACCTGATGAACTTGAAGCTATTCTAAATAGAGTAGATACTGACATCAAAATCGGTGTTGCAAATGGGATCTGCGCAGTTACAGTAAACAAAGGTGAAGTTATTGATACCGGTTTTGGAAGAATCGATAGTGAGCTGAAAAATCTGGCAAATGAAACTGCTGACAGGTATTCTGGTGAAATTGTAGATAAAGTTTCAAAAAAATTGGATCGGACGATGGCAGCTGTTCCATGCGGGTTGCCGGTATTGCCGCCGCACTGGATTTTTACGGTTAATGTGTGGACTTATGAAATTGTGGGAAAATATCAGGTATTTACTGTTATTGATAACGATAACGAGGTAATTCCTGAACCTTATTTCGGGCATAAGGGGCAGAGGTATGTCAGAACTGAAGAACATATCAATCATCCATCAAGAAAAAATGAGGATGGAAGTAGTATATGGATTGGAAGAAATAAACAAATGATTTTTCATTTCAATGGCTACTCAGCTACTATTGTTGGTCCTAGTCCGAAAGGTGTTGGAGATAAAACAGGTGGTTCCATTGAAACATCAGCAGGATACGATAATCTGATTTCAGAATTAGGTGCAGAAATATGAGAGTAAAACTGATTCTAATTGGAGCATTTTGTATAGTTTTATTAACAGGAAACGTAGCTGCAGATAGTCCATATGGCAAAATGGATGTATATTACAATAATAAACTTCTTCCAGGTACTGAAGTTGCAAAGCCGGTTCTAAAGATTGGAGAACCTTTTACTGTCGGTATAAACCTTACCGTTTCTCAAAAGTCAGAGGTGTCTGTAGAGTTAAGTGAAATCGGAGAAGGTTATTTTGAAATTATAAATGGTTCAACTTCAAAAACGAATGTATATCGGGCTGATGTAATGGAAGAAAACTCCAGTATTCTCTATCAATGGACAATTAAGCCTACTGAAAAGTGGGCTGGAGGCTCTATGCCAATTGACATTGTTTATCAGATAAACGATTTTAAAACAGGAGATATTTTGGTAAACAGTGGCTTTACAGTTGCCTACTGCACAATCTCCAACGAACACTACAAAGGCGAAACTCCTACTTCTGAGCAACCTGCATCCGAAAATCAACCAATTTCTGGGCAGCCAGCTTCTGAAAATTCATCTCCATCAGCATCTGCACCAGCTTTCAGTTTAATAACTGCGATTTCGGCACTTGTGCTTGTATTCCTCAGATTGTCTCGACAGTAAGTGAACTTGAAGCTATTCTGAACAGAGTAGATACTGACATCAAAATCGTAGGTGCAAATGGGATCGCAGGTATGCTAACACACTTGATTTTTACGGTTAATGTGTGAAACCATGAAGTGAAAGAAGAAGAAAAGTGTTGGGGATAAACTGGGAAAAAGCACTGAAGAATCAATAGAATACGAATATCTTTTATCAAGATTAGGAGAAAACAAATGAAAGCTGGAGTTCTAATTTTAGGGTTGCTTTTACTGGCGCTTGTTGACATTGTTTCTGCATCTTCTCCCTACGGCTCAATTGACGTTTATTATAATGATAAAATACTACCTGGTAAAGAGATTGCAAAACCAGTTTTGAAGATTGGGGAGCCATTTAACGTTGGTATTAATCTCACAGTTTACCAAAAATGTTACGTCTCCGTAATGTTGTCTGAAATTGGAGACAATGACTTTGAGATTATTACTGGTTCGACTTCTAAAATGAAAGATTATGGAACTGAAATTCTGGATGAAAACTCTACTAAAATGTATGAGTGGACTGTTAGACCCACTGGTAACTGGGCAGGTGGATCTATACCAATTAACTTAGTATATCAAATAAATGACTTTGAGACAGTAGAGAGTTTAGTAGAAGGAAAATTTACCATCGCCTACTGCGCAATCTCCAACGAACATTACCAAGGCGAAACTCCTACTTCTGAGCAGCCTGCTTCCAAAAATCAACCCACTTCAAAAAAGCCAGCTTCAGATAATTCATCTTCATCAGCATCTGCACCAGCTTACAGTTTAGTAACTGCGATTTCTGCACTTGTGCTTGTATTCCTCAGATTATCTCGACAGTAAATGAATTTGAAGCTATTCTGAACAGAGTAGATACTGACATCAAAATCGTAGGTGCAAATGGGATCGCAGGTATGCTAACACACTTGATTTTTACGGTTAATGTGTGAAACCATGAAGTGAAAGAAGAAGAAAAGTGTTGGGGATAAACTGGGAAAAAGCACTGAAGAATCAATAGAATACGAATATCTTTTATCAAGATTAGGAGAAAGCAAATGAAAGCTGGAGTTCTAATTTTAGGGTTGCTTTTACTGTCGCTTGTTGACATTGTTTCTGCATCTTCTCCCTACGGCTCAATTGATGTTTATTATAATGATAAAATACTACTTGGAAAAGAGGTTGCAAAACCTACACTTAAAATTGGAGAGCCTTTCAAAGTAAAAGTAGAGATGACATTAAATCAAACCAGTACTTTGTTTGTGCAAGTTTGCAGTTTAGGTGGAAATTTTTTTGAAGTTATAGATGGTCCATCAGAATTTGAAAAAACAAAATACATTAAGTCTTTAGATTCTGGTAAATATACTTTTGAATGGACGATTGTACCTACAGATGAATGGGCTGGAGGTTCTATTCCATTAAACTTTTGGTATCAGATTAACCTTCCTGAAGAAGACGAACCTGCTATAAAAGGAGAATTCACCATCGCCTACTGCACAATCTCCAACGAATACTACGAAGGCGAAACTCCTACTTCTGAGCAACCTGAAACCGAAAATCAATCAATTTCTGGGCAGCCATCTTCAGAAAATTCACCTTCACCAGCATCTGCACCAGATTTCAATTTATTAACTGCAATTTCGGCACTTGTGCTTGTATTTCTCAGAATCTCTCGCCAGTAAATGAACTTGAGGCTATTCTAAATAGAGGAGGTATTGACATCAAAATCGGAGTTGCAAATGGGATCTGTGCAGTTACAGTAAAAAAAGTGAAGTTATTGATACCGGTTTTGGAAGAATCAATAGAGAGCTGAAAAACCTAGCAAATGAAACTGCTGACAAATAGTCCGGTGAAATCGGAGATAAAATTTTGAAAAAACTGGATCGGACAATGGTAGTTGTTCCATGCGAGTTGTTTTTACGGTTAATTTGTGGACTTATGAAATTGTGGGAAAATATCAGGCATTTACTGTTATTGATAACGATAATGAAGCAATTCCTAAGCCTTATTTCGGGCATAAGGGGCAGAAATACGTTAGAGAAAAAACACCAATATTTCACCCTTTTAAAAAAGATAAAAAATGGGATTGCCTTGAGTCTAGGAACCAATGAAATGGTTACTTTCCACTTTAGCGGTTACGCGACAACAATAATAGGCCCAGAGCTAAAAGGTGTTGGAGATAAAAATGGAGGATCGGATGAAAGATCAGAAGATTATGAAAACCTTCTGAAATAATTAGGAGGGAAAATAGAATGAAAATGAGATGGGTATGTTCTTTGGTTATATTTTTGTTAATTATTCCAAGCACCACACTTGCAGAATCTCAATATGGTTCAATGGATGTATATTATAATGACAAACTTTTACCTGGAAAAGAAACGGCTAAGCCTACTTTAAAAATTGAAGAGTCATTTAAAGTAAAAATTAATCTGACAGTATATCAAAAAAGTGATGTTTATGTCTCTTTATCGTGCATGGAAAAAGATTCATTCAAAATTATAAAAGGTCCAACATCAAGAATCGAAGAATACTCCAAACCAGACATCTTAGAAGCAAATTCTTCTAAAGAATACGAATGGACTGTTGAACCTACTGAAAAGTGGAGTGGTGGATCATTGCCTCTAGATATATATTATACAATTCTTGCTCATGGTGACTCTGAACCTCTTATCAATAGCGGTTTTACAGTCGCCTACTGCACAATCTCCAACGAACATTACCAAGGCGAAACTCCTACATCTGAGCAACCTGAAACCGAAAATCAACCAATTTCTGGGCAGCCATCTTCAGAAAATTCATCTTCGCCAGCATCTGCACCAGCTTTCAGTTTAGTAACTGCAATTTCGGCACTTATGCTTGTATTCTTCAGCTTCTCTCGCCAGTAAATGAACTTGAAGCTATTCTGAATAGAGTGAGTAACGACATCAAAATCGGAGGTGCAAATGGGATTGCAGGTATTGCCGCCACACTTGATTTTTACGGTTAATGTGTGAAACTACGAAGTGAAAGAAGAAGAAAAGTGTTGGGGATAAACTGGGAAAAAGCACTGAAGAATCAATAGAATACGAATATCTTTTATCAAGATTAGGAGAAAACAAATGAAAGCTGGAGTTCTAATTTTAGGGTTGCTTTTACTGTCGCTTGTTGACATTGTTTCTGCATCTTCTCCCTACGGCTCAATTGATGTTTATTATAATGATAAGCTTCTTCCAGGCGCAGAAGTGGCAAAACCTCTCTTAAAGATTGGAGAGCCATTTAATCTCAAAGTAAACATGACTGTTTATCAAGAATACAAAGTATCTGGTCAACTCACCGAACTAGGGGAAGGTTATTTTGAGGTTGTAGATGGACCTTCAAAAATGAATCGATACTCAAGTACAATTTTGAAAGCAAATGAATCTCATGTTTTTGAATGGACAGTAGTACCAACAGATAAATGGGCTGGTGGATCGCTTCCTATCAATTTTCACTATTCAATAGTAGAAAAAGGCAATCCTGAACCCGTAGTAAACAGTGAATTCACCACCGCCTACTGCACAATCTCCTACGAACACTACCAAGGCGAAACTCCGACTTTTGAGCAGTTTGAGTCCGAAAACCAACCCACTTCAAAAAAGCCAGCTTCAGTAAATTCATCTTCACCAGCGTCTGCGCCAGCTTTCAGTTTAGTAACTGCGATTTCGGCACTTGTGCCTGTATTCTTCAGATTATCTCGCCAGTAAATGAACTTGAAGCTATTCTATATAGAGGGGGTATTGGCATCAAAATAGTAGTTGCAAATGAATCGCAGGTATGCTAATGCACCTGATTTTTACGGTTAATGTGTGAAACCATGAAGTGAAAGAAGAAGAAAAGTGTTGGGGATAAACTGGGAAAAAGCACTGAAGAATCAATAGAATACGAATATCTTTTATCAAGATTAGGAGAAAGCAAATGAAAGCTGGAGTTCTAATTTTAGGGTTTCTTTTACTGTCGCTTGTTGACATTGTTTCTGCATCTTCTCCCTACGGCTCAATTGACGTTTATTATAATGATAAAATACTACCTGGAAAAGAAGTTGCAAAACCAGTTTTGAAGATTGGGGAGCCATTTAAGGTAAAGATAGTTATAATACTAAATCAAAAATCAAGATTATTTATTGAAGTTGATAGTATTGGATCTGAATCTCCTTATGAGGTAATTGAAGGTCCTTCTAAATTTGCTGAAAAGAAACACTTTGAATCCTTAGATCCGGGAATATATACTTTTGAATGGGTTTTGAAGCCTACCAAAGAATCAGCAGATTGGTCTATGCCCCTAAACTTCTGGTACCAGGTACACGAAGAGGGAGAAGATGAGCCTGCTGTAAAAGGAGAATTTACAGTTGCGTACCCTCATGTTTCCAACGAATACTACGAAGGCGAAACTCCTACTTCTGAGCAACCTGAAACCGAAAATCAACACACTTCAAAAAAGCCAGCTTTAGAAAATTCACCTTCACCAGCATCTGCACCAGCTTTTAGTTTAGTAACTGCAATTTCGGCACTTATGCTTGTATTCTTCAGATTATCTCGCCAGTAAATGAACTTGAAGCTATTCTAAATAGAGGGGGTATTGACATCAAAATCGGAGTTGCAAATGGGATCTGAACAGTTACAGTAAAAAAATGAAGCTATTGATGTCGGTTTTGGAATAACTGATGGCGAGCTGAAAAACCTGGAAAATAAAACTGCTGACAAATATTCTGGTGAAATCGGATATAAAATTTCAAAAAGACTGGACAGGACAATGGCAGTTGTTCCATGTGGGTTACCAGTATTGCCTCCACACTGGATTTTTACGGTTAATGTGTGGAATTATGAAATTGTGGGAAAATATCAGGTATTTACTGTTATTGATAACGATAACGAGGTAATTCTTGAACCTTATTTTGGGCATAAAGGACAAAGGTATGTGAGACAAGATGAATACATCAAACACCCTTCAAAAAAATAATGATGAAAGTACTTTGTGGCTTGGAGATAATACACAGATGACCTTCCATTTTAGTGGGTATTCTGCTACAGTAGTTGGTCCAGGTCCAAAAGGAGTAGGAGATAAAATCGGTGATTCTGCTGAAAAATCAGCTGGATATGATGAACTTATTTCAGAATTGGGTGCAGAAATATGAAAATAAAATTGATTCTTATTGGGATATTTTGTATTATTTTGTTAACAGAAAGTGTAGCTGCGGATAGTCCGTATGGCAAAATTGATGTTTACTATAATGATGAGCTTTTACCTGGGAAAGAAATAGCAAAACCGGTTATAAAAATTGGAGAGCCTTTTACTGTTGGTATAAATTTAACTGTTTACCAAAAATCAGAAGTGGCTTTAAAGTTAAGTGAAATTGGGGACGGGTATTTTTTAATTGTAAATGGTCCAACTTCAAAAATGAATAAATATAGGGCAGATGTAATTGAGAAAAATTCTTCTTTAATGTATAAATGGACAGTAACTCCTACTGAAAAGTGGGCTGGCGGCTCTATACCAATTGACATTGTATATCAAATAGATGATTTTGAAACGGGTGATAGACTCGTTAATGGCGGCTTTACAGTTGCTTACTGCACAATCTCCAACGAATACTACGAAGGCGAAACTCCTACTTCTGAGCAGTCTGCATCCGAAAATCAACCAATTTCTGGGCAGTCAGCCTCAGAAAATTCCTCTTCACCAGCGTCTGCACCAGCTTTCAGTTTAGTAACTGCGGTTTTGGCACTTGTGCTTGTATTCCTCAGATTATCTCGACAGTAAATGAACTTGAGGCTATTCTAAATAGAGGGGTATTGACATCAAAATAGGAGTTGCGAATGGGATCGCAGGTATTGCCATCATACTGGATTTTTACGGTTAATGTGTGGTCATATGAAGCAGTTGGAATGTATAATGAATTTAAAGTCAACGATAACGATAATGAAGTTATTCCTAAACCTTACTTTGGGCATAAAGGACAGATGTACATCAGAAAAGATGATTCAATCTTACACAATGGAAAATACATTGGAGATAACGTTCCACTAACATTTCAATTTGTTGTGTACTCTAATACTATAGTTGGGCCTGGTCCAAAAGGAGTTGGAGATAAAACAGGTGGTTCTACTGAAAAATCAGCTGGATATGAAACTCTTGTTGCACAATTTGGTGAATAATCATGAAATTTAGAATTTTTATACTTGGAATGGTACTTCTTTTGTTGACAAATATCGTTTCAGCAGGTTCTCAATATGGTACTATAGATGTTTACTATAATGATCAGCTTTTACCGGGAAAAGAAGTAGTTAAACCTACACTGAAAATAGGAGAACCGTTTAAAGTAAAAATTGATTTAACATTGAACCAGACATCGATATTATTTGTAAAAATTTGCAGTTTAAGAGTGGGAACACCTTATGAAGTTATAACTGGTCCTTCAGAGTTTGATAAAAAGTTATATTTTGAATCCTTAGATCCTGGAACATATACTTACGAATGGATACTAAAACCAACTGGAGAATGGGAAGGTGGAACAATGCCTGTGAATATTTGGTATCAAATACATAATGTCGGTGAAGATAAACCTCTGGTTCAAGGTGAATTCACAGTAGCTTATCCCTATATCTCCAACGAACATTACCAAGGCGAAACTCCTACTTTTGAGCAGTCTGAGTCCGAAAACCAACCCACTTCAAAAAAGCCAACTTCAGAAAATTCATCTTCACCAGCATCTTCACCAGCTTTTAGTTTAGTAACTGCAATTTCGGCACTTGTGCTTGTATTCCTCATATTATCTCGACAGTAAATGAACTTGAAGCTATTCTATAGTGAAAGCAGGACACGATAATCTTATCTCAGAATTAGGTGCAGAAATATGAGAGCAAAACTGATTCTAATTGGAGCATTTTGTATAGTTTTATTAACAGGAAACGTAGCTGCAGATAGTCCATATGGCAAAATGGATGTATATTACAATAATAAACTTCTTCCAGGTACTGAAGTTGCAAAGCCGGTTCTAAAGATTGGAGAACCTTTTACTGTCGGTATAAACCTTACCGTTTCTCAAAAGTCAGAGGTGTCTGTAGAGTTAAGTGAGATCGGAGAAGGTTATTTTGAAATTATAAATGGTTCAACTTCAAAAACGAATGTATATCGGGCTGATGTAATGGAAGAAAACTCCAGTATTCTCTATCAATGGACAATTAAGCCTACTGAAAAGTGGGCTGGAGGCTCTATGCCAATTGACATTGTTTATCAGATAAACGATTTTAATACAGGAGATATTTTGGTAAACAGTGGTTTTACAGTTGCCTACTGCACAATCTCCAACGAACACTACCAAGGCGAAACTCCTACTTCTGAGCAACCTGCATCCGAAAATCAACCAATTTCTGGGCAGCCAGCTTCAGAAAATTCATCTTTACCAGCGTCTGCACCAGCTTTTAGTTTAGTAACTGCAATTTCGGCACTTGTGCTTGTATTCCTCAAACTCTCTCGCCGGTAAAAACTGTGGCTAGAGATTAAATCTATTTTCATGTGTCTTCGGTTAAGTGAGGAATTGTGGCAAATTGCGTCAATTTCCTCAACATTTATCAAATATTTTAATAAATTATGAGCTGGAACAGGATATCGATTTCATGTAAATAGGCCAAAATTTAATGCCGGCTTCTAATGCAAAATCGATAGCTTTCAGGCAAGAAAATTCCTTAACCGATGATCAATGAATTTATTTTTAGTTTTACATTTGATTTGGTTAAATTGAAGCCGCTATGAATAGAATTGGCATTGATATCAGGGATGATTGCAGCAGGTTACATGAACATTGAGTCTATCCCAAAATATGTTTTATCCTCAAAATATATAAAAGTCTCAGAAGTATTTTCCATGATCCGAAACTCATTGACATCTCTGATTCTAGATTTGGAAAAGTAGTTTTGAATTATGGAACGGGGTCTATGATATCTAAAATTTGAATAAAATGAATAAGTTTTTAGAGTAAAAGTATAGAATTTTATAACAGAATACGAAAACTCTCTAAATATTAATTAATTATAGTTGAGGCAGATAATGACGAGAGAAAAGGTGATGAAACTTATTAAAGAAGCTTATGAAAAAAACCTTATAGTGCTTTATCTAGATAATTACAATCTAGCTGAAGTACCACCAGAAATTGGAAGACTTGAGAACCTTAAAGAACTTGATTTATATGATAACGACCTGACTGAACTTACACCGAAAATTAAAGAACTAAAAAACCTTAACGAACTCAACTTATCTAGGAATCATTTAACACTACTGCCACCAGAAATTGGAGAACTTGGAAAACTCACAAAACTTTACTTATTCTATAACCAGCTTATAAAGTTGCCACCAGAAATCAGAAAACTTAAAAATCTTACAGAAATTGACTTAACTGGGAATCAGTTGACGTTACTACCATCTGAGATTGGAGAACTTGGGAAACTCACAAAATTCTCCTTGTATCATAACAAACTAGCACAGCTACCACCAGAAATTGGGAAACTTGAGAACCTTGAAGAACTTGATATTTCTAATAATCAGCTGACTCAACTACCACCAGAAATTGGGAAACTCAGAAATCTAGTGAAACTTTCTTTGTGCCATAACAATCTAGAAGAGCTACCACCAGAAATTAGTGAACTTACAAAACTCAAACAACTTGACATCTCTTATAACCCTTTACTCTCACCTCCACCTGAAATCGTTTCAAGAGGAATGGATGCAATTTTAACTTATCTGAAACAAACGAAAACTACAGAAAATAATGAGGCAAAGCTAATATTGGTTGGTAATGGAGAGGTTGGAAAAACATGTTTAATTAATAGGTTAATTACTGGTAAATTTGTGGAAGATAAGATCACCGAAGGAATAAACATATCAAAATGGGTAATTCCTGCTCCAGATTCAGGAAACAGTAAGATCAAGCTAAACATCTGGGACTTCGGAGGGCAGGAAATCTATCATGCCACTCATCAGTTCTTTCTGACAAAACGGTCAGTCTATATACTTGTGTGGAACACACGAAAAACAAAAGATTATGACCATATATATTACTGGTTGCATACAATTGAAGCCTTTGGAGAAGATAGCCCAATAATTCTTGTAATGAGTAAGATGAATGAAAGTAATGATGATCTTAACCTTAAAGATTTAAGAATTAAGTTTCCTCAGATTGTCGATTATGTAAAGATTGACAGTTATGATGGTAAAGGAATCAAAGGATTAACGGACATTATCTGTGAAACTGCCTGGAGTCTACCTTTGATGAGGACTAAATGGGTGGACTCATGGTTTGAAGTAAGACAAGAATTAGAAGAGCTTGGTAAAAATTGGATTAGTTATGAGAAATTTTATGAAACATGTAAATCCAAGGGTTTAGATGACAAGAATATAATTGTATTAGATGAATATTTGAATGACTTGGGAGTAACTCTCCATTTTAAAGATAGGATCGCCCTAAAGGATATCGTGATTTTAAAACCTGAATGGGCTACAAATGCATTTTACAAAATATTGTCTACGAAATTTGTCTTTGATAATGAAGGTATACTAATGCAGAGTGAATTAAACCGGATATGGGACATTGAAACGTATCCGTCTTCTGTTTACTCTCAACTTATGGAATTAATGAACAAATTTGAACTTGCATATGAACTTCCAGATAGAAGTGGCTATCTTATTGCAGAGCTTTTACCTAAAAATGAACCCGATTTTATGTGGAATGAGAAAGAGAACCTTTACTTCTATTATTGTTATAATTACTTTTTACCTTCCAGCATAATCACCCGCTTTATAGTTCGCATGCATAAGGAAATAGAGAAAAAAGAAAATGATATGCCTTTATGTTGGAGAGAAGGAGTGGTATTAAACCTCCAGAATTCGCGTGCTCTTATAAAGATGAAACCTGATGAAAAAGAAATAGAGATAAAAATAACAGGTAACAATAAAAGAGGCGCTCTTGGAGCAATCTGTAATGAACTGGATCAGATAAATGCTTCTATAAAAAAAATAAGTGTCCGTACAGAAATTCCTTGTAACTGTTCACAAAATTGCCCATGGAGATTTCCCTATGAGAAATTGCTAAATGCTGAAATTAACAATGTTGAAACTCTTCAATGTCTTGAGAGCTTCAAATCCATATCAGTTTCTTCTTTACTAGCTGGTTACAATAGAATAGACGAAAGACTTGATGAATATAAAAATAACGACCCCTTAAGACAAATTGTGCAGAATTTTGTAGTAAGCCCAAATTTTATGATGAAATCTGAAACTAATCCGATAATAAAAGTCGAACAAAAAACAGATGTTAGAACAAGTGTTAATGTGAATTTAGAAATAGATTTGCCACAGATTCAAACAGACTTTGATAACTTAAAAGAGGAAATTGAAAATTTGGATCCAAAACTTGAAAGTGAATTGGATAAAATTCAAGATAGTTTAGACGAAGTAAGTGCCAGTAGCGAAAAAGAAACATTGAAAAAACCTCTTAATAAGATATATAGACTATTGACTAAGTTGAGTGACCCTGATTCAAACTATAATAAAGCGATAACAGGAACTCTAAAAGGAATAGAGTATGCACAAAAACTTGGCAGAACTTATAACAAATTTGCCCCGTGGCTTGCAATGCCTCAAGTTCCAGATTTATTCCTTGGAAATAAGAACCTATCCGAAAAGTCAGTAATGCATGTTGAAAAGCCACGATAAATCTATACTATCAGAGTATCCGTTCCGGTTTTTCATATTGCATTTTGTAAAAGTTGTATCAAGTAATCACTTTTCGGATAGGCTCTAAATAAGAGGATACCAATTATTGCATCAATGCTATTATATTTCTCAATAGCAAAAATCAAAATATATAGAATATGTCCAAAAACTATATAATAAACTTGGTTTATTTATATTTTGGAGGTATCAAGTGATTCGATTCAAAAAAATATCCCAGGATCAATACAACTCAACTCTTATTTTCAAACTTCGTCTCTAAAGTACCCTCTTTCTCAATCGATACACTGATACCCGGACAGACTTCCTACGGGCTGCAGATTGTTCTCGTCTGCAGCTCACAAGATCTTTTTTGCCTATATGCGTGTAAACTGCTTTATCATACATTAGCACATGGATCTATTCATTTAATAAATTTTAAATAAAATGCTACATACATATAATTCATGATCCAAACTATATATTTTAACTTATAACAAGTCTAATTTTATTCAAAGAGGTTTTTACATATGTATGGATGCATAAAAGAGGCGATCACATGAATATTATTTTGACATTTTTAATTCTTGCTTTTATGATCTGGTTTGTGTTTTTCATTCTGTTTAAACTGCTGGATATCATCGTATATATAATGAATAAAAAAAAGTAATATGTTGATACATTGATACATTTTTTGCAAAGGCTCTGTCCTGCCTTCTAGTAGATTATGACAAAGATGTTGCAGGATGAGATGGGTAATTATACATCCTTAGGATGTTGTCTGAATTAATGCGTTCCCGGGTTAAATTGGCTTTTTTGCCTGGATCCAGTGGCTCGCAGGGGACTATGTGGAAACTTTCGGGCCGAGGTTGCAAGGACGATCACATCCCAAGCTGAAGCCACCCAATATCTGCTTGACTACTTGGCCACTTCTTCTATTTCGTGACCGTTTTTTTCGTATAATTTTATTTCACCATTATTCGTAACAACTGAGCAGGAAGGAGCTTATCCCTCAAAAAAACCTTTTTCTTCGAAAAACGTCGTTACACAATTTTTCCTTCCTTCTTTTCAGTTTTCTTTATAAAATCTATAATTTCATATTCCGAGCTTCCTTCTATCGTTTATACATAGTTTTTGATACAAAACCTGTGCATAAGTAAAAAATTTTGTTTTTTGCAGTGAAGAAAAAAATACAGAATCTAAAAATAATAATTAATATTCAAATGTTGGTTGCTAAAAAAACATTTTATACGGGAGTATTATTTGCTTGGAACCAATTTTTCATACAATTTATTTTAAATAAGTTTGGGAATAATTATAGCTTGGAACCCCATGAGAATATGAGAACAGAGCCAACCCACGAGAATAAGAGAACAAACCCAAACGAACGGATAAAAACGAGTGGATATACCACTAAGACAAAACGAATGAGTCAACACAAAGGGGAAATGACTGGATGGTATGTGAGTAAAGAATTGCCTGGAAGATGTTCTAATCCAAAGAATATATTAAGGGAATATTTTTTGGGTTACTTTGTCGGGGGATAGGTAACAGGAAAAAAAGTCTTCCAGGCTTTCTCTAATTTTTATAAAGTGTTTTTCTTACAGGTGTAGGCCTGGCTAAAAATGCCTTGAAACGACGTGATTACTGGATTTTTTTGAAGAACTTTAGATAAGTAAGGAAATAACCAACTCTCCAACCTTCCGCAGATATCTTGAAGAATATAACATTTTTCCTGCTATCGTTTTTGGGCATTTGGTCAATAATTTGCAATTATTCTCTCAACTGAAACCTCCGGAAATAGAGGTTAGAAGCTTTCAATTAAGGCAGAAAATTAGAAAGTGTAAAATATTTCAAAAACACATGCTTGAATAAGCAGAGCAATTTTCAGAAAAAACGATAGTAAGAAAAGTTGTGAAAATTGAATGGACATCTGCGGAAAGTCAGCTACACCCTGGATAGTTACTGAAAAACAAGAGAATACTTAGTGATATTTAAAATTTGTTTTTTATATATTTAATTATATTTAAATGTTAAATGAAAAAAGAGAAATTATTTCTTTAAAGGCTCTCCTCAGGCTGATTGAGAACTGCGGTCCACCACCAGCGGGCCATATCTAAAAGATCCTTTGAGAACTGACCTGAAAGCCTATACTCCTTATCTTTTATCGAAATCAATCCTGCTCCAAGCAACTTGTTGCGCATCGCATAAAATGAGGCACGCCCTATCTGAAGTTCTTCAAGAAGGTTTTTCCATTCATCAGTCTGGATAGCATTTCCAGCAGCCTGACGCTCTTCAACTAGAGTTAGGAACTTTTGGCCTCTGACCGCAGTGCCATCTTCTTGAAAAATGCGTCGCATAAGGGTATAATATGGATCCTTTGAATGGCTTATTCGAGAATTGGAATCCGATCTTACGACAATAGTCGTTGCCGTTCTGGGTGCGTTTTTAACGAGTGACATTGTCCATCAGACATTTTGGGATAATAGTCAACTTCTTAAGCCTTGAACTCAGCAGGTGCTTTAGGCGAAGTTATAATTTTCATTAGCAGGTCTATATATTCTTCTCTCAAAAGGTAAACCATGGGGGTTTTATAGGATTCTTTATGCGCTCTTAGAATTCCAAGCTTCGAATGGATATATCCTACCATAGACGCAACCGTGTTTCGAGATACATTATACTTACTTGTAAGCATTTCATGTAGTTCGTCAATAGTCGCTTTTTTTACTTTAATGAAGATACACAGGATTGCCCTTCGATATCCACTGGAATCAACTTCTAGAAATTTCTCTAATCTGGATTTAATTTTAGCTCGGATGGATACCATTAATTACCACCTTTACTGATGTAGTAAACTATGTAAGTTATAGATCTATATATAGATTTTTAAATTTATTCGTTGTGGGGGGATGGACACGAAAAAATTGATATCCATAAACAATTTTAATGTACTTCAAATCCAGTTTTTTGTATACATACTATGTTCTTTCTCTAATATATCGGTTTTTGTGCCCTACCCGCGCCGGAATAACTTAAATATTTTTTGAGGCCTTTTCATTGTGTTTTTCCCAAAATTATTTTGCTTTTTAAATTTTTATTGCAGTTATGTATCGTACACAGGTGACCTATTATTTTACTCCAATTTCGAATTTGTTTCATTTTACTTAATTATTTCACATACCAAAACGGAATTGGAATTTACTCAGTGTTTAGCTTTTTTAACCTTTTTGTGTCTCCTGCTGTTGTATTGTCTATTAATATTTCAAATGCTTTTGAATCTACGAAATTATTTCAGGATACAACACTTTGAAGTTTAGGCGTAGCCTTGGGGCCTTTTCTATCAAATAAGTAATATTTTATACTGATCTAAAAATAAATATTATTTTGAAACTAATTTTCTTTAGATAGTATCAGAAATCATAATTAATATTTAAATATTGTTTACTAAAAAACATTTTCCACGGGAATATTATTTGTTCAGAATCAATTTTTCATATAATTTATTTTAAATAAATTTGGAAACTATTAAAGATTAACCCCACGAAAATCAAAAAACGGATCAAAACTAATAGATTTAGACCATGTGAGACAAAACGGATGGATCAACACAAATGGGAAATGGGAAAGTGGCTGGTGGAATATGTGAGTAAAAAATTGCCTGGAAGACGTTCTAATCCAAAAATATAACGATAGTATGTTTTTTGGGCTACTGCATTGAAGAATGAAGTAAAGGAATGAGTCTATCCCAAAACTTAAAATTTGCTTTTTGAATCTCGTATTTGGAGCAATCAATTGAATACTTAATCACTAAAATAATCCTGTAAATTCATGATGATTTAGAATAAAATAGGTTTTGGGACAGGGTCGAATTAAAATCTTCCAGGTTTTCTCTAATCTGTTCAAGGCGCTTTTTTGTGAATTGCAATTATTTTAACTGATTAAGATATATTAACTGATTAAGATATATTAACTGATTAAGATATATTAACTGATTAAGATATATTAACTGATTAAGAGATATTGACTAATTTAGATATCATCTAAATCATGTTTATAAACTATGTTTATACTTCTTTTAATACCAACACACCTTGATTATTTAGGATAATAGTATTGTCATTTTCAAGAAAATCGATTTTGAAAATTAAATATTCTTGATCTGCAACTTGTAAATATTCTTATTAAGCAAATAGATGGCTTATAGTGCTTAAAAGGAATCAAAGAACATAATTTGCATGTGGTTTAGCAGTATAGGAGCATAAATAAGTGGGCATTCACCAGGTTATTTTTACCAAAAATATTTTCCTTATAAATATACATACATAATAATTTTTTGCATTGAAATCTTTGGCTTGAAAAAAATATTTTTTTGATAAGAATTTTTGTTATAAATAATTTCAAATATTTTAAATTATTAGTATATTCAGGAGTTGTGAAGGCTAAGTAAAAGGGTAAACTAGAATCTACCACACCACATAATGATTGCCTGTGTAATCACCTATCCTTCTTTGAACAGCGTTTGAGAATACTGTTTAAAGGGCTACTGGGGATACAGTTCATGGATGCGGTGATCTCGGGCTCCCTACATTACTCTTTTTGCTGCCTTCTCACTTCATGTTCCTCTTTGATATTTTTCAATCATTTCTAAGTCTGTTTTAGTTAAAGCAATCTATAAGATCTAAGGCCCTGTTAATTCTATAATCTGAAGCGTTTTCTCTCTCGTTTATCTGCTCTCTCATTTATTTTCTCTCTCGTTTATCTGCTCTCTCATTTATTTAAAATTTGTTTTAGAAATGTCTCAATGCGTAGGTTTTATTGTAGTACCTGTGCAAGGAAAAAATGATTTTATAGATAATTATCAATACTTAATTAATATAAAATTATTTTTCGGCTTTAAAATATTTTATGCTCAACTGTCTTTTGTTAAGAAACAATTTTTCATATAAATAATTTAAAATAATTAAGAGGATAATTGAGTAACTACTGGGAGAATTATTTATTGTAACATGAAAGGAATTTGGTTGATATCAGTTAATTGCTAGTGGAATCAATCTCAAATTTTGCGATCCCAGGATAATAAACCAGGATAGTAAAATCTCTTGACCATGTAGATATTTTCAAATTTGGTTCAATTGATGCTTTATTGGTCAGAAGGAGGTATGGGAAAAAACTGTCAATATATCTAAGAAAATTTGGCAGGAACAATTTGAACATAACATAAAAATTGAAAACCCTTTGAAGGTTGATAGATATTTGATCAAACTATATAATTTATAAAAATTGCTAAAAGTATAACTGATATAGGAGTTGAGTCTATGACCCACCATGAAGAAGAAAAGAAGGAAGAAATAGAGGAAGAAGAAGCCAAAGTTGAACCGATACGTCCCTCTGAACAAAGGGGAGGTAAAAAGAAAGGTCTTCTTGACACCTGCAGATAAGCAGGCTTTTATCAGCTAGTGGGGTGAGTCTTTAACAAAATCAGAAAATAAGCACATTCCATATTTAAAAATAAATATAAAAAGATATTAGTGCTTTGTTCTTTGATAATTCTTCCACGGTGCATAAAGGCATATGTCTTTTAAGATCTCGCCCCATAACAAACTTAATTTTTTTCCATTAACGTTTTCAGAAAATCAGCTTTGAATTTTTTGATTGTTTATCAAAAACTAAATAATTTCAGCAATGGGAAAGTTTAATTAAACTGCTTTGAGATAATAACTTAGAAAAAAACCAAGGTGAAAAGTTTATGGGTGTATCTGCTAAAGGAGAAAGATATATTTGTGAGATATGCGGTAACGAAGTTATAGTAGAAGAAGTAGGTGGAGGAACTCTTGTCTGTTGTGGTCAGGAAATGACTCTTGTTAGTGAGGAATAAAATCATCCATATAGCTTGATTAACATATAGCTTAATTAATAAATTATACTTTCATCCATTATAATCAAATTTTCAGATAAATAAACAAATTTTCTTACCTGGAGGAAAGCTATGAAATGCTATGAATGTGCCAGAGAAGGTAAAGATACAGACGCCGTTGGGATTTGTATTGCATGTGGTAGAGGGGTTTGCAAAGAGCATCTTATCCGTGAGGAAACTCCTGTTTGGGAAGGAAGTTATCCAATTGAGCTGAAGCCTGACATTGAGCATATTAAAAGAATTATGTGCTATTCTTGCCATGAAGCCCTGAAGGAAAACTGCCTATTTAATGAGGTTTGTTGAGGTGATAACGAATGCTGAAGTGTTATGATTGCGCTGAAGAAAACAAAGAAAGTGAGGCAGTAGGGGTTTGTATTGTCTGTGGAAAAGGTCTCTGTATAGATCATATTAAAGAAGTAGAGTTACCTATGAAAGGAGGATATCCACTTCCCCATTTGACACTAAAAAAAGATCTTCCCAGAATGATGTGTCGTGAGTGCATTGATGCAACTATTGGAGACATAGGCTGCGTCTAAAAAGCTGGTTTTGAAATTCCGACAGCTTATTCATTAGACTGAAGGCTTAGTTCCAATTTAATATTATTGGCATTATTTCCTTACCGCTAAGTACTAATCTATAAGGTTTGAAAATAATTTGGAACGGGTTCAATCATAGATTTACCTATGAAGTTAAGTAGTATCGTTCTTTATTTAAGAGTTAACTTTTAAATATAAAAAGAAATATCTAATATAATTCTATATAATATAATTTTATATATTATTCCAAAGGTAGGTGGCATAATTGGCAGACCATAAAACAGTAACAGAGAGTATAGAAAAGAAAATGGGATTTAAACCTCAGATCTTAGAAACACTTGAGGAACTTGATCCTGAGTTTCTTTCAAAGTACAGACGTTGTGATGGAAAATTATTGGCTGATGGAGCTCTGCCTGCAAAAACAAAAATCCTTATGGCTCTTGCAGTTGTGGCATCTAAACAGTGTGAGGCCTGTACGGTGGCGCAGATGAAAAGTGCTCTTAATCATGGAGTCACTAAGGAAGAAATCATGGAAGCCATGGAAGTTATCTTTATCACCTCAGGAGCTCCGGCTGTTGCTGCTTGCCGAGAAGCCCTGAAATTATTGAAATAAAATACTTAAAATATCTATTTAATTTATTTTTTTTGAAATTATACATATAATAAGAAGGCTCTGTCAAGTTCTGGGTTGATGAAATATTTTTCCAAGAATAATAGAGTAATAATTAAAGTAAAAGTAATCAATAAGTTATTAAAATGAAAAGTACCTATCTCATCTTTCTTTTATAAACCTATGACACTTGACAGGGTCATTTATTTTTTCGGAGCTGTGTCGTTTTTCGGAACTTTGTTGTTTTTAGATATTAGCAGAACTTCACCCTGGGGTTTTTTAGTCCCACTATATAGTTCAAGAAAAAAGGGATCATGCCACCGATTCAAACTAGTGGAGATTTTTTTAATTTTCAGATAATTATCTCTTAATCATAATTCTCTCCTAATCATAAGAAGTAGTTTGAAACTCTTTTTATAATTAGTTTTATATAAAATAATTTTCTATAAATTCTTAATTGTATTCAATTTTCATCGAGCTACATTAGATTTTAGGTCACCTGAATGTGTTTCAAAATCCCTACTGAGAAATATACTATGGAACGCAGGGTAAATGTAATAATCTTATCTATTGCTCCGATGAAAATAACACAAAAGAGAAATATTTATGTCGTTAGCAAAATCTCCATGGATTGTACATGTGAATTGTAACAGTTGTAATGGCTGTGATATTGAAGTAATAGCTTGTCTTACTCCCCTATATGACGCTGAAAGATTTGGTGTGTTAAACATCGGTACCCCTAAGCAAGCAGATATAATGGTGGTTACAGGCGCAGTGAATTACAAAAATGTTAATGTGCTTATAAATATATATAACCAGATTCCTGATCCAAAAGTTGTTATAGCAGTTGGCGCCTGTGCATCCACAGGTGGGATTTTCCATAGCTGCTATAATGTAATAGGCGGAGTGGATCAGGTTATACCCGTAGACATATATGTTCCAGGCTGCTGCCCACGACCTGAAGCCATACTTGATGGAATCATTGCGGCTCTTCCGATTCTAGAAGATAAGAAGAAAAGGAATATTAAAGGAAAAGAGGTAAAACTCAAAAGAAATGAGGGCCCGGCACCTTGTGATTCCCTGGACACACCAAGCTGAAGCAAAAGTGGTATAGGCTTTTTGACTTAGTTATATAAGAGCCGTCCATTTGTGTTTTTTCTTTTATTCGGTTCTGCTTCATTTATTCGGTTCTGCTTCATTTTATGATTTTCTGTATCTTTTTTCGTCCATTATTGTTTTTCAGTTTTTTTGTTACACCTGTTATTGTTTTTATTTTTTTTGATTTTTCTTGTTTCCTTTTCTCTCGTATTTTTTGTTTCATCTGTTATTGTTTTTATTTTTTTAATTTTTCTTGTTTCCTTTTCTCTCGTATTTTTTCATGCCTTTTCGCCATACACATCCCCCACAGCTAATTCCGGTGAGTATTCCAAATGAATTACCTCTCTCCCTTAATTCTTCGCTTTTCTGCTTAGATTACAGATGTGCAGGGGATGAATAAATCAAAACATGGGAATTTGGCAAAGAAGTCGTGGAAAATTGAGGAATATCATAGAGGAATAAAGTAATTCTGTGGTGTCGAAAAACGCCAGGTAAGAAAGGAACAGGCAAGAAAGGAAGAGTCACAAAGAGCACATATAATGTTCTCATCAAGAGCTTTTCTTAGACTGGAATTACAAAGAATCAAAAGTGGAATATCATGGTTTGAAAGTGCTATGAAAATTGAAAGAGTGGTAGTGATGGAATATTTAAGGAATTCTCAATGCACGTTAAATTAATTCGGATACTTTTAGAGTTAGTAAAAAATATATGCGAAGCGCCAACTGCGTAACTCCTAAACTTGAGTAAGAACTCGTAAATTCTGTTGCACCAGTCGCCGTAATAGAGACATCCTCTCCACGTTATTAAAAAAGCTTTAGATTTCTTGAAAAAATGGAATTAAACATAAAAGAAAGAATTCTCAATACAAATGACCGATTCTAAGTATAATTTCGTAGGTTATTTTATATTAATATATTTAATAAAAATATAGCTATTATTTAATATTTTGTGCGGGTTGAAAAAAATTGTTTATTAGAAAGTACAGACCAAAAAGAGAAATATCAAGCCTGGATGTGAGTGTAAACAACAAATGTTTCTAAATTTTATATATGCTACTTTAACATTCAGGAGATGAATGGAAATTACCCACTCGAAAAAGCGAAAAACCAACATTGGTTCTATATTAACCAATGGAATAAAAAACCATAGTTAAAGCGGCTTTGTAGAAAATCTATCTGTAGAAAATCTATCTGTAGAAAATCTATCTGTAGAAAACTTATCTGTAGAAAACCTATCTGTAAAAAACCTATCTGTAGAAAACCTATCTGTAGAAAACTATTGTAATCAGCTATAAGAGACTGGGAATAGATGAACAAAAACGCGCCGAGTTATTCAGTTCAAATTGATGTAAATCCATTATTTCAGGGGATTTCTACAGAGCAAAATCAGCTCTCGTGAGAGAAAGTTAAACAGTTTATAGAATATTTTATCAAAACGCTTTAAAGCCAATACTAGGTGGATGGTTGAAGATGAGTGCAATAACTGGGGAGATACTCACCTTCTCTCAGGAGAAGGGACCTGATGTAAAGCTTAGAGTTTTTGGTGATGAATTCTATTCCCGCTACGAGAACCTTAACGGATATACCGTGGTTTATGATGTCGATTTAGGGCGGTTTTGCTACGCATATCTGATCAAAGGCGAATTCGTCTCCAGCGGGGTGGACTTAAGCCGTGCTCCGCCCGAGAAGATTTGGCGGCATCTCAAGGAGTCCGAGCAGGTAAGAAATGACAAGTTCGAGGCCAGGTATGTCAAGATGAATCCACCGGCAGAGCCGTACCAGCCCACGGCTACTCTCAAGACCTTCGGGCCTAATAAGGGTCTTCTTGAGGGTCGCAGATTATCCGAGGGAGATATTAAAGGATTGACCATTTTGGTCCAGTTCAAAGATGTCAAAAGCACTGTCATCCGAGAGGATGTGGATAGAATGCTCAACGGAGAAAATTACACCGAAAACGGTAATTTCTGCTCCGTCCGAGAGTATTTTCAACTCATGTCTGGAGGAAAGCTGAATTACACCAATGTAGTAGTCGGGCCGGTAACCTTGAGCAAGAACCGGCAATACTATGTCGCCCATCTCCTGGTCGAAGAAGCCCTGGACCTGGCAATAGCCAGCGGCGTAAATCTAAAGGAGTTCGACTCTAGGGGTGAGAAAATAGTGGATGCTATCAATTTCCTCTATGCAGGTCAGACCCAGTACATAGGAGAGTTATGGCCCCATAATTACTACCTGGATATCTCTCGCGGCGACATGAAGACCCATTTCTATATGCTTTCCAGCCTTGGCCGTAGCAAAGAAGACTTGAGCATAGGCACACTCTGCCATGAGAACGGCCATATGCTCTGCCGCTGGCCAGACATCTATGACTACGGCGTCAGAGATGGCGACTTTGAAAAGAGCGCAGGTCTCGGGTATTACTGCCTCATGAGCGCTGGCAACCATAACAATAGTGGAAGGACACCATCCCCGGTATGTGCCTATTTGCGCTATCTTGTGGGCTGGTGCGACAACGTGGTTCTCTTGGACAAACCTGGCGAGTACCAGGTAGCGCATGGAGACTACAATACTGCCTATATCTTTAAAAGCAGGAAATGCCATGATGAAGAGTTCTGCAATGAATTCTTCTTGATTGAAAACAGGTCTCAGTTGAGCCTTGATAAATATATAATTTCCAGCGGTCTGGCTGTATATCATTGTGATACATTGGGTTCCAATGAATGGCAGGGAGGAACTCCCACCAAGCATTATCAGTGCGGATTGCTTCAGGCCGACGGACATCTGGACCTTGAAACCAACCGGAATATGGGGGACGAGACAGATCTCTTCAAAGAGACAGCGGGCATTACCATAAGCCATAACACTCTGCCCTCCTCTAACTTGTGGGACGGCTCGGAGTCCGGCCTGATCATCTCCAACATCTCAGCACCCGGCCAGATCATAACATTCCAGGTGGGCACATCTGGAGTTAGCCCTGCCATAAAAGCGGTAATACCTGGTATCGAAGGGAAGGAAATTTCAAAGCGTGTAGAGCTTATAAAGATCATTGAAGAAGCTCAGGATAAGATTGATGAAGGGTTAGAAAAGTTGAGGGCAATTGCTTGAAAATAATCTTTTTAAGGCAGCTTTTTTGCCTTTTATATCTCCTTTTTTCTTTTTCGCCTTCATCCGGTTCTTCTGCTGATTCTCTATTTAGGCCTTAAAACTTAGCTCCTCTAAACCTTAACCTACTCCTATAAAACCAAGCTTTTCCGGGCCTGAACTCTCTCCAAAACATGGCTCTTTAGGGAACAAAGCTTACCACTTTTAGTATTCTGCTTCATGTAATGTAAAATTCTCTTCGAAAACCCTAACTTTTTCCAATCGGAATATGAAACCTTGAGTATCTTTTGTCTCGCCTCTTGAGAATATGCTCTCTGAACCCAATAACCAGGACTAACAAAATCTAAATTTTTGGTCTTTTCGCTAGGTAACGGGCTAACTCTCTAGTCTTCAATCGCAGAATAGATCCCCAGGTTATTTGTTTTTCCCGTAACTTACAGCCTGATTCATTATACTATTGCTTCGATTCCAAAATCAATTCTATATTTCTAGAAAGTTCATTATAATTTCTGAGTTTCCTCGCCTACTTACATTGGAATATTCGAAGATTAATAAAATGTATAAATTTTAATATTAGTAAGTCAGAATAAGGAAATGGATTTCCGGATAGGAAAATACCTGATGCCCCCTATCTGTACTTACTGAAAATTTAATTTAGCCTTAAGACTACCAGAACCAACAGCTGTCTTTATATAAAATTCAGTAAATCAAATTAACATACTGATAAAGTAGGGAGTAAAAAGCCATGGTAGCAAAAATTAATCCCGAGTCCTGTGCTAGTTGTGGAAGCTGTATAGGTGAATGCCCTGTATGTGCAATTTCCATCAACGACAATGATGTTTCATTTGTCCTTGAAGATAAATGCAATGACTGCGGCGTATGTTTATATGTGTGTGTACATGGGGCAATTACTATCGTATAAGTTCTAAAAACTTATATTAGTGCATAGGCTACTCTAGAAATGAGCTAACACAAAGTTGTCGCAAAGATTAATAGATTAAATCTGACAATAAATTAAACCTGCCAACTTTTTGTTTAGAGGCAGATAAGTCAAGATGCATTGATTGTCCAGCAAGTCAAGACGACAGATTCAAAGTCCGGCATCAAAGGATTTTGTGGTTTCGAATCCAACCTAACACTAATCTTTTTCCAGTAATCAGTAAGAATTTATATTTCTTTAGGACCTAAAACCGTTGCTTTGTACTCCGAAAAAACAGTTGAGATGAAAACACTGAAAATAGATCCCAGGATCAAAGACCGTATTCTCCTTTGACTTCTTTAAGTAATTGAAAAGCAAATATGCTCTGGACGTTCTTGAAACAAAGAATGTACAGGTAATTGAAGCTTTAATCTGGACAGCAATATTGACATTAATCGTCAGCAGAAGAATTTATTCTCTTGTAAGAAACTCAACAACTCATCCTGAAAAAATGGCTAGACATATGCAGTTACGTTGGAGTACAATATTCGCAGAGAATGCATCGGATTTGTTGACAGTAATTTGTACAGATGTGGGATTCAGAGGACTTTTGAAAATATAATCAATGAAAACATCTCTAATTTGATTTCTTATTCTCTATTCAGCACCCTGGCCCCTGTCTGTTTTACTTCGCAGACAGAGGGCAAAAAGAAATACAGGTGCTTTCAACAATCTAGGAGGCGATTTAGATCGTGTCTATTCGGAGAGACACTTTGTTATGCTACTCGTGTCTGTTTGGTAGAGACACTTAACTATACTACGAACTAATATTTAATACTTTTGATATCTTTTTTGCTACTTTATATTACAGATAATAATTATTATTTTACACAAACCGAGGAACTACTTTAGGAAACTGCTTCCAAATAATTTTATATAAAATTTTGATAGTCTGCGGTTAGCAGAAAATTGCGTGATCGGAGATTTAAATTAATCGTTGACAAGTTTCTGGAGATGTTCAACGATTATAGGTATGCTCTGCCTGTCAAGTTCAGGTTGCCTGCGCAGGCTGTGCGAAAAATACAATGTAGAAAAAGGGATCTTCCTTAATTCAAATCTGGAAAAAGTCCAAAATATACCGTTGGAATCAATATAAAGAAAACAACCTCAGAATCTTAAATGCTAATAGTATTTCCTATAAAAGTTCAGCATGATTCCATGTCAATATTGTTGATTGATTAAAGTATTTAGTTGAGACTGTCCAATAGAAACTGTGGACTTAAGAATAATGCTTGGAACTTAGATAAAAAAATTTTTAAACATTATTTTCTTAATAAATACGGGTGTTGTACAATTGACAGATTCTAAAACTAATATTCAATTTAATAAAAATAATTCCAAATTTCTTTCTTTAAATAAAAGGACTATTCTCAAAACTTATATTGTTCTAATATGGCTTATAATTACACAAATCTTATTGATCATGACTGGGATGACATCTTATGAAGACGTTAAGTATTTCTTCTGGATAGAATCAGTCTTAGTGCCATTAATTTTTGTGCTGTATATAAAAGGAGTGCCAGATCAACTATCCAGAGAACAAGAAAAAGAACAGAAAAAGGCAATCTTTATGCTTGCCTTTTCTTTCGCATGTATGGTAATTGTGATTTTTATGGCTATGTTAAAGGGATATTAAAATTTGTTAAAAGGATAATATTTGTGTACTCAAGTCCTCAAATTAAAATGCCTACTACTAAGGGATTCTGTTAATTTCCATTAAATACATAAGTTGTGTCGACCGCATTGAGCAGGAATTGTTCTGGCATTGCTTCTGCAAACCTATTTATGGCAAACCGGTTTATGTTTTTCCAGCCCGTAAAGTGCATGGGTACATCATAATCGGGCTTTATCCTTCTCATCTCGTCAATTGTGGACTGAATTATCGGGTCAAAAATCCTGCCCCTACATTCCGCAGTATTTTTTTGAAAATCAATATTTTTCATGATAGCGTTTTTGGAACAGAGTAAATAATTTGGATTTTTAATGGTATTTGGTGAAAAATTGAATGATATCTTTTTTGGTCTCTAAATACACCACATCGTTGCTTTTACCTACTGCATAAAAGTCCAATAAATCTACATTTGATTGAAAATCGCTAGCAGTAAAAATATGAATTTACGAAAATTTACTGCGGAAAGTGGGATAAATGCAAAAAGTAAAACTAAAATATCGTACTCATAATCATTGAAAGAATTTCCCGATTTTGCCAATAAAATAATGTACTTATAATCATTGAAAAAACTTGTCAATTTTGCCAATAAAATGCCTGAGGAGTTATTGAAAGAAAAAAAGTCCAATAAATCTACATTTGATTGAAAATCGCTAGCAGTAAAAATATGAATTTACGAAAATTTACTGCGGAAAGTGAGCTGCCTGTCAGATGGAAAACTTCTAGCACAGCATGAGCCTTATCCGTTCCTGCAAATTTTTTTGCGTATTCAATTGTAATGATAAAAATTTTACTTCAGCCCACTGGAACCCTCTTTTATACAGATTAATAATATATAGAATTTATACAGGTGGAAAGGGGTAATCTTTATGCATTTTCAAAAAGAGCTATTTGGGTGTTACTCTATTTCAAGCAGTTCAACATTTTTTAATTTTCTCAATTTTCCTGCTCAATAGCTATCTTTGCTTATAACTATCTTTGCTTATATCTGCATGCTTCTCCATATTCGTCTATACTTTCTTTGCAGCTATCGCTATCCAGTCCCCGCCTTTCTGGTATAGCTCTCCTGAGAGATTGTTCCATGCCTTTTCAACTCTAAACCCATTATTTTCAAGAGTCTGACTTATAGTTTCAAAGGAATAGTCATGCAGCCATAGCCTGTAAACCTTTACAGTCCCATCTTCATCCACTATTATATACTGATTTAGCCAGGTATCATTTTCCGGATAATCAAATCCTTCTTCCAGCACAAGATGCTTTCCCGGTCTCCAGAACCCACCTTCAGAGAAATACCACCTGTTTTTGAGTCCTTCCCGCATGCGTAGCTCTCTAGTGGACACGTCAAAGATGAAAATTCCGTTGTCTTTAAGTGCCCTATGAACAAGGTTCAGGAGCAGGTCACGTTTTTCGTCGGAAAAGGTACAGATTTCCCCATAGACCTGAAGAACGGCATCAAAAGTCTCTTTATAATCGATATTGAAAAAGTCTGTATAGATATAATCGATATTCTGCCCATCTCTTTCAGCCTGAGCCCGCGCATAGTCTATAGACCTTCTGGAAAGGTCGATGCCGGTTACTTTCATGCCTTCAAAACATAGCTTGCTGCTGTACAGTCCTGGCCCGCAGCCAAGATCAAGTACCTGGTCTCCGGTTTTCAGGAATCCTGAGGTTATTAGGTGGCGGATTGTTTTTTCGATCTCAGCATTTCTTCGGCTAGCTCCGTCATGGGTTTGGTTAAGGTGGGCTTCGAGCATACTTTTCGAGATGTGTGGGTCGTCCCAGAAACGAGGCTCACCGGGTTCGAAAAGAGGAGGTTTTAAAGGTTGAGAGAAGAGGGAGAAAAGATTGTGGGGCATTTAAATAGATTATTTGAGATTATGACATATAAAGTAAAGTAATAGTTTTTGTAAATCTACAAAATAGCTTTACTGGCCTGTTCTATCGAGTCACAATTCACTTTTTCTGTGTCTAGGTACTCGGTATATTCATACGTTTATCTTTATAATAACTACCCTGTTGACAAGTATCTTATTATAATGAACGCCATTTAAATAAAAAAGATATGAATAGATAAATTTGCACTCAAGGGCGAGTTCTTCCTTTCTGTAAAACAGTCCAGAACCTTAATCCAGTACCTTGAACTTAAAATATAACAGGATCAGATTGAAATAAGAGAATGGAGTTTGAAATAAAATTTCCCGGAAAATCTACCACCTATCCGGGAAGTTGGGGTGTGTACCGAACTCTCTTTGCAAAGAATAATCATTCTAAACCGAATCACATGGAACTGATATTATGGCAAACGATTTTAAAAAAACTAGAAGCGGACGAACAGGAAAACCAGGTAGGACAAACAAGACAGACAAAACAGATGGGACAGGCAAAACAAGTAAAAGTGGCAGAAAAGGAGGAAAAGGCAAGGGAACAGGTGGAACAGGCAAAGGAGCAGGCAAAACAGGCAAGAGAACAGGCAGAACCGATAAAGTCACTGAGACAGCCTATGACCGCCTGAATAAAGCCCTTGCAGCACACGAAAAGGCCCTTGAGAAAAACCCGGAGGATTCTGCAGCCTGGGCTGGCAAAGCAGCAGTGTTTCTAAAGCACAGAAAGTACAGTGACTCCCTAAAGGCAATTAAAAAGGCCCTTGAAATCGAGCCTGAAAACCCTCACTACCTTTACGAAAAAGGTTTTGTGCTCCTGCAACTCAACAGGGAAGGAGACGCGTTACAGGCTTTTGACAGGTTGCTTGAAATAAAACCTGATAGCGATAAAGCCTGGAATCTCAAAACTTCAGTACTTTGCAGGCTGAAGCAACACGAAAAAGCCCTAGGGGACTCTGAAAAAGCCCTTTCATCAAATCCGAAGCTTGGAGGAGCCTGGCACTCAAAAGGTTCTGTGCTTGCGGATCTGGGCCGATATGAAGAAGCTATAGAAGCCTATGACGCTGCACTTAAGCTTAACCCGAACCTTGCAAGAGTCCTGGTGGGTAAAGGCTTTGCTCTCTACAGCCTGGACAGACCCGTGGAAGCCATGATAGCTTATGACGCTGCTCTCAAAATAAACCCTGATAATGCAAAGAACTGGATAGGGAAAGGCCTTATCCACCTCAAACTCGGCAAATTCAAAAGAGCTATTGCAGCCTGCAGTAAAGCGATTTCAATCAAGCCTGATTCTTCCGACGCCTGGTACTGCAAAGGTATGGCCTTTTCCAGCCTGGATAAAAATGGAGAAGCTCTCGGAGCTCTTGAAAGAGCCCTTCGGATAGATCCAGACAATATCGAGGCTAGAAAAGCCTTGGCTTCCGTAAATTCCAAGCTCGGAATAACCCTTGATGAAGATGAAGAAAGAATGGAAGAAGATAAGCCAAAAGTGAAGCGAAGTGTGTGGACAAGAAAAAAGCCAACAAGCGAGATAATAAAAAAAAGTCTGGGTCAGGAAAAAGAGAAAAGAGGAAAAATTAGCAGGAAGAACTTACGAGCAAAGAAAGAGTAAAAAACCGGCGAGCCTGACAAAAGCGTAATTATAGGAAGAGAGAAAAAATGATTCATTTTCTCTCTCCTGTAGAATGAGAAAACGAAAGATACCGCTAATTTGGGGGATGAGCAGATTTTTAACCCGCTTGTCAATATATGCAAAAATTCAGATGCTCATGACAAAAGCGCTATTGCATTATTGATTAATTGATTATAAAGTACTTAAGATATTCAGTGAGTATATTTAATTTGCGGGCCGCATAAGAAATATAAAAGAGAAAGATTGGGCTTTTTCAATGTATACATTGAGAAAGCTTGTATATAGGAAAAACAAAGACTTTCTCGATACTAAAGAGAAATGCCAGCATGATTTTCAAGGACTAAAACAAAAGTCCTCAAAACCATAAATTATGATTTTTTGAAGTTTCTGCCTATATTTAATATAAATTAGATTAAACATAGACATGGATGAATTTATGATTACATATATTGTTTTTTATATATATCTTTGAAT
This sequence comes from Methanosarcina barkeri str. Wiesmoor, assembly GCF_000969985.1. GTDB lineage: Archaea > Halobacteriota > Methanosarcinia > Methanosarcinales > Methanosarcinaceae > Methanosarcina > Methanosarcina barkeri_B. The sequence goes on along the minus strand of NZ_CP009526.1, from coordinate 2,955,301 downwards.
CTGAGTTGGGGCATTACATCCTATATATTTTTTCTGTATAGACTCTCGAACAATCAAAGATTAAAGAGAATTTTTTAATTCAAAATAATATGAGAATGGAATAATTTCATACTTTACCCCATAAATTTATAACAAATTAATAAAAAGTAGTTTATGGAGTTCAACTGCACTTTCCAGGTTCACACGAACTCCATAACAGATGCCATAGAGGCGGTTACCAGTTAGCTTTGCATATATTTAAGCTTGCCTGATTCTGCCTCCTAGGGGAAAATAACTTCGGAGTGAAAACATGAAGCGTAATAAAATTGGAACAGGCATGATTGTTTTAACAATGTTGATGGTTGGTATAATGTTGATGCCATCAGCAATGGCTTCGACCGAAAAACAGCAAACCATCCAAGTTGAAGATGCTGCTCAGTTAAAGATAGAAGCTTTGGAGGCTAAGATAGGTGAAAAAGGAATGCAGAAAGTTGCGGATTACTTGGCACTTCAGGCTTCTTTACCGGATGTAGTTAAATGTATGCCATTTAGAGGACTTGCTTTTGCTGCTACTGATCCTGAAAGTCAAGCCATTAAAATGACATATATTGATAATTTCGATGTTTCTAAGAAGGAGAAAAAGAGGTATAAAGCTGGACTTCAAGACATATGGGGTAGGTATCCGGATCAGATCACAAAGGACGACTATGCTTTCATGAGTGAGTTAGGTCCAATGATTGAAGAAGAGGCTTTAAGGGAACATTCAGTTGTTGGGATAAAGTGGGCAACCGATAATCATCCAGATTTTGCTTATTATGCTTGTGACGGGTCTGCCTATAGAAATTATGCTAGCAGTGCAGCTGACGACCCAGACGATGATGGCTTTGAGCTTCCGTTATATAGGTACTATAATCATTACTGGGATGCTGATTGGAATATAGGAGGTGCACCAGGTAGATGTGACGGTTTTGCAGGTACTGCGCAAATCTGGGTTGCTAATGGACTTATGGCTGATGCACATCACGATTTTGGACTTGCCAGTCACTATTTGTCGGATACTGGCAATCCGTTCCATTCATCTGGAGCAGTTGATCAGATTGGGAATTTCTTGGATAATCTGTTCAACAGTAATAATCATGATTTGTATGAAGGTTATATCTGTGATGAGTGGAATACTGGCTCTACTTATGAGTTTGGTGAGTATGTCAGTAGCAATACTCGAGCTATTACTGTGACTGATCCAGAACAGGCAACTAAAGATAACGCTGATTTTAGTGCTCAGTATTTTGATTATATTTGGGATAAAATAAATAATAATCCTCAGACATTTGATACAGATATTTATGTGGCATACTATACTGCCCAGTGTGTCCGACAGACTGCAAAATATAACCATGGACTGTATGATTATATCATGTAAGGTTGACATAATCTGAAATCGTGTTTATGTTTAAGAAGATGCCTTTAAAGGCATCCTTTTTTTACTACTATTTTTTCCTGTATGTGTTAGATTCAAAAAAAGACGATTGATAATAAGTAAATTATACATACAATTACAAAAATCGTGAGAAGTGGATTAACTAGTGGATTAAATATTACTATAGATCAAAAGCAAATGGTGACCTAAGTGGATTTTATCAGCCATTTAATTTTAAAAGTTAAGAAGAAGATGCCTTTAGAGGCTCTTCTTTTCATTCTGCAACATATATGGCTTGCTATTTTTGTTTTGACATTGGGCATATCGATAGGGACAGGAATTACCTTTGGTCTAGACATAGTCGCCTTGGTGATAACACTAGGAATGTTTGTTCTATTTTTTGTACCCTTAGTCTCTATTGGACAGAATATTGTTCAGAGCAGGAGGGATGTTAGAAAGGTTTTGTGCTGCATACCTTTTCTAATCGCCGCTGTGTATCAAACTATGGTAGTTGTGTTTGGATATACTAAATTTATGATCTATGAATCTCATTTCGTTGGTTTATGCCTTGCTGCTTCCAATTCAGAGACTAGCGGAAACTGCAATCTACCCTACAACTAATAAAATATTCTACATGGGTTTTCCGTACAACCAGTTGCCTCAATTTACAGCCTACATTATCATTTTTCCGATCAGTTTGCTCATTTACTTATTGCCTTCAATAGATTATGACAGGACAAAGATCACAAAAGAGATGAAACTAATCGCTTTATTACCACTCCTTTGTGTTGCTATTCCGGTAATCGTGCAGACGGTTAAGATGAAGCTGGGATTGATCGATGAGCTTATGATTCAATTTTTCTGGTCTGAGATAATCTCAAACATAAGATTAATGGGACTCTTCCTGTTAATGCCTGCGCTAAGTATCTTGTATGTAAGGCATTATCATAGAACAAAAAGAACAGTTGTCAAGAATTTTACGTGAATACAGAAATTTTTTGGCAACTATTCAGCTATCCATAATCAATATCAAGAATCCCAATTTATATGATTTGCTATGTACAATATATTTAATTAAATTTTGTAAATGATACTACTTAATATCGTTTTTATTTTTGCTACAAATCTATAATTGTATAGATCTTATAGGCCTAAATCGATATCAATTAACTCATTTTAAGGTTCCTGAATAGCTACATTTTTATTATTTAATTAAGTGAGGACTTTATCAGGGAAAATTTTGCTAGATATCCGTTTTACCGGTTGCTATAATACGAATATACCAGTAAATAAAATAAATAGGAAGAAAAAGAAGAGAAAAAGACCAATAAAGGTTGATAAGGGAGAATACAAAAAGAAAAGCATAGTAGAAAGGCTCGTTAGTTGGATAAAGTCGTGCAAGTAAGTATTTTCAAGATCTGAAATTAAAGGGACATTATATTTAGGAGTTGTAATGATAGCAGCAATAATTAGATTAAATGAAGTTTTGGAATCGGCTCGAAGAATAGTTTACAAAATTCGATTTTACTATTTTTTCAACTTTTTTACTTTTTTCTTAGACTCTTTCCGGTAAGCATTGTTTCTCAATATGAGATAGCAATTAAATAGATTCTCTCTTTATTCTATTAATGGTGAGTTCTTGACTGACAATATCACAAGTATCGGAGAAAAGATTTCAAATGCCGTGTTAGACAATATTTACCAGCGCCGATCTGTGCGCAATTTTTCTGATAAAGATGTTTCCGACGAAATAATCAAAGAGATTATAAGAGCGGGAACATATGCCCCCACAGCCGTGAATAAGCAGCCATGGCGGTTTGTGGTCATAAAAAATAAACAGCTCATCGAGAAATATGATGACCGTGCTAAGAAAGCTTTCCTTGCTGCATACAAAGATACCGAAAACCCAGATCTGGTAAGATTTGTGCAATATTTATCTAAACCGGCAACTCGAATCTTCTATGGAGCGCCTGTTCTCATTTTAGTGTTTGCGTCCCCCAATGTTATCAATGAGCATGACTGTGCTCTAGCCGCTGAGAATATGATGCTTGCAGCCCGATCTTTAGGAATCGGTAGCTGCTGGATAGGCCTTGCAGAAGGTTTGGGTTACGATATGGAATTCCTGAAGGAGGTCGAAGTGCCAGAAGGTCATAAGCTTATCGCACCGCTGATCTTTGGATACCCGGCAAAGCAGAACCTTAAAGCACCTGCTCGTAATGCTGATGTCATATTAAAATGGATAAATTAACCTCCGAAATAAGGGCATGATAACAATTTTCCACTATTTGAGTTTACAATATATATAGAGTCTGCCCAATGTGGTTCACTAACTTGCCTTTTTTTGAAAGTATGAAACGCAGTTTGATACCCGGTGAGTTTGATACCAGGTGACGATGAAAACCGTTTTTCGGAACGGGTGTGGTGGTGTATATACTTGGGTTGGTTAATACAGTTATGAGAATACGTTCCCGTTCCTAGAAATAATAAGTAGTAGCATCTACTTAAATAATACTGAAAAAAATACTGAGAAAAATACTGAGAAAAATGAATGGTTTGAGTAAAAAATGAAAGAACTTGATTCAAAAAGAGTAACATGAGAAGGAAATGAATCCTTAACCGATGACCAATGAATTAGTATTAAGTACTTTTATTTCTCTGAGTCTCTACAGAAAAAACAGCTAGAAGCAAAATCAAGAGCTGTTATGAAGAAATTACAGGAAGCAAAAGAGATTCAGAAAACTGTCATAAACAACAAAAGGTTTCCTTAGAAATTCAGAGTAAATAATGAGTTGATTGAGATTGATTACTCTTTTAGAACTAAGCTAGAAGAGCTTAGTGACGAGAAAGCTATAGAACTCCTGAAAGCTTCACTAATTAATGGAAGAGAAATTAATGGAAGAGAAATTGATGGAAGAGAAGGATTTTTCTGCCTGAAATCAAACAGGGATTTGACACTTGAGGATGCGTTGATAACATACAGGAAAAAAGGATTCTATTGAGAAATATTCCATTCATTGAAGAACGAAATCAGCATTTCAGTAACAATTAGTAAATACTGTCAAAGTCAGAATACAAGACAGGATCTGGTGGATATAATAATTCCATATTTAAAAGCAGGGTTCGAAAATACCGAATTTTACATATGGGTTGCATCAAATCCTCTGGAAGCAAAAAAACCTGTAAAAAGTCTGTTTCTGATCCTGAAACTTATCTGGAAAAAGAGCAAATAGAAATTACTCATCATAATGAATGATACTTAAAAAGAGGTTTTTTCGATGCACAAGAAATATTTTTCCAAAAGCTACACTGTCAACGGCAACTTCATCAGTCAGGTCATAATAATCTCTGCTACTGAAGCTAACTCCTGTGGCGTAGAATGGAAAACGGCGCCTTTTTCGACAAGTAGCTGAGCTTTTTCCTTAGTCCTGTTATATACGTGAACATTGTAAGCCTCGTGATAGAAAGTTCGAAGCAAAAGAACTTCCCATGATCCCAAGGCCTATCACGCCAATAATTGCTTTTTTGTCAATACCTTAAGTTGTCAATTGATCACCTCATGCTCCACTTAACGCTTTTCTGTGTCCCAAAGTTCACTCAAACTTACATCAGTTTGGGTGTGAGGTTACACGTAGTCTTCTTTTTAGATACATGTTTCCTCAATTTCTGACGGCGAAACCATTTGTAACCTGACTGCTTCTTGCCAGCGTATCCAGAGGATAAACAATCCAACAGCACCAATCGCACCCCAAGCAATTAACACGCCTAAGCCCTGGCCAAAGATAGAAGAAACTACCAGGGGCAGCCCGTCCCACATTGCATGTAGAATGGAAACGAGCAGATAAGCATTAATTACATGCCAGTTAACGCGGAAGTTACACTTCTTGCTTTCTCGGAATAGTACACTGGCTAAAATAGCGGTCCAGGTGCCATGTCCCAGCGGAGCAAGCAGACCGCGGATTAAGGTCACTTCCACTGTTGCCGAAATGCTCCCATGACTTTCCAGGAGAGCCGTAAAGGCGTAACCGTTACTTTCCAGGGCTGCAAATCCCATTCCTGCTGCCGCACCCAGAATCAATCCGTCCATTTCCGAATCGTGCCGTCTGCGGCGTGCAATCACCAGCACTCCCAGGATTTTAGCAAACTCTTCGATAAATCCTATTCTTAAAATTGCCCTCAGATCTAGCTGATTGATAAAAAATGGCTCTAGAAGAGCAGCAGCAATGATACCCAGCAGCCCTCCATATATAAAAGCCAGGGAGACCGTTGGCATTGTCAGACGGCTGAGGTGCCTGCGCTCGTATATGAAAGCTACATAAGCGACAGGGACCATAAAGCTGCCGACCATTGCCAGGGTTGGAAAAAGGTTTGAGTTCTTCGTCAGCAGCAAGGCCACCAGTAAGAGAATGTAGAAGACTACTGCTGTGGTTAGAACTTTTAACCATTCATTCCGTCGGACCACCGGCACAGGCGGCTGAACTTCCGTCGTGCTGTCCATAGTATCCTCCTGTTTAATTCGTTAATCTTATTCCACTAAGTCCAGATCCTTGACTGTCTTCAAGGTCTGTTATTACAGGCTAATTTGGCTCTCTGTCTTTAAGGTCTGTTATTATAGGCTAATTTGGCTCTCTGCCTTCAAGGTCTGTTATTATAGGCTAATTTGGCTCCTGAAAGTTTTCAGTAATCACAAGTCAAATTGCCGCTATGAAGTCAAACCGTTTACGTGGCTCAGAAGCCTGTTTCCTGTCTGTTCCCTGTATCCTGTACCTCAAAATATCCTTTCCCCATCCTCTAATATACTATTACAGGCAGATTTTTAAATATTATACATCCAACAGCCGTATCCAGCAAATGTATCCATCAAATATTAATATAATTGTGAAGAGGATTGACATAGTGCAGTAAAGTATGGTTAATATCCTGGAAAGATAACTAGTTTAATGCAACAATAGAGATCTTCGCTCTGTTCAGGGTAATACCTTAATCACCAAGTTTGTGATTTCCAGAAGCTTTCTAAAGAGGCAGCACCTGGAAAAGTGAGAAGATTTCTAATGATAGGAATTGAGAAAGCTTCAAAGGCGTTAGTTTTAGATCCAGGTTTAACAGATCCAGGTTTAATAAATTCCGAGATTCCGATTTAATGGATTCAGGTTTAATTTTACGAATTAATATTTTTTCCTGGAAAATGTGATCTCAATTTCTTTATAGTTTCGGTTCCGTGTCTATGTAATTCTTTGAGATTTCCCTGATATACAAATGCTGCTGGCACTAACAGTAAAGGAATAGTTGCTACGGCTTTAGCTCCTTCTGAAACAGGCAGTGCAGCTAAAAAGCTTGCTCCAGTAACACCATAAATAGGAACTATAGGAAACAGCATAGCTAAACCGAATGCTCTTCTAAAATGGATGCCTAATTTTGCAGCTAGAAAACCATTAGACCCTATGACCACACCGATGCCGATACTTGGTCCTATAGTCCGAAACGGATTATATGATGGTCCTATATATAGCCCAAAATCAACACCAAAAAAGGAAACGAGTCCATTGAATTGATTCCTTTCCTGATTGGAGTTTCCTCCAAGCCCTGATACAACTATGCCTATGTCCAGTTGCAGAGGTCCTCTTTCTGCTCCCCTTCCGTCCATTAATTATTACTTTCCTTAAATGATAATAAGGTTTACCTATATTTTGACCTCTCTATAAAGGTGTGGCCTTTATTTCGATGGAGGAGTTTGACTACGTACTACTCTAACGGTTTTTCTATTCGGTAAATCATTCACGATTTCATATTCAAACCCCATAGCACTTAAATTTGTGACAAACCACTTTGGAATATGGCTGCAAATAACATCCAGTCTGTTAAATTCCCCATTTTTCAGATAGGGGATCAGAATTTTCTTTGAAGTCAAATCCGGATTTTTAAACATGATGTCCTCTATATTTATCGAAAAATCACCTTTATTCACACCGGATTCCAGAAACTGCGTGATGTCAAATTTGGGCGGTTCTTTCTGACGCTCCTCAATTGTTTCAAGCATTTCTTTTTTGATTGAATCAAGAAGATCCAGTACGTTACCTTCCACAAGGAATATGTCAAAACTCGCTGCTTGAAAAGTCCCGGACGCTATCCCTGGGATTTCACTTGCAACAATTACTTTTACGTCCCCAAGCTGTTTTATTGTATCCGCTACAGATGTGCGTACCGCAGCCATACCTTTCGCGTTGCAAACTTGATTTTCAAAACGGGTCAGAACTTTCCATTCCCCGCCGTCTTCCTCATATACTGCAATGAATCCTGGTTCGAATATTGAACTCGCTTCCTGTTTATCGTTTTCCACAACTGATATTTTCAAGGTGCCTCCTCCTATCATGTTGAAATTTATGATATATCGGAATGCAATTGAAACAATTGCACCATTGGATTATTACCCAATTTGCATATAAGTTCTACTGGACTTGTTCAAAAACCTGTGACACATCGTTTACAGACGGAATTTTAGTCAATTTTATCAGGTGAGCAATAGTGCCTTCGTATTTTTCCGGAACGCACCAGCTGTCTGTTTTGGAGAAATAATAAACCTGCGAGATTCCCGGAAGGAAGGCAGCTTTTGCAAGCAAAAAAGTCAGACCAGATTAACTCCGCCAGAGGGGTATTGCAACCAGGGATGAAAAGCTGCATAGAACTGGAAACAACATGAAAATACAAAGGCTGTTTGTCGAAATTTCTATGATAGGGTTCAGGTTAGAAAACGACTACGATTTTCCAAATAAAAATCCCAAATGCTGTGAATATACTTTGAATCCATTTACTTTGAATCCATTTACTTTGAATCCATTTACTTTGAATTCGTCACTTACTTTTTTAATTCTCCCACTACACAGAACCTGGTCTTCCCGCTGGATTCAGGAACTTTTTTGCAGTTTTTCAGGAGAAACTCAAGCTTTTCTTCGGACAGTTCCGGTTTTTCGGCATTCAGGCAGAAGTATTCTCCTTCAAGTCGGAATTTCCTGAAAAGTTCGCAGGTTTCACAGAGGCAGCCCTGTTTTCGTCCTTGTTCCGGATGTTTGCCCCTGTCCCTGGAGCAAAACATCCCCGCACCGCCGGAATAAGAAGGGCAGTTTTTGCAGATACAGGCTTTAAGGTTATGGTATGAACCACAGATCCCGAAGTATCTCCCATATTCTTCCCTGGTCTGCTGTATAATGTCAGATGTTTTCTTTCCGAACTTTTCCTTTGTCCAGGTCTCTTTTTCATTTACTGCTGGTAGTCTGGAACTCAGAACATTCCTCCTGTGTGCAGAAAGACATGATTTATAAGATGTCAAAATATATTATATATTGCTTAAGGATTTAAAAAGCGTATATTACCTGAGGCGGTTAAAGGATTTTGGATCTGGAATGGTTATTGGAGAGGTAGCGGCTTATGGGATTCAATCAACTGGCTGAAAGCGACGAACTGATTCTTGGTGAAGCACTGGAAAGACAGCAAGTTCTGGAAAAAGTAATTAATAACAGTCCGGTTATGGCTTTTCTCTGGGTTCCGGATAAAAAATGGCCTGCCATGTACGTTTCGGAAAACGTAACCCAGCTTGAATACAGCGCAGAAGATTTCCTTACAGGAAGGATAATGTATGCAGACATAGTCCATTCTGAGGATATAGACAGAGTTAGAAAAGAACTTACCCGATGTTGCGAGGCTGGAAATGACAGCTTTGTACAGCGGTACAGGGTTCTTACCGGTAATGGGGAAGTCCGATGGGTAGAAGAAAAGACCTTTATCCAGCGTGATGAGACCGGAAATGTAGCAAATTTCCAGGGAATAGTTAGGGATGTTACTCAGGAGATTAAAAATGAAAAGGTTCTGAAGGATGCTCTTCAAAGCCAGAAAGCCCTCATGGAAAAACAAAAAGCTCTCCTTGAGCGGCAAAAAGTCCTTGAAACCGTAATTAACAATAGCTCGATGGTAGTGTTTCTCTGGAAAGCTGAAAAATACTGGCCCACGCTATACGTGTCTGAGAATGTCAGGCAGTTCGGGTATGCTCCCGAGGATTTCATTTCCGGAAAAATCCTTTATGGGAAGATTATTCATCCCGAAGACCTGCTCCTTGTGGAACTTGAGCTTGAAGAAAACTGTGAAGAAGGAGGAAAGGAGTTCAATCGCCAGTACCGAATTCTTACTCAGACTGCCGACGTCCGCTGGATTGAAGAAAAAACCTTTATCCAGCGCAACGAGGAAGGAGAAGTTACTCATTTCCAGGGCATTATAGAAGATATAACTCGAAATGTAAAAAGAGCCTGACCTGTAGATTGAAATCAGGAAAGATAAGAGGCAATCTTCAGGCTTTAAGGGTGCCGGAATTTAAGTGATTATAATTATTTCCGGAATTCTATTTTATAGATCAAACTTAGTTGGATTTTATAGATCAAACTTAGTTGGATTTTATAGATCAAACTTAGTTGGATTTTATAGATCAAGCTTAGTTGGCAAGCTTAGTTAGGGAATTTCAAGGGGGATATAAAGTAATATATTATTTAACAGTAATGTAAATTAAAGTTCTAAATATATCACTACCCTATGTCACCCTAATACGAATTATATACTTCTTTTAGTTTTCTTACTTCCTTAACAAATAACTATTTATGTCTGAGAGTATTAAGAAGTGTTTGCAGGTTTTAATAGAACTGCAGGATCTGCAAGATCTGCAGCCTCTCCGAAATGCCTGAACGTGAGGACCGAAAACAAAGAATGCTGAGTAAGACGAAAAATACGAAAAGGTATGGGAAAGATTAAAGAGAGTATAAGAACAAATTGTTCCCCAGGAAACTAAAGAGGGTTACATCCTGGAAACGGTTTGGTTACAAGGGGTTTTAAAGAGTAAGCGAACCATTTTCAGGGCCAAATATCAAGGAGCTAATCTTTTCCATATCATCTACCGTAAATTAAGGGTCTCTACAACCGGGTTTATTTCTTCTGGTTTATTTCTTCTGATTTATTCTATTTTTATGTATACGGGATTAGTGTCATAAAAATTTAGTTATTGATAATCTGATGAGCTCAAAATCATTGTATTCTGATGAGAGGCTATCGAGATTATGCTCAACAATTAAATTGCTAAGACACTAGATAGGTAAGATATCAGTTCACTCATTCCAGGCCGCTCATTCTAAAACTCATTTTTTTTGGAGAACTTTTCGGAGAACTTTTTGGAGAACTAATGGTTTTCAAGAACTGTTTTCACAATAGAAAAACCGGTTGTTACTTGGAATTGGGATAGAAACCACGTTTTAATTAATTAGACAACCCTGTGGATTTATTTACAAAATAAAGATTTTATTAACCCTTCATTGCAAAAATATTCAAAAAATAAGTATTTATTGACATATGCAGAGATTAGGTGGGGTTATTAGAACGTATTATTCTCATTTTTACAGGGGGTATGAGGTATGAGAAAAGGCCGCACGGCCTGTGCGCTTACGCTATGTTTACTATGTTTCTTTTTCTTATGGCTTACAGTGCCTGTATCAGCAGTTGAAGTTACCGTGGAAGGAGACCATCCGGCTGAGGTTAAGGAAAAGCAGGTGATAAGCTGCGTTTTGACGATAAGCGGCATTCCCAGTGCTGCGGATTATCTGTATTTTGATACGGATCTGGAGAAATATGACGACAATCCAATCTATAATTTTACGAAGCTGAACCTTCAAAGCAATGAGAGCCACTTTGAGCTTCCGGTCAAAGATAACAAGGAAAAAATCGTTGTCCAGCTATACGGCCAGGTGCCTGGTGTCACTGAGGTCCAGCAGTATGAGAAACTTACACTGGTAAAGTACGACCCTAAAAGGACAGGGTATGCCTATTATCGGATCAAGCCTACCGATGAAAAAGGAAATGCCATTCAGGGAAGCGATACAAGCACGTTCACGATTGAAGTTACTGACATTGATTCTTTCGAAAAAAAGGCAACACAAATCGAAGACCCGTTTTTAAGCATGTACCTTCAGGATATGTTTGACCGCGGGCTTGTCACTGAGGCAAACAAGCTTGCAGATTATTTGATTGAAAAGAAGACCGATAGTCTTGCTACCGAAGAAGAAAGTCAACAGTTTAAGGAAAAATTGAACGGATTTTCCGATCCTGTCCTGGGTATGAAGCTGCAGGCCTTCTTTGACCTTGGGCTGCACAACGAATCGAACGAACTTGCAGACTATCTGCTCCAGGAAAAAGCAGACGCGTCGAGCATGAAATGGAAGTATGCCCTGGGGTTCTTGGTTACTGCACTGCTTGGATTTGTAATCGGGGTAAGACTTAAAAATTCGGAGGAAGAAGAATGAACAGAGGGGGAAATATTTCACTGCAGCTTCCCATGGACCTGACGATTGTGGGGCTTGGAGGCTGTGGAAAACGTCTGTGTGAAGAGATCTGCAGGCATGACTGGATACTCGACAGCTACCTTGTGCCCGGAAAAAGGCTCAGGGTTTATACAATGGATACGGATGCCAACGAAAGGGCTGATGACGAATGGTACAGAAGACAGGTTAAATCCAGAATTCAGGAAATGGGAGCAGGGGGAAATATCGAATACAAATACTATTATCTGCCTTCCCTGGCAAACATAACCCAGACTTCAGATCTGGCAAGTCAGGAAGTTGCAGAAAAAATAAAAGACCGGAAGTCTGAGCCACTTGTCAAAACCTGGTGGATGAACGATTCAGGAGACTTTGGGCTCAGTTTTGAGGAACTGAGAGCTATTGACCCTTTTTTAATCGATGACTTTGGCGGAGGCGTACACCGGAGAAGGGCTATTTCAAAGGCTATTTTCTATAAAGTCCTGAGCCAGGGGCAGGCAAGTGGTTTTCCTACCTTTCCCAGTAAAGGAACCACAGCCCTTATTGTCGGGCTTGGGGGAGGTACAGGGTCAGGGATGTTCATTGACCTTGCCAGGTATATAAGGGCACTTAAAGGAGAGAGCAGCCAGATCTGGCTCTTTGCGGTAATTCCAACAACAAAAGAAGGCGAAAAAGAACAGTTAAACGCTGCAATCGCCCTTACCGAACTTGAATACCTTAACCTGAACGAGAGGCTTTTCAATCACATAATCCTGACCTCGCTTGGGCCTACAGGATATAAAAAAGGGGAAGAGGCAAAGGTAGAAGTGCACGAATTCGATTCCATGTTCCCTCACATACTGACGAACTTCTTCCACATTAAAAAAGGAGACATCAACCTGAGCGACTCAAAACGCCTTTACTCCTCATTTGTTTTTGCAGATGCCCACGTAATCGAATACCCTGTGGACGAACTAAAGGCCCTGAAAAAACAGTATGAAGAAGTTATCCTGGAACTCGAAGCGATTACTGCAACACGAAAAGAAATTAACAGAAGCGTAAAAGCCCTGCTTGATAGCCAGGACCTATTCAGGGAAATGCCTCCTACGCGGGCGGACTCCGAATATATCAAAAAGGAGTACGGAAACGTTGAAAAAGTCTGGAAAAACGAGATTGAAAAACTTCTCAACTACCAGAGCCCGGGCGCGGTTGAATTCTTTATCCAGAATAACATTTCGGCTGAAACCAGTATCGAAAAAATAAATAACTACGAAGATATGCTGAGTTTTCTTTCTAAGGTAAAAACCTTCACTCTCAGTGTAAAGGAAGATGAGCTAAAAGATGAAAATGACAAAGTGCTCTTTAGATTGATTCCCGAAGCTCTCTCAGGCATAGAAGAAACTGCAAGGCTATTTAAACGGACTGCAGGGATTGAAGAAGAAACTGTCGAGTCCGTGCTTATAAATGTCCTGAAAGGAAAACAGGACCTTGTTTCCTTTATGGACAGGTTGAATGCAAAAGCTAAAAGCTTAAAAGAAGAGACTCTGGAAGTAGAAGCCGAACTCCAGAGGAGACAGGATGAGCGGGATTTACTTAATGAACTTCACATTCAGGTTGAAAAAGCTGTTGACAAAGCCTTAAACGACAACGACCTGGAGCTTGAGGAATATTTCAACCAGAAAGAGAAATTGAAGGTACTTCAGGAGCACGAATATGACCTGAAAACAAAAATTGATGCGTTTCTTTGCAATCTCAATGAAGGAAATATAAAAAGCGGGGATAAGGACAGCTGGCTTCTCCTGGCCGGGGTCCCTGACCTTCAGAGAGAGCTTGAAACGCTTTCCAGGGATCTTGACCTGAATTTAACAGAGCTAGGAAGTCTTCTTGAAGCAATTGCACTATATTATTTCTATGACTACAAAATCAACCGGCTCGAAACTGCCGGAATAAAAGAAAAAGTCCTCGTAGCAATAAAGGGAAACAAGACCAAGTCCCTCAGGAACTATGAAGCAAAGAAACGAAACAAAGAGGAATATATCAAGAGTACTGGAAGGGAGTATCTCCAGATAAGCAGCCCCTTCGAACTCTCGGTTCCTGAGCGCTTTTTGAGCGAACGCCTGAACAGAAAATCTGAGGAACTTAAGAGTAAAGTGCTCGAATCTCTGTTTTCCGGGATGGAACTTCAGGATTTTGAGCTTGAGGAAATTGAACAGGGTTTCAAGTCCAGAGACCGGCCCAAACTGAGAAGCGTTTTTAGAGAAATCCTGACCGAAAAAAACCTGCAAAAGGAAGACTATTCCGGAAAATTTAGTCGGGTCGAAGCGGAATTACTGGAGCTTGGAAAAAGCCTTCAGGAAAAACATGCCCTTTCAGCCCTAATTGAAAAAGTCGAAACCCTGACCGAAGAAACTCTTGCAAACCGGAGAGACCTGAACAGGTATTACGGACAATTTTATGAGGAGGTTACCAGGATGAATAACCTCCACGGGCTTGGGGGCAAGACCTCAATCAGTCTCTATATGACCAAGTTTGGGGATATAAATCCGAAGATCCTCTCCCTGATTGATGCAAGTTCCGACATGACTGACCTTGACTGGGATGATAGTGGAAAATGCGAACTTGACAAACTCATTGAGGAAATTCTGGTCACGTACAAGAACCTGATTGAAAGCTATAAACTCGGGGTTCATAACCTGATGATCCCTATCAGCACGACTGAACGCTGGAACTTCGGAAAAGCGGCTCTTGTTGTTTCCTCAAGGTCATCCTACATCTCAAGCCAGCTCACAAGCGAACGCATAGCCGATGCAATCAAAGATGAAATAAATGGGACTCTTGCCTTAAAGAACATCAATGATGCCAAACTTGCAACTCACAACCATACAGGGCCATGGGATATTGCCCTCACCTTCTTCTCTGCATCCGGTTTTCTGGATAATATCTCTCCTCTGACCGCTGGAGGCGGCTTCTGGGAAGTCTATGAAAACAATAAGGATAATGTACTTCACCATGTGCTGAAACTCCAGGAAGGGAAATACATTACTCGAAAAGCACTTCTGGACCTTAGAGAGGCTGGAGAACTGGCAAATCTGGAAAATAGAGGGGGAAATGTTAGAGAAAGGATCAACAGGCTATACGAAGAAAAAAGTATAAAAGAGGCATTGAATCATGAGGATTCAAGGAAACTGGAAATTACTCTCTGAACTGCCTGCAGCAGGTTTTATCCTGCTTTTATCCTTTCTTCTCATAACTTATGGAGGACGGATTGAAGTTCCGAGTATTTCAGGGCCTGGAATTTTCTGGCTGAGTTTTTTCCCGGCCTTCCTGATTGCAAACGCTTTTGGACTAGCTCTGCACGAGCAGTCGAGGAGAGGAAGCCTTTTTTTGTTTGCAGGCTTTTTGCCTGTACTCCACCTTCTATCTCAGCATGATTTTTTAAGCACAAACGGCTTTGTTCTGGGGTTTCTTGCAGGAAGCCTGCTAGCTTTGCAGGTCCTTTCCAGAAACCAGTTCAGTTCACTTGCCAGATATGCCAGGTCAGGGTCTCGATTTTTCTTTCTTGTTCTCAGCTATTACCTTCTTATAAGGCTTCTCGAGTTCGTGTACCCATTTTCAATCGAGGGGATAAGGCAGATTTTTGAAATTGAGTCCGAAGAACTGAAAAATCTTGGAATAGCTTTTCTGGCGGTTTTTTTCCTTCTGATGTCAACAACTTTCGTTCGGGGCATTCAGGCTTCTGAGGTCTTTGTTTATGGACCCTCGCGCTCAGGCAAGACTCTTTTGCTGCTTGCCTTATATAGCCATTTTGTGGACTTTTATGAAGGAACCCACAGGGAAATTATTTTGTCTTCCGATAGAGAAGAGGAAAAAGTCTGGCAGCTCTCTACGAAAAGCGAAAAAAAACTAAGGATTGAATCTATGCTTTCCGGACTTGAGAGCGGAATAACTCCAAAAAGTACAGACCGTACAGACCTGGCAATTTATGAACTTAACGGAAAAAAGAATGGCTTACTTCCAGTAGAGTTTACTTTTATTGACTATGGTGGAGAGTATACCGAAGATCTGGAACCGAAAAAGTACTCTCGAGCGCTCCGCAGCCTTAGTGAAAAGCTATCTGGAAATGAAAAACTATCTGGGAATGAAAAACTATCTAAATTCAGTGTGGAAGCCCTTCATAGGCAGATAGGTACTCTAAGTTTTCTTAAGCTGCTGAAAAACAAATATTCAAAGGAAGTCGGGGATCAATTTCATAATCTTATTCTGGCCTGCATCTATAAAAAAATGAAAACTGCGGGGAAGGTTATTTTTCTGGTAGATGGGGATTACATCCTGGATTATCACGGAGAAGGCCGAAAAGAATTGACAACCCTTTTTGGGCATTATTTCCGACTCATGGATCAGCTTGGGCCTGATAAGTCCTATGCTCTTGTGCTGACTAAAACGGATAAGTTAAAAGACCTTTCCGAAATTCCGGACAATTCCGAAAAAGCCAGGGAGATTGAGGCCGAGATCTATAGCTTCCTTGACAGAATTTACACATTCCGGGAAATCCAGAATCTTGCAAAAAGAGTCCCCATTTATTTCTATACCGTGAGCGTGGATGCAACCCTTTCTTCCCAAGCTTCAAAGGGCTTGCCTGAGGAGCAACAGGGAATCACCCAGATTTTTCCCTGGGGAGTGGGTGAAATTGCAAAATTCGGCTTCTGAATATGAGGATTCGGCTTCTGAATATGAGGATTCGGCTTCTGAATTTGAGGATTCTCATTCCGACTTTGCAGTTTACAGCTCAAGCGGGAGGCTACTGCAGGGTAGTGGAAGATTTAAGGAAGTCTGGGAACATTCAGAACTTGCAAAACAGCTTGACATTAAAAGAAGTGCCCTTTACGTAGAAGTCCGGGAAAGCGAGCTTCTTCTCGGGTGCAGCCTCCTTGTAAAAATCCGGAAAGGAAGAGAAGAAAGAGCCGTATTTATAGAGTGCTTTCCCAAAGAAGCTGTCACCGAATCCCCAGGCTGGATTAATAGATTTTACGCGGATGCAAAAAACCGAACAGAAGGACTGCAATCAATTCGGTATCAAGTAATTGGGTTGTGGAAAGAGGAAGATATTTTCTCCTTTTTTCCTCCGAAAAGCGCTGGAAATCTTCCAGATTGTCTGGAGAAAAAGGTTATCTCAAGGGAGGAGATTTCAGTCTGGATCCCAAACCTCTCAAATGGGATTTTCCTGCTTACCGGTTTGATTTTTAAGTTAAAATCCATTTTCTTCCCGGGCTTCAGCCTTTCCCTGTCCCTTTATCCTTCGCAGACTAATATCTCGGCTGGCCCTGGAGAACTTGACCCTGATTTTACATTCGAAGGCGGAAAAATCCTGGCTTCTGCAGCGCATGATAAAAAGGCAAACTTGGAAATGGATGAAACGATAGGACGAGTTCAAAAGAAAGGCCTAAAAGAATACAAGGATGTTTTTAATCTTGATGACATGTCAGGTGTCGATTTTCCAAAAAGTCCGGAAGAGCCTTCGAAAAAGAATAAAACCTGGAAAAAGAAAAAAATTGCAGAATATGCTTGTTGTTTTTTCCTGTTTTTGATAGCAGGGTTCTTTATCCTATCAAAAGCAGGTTTGGAGCCAACATTTCTTTCATTTAATATCTCAAAAAACAATGACACGAATTTTCCTCCTTTCCGGATCCAGCTAGAAATCCGGGGAGATATAAACTCTCGAGTACAGTATCTGAGGGATAAAAATACGTCAAATCCGCAATTACCGACATCTAAATCTCGTGGTGGCGGTTCACCTAACCTGTCTTCAGTTAATCTGGAAGACAAGGCTGAGAATGATTCTCTAGAACTACAGGACCTGATTAAAGAAACCAATAACAGCAGTGAAGTTGGCAATGCAGGTGTGGGCAATGCAAGTGTGGGCAATGCAGGTGTGGGCAATGGTACTGCAGGGAATGAAAGTGCAGAGAATGTAACTTCGGAAAATAAAAACTTGGAGAATGGGATTCCAGAGAATGAAAGTAATGGATATGGAATTCTGGAAAACAAAAATGTAGAAAATGAGGCTCTAGAAAACGAAAGTAATGTGAATGCAGCGAAATGAGCCAGTTCAATTTTGATTTTGCGGAAAAGGCATCAAGTACATCAGACAACATACCAAAAATAAAAATAATGTGGTAAAAATTCCCAAAAACCATATTCATCGTCTAAAACCTGTTTTTCCTTTTTGACCATTTAACTTCATTTTTTCTCGAATAAGTTTTCCTTTTTAACCACTTAATTCATTTTTTCCCGAATAAGTTTTCCTTTTCGATCTATATCGGTTGAGAATTTTGATTCTCAGAAGATAAGTTTTCATTTATTTTTTAACATGCTTTTCCTTCCGCCATAATCGAGGCAGGAATAACGCCATCATTTCATCGAGAACATAGCCGGCGAAGATTATCAGATCAGCTACTCTTCTCCGTGAATAAAATTAGATTGTATGGGTTCTAATATATGGGATTTTATCTAGGTAAAAAAGTTGAAAAATTATGAGACCAGATGTTCAAAAATAAATCTGGGGAGAAATAAATATAAAAAGTAAAATGAAAACTATAAGAGAAAGAGGTTATCATGAAATATAAAATTGTAATTTATGTTGTTTTATTGAGCATTACCATAGCGAGCCTCGGATGTGCTTCGCAGTCAGATGGGTCACAACAAGAGAGTTTCACAACTAAATGACTCGAAAAATGACTCGAAAAATGAGAGTTCTGGAGATCTCAAGGACATAGAGGGCATCTGGATGGGAAATTTAACAGTCCCAGGTGGATTGGAGTTAAGGATTGTGTTCAATATTTCTACTAATCCTGATGGGTCTGTCAATGCTAGCATGGACACCCCTGATCAGGGAGTAAGCGGTATACCTGTTGAAAGTGTTAGTTATAAAGATAGTAACCTGAACCTTGGAGTAAAATCCATAAAGGGAAGTTTTGAAGGGACATATAAGGAGAATAACAAAACCATAGAAGGAGAATGGAAGCAGGCAGGATCAGCGTTTCCACTTGTGCTTGAAAGGGTCGAGAAAGTTCCTGAAATGCACCGGGAACAAGATCCTGTAAAGCCTTATCCGTATACCGAAGAAGAAGTTGTTTATGAAAATAAAGAAGCAGGAGTGAAGCTGGCAGGAACGTTAACTCTTCCACGGTCAGAGGGGCCTTTCCCGGCAGCCATACTCATAACGGGTTCAGGCCAGCAAAATCGGAATGAGGAAATTGCAGGGCATCGCCCGTTCCTTGTACTTTCAGACTATCTGACGCGCCAGGGAATTGCCGTGCTTCGGGTAGATGATCGAGGTGTTGGAGGTTCGACCGGAAACGTGTCACAGGCTACAACTGAGGACTTTGCTGGAGATGTACTCACAGGAGTTGAATACCTTAAAAACCGCAAGGAGATCGATTCAAGTCGAATCGGACTTATTGGGCATAGCGAGGGAGGGATAATTGCCCCTATGGTAGCAGTAAAGTCTCCGGATGTTGCATTCATTGTACTCATGGCTGGTCAAGGAATTACCGGAGAAGAGATTTCGTACCTCCAGAGTGACCTGATTTACAGGGCAGAAGGGGTTGACAATGAAACTATCGCGCATAACGAAGTCCTGTTGAGAAAAATGTATTCTGTGGTAAAAGAAGAACAGAATAATACAGCAGCTGAGGAAAAGCTTCGTGAGATTCTAAGG
Organism: Methanosarcina barkeri str. Wiesmoor; assembly: GCF_000969985.1. GTDB lineage: Archaea > Halobacteriota > Methanosarcinia > Methanosarcinales > Methanosarcinaceae > Methanosarcina > Methanosarcina barkeri_B. Next base: position 2,935,869 of record NZ_CP009526.1, on the reverse strand, counting down.
GCCGAGATGGCGAATACAAGCGAGCAGAAAATAGAAAGTTCAGACCATTCCGAGGCTGTTATCGATGCTCAAGTAACATCACTCACCTTGCCATGGATGCGCTTTTTCCTTACATATGATCCCAGGCCAACCTTAATGAAAGTAAAATGTCCGGTCCTCGCCATAGCTGGCGAAAAAGACCTGCAGGTCCCGCCTGAAGAAAACCTCGAGGCTATAGATGAGGCTCTCAAGGCCGGAGGCAATAAAGACTATACAGTTAAAGAACTGCCAGGTCTCAACCATTTATTCCAGACCGCTAAAACGGGGTCTCCATCAGAGTACTCAAAAATAGAAGAGACAATTTCTCCGGCTGCTCTGGAAATTATAGGAAACTGGATCTCGGAACATACACAATAAAAATCAAAATAAAAGGTTTAGAAAGTAAGGGAGTGAGAGGGAAATTATAGTACTGTAAATGTATAGACATTTTTTATTGTAACTTTTCCTTCCTCTTTTACGATATTGATTAATATTTATAATCTCTGTCTCTATTATGAAATTAGTGATAACGATTTTTATTAAAATGTGTCTATTTATTTATTATATATTAAGTATACAGGCATAATCTATCGTTAAATATCCTTCTGTATAACTATAAAATTTAAAGTTGTTACTAAATAGCGCGACACAGGATTTACTTTCCACTTCCATAGGGTAAAATATGCAGATTAAATAATATAGTGACCTACATAATATCTATTAGTTCATATTTTAATTAAAAAAATAAAATCAGAGATTTTAAAGAAAAATAGGACTTTAATAAAGCAGATATGTGAAAAAAAATACAATCCAGCAGGCTTTTTTGAATATAAATAACTACATTAACTTTTTAGGAGATATAACTTTCCGAAAAGACCTTCATTTGGTTTTTAACTAACGAGAGGTGTAGTTACATACAAATTATAATAGTATCATCTTTCAGGATATAAAATAAAGCATTATAAAGTTTTAAATTCCATTTTTGAGCTTTATAACAGTACATAAAATAAAGTAAGCTTATATATTAGTTTATCCAGTCAGTCCATGTTACGGATATTCTCAACAAATAGAAGTATATCAGGAGGAAAAAAATGAATTTTAACAGAAAGTCAATATGGAAAATTACGGCATCTGTTTCTATTATATTAATGTTATTGATATTAGGGATTTCTTCAGCTTCGGCATGTCCAGCCAAGGAATCTACTGCCGAATCTATTGACTATAGTTATACATATATCTCATCCTATAGCAACGGCGACAACGCCGAGTGTGAAGGAAGCTGCTATGATGAGTGTGCAGATGTTTGTGGCCAGGATTGCAAAGGAGAATGCTGTGACAACTGTACTGAGAACTGTAATGGGTCAGAATGCGCAGGAAACTGCTGTGACGAATGTGCAGATGTTTGTGGCCAGGATTGCAAAGGAGAATGCTGTGACAACTGTACTGAGAACTGTAATGGGTCAGAATGCGCAGGAAATTGCTGTGACGAATGTGCAGATGTTTGTAGCCAGGATTGCAAAGGAGAATGCTGTGACAACTGTACTGAGAACTGTAATGGGTCAGAATGCGCAGGAAATTGCTGTGACGAATGTGCAGATGTTTGTAGCCAGGATTGCAAAGGAGAATGCTGTGACAACTGTGCTGAAAACTGTAATGAGTCAGAATGCGCAGGAAACTGCTGTGACGAATGTGCAGATGTTTGCGGCCAGGATTGCAAAGGAGAATGCTGTGACAACTGTACTGAGAACTGTAACGGATCAGAATGCGCAGGAAACTGCTGTGACGAATGTGCAGATGTTTGTGGCCAGGATTGCAAAGAAGAATGCTGTGACAACTGTACTGAGAACTGTAACGATGATGATTTCGCAAGAGACTTCCCTGACGACTGCATAGTAATCTGCGACCAAGATTGTGCAGGAAACTAAGACCGTCTGCAGTAAACAAACCTTTTATTTTAAAAGCCCTGTCATTGATCAGGCTTGATAAAAACAAGAGGAGAATTTCGAGTACTTTATCTTGGTAACTCATTCATTTCCCGATATATCATTATGATTTATCGAAATTCTCTTTAATTCTCCTTTTTTAATTTACATAATGTTTTAGCTTTTCGTTATTATGATGTTTAAGCCTTGTTATTATTTAAGCCACATTTTATAGACCCTATAAACAGGAATTCAATCCTGGGAAATCGGAGAAGCCTGCGTCACCATTACTTTATCTATTCGATTTCCATCCATATCCACAACCTCGTACCTCAATCTTCCTAGAACGATATGGTCTCCAGTTACCGGAATTCGCTGCAGGATAAAAATGATCAGTCCTGCTGTGGTACGATAGTACCCAAGTTCCTCCCCTGGAAAGGAATCAACAGACAGAACATCTTTAAGCTTCTCAATGGAAGTATCCCCATCAATCAACCAGGAACCATCGTCCCGAACACTAACCTGTGCTTCCACTGGCTCGCCAAGGGAACGAATCTCACCCACAATTGCTTCAAGGATGTCATGAAGGGTTATTACACCCTGGATACTCCCGTATTCGTCAGTTATAAGGGCAATATGTACTCCGGTTTCCTTGAATGCTTCGAGAAGCTTCAGGACTGAGGCACTCTCAGGTACAAAAAGCGGTTTTGTAGCAAGTGCTTTGAGATTAATAGTACCACTTTCCACAGACTTTTCAAGGACTTTTTTTACGGATACCATCCCGACAATATTATTCAAATCTCCCTCATATGCCGGAAAATTGGATCGATCGCTTTCGATCATCTTCTGCAGATTTTCATCCGTCGGGTCTTCAAGGTCAAGCGCAATAAGGTCAGTGCGATGCGTCATAAGGGAATCAACGCGGCGGTCGCCGATCTCAAGCACACCTTCGATCATGTTTAATTCGGCTTTCTCAAACACTCCAGCCCTAGCTCCTTCTTCAAACATAATCTTGATTTCTTCTTCTGTTACCGGAGGTTCAACAGTCTTCCTGACTCTCATGATCCTGAGCACAGCTTCGGTAGAACTACTGAGAATAACCACAAGCGGCCTTGCAATAGTAGAAAGATAAAACATAGGTTTTGCGATGCTGGAAGCAATTGATTCTGCATCATTGAGTGCAAGCCTTTTTGGGACAAGTTCTCCGAAAATTAAGGTCAGGTAGGTAATTAAGAGTACTACAAGAGTAATGCTTATCGCACTGCTATATGGAGAAAGGGCAGGAAATTTTCCAAGGTAAGTTGCAAACTCCTCTGATATCGTAGCTCCGCTGAAAGCACCCGCAAATATCCCCACAAGAGTAATTCCTATCTGAACTGTCGAGAGAAATGGAGTCGGGTCATTAGCAAGCTTAAGCGCAACGGTTGCCCGCTTATCTCCTTCTTCCTCCCGTTGTTTCAAGCGGGTTTTTTTGGCAGATACAAGGGCAAATTCTGACATGGCAAACATGCCATTGAGTGCGATCAAAACGAGGACGATTGCAATCTCAAGTAAATATGCCATTTTGAAGGTATTGGTCGAATTATAACATAAAGTTATTTATAATTTTTAGAAAAATTTATATATTTACCTATTTATATATCTGTATATATTTACTTACTGACACATATCCGTATATTTGTATATCTGTGCATATATTTATTAATCTCATTACTTATTTTTATATTTTTATTTTCACTCGTTTTTTCGTTGAGTGGTTAATTTTTCCTGCAATTTCGATAACTGCTGACATCTCTAAATTCTCCCCACACCCCACTCTTAAGTTTTACAAGAATCTTTAGTTTTACAAGAATCTTAAGTTTTACAAGAATCTTAAGTCTTGTATCTCTTTATCTGAGAATATACAAAACTTTCCAGCTTTATTCCAACAGATTTTTAAAATTTATCTTTAGAAAATCTTTCCCGGTCTATCTTCGTTTATGGCTCTGATCCTTCTGAGCAATGTAGGATGTGTTGAAAACAGATTGGTAGACCAGACCCAGAAACCTTCAGGACTTATTGTGGCTTCGAGGTATTCATCATAATCAACAACCTTGTAAAGGTGTTCACCTGCTGAAAGAACTATGAGTCCTTTTTCGCCTGAAGGAACAAGCCTGATTGCAATTCTGTCCGAAGTATATTCCCTTGCCCGGCTCAAGGCAGTCCATAAAAAGTTCTTGAGGACAGGTACAAAAGCAATTGGGAAGATAGCAAGATTGTAGAGAAGGGTCACGTGGCCTGCCTTTATGTGGGCCAATTCGTGAGCAACGATGAACTCAAGTGAATCAAAGTCTCCTTCCCGATATGCAACCTCAACTATATCTGCGTAAAAAACTACATAATTTTTTCGAAAGTAAAGCCGGGTAGCAAACGCATTTATCAGCCCGCCTTCCTGGATTAAAAAGACATCCGGAACTTCTTTGAAGTTCAGTTCATAAGAAAGGCGTTTTATGATTTCATAGAGTTCAGGAAACTGCTTTTCTGAAAGCTTGATCGCGTTTGCCATCATTCCTCCGTAGGTCTGTCCGGAAACAAATGAGAGAAAAGCAATGGCTGCCGGAACTACCATTATATATTCAGTCCCGAGTTCTTCAGGATATAGAAGCGGAACTGTCATTAGTGTGACATAAATAAAAAGACTGATCAGCAGACAGATAACAAAAAGAGGTATTTCGGCAGGATGTCTGAGATTTCTTACTTCGCTATCCAGCAAGTTATTCTTTCCCCCACATTACTCAAAATTAAAAGAATATTACAGAAAATTGTAAAGATTATATTACACATTAATTACACATTAATTACATATTAATTTTATTAATGAAGATTGCAACCAGTTTTTTACAACCAGTTTTCAAGAGCACATCTAAGAGTACATCTATTTTTCATTCTCATGAAACTGTATTTCTCTGCAGGGCTCAAATCTGCATGTCAGATCAGGGATCGGCTGAGGGACTAAAAACCCAAAATGTAATGCGATTGCAAGACGGTGTCAAATACCGCGTCAATGGGAGTTAGATCCTTACACAGAAGAATATATCAGACAGTTCATAAGAGCGGTTTGTAAACCTTAATTATCTTTCTGAGCACTCCATTCGGACCGAATCTGAAATCTATGTGAAATCCTATGGCGAAGAAAACGAAAGATGTTCTAACAATACGAGAAAGAAAGTTGCATTCTGGACAAATAATATTAAAAAAAGTTGAATATAACATTAATGGGGATTGGGCATCCGGTTATTGGGGAGTTGGGGGGTATGGGGGGTTATTAAAAAGAGTTAAAAGGTCTCTTATGACCTTCCCAGATGCCCAATAGCCTAGAGTACTTCATAATATATAAACTTAAAGATTTAATCGCAGATTGGCTAAGGATAGTCAAATTATGTAAAAAATAAACCTGTGTAAAGTGGTTCTGGTGTTAAGGTGGAAGCTTTCAATAAAATCTCAAATTTATGGCAGCTCACGACGTCAGCTTCAAATTTACGTTTTTCGGATACAGTGTAATCTTCAGGAGCAATATCCGTATATGGTGTGCTGCTTTCAGAAACTAATGTAAAATTAAAGTTAAAAATCGGAGATAAATCGCTTTTAACTTAAAATTTTAATAATCAAAGGTTTTAAGGTTGAAATGTCCTCCACTGCTATGTCCCAGATGGCTTCAAGATCAAGGCCAAAATCACCATGAACCATTTTGTCGCGCAATCCGGACATTTCTCTCCATGGAATTTCTGGGTGCTCCATTTTTAGAGAATCCGGCAAACTTTTCGTGGCTTCCCCAATAATCTCAAGAGCCAGAATTACTGCATATATGGTTTTATTGTCTGTGGAAAAGTCCTCAAACCCAAATCCTTCAATAAAACTCTCGATTTTCTCGATTGAATCAAGAATATCAATCAAGAAATCCTCTGTGTCTTCTTCTTCGGCTTGCATAAAGCCATACCTCTTTAAAAAATCGAACTTCAATAACGGAATATGTCTCTTGTCTATTTGTTATTTTCTCCTGTCAATCTGTGATAAGAAAATAAAGGGTACGAAAGAATCATCTTTATAAATTTTCCAGTGGCCTTAAGAGTAGTTCTTAAAAATAATCACTCTGCTGGAAATTTCTATCGGAGTGCTTGCCCTAAATAAAATCATACCTTCAGTTACTCAAGCAACAGACATTGACAGGCGTACCTGATAGTAATCGTTATCCACTTTAATTACATTTGACCCTTTTAAACGAAGAAATTCTTCTACCTGTTTCCATTCAGCAGAATCAACTGTAAAACTCTCTCCTGTAGTCTTGAGTGCTCTCCTTAAAGCCGGATACTTTTCGATTTCATTTTCAGTGACAATAGCAAATTCCTCGGGTATAGTTTCCAGTTTTTCGGTTTCTATCCAGTATTCCGCTGAATTCATATGGTTATAAGCTCCAAGAGCAAAAAATCCTGCAGAGATCAAAAAGAGAGCTCCAAAAGATATGGCAAACCCCTTAAGAATAAAACCAGGAGAATAATCCCTAAAAACCAGTATTCCGGTTACAAAAAGGGTCCAATAAACCAGAAACATTAAATAAATTGATTTTGGAGGATGTATTCCTCTGAATATATAACCACTCAGGTAAAAAGTAAAAATCCCAATAAAAAAGAATAGTGCATACTTTTTGGAATTCTTGCTTTGATTCTTCATAATTCTTTAATACTACAGACTTAACAATATTTAATTATTTTGAGATTGAAAAGTTATAATTTTTATAGAGAATGAGACGAATTCAAAGCAATGTAACAGGCAAGCCTAAAAATAACATTAAGGGAGCTATAAAAAATAAAATAAAAAAATAAAAGGTGGTATGTATAGAGAATGGACATCTGTAAAGGACAAGGTTAGAGAGTCTGTCAAAATACTTAATCTGTTTTGAAGCGCACCTTCTCAGATATCTGTACTTATGGTCACCTTTTGAATATATAATCTCAAAGCACATATTTCCAGCCGTCTTTTTTCAGGCTATTCTTGTATTCTTCATAATCAGGCATGAGTTCTCGGACAAGTTTCCAGAACCTTGCAGAATGATTTTTCTCTTTTACGTGGCAGAGTTCGTGCACCACTACGTACTCAAGCTGCTTTGACGGGGCCATTATAAGCTGGAAATTTATCCTCAATACATTCTTTGCAGAACAGCTCCCCCAGCGCTTTTTCTGGTGCTTTACCTTAAAAATCGGAGTGGCTACCCCTAGCTTTTTTGAGTAAATATTCAGAAGCTTTGCAACTTCCTCTTCGGCACGTTTGCTATAAAAGTTCCAGACTGATTCTTTCACCAGAAAGGGAAGCTGATCTTCAGAAGTATTCTCAGAAATCTCAACCGTGAGTTCGGAATCCTTGAAAAAAGCCTGGGGTTTTTTAACGTTATTCACGAATATGATTCTCAGAGGATAGTATCTGCCCAGATAAAGATAAATTTCCCCTTCACAATACTGCTTTTTTTGATCAGGCAGTTTGTTTGCCTCGAACCATTCAAGCTTCTTAAATATCCATCGAGCTTTTCCTTCAACCATTCCCCGAATAGTATCCGCACTCAGACCCTGAGGCGCCCGAAACTCGACTTTCATGTCTGGGCGGACTAAAATAGCTGCTCTTTTTCGCTTTTTACTGTATACAATCTCGTAATCTATAGTCCTGCCACAGGCACTGATCCTATCGTTTTTCCTCATTTCGGTTTCCTCAGAATATAATGAGTTTTCAATTCAATTGTCTTTTATTGTTCTTTTATTGTTCTTTTATTGTTCTTTTATTGTTCTTTTATTGTTCTTTTATTGTCTTTTATTGTTCTTTTATTGTTCTTTTATTGTTCTTTTGTTGTTCTTTTATTGTTCTTTTATTGTTCTTTCATTGTTCTTTCATTGTTTTTTTACTGTTTTTGCGTTTTCTTAATTACTTCCTTTAATCCAGACCTGATTTGTCCTTTTCATTCATTGAACTTCTTGTAAAGGTAGTTTGCCGTTACCTGAAAGATCAGGATGAATATTATGAGTGCCAGAATATCCAGTAGTGGTGGAAATAACGATTTACCGGTATACGCATACTCAATCATATCATTTCCATAGGTAAGAGGCGATACCAGTGCAATCTGCTGGCCGATTCTGGGCATGGTCGATATAGGAATAAAAACTCCGGAAATAAAAATAAGTGGTAGTCTGACCGTGTTGAGCATCGACATAACCTCTCCCACATTCTCAGTGGGATATGCGGCAAATAATGTCCCGAGCGTCGCAAAACAGAACGCTGTAAGTATCATGGAAATAATAAGGACCGGTACGTTCATGATAGGCGTACCGAATATAATAACACCAATGGCAAGTGGGAAACATGCAATACCGAGACTATAAAGAAAACCACTCATGCTCTCGCCTGACACCAGTGAATAAAATGAAATAGGTGCTGAAAGTAGACGTTCAAAGGTCTTTACCCGTCTTTCAATAGGTATCGAGACCGGCTCTATTGAAGAGGCTGAAAAAAGGAGGGTAATCGAGATCAACCCGGGAATTAGGGTACCTGGAGGTGCGTTTTTTCCAATAGCAAAGGCCAGGAACATAAAAAGCGGGAAGAAAATGCCGGAGACTATGATATTAGGCTTGAAGTAGTAAATCCGCATGTCCTTTTTGGCAATCGCCCACGCAGCTGAGATCTCATAGGAAAGACGCTTTGCCAATCCTTTATTATCAGTCAATGGCATGGATTTTATCACCTGTTCGCTTTAGACCTGTCAACCGTATAAATACATCTTCCAGACTTGGGCCAAGAGTTGTGATACTGACAACTTTAAGGTTATGCGTGTGAGCATAAGCCATTACGGCATTGATAACCTCAGAGGGATCTTCAGTATATAGCTTAAACTTATCACCTGCTTTTTGTACTCCGTTTACCATTGAAAGACGGCTAAGCTCGTCAAGACGATCTGCCGAATTATGATCAAAAGAGACCTCTATCGACTGCACACTCTGCATAGTCTTTTTCAAGGACTCAGGAGCATCAATTGCAACGATATACCCTTTATTGATAATCGCTACCCGGTCACACATAACATTTGCCTCCTCAATGTTGTGTGTAGTTAAAAAAACCGTGACACCCTCAAGAACTAGATCGTCAACCACTTCCCGAATAATAAGATTGCTCTGTACATCGAGCCCCGAGGTTGGTTCATCCAGGAACAACAAACGCGGGCTATTAACCAGGCCCATTGCAAGCGTCAGACGCCGTTTCATCCCTTTTGAAAAACCGTGGGCTTTATCGTTTCGACGTTCGTATAATTCAAACTTTTTGAGCAGTTCATTTGCCTTTTTTTCTCTTTCCTTCCGTCCCACATGATAAAGTTCGGCAGAAAACATCATGTTCTGCCATGCTGTAAGGTCATCATAAACGTTTGAATTCTCGGACACTATACCCATTGACTGCCGCGCGGCAATAGTGTCATGCTCAATATCATGGCCAAAAATAGTTGCTGTTCCAGATGTTGGTCTCGAAACTCCAGTCAAAATACGAATGGTAGTGGTCTTGCCAGCCCCATTGGGACCCAAAAAACCAAATGTTTCTCCTTCACCAACTGAGAAACTAATGTCATTGAGTGCAGTAAGAGAACCAAATTTCTTGATTAGATGAGATACCTCAATTGCTTGCATATATCCTGATACTGCATTTAACAATTAAATTATTCTCACAAGCTATTTTTCAAAAAAAGCTTGGCAAATAGTACAAGTGATGCATATCACAACCGTTTTTTCAAAAAAAAGTTGACCAAAAAATAGCGCTTGACCAAAAACAGTACTCACGAAGGCTATCTTTACTATCCTCACCTCGATTTACGCATAAGCAATGTGCATGTTATATGCCCGCATGTAATGCTCAAAAACTAGCATGGTAAGGATATTTGTATCACGGTCAAAAGTATAGACCAGCACAAAGGGTCCGATATGAATTCTCCATTTATCTTCAAACTCGGCTTCAAAGGGAATGCCCATTTCCGGCCTGTAAGCCAGAAGTCGGAGGCGATGTTTCACATAATCATAACCTGGCCTGTCAAACCTATATAAATTTTTAAGGTTTTTGCAGACTGATGGGTGAGGGGCTACTTTGTATGTCATTCCTCTACCTTCTCGAAAAGTTCATCAAGCTCAAACGCAGGCAGTCGACGGATCAAACTATCCTGTTCAGCTTTTCGGATTTTAGAAGAAAAGGACGGCTGAAAAGCAGCTTCAGGCGGATACTTGATCTCATTAAATTTTATCTCAAGCTCTTTTAGCTGGTTGAAAATTTCCGTAAGTGTCATACTCACCAGCTCAGTCGGTTTGTAAAGATTTCAGAAAATTCCTTTTAAGCCTTAAGGTATTCTTAGAATTATGTTTAAAGATATACTTTAATATAACGGTTTCTATAAAATATCTATCTTTAATCATGATAATTAGATCTGAAGAAAAAACTTAAAAATTAACTCTTTAATATTTTTAAAAATTTTTAGAGTTTTACTTCACAATTTGAGATTCAGTACTATTTTTTCACAGCCTTTAAAGCTTATCACTAGTATCATGACAACTTAATTATTGAGCATAATCTTTAGTAGCTTCTTGTCAGTACACAATGATTCTAAACTTTAAATGACCAATAACTAAATTTTCTTGACACTAGTTCATTGCTTCCAAAGTATGCCAAGAATGAATTTTTTGAAAACCACTGAAAGCACGGAAAATAAGGAAATAAGTAGTAAAAGTGTGATTCTTCCGTGCTTTCCGTGTTTTCCGTGGTTGTAATATACAGATAGAATCACTCTGCGATCGGCTGTGTTTTCTGTGTTAAAGAATTCCATCTGACTTATAAATAATATTTGAGTCGTAAGCCGTAATTATTTTCTTATTATGTACTTATTTGAGAATCGATGCACTGGTTCTTTCTTCATGACCCTTTGACGGCTTCCATCCCTCAATTCCTAATGCTTCAAGTACTGTATAAACTCTACGATCTGTAGTTCCACTCCGTTCTGCTATCTCATCTATGGTTGCTCTAGGGATTTTTTCGTCATCCCCTGCCTTACACTGAATCAGTAATGAAGCTATTTCATTGAATGTCTTTTTAGCCCCATTTAATTTTTTGGTCTCGCTGTAGTCCTCTGTACCTGATAAATTCAGAAATTCCCTTGCAAATTTTTTTGACGTTTCACTAACATTCACTCCCTTCTCAGGTGTCCATTCTAAAAAATCCAGTTTGCAAGCTTGCAACTCTGTAAAATACATCTCATCATTTTGCTCTCCCATAAAGTTTACCAACTCCTAAAATTACGATTTCTGTTTGATTCTATTTTTCTATTAGATTCGATTCTTCTACTTATTAGATGTCGAACGATAAAGCACTTTTTAGTTCAGAATTCTATCAAAAGTATGAGCCCACTCCAAAACCAACTTCTATTTCCAAACTCGTAAGCATTCCTGAGTTATTTTGCTCATAAGTATTAGATAATTATTCCAGAATTAGGATTCAAAAACTAACTTTGAATTTCTTAATAGACTAGATAATTAAGTATAGACATATATTAAAATATTTTTATTAAATTTGGCGTTAATCTCACAACTTATTTCTCGAATTATAATCCATAACAATCGATCATGTTACTTACATTAAACAATTTTAGATTTTTTCCTTTATATCTGTCAAAAACTACTAAATTTTTCTAATAGTTTATAATGCACATGAATAAAATACTTTTAAATATAATATATGTCCGGTAATTATAACTGTATGAATTATCTCATGAACCCCAATTCTAAAAAATGAACAGGAGGCATTTAGATACAATACAGCATGGGTATTGATGCAGGAGGCACCTACACTGATTCGATCATCATTCGGGATTCCGATGGCAAAGTGATGGATTCGAACAAGGCGCTTACCACCTATCCTGACCTGCTTAAAGGAATAAAAAACTCCATAGACGGACTAGATGAGAAATATTTAAAAGACGTAAAAATGGTTTCGGTCTCAACAACGCTTGCCACAAACACAATCCTTGAAAAAAATGGCTATCCTGTAGGTTTGATCCTCGTAGGAGATTATGAAATTCCGGAAAGAACGAATATTGAATTTTATACTATCATAAAAGGAGGGCACGATCATCACGGGGCCGAACTGGTTTCCCTTGATATGGAAGCTGTAGAAGCTTTTGTCAGTAAGGTTAAAGATAAGGTTTCAGCCTTTGCAGTCTCTTCTTATTTCAGTATCCGAAACCCTGCTCATGAACTGGCAGTCAAAGCCCGCATTCTGGAACTTACTGGGATGCCTGTGGTCTGCGGACACGAACTTTCCCTTGACCTTGGAGCCTACGAGAGAGGAGTTACAGCCTACCTGAATGCTCAGTTGATTCCTATTGCAAACCAGTTTATTCGCTCAATCAGGGAAGAAATCTCCAGGCGGGGAATGGATTCGAGGCTGCTGATGCTCAAATGTGACGGTTCGGTCGTAGGCATTAACGAAGCCCTGGAAAAACCAATCGAATCTATCTTTTCGGGTCCTGCAGCAAGCCTTGTAGGAGCATCCCACCTTTCGGGGCTTGAGACCTGTGCAGTTATTGACGTAGGCGGGACAAGTACGGATGTTTCCATGCTTGAAAACGGCCTTCCTGAACTCTGTGAGGAGGGCGCTGTAGTCGGGGGCTGGCAGACAAAGGTTAAAGCTATCCGGATGGAAACCTCAGCAATGGGAGGGGACAGCCATGTCTGGATCAAGAACATGAAAATAAATATTGGCCCAAGGCGAGTTATCCCACTTTGCGTTGCAGCGGTTAAATACCCTGGTTTTCTTGAAGTCCTGAAAAAAGGGAGAATTCCTGGAGCTATGCACCTTGATGAAAATGTGCAACCTACCAGGTTTTTTGTAAGGACAGGCATTGAACCTTCAGACCTCGGAAAATTTGAAGCAGAACTCTTCGACAGGATAGGAGATTTTCCTGCATCGCTTAATGATATTTTCTGGGAGACCCAGAAAACGCTTTCTTCGGGTTTGCTTAATTCGCTCATAAGAAAACGCCTGATCCAGGCAATAGGTTTTACCCCAACCGATGCGCTTCATGTGCTCGGAGAATATACAGCCTGGGATCAAGAAGCCTCAAGAGTAGGAGCAAAACTTCTGGAACGATATACCGAGACCGACCATATAGAGATCTGCAAACAGATAAAACAGGACGTTGCAAGGAATATGGCCTTAAATCTAATATCTTTTATCCAGAAGGATGTGCCGTCTTCCGAAATTGAGAAAATCCTGCTTTCCGATAAGTTTACACAGTTCAGAATGAAACTCCCTGTGGTGCTGATAGGAGGCCCTGTAGTTGCATACACCAGAGAGTTGAAACAAATTCTCGATGCCGACATCATAATTCCGGAGCATGCCGAAGTAGGAAACGCGGTCGGAGCTGTTGTAGGCAAGGGCATAAAAAGAATTGAAATCCTGATCAAAAGCGCCTACTCAAAAGATAAGAAAAGGCTCGTTCTTTTATTCTCGCCTCAGGGCAGGGAAACCTTTGGAAGCTATCAAGATGCTCTGGAATACGCCGATGCTCTGGGAAGAAAACTAATTATAGAATACATGACCGAAGCCGGGCTCGACAAAGGGCAGATCCAGATCGAGGTCAGTAAACAAGATATCTCTCTGAGTGAAGCAGGAGCAGTACCCCTGGAGACAAAGCTTGTTTTTGTTGGAGTTGGAATGCCAAAAGTTTGAGTTTCGAAAATCTCCCGGAATATTTATTATATTTACCCTCAATAGTGCAATAATGTAATTGATTAATTCAGTGTTTGGTCTTAAGTCTCTCACCTATTCCTGAATAGCTGTTTGTTTAATAATATCTGAAACAAACTTCTTATTCTGAAAATAGGATTTCAGGTGGGTTGAACGGTACTTGTCAGACTGAATGGCGTTGACCAGACGAATGGAACTGACCAGACGAATGGAACTGATCAAACGGACTGGTATTTGACCAAACTGAATGGCGTTGACCTAACTGGATAGAACTGACCAAACAAAATGAGACTTACTGTCATGATTTTGCAGTCAGAACATCAGCAAGTAATTAAATATGGCATAAAAGGAACAGCATTACAAATGGCAAGGAAAGATTAATGCAAACGTCTGAAAATAAAAGTGGAGATATAAAAATGGAATGTAGTTCAAAAATGGCATATGATCTGGGCATTGATGCAGGCGGAACTTATACTGATTCGGTTTTAATTAGAAAATCGGATGGAAAAGTTGTATGCTCAAACAAGGCTCTCACAACCTATCCTGATCCTATCAAAGGGATAGAGAAATCAATTGACGGACTTGACCCGGAAAAGATGAAACTCGTGACTGTAGTTTCGGTTTCAACTACTCTTGCCACCAATACTATCCTTGAAGGAACAGGATACCCTGTTGGGCTCATCCTTATCGGAAATTATGATGTTCCTGAAGATTCGGGAATTGAAAACTGGATTATGGTAAAGGGAGGGCATGACAGTAATGGCGAGGAAGTCGCAGCCCTTGACCTGCCGGCAGTGGAAAAATTCGTACTTGAAATAAAAGACAGAGTCTCGGCTTTTGCAGTTTCTTCTTACTTCAGTGTGCGAAATCCGGAGCATGAGCTGCGTGTAAAAACCCTGATCCAGGAATTGACAGGTCTGCCTGTTGTCTGTGGGCATGAACTGGCCCAGTCGCTTGGGGCTTACGAAAGAGGAGTTACTGCCTACCTCAATGCCCAGCTACTGCCTGTAGCAGAGGGCTTCCTAAAAACGATAGTAACTGAGATCGAAAGAAGAGGCCTCAACCCGAGAATTGCCATGCTCCGCTGCGACGGCTCTGTAGTAAGCATGCAGGAGGCTATGAAAAAACCCATAGAATCGGTCTTTTCAGGTCCCGCAGCAAGTCTCCTTGGGGCTTCCTATCTGTCCGGGCACGAGACCTGCGCTGTAATTGACGTTGGAGGAACAAGCACGGACGTCTCCCTGGTCCATAAAGGACTGCCAGACCTCAGTGAAGCAGGAGCAGTTGTGGGTGGCTGGCAAACAAAAGTCAGGGCGCTGCGTATGGAGACTTCGGCTATGGGTGGGGACAGTCATATCTGGGTTCAGAGCGGCAATATACACATAGGCCCCAGGCGGGTTATTCCTCTCTGCAGGGCAGCAGTCCTGTATCCTGATTTCATGAGCACTTTGAAAAAGCGCTGGATTCCGGACCGGCTCAAGTTGAACGAACATATCCAGGCAACAAAGTTCTTTATACGGACAGAGCAGAAACCTGTCAATTTGAACCGGGAAGAAAAAGAGCTCTTTGCCCTTATACGGGACGAGCCGCGTTCCCTCAAAGATATCTACTGGGACAGAAATATCCTTCCTCCAAAGAGAGTAATGGATTCTCTAATTCAGAAGCGGCTTGTTCAGGTAATAGGTTTTACCCCAACAGATGCCCTGCATGTGCTTGGTGAATATACTGAATGGAATGTTGAAGCTTCGGAAATTGGAGCTACTCTGCTTGCAAACTTCATAGGCATTGACAGGACTGAGTTCTGTCTAAATGTGAAGCGGCTTTTTGCCAGAAACATGGCCCGAGACCTCATTGCTTTTCTGATGGAAGGAGTAGACAGGACCGAAATTGAAAAAATGCTTGATGGCAATTTCTTCGCTCGTTTTAAAGTGGATATCCCCGTTGTCCTGCTTGGAGGGCCGGTAAGGGCTTATGTGGATGAACTGAAGAAGCTTATAGATGCCGAAGTCTTTGCTCCTGAATACTCAGAGGTTGGAAATGCTGTCGGAGCTCTTGCAGGAAAAGGGACAAAACGCATTGAAATTACAGTGCGCACGCTTTACAGTGAATCCAAGTATGACCTTAAAACAAAAGGGGTCTTTGTGTACACACCTGTAGGAAGGAGGCATTTCATAATCCGGAGTGAAGCCCTGGAGTTTGCTGAGGCGTTTGGAAGAAAGCTGATTCTTGATTATATGGCCGAATCCGGACTTCTCCCTGACCAGGTTACAGTTAATGTACAAAAAAAGGATATAAAAGTCCATGCAGGTGAAATTCCGATAGAGACAAGATTTATTTTTGAAGGGATTGCAAATTCTAATGTCTATGAAAAAGCTCTTTCTGGACAGAAGAAACAAGATGAGGGTTTTACAGAACTAACCAGGCAGGCTCATTCGTTGGATTGTAATTCCTGTGGAGAACTCTCTATCTCTGAAAATAATGAGTGAAAAGGATAAAGTTCATAACTCTGGTGTACGTTTCAGAAATGAAAGATGGGACCATCAGCCCAATAGTTCAACTTTCAACAATTAAAAAATTTTTGAACGAGTTCAAAAATTTTAGAATGTGTATAGGTTGCTCATACGATGGAAACCGCATAGCAAATACATAAATCCCTTAAGGATAGGACTTACGCACTTGAGGAACAAAATCAATTACAGCAAAGACTGTGGATTAAAGTCACATTTTAGACAGTTAACGGTCTGATGCTGTTTTGATTCTTCAGTTCAACTACGTAAGTCCTAAAGGAGTTAACATGATCCCAAGAAAAGCATTTTTGACAAAGGGTACTGGGGTACACAAAGACCGATTAGCATCCTTTGAACTTGCGCTAAGGGCTGCAAAAATTGAGAAATTCAATCTTGTAAGTGTTTCGAGTATCCTGCCCCCTAATTGCAAAGTCGTACCCAGAGAAGAAGGACTTTCAGAGTTAAAACCTGGTGCCATTGTCCATTGTGTACTTGCAAGAAATGATACTAACGAGCCTCATCGTTTAATGGCAGCAGCTATAGGAACTGCGGTTCCTGTAAATGAAGACAACTACGGGTACATTTCCGAACATCATTCTTTTGGAGAAGAAGAAATTATTGCAGGAGAATATGCTGAAGACCTGGCGGCAACAATGCTTGCGACCACCCTTGGCATAGAGTTTAACGCAGAAATGGCCTGGCATGAGAGAGAGCAGGTCTACAAGGCAAGCGGGCATATCTTTGACACATTCCATATGTGCCAGACCGCAAACGGCGACAAGGACGGAAAATGGACCACAGTTGTAGCTGCAATGGTTTTCATTACAATATAAGTTACAGAGTAAAATGAATTAAGAAAAAGAAATTAAATTTTTAGAAACTGGATTTTAAGTAACTATTTTTATTGAGTTAAGGGGAAGAAATTCTGGCTTCCCCATTCTTATAAAAATGCAGGGTTGGAAAATACTGTAATCGATCTCCCAAATATTTTTGAATTTCTCGACCACTCGTCTATATTATATTGCGACTTTTCAATATGTATTATTTACTTTTCGGATAGGCTTTTAATCAATTTTCAGGCGAATCAATTAACTGAACCCTTTGAATTGCTATACTTAACTCCCTTGTATCATTATTCTTTAGCTCCGGAAAGTCACATGGTCTTTCGGTGCCTTCAGGTACATTTAAAAGAATGACATTCTTTCCCTGATTTAAGGTAACAGGGATATTTACTGTGCTTAAATTAGTACTGATATTTTGTTTACTCTGGAGAGTTTTGCCATTATAAACCTCGAGAGTCTTTGGTGAATGTAAGCTGCATGCGCTGAGTTTTAATGTTGCATTTTCAGCAACACCTGAATAAACCGATAACGTAGCCCTGTTTGATATCCACCTGGTTATTGTGCCGTCCCAATTCTCCGGGCGGTTCCATCCCTTACCTAAAAGCATGAAGGGCTGAATTGTTTCATCTGGAACACGGTAAACAATAAGCCCGTCTTCATCATATACATCAGGTTCAGTTTTAAGGGTCCTGTTCAGTAAATCGGTTACAAACTCGAGTTGTTCACTGGATAATTGATTCTTGTGGACAATAACATATCTTATATTATTGGCATTCAGGACAGATGTTCCTATATCAGTAACATCTTCCTTTAAAATATCTTTAGTTCCCAGGGAATAATACTGTAATTCTTTAATGAACGGAGTCGTCCTTTGGAAATCTCTAACGTTGGCTGGATATCTTGCTGCATATCCGCCTACAAGAGCTTTATTGTGGACTGTTTGATAGTACAAATAATGAAAATCCATATATCCTGCGTTAGAGTTTTGCGGAATTTCGAGTATCGCATAGTTATCCTTATCGTTACTAATTTTATAGTAAAAGTCAGGAACATTTACCTGTGTGGTCGGATAAGGAATAGATAGGTATTCAAAAACTAGCAGGAAACCTACTATTGTAAATATAAGCTTTTTTCTTTCGGGTTTATACTTCAGTAATTCCGAAAAACCGTACCCTGCCAGGACGGAGTACCCAAGGGTTGCGATAACAAAAAACCTGCCAACTGTCCTGCAGTTTTTCAGGAAAGGAATCGTGTTATATAACATCTGATATGGAAGTGGAATTTTCAGGTCGGAGTCCGTGAAAGCAACCGCTCCATTGAAGTGTAATATGGGTCCTAAACTAATTATTGTAAAGAAAAACGTAGATACTAACCAGAACTTTACGTCAGGCTTTCTCTTTGATTTCAGGAGTGCAAGGATTGAAAGCCCGAGAACAATATATCCTATAAAGTTCACTCGTTCAGCAAACCAGCTTGGTATATTCGAATATAAGTCTAAGGTAAACTGACCAAGCAATGGATGTAAATGAGAAGGCAGGAAAAAACTCATCAAATCGTTTGATAATTTGGGAATTTCATTTGTGTTTGGCCTTAAGAAGTTTTGATTTGAAATGGCAATAAGTATCTCATTAATGGTCAAAGGCAGTACTCCGAGAAAAGCAACACCGCCAAAAAAGAAGTATTTTATAATTATTTGTTTCACAGAATGAGTAAAGTTTTTTCTGGACCTGAGAGTCAGGTAAAAATCATATAAAAACACTAACCCTGCAAAGATCCCCATAAAGATCAGGTACTGCAGGTCGCTCATTGCTACCAGAATGAAAAAGATTCCTGCAAGGATTGGGTTCTTGATCCCTTCTTCTTTAACTGTTTTCATGAGATACAGCGCACAAAAGGGTATCCACTGAACTGTCGCTGCTCCAAAAAAGTATAGTCCTCTGGAAAAATGGTACGGAGAAAATGCGAATACAATTCCTGCAATAAAGGCAGCGTATTTATTATCCGTAAGATATTTTACCAGGAGATATGAACCAATGGCCCCTATTATAAAAGTTAAGAGCCATAGTATCGTGTATATGACGTGCAGTTCTAAAAAGGGAGACAGCAATACATATAGCACTTGATTGAAGGCTGATGAAAAGGGCATTGATTCTATGCCATTCGGGTAAAAAAGGAGAGAGTCATGCGTCAAAGCCGCTAAATCCGCTTCCTTTATTGCTATTTTTGTGTACCATAAAATCCTCATCCATTGAAACGAATCTGCTCCCGTTCCAGGAATATCGGTTTTTATCTTAAATAAAACAGGGTAAGTAAGAATAATTGTCAAAAGAGTATATGAGATTCCCACCAGAGAATATTCCCGTAAATTGTAAAAATGTTTATTCTTAAGACTTCGGTTTTTTTCCGGGTTGTTTTTTTCCGGGTTAGATGTTTTTCTTATTTCCACGAAATTGTCTCCCGATTTCCTGAATATCTCTTATTCTCTTTTCAAAATAAATTTCAAATAATATACAAATGCTATAAAAAGTAAATATTAAGAATTATTTTTTGCATAGAACCATAGTCCAGGGAAACGGCCTTCGAACTTCCAGAACATCAAAATAGGTTTCTATTAAACTCACAAACTTTCCTGAACTCCAGTTTTGAACATGTTCAGGATCATTTCCAAAACGTGTCAAATTTTTACCCCGAAAGAAATTCATTGTACGGAAATAGGGTTCGTTAGGCACACTGAGAATACAGTAATTTTTAGTTATTCGTCGGATCTCCTGAAGGGCTAAATCCGGTTTTTCGAGGTGTTCCAGTACTTCAGTTGCTATAACTAGATCGAAACTGTTTTCTTTAAAAGAAATTTCACATATGCTGCCTGAACAAAAATTACATTCTGGATTTTTCTCCTTTGCAATTTTCAGAGCATTTTTGGAGATATCAACACCTGTTATTTTTGGATAATCAAGGCAGTTAATGACAAATCCTTCCCCACAACCTATATCAATAACATTATTTATATTTTCTAAAGTGGCTGCGGTTTCTTTCAAATTCTTCATGAAATTAGATATCACTATACCCATAAGCGGGTTTTTAGAGTTGTATTTCTTGTAATTTCTACTCTGGTCCTGGTCCATTTAGCCCCACCTGTTTAAAATGCGTTTTTAATTTTGTTTCGTTTTAATATTCAGTTTTAACTTTTTATTCTTAATAACCCGATTATTTAGAATTATTGTCAACTGCTCTAACTTAATTCTCAATATCCGTTTTCAATGTCTTTTCCCAATGTCTTTTCTCAATATCCTTTCTCAACGTCTTTTCTCAATATCCGTTCTCAATATCCGTTCCCGGTATCCGTTCTCAATATCCGTTCTTAATATCCATTCTCGAGATCCTTTCTTGATATCCTTTCTTGATATCCATTCTCAATGTCCTTTTTATAACAATTCGACTTGCCTTGAAATTTTAAGGCTTTTTTCTTAGAGTAAGCATGAATCCAAATATCGCGGGTAATAGTGTAGTCAAGAAATATAGAACTATAGAGCAGGAAAACCCATATGCAGAACTTTCATTCAATAACTTGAATATTGTAACGCTTACAAACTCTCTAACTCCAAACCCTGATATAGAAATTGGAAAATTACCCAGAACTACTACTATTGGAAGAGAAAAGGTAAGTAAGCTGTTTAATGCGGGATTTAAGGATTTTATGACTATCCAGTATACAAATAAATTCAGTAAGTAATATCCAAGAGTTAATGCAGAAACAGAAAAAATAGCTTTTTTATTTCCAGTGATTTGCTTTATCGTTTTAATATAATTTTCTTTAAATTCGCTTCTTTTCGAAAATATCCCAAAAATAAAAGTTACGATCTTTTCATTTGTGATAACGAAAATGCCAGCGATAAAAATCATTATCATCGGCGTCATTATATATATTAAATTTTTATCCTTAAAAAAGAAAGCTATAGATAGTACACTTAAAACCAGAAGACAGACCATGTCTATGACTCTGTCCATTACTACGGTTGGTATGCTTCTTGAGCTCTCAGTATCTAAGTAAAAAGCTCTTGAAACTTCTCCTGCCCTTCCCGGAGTAAGAGCGCCATAAAAGTTGCCCATTAAAATTATTTCAAGTGACCTTTTTACAGGGATTTGAACGTTTATACAATTGAGTAGAGACTGCCATTTTATCGCTTTTATCAGGTACATCAGAGCAATAAAAGGTAATGAGAGAGAAAGAAATTCCAGATTCATCTGGGTAAAGGTCTGGTAGATTGTCCCCAGGTCAAGTTTGGCTATAAGGTAAAACATTAGCCCTAAACTGACTACAGTTTTACCTATTGTTTTCCAGTTCATAGCTATCGTACTTTATAATATAATCATCGTTATTTCTGGAGTTTGTGATCAGTTCTCCTATCAGGCCAAGGGAAATAAATTGAGCTCCAAGAACCGTAATTAATATGCTCAACATCAGCAGAGGCCTGTCTCCGATCCTGACACCCCTGAGCCATAGAGAAACCAGATGCAGGTTTATGATTATTGCTGAAAATATTAGTAAGAAGCCGATCCCTCCAAAGATATGAAGGGGCCTTTTCTTGTATAGGTTCAAAAATGTGACTGTAATCAGGTCCAGAAAGCCTTTAAGTAACCTTTCAACCCCATACTTTGATTTTCCATGAATTCTAGGGTGGTGTTCGACTTCAATTTCCCCAACTGTGTATCCTTTCCAGTGCGCTAGAGCTGGAATATAGCGATGAAATTCTCCATATAATCTTACGTTCTTTACAACATAATTTCTATAACCTTTGAATCCACAGTTGAAGTCATGAATTTTGACTCCTGTGATATATCGAGTCAACGCATTAAAGAATTTTGAGGGGAAGGTTTTCGAAACAGGATCGTGTCTTTTACTCTTCCAGCCTGAAACCATATCATATTCTTCTAATTTTTCAAGAAATCTAGGGATTTCTTTGGGATCGTCCTGTAGATCTCCATCCATGGTAATAACAAAATCTCCCTGTGATTTCTTGAACCCGCAGGAAAGAGCCGCAGCCTTTCCATAGTTTCTTTGGAACCTTACAATCCTAATTTTGCTATCTTTGATTGCTTTTAACTTTTTAAAAGTATCATCAATAGACCCATCATCTACGAAAATAATCTCAGATGTTTTTCCCAATCTTGAAAGAACTACATTCAATTGATTATATAATTCCCCTACGTTTTCTTCTTCATTGGAAACCGGGATTACGATTGAGAGATCTAATTTATCGGACATTTACCGTTTTCTCCTAAACAGTGCTTCAGTTTATCTGTAAAATACCACTTATGAAATTTCTGAAACCAAATAAATCCTTATCAAACTTCAATTTAGAGCCAGTTTCAATAATAGAGGAAGATTTGAATTGAAATTGACAGCAAATTGGAACAAAGTCTCTTTACAACAGCATATATAAGTCAGTTTTAAGCCTCGTTGAAGTCTCTACAGAACTTATTTCTGTGCTTTTAGATTAATTTTTAAATCATCTCTGAGGTTTCTTGTTTTATAAAATGAACCTAGATAAAGATTACTGACGTAGAAAAAATATTCAATTATCACCAAAAGTTTATCCTCGAAGTTATCTTAAAAGCAATAAAATTACTCTCATATAAAAGTTGAGATTTAATTATACTCTTCTAAAAGTTATTTTTGCTAAATCCTATATTCGGTTATTGAGGCAAGATCTCATATTCGGTCATTGAAAAAAAATCTGATTCTAGAAAATTGTAAAATATATAATACCAGTAAAGCGGAAAAAAAAGAAAAAGTAGAAATAGAGAATGAAAAACAGGACTGAAAGTGTTTTCGACCATAAAGGATAAAGCTTATGTAACGACAAAAAAGTAAGTAAAAACTTCAAAGAAGATATGAAAATTATTTTTGATGATTATTTGGGGAAATGGAATTATAGAGCAATTCCAGAGGGAAAAACTTGACCTTATGTTTAAAAAATTCCTAAACTTAGCGGTTATAGACATAAATCGCTCTAATCATCTCACGCATTTATTCACCACTAAACTACAGTTAGAGAATAGATAATTCTAAATTTCATATGGATTAATTGAAATATCGGCTTGCAAGACTGTAGAATTGCGCTAATTCTTTTTTATATATGTTTGAATACGAGTTAGGGCAATTCGCTGATATATATACTTTCTAACCAGATCATCAAACTATCAAACTCCAGGGAAAAATTGAGGATTCAAAGTGAGTGTGAAAATTATATAGTTTGAGAGTCTGCACAGAAAATTTATAAGGAGCCAATAGAGAGGAATTTATGGAGTTCAAAAGTACTTTTCAGGATAGCTTAAACTTCATAGAATAACCCTAAGCGGCATTGTGCATGTTAGCTTTTGTATAATGTAAGACTGCCTGATTCTGCCTCCTAGGGAAAATAACCAGGAGTTAGACGAATGTTATTCAGTAAACTACGATTAACTAAGAAACAGTTTGGAATAATAGGAACACTAATTTTAGCAATACTGCTGGTTGTTGTGGAGTTAATACCAGCTGTTAGCGCAGAGGAAGAGGAGAATTATTCTGTAACTGCGGAGAAAGCCTTTGAACACGCAAATGCGCACATAATAGATTTTATGTCATCCGGCGCCCCCGGTTTTGAAAACTGGACAGGGGCGTCTATTGATCCTGAACCGCTTGAACTTTATGATATAAACGGTCAAAAATTATTTTATGAATTTTCAACATATAAACATAATATATTAGTAGGTAAAATTTACGTTGGTGCAAATAAAACACTGGGGCCATCAGTCCAGGTCATCGAAACTACTACAAACCTGTACAATACAACTGAAGCCTTGAAAAAATCAATTGAAGTTGCCAGAAACGAATATCCGGATGGGGAAATAAAATCAACTAAGATGGTTGAATATAGCTATCCCCGTATTGGGGCAATGACCGTAGTAAAAGACAAGACTTCAGGAGATGAACATCGAATATTTGTAGATGTATACAGTCTTGAGGTGGTACCGGATAGACCTGTAACTGAAACACAACTTGGCGTCTGGTCAATGTACGAACACAAAGTGAAGAATAGAGTAGGCGGAAATTTAATAGAGTGGAATAAAAGTGATAAATATACTAAATCTATAGAAAAAGAGGTAGCTAATAAGGGAATTTGCATCAGTGTGCCAGTTATACTGGATAATTATTCAAATTATGAAACCAGCAATGTATACTATGGCTATTATCACTACTTTTTTGGTCTTGATTCATATGGGAATACTGTAATTGCCAGGTATGGAAAACTTCCTGTACTAAAATCTGATGAACAAAAAGAAAATTGGAACTCTACTCTTGGAGAGCTTGGCAATAATATAAAAGATACAGTTGCCTCCAAATACATGTATCCTCATGGAGAAGTCGTAACATGTGGAACTAATTCCAAGGGATACTTTGTGATTTTATTCAAGTATGGTAACGTAAGTGAATCGCTTATAAACGATATCTACTCTCTAATTGATAATTCTGCAAAGCAGATGGATATACAGGATATTCCGGTAGAATTCGGGTATGGTATCTATAGAGAAGAAATTCCACTGGATTCGGAACAGGGCATCTATCATTGGTTTGGGGATAGTACCGCGAACCTGTCCGAATCAGACATACATGTTCTTGAAGAATATATGAAGGAAAAACCAACAATACCAATGGATAAAACTGTTGTAGCTTATGGAAAAATTCCTTTATTAAAAGATCAAAATGAAATCATGACCTGGGCAGATAAACTTTCTGCGATTTCTGGTAGCACCCAGGATAAAATCACTCCATATATGGAAAAAGGTCAGGTAATAGTATACGGAGCGGAGCTAACTAGACTGGATGTAGGAATTAACGAAACGTTGCCTTCTGAAGAAAAGAATGCCATAGTTAAGGAGATTTATCAGATTATTGATGAAGAAGCAAGAAAACAAAATGTGACTACTGTTCCAGTTATTTTTGATGAGGGAATATTTATCGATGAACTCGTGACTGAAGATGTAAAGATACCTCTAGAAGAAAACAATGAAGAACTCAGTAATTCAAACAATAGCAATTCCAAATCTGATAATGGAAGTAAACCAAGTGAATCAAGTGAAATTAGATCTACTCCAGGTTTTGGATTATTGGGAAGCTTGATTTGTTTATATGGAGGATGGAAGTTCAGAAAGAAGTAATGCCAAAATGGGGTTCATGTTATTATTTACCATTGAAATTTCTATTGGATTAATTCTAGAACCTTTTACTAAAGCAAAAGGTATGTTCTCTAAACCGAAGCAAATGTAGATCGAGAAAATTACAGTATATAAGGGGGCTAAGACTCCTAATTTTTTTAAACATGGGGAATATTACACAGGAGTTTGTTTTTCATGACGAAAAAACCAATTTATAAAATATTGCTTATAGTTGTTTTCATTATTTTTCTGATTTTCATAATCCCTATGATATTATTTACATCAACAAACACTGATTCGAAAATGTCAATTGATACGAAAACTCCAGTTAATGAACTAAAGGCAGCTGGCTTATTTATCAAATTTGAAGACGGTGTTTCCGAATCGGAAGTTAAAACTATTCTTGAAAGCTACAACCTAACTATGAACTATAGCATAAAGTATAACACTCATTATGTAGAAGGCAAATACTACATAATATTAGACAAAGACAATTGGGACATAAGGCGTGAAATAAGTAAAAAGATGAGGGAAGAGAAAAAAGACTGGATTATATCTTCTCCTGCTCATGTAATCAGGAAAGGCGATGATTACGTATTTATGGTATCTGAACAAGCGGTCCAAGATGAAAATTTTCTTGCGATACTGAATAAATACAATATTCAGGTGAATAAATTTGTCGAGTGCTTAGTTCGTTTTGAAAAGCCGGAGGGGTCCAGGTATTGGATTCCAGAGAGAAATGCAATCCAAATAAAAAATGAGCTTGAAATGAACGAAAATATTTTTTCTGTATACATTGACCACATATATGATCAGTAGTTTATTTCTACATCTGAGAAATAGCTTGAGTTCTAACGGTTACTTCCCTGAATTTTCTCAGAAACCCACAGCTTTTCTTTTTCTCTTTTTAATATATTTCCCATCTTCTCTCTTTTTGCGTAGAGTTTTCACTTAATCGAGCTGTTTATGGGCAAAGCTTTAAATCAGATGGTTCAGTTTATCCCATGTTTCATTTTCGGGATTAGATCCCGTTGGAATGTGGTCCTGCAGGCAGGGCTGAACCGTGAAACAAAAGTGAAACTTGGTGTTTAAATTGGTAAAATCTTATTATACATACGTACGTGATGCATGGAAAAACCCTGATGAGACTTACGTGAACGAACTCCGCTGGGAGCGCATGCAGGTCTGGAGAAAGCAGGGATCCGTGACCAGAATTGAAAGACCCACAAGAATCGACAAAGCACGATCTCTTGGATACAAAGCCAAGCAGGGCATTGTCGTCGCCAGGGTAAAAGTACGCCGCGGAGGACTTGGTAAAACAAGGCCCAATCGTGGAAGAAGAACCCAAAAAATGGGGACGAGTAAGATCACAGGTGGCATGAGAATTCAGAGAATTGCCGAAGCTCGTGCGGACCGCAAGTACCCGAACCTTGAAGTCCTGAACTCCTACTGGGTAGGGGAGGACGGAAAGAACAAGTGGTTTGAAGTTATTCTTGTAGACCCCTTCCACCCTGTAATTAAGAGCGATAAAAACCTTAAATGGGTATGCGACCCGTCCGTTAGGGACAGAGCCGCAAGGGGCAAGACCAGTGCCGGCCAGAAGGGCAGAGGCATGTCTGCACGCGGAAAAGGTACTGAAAAGACCAGGCCGAGTATCCGTGCAAACAAGAGTCGAGGCAAGTGATTCATCACATAATACTGCGTGTGATCGCCCACGCAACCGAAGACGTAACCAGAGTCCGTGAGGCTCTGGACTTTTTTTTATCCGGTGCCGGCGTTCGGGAAGATGGCAAACTGATTGAAGAACTCCAGGCTGAAGGGCACCATGGAAATCCCATTACTATTCTGAGCGTACAGCTTAAAAGAAAGGCAGACTGTCTGAATTTTGCACGCTTTATTCGGGAGGGATTTTCCGAAGAAGACGTAGCAAAGCTTAGGGAAGAAATGCCCGAGAGGCTGGACGATGATCAGGTCTTTCATCTCCGCTTTGACAAGCAGGCTGCATACCTGCAGCAGGTGAGGCTGACTGATTCCTCGGATGCGATTATTGCAAAAGTCAAGATCGAGACTTATCCGAAAAATAGGGAAAAAGCTGGAGCTATTGTGGAGGAATTGTTTGGGTAAACCTAAATTCTACGACTTTTGCGTTCATGCAGTGCCTGATGGAGAAAATACGGTTGATCAACTTTCTGCTCTTGCCCGGCATTTAGGGTACAGCGGAATTGCGCTTACAAACCATTCGGATAAACTTCCTCAATCACAACCTGTATTGCCCTCTACTAACGAATTTGAGGTTTTCAAGGGAATCGAGCTTGTGGAGGAAAATCCCTCGAAACTTCACGGACTCATCGGAAAATTCAGGAAGTCCGTGGATGTCCTGATAGTTCACGGAGGTTCAGAAAACGTCAACAGGGCTGCTCTGGAAAACCCGAGAGTAGATATCCTGAACCACCCAGCTTTTGCTAAAAGCAGTGGATTAAATCAGGTGCTTGCAAAATCCGCAGCCGAAAACGATGTTGCAATCAGCCTGATAATAAGGCCCCTCCTTCATTCAAGAGGTCCAAGGCGCGTTCGTCTGCTGTCTAATCTAAGAGCAAACCTTGACCTTGCCAGAAAGTACGATGTTTCCCTTGTTCTTTCAAGTGGCGCAATGTCCTGTTTTGATCTTCGCTCTCCCATGGAGACTCTTGCTCTGGCTGAAGTCTGCGGGCTTGAAGAAGATGAGGCCCTTGAAGCCATTACTGTTGTACCTGAAAGAATAATCTCAAGGAACCGCCCTGGTCCCGGCCATGTTAGAGAAGGTATTGAGGTGCTTGAGGAGGGAGATTACTCTTGAAACGCCTGCTTCCTTCGCTTCGTGCAAAAAAGCGCTATCTGGCCTTTGAGCTGATCTCCGAGGTGCCAGTCAGCAGGAGTGATCTGGTCAAAGAGGTCATGTTTTCGGCTTCGTCCTTGCTTGGAGATGTCACTGCCAGTGAATGTGATATCAAAGTGCTCGGTTTTGAAGAATCTAAAGGTATTATTCAATGTGCTCATACGAAAGTAAAAGAAACGAGAGCATCCATGGCAACTCTTACAAGGATCAACGGAAAAAGGGCAACTGTGCATATACTTGGAACTTCAGGCACAATTAAAAGAGCAACCGAAAAATTTCTTCAGAATACGGCCTTTGAGCCAGAAATCAGGATCAATCCAAAACGTCTGAAGAATAATAACCTGAGCAGGGTTCAGGAAAGCTAAACTGCAAGGGTTCAGAAAAACTGAATCTAGGATTCGTGAATGTCAAAGCCCAGGAATTTAAAAGTTTCAAACTTTCCGGGTTCGGGAAAGTTAATTAAGCAGTTTTTCTGATAACGGCTTTGCGCCAGGGTTGAGAATCCTCAGCTTTGAGGTTTTAAGGAAACTATTATAATAAACTATCAGGACGCTGTCTGATATATACTATGATGAATGAGTATATTAATGAGTATATTGATGTAACAGATAATATTCATTGGGTAACAGATTTAATGAATATATTGATGTAACAGATAATATTCATTGGGTAACAGATTTAATGAGTATATTGATGTAACAGATATAATATTCATTGGATAACAGATTCAATGAATATATTGATGTAACAGATATAATATTCATTGGCAAAGCTGATTAGCAGTAAAATAGTTGGTCCAGAGTAAATTCAAACGATTGCGAGCCTCATCGGAACGCAGATTGAAACCTGAATTGAGTGAAACGGTGGAAGCAAAAACCCTTTTATAGAGGGCTCAAAATACGGCTTTAAGCACGGGAAAATTTCGGGTCTCATAAGCATTATAACTGAGTAAATACACTTTATTAGCGGACTTAGTTAACATTGAAACTGGACCTTAATGACTATTAAAAACCTCCTGAAGTGCGCGAACCCAGGTTCTGGAAAACGTACTTTGCAGGGTAGAAGTTTTGCAGGGTAGAAGTGCCTTTGAATTCCCTGTAACCGGGATATTTCTCGCAGGTTTCGTCCTAAAAAGTATCTCAGGATTGGAAGTTCCGAATAAAAGGTAAAAAACTCTAATAAGGAAGAAATACGTTATAGGAAATCAAAAATTGGTTTCCTTACCTGAATGCTGGGTCGGGGACTTTAAGCTCCTGAATTTTCGGGATATCCTCGCAGCAGTTCACGATCACTGACCAAAGCCTTTTTGGGGAGGGCGGTGATTTAGCTACGAACCTGCGGACAAAGATCCTTTAAGGAAAAAAAGACCGGTTTCTTGCCGGGAAGATGAAAACAATATACAATAAAAATTAAGGGAGATACGGAATATGCAGATGGCACCACAGATGGGCTATGATAGGGCAATTACGGTTTTTAGCCCTGATGGAAGACTTTTTCAGGTAGAATATGCCCGCGAAGCGGTCAAGAGGGGAACAACAGCCGTGGGAATCAAAGCAGCTGATGGGGTAGTGCTGCTTGTTGACAAGCGAATAACCAGCAGGCTTGTAGAAGCCGAGTCAATCGAAAAGATATTTCAGATTGACGACCACATAGGGGCTGCGACTTCAGGGCTTGTGGCAGATGCCCGTTCCCTTGTTGACAGAGCCCGTGTAGAAGCGCAGGTCAACAGAGTTTCTTATGATGAACCCATAGGTGTGGAGGTTATCTCTAAGAAAATCTGCGACCACAAGCAAACTTACACCCAGTATGGTGGAGTTCGCCCATATGGGACTGCACTTCTGATTGCAGGCGTGGATGACAATCTGCCAAGGCTCTTTGAGACTGACCCGAGCGGTGCTCTTCTGGAATACAAGGCAACAGCTATAGGCGCAGGCAGAAACGCAGTCGTTGAGGTCTTTGAAGCAGAATACAGACAAGACATGAATATGGATGCGGCTATCCTTCTAGGTATGGATGCACTCTATAGAGCTGCCGAAGGCAAGTTCGATGCGTCTACCCTTGAGGTAGGTATCGTGTCACTTCAGGACAAGAAATTCAGGAAATTAGTTCCTGAAGAAGTTGAGAATTATGTTCAGCAGATCCTTGAAAAACATAAGGAAACTGAGAACAAAGAATAAAATCTATATATAGTTGAGATTGAGTACTCAGAGAATCTTCGGATTCTCAAAATTATATTTTGGAGAAGGTATTTGAAAATGGTGTCCCTGGACGAGGCAGTGACTGCGCGGCTTAAGAGAGGCAGTAAACACTTCGAAGTCTTGGTCGAGCCCGAAGGAGCTCTGGCCTATAAGCGAGGAGAAGACGTAAACCTTGAAGATATTCTGGCGGTTGAAACTATCTTCGAAGACGCAAACCGAGGGGACCGAGCAGCAGAGTCCGATATTCTCAATTCTTTTGAGACAACGGATCCCTTCAAGATTGCTGCCGTGATCCTGAAAAGTGGGGAGCTTCAGCTCACTGCTGAACAGAGAAAGCGCATGCTTGAGGAAAAAAAGAAAAAAGTTATTTATACCATTTCTAGGAATGCAATAAACCCCCAGACAAAAGCACCTCATCCTCCCGCAAGGATAGAAAAGGCAATGGAAGAGGCAAAGGTGCACATAGACCCCTTAAAAAGCGTGGATCAGCTGGTCAATATCACAATGAAAGCCATTCGCCCGCTTATACCTATACGCTTTGAAGAGGTCAATATTGCTGTGAAAATCCCTCCCGAATATGCTCCCAAAGCATACGGAGATATTTCCAAGATAGGAAGCATTACGAAAGAAGAATGGCAGCGTGACGGCTCCTGGATTGCAGTGGTAAGAATTCCGGCAGGAGTCCAGACTGATCTTTACGCTCTTATAAATCATCTTACGAAGGGAGAGGCTCAAACTAAACTTTTATAAGAGGATGTTGGATGGATAAAAAAATAGTGATCCCTGGTGACCTGATATCCGAGAATTCGAAAAAAGCTGGATACGGGACTTATGTCAAGAACGACAAGATCTATTCTTTATTTTGTGGCATTGAAAATCTCAAAGAAGATAAAGTTGGAGTGATCCCTCTTGCGGGAGTTTATATCCCTTCCGCAAATGATGTGGTGATCGGGATCGTTATTGTGGTTACTCCATCCAACTGGATAATGGATATTGCTTCTCCTTATGACGGCCTGTTCCATGTATCCGAGTATCCCAGAAGAATAGAATCCCGGGAGATGCATGAAGTTCTGAATGTAGGCGACTCTATAATCCTTAGAGTAAAAGATGTAGATAATTCCATGAAAGTCGAGCTTGCCCTTAGAGATTCGAGCTTCCATAAATTGAAAACAGGTCAGATCGTTGAAGTTGAGCCTGTGAAAGTCCCACGTGTGATAGGACACGGTGGTTCCATGATCTCAATGCTGAAGAAAGAAACAAACTGCAGCATTTTCGTTGGCCAGAACGGCAGAATATGGATCGATGGAAAGGACGATGATGTGGAGCTTTTAAGTAAGGCTCTCCGGAAGATCGAAGCCGAAGCCCAGCGTTCCGGATTGACGGACAGGATCTACAACTTTTTGAAAAATGAGCGGAGCAAGCAGAAAGAGTCAAAGCCCGCCAAGTTTTTTAAAAGTGGTAAGAAAGAGGTAAAGTTGCCAAAAGAAGATCATTCCGAAGAGATTTACAGGAAGATCGATGTGTTACTGGATCCAAATAACTGAGTTCTGGCTAGGCATGAGGGATTTTAGGGAAGCTTCTGTAAAGTATTTGTTAGGAGTTTTTGGAGATTAAAGTATGAGTGATAAACCTGAAAAATTAATCACTGACGATGGGCTGCGCCTTGACGGGAGGCATGCGGATGAAATCAGGCCCATGAAAATAGAGATCGGCGTTCTTTCACGAGCCGATGGTTCATGTTATCTTGAATGGGGAAGGAATAAGGTCCTTGTAGGCGTATTTGGTCCTAGGGAAGCTCACCCCCGTCGTTCACAGCGCGCAGATACTGCAGTTATCCGTTATAAATATAATATGGCTTCTTTTTCCACTGAAGACCGAGCTAGGCCTGGACCTAGCAGACGGAGTATTGAAATTTCTAAAGTTTCCAGGGAAGCTTTTGAGCCGGTAATTATGGCAGAGCTCTTCCCGAAAACTGCAATCGATATTTTTGTGGAAATACTTCAGGCTGATGCAGGGACAAGGACAGCAGCAATTAATGCTTCAAGCATAGCGCTTGCAGATGCAGGCATTCCTATGAAAGGCCTGGTTACTTCCTGTGCTTTTGGAAAAGTTGACGGGCAGATAGTGCTTGATCTTAACAAAGAAGAGGACAATTATGGCGAGGCTGATTTTCCTGTTGCAATGACTCAGGATGGAGAAATTACCCTGCTCCAGATGGATGGAAATCTAACTACTGATGAAATTAGAAAAGGCTTCGAGCTTGTTAAGAAAGGCTGCAAGGAAATCCTTGAAATTCAGCAGGCAGTGTTGAGAACGAAGTTTGAGACTCCTGTTGAAGAACCTGAAGCCAAAGCCGCTGAAGAGGTTGAAGAGACTGAGCTTGAGGTTGTGGAAACGGAATCTTCTCTAGAATATGCTCCCGAAGCAGCAGTTGTAGAAGAGATTATTGAGGAAGCTGAAGAGCCTGAGGAAGGTATCTCTGAAGAAACCGTTGAAGCCTGTGCTGTTAATAAAGAGGCTCCAGAGTGTGAGGAGCTAGAAAAAGTCATTAAAGATGCCGAGGCTGAAGTAGTAGAAGGGGAAGTTACAGAAAAAGTAGTTGAAGCAGAAGTCGAAGAAGAAGCTGAAGAAGAGGCATTTGAAGACAAAGCTGACTTTGAATCTTCTTTCGAGGCTTCTTTTGAGGAAGTTTCCGAAGCTGAGGAGCTTGAAGAACCTGAATCTGAAGAAGTCGTTTCCGGGGAAGAAGCAGAAGTCGAGTCCGAGATCGAGGAATCTGCTGATGAAGAAGCTCAGCCTGAAGTAGAAACTCAGCTTGAAGTAGAAACTCAGCTTGAAGAGAAGGCAGAGGTTGAAGAAGAAACTCAGCTTGAAGAAAAAGTGCAACCTGAAGAAGAAGCCGGAATTGAAGAAGTACAGCCTGAAGAAGAAGCCGGAATTGAAGAAGTTGCTTCAGAAGAAACTTTTGAATCCGAGCCAGAGATAGAGTCCGAAGCTGAGTCCAAGAAAGAGGCTCCTGCCGAACAAACCATAGAGGAGTCCGAAGAAGAAAAGTGCAAAGGACCCTGGAAGGTAGTAAAAGACCCCTCTGAATCAGGAAGCAGAGGTGAAAACGATGAGTGAAGTTATTGCTACGCTTAAGAAGGACTATATTTATAACCTTATGATTAAGGGAAAACGCCAGGATGGTCGTGGATTTAAAGATTTCAGAGATATCAAACTTGAAACAAATGTTATCCCGAAAGCCGAGGGCTCGGCAAAGGTAACGCTGGGAGACACCCAGGTCCTTGTAGGAGTTAAGCTTCAGCCAGGAACTCCTTTTCCGGATTCTCAGGACGAAGGCGTAATTATTACTAATCTGGAACTCAATCCTATTGCTTCCCCGGAATTTGAGCCAGGCCCACCCAGAGAAGAAGCAATCGAAATGGCAAGGGTTGTAGACAGGGGAATCAGAGAATCAGGCGCAATTGATATAAAGAAGCTTTGCATAAGCGTTGGAGAATCCGTCTGGATTGCCTATATAGATGTCCATGTCCTCAATGATGATGGAAATATCATTGATGCATCCAGTCTCGCTGCTATTGCGGCACTTATGACTACAATTGTCCCGAATGAGCAGCATGGAATCGGTGCGGACGTACCTCTTGCAATGAAAGAGATGCCTGTTGGCGTGACTCTTGCCAAGATCGGCTCAAAGCTGATGGTGGACCCGTCACTGGATGAGGGAGCGGTTTGTGAGACAAAATTAACTGTGGTCTCAAGTTCGGATGGATCCGTCGCAGGCATGCAAAAAATGGGCACTGTTCCGTTCACCGAGGCTGAGGTGCTGGAAGCAATAGATATGGCATGTGAAAAGGCAGCTGAGATCAGGAAACTTTACCTGGAAGCACTGGTATAAAAGGAATGATCAGGCAGGATTAATTAAATATAAATATTAAATGCAGTATTACGGTTTAAGTATACGTGCAATAAGTGGTTATAGAACCTGGTAATCTGGACCTCAGGGATCCGACCTGCGAGCCAGCAGGTTTCGAATTCAATCACTTAGAATTAAACGTTTCATTTTAGGGAGTTTTAACGATGGCAAAAAAGTTCACTAAGAAAGGAAGGATTTCCAGGTCAGCAGGCAGATTCGGTGCCAGATATGGACGAAAAGACAGAAAGCTTGTTGCAGACCTGGAAGAACGCATGCGAGCTCCGCACGTATGTACAAAATGTGCCAGGCCTACCGTGAAGAGAATCGGGACCGGCATCTGGAAATGCAGCAAGTGCGGACACACCTTCGCTGGCGGAACTTATATTCCATATACCAGTGTTGGTCAGACTCTGCTGCGTACTATGAAGAATGTCGCTGAGGCAAAGTAATATCTCAAGGTTGTGGTTGTATGGGTTATAAATGCACTCGATGTAAACAGAAAGTGGAAATCGATTACGAGTACACAGGCATAAGGTGTCCGTACTGCGGACACAGAATCCTGGTCAAAGAGCGTCCTACAACCATTAAACGCATTAAAGCCGAGTAAGGATGCTGGTTTAAACCTAGCTGACAAGCAGAAAAGTATTAGATAAAAAATGGGCTTCTGTGAATGTAAGCCCTCCTATCTAATAATTCAATGCGTAGAATTCAATGCGTAGGACACTGTTTTATTCAAAAATTATTTCGCTTTTTTAATTTCTTTTATTGCAGTTATATTATAGTATGCAGGTGACACGTTATTTTACTTAAACTTTCGATATCTTTCTTTTATATGGTCGTTCTAAAGTACTAAAATGAAATTGAAATTTACTCAGTGTTTAGCTTTTCTTAACCGTTTGCGTCGCCTGTTGTTGCATTATATATCGAACTCTTAAGTATTTCTGAATCTGCGAACTCATTTCAGGATGAAAAACATTAGATCTGTATAATATTAGATCTGTATAATATTAGATCTGTATAATATTAGATCTGTATAATATTAGATCTGTATAATATTAGATCTGTATAATATTAGATCTGTAAAAATAGATTACCCAATCTACCAAAATATATAACCTTACAAAAATATTGACACATTGCCTGAAAGTTTACTTTGAACCTTCGAGACCGGGTAAGTAACCTGAAGCAGAATTAAATTTTTCTGAATCGTTTTGAAGCTTTCGCGAGTTTTTTTTCACATCCGCATTCTCTAGCTCGCACCTTGAAAGAACGATGTTGATACTTTTTTCCAGATCTTTTTCATCGAAAGGTTTCAAAATACATCCAAACCCCATATTCCAGATCTGTTCGAGAAGCTTACGGTCCGAACAGGCCGTAAGGTAAACAACTGGAATACCGAACCGGGAAATTATCTCCTTTGATGCTTCTATGCCATTCAGGGTACCTTTTAACATAATATCCATAAGCACAAGGTCAGGTCGGGTGCTTTCGGCTTTGCTAATGGCCTCCTCACCGGATGAAGCTATACCCGTAACAGTACATCCCAGATTCTTCAGCATCATCCGTATTCCCATTGCAACAATCTGCTCGTCCTCAACAATCAGAATTCTTTCTTTTACCATTTACTGCTGCACCTTTATTCAGCCTCGGAGAGCTGGGTTTGAAACAGGTTTCCTACCTTTTTCAGGATTAAGTTCCTCCAATCTGTCAATGAAATTATAGGCCGGAACAGAAACACTCGAGCACATTCGATCTCTAAGTTATGAAAACAAATTCAAGAATTTCACTAACTATGATTTCACTAACTATGATTTCACTAACTATGATTTCACTAACTATGATTTCACTAACTATGATTTCACTAACTATGATTTCACTAACTGTTTGATTTCACTAACTGTTTGATTTCACTAACTGTTTGATTTCACTAACTACTTGATTTCAATAATTATTCACAAACCTGGGACTAAGGGCAAACTTCTCTATTGTTACCTGCATTGAACCCTATATAAATTAAGATATATAACCCACCCCATATGGCACTTACAAAAGAGCAGGAACTTTAAGCTGACACTGTCCATGGCAAAGGGGAAGAACTTTGTCCGGGTTCAAAGGATATTTTGATCCAATTAAAAATTTTAATTATACTGTCAGCAAAAATTGAATGAGAAATAAAGAAAAAGACAGCGAAGAATAAGAGAGCTCCTTTGCTTTTAAAGAAAAAGAAGTAAACTTTGGCAGTCCGGAAGATTTTCAGGATTTCTTAAATAACCTGAGAAAACAATTTTCTGCTAGATTGATACGAGTTTTTTCCTGAGCCATCTGACTTTCTTATCTCTTTGCTGTTGACCACTCAAGATGTTCTTCCATTCTGTTTCTTTTTCCTGGAATATCTTTCGTTCTGATCGTTCTCGTCTTGAATCATTCAGTTTTTTCTTTTTCCTTCCTGTGCCTGTGCAGTGCTATCTCAATGCTGCTGTACAGGTCTTTCTCATCAAAAGGTTTTACGATATAACCGAAAGGTTCAGTTTTCTTAGCCCTTTCAAGAATTATATTATCAGAATAAGCAGTCAGGTAAACAACCGGGACATCAAACCCTTCCCTGATTTTCCTTGCAGCTTCTACGCCGTCCATATCGCCTTTTAACATGATATCCATAAGCACGACATCAGGGAAAGTGCTTTCAGCCTTGCTAATAGCATCCTCTCCAGATGAGGCTACACCGGTAACTGTGTACCCCAAACTCTTTAACATTCTCTTTATTCCCATTGCAACGATATGCTCGTCTTCAACGACCAGAATTCTGCCTTCCGCCTTTTTTCTTTCTTCTGCCATTATTCTTCCTTCCACCACTATCACACATTATTTATAATTCATCTCCTGAAAAAACTAATCTCGAAACCAGTTCCCCTGCTTCGGTCAAGCCTAATATCCCCTTCAATCTGATCTACAAGCGTTGTTACCAGCTGTAGGCCCAGGGAAGTTGTGTTCCGGAAGTCCAGTTCCTCAGGGAATCCCTTGCCATCATCTCTAACTATAAGGGTTAACTTCTCCTCCTTGTTCTCTGTTGTGCCGTAGGGGCCAATCCGTTCATTATTCTGCGGCCTGCCTTTTGTACTGGGGTTATCAGGATTCTTTTTCTGCAAGGTAGAGTTATCTTTACATCTGTGTAACTCAATATAAATCTCTCCTTCTTTCTTTCCGGCAAAGGCATGTTTCAGGGAATTCGAGACCAGTTCATTGACAATTATTCCCAGGGGAACAGCAGTATCCATTCCCAGGAAAACTTTTTCGACATCCAGCTTCAAACTCACTTTCCTGCTGTCCAGAGAGTAAGACTGGAACAGGTAATCTACAAGGTTCTCAATATAATCCGCAAAGTCCACACTTACCATATCCTCGGACTGGTAAAGTTTTTCATGGACAAGAGCCATTGACTTGACCCTATTCTGGCTGTCCCTGAAAGCCTCAATCACATCCCTGTCCGTAAAATTACCGGACTCAAGATATAAAAGCATGGAAATCACCTGGAGATTATTCTTGATGCGATGATGGATTTCTTTTTTACGAATTTCTTCCATCTTGAGAAGCGCATTCTCGGCTTTTTTATGCTCGGTTATATCCATGATAATGCCCTGAAGATGGACTTCACCGTCTTCACTGTGCTGGATAACCGTCCTTTCGTCAACCCAGCGAATCTCCCCGGATTTTGTGAAAATCCGATATTCTGAGGTATAATTCGTACAGCCAGCTTCAACGTTCATCTTAAGTTCGGCAGCCATCTTTTCCAGGTCTTCTGGATGCACAATATCCCCGTAAAGAAGCCTGTTCGAGGTAAAATCCTCAACCTCATAACCCAGCCGGGTAATATTTTCTGAAACAAACTCTGCAGGCCACATGGGCTCATACCTCCATAAAAATACAATTACAGGACTTGTATTGATAACCCTTTCCAGATCTTCCTTAAGCTTGTTGGAACATTCAAGTTCTTTTGCATAGTCCATAAGGGCTTTTTGCGTTTCTATACGCTGGGTTGTAATCGTATCAAGAGCCTGGCGCGCCTCTTCAATCCCGTCCGTAAGTAGCTTAAAATCCCCTTTCCCGTGGATACTGATGGGCCGCTTAAAATCATTCTGCTGGAATGCGGTAAGGACTGCATTTGAATCACCAATAATACTATTCAATGTTTCGGAGAATTTATCAAGTGTATTCCCAAGTTCTCTGAACTCTCCCTGCACATCTAAATTGACCCTTTCTTTTAATTCTCCTTCTGCAAGAGCATTGGTCACTCTTATACTCTCTCTTACTGGAACAATTACAGCTTTAAGGATTTCATTCAGGCCCATAGGGATTTCCCTGAAGTCTCTCTCCACATCCGTATCTGCCCTGACATCAAGCTTTCCTTTAACTGCGTCCTGTGCGATACTCTTGAAATCCTGAACAATTTCATCTATCGGCTTTGTAATAGAACGGGCAATCATATAAGAAAGGGCAGCCATGAAGAGAATTGAAATCGCAGAAATAACCAGCAACTTGTTCCGAAGATCGACAACGCCTGCAAGCATTTCTTCTTTTGGAATTACAAGCACAAAAGCGAGATTACCGGTTCGCACAGGCTCGTAGAACATTACAACAGGTTTGCCTGTAGTAGAATCACTAACCTCAATATACCCTCCAGTTCCATTTTTTATGTCGTCTGCGGCTCTGGTTATTTCTTTTGACTTAAAGTCATAGAGGGTCTTTTTTCCGATCCACTCCTTGTGCGTAGGGTAAGAGAGCAGGATGCCTGTGTTACTTACCATGAAGGCATATCCCGTATCAAACGCCTTGACCTTACTTACTACTTCGTTCATATATTCCAGAGGGACATCCGCCCCCGCTATCCCTACGACCTTTCCGTCCTTGAAAATAGGAGAAACATGGCTAATCATGAATATGCCCTCATAAAAGTAGGGCTCTGTTAAGACGGGTTTTTCTTTGACTTTGGGTAGCTGGTAATAATCAGAAGAATCATATTGAAGAAGAGGCTCTACCGTGACATTACCTTCAATCTTGTTACAATAAGGAACGAACCTACCTGTTGAATCATACCCTGGAGCGTTAATGTATTCTGCATCCTTGCCATCAAAAGCATTTGGCTCGTATCCCACATAGACCCCAATAAGATTTGGATTTTTTTTAAGGACATTCTCGAGGATGCCAATGACTTCAGTCCTGTTGGAAGCCTCATAATTTTCCATTGTAAGGGCAACCGTATTTGCAATTGCGCTGTTAGCTTTCATATCGGCATCGAACTGGTTTGCATAACTGCTTGCCATTTCGATTGATTTCTGATAAGCCAGCTTTTCTTCCTGAGAAGTGACCGTACTGATGATTACAGCCGTAGAGACTGCAAGAACAAGAAAAACCCCGACAACGATATAGATAACTAGCTTTGATTTCAGGGAGAAATTTTTAAAACTCATAGTCAAAACTCCGGCCAGCTATGAAAGAGAGGTGAAAGACTTGCTTCTGTCCTGCCTGTAATCAGGCTTGCTTCAAATTTCGATTACTTCTTGAGACAATTCATTATAATACATAAAAAGCTCTTTTCCCCAGCGAAGAGCGCTTGCATCGAAACTCATTACTTTCCTGTGGTCATATTTTCCCTGCTTATCGAAAAGACAGATATACATGAATTTTTCAGTAACGGCAATTGTCGGAAGCTTCAGGTTTTCCTCGCAGACCTTGACGACTGTATTTTTGGAATCGAGAAGGGTTCCCAGTTCGTCTCGACAGTCATTTTTTAGCCTTTCAAGTACGGCTTTCGTAAGCACAATTTCCATTTCAGCTCCTCTTTTTGCAAGCTTGGAATAAAGCGATGAATAAAGAGGATGATAATAAGAAAGCGAACTCATGATGCATCTGGACTTTATAAGATTCTCAGTAAATTCTCGTGGAAGGTCAAACAGATGGTTAAGATCGGGTTCGATTACCATACACTCCCCCAGCTCTCCAAGCCGCATAAACTGCTCCTGGGGTATAACACTTGTATCCCGGCTTGCCCAGTATTCTCTGTTTTCCTCTAGGACTTCAAGTGTATTCAGGAGAGGAAGCATGTTTCCTACGACAAGTTTTCCAATCTCCGAGAGCATATAAGTGTTCTCTTCCTGGAGGACCAGTTCCTGTTTTTTAAGGATTTTAATCTGAGGCATCATCGCCTTTGAGGTCACATTGAGAGAGGTTTTTATTTGCTCAATGTCCCTGGGACCTTCCATAAGCAGAAGAAGGAGATTTTTTCTTTTTTCAGAAAGCCAGATAGTGTCACACAAAGATGAGCTCATTGTTACGTTATATTTATTGAAAGTACTTTTATTAAAAGATTATGTTACAAATGATATGTCTTTAAGGGAATCTCAAATTAGCTTTTAAAATCTCTAATCTAATTTGATACTCACTTCTTTAAAAGTATCTCCCAAACGAATTTTTGCTTTCAACTTTATTTTGCATTTCTGTCAATATCAGTAGTTGATATGCTATGAAACTCAATAGAGAGTAGAGTTTTCTACTCTGAGTTCTCACTCTTCTGATATCGAACTTTACTGTACCTTTAATATGTCCATGTATCTTTTCACATTCAGCTCTCTTTTTATACTGATTATCAAAAGTCTCATCTCTGATATTCTGGTTTCTCAGGTACATTCCTACCTGTTCTTTCCTTCCAATTTCATATAGAAATCTGAGTTTGTTTTCCATTGGTACATGAATATCTCCACCGAGTTTCCTGAAACACTTAACAACAAACAGTTTTATCATAGAAGAAACACTGTACTTAAAGTGCCAACGTTTGTTGGTGTAAAAAGTACGCTCGACGTGCTTTGCAATATCGTCAATGCAAAGAAAGTACAGGAATTGGCAAATTGAAGTACTTTCTCTGCTCAAATAATTATCGAAGGAGTCCTCGAAGAGGACTCCTTTGTATAACATACTGTTTTTTGACATGAGAAAGGTATATAAGGTATTGTTTGAAGTTGCCACTACCAAACAGAGACAAGTACTATCAGAGTTGGTGGAAAAAAGAATAAGTATTTAAGTCAAAATCTAATTTGAGAGCTTTTTTAATCTTGATTCTGAAAGAGGGTCTGAAAGAATTTCTGAGCTTTGATAAACTCGGTTGAAAATTTTAACGGCATTAAAAAATCACTTTACTTTAGAACCTGCATACAGCTCTTTCTTTTGCCCGAAACTTTTGCAAGAACAACGCGGATCGGGCTATATATTATTAAGCCATAGATAAATCACTTGCCAGTAAATAGGAACAAGTCCAACAAAAAATAATTGCCTGAAAGAACAATGAATACTTCTGAAAGGGCAGGTAATAAATTAAAAATGACACTAAAAACGGGACGAACGGCCGCGGAATAAACAAAAATGGCAAGAAAAAAGGATTAAGTGGCCGCTGAATAATCAAAAACGGTGAAATAAAAACGAAATAAGTGGTCACGGAATAACCAAAAATGGCAAGAAAAAACGGGATAAAATGACCGCTGAATAATCAAAAATGGTGAAATAAAAACGACGTTAAAAATGACTAAATGGCGCACGAAAAACGGATTAAAAGTAAAACACTAAAAAACGTTAGAAATATTAAAAAACGTTAGAAATATTAAAAAACGTTAGAAATATTAAAAAACGTTAGAAATTGTTATATCCTTTTGAGAAAGGAATTTAAGAGTACTGCTGGATTCATGCCGGATCTATGAAGAAATCTGGCTGAAACGCACGGCATCTCTAAAAAACTAAAAAAGAAAATTTCAGGCCTATAACTGGAATTTTCTTTACTCCAAACTCCAGCAAATGCATTAAAAATGTACCAGAAGCTGTGGTATGTGGGAATGCCATAGCTTCTGGATACCTCCGTAACTGAATTTTTCCCATTTCCTCTTTTTTATTTTTCCCATTTCCTCTTACTTATTTTTCCTCTTTCCTCTTTTTTATTTTTTCCATTTCCTCTTTTTCTTTGCCTCTAACGCAATTTTCAATAGTGTCTCATATTTGCTGTAAATTTGAAGTCAAGTTTTTGCGCACAACTACTTATTTCCGTGTCTTCCGTACTTTCAGTGGTTTTCAAAAAATTCATTCATGACACTTTGGAATCAATGTACTAGTGTCTAAGAAATTTAGTTATGAATCATTATGAATCATTATAATTGAGCCTATCCCATAACTCAAAACTGCTTCTCTAAATCTCGAATAGGGAGTGATCAATGGTTTTCAGATCACGGAAAATAGTTCTGAAACTTTTATCTATTTGAGGATAAAATTGGTTTTGGGATAGGCTCATTAAAAAAGGGACTACGGATGAGGTGTTGTCTATATATCAACGTATCATAACTAAGTTACCATGAAACTAGTTTCAAGGCTTTTATTTTGTGATAATAAAAAATAAGTATGAGGCTTCAGGATTAGTAAGGTTAGATATTTTCCATAATATTATCGTATATAGATTATGCATCCTGTAGCCACATATTTTCTGCAGACCTTTTTTGCACCCGAAACAGGACTCATGATTCGATGATATTTATCGGCTCACGAGTTTGACCGGTTTCCGGAAAAGGAAAACGGTGGAAATTTTCGTATCTACTTTTGTAATTTATCTTTGCGCCTTTATATCGTGGACTCGCCTGATAGGGAATTATCCTTCTCTAAAGTTGTCCTGTTCTCGTTCTGGGAATAATACCAGAGCGGAAGATAAAGGGCAAGAACCACGAAGCCAACTATCGTTGAAGTCCAGCCTAACTCAAGGCTGTTCAGGTATATTATTCCAATTAGACATAGAGGCAGGTTAAAAAACCCAAAGAAAAGGGCTACGTATCTCCAGCCGTTTGGGGCTTTGAACGGTCTTTCAAGTTTCGAGAACTTCGGGTCAATTTTTGCCTTAACATATGCGAGCAGACTTATCCCGTTGGCACAGACATAACCTATTGCTGAGGCTGCAACTATAGCTGCAGGAGTTCCCAGGCAGATGAAACCCATATTCAAGAGGGCAATGACAATCATTGCGTTGACTGGAGTTCCATGTGCATTCATTTTTCCAAAGAACCTTGGCAGATTTCCTTCTCCAGCCATGGAATACATAGCCCTTGAAGCTCCAAGGAAGGCAGTCTGGATAATGAGGACCATTGCCGCAATCAACATAAAGATAGTCAGAGATCCACCTATGGGGCCAAGGGTCATCTGGGCTATAGGTAGCATTGGAGAAACCGGTTCGGCTAGGATTCCTTCAATTCCTAGGGCTCCTGTACAGGCTGCCTGGACGAGAATGAAGGTCACAAGACAGATCGCACCGCAGATAAAGAGAGCTTTTGGAACATCTGATTTGGGCTGTTTATATT
This sequence comes from Methanosarcina barkeri str. Wiesmoor, assembly GCF_000969985.1. Lineage (GTDB taxonomy): Archaea > Halobacteriota > Methanosarcinia > Methanosarcinales > Methanosarcinaceae > Methanosarcina > Methanosarcina barkeri_B. The sequence goes on along the minus strand of NZ_CP009526.1, from coordinate 2,892,228 downwards.
CAGGCCCGTAGATCGCTGCGGTTTCCCAGGCGCAGGCACTCCACTGGGCCATTGCAAAAAGCCCGAGCAAGATCAGGATATGATGGATATCCCAACTCCAGTCTGTGGGAAGCAAAGAGCCGGTAATATTGCTGATCTCAAAGTGCCCTGTTACGAAGGGTGCAAGGGCAATAATGATAAGGGGGGCAAGCGAAAGTATGGCAAGAATGTACCCAAGCGTTGCTCCACCCGATAGCCCACGATAATTAACCAGAATCAGAAGTATGAATACAACTGCGCCGGATGCCAGGTAAACAACAAGGTCAGGCACGCCTGCAAGTGCAGGGACCAGGCCTTTAAGATAGCTCCCGATAAGGATTGAGTAGATTGCAAGGACCGGATTCCAGGCAAACCAGTAACTCCAGGCACTGAAACCTCCAAGCAATTTGCTAAGGTCATACCGGTTGCTTGCGTTCCCCGTAAAAACACTCTGGGCATACCCCGGAAGCCCGGATGCTTTCGGGAACATTGTGGCAAGTTCTCCGTAGGCAAAATTTTGCATGAAACCCTGAAAGACCGATAGCGCCCAGATAATGATTGCAAAGGCCCAGACATAATTTGCAAAATAGCCTATGGACGGCAGGATCAGTACAGGAACCCCCAGAGCAATTGCAAGTCCCTGTTTCCAATCAATTGTTCGTTGGAGCCCTCCGTTTTCACTGTTTTCGTCGCTCATTTTAAAGCACACTCCTCTAATTACTATAGATATAAATTGACGATTCGCACAGCTCTTGCAGCACAAATCGACTCATAAAAGACTGCAAATGGAGAAAGTGGAAAATCCAAAAAATCAAGCCTTTCCCAGGATATTTTCAAGAAATATCACCAAGAAATATTTTCAAGAAATATCCTGAGAAAGATCTACAGGAGATCTGTATCCACTTTTTCGTATCTTCTTAGTTATTTCGGAGTTTTTCTTTACGCTATCTGCTTTCTGAAGAGATTGCAGGAATTAATCTTAATATCGAGCAACTTTTCGATGTTCATCTTTGCAGCAATACCTTTTGCAGCGCCTGGTACCGACGTTATAATACCAATATCGAGTTCTTCACGCAGCTCGCGCATAACGTGCTCGTCTACGAGGTCCATCTGGTCGACACCAAGTTTCTTTGCGACGTACTCTTTTGCTTCACCTATGCGCATATTCTTTGAGAACTCCATTCTTGCAACAAGGTCTCCTGCAGCTCTCATTCCTGTCATACCTGAAGCCATTATGTGTGCGATCGGCATACCCATTGGGTCGCCGACCCCGATCTATATGCCGTCTACGCCTGCAATTTCTACCATTGCTTTGCTTGCCCTTGTGACTGCATCAATAGGAGGCGTTTCAAGCATCGGTATTCCGCCCACACCCATTCCCATGTCAACGTGACAGGGTATTGGAGATGCTTCGACGGCTGCCTTCATGAAAGTAACTGCACGGGCAAGGTTCCAGGCTGAGGTTTTGCTGGTATTGGTGTTGCATACTGGTCCGAAAACATTTGCTCCGGCTTTTGCAACAAGTGGGGCCTGCTGGTGAGGCCAGAGTCCTGCAAGGGTTACGCCGTCATACTGAAGGTTTCCGTGCATACCAAGTACGCATTCCCCGGCCATTCCTGCTTCAATATACATATCAGGGAACTCTTTTCTGAGGGCTTCAATCGCATGGAGTGTACCATACATGTCACCGTCGCCTGCTGCACCGGTTGTGTCAAAGTTGACACCATCAGCACCAGAGGCAAAGAGTTTCTGCATTACCCAAACTGTGTCTCTTGTCAGGTGTTCTGCAGCGTGTTCCATTGATTCCCAGGCTTCTGGGATCTTGAAAGCCTTCATGAGGTCGCCGGGGTTCTCAAAGGGTCCATCCGGTGTATAGTAAAGCCCCATATTGGGCATTGCACCGTAAAACAGTGGAATAATCATGTTCTGCTGGCAGACTTCCATTGCCTGGCACTCGTTTGATACGACAGGTTTTACCGGCTTGAAACTGTAATCAATGTGCCCGAGTTCCATTGTGTCAGCACCGAAAGCCCTCTCATGCGTCATGCAGCCAACTAAACGGCTGGAAGGAATACCAACACCACTGTTTCCCTGGTCCCCATCAAGCCTGATAGTGCCGATATCGTGTGTTACAGGAACTTCCATACCATGTTCGACACTAACGGTCTTGCCAGGCATCATAAGGATCTCTGCAAGCTTCTCCATTTCATTGGCGTTCAGAGCAGGAATTTCACCAAAATCGGCAGCATTTGCAGTTCCGTCTTCGATCTCTGCAATTATCTTTTCTTTGGTAAGGTAGATACGTTTACCGTCTCCCATACGCAAAGCATATTCAGTTGCCATTTTTTCCTCCATAAAATCAACTTAGTTTAGACCGAACAGATTTTATTGATAATTGGGGTTCAGAGTAGCATTTCCTTTGCTTTTGCGACAGCTTCACTTGCGTTTTCAGCATAGCAATCTGCACCGATCTTGTCAGCCCAGGCCTGGGTTGCAGGGGCTCCGCCTACCATGACTTTTACTTTGTCCCTTAGCCCTTCTTCCTTGAGGAACTCAATTACATCTTTTTGCCCCTGAAGAGTTGTGGTCATAAGGGCGGAAATTCCAATCATATTGGCATCGACTTCTTTTGCCTTTTCGATGAAGTTCCTGACCGGAACATCACGGCCAATGTCGTAGACTTCAAAACCAGAAGACTGGAGCATAGTGGATACTATGGACTTGCCTATATCGTGGACGTCGCCTTCGACCGTACCGTTTACGATAACCCCTAGTTTCTTGCTCTCTGTCCCTGCAGGGAGCTCAGCTTCAAGAACTTTAACTCCTGATGTCATTGCATCAGCAGCCATCATCACATGGGGCAGGAAAAGTTTCCCCCTCTCAAAAAGAATTCCTACCTGGTTCATGCCTGCAGAAAGACCTTTGTCAATGATCTCAGCTGGTTCCATAACATCTTTTGCTTTATTAACAGCTGCGAGCACTGCATCTTTTTTACAGGAGATGACTGCATCAGAAAGCTCCTGAATAAGTTCATCTTTGGTTGCCATTTTTGCACCTCCATGAAATGCCAGAGATTCCCTTAGTGTTTGAAGAGAAAATGGAATCTAGCATTCTAATTGGATATTTATATATAAGTTCTGAATTATTTAGCCCAACCTGTAGAGTTTTTTCAAAATAGGTGGGAACTTGAGTACTGCTTGTGTATTTGAAAAGCCAGTGCGCCATGACACCACTGATGGACATAGCTCAAGTCATGAGATTTTTCAATGATATTGAAAATTTCAACGGCTTTTTTTCAATGGTTTTTTCAACTGTTTTTTCAACGATTTTTTTCAACTGTTTTTTGCAGAACTAAATTTCAAGTACTTTCAAGGACTGAAGTAAAAAGAAATTCAGAACTAAAACCTAAGTTTGATATCTATGTAAAGCCTGGACAGATAGATCAGTAAACCTGTCTTATTTTGTCATTGAATTTTCGCGGATCTATAATTCGTATGCTACCTCCTCTTCCGTCACATCTATTTCTCTGTTTATAAGAAATGAGGTTCGCTGATAATAGTCCATTTCGATGACGACGAAATGGAAGTCAGAGGCTTATTTCCCGGCTCAGGTTCATGAGCAAGGCTCGAAGAGGCAAGTGTTTGAGGAACATTATTGTTATCCCAGAATAGTAACTCATGAAAGGGGGTCGAACTCTTTAAATTTAAAAATTTATACGATTCGAATGCGGCGCTGTCTGACGTATTTCCAGATCTGGTTGCAAAGTACCCGAAAAAGTATCAGGGCCAGGACTTAAAAGACTATGGCTCTTCGCTATTTTGCGTGGATTAAAAATAATTGCTGAGTTTGAAAGTAGCCAAGTTAAAGAGAAAACATCAAGCTTGAATTTGGTTTTCAACAACGAGTATTTTTGGCTCTTCGCTATTTTGTATGGGGTGAAAATAATTGTTTAGTTAGAAAATATTCATACCAAATAGGAAAATCCCAAGCTTGAATGTGATATTCAGCAACAACTGTTTACATATTTGATATATGCGACTTCAACATTTAGGAACTAAATGTAAGTTACCCACTTGAAACAGCGAATAGCCGTATTTTTGTATTATAAGAGGAAAATTTATGAATACACTGAAAATTATAACTATTCTCATGTTTGTGTCATCTATATCCCTTTCTGGTTGTGCAGACATTGAAAATGGTACACTAAATAGTAATAGTAGTAGTAGTAGTAGTAGTAATAATAATAATAATAATAATAATAATAATAATAATAATAATAAAAATAAACTATCTATAGTGTGCATGGGTGATTCCATCACATACGGTTTTTGTGGAAACGGAACTTCATATCCTGCAATATTACGATCACGATTGTCTGGAGCAGTAATACACAATGCTGGTGAGTGCGGAGATCAGACTTACGAGATGCTAGCCAGGTTTGATAGATATGTAATATCACACCATCCGAATTTTGTTATAATAATGGGCGGACTCAATGACCTTCTTCTTGGACAGCCTGAACAGATTATTGAAAATGATCTGGCTGCAATGTGCAAGAATTCCACACAAAACGGAATTACACCAGTACTTTGCTCAATCACGCCAATGACTTATGTTTCACAGAATTTGAAAATAAAAACAAACAACCTGAACAAGTGGATTATATCATATTCAAATGTACAAGGCTATAAAGTGATAGATTTCAACTCTGTGCTGAATGATGGTCATGACAATCTGAGACAAGAATACGATTCTGGAGACGGGTGCCATCCAAACGCTGCTGGTTATATTGCTATGGGAAATTCGATTGACATCAATTTGTTTAAACACTAGAGATAATTGGTGCCTTCTGTAGCGGTTCGAAAAACGAAACAGCTGTAAAAAAGAGTGATCGCATCGTAGGACCTACTCCCTATATTGAATTTACCGTGATATTCTGGCTGCCTCAATAATTTTTTCGCAATCTTCCTGTTCTTCCGGCGTCTGGCTGACTTCTCTAATTTTTGAGAACAAAAATAGAGATTAAGTGGTAGGTGGACGGGAGCTCAACCCTGCCCAGGCTTGAGATAGAACAGATTCTAATTCTATGCATTTTCTTGCGCAATCCGGCATAGAGTTGGGAAAACAGTAGACAGGATACATTAGACATTAGGTTCCTTCCAAACCAATGTTAAAACTAAATACATAATTATGGTTTTCAGTAGATGATCCATGTCCAGTTCCAGATTTATCCTCTTCTCAGATCAATATTCTTTCCCTTATTTTCTTCAAACCACCTGCAGTATTCTTCAGGGCACTGTTTCTCAGGGCACATGCAGATATACTCCATGATATCGCCAAATTTTGCACTGGCAACTGATACCGAGGTATCGGCAGCTCCGTAATAAATACGGAGTTCATCGTTTACTAAGACCCATCCGCAGGGAAAAACAACGTCATTGACATCTCCACTACGTTCGTATGGCTCACGTGGCCCAAAAATCCAGCCTTCCGACCTGCGGAGCACTTTCGTGGGATCTTCAAGATCAAGAAGAGCAAGCCCGAGCCTGTAACTTATTTTAGGGGTAGTCTGGCGTACCCCGTGGTACATAATTAACCAACCTTCAGGTGTACGGAGTGGTTGTGGGCATAAACCGATTTTGTAAGCATCCCACCATCCACCTTCCCTGGCATACAGAAGAACTTCGGGTTTTTCCCAGGATTTCATATCATAAGAAAAGGAGATCCAGATATTAGCTTTTAAAGTGTGAGTAGTAGGCGCAGGCCTGTGTAACATTGCCCATTTGCCATTAAACCTTACAGGAAAAACAGCAGCATCTTTATTATCGGGTGGCATCAAAGGTCCTGCTCGGTCAAAGTTACGAAAATCCTCGGTAAAGGCAAGGGCTGGCAAGGGACCGCTATCCGAAAAAGCCACATATACTATAGCCCACTTTCCCATCTCATCGATGTAAGTTATACGCGGGTCTTCAACGCCATATATCTCTTCAGGGTAATTTACGGGGTCCGGAAAAAAGGTTGGTTCGCTATCAATTTCCCAGCCATCAATTCCGTTTTTACTCCTTGCTACCGTAAAGTGAGAAAAACCCCTGTGGTCCTCAACCCTGACCAGTAACAGAATTTTACCATCGGTTATTGCAGCTGCAGGGTTAAATACTGAATTGGCTCGATAAGGCCAATCTTCAACTGTAAGTATTGGATTTTTACTAGACCGTATAAATAGCTCCCCATGGTCTTTCCAGGTCATATTATTTCCCTCCAGCTTATATTGTCCAGCTTATATTGTTCTCTCATTTATCTTACTCGATGAGAGGCTCATCATATCCATTTCCTGGGATATTGTGCTTAAGAGTGCTGGGGATATTGTGCTTAAGAGTGGCCTGATCTCAAGCACGTCCTCTACATATGCTCTAAAAATTTCTGCAACGCTCCAGGCCTGAGCTATGCATCCGCCTGGAGAGTAAGGATAATCGCCATTAAAAACTTCGGAAATGGTACCAAGGCCTTCGGTTTCAAGATGCGTGTTAAAGCCCTCCAGAAGAGCCCTCATATCTTCAAGACTCTTTTCGGAATAATTGTTAACCTTCCGATAAGCTCTCACATAAGCGCCAAGGAGCCAGGGCCACGCTGTCCCATTATGATAGGCTGTGTCTCGGGTGAATGCATCTCCATGATACTGTCCTTTATATAAGGGGTTATCAGTTGAAAGACTTCTAAGCCCAAAGGGTGTCAAAAGTTCTTTTTCAACTCTGTCCACAATCGCTTTTTCTTTCTCAGGGGGGAGCATGGTGTTAGGAAGAGCTACTGCAAAGATTTGATTGGGGCGAATTGCAGGGTCTTTAACTTCGTTTCCGGCTTCATCCTGATATACAAGGTCAAAGAGACAGTTAGTTTCCGGGTTCCAGAAAACACTCTCAAAATTTGAGGCAACACCATCGGCAAGCATCTCATATAAAAAGACCTCCTTTCCAAGAATAGTACCCAGGCTGGAAGCAATTTTCAAGGCGTTGTACCAGAGGGCATTAATTTCACAGGCTTTACCTGCTCTTGGAGTTACTGCCCATTCTCCAATTTTAGCGTCCATCCAGGTTAATTGAGGCCCCTGTTGAATAAGATGATCAGAATCCATGCAGATTCCAAAGTCCGTACCCTTACGGTAGTTATCTATAATAGCCTCTACAGTGTCCCAGATATCTGCAAGGAAAAGAAAGTTGCTCGTATATGCAAAATAGCGGCTAACAGCATGGATAAACCAGAGAGAAGCGTCTACCGTATTATAGACTGGCTCTCCTCCAAAAGATGGAAAAGTGTTGGGAATTAAGCCTTTCCTGCAATATTTGGCAAAATTCATGAGAACGGACCTGGCCTCCTCATGACGATAAGGAATTAAAAACAAGCCAGTCAGAGATATCATGGTATCCCTTCCCCAGTCAGAGTACCAGTGATATCCTGCAATTACAGTATTTTCACCTGAAGAAGGATTCTTTACTGTTAAAGTGTCTGTTGCCCTGAGAAGTTTAAGAGCAAAAGGATCTGTAAGCCTGGAATTTAGAATAAGAAGATTCTGTCGGTTTACTGCCCTTTTATAGAGTTCATCAACTTTCCTGAGGTTAAGTGAAGAGATTTTGTCTGTTGAAGCAACGATAAAGAAACGAGAATTTCCCGGTTTGAGTTTGCCTTCGAAATAACCAGGACTGAAATTATCTTCCTGGTAGTTAAGCCCTCTTTGTTTTTCAGCATCATACTCCAAGTTATAGTACCACCTGGGACCAGAATGATATTCAAGATTGGATGAAAGAGAGAAGGTAAAACCATTAGAACTCTCCAGCTCTACTCCTTCTGGATGAGCTTTCTGAGAAAAAGAAAGGTATCCTGAGCGAGCAGTATAATGGAAGTCTCTTGAGTTTATCAGTGGAAAAATTTTCAGCAAAGATTCTTCTTTTCTGGATTCGATATCATAGAGAATACAGGTCGTGTTACTGTTATGAACCATGAAGACTTTTTTCTTCACAGTAAAATCACCAGGCTGGTAAATCCAGAGAGGAAATGGGTTTTGAATGTATTCGGAAAGGCAATTGAAGCCCGTAGGAGAAACAGCGTCTGGAAATTTATGGACTGCAAGTTTATAAATCTCTTCATCAGTAGAGATTTCCTCATCAAGGGAAGAAAGCAGTACAAACCTTCCTGGTGAGTTTTCTGGAGCAGCCACAAGAAGCCCGTGGTAAGTCCTTGTGCCTGCCCCGATAACTGTAGAGGAAGCATATCCTCCAAGCCCGTTTCCTGTAATCCACTCCCTTTTTATTCCTTCTTCGTATGTTGAAAGACAATCTGTCCCAAGCCTGATCCCACTCATATATATTTAATTAGGATTGATTTATTAAATAGCTATACGTTTGGAAAAAAACAAACTTATCCATAGCTATTGGCTCTTTTTTTATATGTTTTTAGTTCTCTGGCTTTTATGTAGTTTTAAATTTATTTTTATATATTTATAAATACAGTATCAACGGATTTTATTATTAGAGCTCATCCCAAAACCAGCCTTATAATCAAAACTGATAAGAACTTCAGAATTATTTTCTGTGATCAAAAACTCATTGATTATTCTTAATTCCATATTCGTAGAAGTAGTTTTGAGTTATGGGATAGGCTCATTATATAAGATCTGTGATATATTGAGATCTGTGATATATTTGGAATCGCACTTTTAAGAAGCAGCCACATAATTACGATTTTGCGAAAGCTGCCCTGAGATTCTCGTTAGCCAGGCCAATTGCACTGCAAGTGGCAGGTGTTCCAGCTAGCGGGTTTAACATCACGAAATCGTGTATGGTTCCCAGATATCTAACGGCTGTAACATTGACACCGGCCTGTATCAGTTTATGAGCATAGGCTTCCCCCTCGTCACGAAGCACATCGTTCTCATCAGTTATCACAAGAGTCGGAGGTTGTTCTCTGAGCTGGTCAAGTGATGCCTGTAAAGGAGAAGCTGTGGGCTGCTTACGTGCTTCTTCGTCAGGCAAATAATTATTCCAGAACCACTTCATAGCCTCACGAGAAAGCCAGACGCCGGTTGCATACTGCTGATAAGATCGTGTATCAAAATTAGCATCGGTAACAGGGTAAAAGAGCACTTGATAATCAATTTTTGGGCCACCTCGCTCCTTTGCCATAAGTGAAACAGCTGCCGCCATATTTCCGCCTACACTGTCACCAGCAACTGCGAGCCTTGAGCTATCCAGGTTGAGTTTTTCCCCATTTTCTGAAATGTATTTCGTTGCTGCGTATGCCTCTTCTACTGGCGTCGGGTATTTTGCTTCTGGAGATGGCGTGAAATTGACAAATAAAACCGCAGCGTTAGCTCCATTTGCGATTTCCCGTACTAATCGGTCATGTGTATCTTTGTCTCCAAGCACCCAGCCGCCGCCATGAAAATACATCACGACTGGCAGACTTTCCTTATTCCCTTTTGGCCTGATTATTCTGACTGAAACCTGTCCCCCTGGACCAACTGGAATGTCCAGATCGTCAATATCTGCAGGTAGTTTCGCTACATGAGCAGCCTGCAAATCTGAAAGGACTTTGCGGGCATCTTTTGGTGAGAGCTGGTAGATTGGTGTTCCACCCTGCTTGTTTACCTTTTCTAAAAATTCTCTGGTTGCTGGTTCGAGTAAGTCCATTGCTTGACTCACGGATAAAAATCCTCCTGGCTTGATTAAACGTACTTGCCATTATTGCCGGCAAATAAAGCAAAATCAGTAAATTGGATTATCTGCCGTTATATAATTGATATTTTAAAATCCACAATAAAATTACCAAGTTTGATCCAGTTTCCCTGTTTTAGCATACGTGTAGTTTTAGTATAACGTGTATTCTGAATAAATTGGAAAACGACTGATAATCTATGTATATTTTGATTACTGAAAAATATATAAAATAAAGGGAATATATTTTCCTTATGATAAATAATTCTAAAAAGTAAGGATGATAAAAATTAAAAAATATTTGCCTTTCTTTCTCAGGACTTTTGTTTATGGCTTCAAAAATTCAGTCTCAGAGCAAAACTTTATTAGTTACCGAGAAAAATTATTTCCATTAATATATTGAGTTTCCAATAAAAAATTTATAAAGATATGTTTAGGGGTATCTAAAAAGAATTGTCAGGGGGAGCATAAATCATGACCGAAAACAGAACATACACCTATCTGAACCCGAAAGTAGCCCTGATGGGGGCTGGTTGCGTAAAAGAGATCGGCAAGCATGCAAAAGATCTTGGAGCTACAAAAGCCCTTATAGTTTCCGGCAAAAGCAAGCATGGAGAACGGCTTGCACTGGATATATACAGGATTCTTGAAGACGCAGGCCTGGAAGGCACAATTTTTCCAGGAGCAGACCCTAATCCGACCGATACTTCAGTTATGGAAGGAGCGGATATTTACAGAAAAGAGGACTGTAATATAATAATTGCTGTCGGAGGAGGAAGTCCTATGGACTGCGCAAAGGCAATTGGCATTGTAGTATATAACGGTGGGTTAATCAATGATTATGAGGGCGTCGGAAAAGTTACAAAAGGAATTCCTCCACTTATCACGGTAAATACGACTGCTGGCACTGCGAGTGAGATGACGAGTTTTACAATTATTACGGATACGAAGCGGCATATCAAAATGGCAATCGTCGACCCGCGCATTACCCCTGATATTGCAGTTAACGACCCTGAACTAATGGTAAGCATGCCACCTGCACTTACGGCTGCAACCGGCATGGATGCTTTGACCCATGCAGTTGAAGCTTACGTTTCTACCATGGCCACGCCTACAACGGATGCAGCTGCTATTAAGTCCATAGAACTTATCTCAAAATATTTACGTGAAGCCGTTGCCCACGGAGAAGACGTAAGAACCAGGGATATGATGGCACATGCCGAATACCTTGCAGGTATCGCTTTCAACAACGCAAGCCTTGGTTATGTACATTCCATGGCGCACCAGCTAGGAGGGCTTTATAACCTTCCACATGGAGTTTGCAACGCGATTCTTCTTCCGTATGTAGAAGCATACAACAAGAAAGTCGTCCCGGAACGCTTTGCTGATATTGCTCGGGCAATGGGAGAAAAAGTGGAAGGACTAAGCCATGAAGAAGCTGCAGACCGGGCTATAGAAGCCATCAGGAAACTTGCATTGGATATAGGAATTCCTTCTGGCTTAAAAGAGCTTGGAGCAAAGGAAGAAGATCTCGAACTTCTGGCTGAACATGCAATGCAGGATGTCTGCCGCCTGACAAACCCCAGAGAGCTATCAAAAGAAGATATTATTGAAATTTACAGGAAAGCCCTGTGAAAATACCTGGAAAGAGCGATTCTGGAGAAAGCAAGTCTGAAGAGAGTAATTCTGGAGAAGGCAATTATGGAGAGAGCAAATATTGAACGTTCAATATTGGAGTGTTCAATACTGGAAAATTTAATTCTGGAACGTTCAATCCTGGAAAGAACACCTAAAATCGAGAATTACAACTGTGAATTATCTTGCTAAAAAACGTACCATTAGTATCTTTCTTTGTTTTTATTTTCCTTTGTTTGATGGTAAGATTTGTAAGTTACTTCTTCAAGAGAAGGCATTGAGATTGCATAGGTGAACTACCCCTAAGCTAAAGACTTGGAGGCTTCCTGGTTCATTCCCCCCTCCATTGAGGGCAAGTCCCCAGGCTCTTCCCCACGTTCCGTAGGTGTTACAACCCAATTAGATTTTGATCTATGAGAGCGAATTTCTTGATATTGATAGCGGCATTTATGTCTCTATCATGCTTTGTTTTACAGTCTGGGCAAGTCCATTCTCTATCTTTTAATGTCAAAATGAATTATGATATCCGCAGACATTACAAAGCTTAGAAGATGGCTCAAACTGTCCAATTCTCAGGATGGTTTTTCCGAACCATGTCGCTTTGTATTCTAATTTTGTAACAAAGATACTCCATGAAGAATCACTTATAGCCTGTGATAAGTGGTGATTCTTAACCATTCCTTTAACGTTCAGAGTTTCCAGAGCTATAGCTTGGTTTTCGCTTATGAGTTTAAAAGAGAGGTTGTTCTGGAAATCATGTTTCTGATTGCTTATTTTCTCATGGAGTACAGCAACCCCCGTTTTGGCTTTTGCTCTGTTCTTTGAACCTTTTTGTTTCCTTGAAACTCTTTTCTGAAGTACTTTAAGTCTCTTGAGGGGGTTTTTAAGATACTTAGGATTCGATATTTTTTCACCTGTAGAGAGTATAGCAAAATCTTTGATACCTACATCAATACCTATTGTAGTTGATTCTATGAAAGGGTGCTTTGCTGGAAGTCCTTTTCCGTCTTCAACAAGGATACTAATGTAGTAATTCCCTTTGCAAGACCTTGATACTGTAGCTGTTTTAAGCTCTCCATCAAACTTTCGGTGAAGAACTGCTTTAATCGGTTCGATTTTTGGAAGCTTAACTGTGTTGTTTTCAAAGTCTACACTATAGTGTTGAGGTATAGGAAAAGATTGAATTGGATTTTTCTTTGATTTAAACTTAGGAAATCCATTCTTTTCTCTGAAAAATCTGGTGAAACCTGACAACTATCCTCTTTCCCAAGGTCATCGCAATACTGACAAGAAACTCCGACAGAACTCTTTCTATATTTTTTTATACTTGATTCGTCAAGTATAAGAACACCATTTTTGCCTATAGTTTGAATGGCATTTGTTCGAACAAGTTTGAGGAAATCTGCAAAACTCCAAGGGGAAGTTAAGATGAAATGGATTAGTTATTGAGTGTTAGAGTATTTACAACAATAAATTGCCATTTTCTCATATTTTTCCTATAGGGGAGGAGAACCAAACCATTAAGGTAATCAATACAGGTGAAAACAACACAATGAGTTTTTGTTTGAAAACAGGAGTCAAGATGTTTCTCTGAAATGTGTTTTTTACAGAAATATTATTTGACTTGATGAAGGCATCTGTTATTTGTTTCATTAAACTAAATTTATAAAGGAAAAATTAGGACTTCACGGCTGACGCGAAAAGGAAATGTGACAAAGTCAAGATAAAAACCTATAAATAAATATTTATTCTTGAGATAGAAGTCATTTACTTTCTAAGTTTATATACTAACCAGTATTTGCATCTAATTTTAGTTTCATTCGGAACTATTATATACCTCACCAGCCTATAGAGGTCGGATCAGTTCCATTTATAACGATTTTTACACTGGTTCACTCAAAAACAAGCTGCCCAGCTCATAAATGTGAAGGATAAAATTATGGAAAAACCAAGAGAAGGAAACTTAAGAAAAAAAGACCCAAGAGAAATATTAGGCCCTATTGCTTGCATCTACAGGAGCCATCTGGCGTACATGGTAAAGGAACTCGAAGCTTACAGGGTCGGAAGCGGACAGTTTGAGTTTTTAATGTCATTATACTACAAAGATGGAGTATCACAGGAAACTCTTGCAAAGGAACTGAAAGTTAGCAAAGCAACAAGTGCCAGAGCAATCCAGAATCTGGAAAAAGAAGGTTACGTTTACAGGGAAAGGGACGAAAATGATCTTCGAGCTTACAGGGTTTATCTGACTGAAAAAGGAAAGGAAATGAGATATATTATTTTTAAAAAGTTGACCGCTTTTACAGATATTCTCTTTTCAGATTTTACCTTTGAAGAAAAAGAAATTTTCAGGATGCTCATTCATAAAGCTGTAACTAAACTTTTTGAACCTGGGTTCGAGCCTCCATCTGGCAGGTCAGACGATTGAGGTGGAAAACGATGGAGATGAAAATATGGATGAAAAAAGCGAGTTTCTTGGCAAAGATAACATAAAGAAGCTCCTGTTTAAGCTCTCAGCTCCCATTGTCGTCGGAATGCTGGTTCAGGCTATTTATAATGTAGTGGACACCTTTTTCGTGGGAATAGCCTATGGAGCAGATGACGTCCAGGCCATAGGCGGGCTTTCAATAGCTTTTCCAATTCAGATGATAATCATGGCTTTTGGGATTATGCTCGGGACAGGTGGTTCTTCTATAATCTCGCGTGCTCTTGGAGCCCGAGAAAATGAAAAAGCCGAAAGGGTACTTGGAAATGTTTTTTCCCTTAGTTTGATTTTAAGCGTATTTATAGCCGCTCTCTGCCTTTATTATCTTAATCCACTTTTGAAAGTTTTTGGGGCAACTCCTGGAGTTCTGCCCTATGCCAGAGAATATCTTAAATATATAATACTGGGAGGGACTGTCTTTGTCTTTGGTGTGGCCACTCAGAATATTGTTCGATCTGAAGGAAACGCCCGTCTTGCAATGAATGCTATGATTTTAGGAGGCGGCCTTAATATCTTCCTTGACCCGGTTTTTATGCTCGGTTTTGGAATGGGTGTAAAAGGGGCTGCAATTGCAACCGTAATATCACAGACAATAGCTTCGATCTGGTTACTGCTATATTATATAAGAGGAAAAGGAGCTGTACGCTTCAGGTCCAAAACCTTGAAACCAGACCTGAAAATCATTAAGGAAATTGGGGCTATTGGTACTGGATCTTTTGTAATGGAATGCGCGAACAGTCTCATGATGATTTTCGTATATAATGCACTTGCAACTTATGGAGGAGACGTTGCTATTGCCGTTTTTGGTGTGGTAATGAAGATTAATTCTGTTATTTTCATGACCCTCCTGGGTATGGCCTTTGGCCTGCAACCGGTTGTCGGGTTCAACTATGGAGCAAAAAAATATGAAAGGATAACCGAAGCTGTGAAATTATCGCTCGCAGCGACAACGGTCACTGGGATTCTTGGATTGGTTAGTATTTACTTCTTAAAAGAACAACTTCTTGGGTTATTCAGTACAGATCCGGAATATATGGAACTTGGGAAAAACGCTATAGTGATTATGTTGCTCGGAACGCCTTTGATAGGTATGAATGTAATTACTTCAACCCTGTATCAGGCCCTGGGAAAAGCAAAACCCGCTTTCCTTCTTTCCATTAGCCGACAGCTACTCTTTCTGATCCCTGCTGTTGTTCTCCTTCCCCGTTTATACCAACTGGATGGAGTCTGGGCGGCTTTTCCGGTGTCGGACTTTCTGGCATTTATGCTGTCCGGGTTTCTGCTTTTCAGGGGATACAAAATCTTCAAAGAAAGTAAATATTCTTCAAAAAAAGGTGCAGGGTCAGAAACTGCAGATAAAACGCACATTAAATCCTTCTAATCACAGGCACAAAGAAATGGAAGTACTTTACTCAACAAGCTGTTTCATAACTTATTTGAATTGTACAATTGAGTAATAACCATTTCAATTTTTAATTTATTTTATAGTCCCCTCTTAATTTCTTCATTCAGAGAAGGCTTGCAATTCCTTCCTTTCATTAATACCGTAATTTACAGTTACCCCTACTAAAAGTACAGCTAAAGAACAGTATTTTTGGACAGAACTCCTTGTATATCTGTGTAAATTCTCCATAGAGTATGCTTTCTTCGCTATTTTGAATACATCTTCTATAATTGACCTTACAGATCTGAGTTCTTTCCATTTGCTTATTAACTCTTTAAACTTTGCAATTATTTCTTTGTAGAATTTAATTTCTTTTTCAGTATTTCTTCTTAAATCAAATATTTTCAGAGGATATCTAAACATATTGAAAAGTTTCTTAAAATTACAGTTTTTCCTTGGAAAAATTAAAGGTACTACCTTAAAATTTCTTACAGATATAACGTAGTTTTCATAGGAATAGTATCCTCTATCAGCATAGATAACGTCACCTGCTTTTATTATTCTCTTTCTTTTAAGTTCTTTAAGTATTTCAGGATAAATTTTAGGTTCTGCTACATTTGCTTCATTAATCAGAAACGCTAAAGGTTTTAATGTTTGAGAATCAAGTGCAAGAGTAAGTTTCATACCAATGAAGAAACCTCTATGGGTTGAATGGCCCCACTTGTATTCTTTGTTTTTTAGGCTTTCTTTGGTAATCTTTTTAGCGTGCCAGTTCAGGTTAAGGTTTATGTCAGTACTATCAATAATAATGTCTCTTGATCCATTTTTTCTCTTAGGGCATAAATCATTCAATATTTCAAAAACAAAAGCAGTAAACTCTTGGGGTTCATACTTACTAAGAATGCCATAAACTTCCTTTTCAGTTGGTACTAAACTGATTTTTAAAAAGTTTCTCAAGCTTTCTCTTTCTTTTAATTCCTTTATAGAATAAGAGATTTCACAAGAAAAAAACATGCTTAGAAGAACAATTTTTATAGTAGGTACTGATCTGTGGAGGGGCACAATGCCCCTCCTTGTAAGAGTTTGCTTACAGAATCTCAAATCAAAAACATTTAATATTTCGGACAACAATTGCCATTTGAAATCTTCATTTAGTGGTATAAGTGGAGGTTTCGTAATAATCACCAGAGAAGGATTGAAAATCCTTCTCAATAAAATTTACGATTTTTTATGACATTAATTAAAATTCAGACGAAAAATTGAATGTACTTTTTTGAGGGGAACTACTAATAACCTTAATAAATGGAACAAATAAGTAATAACCTCTAGTTTGAGAGTGAGTTTAAGAGGACCCTATTTATTTTAATAAGAATAAATTGATTTTCACAGCTCAACATAGCTTATTTGCTATTCTTGCTCGAATTTTGCTACGCTGCGCTTTAATCAAGAGGACTGTTTTCGGGAAAATTTCAAAACTGTATTTTATTTTTAGGCGGCAGCCCTTTAGATTAATCTCACTTTCCAGAAGAAAATTTCATATTTCATAATTAGTTACTGCTATTGGTTTTCAATCAAAAACAGATTTATTGAACTTTTAGCAGAAGGTAAGAGCATATAATACTGTATTTAGGAATATACTGTATTTAGGAATGGCAAAAATATCATCCAATATTCACCAAATACAATTAAGGGTTTAATTTGCTTGAACCTGTTTAAGAGAACCTGTTTAAGAGAACCTGTTTAAGAAATACTATCCGGAAAAAATATTTATTTTCAAAAAAATAATGTGGAACCTGGGCAGCAAGCGGAAAAGAAAAATTTGCTTACTTTGTTTTGAACAATTGAACAAGTTATGTTCTGAGAGCGTGTCTAAAAATTAAAAAAAGGTTTTCACTTCAATTAAGATGGTGTATAGCTAAAGTCAGATAAAACCATCTCTGCATTCTGTCCATTTATCGGCGCCAAATGATTCATAAGCCACATCTGCATCGCAACTCCGCCTTCTACATGCGGAATACTTGTCTGATCTGTACAGTTCCAGTCAGATATAACAGTTCCATTAGAAAGCTTTGCGGTGAAGTGGACATGCGTTGACTCCCAGTCGAAACTGTATGTTACGTTTGTAGCATTTTGGTAAGGAGAGTCATAAGGTATTGCACTCTGGTATGCATTTGGCTGGACACTATAACTAAGTCTGTCACTGTATATCCCACCCCACTGAGTAGCTTCAATATCTATCTCATTAGTATCGTTATGTCGGAAGAACATAGCAGCTACAATGTTAGGATCAAGATTCATTATTGGTGATGAAACTGTCCACGTGTATACACCATAGGTGTAGTCAGTGGATGTCGTATCAACTTCTGTTGAATACCACGTATCTCCAACTTTCTGGATTGTCAGATGTAATTTCTGGTTTTCATCAATCCAAACACTTTTGCCTGAATTGTTCCAGTTGTTACCACCAGGATTACCAGTTCCACTTCTTACCCACCACTCTCTACCACACCAGTTTAAATAGGTGTCCGCAGCAGCAATGTTTGCGATCATAAGCAAGCCCAACACACTTGATAGTATGAGTTGTACATATTTATTCCCCATATTAATTAATTAAGATTGTTATATAAAAAAACTATTGGTTGTCGGTTAAGGAATTTTCTTACCTAAAAGCTATCGACTTTGCATTAGAAACCGGCAGTAAATTTTGTCCTATTTGCATGAAATTGATACCCTTTTCCAGCTCAGAAATTATAAAAATATTTGATAAATTTTGAGTCTATTGAAACAATTTGTCATGATTTTCCACTTAACCGAAGGTGCATAGATACTGAGCTTCTCACTCGACGGAAAGACGGATTTTAGACGATAAATATGGTTTTTGGGAATTTTTACCACATTATTTTTATTTTTATCCAGCTGTTCGTTTTAGATTAGTTAACTAACTGAGCCAAAGCAACGTCATTAGCCGTCTTAAACCGAATTTGTCACGCTCGACGCAGGAGAGCGGCCTTTTAAAAGAAATAAATCAAAAAATAGTTTAAGTGTTTTTGTTTTTTAAGAAAGGAGAATTTACTGACTTTTGCCTATGAAAAGCCTTTCATTATTGCTTTCTTATTTTTTTCGGCCTGGTTCGAGCGTTCTATTTTGTGCAAATATATGTCCAGTGTTCACAGTTTTAAAAACTATATAATTTACTGTATTCTGTATTTTAAAAGCCTTTTATTTTGTTTTTTACTTTTTCTGCCTGGCCCGAGCTTCGCTCGGTGAAAAACAGGTTTTAGACGATGAATATGGTTTTCTGGAATTTTTACCACATTATTTTTATTTTTGGGGCTGGAAACTCTCTCCAACAAACTCTTTCTGTGAGGCTGAAAAACTGAAAACAAAATATAATTTATTTCAGTTTAATAGTCGCCACCTGTAGCGGGATAGGTTTTTCCAATTCCGTTTTTTCGGTGTCCTCTCCTTCTAACAGACCCTTAACAACCGCTTCCATAAGTTTTTCGCTATCTTTCTGTTCTTTTCTGAGTTTTGATTCAAGTTCATCACACAAACCCGTGAGCTGCTCTACTTTTTCAACGATACGTTTTTGTTCGGCGAGAGGTGGAAGAGGAATTAGTGTTTCTTTTATTTTACCTACGTTAAGATTCGGTTGTGCACCACCAGCGGCTAGTGCTCTTAGTTCTTCATATTTTTGTTCAAAAAGTACCTTTACATATTGTTTGATATTTTCAAAGTTTTCAATAAAAACAATAGATGCACATGCTTGATTAATTGTTGCTTCTATTCTTAGCTCCGAAACTTGCCCGCGTGTTTTTCCTTGACCATAAAGAGCCACAAGTAAAGTGCCTGATGGATATATTCTTAAGTTGCATTCATTTACTGCCGTTTCAGTAATATAAGTTTCAGCTTTATCTATGTAATTTAGTGAAGTCAAAGAACTTGTAATCCAGGGAATTGAACCATCTTCGTAATATTCACTTTTTGATTTCAGCGGAGTACTCCCTGTTCCAATATCTGTGATGTCTTCAATCCTTATCCATTCCCATTTATCTGGCAATTCATAAGGAATTTCTTGGGAATCTATTTGGGCTGATACTTTCGAATTCTTAATTTTCCCTGCTTTTATTAATTGCCTTTTTTTAGCCTTAATTTTCTCAATCAAAACACTCGCCGGCTCATCATTTAGGTCCTGTGGCACTAATTTTCCCTGAACCGCAAGCTGAAGAATTGCCTGCCTTAGTTTTTCGACGTTTTCAGGGTTGTCGTAGAGAAGATCAAAGTTTTCGCAGATATGCTGCCAGTGCTGTTCAAATTCTTCCTGTTTTTCTGCGCTGAGCATTCTGTCAAGGGCAGCGCTGTTGAGTTTATTCTGAATTTCCTGTTTTTTCTGGCGGCGGGCTTCGAGTTTGTCGCAGAGAGCCATCAGTTCATCAACTTTGGAGACAATGCGTTTTTGTTCGGTGAGGGGTGGGAGAGGAATCAAGCCTTTATACAGTTTTGTATCGTTGATAGCTGGATAGGCCATTCCCGTCATCTCAGACTCAACATAGGAAATGAAAGGTTTACTTCTCAAGTAATAGTACAGATATTTGTTTAAAGTTCCAGAATAAGGATGCAGTATCCCAAAAGCAGTACTTACTATAGGTTCTGGATCAAAATCTTTGTCCACAATAGCTATGTTCAATAGATACGGACGAACAGTTGAATATATTACAGTTCCATTTTTGACTATTTTCCTAGCCCTTGATGGTGCATCTTCAGGATTTAATATTTTAAGATCTTCAGAAATTAGCCCTAATTCTTTGTTAATCGATGTAACATCAATATATGTAAATTTGACATCAGGTTTTTTTTGGCCCCAATCGTGACTTATGTCGCTTAACCGCATCCATTTCCATGTACTGGGTAATTCATATGGAATTTCTTCTTTGGAAATTCTCTGTGATTTTCTTACTTTTCCTTCGATTGCGGAATGTTCATTATTCTTATTAGTTTCTTTGTCAAAAACCGAAGCCGGTTCATCATTCGGGTCCTGTGGCACAAGTTTTCCCATAACCGCAAGCTGCAAAATAAGTTCTCTCAGTTTCTGGACTCCATTCGGCGCATCGGCAAGAAGTTCAAAGTTTTCGAAAAAAACGTCCGGGTTCATGCGGATTTCCCTGCCAGTGCGGTCATGAGTTCATTTTTCAGCGTGGTTTGAGCTTCTTTGATTTCGAAAAGGAGGGCCTGGTACTTTTTGAGAAGTTCTTCAGGGTCTCCAAGGTCGTCTTCGGATGTATTGGGATTTTTGATATCGAGGTTGTAGTTGCTGGCGATTACATCTTCGATTTTGACTTTCCAGGCATGTTCGTTTTCTTTCCGGTTATTCCACCAGGCTTTTTCCGGGGCGAATTCTTCTATCCGCATGGGTTTGGTTTTGGAATAGGACTTATAGCCGGCAGGGTAGGGGTGTTCGTAGTACCAGATTTCTTTTGTGGGTTCGCCTTTCGTGAAAAAGAGGAGATTGGTCTTTATGCCGGTGTAGGGGTTGAAGACGCCGTTTGGAAGGCGGGCTATTGTATGCAGGTTGCACTCCTGAAGGAGTTTTTCTTTAATGCGAGTCTTTACGCCTTCCCCGAAAAGGGTTCCGTCAGGAAGGACTATTCCGCAGCGGCCTCCGTCTTTAAGGATATGGGCAATCAGGACTAAGAAAAGGTCAGCGGTTTCACGGGTCTGGAAATTTGCTGGAAAATTTGTCTCTATCCCGTCTTCTTCCATGCCGCCAAAAGGAGGATTCGTTACTATCACGTCTACGCGCTCTTTTGGTGTGTAATCGCGAAGAGGGCGGGCAAGGGTGTTGTCGTGATGGATGCGGGAAGGGACTTCTATTCCGTGTAAAAGCATATTTGTTACACAGAGCAGGTGTGGAAGCTGCTTTTTCTCAACGCCTGAAATGGACTCCTGCAAAATCCGGTGGTCTTCCACGGATTTCACGTATTTCTTGCGGATGTGCTCAATTGTACTCGTTAGAAAGCCACCTGTACCGCAGGCAGGGTCAAGGACTTTTTCGCCCAGCCTGGGGTCAACCATGTCCACCATAAACTGGGTAACGGCTCTTGGAGTATAGAACTCGCCCGCGTTGCCTGCGCTCTGCAGGTCTTTGAGGATTTTCTCGTATATCGAGCCGAAGGTGTGCAGGTCTTTTGAACTCGTAAAATCGATCTCGTTGATTTTGTTTATGACCTGGCGGATCAAAGTTCCGTTTTTCATATAGTTGTATGAATCTTCAAAAACGTCTTTTATGACAAAGCCTCTCGGGTCGTCATCTTCGGAAAAAGAGAGATTTTTCAGGGTTTTGAAGAGTTTTTCATTGACAAAGTCCAGCAAAGTGTCTCCGGTTATGCCTTCAGGGTCTTTCGCCCAGTTCCTCCAGCGCAGTTCTTCAGGGATCGGAGAGACGTAATTTTCGTCCTCAAGCTCGTATTCTTCTTCCCTCGCATCGAAAATCTTCAGGAACAGCATCCAGCCGAGCTGGCTTATGCGCTGAGCATCACCGTCAACACCTGCATCTTTCCGCATAATATCCTGAATCGTTTTGACTGTAGTATCCAGAGACATGTTTTTTCCTTTCCCACATTATATTTTTAAATAAATTCTGCACTTACTCACTCGATGTTCTATAACTATGCAGAACACGGAAAGCACGTAAAAACCGACTTATCTTCCTTTCTTCCATACTTTTCCGAGATGTAAATGTCTTTTAAGTTAATTCGGTTCATATCACGAAAATATAAAAAGAATTGCACTTTAATAAATCAGTCCGTTTGAGCGCAACCGTTGCGCCGGTTTATCACGCCGATAGGGTTTGGGGATAAGATTTTCAAACTCAAACGTTTTTCGGGGTTTTCGGTCAAGCTTTTTTTAAAAGGGTTGCTGGCAAGCAGTTTTTTGAAATGGTTTTCGGTCAAGCTTTTTTAAAAAGGCTTGCAGGTAAATCAACCTCTTTCAACAAGTTGAAAAAAACAACTTATCTTGTCCATAGTTCAGCCCTCTTGAGCGAAGCGAAAAGGGCTCCGTCCTCCCGAGCCGGGACTCGGGGAATCAAACTTCCGACGTATAAATCTGGTTTTCAAGCCCTTTGACTGCCTCAAGATAGTTATTCTTGCCCCCAAACCGTTTTATAATTTCCAGCGGGGTTCCCATCATGTCAAATGGCTGGACTTTAAGCACGTTCAGGCTTTCAAGGTCCTCAATCCCGTCATCCGCATACTTATCCAGAAGCGCGTCAAGGACTTCCTGTGCATTTTCCCCGTATTTGCTAAAATAATCACTCTTTTTGACTCTCTCAGCCCTTTCCTTCCTGCTCAGAGGTGGGCGGTCAAAAACAACATGGCAAACCAGGTCAAAGGGATCAAGATCCTTTCCGACCTCTTCTGCAAGCGCATCGAACAAAACTCCTCTTTCTTCAAGTTCTGAGATAATCTCCTGCTTTTTTTCGGCTTCATTCCAGTACTTCAAAAAAGAGTCAAGGGACTCAAAATCCTTGAGCAGAGTCTTTCGGGTATAATCTTTCAAGGACTCAGTAATCAATTTTCCATCAGGGCCATAGTACTGTGTGCGTTCTATGACCACGTCAACATCCACATCATCCACAAAATACTTTTCCCTGTTATTTTCTTCGTCCATGTCTCTGGACTTCCCAGACCCATTCTCGCCTTCAAAATCGTAAATCTCCACTGGCTCGCCATCAAAATCAGGGTCAGCAAACAGTTCTGTTGCTTTTTTGAAGTCCATTATTGTAAAATAGAATTTCCCGTAATCCTCATTTATCCGTGTACCCCTGCCTATTATCTGCTTGAATTCGGTCATTGACTCTATGCGTTTATCAAGCACTATCAGCTTGCAGGTCTGAGCATCCACTCCTGTACTCATTAATTTTGAAGTGGTGGCAATCACAGGGTAGCGGCTTTCAGGATCAATAAAGTTGTCAAGTTCGGCTTTTCCTTCGGGGTTATCTCCTGTAATCCGCATGACATACTTTCGGTTTTCACCTGCAAGGTCCGGGTTCTCATTAACAATGGCTTCTCTCATGCGCTCTGCATGATCTATATTCTCACAAAAAACGATAGTTTTGTCAAAACGGTCGTTAGCTTTCAAAAATTCCGTAACCTTTTTTGCGACCAGTTCGGTTCTTTTCTCAAGCACAAGGTTCCGATCAAAATCTTTCTGGTTGTAGATCCTGTCTTCTATAGGAGTGCCATACCTGTCGACCTGATTCTTTTCCGGCCTCCAGCCTGCAAGGTCTTTGTCGAGGTCAATGCGGATAACCCTGTAAGGCGCAAGGAATCCATCTTCAATCCCCTGTTTCAGGGAATAGGTATAGATCGGTTCTCCGAAATAATGGATATTTGAAACGTCTTTAGTTTCCTTCGGGGTTGCGGTCAGCCCGATCTGCGTTGCCGAGGAGAAATATTCAAGGATTTCTCTCCATGCAGAATCTTCAGCTGCACTTCCCCTGTGGCACTCGTCAATAATTACAAGGTCAAAAAATTCCGGAGAGAACTGCTTGTAGATATTTTTATCTTCTTCTGTTCCGGAAACCGCCTGATAAAGAGAGAGATAAATCTCGTATGACTTCTCAACCTCATGATTCTGAATTTTTGTCATGGCGTTTCCAAAATGCTTGAAATCGTTAATCCGTGTCTGTTTAATGAGGATATTCCGGTCTGCCAGATAAAGAATTCTTTTCTTTACCCCTGCTTTCCAGAGACGCCAGATAATCTGAAAAGCTGCAAGTGTTTTTCCAGTACCTGTTGCCATAACAAGCAGGATGCGGTTCTGACCTTTCGCGATTGCTTCTACTGTGCGGTTAATTGCTATGCGCTGGTAATATCGTAGTGATTTCCGATGGTCAATAAAATAATTCTGAGTTACAATTTTCTGCCTGCCTTCATCAAGCTCCTTCCATTCACAATACTTCTGCCAGAGAAACTCAGGAGAAGGAAAACTTTCCAGCGGAATTTCCTCCTCAACCTTTCCGAAAGTGCCTGTCCGGTCGTGAAACAAAAAGGCGTCCCCATTAGAGCTGAACGCAAAAGGAATGTCCAGCATCTCAGCATATAGAAGTGCCTGCTGCATTCCATCTCCCAGTGTATGTGTATTCTTTTTAGCCTCAACTACCGCAAGAGGAATGTTTGGCTTATAGGAAAGAACGTAGTCGGCCCTCTTTGGCTTTCCCCTGCTTGTGGCCGAGCCTTTTACAATAATCCTGCCGTTTGTAAGTTTCACCTCTTCCCTTATTTGACGCTCTTTCCAGTTAGCCTGTTTTATTGCAGGCGTGATAAATTTCGTACAGATGTCTCGTTCACTCAGTTCCCTTTTGTCTATGTCTTCCATCTGGCAGTCATCCGACAGATTTTGCTATATTATAATATAACTTGTTTGTTTATTTCATTACGTCAACTATTAAATTTTTTACGCTTTTATAATACTTGTGACTTTGTGTTTTTTGATATTCTGCATAGTTTATTCTAAGATAGAGCCTTAGATTAGTGAATTAACTGAGTCAAATCAACGTCATTAGCCATCTTAAACTGAATTTGCCACGCTCGGCGCAGGAGAGCGGCCTTTTAAAAGAAATAAATCAAAAAATAGTTTAAGTGTTTTTTTAAGAAAGGAGAATTTACTGACTCCTATATGTGAAAAACCTTTCATTATTTCTTTCTTATTTTTTTCGGCCTGACCCGAGCGTTCTATTTTCTGCAAATATATGTCCAGTGTTCGCAGTTTTAAAAACTATAAAATCTACTGTATTCTGTATTTTAAAAGTCTTTTATTTTGTTTTTTGCTTCTTCGGCCTGACCCGAGCTGCGCTCGGTGAAAGTATGTTATAATAAGAGAACAAGTAAAGACTTATCTTCTAAGTATCATCGTTCTTAGACGGTCAGCAGCGCTTGCGGACTTATCAGCAATACCTCCTACTCTTTCAACAAGTCCCATTAGGTGGCAGACACCTGCACCTCCTATAGTGTCCTCGTTTTCGAAGATCTTTTTTAAGAGAGCAGTTTCAAGCACATCCACATCATGTTCCAGCTTTTCGACTTCAGGGATGATGGTCATAGTTTCTTTGATTTCTTCCTTGCTGAAGGAAGTTGCAAGAAGCTTGTAAAGTGCACCCGCAAGTTCATCGTAAAGCCTTGCAGTCTTCAGAGAAGCGGTCATCAGTTCCAGAAAGCCTTCTTTGATTTCTTTAGGGATATCCTCACATGGCCGAAGGGTCATCCAGTAGGCAGCCGTCTGAGCATAATCCGCAATAGAGTCCTGCTGTTTAAGAAAGGAAAGGAGGTCTTTTTTATTAACGGGCAGTCTTACTGATGAGGGAATGCTTGCCCTTATCTTCTGTTTGAGTTTATCAGCCTCATGTTCCAGTTTGTCAATCTCATCTGTTCTCTCCTCCAGTATGTCCGGGTTTCCTGCACAGTAGGCTTCCATTGCTTCAGCCAGCTTTTCAACCGCTAAAACTCCCTTTTTTGCGTGTATTTCCAGAGGCACAAAGGGAGATTCAGCAACCACGTCAAGGACAGAACGGATGTAGTCTTTCATAAAAAGATCACCTCTAATCCTACAAAGATCAATGCCGATGTAAGGGCGGCTATAGGAACTGTCGCTACCCAGGAAGAAATAATTTTCCAGATCACGCGCAGGTCAACGGCTGCAATCCCGCCTGCAAGTCCAACCCCTATAACCGAACCGACAAGTGTATGTGTAGTCGAAATCGGAAGGGAACTGTAACTGTGAAGCAAAACCACTGACGCTGTTGCGAACTGGGCAGAAAAACCACGTGTAGGAGTAAGTTGCGTAATCTTTGAGCCAATTGTTAGAACCACTTTATAGCCCCAGGTTGCCATTCCTATTACCATTCCAAGACCTCCTATCAAAAGCACCCATATAGGAATTCCGGCATCTGTCCCTGAAACTCCCATAACTTTAAGTGCTGCACAGAGAGGACCAATCGCGTTTGCTACATCATTTGATCCGTGAGCAAATGCGATATAACAACCAGTAATGAGTTGTAAAGATATGAATTTTTTCTCAACAAAAGGCAGGTCTATTGCTCTGTGAAGGTAAATCTTTCTTATTATGGAAAAGGTCAGATAAGCAAAAACCGCCCCAAGAACTGGGGATATAAACCAGCTGGCGACAATTTTCAAAAGTTCTCCCCAGTGGATGTCAGAAAAAGAGATAATTCCATTGTAAGCCGCAATCAGCCCGAAGCCGAGCACTGAACCAACTATGGAATGGCTGGTTGAAACTGGGAGGTTATAAAAAGTCGCAAGAGTTACCCAAAAACTTGCCGCAAGAATCGCAGCCAGCATTCCCACCGCCACAATATTTGGGTGAACTTCGCCAATGATACTGATGGGGACAATCCCTTTGGCAATTGTAGAGGTTACTCGCCCACCGAATAATACGGCGCCTAAAAGTTCAAAGACAGCAGCAATAACAATCACTTGCTTGATTGATAAGGATCCTGTTCCAACTGAAGTCCCCATAGCATTTGCGAGGTCGTTTGCCCCTATATTCCAGGCCATATAAAGGCCCGCTAAAATAAGCGCTATGATAAGTAAATCCATTTTTTTTCTGCTCCAGAAATATTAAACTTCAAACCTGCTATAGTAATTATAATAGTCCGTAAACTCCAATTTTTATTTTTTAGAATAAGTTTATCTGTTTCATTAGTCCAAAGATTTATTATTTTCATTAACTCCTGAACACTTCTCTTGATTTCGAGTCTGTATGGTATTTCAGACCATTTCATTATATTTTATAGTTTCCATATATTTTAGAGCGCTCTATATAATCTATAGATCTATATATGACTATTTTTGGTATAGTCATATTCTTTACCTAAGGGTTGGCGGTTTTAAATCTCCAATCTGAAGATAACATGGACAAATTCTAAGAGAACAAAACTTTTCCGTTATTCAAGATAACGTAAAGTTTTTATTCGAATATGCCTTTTCGGGACTTTCACAAAAATTGGTAGAACAAAGATTCAAAAGCAAGAAATAATGACATGAAACCCAGAGAAAAATGCTTGAGAAGCTTACAGATTATCTGTTTATACTTTTCAAGGCTTATTTGCGTCTGCGATATGGTTTTCATAAAGAAGCCTTTCAAAGAAGTTCTTAAAACGAAATTTTGAAAAAAGAAGGTTTTAAAACAGAAATTTTTAAAACAGAAATTTTTAAAACAGAAATTTTTAAAACAGAAATTTTGTGGAAGGATTCTAAATCTGCTCCATATTTTACTCTGGAAAAGCAGAACGGTTATTGCATAATTACGAATTGTAAGTTTGGTTTTTAAGATTACTAATTGTATAGGATTTTCATATTTATTTAATAGAGAATTATTTAGCATGAATTACCTGATAGAAATTAGTCAACAGTGATGATTATTTTAAAAAGATTATTTAGCATGAATTACTTAACAGAGAACATTTAACATAAATAACAGATAAAGATATTTTTCAGGTTTCAAGCTCATGAAATTCCTGATCTTTCAGTTCTTTTTTCCTTATACTCTCTCTGAGCAGATCGAGAACCTCTTCATCCGAAACATCGTACCATCTCTCATAAGCCTGAGCAACAGCCCTGAAATATGCAGGAGTCTCAAGCACTACAAGCTCGTCTACTTTTTTATTAAGCTCTTCTGCAACTTCTCTTCCTGCTACAGGCACTGCAACCACTATTTTTCCAGCCTTTCTGTTTTTACAAAGCTCAATAGCTGCCCTCATTGTAGAGCCCATTGCAATGCCGTCATCAATAAGAATCACGGTTCTTCCTGCAAGCTCGGGCAGGGGATTTCCTCCTCTGAGAGCTTTTATCCGTCTTTCAATCTCTGCGATTTGCTCCTGTTTTATCCGTTCAATGGTTTCCCCGGAAAGCCAGTAATGTGCACTTTCTAAAATAAACATGCTCCCATTCTCGGCTATCGCTCCGAATCCGGCTTCAGGATTGTCCGGGAAAGGCATTTTCCTTGCAACAATGAGAGAAAAATCGGCATTCAGCTTCGCTGCAACCCGCAGTCCAACTTCCACCCCCCCGCGTGGAATCGCAAGAATTATAGGATATTCAGTCCTGTATTTCTCAAGAGCTTTTGCAAGCTTTTCCCCTGCGTCTTTACGGTTTTTGAACATGTTTCCACCTTATATTCAAAAATATGCCTTTTTTCCGTACAAATGTTAAAATTAGAATATCCTCATAGGCCGCCTGTAAATTTCTACTGAAGAACCTGAAGGAAGAACGGTTTCTGGTAAACAAAGTTCCAAAACTTTGTTTGCAACATCTTCAGGCTTGAGAACTGGCTTATTTGAAAAAAGAGAGCGGTACATGCTGGTATCCACACCTGCAGGACAGACTGCATAAACCTGAAGTCCACCTCCTACTTCGTAAGCAAGAGACTCTGTAATACCAATTACTGCAAATTTTGAAGCGCAGTATATCGAAAGATTTGGTATGCCACGCTTTCCTGCTCCTGAAGATATATTTACAATCCTGCCCTCTCCCCTTTTAAGCAGATGGGGAAGAGCGTACTTTGTGCAGAAAAACATACCTTTCACGTTTGTATCCATAATCTCATTATATTCTTCGGTTGAAGTCTCTACAAGATATTTCCTGTATGCCACTCCTGCATCGTTCACGAGAATGTCAATTCTTCCAAAAGCATTTACTGCTTTTGAAACCATGTCAATGACTTCCTCTTCTTTTCTAATGTCAGTCTTTACTGCAAGAGCCTTTCTACCTTCCCTTTCCACCAACCTGGCAGTTTCTCTAATTTCTCTTTCGGTTCTTGCGGCAATTACAATGTTGGCTCCTTCTCTTGCCAGCGACAGGCAGATAGCCCTTCCAATTCCTCTTCCCCCACCGGTTACAATGGCTGTCTGGCCTTTCAATCTCATAGTAGTCACTCTACAGTCATTTAATTAATTATTAAGCAGGATAAGGATATAATTTTGGAAGCAATATTTCTGAACTGCAATCAAGAACTATCTCTTGTCTTAAAAAATAATGAGAAAAAAGAGGAATGAATGATTATAACTTTTTTGAACTAGAATTTTTGAACTAGAATTTTTGAACTAGAGCTCTTTTGAACTAGAGCTCTTTTGAACTAGGACTCTTTTGAACTTAGTCTCTGTAATAGTTAAACAGCAACATTTCTCCTGAATGCGCGTCAATCCATACTGAAGCAGGATAAGTATCGTCCCTTGCAAAACTTGAATCCATGAATCGGATCCACCATGCCAGATGAATTTTATCTTCCTCGTCCTCTTTCCAGACAAGGTTCGATGAAATAACTTTTACAGTACTTGCTTTTTCTTCTCCTATAGATGGTTTGTTACTCATGTATTCTTTGAGAATCTCAACTGCTTTTTCATCTGTAATGCTTGGTTCCGTATCAATGAGTGCTATCTCTTCTTCAGACATAGACCAGCTTTTGTCATAGCTTGAAACTTCGCCTGTTTCTGCATTAACATCAAGCAGTATTCCATCGGAAAGAGAAGGTATTCCCCTGATAATTCTTGCGTAACTTACATGATAATTTCCTGGAAGATCGTCAGCAGGAGGTTCTCTGTAGTTTACATATTCAAGCTCAATCTCATTAATTCTATCCGCTGAAACCCTGGATTCGATATATTCTTCTGCTATTTCCAGAGCATCATCTTTGCTTATACTGTCTCTGCCCTGTACATTCTTTGATCCATCGTATACAAAAAGTTGCTCTCCATTAGAGGCATCTATTCCTGCAAAGATGCTTTTTCCATTAGTTGTTTTTGAGCTTACTCGCCAGATTATCCCGAAATTTTCATCATCAATCAGTTCTCCATGGACAGATTCATTGATTACTTCCGGATTTTCTGATATTAGTTTGTTTTTTGCATCCTCAAAACTAATATTTACGTCTGCAGTTGATGGATCAAGGTATTTTGTTTGCTTTACGTCTTTTTTTGTAAATATTATTCCTTCCTCCTCAGAAGCAAAAGCTGCAAATATTGCACACGATAGTATCAAACCTAATATACAAATTAGCTTAAGTTTCACGATTTTCACCCCCTTAAATTCTTAAACACAAGTTTGAATTTCCTATAAATCGAGTTTCCTATTAATCGATTATTTGCAACATTTGTTGCATCTCCAAATTCGCCTTCGACTTCATTTTCTGCATAGTTAGCTGCTTCAGAAACAGCGACATTGATATAATATCAAAAATTTTTATAATGCTAATGAAAAATGAGTTATATTTGATATATATTTTATGACAAACTCATCTAACTTGACTTTGTCACATTTCCTTTTCACATCAACCGTGAAGTCCTAATTTTTCCTCTATAAATTTGGTTTAGTGAAACAAATAACAGATGATTTTATCAAGTCAAATAATATTTCTGTAGAAAAATACATTTCAGAGAAACATCTTGAATCCTATTTCCAAACGAAAACTCGTTGTGTTGTTTCAACCGGCATTGATTACCTTAATGGTTTGTTTCTTCTCCCCTATAGGAAAAATATGAGAAAAATGGCAATCTATTGTTGTAAATGCTCTAACAACCAATCACTAAGCCATTTTATCTCAACTTCTCCTTGGCGTCCTGCAGATCTCCTCAAATCTGTTCGAACATATGCCATTAAAACTATAGGCAAAAATGGTGTTCTTATACTTGACGAATCAAGCATAAAAAAATCTGGAAATAGTTCTGTTGGAGTTTCTCATCAGTATTGCGGCAACCTTGGAAAAAAGAATAATTGTCAGGTTGGTGTGTTCCTTGCTTATTTTAAGAAACAGAAGAGAATGTTGATTGATGAGAGATTATATCTCCCACAAAAATGGATTAATGACAAGGCACGTTGTTTAAAGGCTAAAATTCCTCCTGAGAAAATAAAGTTCCGAACCAAGCATGAGCTTGGCCTTGAAATGATTGATAACGCAATAGAGGAAGGTATTCCTTTTTCCTATGTTACAATGGATGGATTCTACGGTGAAAATCCGGAGTTATTGACAGAACTTGAAAATAGAGGCTTAACTTTTGTTGCAGATGTAGCGGTCGATACTCTTGTTTATATTGAGGAACCATTAGTTGGGATTCCTGAAAAAAAGGGAACAAGAGGAAGAAAACCCACAATTTCTAAGGTTTTGAATACATTATCAACAAGAATTGATTCTCTTTCCAGTTCAATTGATGGATGGAAACTTATCAAAGTTAGAAAAACGGAAAGAGGGTACAAAAAAGTCTATTTTAAGGCTATAAAAGTTTGGAGACGTCAAAATAAATTACCTTGTGAGAAGCCATTATGGCTTCTCATAAGTAAAGATGTAGAGTCTAATGACATTAAATATTCATTATGTAACGCTTCTGAGGATACTTCATTAGACGAACTTGCAAAAATGCAGAGCTCAAGGTACTGGATTGAGAGAGCATTTCAAGATGCAAAAGTATATTGTGGAATGTCTGAATACATGGTGAGAAGCTGGAATGCATGGCATCACCATATGGCATTGGTTATGCTTGCGATGCTTATTCTGTTGTCGTACAAAATAAAATTTATGAAATTTCATAAGATTTCACTTCATGGTGTCATTTTGATTATGAAATTCCATAATCCATTGAAGATATTAAATGCGGGAGAGCTTGCAAGAATATTAAATCATGATAATGAGATGAGAGACAGAGCAAGAGCAAGTAGATTGAAAGGTTCTTGACAAAAAACATGAGTAGGATTTTACTGAATTTTCGTTCTGGTTACTGATAAGTATGCAATTTTGAAAGTGAAAATGAAGGACATTACAAATAATTACTGTATTGATCAAGGTGAATAATGAGAAAACAAAAATGTCGAGTCAAAAATATTCAAAATAGGGGAATCAATTGGAAAAATATGTAGTAACAACTCCAAAAAAGAGATAATCTGACAATGTCAAGCTAATTAATAGATGATATTACTATTTAATCGGAAATTAATATGATGATTTTACATTTTATTAACAATGTAGCTTACGAGGCTGTTTTTACATTAATTCATATGAGAGAAAGCGGCAAGGAAAATTGCAAGGATAATATGGCACCTTATTATAAATGACGAGATGTATGAAGACTAGACCGGATATCAACCGGATATCAAAAGGAGATATTCAAAAGAGGAAGATTGTTGAGACCACGATATTCTCGGTTGATGAATGAATTAAAATAATGAGTTAAATAACCGTAATTATGGGATAAAATGAAGAAGGGAGTATGTGCAAAACAAATAATCACGTACCTTCATGCCAAAGAAAATGGAAAATTTATAAAAAAATAGACAAGTTTAAAGAAGAAAGAATAATTCTGGCAAAAGAATACAGTAAGACATGACAAAAATATTGTAAGTTCGCCAGAATTGCCGGATGCCCGCTCTTTGGTTTTTACAGTTAAAGCTGAGGGACTGGAAGAGCCTGTATCTCGATTATCTTCCCGGATGTAACTTTTGAATCAGGCGAGGCAAGTTCCAGCACCTTTTCTGCGATGTGCTCTGGCTTGAGCGAAGGTCTGTCCGAAAAGAGTGATCTGTACATATCCGTATCCACAGCGCCCGGGCAGATTGCATAGACTTTTATTTCTCCTTCCAGCTCGGCAGCAACGGACTCTGTTATGCCGTTTACTCCAAACTTCGAAGCACAGTATGCAGAAAAATCCGGAAGCCCGTGTAATCCTCCTACTGAAGATATATTGATGATTTTCCCATTATTGCTCTCCCTGATGTATGGAATTGCATACTTTGTGCAGAGAAAAACTCCTTTTAAGTTGGTGTCCATGGTTTGATTGTACTCTTCCAGGGTGGTATCTTCCAGCTTTTTTTTGTAGGCCACTCCTGCGTTGTTGACAAGAATATCAAGCCTGCCGCATTTGTCAATTGTCATTGAAATCAGGCGTCTTACGTCCTCCTCATTCTGCACGTCAGCCTGGACAGCCATGGCTTTACTGCCCATTGCTTTTAATTTATTTACCATCTCTTTGATTTCACTCTCATTCCTTGCTGCAATAACGATGTTTGCTCCCTCTTTTGCCAGAGCAAGGCAGATAGCTCTTCCTATCCCTTTGCTCCCCCCGGTTACAAGAGCTGTTTGACCTGCTAAACTCATTACTATCCCTTTTATCAGTTTATTTTTATCTAATTGTTTTTTATTAAATAATAGATAAAACGGATAAAAAAAGGGATATATTTTTGGAAATTAAGTTTCTGAAAAGAAGTTCTTCTCGTGAGAATGAACTTTTTGTTATTCTCAATTTCTTCGGTTGTCAGCCTCTTATGATAGGTGTAGGACTTACGCACTTCAAGTACGGAATCATAAGTTCATTAGGCATTGTAATTAAAACTCGTGTTTTAGATAGTTTGAGGTTTAATGCTATTGATTTATCAGTTCAACTGCGTAAGTCCTAAGGTGTAGTGATGGGCACTCAAGCCTAATTTTGACTTGATTAATTCTCATACCTTTTAAGATCTTTTTCCGCCTGGGTTGACCAGTCCCAAACTCCCAGGTTTGACCTCGTGGCAAGCCTGTAAAGAGCTACAAGGTACCCGTCCTGGATATGCCTGCTCAAATCTGGGGCAATTCTGCATTGGTTAAGTATATAGAAGATAGTGCTTGTTGAAAGAACAATCCCAAGAAGCACACGTTTTGAGGGCTATAGCTCTCGATTTTTATCCTCTTTTGAAACCTGTGGTTTCATTGAGAGCCCTGTATGAAAATCAAAAATAGAGAGCTCTATAAAGAGGCTACCCTACAAGGGCAACAATTCCGAAAATCAAGTGTAATATATGTTGAAAATCAAATTCGTTTTAGAATCTGCAATTGTTTGTATTATATATAATTTTGGTATGAGGCTTCGAGCTAATATTCACGAACTTGTCTTAGATATATGAATATGTTTGTAAAGGTATACAGGGTATCACTATTAGATATTTTTTGCATAAAACATATAAAGAATAATTCAATTATTGTAAAGTGAAATAGAAAATGGACATTCCAACCGCTACGGAGATCACGCTGTTACATGTATGGGTTCTAAAAAATAATGGGTTCTAAAAAATAGGTTCAAAAGCTTATATTTACATAAGAGTTTATGTTTACATAAATGATTGTTGGGATTCAAATATTTATTATATTACTTTTGGAAATTGGAAAAAGGCAATGGCAACGAGGGTGAGACCTTAAGAGGGTGAGACCTTAATTACCATATGTATTTTTTGAGATTGATAACTATGGATCTCTCACAAATTAATACAAAATTAATAATTATCTTATTGTTAATTTTTGTCGCCTCAATATTTTACACTTTCAATGCAAAGTATAGTGGAATATATCCTGAAAAATCTCTTGACAATATTAGCAACAATTCAATAAATGCTGACTTGCATTCCGGAGAGCCGGTAAAAAATAATCTGGATAATATTGACAATGATCCGATAGATGCTAAAATATACCCAGGAGATTCAGTACAGAACGCAATAAACACTGTGAGTTCTGGTGGCACTGTTATTGTTTACCCAGGGTTATATAAGGAGAATTTAGTTGTAGACAAACCGCTGAAGGTTATAAGCTCAAACGAAGGAGGATCTGCATATGCTTCTATTCAAGCTGCAGACCCAGAAAAAGATGTATTCCACATAACTGCGGATAATGTGACAATCAGCGGCTTCAATATAACTGGGTCACAGGATAAAGCTGGCATCTATTATAGTGGGTCTGGTGGCAACATCACTAGAAATAAACTAAGTTATAACAATTATGGAGTCTACTTTAACGACTCAAAGGTGAATATCCTGGAAAATAATGAAGTGAATAACAATTCACTTGGAATCTATCTAAGGAATTCTAATAATAACCAATTAAAAAGTAACAATATCACAGGCGTTGGGATATTTGTTGGCTTAGATAATAATGCAACAGGAATCTATCTTGAAGATTCAGACAACAATAAATTAATGAGTAACACCATAGCAAAGTTATGGGATGGCGTGAACTTCACTGAGTCTTCTAATAATGAGCTAAATAATAATTCGATTTTACATAATTATTTCAGCCTCAGTCTCATTAACTCAAATAATAATAAAGTTTTGAATAACACTATTGTGAGACGTGGATATTCATTTTCAGTTGTCCTTGCCAATTCTCAAAATAACACGTTACAAGGCAACAATAAAAATTTGAATACTGACTTCAAAATATACTATAGCTTTAAAAGCACAAACAATACGCTAGAAGGAGAACTCTATACATCAAACGAGCAGGGTACTGGCGGCGTTTTTAGAGTAATATAACGAAAAAGTTTACCTATAAGTAAAGAAGTTATTTTCCTCATGTATTTCCAATAATGACTTGCTGCTTTCAGTGAATCATGTTGCTATCAAAGGCTTGCGCGTGGATGATTATAGGCAACCGCTACGGGTGACAATTAACAGTCAAAACCCGGTTAATATTGTTCGAAAACCTGACATTCGCGTTATACTTTTACTCAAGATACTGGCGATCAATATAACAGTACTTCCAATCCTCACCTGGCTCGAAAGATTGGATTACAGGATGCCCGGTTTCTTCAAAATGCTTTGTTGCATGTTTATTTTTTGACTGATCACAGCAGCCCACATGCCCACAGGTCAGGCAAATCCTCAGGTGCACCCAGCTATCTCCGCTTTTCAGGCATTCCTCACATCCCTTTGAGCCCTGCTCTATGTTCTTTATTTTTATCATATTCCTGTGTGTGCAGACCATAGTGTTTACCCTCCTACTTTTCCTTTTTACTTTTCCTTTTTACTTTTCCTTTTTACTTTTCCTTTTTACTTTTATCTTTACAGCTTTAAAAATAAACAGTATTGCAATTATGTAACTGTGACCTTGGTAAACCTCCACCTCGCAATAAGAAACATTATCCCCGCAAAAGCCAGGAGAGCCAGGAAGGAGACAATAACCTCTCCCTGAGTGTAGGTATAGCGGAGCCCGATTGACGAGAATTCGCTCCCTATTGCAAAATACCTGATTCCGCTGACAAGATGTGTGAGTGGATTAACTGTGGACAGAGCCCGGAGCATGGGAGGAAATGAATTCGCAGGATAAAGTGCATTGCTCGTAAAAAAGAAAGGCATAGTAAGCAGGGTTATCACAGCCTGCATTCCTTCCGGGCTTTCCATTGTTATTGCTATTGCAGCCGAAAGGAAAAGAAACCCGAGAGAAAATGCTCCTATAAAAAGCATGATCCCAAAGAGTGAAACCAGAACCTGTATTGCTGTGTAACCTTCAAAAAACTGGACTCCTAGTAAGAGCCCAAAAACCAGGATCACAGTGGCCTGGATAAAGGATTTTGTCATGGCTGAAAGTCCTATCCCTATGATTATATGGATTCTTGGCAGAGGACTTGAAAGGGTCTCACGCATAAGCCCCCAGTTTTTGTCAAATAACAGCACTGTCCCCCCAAAAAGGCTTGTAAAAAGCGTGGTCATGGCAATTACGCCTGCACCTATAAATGTCAGGTATCCCACAGCCCTCACTCCAGGAATGACTGGCATGGTTGCAGTAAGCCTTTCAAAGTTGTTTGACATTGCTACTCCGAAAAAAGCCAGCCAGAGTGCAGGCTGGACAAGGGATGTAAACAGGAGAGTTCGGAACCGGACAAACCTTAGCATGTCCCGCCAGTATATAGTAAGAAAGCCTTTATGCATCTATTAACGCCTTCCTGGTTTTACCACTGTCGTTTTTTCGGTCCCTGTATCCCTTAGCTCCCTTCCGGTATAATGGACAAAAACGTCGTCCATTGATGGCTTTTTAAGGTTTACGGCCCTGATCTTAATCCCCCCGTTCCGAAGTTTATCCATGATCTCAGGCAGCAGGTAGGTACCGTCCACATTGACCATGGCAATTATTCCTTTTGATTTGCCTCGAACCCCTTTTACAGTATCAAGTTTCTCTAACAGGCTGGAAGCTCCCCTGTTATCACTTGTTTCGAGATATATAAGATCCTCACCAAGCGCATTTTTTAACTCCCAGGGTTTGCCTGTGACAATGATTTCACCATGATCTATGATGTTTATTCTGTCACTGAGCTGGTCGGCTTCGTCCATGTAATGGGTTGTCAGGAAAATAGTTGTGCCCTGCCGGTTGATGTCCTTTACGTAATCCCAGATTCTTATTCTTGTCTGAGGGTCAAGCCCGATTGTAGGCTCGTCCATGAAAAGCACTCTCGGACGGGTCATGAGCCCTCTTGCAATCTCAAGTCTGCGCTTCATTCCGCCGCTCAGATGTCTTGTCAGGACATCCCTTTTTGCTTCAAGCTCTACCAGACTGAGTAATTCGTCAACACGCGCCTGTCTTTGAACTTTTGGCATGGAATAGAGCCTTCCGTGGTATTCAAGAATCTCCCGAACAGTCATATCCCTATCAAGAGTTAACTCCTGAAAGACAATCCCTATTGATTCCCTGACTTTTTCAGGCTCGGTTCTCAAATCATAGCCTGCAATAGTTACTCTTCCTTTCTGCATAGGCAGGAGAGTGGTAAGAATATTAATTACAGTACTCTTCCCAGCCCCGTTTGGCCCGAGAAAAGAAAATATCTCCCCTTTTTTTACCGTAAAACTGATGTTATCGACAGCTTTTATCTCGCCGAAAAAATATTCAAGGTTATTTACTTCTATGATATTGTCTTCCAGAACCGGTACTCCATCTGCTTCTATCTGTAAAGGAAAATAAATCTTTCATTGATAAATAAGTATATTGATAAATAGGTATTTTTCCGGAATTTCTACAGAAAGTAAACTGGTTAATGAATCTAGACAAAGCCATAGATAAGTATTGAAAGCAACATAATGAGTTTTTATAGGCTGCTGGGAAGGGAAATTTCGTGAAATTGCTCTCTTCGCAATTCTAAATGGACAAGACAAAGGCAGCAAAAATTATTTGCTTAAAAGAAGAAAAATAAAGTAAACAGGTTAGCAAGTAATCTGTCAACGACTGAAAAGCTGGATTATCTGAGTTACATTTTGATCTGAGTAGCAGTTTGCAGAACTTCAGGCATTCTTCCAGAAACCCAAAAAATGTTAGGAGAATTATATACGGACCACAAACAGAATTTAAAGGAATATCACTATATTATCGAAAGAGGATATCCACATCCTCTTGGGGCAACGCCTGATGAAAATGGAGTAAATTTTTCTATTTATTCCGAACATGCAGATTACGTTGAACTTTTGCTTTTTGATAAGTGTGATGATCTGAACCCTGCTCTTATCCTTTACACAAACAGAGTTGGAGAACTTACCCATTCTGAAAATATTGAGAACTCAGTTAAGGTTTCCGAGGATATTGAAAATATTGAAAGCTCAGTTAAGGTTTCCGAGGATATTGAAAATATTGAGAGCTCAGTTAAGGTTTCCGAGAATAGTGAAACCACTGAAGCCACAAGTATTGCCCTTAATAAAACCTTCCACTTCTGGCATGTATATGTGCGAGGCCTGAAGCCTGGAGTCCACTATGCATATCGAATAGGTGGTCCTTTTGATCCCTCCAGAGGATGCCGTTTTGATGGAGATAAGGTCCTGATAGATCCTTATTCTAAAGGAAACAACAAAACACTCTGGAACAGAGAAAAAGCCTGCATGCCAGGAGACAACCTTGCGTTTTCTATGCGTAGCGTGGTAATTGATATGTCCCACTACAAATGGGGAAATAACAGTCACGTAACTGCAGAAAAGATATATGAGATGCCCGGAATGGGCGAAAAGCTCTACGGCAAAAAAAGGCTGCAAGAACTGAATGAAACCATCATCTATGAGCTACATGTAGGCGGATTCACCCGATCTCCAACATCAGGGGCTACAGCGTCCGGTACATTTTCAGGAGTAATTGACAAAATTCCATATCTCAAGGAACTTGGTATCACAGCTGTAGAATTAATGCCTGTCTTTGATTTTGATGATGCAACAAGCCTTGACGGAAGAAAACAATACTGGGGCTATGACCCTATATGTTTTTTTGCGCCTCATAGCGGCTATTGTGTGAATCCTGAGTATGGGGCTCATATGGAAGAATTCAGGGACATGGTAAGAGCTTTGCACAAAGCTGGAATTGAGGTAGTTCTTGATGTGGTCTTCAACCATACAGCTGAAGGAGACAACCTGGGTCCGGTATTTTCTTTCAAGGGTATAGATAACAGCATATATTATCTCCTGGAACCTGACGAGCAATACTACAGCAATTACTCGGGTTGTGGAAACACAGTGAGCTGCAACCATCCGATTTCCCAAAAATTGATAGTTGATTGCTTGAAATACTGGGCAAAAGAGATGCATGTTGATGGTTTTCGTTTTGATGAGGGCTCTATCCTTTCGCTGGATACCAATGGGAAGGTTATGAAGTATCCTCCTGTTATATGGCAGATTGAACTTGACGATGCTCTCGGATACATAAAAGTGATTGCTGAAGCCTGGGATGCAGCTGCACTCAATCAGGTAGGATACTTCCCGGGCCCAAGGTGGGCTGAATGGAACGGTTATTATCGGGATGAGATCCGCCGCTTTGTAAGAGGAGATCCCGGGATTGTAAGGAGGGTTGCAAGCCGGATTGCCGGGAGCCCTGACCTCTACCAGTCCGAATCAAGGCTTCCGATCAATAGTGTTAATTTCGTGACTTGCCATGATGGATTTACACTTAACGACCTTGTTTCGTATAACCACAAACATAATGAGGCTAACGGGGAAAATAACAGGGATGGAATTGAGAATAATTTAAGCTGGAACTGCGGGGTTGAGGGAGAGACCGAAGACCCGGAGGTCGAAACCTTGCGGGAAAGACAGATCAAAAATTTCGCTGCAATTCTGTTGCTGTCTATAGGGGTTCCGATGATTTGCATGGGAGATGAAGTCAGACGCACTCAGAAAGGCAACAACAATGCTTATTGCCAGGATAATGAGACCAGCTGGTTTGACTGGGACTTAGTAGAGAAAAATCACGATATGTTCCGTTTCTGGAAATTGATGATTGATTTTCGGAAACGCCATACTACTATCCTTCGCCCCCGATATTTTACAGGCAAAGAAAACGAACGCGGGCTAAAAGATATTTCCTGGCATGGGTGTAAGCTCTACAGTCCAGGCTGGGATGACCCTCATGCAAGAGCCCTTTCTTTTACCATGGGGGAACCAGGAGATGAAGAAGATATACATGTTCTGATGAATATGTACTGGGAGCCTCTTGAGTTCGAAATTCCAGAACTCAAAGGTATAAGTAGAAGCTGGTATAGAGCAGTCGATACTTTCCTGCCTTCTCCTCAGGAAATTGCCGGAGCCGGAGAAGAAACTCAGGTCAACGGGAACAGCTACATTGTGCAGGGTAGGAGTGTAGTTGTGCTAATTTCAAAGTGACCGCCTAAAAAAAGGATTCCAGTGCAAAAAGGATTACAGTGCAGAAATTCCGGGCACTGGGAAAAGTTGAAGCTTTAAGATTAGTGTGAAAAATTATCTGTAGATCTAGCGTAACGAACTATCTGTTGATCTCTTATACTCTTCTATAACATCCTGAACTGATTCAAAGATATGGTCTTTACCAATCATTTGAGTTATGCCGTCTCTATCCAGCTCATTCATCACAGGCTGTACTACTTCACTTAATACAAGAGTAATGTCCAGTTTTTGCAGTTCTGTATACACTTTTTTGAGTGTCTCTGCAGAGGTGAAATCGATATCTCCAATGTTTGTGGCAGAAATGCAAAACCATTTAAGTGAACCATTTTTTATGGCAAGATCTATTATTTCTTCCGCGAAGCGGCCTTCGTTAGCAAAGTAGAGGTTTGAACCAAAACGGTAGATTAACAATCCTTCAACAGCTTGCTGCCCACTTTCTAGTGGAAACGTCTTCATGGCCCCTCCGGCCTTTGGAACAAGCAGCAAATTAAGTGGCCTGTAACTATGGCGCAGGTGAGCAATGATCGAGAGTACAATAGCTATAAGGATTCCCTGCTCGACACCTATAACTACGACCGTTATAGCCGTTATCAAGGCGACAGCAAACTCGACAGGTCGTTGTCTGTGAAGGGAGGTCATCCCTTTGATATCGATAAGATGCAAACCAATGAGGAATACCATAGACGAAAGTACAGCTGTGGGTAAATAGGCGAATGGCCTGGTAAAGAACAATAGGACTAATATAACAGTGAAGACCGTTGTGAGCTGAGTAAGCTGTGTCCGACCTCCGGCATTTTTGATCATTTCAGTCTTGGTTGGACTGCCGTTGACAACGAAAGTCCCTGATATCCCTGCCGCCGCATTAGCAAGGCTCAATCCGATGAGATCTGTATTTTCATTAAAAGTGTCGGAAAACTTAATGGCATAAGCACGAGATGTTGCAGCACTCTGGGCAAGGATAATTATAAAACAAGAAATGGATATGTTAAAGATCTCTGGGAGATTTGAAAGCGGGATTTGAGGTAAAGAAATTTGCGGCAGACCTTGTGGTACTGCGCCAAGGATGCTAATCCCGTAAGAAGAAAGATCTAATATCCGGCTTGCAGCAATTGCGCCAATAATCGCTATTAATGAACCTGGAAATTTGTGGCTGAGCTTTTCGCCAAGAACAATAACCCCGATTACGGATAATGAGACTAGGAGTGTGGAAGTATTCGTAAGCGAGAGGTTTCTTACTAAGGAGAGAATCTGCACAGATGTTCCATCC
This sequence comes from Methanosarcina barkeri str. Wiesmoor, assembly GCF_000969985.1. GTDB lineage: Archaea > Halobacteriota > Methanosarcinia > Methanosarcinales > Methanosarcinaceae > Methanosarcina > Methanosarcina barkeri_B. The sequence continues at coordinate 2,850,272 of NZ_CP009526.1, read as the reverse complement.
GGTTCTGAAGGTATCCCAAGCATCCCGCTAATCTGTGATATAGAGATATAGATACCAACACCTGTGAGAAATCCTATCAAAATCGTATAGGAAAGGAAGTCCGCGAGAAAACCAAGTTGTAGCAGGCCTCCAAGGAAAAGCAAGATTGCTACGAGTAAAGCGATTGCGCTCGCATATGCGACATATTGGGAAGATCCCGGCACGGCTATCGTTGTTAGTCCACTTGCTATAATTGCCGCGGTTGCGGAATCGGCGCCAACGACAAGATGACGGGATGAACCAAAAATGGCAAAAGCTAACATTGGAAACAGGATCGTGTAGATTCCAGTAACTACAGGCATGCCTGCAATTTTAGTGTATCCCATCACTTCGGGGATGGCAAACGCTGCGAATGTTATCCCTGCGGCGATTTCCAGGGGTATTTGCTTGGATTTGAGGGGTAATATTCCCTGAAAGAGGGAATAATGAAAAGATCTTCTGGAATTCTGCGCAGGTTTCATATTTGCTTTAATCTCCTTATAATAAGGTAATTTTTTGGTTGAAATCCTTGAATGACGGATGTATCAAACCAATCAAATATCCGCCTGGATTTGCGAACCTTTGATCTTATCTTGCAGATCATATGTTTAGACATACAGTTTTAATTATAATTATCGATCGGTTTCTATTGGTTTTTATCTTTCTTCATTCAATGACTTCTGGTTATTTGCAACTATTCGGAGTAATCAAAATCGGTCTATTGATGTTGATTTTTAATTATCACAGACATAAAATTGCTAACCCCTGCAAAACTGAGAAACGAAAGCAATAGTCAACAATTTAAAAAATGAACTCTCTAAAAAGTGCCCATTACAGTTTATACAAGATGACTAATGATGTTGTTTTATCCAAGCTGAATAGTTACGGTTATTCTACTGGAAACTTTTAATTTTATTAGGACTTACGTACTTAAGATACGAAATCAAATACAGTCAACTTTGTAGTTTAAAATATTATTTTGAACAGTTTAGATTAAATTATTGTTCTGAACATTTTGTTTTAAATTGGTATTTTGGACAGTTAAAGGTTTGATGATATTGTTTTCTCAATTCAACCGCGTAAGTCCTATTTATTTTTCGTGGTGAATCTTTTGAATATGACGTGAATATAATGGTTTGAGTCTAATGGTTTGAGTCAAAGTTTATATTATTTCAAAATAATAAATTAAATACTACTCTAATTAAAAACTCTAATTAAAAACTCTAATTAAAAACTCTAATTAAAAACTCTAATTAAAAACTCAAATTAAAAACTCAAATTAAAAACTTAAAAATTTAATGGCATAAGGTTAAGAAAATTATATTGAATTGCTATCGGATAGCAATTTGCAGGAAAAACCATTTGAATATATTATGAAGTGCCAAATTTCTCGTATACTAAAGGGGGAGTTAAATGATAAAGATTATGCAGGGTTTGCCGGGAAATGTCGTAGCAGTCAATGTAAGTGGAGAAGTAACTGGAGATGACTACAAAAATGTGTTAATTCCTGCTGTTGAGGAAAAAATCCAGAAGTACGGTAAGGTTCGTATTCTTTATTACATGGATAAGGATCTTGAGTGGTTTACCCTTAATGCCATGCTGGAGGATGCCAAGGTTGGCATACTGAACATTACAGACTTTGAAAAGATTGCAGTTGTTTCAGACGTGGACTGGATGAATGTTGCCGTTGAAATCTTTAAGTTTATTGTTCCTTTTCCGGTGAGAACCTATAAGAATGAAGAGCTTTCTGAAGCAGAAGCATGGATTAGTGAATGAACTTTCATAAAAATGATAGGTTAAAAATCAAGGCTCTTCGCTATTTGATGGGCAAATTTATAGCTACTTCTTTAATGATGAGCCTATCCCGAAACTCAAAATTTGATTTTTGAATCTCGTATTGGGACGATCAATTGAATTCTTAATCACTAAAATGATCCTGAAAACTCATGATGATTTAGAATAAAATAAGTTTTGGGATAGGCTCATCCATTAATTTTGCCAAGCCTTGACCCTTTTTCTGTAAATTTCATGAGATAAGGCAAAGCTGCAGTACTTCCTTGTGTTTGTCTCAAATTTTAGATTCCACGTAACGACCATCAGGAAACCTTTAAAATAATCCAATCTGATTGAATTACTTTTTAATACAAGAAAATTAAGTTTTTAAAGGCAGATCAAAATGTGCAAAGTTATTTTTGATGAAATAAAGGAAGAACATCTGAATGATGTTTTGGAAATTTATACCCACTATGTTCTCAACACAAATGTAACCTTTCACGCGCATGCTTTCTCAAAAGATGAAATGCGAGAATTGGTATTCTTTGAAAATCCTAAATATAAAACTTTTGTCATAAAATCTGCTGATAAAATTAATGGATATGTAATATTGACTCAGTACAAAAAGCGTGAAGCATACGATGGAACTGCTGAAGTAACTGTATACTTAAAGCCGGATTACATCGGTAAAGGCATAGGCATCCAGGCTGTTAAGTTCATTGAAGATGTTGCAAAAAAGCAAAATATTCACGTACTTATTGCGACAATATGCGGAGAAAATTCTAAGAGTATTAATTTATTTGTAAGAAACGGCTTTAGCAAATGTGCACATTATAAGGAAGTAGGTGAGAAATTTGGGCAACTGCTAGATGTAATGGCATACCAAAAAATAATATTATAATGCTTATATCACAATGCTTTACGCCATTGATAGTACGTTCTTTATAAATAACCAGCCAAAAGTTGAACTTTTTCTATATATCTAAAAATAGGTTTTGGGATAGGCTCGATCTTTATTTCATTCGAATACCCCGCTAGCTTGCTGCGGGGATGGAAAACTTCCCCGAGAACCGTTGTTAAATAACTACCTTATATTTTTAGCTACATTTGTACTGTAAATGGAACTCAGACATGCTTAACCATTGTGTCTATAAAATAAGATACCACATGGTTTTTTGTATGAAATATCGGAAAAAGCTTCTTTTAGATGCTGAAATCATTAGTTTTTTGAAAACCATATGCTTTGGAATTGGTGAAAGGTACTGTTTTGAGTTTGATGCAATTGGTACTGATGGTGATCATGTCCATCTTTTTGTTGGTGCCGAACCAAAATATTCTCCTTCAAGAGTAATGCAAATAATAAAAAGCATTACAGCAAGACAAATTTTTAAGCAATACCCCGAGATCAAAAAACAGCTTTGGGGTAGTGAACTGTGGAGTGATGGAGGATACATCGGAACCGTAGGAGATGGAACAACTTCCGATGTAATAAAAAGCTATATTGAAAATCAGGGAAATCAGGAAGAAAAAGAAGCATACAAACAAATGAAAATAATCGATTTTCAATAAGCCAATACAACCGAGCGGTGGCGCGAACATACCCCGTTGCTTGCAGCGGGGTGCGCCAGCGCAACTTTGATTTTTGAGCATTATTTTTGAGCATTATTTTTTATCTTCATTTTTGAGCACAGAACTTGCAGACGCTGCTTCTTTGAAAGTGATATATTCCCTCAAGTCCGATTTCAGGATCCTTTCAATCTCGCTCCAGTTACTATCTCTGGTTTCGGTAAACATGTACCCGAAGTAGCCGCGTGTTTCGTAATCCGCTTTTCTGAGTTCCAGAGGCTTTTCGAAGTCTGAAAGCAGTTTTTCGTAATCAAAATCCTTTACGTCCTTCAAATTGAGGTCTTCCGATTTGTTAAGCATAACAAAGCAGAAGCTCTTTCCGTCTTTATCTGCAAGAATTTTATTCCAGTCCGGCTCAAGCTGTTCCAGAAAGTACCTGTAAGTATTAATCCCATATGCAAAATATGCAATATCAGTAACGCACAGGCCGGCAAAGCGCATCGGGTTCAGTTCAATAGGCTGGATCCGCCTGTCCTGCGATATTCGAAGTTCCAAATGAAGGGGAAAATTCCTGAGCCCGGCCAGCTTTCCGATTTCCTTTAAAAGATCCTCAATGGCTTCCCTGTAGGTTTCTATAATCGTTTTCGAAGTAAAATATACCCTGTCACTGACATCGTTTTCCGAAGAAAAGATATGTTTGAAGATGTCGAGGACTACCGGCTTTCCTTCGCGGTTGAAATAAGCGTCAACTGCAAACTCTTCCCCTTCGATATTTCCTTCGATAATGAAATTCTCCACATTCAAAACTGGTGCCGGATAAAGCTTTTTGATTTCTTCAACCTCAGCCTTTATGGACTTCAGGACCAAATTCCATTCCTCGTTGGTGGAAACCTTATGCACCCCGAGGCTGAAAAATCCAACAGCAGGCTTTATGATAAACGGTTTTTTGATTTCATCAACCCGGATTTCGTCCAGTTCTTCAAATTTAACACTCTTGAAATATAATTCGGGGTAAAGCCTTTCCAGCAACTCTCTAAACTTAACTTTGTTTTTGAAAAGCTCGATTTTCTCAGGCAACCCGGTAAAACTAAGATTTTCCGAAATCCAGCCAATAGAGTTTTCTGAATTGGAATAAAGGGCACATTCGCCTTTTTCTTTTATTAATTTGATAAATTCAGCTTCCTCAAGGAGGTTTAGCTTTTTTTCAGTCTTCAGTCCGGCTGCCATTTCATTTTTTAAAACAGGAATATGTAATTCCGCAGCAGTATTTTTTAGTAATTCGGAGACATAAGGGTAATCGAGGATTAACATTTTTCTAGCCTTTCTTATGTATTTCAATTTGAAACCTGAAGCCAGATAATAAGATAGGTTAGTAATATTTGTTGTGGAATAATTTGTTGTGGGCCAGAATGAAATCTGAGCACAGTAAAACCAGTTTTTTTCTAAAAACAGATTAAAATGGATTATATTTTACTGAGAAGCATAGTTACAGTTCTTTTGATCAAAGAAAAAAGATATTCATTGTAATGATTAACAATAACTGTAATTATGATTCCAAATACTCCTATTCCTATTCTTTTTGGATCTAAAATCCATTTCAAAAATTGAGATAATTTATTAGGTTGAGGTATATATCCAGTCTCAGTACCTGCATAAGGTAATTGTTTGAGCCGACATACATCCATTTTTTTCGTTACATTCTCAATGATTTTCTGAATAGGACCTTCTATATTATTTGCTATTTCAGTTAATTCTTTGCGACATTCCTCAAAAGCTCTTCCATACTCTCTCGTTCCATACTTTTTATATTTGTCCAGATTCTGAATGCATCCCATTAATTTATATAGAGATTCGATAAAGAGTTCTCCTTTACTATGCTCTTGATATGCACCTTTGGCAATTGACAACTTTTCATTCCAATTTTTCAATTTATCTTCAAGCTCAGGTGTTTTTTTCTGCTTTATAACTGCAAACATATAGTCGAGCATTTCCGAAAGACAGGACATTGAAATTGAACAAGCATTACATAATTGATTATCTTTTGGAGACGCTTTGGCTGCTTTTTCATAGCATATTGACGCATCCTTAATACAATTAATGATTTTCGTAAATTTTTCAATCTCGTAAGATTCCTTGTTCCAGATTCTTTTAATTATGTCTTTGTAAAAAGGAGTTTTAATTTCAAGCTTCCGAATTTTAGCTCTTCCTTTGAGCGTATAGCCTTTAGTTAAAGAAGTGTCCTTAAAACTCTCTCCTGCCTGCTTACCTGCTTCGATATATTCGTCTCCTGAAATTTCAGCATATTCTCCACTCTTTTTATAGTCTTTTAAATTATAATATTTGTTTGCAAATTTTTCATAAAGCCATGCCAAGGATAGATGTTCCTTAACTTTATCTCCGTTTTCTCTACATAAGCGGGATGCAACTTCTGTTTCTTTAATAGCTTCTTCTTCTAAGTCTTGGAAAAACAAAAGTAAGCCATAGGCACCGTGGCTATTTGGCATTTTGGGGTCTATACCTATTGCTATTTTATACTGTTTTTCTGCCTCATCGAGTCGCCCCATTTGTTCCAGGAGCTTTCCGTAATTATAGTGTGTGTTGACATGTTTGGGGTCTGCTTCCAGAGCAAGTATATACTGTTTTTCTACCTCATCGAGTCGCCCCATTCGTTTCAGGAGATTTCCGTAGTTATAGTGTATGTCTGCATCATTGGGGTCTGTTTCCAGAGCAAGTTTATACTGTTCTTCTGCTTCCTCATGGCGGCCCATATCTGAAAGGAGAATTCCGTAATTTGAATGTATGCTCGCATCATTGGGATCTGATTCAAGAGCAAGTTTATACTGTTCCTCTGCCTCATCGAGACGCCCCATATCTGAAAGGAGATTTCCGTAATTATAGTGTGTTTTTACATGTTTGGGATCTGATTCAAGAGCAAGTTTATACTGTTCCTCTGCCTCATCGAGGCGCCCCATATCTGAAAGGAGATTTCCGTAATTATAGTGTGTGTTGACATGTTTGGGATCTGATTCAAGAGCAAGTTTATACTGTTCCTCTGCTTCGTCACGGCGCCCCATATCTGAAAGGAGAATTCCATAATTTGAATGTGTGCTCGCATCATTGGGCTCTGATTCAAGAGCAAGTTTATACTGTTCCTCTGCCTCATCGAGGCTCTCCATATTATAAAGAAGAAGTCCGTAATTATAGTGTATGTCTGCATCATTGGGCTCTGATTCAAGAGCAAGTTTATACTGTTCCTCTGCCTCATCGAGGCTCCCCATATCTGAAAGGAGATTTCCGTAATTATAGTGTGTTTTTACATGTTTGGGCTCTGATTCAAGAGCAAGTTTATATTGTTCCCCTGCCTCATCGAGGCGCCTCATATCATAAAGAAGAATTCCGTAATTATAGTGTGTGTTGACATGTTTGGGGTCTAATTTTAGAGCAAGTTTATACTGCTGTTCTGCTTCGTCACGGCGCCCCATATCTGAAAGGAGAAGTCCGTAATTGGAGTGTGTGTTGACATGTTTGGGGTCTGCTTGCAGAGCAAGTTTATAATGTTCTTCTGCTTCCATAGGTAGGTTCAAAAAGTAAGAAGCTGTTCCTGCATTATGATGAGCAACTGCTTTTTCAGATCCTGTTGATAAGTTTGCAGTGGTCTTTGCAAATACATATGCTAATTCATAGGACCCTTCTGATCCACAATAAGTGCTCAAAGATAATAACTGATCAAAAAAGATCGAATTTTTTGTTGAAAAGTTTATTGCAAGGTCAACTGCTTCATTTAAATTTCCTTCTTCATATTGTAGAGATTCAACTACAATTCTCAGCAGTTCTTCTACCACATCATCCATTTATTGGCTACCTCAATGGAACTTCAACCCGAAAAATAATTTTTAATTCATTGTTTTGAAACATATAAATAATTTTTTATATTGTGGGAAAGATGACGATTTATAGAAGTATAGCAAAAATAGGTTTCTGTGATACAATGAAAATCCTTCAAACCCTCTCCCGCCTCTACATAAACGACCTCAACTCAGCCCTCGAATTCTATGAAGAACTCCTCGGCTCCCCCGCAGCCATGCGCTTTGAAATACCACAAATCGGCCTGGAACTGGCTCAAATAGATAATATTTTACTAATAGCCGGCTCGGATGAAGCCCTAAAACCTTTCAGAAGCACGCAGGCTACTTTTCTTATCGATTCTCTTGATGAATTCAAGGCTCATCTGGAAGAAAAAGGTGCAGAAATTCTCCGGGGCCCAAATAAGGTCCCAACCGGCAGGAACATGACAGTAAAAAATCCCGACGGCTCGGTAATAGAATACGTGGAACACTCAAAAAATAACTGAAAATAAATAATTTAAATGTTATTTTTGAGCTTTTTCAATTAAATTGTTAATTACATCATCTACAGTTTCTGATTTTCGTGCATTCAAAACTGAGTAAATAAACCAAAAAGCTGAAATTATACCAGCAATATAAAATATTTTTTGCCATGTATCACCACTTACGATAAAATTATGAAAATCAGAAGTGATAACTGTTATTACAATAGTGACAAATATAGCATAAGGAGTAGTCCAGCGACTCTTCTTCTCTAATTGTTTCAGGTGATTACTTAAACAAATCCTTAAAGTATCTTCATTTATACGTATGTAAACACCTGGTACAAAGATCGTTTCTCTGGCACTGTAATCCACAGAAACATCATCTAATTTGTCTTTCTGACTTTTTTTATATTCAGGAATGTGATTCAGAACTCTCGACTCTCCCTTTTTCTATAAATCAGAATTTTTTATTTTTACGCAAATATTTTAATATTCCCATTTAGCTTGAAGAAGAACCTTTTTATCTACCAGTATTTTTGTTAATGCTAATTATATTTCTTTGAATTTTTTGAATATAAGGGTGGCCTGATCCATAAACACTCTCCAGGATTTTGAGTGCACGATTAAACATTTTGAGAGCTTCTTTATATCTTCTCATTTCCCTATTGAGAATAGCCATGTTGTTTAGAGTAATTGCAACATCAGGATGCTCTGTTCCGTAAATATTCTCCAGGATTTCTAGTGCCTGATTAAACGTTTCAAGAGCCTGTTCATATCTTCCAGTTTCTCCGTAGAGAACAGCTATATTGTTTAGAGTATTTGCAACATCAGGATGCTCTGATCCGTAATCAGTATTCTCTGATCCATAAATATTCTTCAGGATTTCTAGTGCACGATTAAACGTTTCAAGGGCCTGTTCATATCTTCCAGTTTCTCTGTAGAGAACAGCTATATTGTTTAGAGTATTTGCAACATCAGAATGTCCTGGCCCCAGCAATTTTTCACGGATATTAAGAGATTTATGATACAGGTTCATTGCCTCTTCATATTTTCCCATATCTTTGTAGATTCCTGCCAGGTTGTTGAACGCAGTCCCTACGTATGATTGATAAGCTACGTTTTCGGGGTCTTTTTGGAGAAGTTTTTGCCTCATTTCGAGTGCTTTTTCGTACTTTTGTTTTGCCTCTTCAATGCGCCCCATATCAGAAAGCAAGGCACCTAAATTGTTGATCGTCATTGCTACATCTGACTGATAGGCTACGTTTTTGGGGTCTTTTTGGAGAAGTTCTTGCCTCATTTCGAGTGCTTTTTCGTACCTTTGTTTCGCCTCTTCAACGTGCCCCATCTCGGAAAGTAAGGTACCTAAATTGTTGAGCGTCGTTCCTATGTAAGATTGATAAGCTACGTTTTCGGGGTCTTTTTGGAGGAGTTTTTGCCTCATTTCGAGTGCTTTTTCGTACTTTTGTTTTGCCTCTTCAATGTGCCCCATATCAGAAAGCAAGGCACCTAAATTGTTCAGTGTCATTGCTACATCTGACTGATAGGCTACATTTTCGGGGTCTTTATTGAAGAGTTTTTGCCTCATTTCGAGTGCTTTTTCGTATCTTTGTTTCGACTCTTCAATGCGCCCCATTTTTTGGAGAAGAATTCCATAATTTGAGTGTGTGTTTACATGTTTTGGATCTGCTTCAAGAGCAAGTTTATACTGTTCTTCTGCTTCCTCAAGGCGTCCCACATCTGAAAGTAGATTCCCGTAATTTGAGTGTGTGTTGACATTTTTGGGGTCTGCTTCGAGAGCAAGTTTATACTGTTCTTCTGCTTCCTCAAGGCGTTCCATATCTAAAAGTAGATTTCCGTAATTTGAGCGTGTGTTTACATTTTTGGGGTCTGCTTCCAGAACAAGTTTATACTGTACTTCTGCTTCCTCAAGGCTTCCCATATCTGAAAGTAGATTTCCGTAATTTGAACGTGTGTTTACATTTTTGGGGTCTGCTTTTAGAACAAGTTTATACTGTTCTTCTGCCTCCTCAAGGCTTCCCATATCCATAAGAAGATTTCCGTAATTAGAATGCGTGTTGAGATGATTGGGATCTGCTTTAAGAGCAAGCTTATACTGTTCTTCTGCTTCATCGCGTCGCCCCATTTTTTGGAGGAGATTTCCGTAATTTGAGTGTGTGTTTACATGTTTTGAATCTGCTTCAAGAGCAAGTTTATACTGTTCTTCTGCTTCCTCATGGCATCCCATATCTGAAAGTAGATTTCCGTAATTAGAATGTGTGCTGACATGGCTGGGGTCTGCTTCCAGAGCAAGTTTATATTGTTTCTCTGCATCCCCAAAGCTCCCCATTTGTTTCAGGAGAATTCCATAATTTGAGTGTGTACTTGCATCATTGGGGTCTGCTTCCAGAGCAAGCTTATACTGTTCTTCTGCTTCCATAGGTAGGTTCAAAAAGTAAGAAGCAGTTCCCGCATTATAATGAGCAACTGCTTTTTCAGGTCCCGTTGATAAGCTTGCAGCGGTCTTTGCAAATATATATACCAATTCATAGGATCCTTCCGACTCACAAAGAGTGCTCAGATCTAATAGCTGATCGAAAGAAATCGAATTTTCTCTTGAGAAGTTTATTGCAAGGTCAACTGCTTTGTTTAAATTTCCTTCTTCAGATTGCAGAGATTCAAGTACAATTTCCCGCAGTTCTTCTATCACATCATTATCCATTTACTGGCCTACCTCAATGGAACTTCAACTCGAAAAATAATTTTTAATCCATTGTTTTAAAACATATAAATAATTATAGGAGTTACGCAGTTGGCTCTTAACATATCATTTTAAACAACTTTCCCTGTCTGAAAAGTAATTTACTGTGTACAGGGGGTTATTTAAATATTCCGTCACCACCACTCTTCTAATTTTCATAGTACTTTCAAACCAGGATATTCCATTTTTGATTCTTTGTAATTCCAGTCTAAGAAAAGCTCTTAGTGAGAACTTTATATGTGCTCTTTGTGACTCTTCCTTTCTTGCCTGGCATTTTTCGACACCACAGAATTACTTTATTCCTCTATGATATTCCTCAATTTTCCACGACTTCTTTGCCAACTTCTCACGTTTTGCTTCATCCATCTCCTGCACATCTGTAACCCAGTGTTGCATGTCTCCATCTTTTGAAACTATTCAAAACACTTTTACAAATCCATATGCTTTGAGGTGAACAGCACGTTCTTTTGGAGAAATATCTACTGTTTCAAGTGGCACATTTCCTTTTGTTGTCAGGATTTACCAACTGATTATTTTTTAACTTTGTTTACCAAACGATTACTTTTTAACTTTGTTTGCCAAACGATTACTTTTTAACTTTGTTTGCCAAACGATTACTTTTTAACTTTGTTTGCCAAATGATTACTTTTTAACTTTGTTTGCCAAACGATTACTTTTTAACTTTGTTTGCCAAATGATTACTTTTTAACCTTGTAAGGAAATGCCATTCTTTCTTCCTAATGGCTTTAAGGTTTTTCACACTTGCATACCATGTATCAAATAAAATAAATTCTGGCTTAAAACCATGTTTTTCGGCTTTATCAAGCATATCGCGGAAATGGTCATTCTTCGTTTTGTCGTCTTCATCGATGTTATAAATTCGAAAATCGATAGGTATAACGGTTTTACCGTCAGTCCAAACTAAGGAAACAAGACATATCCTCTTTACAGTACGATGATGTTTCCCACTCCACATACGACGAACAAAAGCAATTTCTTCTGCGTATGGTTTATCTAATGTTGAATCGTCAACAATTAGAAATCCTTCTTCAAGCTTGACATGACTTTTTACTTCCTCCCATAGTGCTTCCGTGTCTTGAGGCTGCCTTTGAAGGCAATGAGTAAAAGCGTCATGAGAAGGAGCATTAGCTACGTTTGGATAACATCTAGCAGCTTCAGTACAACTAAAAACGTTAGAAGCAGCGATGAAGAAATTAATGTAGTCGATGTCATTACACTTGGGTGGGTTTATGTCCATAACTCCGTACGTTTTTTGTGGATTACTTATAGATAATTATATTTCTTATGAAATGAAGTTTTTGGAACTTCAAGTGCGTAAGTCCTATAATTTTTCATATTGTGGGCAGATGACGATTTATAGAAGTATAACAAAAAATCGGCCTAGAACTGGCTCAGATTGAAAATATTTGCCAATAGTCTGGTCGACCTGATGAAGCCCTAAACTCCTTCAAAAGTACGCATGTTACCTTTCTTGTTGATTCTCTTGGCGAATTTAAGGCTTATCTGGAAGAAAAAGGTGAGAAATTCTACAGGGCCCGGATAAGGTCCCAACCGGTAGGAACATGACAGTGAAGCATCCCGACGACTTGGTAATAGAATACGTTGAACATTCAAATCCTGCCTGATAAATAAAACATAAGCTATTAATTCAAAAATCCTTATCCAGAGCTCCAGAGTCGATATTTTATTTTTTTTACTCGGGCAGGAAAGGTTTTAAACTTATAAATTAACGGAATCTACAACTCATAATCATGGTTTTATAAATTTGATAGAATCGTCGCCAAAATATAGAATCATTGATATGTTATTGACACAGTCATTGATGTAGTAATCCAGGAATTTTCCAGAGGGGTACTTATGGTAAACACTAGCTTTACGCGGGATATTCAATTCCCGCCTTTGCCGCTTGAAGAATGGGAAGGTACGAAGAATACGCTGCATCTGTTCCTGCAAATTGTTGGGAAGGTCAGGCTTGCGTTGTTTCCGAAAATGAACCACTGGTGGCATGTGCCGTTTTATGTTTCAGTGCGTGGACTCACTACCGGACCTATTCCTTATGAGGACATGACTTTTGAGATGGAATTTAATTTTCGGGACAAGGAGCATGTTTTAAGGATTGAGACCAGTGAAGGGGACTTGAAAACCGTGCCTTTAAAAAGGCTTTCGGTTGCCGTTTTTTATGACAGAGTGTTTTCAAGTTTGGGCGAGCTTGGGATTATGGTGGGCATCAGGCCTGTGCCGTATGATATCCCTGAGGTAAGTACCGAACCTTTTCCATCCGATTACCAGCATACTGCCTATGACGAAGAATACGTGAACCGTTTCTGGAGAATCCTTGTGCAGGTCTGGTCTATCTTTCAGGTTTTCAGGGGCTGGTTTATAGGAAAAAGTTCGCCTGTGCACTTTTTCTGGCATCACGCTGACCTTGCCCTGACTCTATTTTCAGGCAGGCCTGCGCCTGTCAAGGAAGGAGCAAATTCTGTAGAACTTGAGGCTTCCTCACATGAAATTATCAGCTTCGGGTTCTGGGCTGGAGACCAGCAGGTAAGGGAACCGGCTTTTTATGCTTATATGCACCCGCAGCCAGCGGGCTTCATGAATGAGCCGCTAAGCCCAAAAGAAGCTTTCTGGAGCCATCAGGCCGGGCTTGCGCTTCTAAGGTATGAAGATGTCCGAAATGCAGCAGATTCACCGGAAAAAGCGGTTCTAGATTTTCTTGAGAGCGTGTACCAAGCAGGAACAAAGAAGGCAAACTGGGATATTGAGGCTCTCAGGCTTCCATCATCCGAAAAGCAACTTAAGGAGCAAGCTCAAAAGCAACACAAAGAATATGCGGATATACTGGAAAAGCTGGAAAGGCCGGATATCTGAATTTCAAATTCGAATAGTTAAGAGGCGCTTTTGCCTGATTTTCCCTTCACATTTTCTTTAGTTTTTCTTTTGCCCTTTTATATCGAATTTTCAGGAGAATATTAATTTCATTATAATTTTTTTAACTGAAGCTATTTTTAACCAGTACAAGCTGCGAAAAGCAGGTATTTTAGTTAGATATCATAAAAAAGGATTTTTATTATTTTAATATAGATTAAAGAGGTTATATATGGTTTAATTTTAAATTAAAGGTTTAGAAATAATTATTTTGGTAATTTAACAGTATTCAATCTGGGTTTATTATAAGTATATTTATATTTAATACGGCTAATATTAGAATTGTCAGTTAATAGGTGCCGGTAAAACAGTTAGGCAATTTCTTCCAGAGCTGCAAGGTCAAGTCGAAATTGCATACAAGTGAAGATCTCAAGTTAGTTAGCTTAAGGATTGAGTCCAGGTTGGTGAATTTCAGGATTGAGTTCAGGTTGGTGAATTTCAGGATTGAGTCCAGATTGGTGAGTTTAAGGATTCTTTTTCACACGTAGAGCCTATCTCAAAAGCTACTTTATTCTTGATCATTGGGAATTTTCAGAATTGTTACCATGATCAGGAGCTTTATTGATTCTTCAAAATACAAGGTCCAAAAAGCAAATTTCAAGTTTTGGGATGAACTCGTATATAAATTGTTTTTCAATCAAAAAAGTCAGGAGTTAATTTATGGTAAATACAAAGTTTGAGAGAATAAAAAAGACTTGTGCCATTTTGCTGGTACTTTGCTTTGTACTGTCAGTGACGGCTGCAGCAGCAAGCGCAGCTGGTAATAGCAAGAATAAAGACGGATATAACGATGGTTATAAAAAAGGTTACGGAGATGGCAGAAAACAGGGACAAAAAGATTGCAATAAATATGGCAGCAGAGAAACCCTCTCGAAAATCCCCTCTCCTCCCGATGACAACAGATGGACTGAGAATTACAAAGACACTTATAATAGCGGGTACAAAAAAGGATACCTCGACGGTTATAATGGATATAGATATACATGCCTGAAATAAAGGATAAAAGCCTTTGAATCCAAAATAAAAAGGTTAATTCCTGATATGATACAAAATTACCAGAGCAGAGTACTTTGTATAAAAACTCCTGTTTTAATGATCCTGTTTAGCAACGCTGTCAGTCTTTCTGTTGAATAATACAGTCTGCCATCTTTCTGGTAATTTTGTTTGCTAATTTTTTATAATCTATCCGCTTTAATAAAAATGTGAGGTTTCAAAAAGAAGGATTAGAGCACTGTCACGTTTTTTTTGTTTTATTTAAATTGAAATAAATAATAAACGATATATTTATTTATCATCTATACTTACTTAATTGTAATTTATAGCCGTACTAGTCTATAAACATGGGGAAACTGTTCAGTGAGCTGGTTTTAAAATTCTATATTTGACTTCTTGGGATCAATTTTGAAACGTGCTCATTATAGCAAAATCCAGTTTGGGTCATGGGGGCGAGTCATTGAAATCATCCGAAAAAAAGGATAACATATTTTATATTCGGAAAAATTTGAAGAGGCATCTTATTCAAATTTTTTAGCAATTTATTCCTATAACCTCGGCTTACAATACTGGATCAACTGGTAATACTGGATTAACTGGTAGAAATAACTGGAAGAGATGAACTTGAGGTTTTACATTCTGTGCACTACTGCCTTACTTGCTTTAGTGGTAACTCCCACTTCAGGGGTACCTTTCTTAGCAGACAGCAACATCACTGCAACAATCCACGGGGCAACATATGCATGGGATACCCTTGAACCCCTAAATGATACAGTGATTTGTATCAATTCCAATCCTCCTCAATCAGTGCTGGCAAAAGATGGCAATTATTCTTTTGAACTCGGACCTGGAGACTACCTTATTACAGCCAGGTATTACCGGAACAGCACTATTGTCTATTCAAAAGAAACAACTTTGAAGATTGAAGAGGAAGGAAACTATGTCTTCGATCTCCTGCTTTATCCAGTCTCCGAAAATCCCGTAAAGGAAATAACCGAAAACGAAATAAGTAATGTCAATAACGTCGATCCCACCGAAAAAACCAGGACTGGCTTTTTTACTGTAAGCTACCTTCCGGTAGCCCTCATGGTTCTTTTTCTGCTCGGCGGAGGTTATAAACTTTCCAGAAAGCAGAAAAAGATGAAAATAAACAGGTATCAGGAAAGGAGGTTCTATACATCCGGGTTTCTGGCAAATACCCTCGCTAAAATTCCTGGTTCTGGTGTAAAGCAGGGGTCTGAAAACATCCGAGATGCAGTTCCAGCAAAAGAGTTGATAATAGAGCCTGGAGAACAAGGGATAGAAGTACCAGATAATTCCAAGATTGAGCCTGCTGATTTAAGTAAATTCCCTCTCACGAAGGATCTTCCGCTTACTAAGGATCTTCGAGAAATCCTGGATGTGATTCGGGGCCACAGGGGTAGAATTACGCAAAAGGATCTGCGCAGCAGGCTGGAGTATTCCGAAGTAAAAGTCAGCCTCATGCTTTCAGAACTGGAAAAGAGAGGACTGATTAAGAAGTTCAAGCACGGGCGTGAGAATATTGTGATTTTAATAGATGAGAATTACAGGTGAACTACCCCTCAGCTAAAGACAGAGTAGCTTCTTGGTTCATTCCTCTCTCCATTGAGGACAAGTCCTCAAGCTCTTCTCCATGTTCCGTAGATGTTACAATCCAATTAGATTTTGATCTATGAGAGCGAATTTCTTGATATTGATAGTGGAATTTATGTATCTATCATGCTTTTTTCTACAATCGGGGTAAGTCCATTCTCTGTCTTTTAATTGAAGCTCTTTAAATTGAAGCTCTTTATTTGTGGTATCCACATACGTTACATAGCTTAGAAGAAGGCTCAAATTGCCCTATTCTTAACACAGTTTTCCCGAGCCATTTAGCTTTATATTCTAACTTTGTTACAAAACTGTTCCATGCAGAATCACTTATAGCCTATGGTAAATGGTGATTCTTAGCCATACCTTTAACATTCAGAATTTCCAGAGCTACAGCTTGGTTTTCACTAACAAGTCTAAGTGTTGTATCCTGAAATCATTTCGCAGACTCAAAACCATTTGGCAGTCCAATACACGATACAGCAGCAGGCGACGAAAAATGTTAAACGTTAAATGTTAAACGTTTAAGTAAATTCCAACTCCATTTTTGTATTGTGAGATGATTACGTAAAATGAAGCAAATTCGAAGTTGGACTAAAATAATGGATCACATGCATACGATATCTAAATGCAATAAAAGAAATTAAAAAAGCGAAATAATTTTGGGATAAAACAATCACAGATAAATAGCGAAAAGGAAGCTAAATTTATACGACTCAACAAAAATATAACATAACGTACTGTAACACAATGCAATAATATAAAAGAAAAAAGGAATCAGGGAGAGTTCACTTTGTTCTTCAGGGTAGAGAACTCGTGATTCTCCCATACTTTCTTATTGTTTTTAAATCCAAAGGGGTGTATGGCGAAGCAATTATCATCTTAGTTTACATAAATTGCAGCCAACTCTGATTATCTATTACAACCAACTCTGATTTTATCTATTACAGCCAACTCTAATTATCTATTACAGCCAACTCTAATTATCTATTACAGTCAACTCTGATTATCTATTACAGCCAACTCTAATTATCTATTACAGCCAACTCTGATTATCTATTACAACCGACTCTGATCATTTGTCTCAGTAGTATCTGTTATAATCGCCGTAAAATTTGTTATAACCTCCTAACCATTTTATATACATATTGAACCATTTCATATAAGCCGTGTACCATTTGTTGTACTCTTTGCCATGTTTCTTATTGTTCCGCTTTTTCCTGTCGTTGTCCCACTTTCTCTTATCATTATCCCATTTTCTCTTGTCGTTGTCCCACTTATTCCTGTCATTGTCCCACTTTTTCTTTTTGTTGTCCCACTTATTCCTGTCGTGGTCGTCAAACTTGTTCCTGTTGCCATCCTGTTTGTTCCTGTCATCTGTCATTGTCCAAGGGTGCTGCACTTACTGATGCAACCGCCACTGACAGCACAAAACAGAATGCCAGGAAAAATCCCAGCATCTGTCTCATTTTCAACACATGACCCACTCCCAACTTCAATCAAAACTACTTCTTAATCCAGATCGTTGTTTATTTAATCGAGGAGTGTATGACGAGATAATTGTCTTTTTACAGCCAATTCTCATCATCTGCTTCCATAGTGGCCTTTATATACTGTAGAAAATACGTAGCAGTACTCATAATAATAGCTGTAGAATTTATTGTAAGAACTGTAAAATATTTTGTAGCTGACGAACCAGCTCATATACGTTTTGTACCATTTGTTGTACTCTTTGCCATGTTTCTTATTGTTCCACTTTCTCTTGTCGTTATCCCACTTTCTCTTGTCGTTATTCCACTTTCTCTTGTCGTTATCCCATTTTCTCTTGTCGTTGTCCCATTTTCTCTTGTCGTTGTCCCACTTTTTCTTGTCGTGTTTGTCAAATTTAAATTTGTTCTTGTTGTGATCCCAAGGCGCTGCACTTGCTGCTGCAGCTGTCACTGACAGTACAAAGCAGACTGCCAGGAAAATTCCCAGTATCTTTTTCATTTCCAACACATACCTCACTCCAGAAATTTATTTAAACCCCATTTATTTTTAAAACTTTAATTATTTTTTTTATTTTTTATTTTTATTTTTCTTTATATTACTCGATTTTGTTTTGTACCTTAAATTACCTGTTTAATTTACCTATTCTGGTTGTCTTGCCGACTACATGCAGCTTGACAATTCTAAAATTCGCTATATTAAATATAAATATACTTATGCCAAAAAATAGCTTAAAAAGGTTTAATTAATAAAATAATAGTTTTAAACGATTTAATTTGAAAAATAAAGGTTTTTAAAATTTAAAAGTTATTTTTGTCTACATATAACGTATTTAATACATATAAACGGCCTTATTCTCGGGTTTTCAAGGAGATTTGCTAAGATTTGAGGTATATAAGCCTCCCAACACATTCAAATAAATCGGGCCGTATTTGCTCTTTAAATACGATCAACAATTAGACTTATAGTTGTGTCTTCGAATTACCGCTCCTGGTATTTATTACGCAATTTTTACCTGAATACAGGGTCTTTAAGCAAAAAAAGGATTATTGGAATTATTTAATTCAAATAAGTTTTTTTAAACTTTAAAATCTGTATATATGAACAAATACTTTATATAACATGGAAAAGGCTCCTTAAAACCCTTTTTTGTTTCAAAAAAGCGATAAATTTGCTTATCTATTTTTCTAGGAGCATGTATAAGAAACTACTTTACGGTTATTGAAAGCACAAGAACTATGCAGTACACAGCTTAACTAATAAACCAGTAGCATGAACTTAAATGCTCTTTATCATTCCCGCTGGTTTGCTGGACATGATAAGGTCCCAGAACCTCAGCCCGGTTTCATCAAACACGTCTATGGTCAGATGCTTGCGCTTTCGGTTGGGTATTCATAAATAACTTCTGACAAAATTTGGCATTTTTAGCGAATAATAGGCTAAGTGGTGGTCTTTTAAGGTGAAGTGATAATTTATTACTAAGGAATAATTAAATAATAAACTCAAGTTTTCACTTTGGTCACTTTGGTAATGGCCATATAATTCCATTTTCCAAATAGCCTTCAAAGATAATATTGGTACATAATGAGCCTATCCCATAACTCAAAACTGCTTCTCTAAATCTCGAATAGGGAATGATCAATGGTTTTCAGATCACGGAAAATAGTTCTGAAACTTTTATCTATTTGAGGATAAAATTGGTTTTAGGATAGGCTCAATGATTGAAATTATATTTTCGTCATTCCTAAGGTCGCGCAGAAGGTCACGAATACTCCGTCCTTTACAGGCTATCCGACAATTATTGGTAGTAATGAAAAAGTGCTAAAAAGAAAGCAGATAAAACCTTTTAATCAGAAAAGAATGAATTCGTTTATTACTGAAGGTAATTGTCGGACAGCTTGTTTAGGGTGGAGTGGCCTCACTCAATTTAATTTATTAATTAGTACTCATTGTCTCTTTGTCAAAACTAGCCTACAATTTTTAATCCCTTTTTACAGATTTAATGTCTTTCCCATATTGCTGAAACATGGCTACTAAGTCAAGCCATTATACTTACTTTTTTCAATTAAAACAGCGATTTAAGGCCCGGAATATTTTATTTCATTTGCAGACTTTTATTGTTAGAATTCCGGATTCTTCGCAGATATATTTATATACGATAAGAGCTTGGGACATATTGGCAGTAAAAATAAAGAGTCATATAATCTGTTATTAAAAACTTCACTTTTGTTTTTAATAAAAGAATGTATAGATCTTATTTTTATAGCAACCTACACTATATCCGCTATAAGCGAAGGTGAAACTAATATGAGTTTTAATGACAGAGGGAACTCTTTCAGGGGAAGAGATAGCAACCGGGGAAATAGAGACAACAATCGCGGAGGTTTCAGAGGTGGCAACAGCGGCCCCAGAGAAATGTACCCTGCAGTTTGTTCTGACTGTGGTGCAGAGACCCAGGTTCCATTCAAGCCAGCTGAAGGAAGACCGGTTTACTGCAGAGACTGCCTACCAAACCACAGGAAGTTCTAAATCCATAAATTCCAGAATTTTCTTATTTTAATTTTATCACTGGAAACTCTCCTGTAACAGGGGTTTCCAAACTCCTTTTATTCTTCAAACTCCTTTTATTCTTCAAACTCTTTTTATTCTTCAAGCTCTTTTTATTCTTCAAGCTCTTTTTATTCTTCAAACTTTTTTATATAATCTCTATCCCAGGATTTTTTTCTCTTTGAGGAACTTGCTTCTATTTTCTCCGGTTAGTATTGGATTAGTCTTATATAACATGGAAGTGGTTATATATTCAGTAAAAATAATGAGACATATAATCTGTTATTAAAAACTCCATTTTTGTTTTTAAATAATGAGTTATATCTGATCATGTTTTTATCGAACATACGTATCACTATAAGTGGAGGTGAACGAAAATGGGTTTTAATGACAGAGGAAATTCCTACCGTGGTGGCAACCGAAATAGCGGTCGCGGTGGTTTCAGGGGTGGCAACAGCGGTCCCAGAGAAATGCACAAGGTTATCTGTTCTGACTGTGGGGTTGAGACTGAGGTTCCATTTAAACCGACCGAAGGGCGGCCGGTTTATTGCAGGGATTGCCTTCCTAACCACAGGAAGTTTTAATATAAAACTCCTTAGTAAAACTCAAGTTAAGTGTTGATTCGAAAAATCTCAACACGTGTTCCATTTTTAAACTGTGTTCGTATCTTATGGCCGGTGAAGGATATCCAAACACTAAGTTTTATGTATTTTCATAATTTATTTGCTGAGTGGGGCATAAGTACTATTGCAGATGTAGTACTATTGCAAATGTTTTTTATAGCTTATATTGTATAAAAGTACCCTGAAGGGAGTTTGAAGCAAACTCTCAGTATATACAAAAACGTAACACTAAAGAACAATTAAAGGATCTTTAAGAATCTTTGAAATAAAAACGCTTCCTGAGGCTCAGGGCTTTTCTGAGATTACAGATCTTTAAAGAATTTTTCAATTCCTATCAATTTATGAACCTTAAAATCAAAGTACATGAAGTAGCCATAGATACAGAAGTTTTGAAAAATCTGACATAATAAAAGCAGATCGTAATCAAATCTGGCATAATAAAATTTGACATAACAAACTAATAATAAGAGGAATTAACCTGGCGAACTATAGAAGCAATATAAGAAAAAGAAAAGCAGGGACTAGAAGCTCAGTGCCCGCTACTCAGGAAGTAACAAGAGTACGCACACCACGTAGGGAAAATCACGAAGTTCTGGCAACAGTATCAAGTTTACTTGGTTCAAAAAGAGTCACATTGCAATGTATGGACGGTGTCGTCCGAATGGGCCGGATTCCTGGATCCAAAAATAAGAAAATGTGGATCCATGAGGGAGATGTAGTAATCGTCGCTCCGTGGGATATTCAGGATTCTAAAGCCGATGTGATCTGGAAGTACACAAGGCCCCAGGTTGAGTGGCTCGAGAGAAAAGGGTACCTCAAATAAGTACCGAAATAGTACCGTAAAACTTGATAAAACCAGCTTACTCTTACTATATTCAGGTTTTAACCAGTTTTCGGTTAACTTCTTCCCCTCTTACATATTCCTTCTTCAAACACTTACCTTTAATCTCTTCAACTTACTTTTACTCTTATTAACTCAACTTTAACCTTTTTAACTTGTTTATAACTCACACAAAAGCCTTTAATTTTTTACCTATTTCATTCAGTCTCACTAACATTAGTGTTTAACCTCTTAGTTTTTCTCACTTGGATGATGGAATTCAACTTGTAATTGTATAGTTTCTGTCAATTGTAGTCTCTATCCATAAGAAACTATCTGATGAAGGTTTTTTAAAATTAGAATAAGTAGAGATAACCCTAAAGCGGTAGGCGCTTTTGGCGGGATTTAGATTTTTATGAGTAAAACTTATATAATTTGACTGTATACTAAGAACATTAAAAATAAAGAGATGTATAATCTGTTATTAAAAACTAGTTTCTGTTTTTAATCAAAGAGCAATATACAACCTTATTTTTAAACTATGTACTATCCGCTGTAAGCGGAGGTGAAAAGAAAATGGCTTTTAATGACAGAGGAAATTCCTTCAGGGGAAGAGACAGCAACCGTGGAGGTTTTGGAGCTCCCAGGGAAATGTACAATGCAATCTGTTCTGACTGCGGTGCTGAAACTCAGGTACCTTTCAAGCCTGACCCTGACAGACCAGTCTACTGCAGAGATTGTCTTCCTAACCACAGGAAACCCAGAGAAAACAGATATTAATATCCGGTTCACTCAATAGTCTACTTTACAAATTATGTCCGTTTCGTTTAGCTTGAACAGGCTAAACGGACTCTCTTCTTTTTATGATGTCACATTGAATAAGATTTTTATTTGAACGATAATAATCTTCCTGTAACTTATTTATATATCTTAGAGATTTTAAAGTCTTTTGTAATTTTTTTAAATAAAGACGGCAAGTTCCCACGTATATTGATGCCTATTTCACGTATATTGATGCCTATTTCACGTATATTGATGCCTATTTCACGTATATTGATGCCTATTTCACGTATATTGATGCCTATTTCACGTATATTGATGCCTATTTCACGTATATTGATTCTTATTCCGCATATATTGATATCTATTTCACGTATATTGATCTATATCCCACATAATCTGTATCCCATATATATTGATATATCTTTCTTGAAAAAAATCTTTATTTCTTTTAATTTATTTAGGATTTTTAGACTTTTCTGGCCATTTTTTCACAGAAAGATTTATATAAATAAATAACTAGGTAGAAGCGGTTGAAAATAAAGAGATATATAATCTGTGATTAATAATCCCATTTTTGTTTTATTGATAATTATATCCGATGACGTTTTTATCGAATACAGGTATCCGCTATAAACGACTGTGAAACAATAATGAGTTTTAATAACAGAGGAAAATGGGTTTTTATGATAGAGGAAATTCTTACCGCAGCGGCAACCGAAACATACATTACAGATGTTTCAGAGGCGGTAACAGCGGCCCCAGCGAAACGCACAAGGTCATCTGTTTTGACTACCTGACTACGGGATTGAGACCAGAATTCTATTCAAACGGACCAAAAGAACGTCTGTTTATTGCAATAGAGAACTTTTTGATCACAGGAAACCCTAAATATGATCTCAACTGCGTGTCAATGTAAAATCTGAGCCAGTTTAATACATAATCCGAATTGACATTCAGTTCGTTTTCACTTATTATTCTCTTTGTTTTTTACCTTTTATTGTGGGAGATTTCTTGGGAACCAAAAACGGAATAAAAAATAACAATTTAACCAGAGAATTCAACCAGAGCTTTCTAAAAATGATTGAGACCTAATACGGTTAAGATCTATATAGATATTCGAAAAGACGGAAAAACGGGCCGAACTGAGGATAAAATCAGGGAAAGCCTATTCAAAATTAAAATAGTTAAACTAAAAACCAGCATTGGAGGAATTAATTTGGCCAATTACAGAAGCACTATCAGACACCGAAATTCAGGATCAAGAAAATCGGTTTCAGGAGATACTCATGAAGTAACAAGGGTACGCACTCCTCAAAAGGACAGAAACGAAGTCCTGGCAACAGTACTAAATTTACTTGGTTCTAAAAGAGTCACACTACAGTGTATGGACGGTGTGGTTCGAATGGGACGAATTCCTGGGTCCAAAAAAAAGAGAATGTGGATTCGCGAAGGCGATATAGTCATAGCGAACCCATGGGAAATTCAGGACTCCAAAGCCGACGTTACCTGGAAATATACAAGGCCACAGGTCGAATGGCTTGAAAGAAAAGGATACCTTAATTGAGGATGCCTGAAATACTTTATTCACTTTGAGAGATAATTTTAATTTGCGATTCAATTAACCTGTGGCCAACCTCTGGTTTTGGAAAATTGGGTTTAAAATCAGCAGGATATGAAACCACAAGCTCAAGAACCGCTTAAAATTTATAAGACTAAATACCTGAAACTCAAATTGAAAATTGAATAGTCCCAAGGTGGTATAACTGAAATTTCGTATTTAAAAATCCTGCAGTCAATTTGCAATCAGTCAACCTGGTTATTGATATGGGAAAATATCTCCCCGTTAACTTTACTGATTTCGTTTTCCTGAATTTAATTACTTAATTTGATAACATTTAACCTCATTTTAACGCTTTATTTCACTTTAATACTTTATTTCATTATAACGCTTTATTTCACTTTAATGCTTTATTTCATTTTAACGCTTTATTTCACTTTATGCTTTTCTACTCATTTTTCAACCATAACAAGTGTTTACCGGAACTTCAATTTCCCTAAGGGAATGTTCCTTTACTAGGTTCAGAATACTTGATCCAGAATGCCCTGTTCAGAGCAATAATTTCACTCCAGATGATCTCTTATGAAATTTCAGAATTTTTACCTGGGGTCTTCTTCGGACTTTTTAATATTCCATGGTCTTTCCGACGTCTCAGCTAGTGGATTCCTAATAATGTTTTCCAATCAGAACTTACATGTCAGCTTTCCCAATTCTATCGAGAAAGTTTCATAGTTTACGGAATAGTCAATCGGGCACTCAATAACTGCCACCTTATTCAGGGAGAAAGCTTTCTCCAGAACTTCTGCAAGGTCATCGTCTTCCTTGATCCTGATACCCACAGCCCCAAAGCTCCTGGCAAAGAGAGAAAAATCAGGATTTCCATAGTTCAGCCCGAAATTCTCAAAATGCATCTTTTTCTGTTTCCACTTAATAAAGCCGAAACCATTGTCATTGAGGATAAGGACAACAACAGGGATTTCATAGCGGATTGCGGTCTCAAGTTCCTGGCAGTTCATCATAAAACCCCCATCCCCACAGATTGCAAGCACGCGGCGCTCCGGATGAAGTAGTTTTGCGGTAATCCCTGAAGGGAGACCTGCACCCATGGTTGCAAGGGCATTGTCAAGGAGCACGGTATTGGGGGCATAGGTCTTGTAAAGGCGAGCGAACCAGAGTTTATAAATCCCATTATCCAGTGTGATTATGTCTTCTCTCCCCAGCACCTTTCTGACACTCTGAACTACAGCCTGTGGGATGGGAGGATAGCTTTTCCTGGCAGCACCATTTATTTTTTCCTTAATGAAATTCCTGGTGTGTTCAAAGATCGGAAATTCCCGTTTTTCCGGAATACTTGCAGCAAGTTCCCGGATTGAAGAGGCAATATCCCCGATGACTTCTACTGTGGGGTTAAAGTATCTATCAGGCACGGATTCCACAAAATCAATATTTATGATCTGTTTGTCCAGTGTACTGTTCCACAGGTAAGGAGGATATTCAACTATATCATACCCAATAGTGATAATAAGGTCAGCCCCGTCAATTCCACAGTTAACATAATCCCTTGCATGAATTCCTGTGGCAAAGAGACTGTAGCTGCAGTCATCAGGAACGACTCCTTTCCCCATCTGGGTATGCACTAGGTAGATGCCTGTATTCTCGACAAAATTTTCGAGCTCCTCAGTAATAGCTTTTCGGTTTGCTCCTGAGGAAACTATGATCAGAGGATTTTTAGCCCCACAGATCATAATTGAGGCTCTTTTTACAGCCTCGGGATCAGGGTAAGGAATTTTAATTTCGCTTCGCTTCTGCACCGTCGCCTCAGTTTCTTCTTCAGCTACGTCTTCAGGAAGCTCGATGTGTATAGCTCCTGGCTTATCAGCTTCAGCATGCTTGAAGGCATTACGGAGCACCGTAGGGATCATTCCAGGATCGGTAATGGATACAGCCTTTTTGCAGAGAGGCTCCATCATTCTGATAGCGTTTACAAGCTGGAAGCGGGCCTGCCAGTTGTCAATTAGGGCTTTCTGTCCGGATATGGAAATAAAAGGCGCTCCTATAAGCTGTGCCTGGGCAACGCCTGTAACAAGATTTGTGGCTCCGGGTCCAAGTGTTGAAAAGCAGACTCCTGGCTTTCCGGTTAGCCTCCCATAAGTTGCAGCCATAAAAGCCGCAGCTTGTTCGTGTCTTGTTACGATCAGTTTGATTCTGGAGGTCCTCAGTGACTCAAGCAGGTCAAGGTTTTCTTCGCCTGGCAGTCCGAATATATATTCAACGCCTTCTTCTTCAAGCTGGGCAACAAAAAGATCCGAAGCTTTCATGAAAAAACTCCAATATAGCTGTATGGCTTTTATTTAAGCCGAATTTGCCTTAACTCATGTTTGTTTATTAAGCATTGGTTAAGTTATTTGTTAAACTTAATTGAGTTTACTATTTAGGATTAAGCAGATTTTCAAACTTAAACAAACTGATTTTCAAACTTAAACAAACTGATTTTCAAACTTAAACAAACTGATTTTCAAACTTAAACAAACTGATTTTCAAACTTAAACAAATTCTCTTAATTCTGGATAAGGTTTATTCAATAAAAACTTCAATCAAAATTCTCAGCCCTTTAGATTCACTTGTTGACCACAACCGTTTTTATGTTCACAAATTCCTTGAGCCCATAATGAGAAAGCTCTCGTCCGATTCCTGATTTTTTTACTCCTCCAAAAGGCAGCCTCGGATCTGGTTTAACCATTCCATTAATGACCACAAATCCGGATTTTATGCTTTTTGCCAGTCTCTGAGCTCTTTCAAGGTCTCTGGACCATATTTCAGCTCCAAGTCCGAACTCGGTGGAGTTTGCAACTTTGACTGCCTCATCTTCGTCTTTTACCGTGATCACCGGGACAATGGGCCCGAAAACCTCTACATTGCAAACCTTCATATCGGTACTGGCTGCAGGAATGAGGGTCGGTCTGAAGAAAAAACCCTTACTCTGTTCCTCTCCGTAAACGTGGGGTTCTGCACCTTTCTTTTTTGCGTCTTTCAGGACTCTTTCAAGACTATCGAGAAATTCTTTCTTTGCAAGAGGTCCAATATCGGTTTCTTCATCCATAGGGTCCCCGATTTTCAGTTTCTGAATTTCAAGCTCAAATGCCTCAATAAAGTCCACAGCAATATCTTCCAAGACAATAAATCGCTTGGCAGCAATATGGCTCTGCCCGGTATTCAGAAAACTGGACTTTGCAGCAACCTGCACAGCTCTCTCGAGATCAGCGTTTTCTAGTACTATGAAAGGGTCCGAACCTCCCAGTTCAAGTACAAGAGGTTTTACCAGGCTTCCTGCAAGTTCCCCTATCTCCGAGCCTGCGTCTATGTTGCCAGAGAGTGAAATCCCATCGACCAGTTCTTCTTCAATAATTTCCATTGCAGTTTTTGAGTCAATTAACAGGGTATTGAAAACATTTTCAGGAAATCCGGCCTCAAGAAATATTTTTTCAATTTCCAGCGCCGAAGCAGGCATATTCGAAGAATGCTTGATTACGCACACATTTCCTGCACACATTGCAGGCACCGCAAACCTGAAAACATGCCAGAACGGGAAACTCCAGGGCATCATCCCGAAAATTAATCCAAGAGGCTCAAAGGTTACGTAACTTTTTTCAGCTCCGATATCCACAACTTCGTCTTTCAGAAACTCTGCCGCGTTTTCTGCGTAATAATCACAGAGGCAGGCGCATTTTTCAATCTCGCCTCTTGACTGTCTGATAGGTTTTCCCATCTCTTTCGTAATAATTTCGGCATAAATTTCGGCATTCTGCCTGATGACCTTCCCAGCCCTTGAAAAGTATTTTGTTCTTTCCTCAACAGATAACGAACTCCACCCGGAAAAGGCAGCCCTGGAATTTTCAATCCTGGACTCACATTCTTCGAAAGAAAACGAATCATATGTCCAGTTTACTTCTTCAGTGTAAGGATTAACGGATTTTATTTTCATGACTTCCCCCCAAAAAAGTCATTTAAAGGTCATTTAACAATATTGGAATTCCCAGTATTATAACTTAAGGAAATCGAACAGAATATAAAGAATCTGGATCTTACCTACGTTCAAAAAGCATAATAAAAAGGAAACATCTGAGGCATATAACTGAAACATCCGAGACATATAGCTATCTTTAATCTCATGTGATGAACTATATTCAGAATCTAGTAGGAATTGTTATAAAATCCAGACATCAATTATAAAGTATCAGTTAATAATAACATAATTATAAGTGGGGGAAAATATGAAAAAATCATTGATTATTTTGATAGTATTGTTCGGTGTATTCCTGGCCATTGGATGCGCTGGTCAGCAAGCTCCAAATGAAACGGAAACTCCAGTCCAGGCTGTAACCGGGGCTGAAGCAGTAACTGGAACTGAAGCTGTGACTCCGGTTCAGGAAGTCGTAACCGCAACTGAAGCTGTAGAAGAAACTCCTGTTACAGAAGTAACTTCAGCTGAGGTAGTTACTGAAGCAGAAAATGTAACTGGAGTAGAAAACGTAACTACGCATATGAGTAGTACCCAAAGAAAGAAGGAACGTATTCTGGAGAACATTCAAGCTAAAAATAATACCAGCGGAGGTGGAGTAATCAAAGTAACTCCCAGCAAGGGTTCCTAAAATCATTTGAGGGCATATTAGATCTCTACCCTTATCCAGATTTTATGGGCAGTTTGCCTTTATACGAGAACTCTTAAATGTATAAGGCCGATAGCTGTGAATTTTCTTTTGACAACTGTATCAGTAAGCATGTAAAGTTGGACTTTATCGAAAAAGAACTTCTATCGCTTTTTGATTCGTGTAAACAATAGACTAATAATAGCAGAAGAATAAGATAGATGCAAAGTCAAATAACAGTAAATACTTAAAATACTGGAACTGCCACTTAGGAATGACGAAAATATAATTTCAATCATTATGTACCAATATTATCTTTGAAGGCTATTTGGAAAATGGAATTATATGGCCGTTACCAAAGTGATCAAAGTGAAAACTTGAGTTTATTATTTAATTATTCCTAAGCATGAAAATGCTGCCATCTGCAAGCGCTTTCATTGAGTGTGCATCTTATTTAAATAGTGTCATGTTTGTTTTCTGAAAAACCTGTTTGTTTTCTGAAAAGTCCATTCGTTTTCTGAAAAACCTGATTTATTCGACAAAATAAATCATTTCATTAGGCATGAGAGTCAATTCCTCATTTTCTATTCCTGCTTTTACAAGCTTTTCGATTCGTTTCTTTACGTTTTTTCGTGTGGTTTTTATCCCGAGAACTCTCGAAGTCTGGACAATAAGATCTTCAAGAGGAGTTGAATACTGGCTGTGCAAAACAAAACGGATAGCTTCTTTTATTTCCTCGTCACAGATCCACTCTATTTTTGCAGATTCTTCTCCCTCACGCCTGCGCAGAATACATGCAGGTTCCGAATCTGGCCAGTAGAACTCGTCTTTGGCCCTGATTTCTCCGGAACTTTCGGCAAGAGCTGCAACATCAGATATTCGCTGCTTGATTTTACTGAACATGCGGGAAATTCCTGTATGCGATTTTATTCGTTGCTGCAGGAGTTGCGCATGAATTGGACCTTCACACGATACAATTCGTATAATCGCCTCCTCAAGCTGCTTATCCGAAACCTCTGAAAGATCGCCGGTTTGTGGAAGTCCTGAGGAAAGACAGGCCTGATAAAGGGGTACGGCAGCTTCGAGTGAACTAGTTTTTCTAGATAACTTTTCATTCCCTTTTTTTGAATTATTCGGTTCAGGCTTTTTTTCAAGAACATATGGAATTTCTACAGTTCTCGATCCGGTATTACCGGCTCTGAGTTTTAAGGAGCGTCCAGTATCGGGTTTCTCATAGAACTTCCCTTCTTTTTTAGCCGGGGTTGAAGATAGTGATCTCTTTAGGAGTCTGGTTTCGGTCTTAAACGTATGTTCGAGAGCAGGCTCAGTTAACAGTGTCTCAGCTTTCCTCTTTATGCCGCGCTCAATTATAGACTCGGCTTCGCGCTCAACTTGAGTTTCTGAGTCACATATCCCTGTATAGCTGTCGTCCTCGTCTGTATAATTATCTTCCTCGAAATCTGGCTCAGGCTCAGAATAGTTGCCTGAGCCGTAAATATACGCAAACTCATTAATACGCTTGCGTTTTTTCTTCATTTCAGGGCCTGCATTGAAGTTAATCTCAGGGTAAGCTTGATAAAAACTCACTTTCTCAGGCTCTGGTTCAGGTATCAATTTGTTTTCGTTTCCCTTAGAGCGAGGATCTACACTGAATTTAAGGAGTTTTGATTTTTTTGACCTTCTTACGGGCTTCTTAAGGGAGTTTTCATCGGCTACCAGAGCCATCGACCTGGCTCTCATATCCATTTCCGGTAAGAAATCTGTATCTGATGGAGCTGTAAGTCCTTCTTCCAGTTTAAAAAACGAATCTGAATAGGGCTCTTCAGCCTCATTTTCAAAGGAGGGCTCTAAAAGAAGTTTGGCCTCAAAAGTTTCCGAAAGACAGGCTTTATTATAAAATCGAGTTTCAAGTTCATTCTCATCCCCACCTTCACTCTCTACACTCACAGCAGTTAAAACCGGGATCTGGGATAAACCCGGATTTGCAGGAGAACCGGGATCCCTTCCTGCAGGACTTCGATTCACAGGTCCAGCCCAGGCAGACGGTTCGTTAACCTTAGGAACCCTGGGTTCAATTTCGGATTTTGCCTGTATTTTTGTTTCTTTTATAGATTTCCTCACAGCTTCAAGCAGTTTTTCCCTGCTCTCTTTCGGATGTAAGTACCAGTCCGTTGACCAGACCCTGTAGATCTTCCAGCCCAGCCCTTCAAGCACCTGCTGGCGCAGACGGTCGCGGTCCCGTGCAACGTGCAGGGAATAATAGCTTTCTCCGTCGCACTCGATTCCAAGCACATACCGTTCTGGATGGGCGGGGTCAGGGACTGCAAGGTCAAGTCTGTATCCTGCACAGCCGATCTGCCTGTGGATTTCACAGCCGTTTTCTGCCAGGAAATTGTAAACTGCCTCTTCGAAAGGCGAATCGAGCTTTTCCCTGCGGTATGCAGGTAAGGGAAGCCTGCCGCTCTCTGCAAATTCGAGGAAGACTTTCAGGGCCTGGAGCCCGAAAGGCGAGTTTTCATCCAGCTTCAGATCCCTTGATGTAAAATTTGCAAAAACTACGCATTTTTCCCTGGCCCGTGTAATAAGAACATTTAGGCGCCTTTCTCCTCCCTCGCGATTAAGCGGGCCGAAGTTAAGGGAAAGCTTGTGGTTGCCGTCAAAGCCGAAACCCACGCTCAGCAGTATAACATCTCTTTCATCACCCTGGATAGTCTCAAGATTTTTAACAAAGAAATGCTCACCTTTTTCGTTTCCAGAGTTAAGGTCAAGTCCAGGATTTACTTTAAGCAAGGCCTCGATTTCTTCCTGGATAGCTTCCTGCTGTTTTATATTGAAAGTCCCAACTCCCAGGCTTTTATCGGGGTATCTGCTGAAGTGTTCAAAGACTGCCCTTGCAACGGCTTTTGCCTCTACCCGGTTGGCTCCACTTTTACCCCTTTCATAAATTGAGTTCGGAAGATGCACGAACTTCAGCCCAAGTTTTTCGTCTTTTTGCATGGGAGAGGGATAAACATAGAGACGATTATTGTAAAACTCCTGGTTTGAAATTGCGATCAGGGACTCATGCCTGCTCCTGTAGTGCCAGCGCAGGGTCTTTACCGGGAAACTGCGTTTGCACACATTCAGGATACTTTCCATATCTACGGCTGTAATGCAGTCATCAGGCTCTCTTTCCGGAGAATCGAGTACAGTATCGAAAAAGTTGGTTGGTGGAAGTTGTTTTGAATCTCCCATTACTACGACCTGTTTTCCGCGCAGGAGAGCCCCAACTGCATCTTCAGGTTTGACCTGACTGGCTTCGTCAAAAATAATCACATCAAAGCGAGTGCTTCTAGGATCAAGGTACTGAGCAATGGAAAGCGGGCTCATCAGGAAACAGGGCTTGATTTTTTGGATCAGGCTGCCTGCCTTTTTCATAAGGGTACGGATAGGCATATGCCCTCTTTTCCTGTTAAACTCATTGAGCAGAATGCCCGCCTCTGAAGATCTTGAGGCTCCTGAAGCTAATTTTGGAGTTTCCTTATAAGCCGAGCATACAATCCTTTTTCGGTTTTCCATAAGGACTTTTTTGTCAAGTTTCCTGAACTTGCCAAGTTTGCTTTCGTGGAGTTCCCGGATAAAAGTAGAAAGTGCAGGCCTTTTCCTGAAAGTACGATTCAGGAGGATTTCGGCGTAGTTGCCTTCAAAAGCAGGAATTGCATCACAAACTGCGAGTTTTCCGGCTTCAAGGTCTCCCATTATCGGGGCTGCCTCTGTTTCAAGACAGGCCTGCCTGTAACCAAGATACTGGCTCCAGAGCACCAGGGACGAAGTCTCGTTTTCCCAGCAGGTTACCAGGTTTTTCAATGAATTTAGCTTTGCGGCTTCCAGGCCTTCTGGACATATTTTCCCGAAATCTGCGCCTATGCGAATCCCAACTCTCTTAAATGCCTCCAGAAACTCCTGCGTTGCGCCCAGTACATGGCTGGCTGCAGCTTCGAGGGCTTCGCTGTCAATTCCGAGTCCTATAAGCCTGAAACTCCTGTCTGTGAGAGTGCCTTCTTTCAGGTACTGCTGGAAGAGAATTATCCATTGGCTGTATTCCTCAAGCAGGTCAGGATCGCTTTCAAAGCCTTTCCAGTAATTCCCAAAGTATTTTTCCCCTTCTGCACCTGAATTTTCAAGTTCCAGTCTGAGGGTTTTGTATTCGGAAAGACCGGTCAGGTCAAGCAGGATTTTACTGTCCCAGAAAGGTACTCGTGAGAGATAGCAGGCTGAAATTTCTTTTTTGAGCTTCCTGTATTTCGGGTTTAAAAGCTTGATAAGACTGCTGGAAAGTTTCTCGAATTCAGAGGTATCAAGGTTAAAAATCTCAGGGCGAAAAGTTTTATCCGCAAAAGTTTCGAGCTCAAGGTATTTCCTGAGTTTTAAAACCAGAGCTTCGGCCTCTATTTTTGAGTTTTCGGATTCCCATCCCGAATCCGGAAACATTTTTTCAGGTAAAGGTTTTGAGTTTTCAAGGAATTTTGCGGCATTGATTACGGTTGCAATTCTCTCGAGAGTATCAGGTTTTGAGGTTGCAGAAAGTTCATTAAGGGTGTTTATATCGGCTTCAAGGGTCTCAAAAGCCGCAGCGCATTCGTCTATCAGGTCTCCGATTTCACCCAGATCCGAAGGCAGTACAAGCCCTGGATCGCAGCCGTACCAGGGGTTTTTCTTAATTGGTCCTAGAAAAGGAAGGACCTGACTCAGTTTTTCTATAACAGTTTCTGCATCAGTCCAGGCTTCAGGATCCCAGGTTTCAGGTTCTTGAAACTTATATAAGGGCATTTTCAGGCCTTTTAATTCAAAATAAGCCCTTGTATTTTCCCTTATGCCATAAAGGGTATAGAGGCTTGGGTAGATTTTTCCCGCAGGTTCTCCAATGGACTGGGCATACTGGTTGAGTTCATGTTTTAGCTTTTCGAGCTCATTGATATCCCTGTCAGGGCGTATGGATGCAGGAGCTTCGCGGTTCAGAGTTTTTTCCAGTTCTTCGAGCACGGCTTTTTTGCGGGTCTGGTTGCTGTGGATCTCCAGGCAGAGTTCTCCAAGGCCGGCAGAGTCCAGCCTGCTTTTTACAACCTGAAGGGCAGCCATTTTTTCACTCACGAATAGTACGCTTTTTCCCTGGGCCATAAGTTCTGCGATTGTATTTGCAATTGTCTGGGACTTGCCGGTTCCTGGAGGCCCTTCTACAACAAGGTTTTTCCCGGCCTTCACATCTTCAATGACCGCGATCTGGGAAGAATCGGCATCCATTATCTGGTAAGTGTCTTTTGCCGGAAGTTTAAGGTCAACCTCTTCTTCCAGGAAACCGGAAGCCTCACATTCAGGGTCTTCAGGGTTAAAGACTTCCTGGATTAATGGATGGTCGACAGGAGACATGTCTTCAGGCCAGGTCGCAGGGTCAAGATCCTTATACATGACAAATTTTTTGAAGTTAAAAAGGTCAAGGCAGATCTCAGGCAGGAGTTTCCAGTCCCTCTTTTCATGAATTTCTCTGGATACAGTCCTGAAATATTCCTCGACTCCTGAAGCCTCCTCAGGCATTTCAAATTCGGGAATAGCGATTCCGAATTCTTTCATTTTTGCCTGGAGGGTAATTGAAGTGAAGATTTCATCCCCTGTCCATTGGATGCTGAAAATTCGGCCTTTACCTATGCGTTTGAGTTCAACGGGAATAAGAAGTAGAGGGGCTTTCGGATTTTTTATGGCCGATCGGCTATCACTCCACTGCAGAAAGCCCAGTGCAAGGTAGAGCACAGGATATCCCTGTTCTTCAAATATGGAGTTTGCCTGGTTAAATACATAAAAAAGCTTTTTATCAAGGATTTCGCTGTCATCAGGGGTTTCTAGAAAAGTTTCAGAGCGAGAAGTCTGGGGTTTATCTTCAGAGACAAGAATATTTCCTATTGTTTTCAAAAGCCGTTTTTCCGTTTCAGAAGCCTCGTGTTTCTCTCCATTTCCAGTTTTTCTGTCTTTTCTTACCTGGGCTATTGCCCCGAATCTCATTGATTTTTCCTGGAGAACAAAGAGCTCGTAAATTTCCTTCGGCTTCCTACCCGTAATCGAGACGGTTCTTTTCTGGGAAGGACGGTAATTGAGAAGATTATTTCGAAGGGACAGATCAAGCAAATTCTGCCTCAGGGCTTCCAATTCCTTAACTACGTCTACCATAAGAATACCAGACTCTTTTGAAATAATCTGTGAAATATGTTTAAGACTAATAGAATACAGAGCACATACTAATAAATTTTATTCATTCCAACCGGAAACAGAGCTATGAATAGAAAAAAATACAATCCGGATGGCTTAGAATTTTTTTAAGAATGAAATTCTTAAGAATAACACATTTAAGAATATTTTCTTGTTATATCTGAGAACTATTTCCTTACTATTAGAGTTTTTCTAAAAATTACAGTTATTCGTATTTTCGTTATATTTCTTTTTTCATGAGTGTTTTCAAAAAGTTTTCTGGACTTGAGAAGTTAACATTACTTTTCCCCGCTGCCGGTAAGCTAAGGGACTGCAGGTAGCTTTTCCTTGAAAACAGGTTCTTCTTCGGTTTTGCTTTCCTCCTCAAGGCTTGCCAGGAAAGAGCTGGAAAGGATAAGGACACAGCCAAGAAGGGTTTCAGCAG
This sequence comes from Methanosarcina barkeri str. Wiesmoor, assembly GCF_000969985.1. Taxonomy (GTDB): domain Archaea; phylum Halobacteriota; class Methanosarcinia; order Methanosarcinales; family Methanosarcinaceae; genus Methanosarcina; species Methanosarcina barkeri_B. The sequence goes on along the minus strand of NZ_CP009526.1, from coordinate 2,815,148 downwards.
ATATAGGGTCTTTTAAGAGTAGATAAGCGAAAAAAATCGCACTTACTGGTTCAAGCAGAGAAAGTATGCTTGCATTCTGGGCTTTGACGTGTAAAAGCCCTGTAAAGTAAAGAATCGAACCTACTGAAGTGATTGTTACTCCTAGAAAGAGGAGGACTGGCAAATTCTCAATAAGAGCTGTTACTGAGGCCTGTTTTACAAAAGGAAGTAATAGTAAAAGTGTTACGAAGGTTGAGATAAAAAGTTGTTCTAAACCTGAATACTCGTTCCTGAGATAGCGGGAAGTGATGGTAACACAGGCGTAAAAAAAACCTGAAAAAAGGCCCATAAGCACCCCAAAAAGATATGCTGGCTCAATTCCCGATCCATAAACAAAGTTTTCAGGGCCAATTACCATTACTACACCCGCAAGAGAAAGAATCAGAGCAAAAAAATTCTTTTTGTTAAGTTTCTCCTTCAAAAAGAGAGGAGCAAGCAGTAAAACGTAAAAAGGAGCTGTATAAAGCAGAAGTACGGATATCGAGACATTAATAAAGCTCACAGCCATGTAATAAGAGACCATTACCCCTGCATTGAGAGCTCCAAGCAGTATCAAGGTTTTTCTTTTTCCCCGGAGCCTGATTCCTGACAGTTTTCCAGTAACTGCCAGATAACCCACAAGTGCAAGAAGCCCGAAAAGAAGCTGATAAAACACAACAGTTCCTGCGGCCATGTTTTTTACATACATGAAAAAAATTCCTGAAAATCCGTAGATGACGGATGCGGCAATTATCTGGATATTTGCTTTTACGTGCTGCGGCTCCATGACCTCTTCAAATTAGGGTTTCTGTTAAATAAGATTATCCTGAGTATGCTGAAAGTAATATCCAGACAATCGAACTATTAGCAGTTGGACTATTAGCAGTTGGACTATTAGCAGTTGGACTATTAGCAGTTGGGCTATTAGCAGTTGGACTATTAGCAGTTGGACTATCAGCAGTTGGACTATTAGCAGTCGACATTTTGTAAACAGTCGTCTAAAAAACAACCAGGAAACTGTTTTATAAAATTGATTTCGATAATCTTAAATGCTCTCAAAACAAAATAATAAATGGATAGGCGAGTGAAGAAAAGAATGATGAGAGGCGTGTTTGGATTGCTTTCTCAACCTTCATCATATCACCCCCAAACACGCCTGTGCTTCTTATCTGCATATCTCGTTGAAGACACCGATTTTCTTTTAGCCTTGATTATACTACTTTTCCTTTATAGCGTGTCTTAAAATTAAACCTTGTTCTAATTGGGATATGACTTACACACTTGAAATGGAAAACGTTAGCATTAAACCGTCAAATGTCTAAATTAAAATATATAGAAATATTATTTTTAAGGTTCAGATGTGTATCTGGACTGCTGAATAATTTATGGTCTTAATTGAAGTTAACTTGCACATAATTGAAGTTAACTTGCACATTATCAAACTTCATTTTACTTTTAGGTACTTAAGCTGTACTTATTATGTCACTTTTCTTCCTTTAGTTTCTTTTCGTAATCCCTACTGCAGTTGCTGAAGGATCAGGCTTGGAAAGCTTGTTCTTTACTCCAATTAACCGCACAATCACCATACTTATCTCAAAGAAGACCACCATGGGCACGGCAACCATTACCTGACTGAAGGCATCGGGAGGAGTGATAGTAGCTCCTGAGACTAAGAACAGAATGTATATGTGCTTGCGGTAGGTCGCAAGAGTACGGTATTTTACAAATCCATTTCGGGTAAGGAAAGTAAGTATTATAGGGAGTTCGAAAACCAGACCAAAGATTGCTGTAGTTGTTGCTATGAATGAGATAAACTTGAAAATCGAATAAGTTGCAGTCACCCCTGACTCTGCTGCATCAATATAGAGAAACTTAAGAAAGATAGGCAGCATAAGGAAATAAGAGTACGAGGCCCCAATGACAAACATGATAACAACTGCTAAACACAGAAAGAGAAACTGACTTTTTCCAATAGATGTCGGAATTTTAATTGAGTACCGCTTCGAGATTGCCCTGTAAGCATAGAATGCAATGAGAGGCAGGGTGAGAAGGACTCCCATTATAATAGAGAGTTTTAGCTCCAGCATCATTACCTCAAGGGGAGATACATACACCAGTTTTGCGCCCTCGGGGAGAAGATCAACCGTCATTTTTTCAATTAGAGGGCCTGTAAACTGGAAAGAGATAATAACGCCTGTGATAAGGACCCCAGCAATCACAAGTAACTTATTTCGCAGGGTTAACAGAATTACACTGAGATTTTCAATGGCTTCAGACATAATGAGTACCTATCCGGAAAAGCAAAAGAAAGTTCTTTATCCTATTTAAGGGGACTCTTATATTCACTGCAGTTAGATCTATTCATTGCAGAGATTTTTATATCAACTTTCTTTTTACCTATTTTGTTTTTTCGATTTAGGTTTTTTCGGCTTTTTTCATGGAATCCTTCAAATATCCCTGAGACTTCAAGCCATTCAGGAGATTCAATTGATGAAAGTCACGAAATCCGAATACTGAAACAGTGGGTTCAGGTGTAGGGAACCGGGAAACAGCAGTTGCTTTAGTAGGTTATAGTATTTATTACGAGTATATTATATTAATTCTTTTAATTCGTTTATACAATCCATTAATTAATTATCTTAATTCGGTTATATTAATTATCATAACTAAATTTATATTAATCGAATAACTATAGTTTATAAATTATCTTAATTAAGTTATATAAATTACTCGAATGCATTAAACAAATTCTCTTAATCGGGGTATATTAATCATTTTAAGTAGTTATATTAATCATTTTAAGTAGTTATATTAATCATTTTAAGTAGTTATATTAATCATTTTAAGTGATTGCACTATATTGCACTATTAAATGACTCAGTGCCATAAATGCTCAGGCATGCAACTTTCAGGCATTCAACTCTCGGGTATGCAACTCTCAGGCATTCAACTCTCAAGTATGCAACTCTCAGGTATGCAAATATATAGTAGAAAGATATTCTGAAGAGAGATTATAAAATGGATGGTGAAGATCTCTTGCACCAGGAAATCGGAATACTCCCAGGGAGTTGCATATTTACATTCAATATTATGTTCCGATATTAATATATTTACCTAGATACATATAAGAGCGGAAAAAATGAACTCACAGCACACAGGCAACGGAACAACAGCTGCTACCGGAAAAGCCTTGGGGATGAATTCCTATACTTCCGGTGTCCCAGGAGATATCGAAGAACCTCTCATGGCCCACCTATTAGAGCTCAGAAACCGGCTGGCAATCGTTTTGATCTGGCTCTGTCTGGGAATAATTATCGCTTTCCCATTTTCAGCAAAAGGGATGCTGCTTGTCTGGAAGGATTTTATAAATACTGACCTTTACATGACAGCTTACTCGCCTCTCGAATGGACCTTGGCTCGCCTTAAACTCTGCCTCGTTTTTGCTCTAGCCACTTCAATTCCTCTGCTCTTTTACCAGCTTTACAAGTTTGCAGGCAAAGGGCTTTATCCAAATGAGAAGCGCTTCTTCCTCAAGATTATCCCGGCATCTTTCCTGCTTTTCATTTTTGGGGCCTCTATAGGTTACTTTATCGTCCTGCCTGTTATGTTCAAATACATTCTATTTTACTCAGGTGATATGGCTACAGCGCAGCTTTCCGTTCAGGATACTCTCTCAGCAGTGACCACAATCCTGGCAGGTTTCGGTATTGTATTCCAGCTTCCTCTGCTTGTGGTTTTTACCGTGAAAATGGGGCTTATAGAGTATCAAACACTTAAAAAGCAGAGGGTATTGGTCTACAGTGTGATTATAGCAGTTTCACTTTTCCTTTCGCCTGATCCTACATTCATTGCCCAGATCCTTGTGGCGTTTTTACTGGGGGTTCTCTTTGAATTCAGCCTGTTACTTATACGGCTATTTTGATAGTCAATTTGCCTATTTATGGGACCCTTTATTTTTAAAAACAGGTGTTTTTAAAAGAATTTCCGAATAAGTCAGTCCACCGATCTAATTACAAGAACTTTTATATTTGATTGTTGATAATAACCAATAATGATAGGCACACAGGAATTAATAGTAATCCTTATTGTAGCTCTCTTCCTCTTTGGGCCTAAGAAGCTTCCTGAGCTTGCACGATCTTTAGGAAGTGCAATGGGGGAGTTTAAAAAAGCACAGCGCGCTTCTGAGCTTGAGCTCAATCAATTCGATGCCTACACTCGAAAGGCTGCTAATACAGTTGCCTCTGAGGAAAAAGAGAAAGGGAAGGAGCAAAAAGAAACTCCAAGCAGCAGTAAAGAAGCAAAAACCGATCCAGAGCTGAAAACCAATCCAGACCTGAAAACTGATACAGAGCTGAAAACCGATCCAGAGCTGAAAACCGATCCAGAGCTGAAAACCGATACAGACCTGGAAGATAAGCCGGAAGCCGGAAAGTCTGTACCTTAACAGAAGGAGTCCCGGAAAATCTGAAATCCAGGACCAATTCTGGGTAAAAGGAGAGAAATCTGGGTAGAAGACTAAAAAGGAAGAAATGTAACAAAAAGGAAGAAGCAAAATAAAAAGAATTAAATATATAAAATCTCCAAAATAGTAACTAAAAATAGAAACTTTATATAACATAAAAAATCTTAGCTTAATTCATAGATATTTACAATTTTCAGATCATTATCACCTGCTGAATTATATTTCATTAAGAAAACGAAAAGCTTGAGGTTAAGCCATGATAGGCACACAAGAACTCATGATTATTTTTGCAGTAGTTGTACTCCTTTTTGGGGCAGCTAAACTTCCGGAGCTGGCCAGGTCCATGGGAAGTTCAGTGGGCGAATTCAAGAAAGCTCAGAAGGAATCCGAAAAAAGCCTTAAAGAATTTGAAAAATCCATAACAGAACCCACAACTCCAATGAACAAGGTACAGGAAACTGCCCAGAAACTCGGGATTGACATAAGAGGTAAGACCAACGATCAGCTTCTGGATGAGATCCAGAGAGCCTCAGAAAAGCCAAAAGAGGTCTCAGAACCCTGAAATATCCTGAAAAGTGAATTTCTTTTTCCTTTTCATGGCATTATTCTAGGTTTAACCTTTTTAATGAAGTCTCTCTTTTTTATTTTAACCGAAATTTTTATTTTTTGTCCCACCCGAATAAGAGTAGTGAAACAACTTAATAGGAGTGCTTTCGTGGCAGAGCTAATCACTGAAGTTGACAAAAATGATAACTTTCTCGGGCTGCGCGAACGAGAGGAGTTTTATTCGGGAAAGCATATTCACAGGGCTGCCCAACTTATCCTTCTCAACCCTGAAAATAAAATGCTCATCCAGAAAAGGGCGCCTCAAAAGCGGTGGTTTCCGGGCCGTTATACATACTCAGTAAGCGGTACTGTAGCAAATGAATCTTATGAAGCCTGCATGGCACGGGAAATGCTTGAAGAAATAGGAATCTCGGTTCCATTCCAAAAATTATTTAAAATTCCCTGCATCGTCGAAAACAAAGGAGCCTTCCATATGGTATTTTCAGGCCTTTGTTCGGAAAAAAATGCAAGCTTAATTCGGCCTGATCCGGAAGAAGCTGTATCTGTAGAATGGGTTGAACTTGAAGAACTGCATAGGGACATCAAAACTGAACCTGAGAAATATACGCCTTCCCTGAGAGAAGGAATTATAAAAATTTTCCACGAAGGGTGCGAAAAATATATTTTTTGAGATCTAATGGAACTTTCTCAGTGAGAGTACATGATTAATTCAGTAGAGAATCATGATTGGTTCAATAGAGAATCATGATTGGTTCAATAGAGAATACCTAAATGGTAAATTTGCGGTTTTGCCCTGGAGTTTCTTTCCGATTCTTGTCTGGTGCCTATTCTTATCTGTCGTTTGCTGAATACTCCGCTTAATATCCGTATTCACCCGGTACATTTTTTGAACCTGCATATTCACCTACTATGGGAATGTGTTCCCCACATTTCGGGCAGGTTTTCTCAGGTGTGATCTCATACTTTTCAATATCGAAATAGCCGCGCTTGATCAACATTTTTCCGCAGTTCGGGCAGAAAGTATTGTTGCGGTCACTGCCAGGGACGTTGCCCATGTAAACATACTTCATCCCTTCCTCGGTTGCAATTTTACAGGCTTCCTGCATGGTTTTTACAGGCGTCGGGGAGAGATTCTGCATTTTGTACTGAGGATGAAACCGGGTAAAATGCAGGGGGGTCTCAGGTCCGAGGTTTTTATATACCCATTTTGAAAGTTCCCTGATCTCATCAAGGGAATCGTTTACACCGGGGATAATGAGGTTTGTAATCTCAACATGTATTCCAAGTTGCTTTGCAAGGGCAGAAGACTCGAGCACAGGAGCGAGTTTTGCGCTGGCGACATCGTGATAGAATTTTTCAGTAAATGCTTTAATATCGATATTCGCGGCATCCAGATAGGGCGCTATATGCCTGAGGGCATCAGGCGTCATATACCCATTTGTCACATAGATTGTTCCAAGCCCTGCTTCTTTTGCCAGTTTTGCACACTCATAGGTATACTCGTGCCAGATTGTGGGCTCATTATAGGTCCAGGCAATTGAGCTTGAGCGGGAGAGAAGTGCCCTTTGAATAAGTTCGTCAGGTGGGATATCCATTGTGTAAGCATCTTCCAGGCAGATCTGGGAAATCGACCAGTTCTGACAGTGCTTACAGCGGAAATTGCATCCTATTGACCCAACTGAATAAGCGTAAGACCCAGGATAAAAGTGATAAAGTGGCTTTTTTTCGATAGGGTCAACTGCTTCGCTTGAAACCGTCCCATAGATAAGAGTATATAGTTCTCCATCCCTGTTTTCCCGGACTCCACAAAAGCCCCTTTTTCCCTGAGAAATTTTGCAACTCTGGGCACAGAGCTTACAGTGCACTTTATTGTCTCCGATTTTCTCGTAGAGCATGGCTTCTTTTATCACAGCAATCCCCATTTAGAAATTGTTTTACAGCATAATAATGTTGCTGTTTCAGATTTTTCCAGTTCTTCAGAAAGAAATGGTCAACTTATAGGTAATTTCTGCACCTAGTGCATTGATTCCAAAGTATGTCAGGAATGAATTTTTTGAAAACCATGGAAAGCGTGGTAGACGTGGAAATAAGTAGTAAAGGCATGTTTCTTCCGTGCTTTCTGTGTTTTCCGTGGTTGTAATATATAGATGTAATCACTCTGCAACTGGTTGCATTTTCTGTGTTACAGAATTCTATGTGACTTTAAAATAATATTTGAGCCATAAACTGTAATTATTTTCTTATTGTGTATTTATTTGAGAATCGATGTACTAGTAATGCGGTCTGAAACAATATAATCTTTGGAGCAATAACATCTGAAATAATGTGATCTGAAATAATGTGATCTGAAATATGTGATCTGGAATAATGTGATCTGGAATAATGTGATCTGGAATAATAAGATCGGAACAATAAAATCTGAAACAATAAGATTGGGACAATAAAATCTGAAACAATAAGATCTGAAACAATATGATTTGGAGCCGCATCCTGCATTGATACCATTGCTTGTACAGAATAAGCAGCAATTATAACTTATTTTTCACTTTGAACCTCATGCTGAACTCGGTTCCGTTTTCTCTTTTCAGTTTGATTTCACCTTCCAGCTGATTAACCAAAATGCTTACCAGCTGCAGGCCAAGAGTTTCAGGATTTTCGAAGTCTACGGTTTCCGGAATACCTTTGCCATTATCCGATACTGTAAGGTTAAATTCTGTACTTTCGCCTTCTTGACCTATTCCTTCTCTGAGGTGTCTGAGCTTGTCGTTTCTGGAAAGTCTGATCCGAATTTCTCCGTTTTTCCCATTGGAAAACGCATGTTTCAAGGAATTGGAGACCAGTTCATTGACAATTAGCCCTAAAGGTACAGCAATATCCATGTCAAAAAAAATATTCTCCTCCAGCTCCGTTTTGAGGCTGATAGCTGCATCTCCAAGCCTGTAAGTCTGGAAAAGGTTTCCGATGAGTTTCTTAAGGTATGGCGAAAAGTTAAGCTTCTCAGTTCCCTCGCCTTCATGCAATTCTTCGTGGATTAAAGAAATAGAGAGTACCCGGTCCTGGCTTTCCCTGAAGGCCTCAAGTACCTCAGAATTCGTAACGCATTCCATGTTATTGAACTTTTCAGCCTGGAGGTCCAGCAGGGAAGAGATTACCTGGAGATTATTCTTGATACGGTGATGAATTTCTCTCTGGCGGGCAATTTTAATGTTCGCAAGAAATTCTTCGGTTTCTTTCCTTTCGGTTATATCATAAATTGTGCCCTGGTAGAATTTCGGTTTCCCATCTTTTCCCAGGATTTTCTGATAAATTTCATGTAACCATCGGATTTTTCCGTCTCTGTGTATTATGCGAAAATCAACTTTGGCATATTTCCTACCCGGTGAATCCCGAATCCTTTCTTCTTCTTTGAGGATTAAAGGCAGATCTTCAGGAAGGATTATCTCTTTCCACTTACCCCTGGACATAAGTTCTTCTTCGGTATGTCCTGTGATCTCTTCAACAGCCCCGTGTATGAATATGGGAATGAAGTTCTTGTCCGTCTGGAAGGCAATACCCTGGAAATTCTGTATGAGAGAACGATATTTTATTTCACTCGCTTCAATTTTTTCCAGCGTGCATTTCCATTCTGTGATGTCTTTCATTACACCAATGGCCCTGTAAACTTTCTCCTTTTCATCATTTAGCCAGATGCCCCGGATTTCAACGTAGATATATTTTCCATCTTTTTTCCTGAACCTGAACTCCGCCTGAATTCTCGCTTTTTTCCTGAAGAAGTTCTCCATACTTTTAATCATCTTGGTCCTATCTTCGGGGTGGAGATGCTCTATCCATGAAGATTCACCAAAATTTTTGAACTCTTCCGGAGAATATCCTGTTATTTCCCGGATGGCTCCTGCCCATTCAACCTTATGTGTCTCAATCCTGAAATCAAATACTAACTGCCCTGTCTGTTCAGCTGCGGTGCGGTATCTTTCCTCACTTTCTTGCAGGTTTTGGCTTGCAAACTTCTGTTCTGTTATATCTTTTACAACTCCAATGACCCTGCTTATACCTCCGCTTGAGTCCAGTATATCGGTTCCGTTTTCCTCAAGACAAGCATAGCCGCCATTCTTTTTTCGGAACCGGTATTCCAGACGGAAGTTTCCTCCATTTTTCATATGGTTTTCATTGTTTATCCAGAGTTTATGCCTGTCCTCAGGGTGAACGTACTGCATCCATAAGTTCACACCTGCACCTTTTAATTCTTCAGGCGTGTATCCCGTAACTTCTTCAACCGAACCAAGCCAGTCGACCTTATCAGCCAGGATGTCACAATTATATACCATCTGCCCTGTTTTTTCCAGAATTGTTTTGTACATTTCCTCATTTTTCTTAATTTGTTCACTCAGTTCATTTTTAGAACTGAGACTTTCTTTCAGGATTTTTTCCGTCTTTCTGAGTTCGGTTATATCCTGCATTACAGTAACAATCCCTATAGTCTCCCCTTCTTCGTCGCATAAGGCTGATTTATTTAAAATAAAAGTCTTTGTTGTCCCGTCCGCAACTATAAGTTCCTGTTCTATGGTTCTCGTTCCACCATGATTCAGAATTTCATTTTCAATCCGGATCCATTCGTTACAGCCTTCCTCGTTATAACCTTCCAGAAGGTCATTCTTTTCTACAATATATTTTCTGGGACTATCCGAAAATTTCCTGGCGAGTTCGAGGAGTGTTCTCCCGATAACCTCTTCTTTTGGAAGACCAATGATCGTCCTTGCATGCGCCTCATTTACAAGAAGGAAAACACCATTTTTATCCTTGTATGAGACAGGATTGACCATAGTATCAAGCACATTTTCTATAATATGAGAACCATCCCGAAAAATAAGATCTGAGATCTTGCCTTTTTCACCAGATACTTTTACCTGGCTACAAACTATATCATTTGAGGCTTCTAGCTCGTTTGTCATTTTATCTTTGTTTACCGTGCTATCGTCCTTTCCTGACATTCTGGTTCTTCCTTATAGTCCTTCATTTTCCTTCTTTAGAGGTTCTCGAACATCAAGTTTTTTGGCACTCAATTTACAGATAAGCTCTATTTTTTATGGACAGGATACCTGGTTATACAAGTAATAACGTTAAAACAAGTTTACTGATACTTTCCGAATTCAATTTATCGTAAGCAATAAGTTAGATTATATTTCATGATAATTAATAGTTATCTCTTCAGGAAAGAAAGGAAAAAGTAATTTCTGAAATTCAGAAATAATAAAAAGACTGAGAAAAAAGTAATCTTCTTGAAAATTTCAGGTTGCTTTCCGCGCAAATACAATCCTTGAGCCGTCCGTCATGTCAAGAGCACGGAAGACTTCAAGCCCGTAATTGCCAAGCAGCTTTATATACTCATTAAAGGGGACGCTGTTTTCGAAACTGTAACCGGATCCTCCTTTTTTCACACCTTCAAAAGTCCAGAGGTTCCAGTCAAGGCTGATAAGTGGGCTTGATTTCATTTTTTCATCAGGCATCTGCCTGGTTACGAAAACGCCTCCAGGATTTAAGGCTTCAGCAAGCTTGGGGATTAAGGAAGGCACTTTTCCTCCGGGGTTAAAGGAAGAAAAAATAAGGTCATAGCCACTTCCGAGTTCATCTTTAAAAAAATCTCCCGGAATTGTATCCACTCTTGAAGCTCCATATTTTTCTATGAAATATCTTGTTTCTCCAGTAACGGGTTGAAGGTCGAATACGAAAGCCTGAAGGTCTTCATTCAGCTTTGAAAAAGCGATTGCATAAAGCCCGTGGCCTCCTCCGATGTCAAGCAGCTTTTTGACATTTGTAAAGTCAACATTCTGCATGACAACCTGTACAGTTTCTTGAAGCAGACCACAGCGTGCATTTTCAGCCATACAGTGGACAACTTCCCCGAAAAAAGGTCCTTTCTCAACAACATCGGGACCCTGTTTTATAATCTGAGGAAGGCGAGCCCAGCGTTCGACATTTCTGAGCCTTTCAGCAAGGTAATGTTGCTGAGAAAACGGAGAACTTTTTAGGAGATAAGTTGCACTGAGTTCCGAGACAAGGTACACTGCATCGCCATCCTTTGTTCCGTTATCATGGTTCTCAGATTCGGTTTCAGATTTTCCTTTGTCTTGACTGGTGATTGCATCTATTTTTACAATCTGCGCCTTTTCTTCTTCCTTGTCTATTCCCTCCTCAAACCTGTCAAGGAACCCGAGACTATGGAGAGCTTCACAAAAATAAGGCATGAGCAAAGGATCACAGCCAAGCTTTTCAGCCAGTTCCTCCGCTGACAAAGGAGATTTAAGTGCTTCAAACACTCCGAGCTCAAGAGCCGAAACAATCAGCTTATATTCCTTTAAACCCTGAATAGAAGAATCGATAAACTTGAAAAAACAATCAAAATCGATCTCAGGCTTTTGCATTAAATCCAGAATTTTTCGGGTCTCTTCTTCATTTTTAAGCTTTATGCTAGCGTCGAGTTCACGTTCTACTTTGTTTTTATCTGTAGCTTGTGCATTAACTTCAGTATAAGGTTCTTTTTTATCATCAATTTTACTTTCCATGCCCTATCTCCTTTTTATTAATTCTTCCACACTTTTCACAGATCAATTTTAAAAATTTAATATTTTAGTATGTTTGTCTACTGTAAATAGTAATCTGATAAAATAGCGTAATAATTAATATGATAAGAAATTTACTTTATACTAATATCAGTAAACGTTGTTAACTAAAGGTACTACTCTAAGAAGATAAATCTTAAGGTGAAGGGCGAAACAATTAAAAAATATTCTTATCACTATTATTATTGTTGTTATTGTTGTTATTGTTATTATTATAATTATTATAATTATTGTGAAGCTTTCAGGAATTCAATAGCTTCCTCATCAATAAGCACTTAGAGCTTAGTTCTAAAAGAGTAATCGATTTCAATTAACTCATTATTTACTGAGCCTATCCCCTAACTCAAAACTGCTTCCTGAATCTCTAATCAGGAATGATCAATGGATTTCAGATCACGGAAAATAGTTCTGAAACTTTTATCTATTTGAAGATGAAACTGGTTTTGGGATAAATTTAGTATATATTTTCCGAACGTTGAATGAAAAATTCCGAAAATGGATTCCTTCGAATCCAAATAATTTTTGTCTATTTTTCTAAATATCATAAACTTTAATCTTTCAGGATGGTACTTCCATCATCACACTTAGCTATGAACACTCCATTGTCTAGGATGCCACCGGGAACATTAATTTTTCTGTCCTCTATCCAGATTCTGTAATTCTCAGAAATTAAACATCCTACTTCTTTTTGGAATATTGAAGAGTGTTTGTAGTAGTTCAATTTTACAGTATCCGGGGTTTCCTCATATAGTCCACATTCTTTAAACTTTTTATCTATATAGACGTCGAATGTGCCGTCATCATGGAGAATAAAATGGGTTGTCTTATTGGTGTATTTTCTGGGCATAGGGATCACATTTTTAATACATTAGGTTACATGGATTCGTTTTTCAACTTAATTAACTGAGTGTTGCTTTGATACTGTTTTATTTCATGTATATAATATTTTTGGTTTTATTATTATCGTGTTTTTAACAGCACCTATATCAGCAATAATCCATAGTAATATAAGTTTTATCTTTATAAATATAATATTGTCTTTGTAAATCTAATTTATACCCAAGTTGCTAAAATATAAATTCAAACTGGTACTTCTATTTTTAGGGTCCTCTTAAACTCACTCTCAAACTAGAGGTTATTACTTCTTTGTTCCATTAATTAAGGTTATTAGTAGTTCCCCTCAAAAAAGTACATTCAATTTTTCGTCTGAATTTTAATTAATGTCATAAAAAATCGTAAATTTTATTGAGAAGGATTTTCAATCCTTCTCTGGTGATTATTACGAAACCTCCACTTATACCACTAAATGAAGATTTCAAATGGCAATTGTTGTCCGAAATATTAAATGTTTTTGATTTGAGATTCTGTAAGCAAACTCTTACAAGGAGGGGCATTGTGCCCCTCCACAGATCAGTACCTACTATAAAAATTGTTCTTCTAAGCATGTTTTTTTCTTGTGAAATCTCTTATGCTATAAAGGAATTAAAAGAAAGAGAAAGCTTGAGAAACTTTTTAAAAATCAGTTTAGTACCAACTGAAAAGGAAGTTTATGGCATTCTTAGTAAGTATGAACCCCAAGAGTTTACTGCTTTTGTTTTTGAAATATTGAATGATTTATGCCCTAAGAGAAAAAATGGATCAAGAGACATTATTATTGATAGTACTGACATAAACCTTAACCTGAACTGGCACGCTAAAAAGATTACCAAAGAAAGCCTAAAAAACAAAGAATACAAGTGGGGCCATTCAACCCATAGAGGTTTCTTCATTGGTATGAAACTTACTCTTGCACTTGATTCTCAAACATTAAAACCTTTAGCGTTTCTGATTAATGAAGCAAATGTAGCAGAATCTAAAATTTATCCTGAAATACTTAAAGAACTTAAAAGAAAGAGAATAATAAAAGCAGGTGACGTTATCTATGCTGATAGAGGATACTATTCCTATGAAAACTACGTTATATCTGTAAGAAATTTTAAGGTAGTACCTTTAATTTTTCCAAGGAAAAACTGTAATTTTAAGAAACTTTTCAATATGTTTAGATATCCTCTGAAAATATTTGATTTAAGAAGAAATACTGAAAAAGAAATTAAATTCTACAAAGAAATAATTGCAAAGTTTAAAGAGTTAATAAGCAAATGGAAAGAACTCAGATCTGTAAGGTCAATCATAGAAGATGTATTCAAAATAGCGAAGAAAGCATACTCTATGGAGAATTTACACAGATATACAAGGAGTTCTGTCCAAAAGTACTGTTCTTTAGCTGTACTTTTAGTAGGGGTAACTGTAAATTACGGTATTAATGAAAGGAAGGAATTGCAAGCCTTCTCTGAATGAAGAAATTAAGAGGGGACTATAAAAATTACTAATTTAAAACATGTATTATTACTAACATAAATTAAAGTATTAATTTTTAATATACAATTCTAGAATAATGTTAAGATTTAAATAGTAAATCGTCATTATAATTCTTACTAAAAAGTTCAGCTTCCTTCTGAAACTTTGAAAAGTATTGGCATTCTGCAAAGAAGGAATCTGTTGTTAAGTTATATGGATAAACACGCTAGAGGCGGCACTCTGCAAATATAATGATTTTCGAAAAGGGAGTGCAGAAAAGCTACAGATGTCGCCAGGGAATTTAAGGAAACTAAACAAAAGTAAAGGGGAAATACAATGGAAACTGAAAATAAATCTGAATACATTACTGAACTTCCTGTTGAAATTCAAAAGATGTTAAAAAATCTGGATTTTCCTATAGAAAGGAACGGGATTATTGAACAAGCAAGAAATAGTAAAGCAATTCCGGATATACTGCGGGAACTTGGCATGCTTCCTGACAAAAAGTACAATAGTGCTGAAGATATCGCAGAGGAACTTCATAAAGTTTACATGGGTGTTCCAGCCTAAAAAAAGTAAATAATTTTCTCATTTGTTTTAATATTCTGCCGCAAATGCGGCAGATCTATTTTAGCTTCAATGCCAGGAATTTGGGACTATTTTTTGCTCCAAATCAATACATACAGATAAGAAAACTACTTGATTGGTGCAATGGATTCCTTTGGTTCAATGGATTCCTTTTATACTGTCTACAGAATGTCCTTAAGAGCCTCCGAAGCTGTATAAACGCTTCCAACTCCAAAAATATACTGAGTTATTCTTATCGCCTGCATTACTTCTTCTTTTGTCGCCCCTGCCTGCATCGCCTGAACTGCAAGGAACTTTACTCCGTTTACCGCACCATTAGCTGCATCCAGGGACATTGCAAGCAGGAACTTGTACTTGAGGGGTATTCCGTCCTCCACGAAAGCAAGTTCGCGTGTATTTTCGAGTAGAGCAAATAATTGAGGATCCTTGTCTACAATAACCTGTAGTGGATTTTCTGTCAATGTACCATCTCCGTTTCTCTTGAGTAAATCTTGATTTTATTGTCTATTCCATTTTATTAAATCCGTTTTTTAATTATTATACCCATCAATTAATTTAAAGTCCTTCCTTCGAACAAACGGGAACGAAAGTAGAAAAAGAAATAGATCAAGTGAAAGAGTGGAGATAAAGGAGGAAAGAGGAATAGGTCAAAGGAGAAGAAGGTCAAAAAGAAAGAGAAATAGGTTAAAAGGAGAAGATAAAGGTTAAAAGGAGAAGATAAAGGTTAAAAGGAGAAGATAAAAAAGATCAAAAAAGAAAGGCAGAAAGTAAAAAGGACGTAGTTCGTTTTTTATGCATATATTTCTCGGTAAAGAATTCAGAAAGTTTTAGAATAAATAGGGCATCCGTTTTTAGAGAGGAGGAACGGAGATAGATGGAGGGTGTTTAAATGAAGAGTTCACAGATGCCCAACTAAATATAATACTCATTAATATATAAAATTGAGTTTATACTGCTATTTTATGAGATTTTATCGAAGTACTTAAATTATTTTCTGTAAAAATATTCTCTATTCAAACTTCTCTGGAATCGGAGATATGGTTTTAATTTTCATTCAGAAATTCGTAAGCTATTGTTCCTTCTTCCGGCCCTTCTCCTTTTAAAATAAAACCATTCTTTTCCAGGACGCGAATTGAAGCTTTAAGATGAGGGTATGTATAGGCTACTATACTATCGCTTTTGAGGCTGGAAAGAGCCCATTGAATCATTGATTGAACAGCTTCAGTTGCATATCCTCTGCCATGATATGATTCAAGCAAAGAATATCCTATTTCAACTGTTCCTTTCTTGTGAGCAAGAAATCCTCCGCTCCCTATCAGAACAGGTTGTTCAGTACTTTTCCGTGAGAGAACCCAGTAAAAACTCCAGAGTTTCCGGTCCCTGGCCTGAATTCGCCCGATAAAATCTTCTATCACTTCAGGGGTTATTTGGTCAGGTGGCCATTCTGCAGGGACATGAGCATTGAGAGTTAAAGCAAATGCTGGGCGGTCGTGCAGTTCCAGAAGATACAGCTCCGAGGTGGCAGGGAGCAGATATAGACGTTCGGTATTGATAGGGTGTAGGGAAAGAGGCATGTACACGAT
This sequence comes from Methanosarcina barkeri str. Wiesmoor, assembly GCF_000969985.1. Lineage (GTDB taxonomy): Archaea > Halobacteriota > Methanosarcinia > Methanosarcinales > Methanosarcinaceae > Methanosarcina > Methanosarcina barkeri_B. The sequence continues at coordinate 2,798,976 of NZ_CP009526.1, read as the reverse complement.
TTGGCTTACTTTTATATAATGTTTATGCTGAATAATATTCAAGAGGGCTTAAAGTCACTAAATTGTAAAGTGAGAATACAAGTATGCAAAGGATATTTGAAATTTTTATAAGTGTTATACAATGCATTTAAAATGAAACATAAGTAAGAAATTTAAATGATTTCAGGTTTAGAGGATAAAATTTCAGTGGAGAAAACATTGAGAGAAAAGTTTGAGGAAAAGTTTGAGATAAAAAGGAAGGAAAAGTTGAGGAGAAAAAGTTTGAATGAAACAGGCATCTGATGTGGGGGATTAGTTTGGGGTTTTAGGGGGTATAAAAATAGTTGAATGTATAAAAAACATTTACCAGATGCCTTATATCTAAAATATGAGGCAATATTATATAAAAGTATTGATATTATACTATTCTGTCGAACTTATACAAACTGCGTGAGGAAAAAACCAAAGTATGCACAATATTTTCATGTGTTTTTTGTTAAATCAGGGATTAAATACTAATTTACAAGTGAAATCTTAAATATTAACCTATTCACAAAAATCCTAAAATTAATGAAATCCTTCCCTGGATAAAATTACGTATGAACGCTGGGATCTTCCTAATCCTACCGGCTTCCAGGCGTGTTTGAGGGTTTTACTCCTCCTCATCACACAAATATGCGCCATGCAGTAGATACCCTTACAGAAAGGAAATTCGGAAAGGAGGCCCTTTCAATCCTGAAACACTCGGGTACTAAAGGGATACGAGTGTAGTACGGAACAGGGTCAAGCGCCACAATGAAGAGTTTTAAAGCCTGCGTTGCTTTGCAGGCCCAGCATATTTATAACCGCTTTGGGAAATCTCCTGGCACGGTTCCAAGTATCTTTTTTATGTCTATCTTCAGGCTCATCATCTTGACCTTGAGTTTTATGATCATTTCTATGAGAAAGGAGCCTACTTTGAAATCCATGCAAGGCACATGGAACGCTGGCACTCGGATATGCAATGGAAGAGTTTTTAAAAAAATTGAAAATTTCTTTTTGATTTAGCTTTTATTCAAAGTGTCAAGACTGTTTTAACTCTAATGCGTGAAGTCCCCTTCCTCGATAGCTTCCGGTGAAAACCGGAAGGTGGCAGGTGGGGGATGAAAGCCGTCAATTACTCTCGTTCAAAGTACTACTTCCTTAGTCATTCTTATTTTAGCCAGTGAAGGAATCAGATGCCGTAGTTCCTGAAAAGCGTTTGAAAAGTATTTTTTCCAAGACCCAGGTGGCTTTTTCCAAGACCTAGGTGGCCAAAAAAGTACGAGAAATTCGTTTTTTTAAGCTGAAGTCAAGCGTAAAAGCCTTCTTGGCCCCTATTTTCTTAATGCCTTCAGCTTCATGGCAACGTTTTCAAATGTTAACTTAACACTCAAGCTTATACCTCTAACTTTCCTCTGCTAGCAATTTTTCCAGTAAGAGCAATGGACAGCAAGGACATAAGAGTAAGAACTAAAACCAGGAAATTGGCAAGTTCGTTGTTTCCTGCTTGAAAAGCGCTGTATATTGAAATTGACATAGTGTTTGTTTTTCCCGGGATGTTTCCTGCAAGCATGAGAGTGGCGCCAAATTCTCCGACAGCTCGTGCAAAACTGAGCACCAGACCTGCCAGAATACCCTTTTTTGCAAGTGGCAAGGTTATCAGGAAAGCAGTTTCAATTTCACTTCTTCCAAGAACATAAGCTGCGTATTCAAGCTCTTTATCCACGGCTTCAATGGCTGCTTGTGCAGTTCTTACCATAAGTGGGAGGGAAACCGTATAAGCCGCAATAACTCCAGCCTGCCAGGTAAACAGGATCCCTGTGCCAAAAAAATTGTAAATGAAGTGGCCAAGAAGTCCGTTTCTACCTACAAGAATAACCAGAAGATAGCCAATTACAGTGGGTGGAAGGACCAGAGGAAGTGTTACTAGCAACTCTGCAAGTTCTTTTCCCCGAAAATCACGTCTTGCAAATATATAAGCCAGGAATACTCCGCTGCACAGTACGAGAAAGGAAGAGAGGGCAGCTATCCGGAATGTAATAGATATAGGAAACCAGATCTTGTCCAACATAGAGATCATTTTTATGCTTTTAGCTTATTTTTTATTCGGATTCGGGAGTAAATCCATATTTTTCCAGTATTTCCTGTCCTTCGTCTCCAGTTATGAAATCCACGAATTCCTGTGCTTCCTCTTTGTTATCAGAATCAGAAACCACGGCTATGGGATAACTGATAGAAGTATTTACAGGGACAGTGGCAACGATTTTTATAGTTCCAGGATCTGCGGTCTTTGCATCGGTCATGTACACAAAACCTGCATCCACTTCTCCTCTTTCCACGTATGTAAGTACTTGTTTGACGTCTTCAGCAAGTATCGTCTTATCTTTTATCTGGTCCCAGATTCCTGCTTCGGTCAATGCCTGGGTTGCATATTTGCCTACCGGGGCAGTTTCGGGGTTTCCAATACTGATTTTCTCTACTTCAGGGGCTGTCAGGTCTTTTATTCCAGTTATATTGAGGTCGCTGTTTGTAGGGACTATAAGCACAAGGGAGTTCTGAGCAAAGTCTTTCCTTGTACTGTTTTCTATCAGTTTCTCACCGGCAAGTATGTCCATGTGGTTCTGGTTAGCCGAAGCAAAAACATCAACAGGAGCTCCTCCTTCAATCTGCTGACGTAGATTCCCTGACCCTGCAAAATTGAAATTCACATCTACGTCAGGGTTTTCAGTTTCAAACTGGGATTCTATGTCAGTAAAGGCTTCGGTAAGACTGGCAGCTGCAGATACTGTTATAGCATCAGGGTTCTGCTCGGAAGACGAAGTTTCTGCTACGACTGAGTTATCAGTTTCGTTTGTAGCTTCATTTCCATTACCAGTACATCCTATTGCAAGGAATACGCCTAATATTACTAACAGAACTATCAGTTCTTTTCTCATAACTTCACCTACTCAAAATATTTTTGTTATAATTACTTATGCAGTTGAACTCAGCATTGATAACAATAAACTTTTGGCAGTACCAATTATTTTTATATTTTCATGATGATATCCTCTGACAAAGTAATATTATGTTATAGATCACATTAGTCAGAGGACATATATGACAAACAAAGCGTTATGTTTAATAAGACATAACGCATTTCTCCCATATCTTTAATAGTATAAGAAGATTCCCGGTGCTTGTCTCAAGGAGGATTTTAACGTCGACTTATGACTAATGTATTGATTCTCAAATAAATACACAATAAGAAAATAATTACAGCTTATGACGCAAATATTATTTTAAAGTCACATGGAATTCTGTAACACGGAAAACGCAGCCGATTGCAGGTGATTCTATCTTTCATTAAAATCTAACAGTAATAATAAAATAGGATCAAAATTTAAAGAATAATTAGACCTTATTTCCTGAGTTACGCATTTTTAAGATTCCGAATAAACTTTTGTGAACTCCGCACCAAGCGTAATCATAATTGAGGAATAGTAAAATAGAAGAAATAACCCTATAATAGACCCTATTGCTCCATAGACGTCTGTTGGGTTACTGTATGCAATAAAAAGTACAATAACATATTTTCCTATTGTTACAAGAACTGCTGTTACGAAAGCTCCTACAAAAATCGATTTCAAGTCAAAACTCCTATCTGGAAGCACTCTATACACAAGTATAAAAAACAGCACAAGAATAAGGAAGCTGACTATTGAACCTGTATAATCAGCAATTAAAGGTGAAAATGGTAGAAATTGCTGGAACAAATTTGAAGCCGCATAAACAAATCCTTCAATAAATATGCTCATTGCGAGCAACCCTCCAAAGAGTATAACAATAAAAAAGGACATGATTGCATCTCTGATAAAATCTTTAATGTTGTTTGATTCAACGGGTTTGATATCCCATGCTCTCTCAAGGAAATTTTTCAACTGCCTGAAAACGTTACTTGCACTCCAGAGAAGAAATATAAAACCTATTAATGCACTTATTGAAAGAGAATTTATTTCCGGAATACGTTCAAAAAGTAGAATTATCATATTGATGATTCTCTCATCAACAGCTCCTTGCAAGTTGTTTATTATTTTACTCTGAAGATTTTCAGATTTCAAAAAAATACTTCCTATGGATACTGAAAACAATAAGAGAGCAGGAAGACTCAGTACAAAATAATAAGCCAGCGCGGCGCTGTAAGTCATTGCATTATCTTCCATCCATTCCTTTATTGTTCTGGTAACCAGATTTCTTACGTACCCCAAGCTCATACTTCCCACTAGTTCATAAGGCACTACACTTTTATTAAATATCTCTTATTAAATTTTTATAAAAAATTGCTGTTTCTGCGAAGGATAGAGTAAAAACGAAATATATAGGGAATAATACAAAGAAAAATAAAATCGAAATAAATATTTAGAATAGAGCCTATCCCAAAAGCCACTTTACTCTTAATCATTGGGAATTCTCAGAATTATTTTCATGATCATGAGCTTGATTGATTATTCAAAATACAAGGTCCAAGAAGCAAATTTCAAGTTTTGGGATGACCTCATAAAATAAATATTTAAAATAAAATAAATATTTACAATATTTTCTTAATGTATATTCTATGTGGAAAATTGGGAATAATTACAAAGAACTATTCACTTGTATTCGATTAAGGAATTCGTTAACGTTAATTCGGTTAAGGAATCTATTGACGTTAATTCGGTTAAGGAATCTATTGACGTTAATTCGGTTAAGGAATCTATTGACGTTAATTCGGTTAAGGAATCCGTTAACGTAAAAATACCTAATGCAATCATTTATGCATATCGATCTACATATTATTATGTTTACAGAAACGTCAACAAATATAACACGTTTCTCATAGATTGTATCTTAACCGAATACAAATGGACAAATCAAATTATGTAATAACCAGACAACAGGTTATTAAATTATATAAAGTAACTCCATTTTAGTGCTCATGTATATGTTCTCTATAATGAACATGCAGATGTTCATGAACAAGCTTGCCGTGAAAGTGCATGTGTTCATGAATAAGATTTGTAGAAAGTAAAAGTTCTCTGTTATTGAGCACCTTTTCCACATCCCCGTCCACAATAATTCTATGATCTTCGCCCATGACTATGGCTCTTTTGCTAATTTGCTCTACCGTTTCAAGGTCATGAGTGGCAGTGATTATAGTCTTTCCCGCTTTCCCAAGCTCCTGCAATAACTCTACCAACCAGAGCTGAGTCCTTGGGTCCAATCCTGCGGTTGGTTCATCCAGTAGAAGGACATCCGGGTTATTAGCCAAAACAGCGGCTATACAGACTTTTTTCTTCTCTCCTCCGCTCAGTGTATGAGGAGATCGATCTTTAAGCTTGGTAATTCCGATCATCTCCAGGACTTCTATCACTCTGGTTTTAACTTCTTCTGGAGTCATATTGAGCTGCAAGGGTCCAAAGGCAATCTCTTCAAAAACTGTGGATGAGAAGAGTTGTACATCTGAGTTCTGAAAGACAAATCCTACTCTTTTCCGGAAATAAGACCTAAATTCATTATCTTTAATAGCATCGAAAACATCTTCGCTTATCTGACTGTCAAAAGCATAGAATTCTCCCGAGGTAGGATATATAAGTCCATCCAGAAGGGTTAGTAGAGTCGATTTCCCACTGCCGTTAGAGCCCATTATGGAGATTTGCTCACCTGGCATCACCTTGAAGCTAACACCATTTAATGCATTTATTTTTCCAACATATGTATATGATACATTTCTCACATCAAAAATTGTTTCCATGTTCATATCACCTTATGATGTTATGGGAGATCAACACTAGCAATACGCTCATGGATACCGCAATTGCCCCTGAAATGTAATCTCGATTACGCATTTTGAAATCATGCATGATCTTAACATCACCATTGTATCCTCTAGACATCATGGCTGCATGAACTTTTTCACTTGTATCCAGAGACCTTATTAGCGTATAGCCGATTCGGCCACCAACCCATTTCTGCTCTTCGAACATGCCTCCAGTCTTAATGGTCCTGGCTTTCTTGGCAATGTATATCTCCCGCACCATATCAGTTAGCAGAAAAATGTATCTGTAGGCCATCTCCAGCGTGAAAACATAGATTTTAGGAACTCCCACCGAGCGCAGGGACTTAAAAAGAACCTGCTGAGGTGTGGTGAGAAAAAGCAAAACTACGGCAGATACGCACGTTGCGACACGCATTGTGAATATTACAGCAGAGTTGACGCCCTGCTTGGTGATGTAGATGCTACTAGGTAGTGAAAATGGTCCGAGGTGAGCTCCAGAGCCGAGATCTACTAACCTGATAAGAGGATCTCCTGGAAAGAAGACATTGAAGATCATTGGTATGGCGATGATTCCTGCAAAAATTGGTATGAAGAGCCACACCCGCTTAATGAAGAATAAAATCTCGATTTTGCTTAGATATGCAAACAGCAAAGTAAGCATATAAACAAAGATCAATAGTCTAAGGTCTCCGATTAAACTCATTGCGAATATCACTGTCAGGATGGAAACCAGCTTGGCTCTTGGGTCTAAACTCTGCAGGAAACCATCGCGTTTAGAGAAACTATCTGAGACAAAAGCTTCTTCCAAAAAGCCAAAGATTCCGTCAATCGTCTTTCCTATGAAACCCTTCTTACCGTGATGCACCGCTGAGCACCGGCATGGACCGGTATCTGTTTTTGTCATCCAATCTGGGATCATTGTTCACCCGCTCTAAAACCTGAATTCCAGCTAGTATTAAAATATGATATGAGTTAATTAAAAATCAAATTGCGTGCGGCCACCCCACCCTAAAGGATGGGGTATGCTTCAGGCCTCCCGCCCGGTTTCTGGGGAATAGTTAAGTATCCATTTACAAGACTTCCTTGATGCAGAGTTTCATTACCAACTTATGTAACCATGAGACTAAGAAACCTACTTTACAAAGAAGCAACGGTACAGAGGTTTAAACGAAACCAAACAGAGGCGAGGGTTCACTTCATCCCCAATCTAAAGAATAGGGTATTCGTGACCTTCTGCGCTCCCGTAGTAATAAACAAAAATTAAAATTATAAAAAGGTGTCGATTTTATACAAAATTTTATATTCCATAAGTTATCGGAAGACGAATTTTACATAAAGAGAACCAAATAAATTATAGAGAACTTCAATAAATCTCATATTTATCATCTTTATAAGTATTATAAACAATCTATCGAACTCACAGGTTTATTGAAATTCTCACAATATCAAATATTTGGCTTTCAATTTATGGCAAACTCACGACAATATTTAAAAATTTTAATTTTTGGCAGCTTTTTTTCCTATAAAATACAGAAGACCACCGCCGACTACTACTCCGATCACTGCGGACAGAATGTACGCTACAGAAGACATGGTCATCGACTCATCGCCGCCTGCAAAAGCATAATCAGGCATTGGAGCGCTCCAGAGGTCCGAGAGCTCCTCAAGTCCTGGAGGCACAAAACCGAGTTTCTCCTTGACTTCTTCAGGTCCCCACTCACCGAAGGTTTCGCCGACGGCCAAAAGACCCAATGGTGCAAAAATCATAAGGATTATCAAGCCAATGCTTAGGTTTCTTATTATTTTCTCCACGTTCTCACCTCAGGCTGTGACTGCCTTCTTCATTTTGTTCTTCTGCACTTCAGATTTTTCGCTATAAAATAGAGACGCATCCGTTCTCTGGATATAGGCAAAAATAAGTGCAGTTATCAGTGCTTCCAGGATGCTAAATCCAAAAGCATGTTCCGCTACCATGGCAGGAACAGTTACACTCAATGGGTAAGGCATATAAAGTGGGGTTCCGGCAGCTGTGTGTTGCAAGATAGGCTGTATTCCGAATTCAACACCTGTAAAGAAAGCTGCTATGGTCAGAGAACACCAGCCAGCTATAGCCGAAGCAATAACTCTTTTAGAGGAGGTGATATCAGAATTTCCGCTAATAAGCTTGTAAATATAGTAACCGACAAAGGGCATCACAACTCCCATGTTGAAGCAATTAGCGGCTATGGCCGTTATTCCTCCATCACCGAACATCAATGCCTGTAATACCAAAGCTACAGAAATAGATATAACTCCTGCCCATGGACCTAGAACTATGCCGATAATTGCACCTCCCACGGCGTGACCCGTGCTGCCTCCTGGAATAGGTACATTGAACATCATTATTACAAATGAAAAAGCAGCTGATAGTGCCAGCAGAGGGACCTGTCTGGACTTAAGTTCTGTGTTCAGTTTTTTTCCAGCGTAATACCATATCGGGATCATAATGATCCAAAACGCGACATAGGTATACGGCCCTAGATATCCATCTGGAATATGCATTTTTCGTTCTTCCCTCATTTATTTATAAAAATTATAACTGAGACTCTTTATTTTGACTGGGTAATTCTGTATGATCTAGAATATTTTTCTGAAAGAAAGGAAACTCAACTTATTTGTATATTTTATAACGTTTTGATAGTTATTTTTCTGAACATTGCCCTGACATGGCAGAAATGTTTTATGTTACTTATATATATTTTGATATTACTTTTTTTGATATATCAGTACTCAAATATAATTTGATATCTGTATTTAATTTTTAAATAAAAATTAAATGCCTTTATCTCTATCTTTTTTATTCATAAATAATTCTTATTAAATATTTTGTCTTGATTTTGTAGAAATTCTATCCATGAATCAACATTAAATGACTGAAAAGACATGAGTAAAAATAGATCAGACCATTCAGTTCAAATTAATGAAGATTTTTTGAAGAATTTTTACTGAACCTTTTTACGGAGCCTTATATCTTTCCTGAATTATCTGAACTTTATCCCTGTCTGTGAAAGCAGACAGGGCAAAAAGAAGTTCAGGTCTTAAACTATTCGGGAGGTAGTTTAAGATTTGTGTCTGTTCGCAAGAGACATATTACCTATACTACTAATTGATATTTAACACTTACTTTTTGTTTCTTGTTACTAGATCTTATTTTTTTATAATACATTGTTACAGATTTGACGAACTCTAATTGAAGAAATCAGTTTGAAGAAATCAGTTTGAAGAAATCAGTTTGAAAAAATCAGTTTGAAAAAATCAATTTGAAGAAATCAATTTGAAGAAATCAGTTTGGAAAAATCAGTTTGAAAAAATCAATTTGGAAAAATCAGTTTGAAAAAATCAATTTGGAAAAATCAGTTTGAAAAAATCAATTTGGAAAAATCAGTTTGAAAAAATCAGTTTCTTGAGAAGTTTACTGTTTAATAATAGTTGGCAGACATTGAACATGAGTGGAGAGCCTTAAATTAAGGACATTTTTCAATATATCTTGTTTTCAGAACCTTAAAATCAGCATTGTCAAAGGTGATGAAAACTCACTTGCAAAGCTCGATTGGGATTCTGTGCTGGTAGCAGGGCTTGCTGAACCTAAAAAATGCATCTTCATGAACCTCCATTCGATTATAAAAAATAGAAAACCAGAATCTGATAAATCTGTTTCAGTGTGCAATCGTGATTATAGCGGTATGAGGCAGTTGCTCTATTGGTCAGTCCAACCGGAATATATCAAAGGGTTCCGAAAACTAAACGAAATTTATCCTGATGGAAAAATAAACAACACTCAGGTCTTCCTGGAGTGTGAGTAATATTCCAAAAATTGAGATCTTATGAAATTAATATTTAAGTTAATCCCAAAAATCAATATTACCTCTCCGAATCTAGTATTAGGAATAATCAATTGAGTTTCTGATCATGAAATATAGATACGGAACTCCATTGATTTGAGAATAAATTGGTTTTGGGATGAACTATAATATTGTCTGTATCTTCTTTTTGACTATTTCACTTTAATCCATGAAGGTTCGGATTTCTGATACTTTTCAAAGTAAAGGGGTTACCAGCTTTTCCTGCACCAGACATAAATCATGCTGCAAGAGTTTTAAGCAGTTCAGGAATGCGGAGGCTGATTTTGTACCTGAAATTCTTCCTGATCTCGCCTATCATCTTCATTTCATTATTGTCTAGGATTTTTGCGCGGTGGACAATCAGGAAATACCCTACTATGAAGGCTGCATACTCCAGGGGTGCTCCGGTAATTAGATGCGTGTTTTTGGCTGCGAGCATAGACCCTACCATCAAGATGACGATGAAAGTTAATTTCCTGTACATCGAAGTGAAAGGATGCATATTCTGCTTTCTCCATGCCCTTAAAGTCATCAGAACCTCGATGGATGAAAAGGACACTGCAGTCCCTATAGCTGCACCTACCATGCCATACTCAGGTATAAGCATGAAATTGACTGCTACATTAATGCCTGCACTTGCTACTGAGCACTTCATAAGGAAATCTGAATCACCAGAGGCTAACAGGGTATGATAGTTAAACCCGAAGTACGAATTTGCTATGAACCCCAGGGCAAGGATACGCAGGGTAGTGGCGCCGCCTACATATTGCGCTCCATAGAGTTTTGTAATAAAGTACTCGGGATACACGAATATGAGTGCAAAGAGAGGGAATGTAAGCAGAAAGCACCATTTAGTCATTATCTCATAAATTGAGCCAAGTGGAGCAGTCTCGTTTTGACCCCAGAGTTTTGATGTAACAGGGACATAAACAAAGCCTATGGAAGATACTACCAGAGACAAGAATCCTACAAGAGGGTATACTGCATTGTAGATTCCAACGATCTCAGCCGATTTGAAATATCCTAGCATTATTGTGTCTATCCAGCTCATAATGTTGAGCAGAGTTGCGGTTATCAAGAGTGGAAATGAATATCTTATTAACTGCCTGGTTGTGTCACCGAATTGAATTTTCCGTTCCTGTTTGACTGCCCGCTTGATTGGCGGCTTCTTTATGAAGTAAACGGACATTATACCGAAGGTAAAGATCATTGAGAGCAGATCCGCAAACACGACCCCCTTCAGAGAAGCATTGATAAATATGGCAACTGTGGCAAAACCAAGTAGAGATACCGGCCTTACGATGTTATAGAAGTACATGTTAACATTCGTACGGTCGAATCCTCTATAGATCGCTACTATCAGGTTCAGGAGTATAGTAAACGGAACTGCAAAGATAAGGGTCTTCACTACAGACAGGACTTTACCCTGTGCATCAAAGCCATTTCCTGCCAGAGTATGGAACAGGGAAGGTGACACCAGAATTGAAAGTAAGCCTGCAATCAAGCCCATAACCATGGCTGAGATTATTAATTCATGTACCTTCTGTTCCTCATGCCTGCCCCTGAAGAACGCAATATATCTTGGAACTCCTTCATTGAGTCCAAGGGTTGCAACTGCACCGGTAACTGAGATCACAGTAAGTGCAAGGGCATATGTGCCAAAGTCGGCTGGAGCAAGATGTGACGTGAGTACTTTTTTGGTAGTAATGTCGAGAAGCATTCCAATGAAGGTTCCTGCAAGTATTACGCCGGAACCTGCCACTATCCGGTTGACCGAGTCGTTAACTGACATGTTAACACCGTTTTACTGCGCTTAGTTCCCGGCTTCCTGGATCAACGGGCAGGAGCAATATTCGGTTGCATTGCCAGTGACTACCTGTAAAAAGTTCTCAGTCAACTGCAGGTTAAAACCTGAAAAGTCTTTTTTTGCAGTTTGAATGGAGGATAAACCTATTTTTCCAGCCTTGAAGGATAAGCCTGTTTTTCCAGCCTTGCAGGTACTACCAGATAGGGTACTGTTAGATAAGGTACTGTTACTGTATGTAATGAAAAATCTCATTTCGGGATTTAGGGTTTCAAAGTTAGCTATTTCGAATTCCTTTAAACAGCTGTAAGTTTTAAATTTGTCGATATATCGGCCTTTTTGCTCAACTTTTTGTCTGGCTACCCCTTTCTGAGCTTCCAAGACAAGGTCTATTTTGGGTTTCGTGATAAGCTGCATAATTTCTTACGACCTTTAGGATTGGATCGGAGCTAAATCTTGGATTGGACCGTGGGGTCAACTTCCAGGTTGGATCAAGGGTTGAGTCCTGTCGGGTCCCAAATTGACTCGAATGCGGATCTTGGATTAATCCTCGGTTAGGTGCCGATATTCGAAGCTGATTTTGGGTTAAGTCAGGAGGATCCCTGTTGGATCGCAGGTTGGATTGGGCTAAATCCGGAAGACCCCTGTTGGATCGCAGGTTGGATTGTGGTTTGAATCGCAGGTTGGAATGGGTTGGATCCAGTGTAGGATCTCAGTGAGTTGTGGGGTAAATCCTGGGTAGGATTCATGGCTGGGTTATGAAAGACAGATCTGGGTTTTATCTGCCTTGCATTAATTCTGATTTGCTTCTGCTAATTTACTTCTTAATTCAATGGACACTTTTCAATGGACACTTTGTCTGTTTTTCGAAGCTCGGAATCGGTTTTTGTATTCCTAGACCAGCTTACGAAACTCATCGAGTCTTTTTCTTTTCTAACTCCACAAGTGTCCGTAATCAATTTAGCCTTCAGAGGGCTGGCAGAGCAAATTCCGGATTATGTCGTTTTTCTGAAACTTGAAGGAGAGAAACTACGTAGATATTTTTTAAAGTTCCCCCAAGATTTCCACGAAGTACCTCATCGACTTAATATAAAAGCCTTTTGGAAGCAGCCCGTTATTATCATAATGGGGTAAGATACTGGTTTGAAGGAAATCTTATTTAATATGTGTTCTGTTAGAGATCGGTCAGAGATCGGCTGGATTCCATTTCTCAACTTTTGCAGCTTAAACCAGATGCAATTTTCAAAGCAATTAAATACCTCTAATTGAAGAAATAAGCCCTCAAAGAGGTTTTTAACTTTCCAAAAATCCGGCTTACCCATTCCGGATAATCCCAATTTCTTTTATTCGGTCAGGAACAATCCTGATGGAAAGAAGTTTTTGTCGACATTATTCAAATGTAGCCAGGATCGAGAAAATATTTTTGAAGATAAATATTTCAAAACGAATCTTTCTAAATATCAGTATTACTCATTTGAATTATTTTTTATAATTTCGCTGAAAATATTCAGGCTGATACTCGTGAATTATTATAATTTACTAGTTATATAAATAACAATTCATCAGTACAGAAAAAATAAAAAGTCTTTAGCAGTATTAGGTAAACTAAGAGCTCAGAACACTCTTTAGTTTGCCCTACAAAGCTACGCAAAAAAGAAAGTTAAGGCTTAAAACCTCAACTTATCATTTAACTTTATCGATTTATCACACAGTTGCCGCTTTTGCTGGATTGAGTTACTGTTTTTGCTGAGTTCAGTTATCGTTTTTGCTGAGTTCAGTTGTTCTTTTTACCAGGTTTAGTTATCATTTTTACTCGGTTTATCTGTTACTAAGTTCAGTTGTTCTTTTTATCAGGTTCAGTTATTATTTTTACTTGGTTCATCTATCGCTTTCATTTAATTTCATGGTTTTACTTTTCTGTACAGGAACACAGCAAGCAGGGAAATTGTTCCGTAAACGATTTCAAACCCGGGAGCATCTGTTTTATTCTCTAGCGCATATTCAACACTTGAAGTGTTTATTCCTGCATCATCTTCTCCATTAAGGTCGGAAGCTTCCGATCCAGGCTGGGAATCAAGTTTCGCATTAGCAGTTCCGTTATCCTCAGTTTGGTTGTAATAGGTTTCGTTGCCACCTGCTTCAACAGCCTCGGTTACGTTACTGGAACTTATATCTACACCAGTTGCGTTTTCACCAGCTTCGTAATCCTTGGTTGTATTGTTCCCGAAGCTGGTTTCAACAGGAGTTGTAACCATAACAGGATGAGTAACAATTACTGCGGCAGTTTTTGAATCTGTTCCATTTTTGTTCGTAGCGCTGAGGGTAACAGTATAAGTTCCAATTGTCGTAAACACGTGAACCGGATTTTCCTCAATAGAGTCGATCTTCCCGTCACTTTCAAAGTCCCAGCCCAATGAGTCTGCATTTTCGGACAGGTCGGTAAACTGGACTGAAAAAGGAGCAGAGCCATTGCTATTGTTCATCTTGAAGTTTGCTACCGGAGGTCCGGGATACTGTTGTCTGGATGATGAAATAAGAGGTAACTGATCAGAATAGGTGCTTTGCGAGAGTCTGTATTCTGAATCTGCAATTCCATCTCCATCCGCATCGGCTGCGGTATCCGAAAAACCTGTACCTTCAGGTTCTGCCCAGAAATTGCCTCCAAGGTAGGGACCACCGACAATATTCTCACCTTCGGCCTTTTTTGTGTTGTAGGCATTTCCAATTCCATTTTCAATATCTGCATTGTTGGTGTTGTTGAGATAGTTATTATAAATCAGATTGTCATCACTCTCTGGACAGACAAAAAGGCCGTAAACGTCGTTTGAGGATACGTTATTGCCTGTAAGTGTGTTACCGTCGGAAGTGCTGATATGGATGCCAGTGCCTTTATTATCCGAAGCTGTATTTCCGGAGAAGGTATTATTGGTTGAGGACGATAATATGATTCCATATTCTCCGTTATTCGTAACCACGTTATTTGAGAGATTATTGCTTTTTGAGTTCAAAAGATAAATTCCATAGCCGTTGTTCAGGATTTTATTATTCTCAATGATGCAGTGATTACATTCTGAGAGATAGATTCCTGTATAGTCGTTTTTTGTTCCTGTAAGCCCAAGTCCACTAATTTTTACGTTATCAGCCTGCAAGGAGATTACATGCTTGTCTGAGCTCTTAGCTGTAATTATCGTGTCATCAGGATTTCCGGATTCGGACTGGATTGTAAGACCATCTTTAGCTACTATGATATTTTCAGTATAGATTCCGGGTTTTAAGATAATTACATCACCTGAGGCTGCATTATCCAATGCGGTTTGTATCGAATCTCCAGGCTGGACGTAAACCTCAGCCGCAGCTCCGATACCCGAGCTTAGTGTTAAGAGAAGAAAGACTGCCAGTAAAATAGTTAACTTGTTCAATTTGATTCCCCAGTACATTCAAAGTATGGGTGATACTTCGATTAATTAACCGGGAATTAATATAAAGTAATATAAGTATATTGGTACAAATTATAATTGAATTATAATATTAATATCCAGCTTAGATTATATTTTATCACTTAGTCATTAATTTATCCAACCTGAGTTAACATCGTACAACTTAGGTTAAATAAATCAAAGAAACTCGATATAAACTAATACCAAAATCCAAATAAATACGAAATGTAAAAAAAGGAATGAATTAATGTGAAATCATCTTAACTGAGAAGAAAAATAAGCAAATTGATTTTTAATGTTCCTGAGGAATGTTGTATCCTGAAATTATTTCGCAGACTCAAATCCATTTGGCAGTTCAATACACAATACAGCAACAGGCGACGCAAAATGTTAAATGTTAAAAGTTAAATGTTAAAAGTTAAATGTTAAAAGTTAAATGTTAAAAGTTAAATATTACATGTTTAAGTGAATTTCAACTCCGTTTTTGCATTGTGAAATGATTACGTAAAATGAAGCAAGTTTGAAGTTGGACTAAAATAATGGGTCACATGCATACGATATACAACTGCAATAAAAAATTAAAAAAGCTAACTAATTTTGAGATAAAACAGTTATTATGAAATCTGAAGATCAAAGCAGTTTGGAGAGGAAGTAGAAAAGTGAGTGTTCATAGTAATGGCATTCTTTTATTCAGGTTCAGGAATGAGAAACTCGAAGTGATGCTGGTTCATCCGGGTGGGCCATTTTGGGCAAAAAAAGACTACGGAGTGTGGTCAATACCCAAAGGACTACCTGAAGGTCACGAAATTCCCCTGGATACGGCAAAAAGAGAATTTAAAGAAGAAACAGGTTTTGAGGTTGACGGCGAGTTTATCGATCTGGGAGAGTTAAACCAGTCTAGAAAGAAGATAGTTCATACATGGGCTCTTGAAAAAGACCTGGATATAACAAATGTTGTAAGTAACACATTTCCGCTTGAGTGGCCAAAAAACTCAGGGAAAGTACATGAATATCCCGAGGTCGATAGAGCAGGCTGGTTTGATATCGAGCTTGCTAAGAAAAAAATACGAAAAGAACAAATAGGTTTTATTGATAAGCTCATGGGCATTATAAATTACTCTCAGAAAGAAGAGCACTTAGACAAGGAAAAAAGATACAGGCAAACTACTCTATTTTAAACGATGTATTGTTTTCCCATGCCAATCACCGCAAAAATGGAGGGGATTTTAACCCCCTAAAACACATATGAAATTCTTCTAAATTACAGCACAAAAATATGAAAGTACTATGAAAGCATTTTCATGCTAATTCATAATATTATTTTTTTAGAAGTTCAAATCATTTGGAATTCGATCCTTATTTAGTGGATCTTGCTCTTGAATATCTAAAATACAATCTGTCAACACGATCCCATACAACATCCCATAAATATTTGGCATAGGAAAAAGGATAATTCACCCAAAAAACTAATTTCTTGAAAGGCGATAGATCTCTATAGCCCTCAATCCACATGGATTCGCTTAGAAATCCTTTCCATATAAGAGATTTTTGCATTTGTTTCCATCGCCTGAACATATGGGCTATTATAAGTAAGAAGGTACAAGCGATTGCGAATTCTTTTTTTCTCATAAATTTCACACTTAGCGACTCAATGAACTTAATAAAATAATCTTGAATAGGGCAAAGTTTCTGGTATTTAGCCAAAGTAAGCAGAAAACCAACCTTTTTTGAGATTTAAATTTTTGTTGGAAATTATCAAACTATTTCAAAATATTAGAAAATCTTTTTTTTGATAATTTGATATGCTTAAATATATGTTATTTCTCCTATAAATTTTTGTTCCAAAATGACCTGCAAGGTCTTCGATTATTTTTCAGCCGACATCAAACCGATAAAAGTATCAATTTTCAGAAGACAACACAAGTACGGGCAGTATCTCAAATTTTCTGTAAATTTGAAGTCAATTTTTTGCGTACTATGAAGAAAATTGATCTTTTGATATGGAGTTTCCTACCCAATGACTTTTTGAAATTTGTGTTTTTACAGAAAAATTGGCACACTGCCTTTTATTGACGAGCCAGTAAATCTGGCACTTGAACTGAAAAATTGGTACTGTGTACCTAAAGAAATATACACTACTCCACCCGAGGATGAACTTTACATCGAAGGTAAGGTAAACGATGTTAATACGACTGGGAAACAGACGAATCAGGTTTTATGGCAGAGGAAGAGACCATTAAGGAACTCAGGGTAGATTACGGTATTGAAAGTTATTTTGTTCCCGAAGGCAGGGGAATGGATATAGAAAAAGCGCAGCAGACCGGAAAAACAGAAGTTGATGCAAAAGTTATCATTGACAAATACGGAAATGCCGTAATCAAGAGTTTATTAATTGACGGAAAAGAGATTGAGTTCTAAATCGGGCTCCCTTCTATTGAAAGCATCTTCTTTAGACTCGACAAAGAAAGCATAATGCTAAGATTATGAAAAGCAGGAAATATAAATTTTTATCAATTGATTTTGATTACTGGAGGTTGCAGAATAAATCATAAGGTTAAAAATCCCTCAAAAAGGAAGGCATAAAAGAGAGTCTAAAAAATTAGAGTTCGATTACTTTCTTCTCGATATACGGAACTGGTTTTATATCTTCAGCAGGGTTTACCTGAGTTGGCACTTGGGAGAAATCCTCAAATAGTTTTTGAAGCAGCCTGAAAAACCCATTGCAATCGAGGAAATGGTGACTATTTACAACACTGTGTATTTCCATAAATTGAATTATGATTCAAATAGAAAACAATATACATATATATGGCAAGTTTCAACAAATATCTTAAATATGTGTTATGTTTTGGAAATTATAAGGGCAAGATACACAAGAGAGACCTTACAATGTATTTGAAGAAAATACATGTTAAAAACTTTAGATGTATCAATGATATTAATTTAGAACTAAACTCTGGATTAAATGTAATTATCGGTGCAAATAATTCGGGAAAAACTTCTTTACTGGATTCATTAAGATTGGCTTTAAGCATTGGTAATTACAGTAGAAGTATCTATGTTTCAAGTGAAGATTTTTTTGTAGATGAATTTGGAAAGAAATCCCAAACTATTGAGATAGACCTTACATTTTCTGAACTGACTCCAGAAGACATGGGAGTCTTCATTGAGATGTTAAAAGTTAATGATGATGGAAACCATGAATTAGAGCTTCATGTCAGGTATAAAAGAGAGAGAAAAAATGGAATAGAAAAAATTAGGGTTAGATATTGGGGAGGAGAAAAAGAGGCAAATACTATTCCAATAGAAGTTATGGAACTATTTTATATTGTATACTTAGAAGCCTTAAGAGATTCTGAGAATTATTTAAAGCCGAATAGAGGAAATAAATTAGGTCAACTGTTTCTAAAATTAGTTCCAGACGAAACTGCACAAGAAAAACATGCTCAGCAAATATACGAAAGTATTACTTCAAACGAAGATTGGAATGAACTAATAACGGACGCAAGAAAAAAGATTAATGAACACTTAGAAAATACGACTCTTGAGCACGATACCCTTAGAATAGATATTGATTTTGCTCCAGTGGATTTTACAAAGATTGCAGAAAGATTGAAAATTTATATACCGATCTTAAAAAAGATAAAAAGAGAATTGATAGAAAATATTTTTGAAGAAGAAGGATGGGAAAAATACTTTGAATACCCACATTCGGATAAACTGATTTTAAAGACAGACATAAAAGAATTATTGAAAAATGAAGTAAATTCTGAACTTAAATTCAAAATTTCAAAATTAGAAAAGTTCATTCAGAAATTTGAGATATATCAAAACGGATTAGGATATAACAATTTGATATACATTGCGACTATAATAGGCGATTTGATCGAAAGAGTAAATAGAAAAAGTGAGAATTATATTGCACTTTTAATAGAAGAACCAGAGGCACACCTCCACCCTCAACTACAAAATATATTGTTTAATTATTTTAAGAATATAGAATCAAAAAATATTCAAATATTTCTCACTTCACATTCACCTACAATTACAGCTAAAACTGACATAGATACAGTTATTTTAATGGAGAATAGTTTTAAAGTAGACATTTTGCCTTTAAAAGATATCGAATTTGAAGATGAGACAGATAAAAAATATTTGCAGCGATTTCTTGATGTCACAAAATCACAGTTATTTTTTGCAAATGGAGTAATATTTGTAGAAGGAATCTCAGAAGCTATGCTTCTTCATATTTTCTCAAAAATTTTGGGTATCGACTTAGAGAAAAATGGAATTGAAGTCGTAAACATCGGTGGAGTAGCCTTTAAGCCTTTTGCGAAATTATTTAATTCAGAACATATGGATAAAAAAATAAAAGTAAGAGCTGCTATACTGTCAGATGATGATGAATCAGACGGAAAAATATCTCGCAGAGCAAGTAATCTGAATAAACTTAATAGTGAAAATTTGAAGGTATTTTTAGGTACAAAAACTTTTGAGTATGAACTATTTCTCTTAAATGGAGACCTTTTAACAAATTTATATAAGAAGTTACACCCTAATTTTCCTCAGTCTAATCCTCAAGAAAATACCGAAAAAAATGCAGATTACCTGGTAAAGAGGTTGAAATCAAATAAAGATAAGGGTGAATTTTCTCAACTTTTAATGATGGAATTAATTGAAAATGAAGATACAAGAAATAAGTTTAAAGTTCCAAGGTATATCGAAAAATGTGTGAAGTGGGTGGTTGGGGCTGAGGATTGAAGACTTTAGTGGAGATAAAATACACATACTAGAGAAAGATGGTGTATTCGTTGTCAAAGCTTGTGCAGGAAGTGGAAAAACATGTGTAGTTGCTGCTAAAATCTCTTCATTACTCAGAAAATGGGAATCTAATAACAGAGGAATAGCCGCTATTTCATTTACTAACGTTGCTTGGCAAGAAATCGAAGATAAGTTGAAGAAGGATTTTGGAGTCGATTCAGGGTTAGATTACCCACACTTCATTGGGACTATTGATAGTTTCATAGATACATATCTATTGTTACCTTTTGGGCACTTGGTTCTTAATTGCGAAAATAGGCCAGAAATTATAATGAATTGGGAACCTGAGATCAGAGGAAAGTTCGAATGTAAGAAAAGTGGATGTAAATTAAGTAATCTCTCTTATGATATTAATGGAAATTTAATTAGTTATAGTGACAGCAGTCATTTTTCAAATTGTAGTCTGAGCCATCGTTACTGTAAGGCATCAAAAATCCAATTACGTCAAAGTGGTTATTTAACTCAAGCTGATGCAAATTTTTTTGTGATGAAGTTGCTAGAAAAGTATCCAGACATTGCAAAAGCTATTGTATACAGATTTCCTGTATTTCTTATAGATGAAGCTCAAGATACTTCTGATGTCCAAATGAAAATTTTTGATCTTTTGTTGGAAAATGGATTAGAAAGGCTTATGCTAATAGGGGATCCAAATCAAGCAATATACGAATGGAGAACAGCGAATCCAGAAGTATTTATAAGAAAATAAATAGAATGGGAAACGCTAAATCTTCATGAAAATTGGAGAAGTTCAAAGGAGATTTGCGCTTTTACAGACAAAATAGTCTCAAATGATTACGTTTCAACCGCTTGTAATGAAGAAATCAAAGATTTTAATTTTAAACCAGAAATTTGGGGATATGATGTAAATGAATCCCTGAACTTAGAGACAAATAGACTAATACAAGAGTTCATAAGAATCTGTATAATTAAAGGCATTTCAATTAATAAAGAAAAAGTAGCTATTTTAGTTAGAGGTAAAGACATTCTAACCGAAATTAGAAATCAAGGTGATTTTGTTAGAAAGGAACCTTGGAAAGAACAAATAAGAAATAATGGCAAACCAGAGATTGATGTAAATAGAATTCACTATAGGAATATAAGCAAAAGCAAATATCTGTTTGATAAGAAAGAATATAAAGAGTCTTTTAGATTACTTGAAAAAACTATTTTCGCGATAAAAAATGGGAAAGAGTATGTTTCAAATGATGAGCTAAAGGAGTTCATTGAGCAAATTGATTTTAAGAAATGGCGAATAGAATTATTTGATCTTCTTACAAGGTTACCAAATACTGATGTAAGTCTGAAAGAGTGGGTGGATCTTGCAAATGAGGTAATTAGGAGTGACTGCTTTTTCGGCATAAGTGATTTTGAAATTAAAATTAAGAAAGGTACTAACGAGATAAAATTTGGGCAAATCTTCGTAGATAAAGAAGTGGAAACTGAGAATTATACGTTAGGAACAGTTCATTCGGTTAAAGGAAGAACTTTTGAAGCGGTTCTCTTGATTTTAAAAGAAAAAGCTTACAGAAATAAAAGGTATGTTGATCTTATAAACGAGAATATAAATGATAATGAAGAAAAACGAATTATATACGTTGGTACCACAAGACCTCAAAAAATTCTAGTAATTGCAGTTCCAGAAAGCGATAAAAAGGCATGGGAAAGCAAGTTTTACGGCAACAGTGGACGCAAACAAAAACAATTAGATCTTTCTGCTTTTACATGTACAAACCTGAGCTGAATCCAAAATTCAAAATAGATTATCATATAAAGACAGATCCCATGTTTAAAAAATATGGGCAGTCTTATGACTAAATTTTCATTTTCCAAACTTCTTCTCTACCAAAAACTATTTAATTAGGTAATGCCTAACTAACAAACAAGATCCAGCATGACAGAGAAAAAAGAGCATTTGTTATTAGTCTTTGAAAACCTGTTCAAAACCCAAAGTGAATGCTCCTGTGATATCCTCTCTGAATGTGGGTTATCAGATATTACTATAAAACAGATAGGATATCTAAAGCTTATTGATGATAATGGGGACGTGACTTTTAGCAGGCTTGCTAGGATCACCAGAAACTCAAAGCCAACCATCACAGAAATGGTAAACAAATTCGTGAAAATGGACTGCGTGTACAAAGAAAAGTCCTCAAAAGACGGAAGAATTTTTTACATTCGCCTGACGGAAAAAGGACGGAAAATAGCTCGTGCCGAAGAAAACGCATTGTTGAGGGTCATTGAAAAAATGGCAGGTTCTCTGGACGAGAAAGAGATTGACACGCTTATCGACCTCCTGGAAAAGGTGTGGTAATTTTTTTTGTCCGGCGAAAAAGTTAGGTTAATTCAAACTAAATAATTGGACTAACCTGGAAAACCGAGAAAACAAATTTAGAAAAATGAGACGATTGACAATGTATCCAGAACAACCCGATGAAAACAGAGAAAGCATCGTAATGCCGCTTTTTGAGGTAGTGGTCTACCCGAAAAGCCGGGCCAAATTCCTTGCTGACAAAGTCACAGGGGAAATACTCCTAAATGACATGAAAAACGCCGAATCTGTATCTGCCATCGGGCTGACGGTAAAGAACGGCACAAAGGCTTCAGACCTATCCGAAGAGAGTCTGTATAAAATTGGAAACTTGCTTAATATTACATATGTACAGCCTTCTGATGACGGATATCTTGTTGTCGCAAAGGGTATTGAAAGGGTAGAGGCGGTTTCTCTTTACCAGAAGAATGGGCTGTTCTACGCAACTTACAGGCCTGTCCATGATCTGCCGGATTTCGATGAGGACGCTGAAACTGAGGTAATGGCAAATATAAAAAAGACAATTCACGAGATCAGTGCCCGGTTCCAGGGTTCTGAACAGTTTACCAAGTCAATCGATAAGATGGACTCCATTGACCAGATAATGGGATTTGTCATGCCGTACATACCCGTAAAACTTGCCGAAAAGCAAAGACTCCTTGAGCTTGCCTCGGTTCGTGAGAGGTATCTTCTGTTCCTTCACATTCTGACAAAGCATAAAGAAAATATCAATCTCCAGATCGAAATGGCAAAAAAAGTCACTGACAAAATAAGCAAGTCGAACAGAGAAGCAATGCTCCGTGAACAACTGAAGGTGATTCAGGAAGAGCTCAACGAAGGGGATGACTCGGCTTCAGGCGATGCTGCATACAGGGAGAAAATTGAAAACTCAACTATGCCTGATGAGGTAAAAAAGAAGGCATTTTCCGAATTAAAGAAACTAGAAACCGGAGGCAGTCACAATCCTGAAGCCCCTGGTATAAGGAATTATCTTGACCTCCTGCTCGACCTGCCCTGGATAACCGAAGAGAAAAAGAGCATCGATATCGCCGAAGCCCGTCGTGTGCTTGAGAGCAACCACAATGGGCTGGAAAAGGTCAAGGAGAGAATAATCCAGCACCTGGCAGTTATGAAATTAAAACACGAGAAGCAGGGCTCAATTCTGCTCCTGATAGGACCGCCCGGAACCGGTAAAACAAGCCTTGGGAAAAGCATTGCTGATGCTCTGGGCAGAAAATATATCCGGATCAGCCTTGGAGGTGTCAAAGACGAAGCTGAAATCCGGGGACACAGACGGACATACATCGGCGCCCTGCCCGGAAGGATTATTCAGGGCATGAGAAAAGCAGGCACGAAAAATCCTGTGTTTATTCTTGATGAGGTTGATAAGCTTTCAGCTTCTTACTCTGGAGACCCGGCAAGTGCTCTCCTGGAAGTCCTTGACCCAGAACAGAACAGCACGTTCTCAGACCACTATCTGGAAATCCCATATGACCTGTCCGATGTTCTATTCATAGCGACAGCAAACTCTATGGCAAATATTCCCTGGCCGCTTCTTGACAGAATGGAGACCATTGAGATTTCAGGTTACACAAAGAATGAGAAACTTGCAATTGCAAAAGATCACCTGGTGCCTTGCATACTGGAAGACCATGGTCTTGATGCGGAGAAACTTAAAATTGAAGATGAGGCCCTTAAAGTAATCATCGATAAGTATACCCGCGAAGCCGGAGTCCGGGGACTTAAAAAGCAGCTTGCTAAGACTGCAAGGTTTGTGTCAGAAAAGATCGTATCAGGCAAGGCCGACCTTCCTTACGTGGTCAGGGCTGATATGCTCAAAGAAATTCTCGGAAAAGAGATAATCCGGCAGGAAGAGGCCAGAAAAGAAAATGTACCCGGCGTGGTTACAGGACTTGCATGGACGCCTGTGGGAGGAGATATTCTCTTCATAGAAGGTACTTTTATGCCAGGCAGTGGAAAACTCACACTTACAGGCCAGCTTGGGGATGTGATGAAAGAATCTGCAAAGATATCGTTGAGCCTTGTTCGGTCACGGCTTGCAAACACCGCAAATAGCTTTGACTTTACTTCAAGCGATATCCACATCCATGTGCCTTCAGGTGCAACCCCAAAAGACGGCCCGTCAGCAGGCGTAACCCTCTTTACCGCCCTTACATCCCTGATAATCGGAAAAGCGGTTGATCCCAAACTTGCCATGACAGGGGAAATAACGTTGAGCGGTGCAGTACTGCCTGTTGGAGGCATAAAAGAGAAAGTTCTGGCAGCCCACAGGGCAGGCATAAAGAAGATAATTTTGCCTAAAGAAAACGAAAGAGACCTTGAAGATGTGCCCGAAGATGCCAGAAACGAACTTCAGTTCGTGCCTGTAGAGACCATTGAAGAGGTCTTGAGAGAAGCCCTGGATATTGATCTACCCAGGCCGGTAGTACCATCATCATATCCTGGAAGCAGTTATGCACCTGCACATAGTGTATAAAAGTTAAGAAATGCAGGATTGGGCTTACGGTCTCCAGACCATAATACCCATCCAATTTTTCTTCCTGATTTCGTCCTAATTTCGTCCTAATTTTTGTCCTAATTTTTCTTCCTGATTTCGTCCTAATTTTAATTTTACCCAGAAAACTTTGAAAAACGGCCTTTTCTTCATAGAAAAACGTGCAAAAAGCCATCTAAAATCAAATTTTTGTTTTAATCAACTTAAATTAACTAGGTTATATTCATTAAACTCAGGAAAAAGGCGGCTCTTTTACGGCCCTGGACTGTCGTTAGAGCTCGAGTTACAAAACCGGAACTCCACAAAAGCCAAAAAATCAAAAATCTCCATTTTTGAAGTTAAAAACACAAAGATTAGGGGGAATAGATCTTAGTTTATTTTTTACAGCATGTCCAAAAAGTATTCTACTTATTGTAACTTTTACAGTTGAAAGCATGTACAAATTAACCAATATTTGATATTATAAACTATTGTGACTGATACAAAATGCCATTTTTGACTTTTCGGATAGACTCCAAGTAACAATGTGGCCTACTCAAATAAGTTTATTGATATTCATTTTGACTTTGCATATAAGTATGATAATTAATGGAAACTGTAAAAAAGCAATCAATACAATAATTAAAGAAAATTAACTCACAGAAGTTAGCTTATTGAATATTAATAAAGATGGTTATTGATGTTTTTTATTTAGGCAATTGCTTTCAGTTTTACTGCATAAATTTTATAATATATAAAACATTAATCATGTAGTAACAGACAATCAACATGAAACACGATTAACATGAAGCAATTAGTTATATTCTCGATTCTGATTATAGCTGTGCTTTTTACAGCTGGTTGTGCTGAGCCAAACCCTACTCAAGAATCTCATGATAATGGTTATGTTGTCAATACAACTGAACTTGGGCAGATAAATACATCCCTTGAGGAAGGTCCGGTCTTTTTGAAAATCGGCGCCGAATGGTGTGGACCATGCCAGAAAATGGAGCCTATCCTTCAGGAACTGGCAAATAAATACGAAGGAAAAGCAACGATCATGTCCGTAGATATAGACCAAAGCCCTGAATTTATTGAGTATTTTGGAGTAAACCCTATTCCTGACTCCTGTGTGATCATAGGTATTGAAAATGGGGAATACGTATATATTCAAGAGGATGGAAATGCTAGCAAGGACAGGTTCACGGCCAGAATTCTTGGACTCAGGGATAAGCAAGAATTCGAAAAAGTTCTGGATCTAGCGCTCCAGAAAGAGAATATCAAATCCAAATAAAAAGAGCCTTTGAGTAATACAGAACTTCCGACCTCCAAAGTTTCCAGGCAGTGTACCGAAGATTCTGTATCCTTTTTATTCATGAGTTCGTTTCAAAATGGCTTCTGTATCTTTTCCCAATAAATAAAGAGTGTCGCGATTATTACTAACGCACTGGACAGGTTTTTGACCAAAATCTTGTATTCCATTTAGTTCTATTGATTATGGTTCTCTACCCCAAAACATTGGTTCAGAGAGATTGGAGATAGTTTTGAAACGAGATAGTTTGAGACGAGATAGTTTTGAAACGAGATAGTTTTGAAACGAGATAGTTTTGAAA
Source organism: Methanosarcina barkeri str. Wiesmoor (assembly GCF_000969985.1). Taxonomy (GTDB): domain Archaea; phylum Halobacteriota; class Methanosarcinia; order Methanosarcinales; family Methanosarcinaceae; genus Methanosarcina; species Methanosarcina barkeri_B. Next base: position 2,772,824 of record NZ_CP009526.1, on the reverse strand, counting down.
CAAGATAGTTTTGAGACAAGCTCAATAATAAAAATTCCTACAAGATCCACATTTGAGAAAATCATATCCGACCTGTCTTGAATATATTATATATAAGCCACAGTCCAAAGATGCTGGCGATAACGAAACTGAATGTGCCAAGAAAAGGTACACCCCAAACAAGAGGTCTCATATGTGTCTGAATGACCAGAGAGGAAGCGACAATCATAGCAGAAATGATCAGACTGATAGATAATCGATTACTTGCAACGTCAATCTCGGACACCAGCTTTTTACCTTCCTCAGATTCAAATTTTATATTCAAATAACCATTTTCAGCATGATCAAGTATATGTGAGATTTTATTCGGTGCTTTTCGAAAGAGACGCGTCCAGTTTGAAATATTGCTATATGCCTTATGAGCCAGGTTTTGTGGATAAAAACGCTTTTTCAATTCATTTTTTGCGTAAGGTTCGAGAAGTTCGCTAAAATTTAAATCCGGGTCAGTTATAAGTCCAAAACCTTCAACAGCCACTATGCCTCTAACCAGTAAGGCTATATTATGAGGCATAGTAACCTGATGGTCCCTTAAAATACCTATTAATTCTTCGATTATCGTGGAGGCATCAAGCTTTTTCAGAGCCTTACCATAGTATTTGGAGCGAAAAGATTCAACATCCTCTTTCAATGACCTTGTGTCTGCATAAGAGTCTATACAACCCATATCTCTGAGTAACTCGACGAATAAAGAACTATCTCCATTAACTAAAGCTACCATGCCATCCAGAAATATATCGCATACTTCTGAGGAAAGGTGACCTGCCATTCCAAAATCAAGAAAAGCTACGGTCCCGTCTTCCATTATAAGGATGTTTCCGGGATGCAGGTCTGCATGGAAAAATCCATCTTCAAATACCTGCTGCATGAAAGCTTCTATGACTACAGAAGCTATATTACTCCTATCAAAGCCCTGTCTGTCCAGTAAATCCACACGGCTACTTTTTATACCTTTGATATATTCCAGCGTCAACACACGTGTGTTTGTATAGTCCCAGTAAACCCTTGGAATATGGACCTGACTATTCTCTCTGAAATTTTCTGCAAAACGATCTGCATTCCAGCCTTCCTGAGTATAATCAATTTCTGCAAGAATACTTCGAGATAACTCGTCAACAAGCTCAATTGGTCTGTATAATCTCGCTTCTGGCATATGTTCATCAATAAGTCTGGCTATACTGTACATAATGTCCAGGTCAGATTCGATTACTTCCTTTATGCCAGGACGCTGGACTTTCACGACAACCTCATCGCCATCTTTTATCTTTGCCCGATGCACCTGCCCAATAGATGCACAGGCAAGTGGTTTTTTCTCAAAACACTCAAATAATTCTTCAATAGAATGGCCGAGTTCTTCTCTTACAATTAGCTCGACTTCTTCAAACTCAAAAGAAGGCGCTTCGTCCTGAAGTTTTGCAAATTCGGCAGCATATTCCGGAGGTATAAGGTCATGCCTCATACTCAGTAATTGACCTAATTTAATGTAGGTCGGGCCCAGTTCCTCAAGCATCTTACGAACTCTAACCGGGCCTGAAGTATTGAGCCTGTTCGCCTTATCTTTATTATTAAACTTATAGGTCAAGTCCCTTATACTGCTCAAACCTATCTTGTCAACAACATATCCAAACCCATACTTCTGGAGAACCTCGATTATCTGGCCATATCGTTTCAACATGGCATAGCGATGAAGCCTTTTACGTATCATAATGTCATTAGCCTGAAATTTTCATGGGAGTTGTTAGTTTATTTTTATAATAAGTTAACCGGATATATTATATATTTTTAGTTATTTACTTTTCAGAGTTCCTGTTTCTTATCCCGCTTTCATATTATTCAAATTATTTACAAACTCCAAATTCCGGGAGATAAAGAAATTGCTTAAGCTTCAGGTAGTTTCATCACATCATTAAAGAAGTGTGAAAAAATTCAAAGTTGTCCACCGCTTCAGGAGGAAGTCCTATTTCTTCAAACATCTCCCTGAAAAATGCGCGATATTTCTTTTCAGGTATCGATTCTCTGACGCTTCCGACATGCATGATGATTTCGAGCCTGACTTTTCCTGAAGAATCGAGTTCAACTATGTACTTGTTTCCTATGTACCTGTTCCCTATGTACCTGTTCTCCTTATCATAAGTCACGATCCCTGCCTTTGGGACAAAATACCTTACTGAACCTACCTGGTTCCTGTCCTTTAAAAAAACTTCTTTCGTATCCGAGCCTATCTTGGGGTATCCATAAAAACCCAAAGCGTACTTGTCGCAACTGGAATTATCACTGCTTTCCGTAAGATAGGCATATACAGCCGGAAAATTCGGAGACTCGTTTACCTGTATTTCAGCGTCCCATGTCTGATTTTGTGCAGCTTTTTTCAGAGCTTCAAGATACTTTTCCGGAGTTTTTTCATCCGAGCCGAAGAGGAGCTCTAATTTTTCAAGCATCCAGGAGTCATCAGGAAATTCGGATAGCTGTAAAGGGGACTCAGGGTCGGAATGGCTAAAATTCGAGACTGCAATACATGTTCTGATCCCAGTTTCAGTTCCGTTTTCACACACAAAGACCATAAGCTCGGAGTTTTCATTATAGTTAAGCCTTATATTCTGCACAAGAACAGCATTTCCGAAGCTTTCCCGGACTTCAGGGACATCTCCTGGTTCAAAGCCCGAAAAGTTCCCGGGCCAGGGCCATGAACCTTCTATCTCATAACCAGCTTTCTCCGCTTTCGTAAGTACGGAATTGTAATCAAAAGACCCAATATCAACTTCTTCGGAGTAGTACCAGGAACTGTCAATTAACTCCATTAATAAGAAAGGGCCGAGAAACAGCATAAATAGAATGAGTGGGAGCAATAATAATATCAGTATGGCTTTTTGCTTATTCATGAAACTCTCAACTCTGGAAAAGCGTCAGTGGACTGGGAGACTGTTAGTGTTCCTTAGAAGTCGAACCTTAAAAATACTAGAATTGATAATTCGGAGTTTTTCACATAATTATATGAAATAGGCCAACTTAATAAATAATTTATATATTTCCATTAATGATTTAAAAAATTACCTATAATCAGAGAAAAAAGCGCAGGTAGACCAAAGAATCTAGCTCGGAAACTTTTCCGGGATTCAGCAGCCTGCCCATTGTGATGTTATTTGTGATGTTATTTTTCCTCTGAATCTTTTCGGTCGAAATTCACTACTTCGACTTCTATGAAAGACTTTCTAAAAAACTGTTCTTTTTTCTAAGTTTTTCTGTTTCTGGCTATTGAGAGGATAGTGTAGTAATCTGTAACGTAGTAAAACCTATAACTTTTCAAACTTTTCAGATAAAACTCGCCCATGATCCTAATAATCTGTAATGTAGTGAAACCTATAACCACAGTGATCACATAGAGAAAACTAAGGTACCTATATTGCCTAAGGTGCCTATATTGCGAATACAAATACAAAAGAAGTTGAAAACACGAGGTAAAAGTTATGAAAGTGATAGCGATAAACGGAAGTCCTCGAAAGAACTGGAACACAGCTACCCTGCTGGAAAAAGCTCTTGAAGGCGCAGCTTCGGAGAGTGCAGAAACAGAATTAATCCACCTATATGATCTCAACTTTAAAGGCTGCATAAGTTGTTTTGCCTGCAAACTAAAAGGTGGAAAAAGCTTTGGAAAGTGTGCAGTAAAGGATGAACTGACATCTGTGCTGGAAAGGTTGGAGGATGCCGATGCTGTAATACTCGGATCGCCAATTTACCTTGGAAATTCCACAGGAGAAATGAGGTCATTTATGGAGCGATATATATTCCCGTATATAACCTATTCTATTGACATACAGACATTTTATCCCAGAAATATTCCTGTTGGTTTCATCTACACTATGAACATCACTGAGGACCTTTTTGAGCTGGTTGGGACTAATAAGCTTATTGAGTCAAATGAATGGGTTGCAACAAGGATATTTGGGTATTCCGAATCGTTATGCAGCACCGATACATACCAGTTTGATGATTATTCAAAATACGCTTCGTCTATTTTCAATCCTGAGGAAAAGGCAAAAAGGCGAGAAGAAGTGTTTCCGCAGGACTGCCAGAAAGCTTTTGAGATGGGAGCCAGATTTGTTAAGCAGCAAAAAGCTCTGGAGGCCCAGAAGTAAGACTGTAAATGACAGAGATCAAAAAGGATAAAGTCAAAGGCATTTTTTTGTGATAAAGTCAATTCTAAATCTGTACCTTATCAGACAAGCGAAATAATATAACTTTTAAAAGCGATTCCGCCAGCTTGTCTGGCGGTGTCTTCTATAAGAATTATAACATATTATAAAGTTAAGCAATTCCCTTTACGCCTCTTTTCTGTATAATAAACCATGCCGCAAGCACCAGAGCTCCGCAGCCTACGGCAGTGGTTCCGAGCACGGGAATTTTGTCTGCCCATTCCAGGGAGATAAACCACATGCTCACAGCTCCAAAGGTGAAATAGGTAAAAATCAGCAGAGAAGAAGCTGAACCTATATCTCGGTCAACCTGTTCCAGCACAAGGTTATTACTGGGCGGACGGCTTAAACCCAGGGAAAACGAAACCATAAACATGGGCAGAGCAAAGCTCCAGGGACCACGTTGTCCCATAAAAAGTAGGAAAATACCGCCCAGGAAAACTCCCGCAAATCCGATCGTCATCAAGTGCTTTGAATTCACACTTTTAATTAATCGAAGACAAAAGAAAGCACCAGTCATAATGGCAAGGGCATTGAAGGCAAAAAAGTAGCTGTATTTTTGCTCACTTAGGCCAAACTCGTTGATATAGATGGCAGAAGAACCTGCAATGAAACTAAACAATGGGAAAAAACTGACTGACATGACTAGAACCATGATCATATATGGAGTATTGAGCAGCAATCTACCGTAGGTATTAATGACCTGAGATAAAGGAGTTTCAGATACTTCTGGCAGTGTTTCCGGAAAACGGAGAACGCCAAACATTGCAATAATTCCCATGAATGCTTCCATTAAGAATATCCAGTGCCAGGACAGATACAGAAGGATCCACCCACCAATGATCGGAGCAAACATAGGTGCAAGGCCCATGATTACAGCGATATATGCAAGAATTCTTTCCCGTTCCTGACCCACGAAAATATCTTTTGTCATTGCCATGGATATAGAGGAACCGGCAGCAGCTCCTGCAGCTTGCAGGATGCGAGTACCTATCAGCATGGGTGCACCAGACACAAAAGCACCCAGCAGGCTTGTCACTATGTACACTGCAAGCCCAACAAGGAGAGGGCGTCGACGTCCATAGCGGTCAGAAATCGGGCCGTAGAAGAGAAGGAAAAGCCCATAGGTCACAAAGAAAAAAACCAGATTCAGGTTAATTAGCGATAGAGAAACGTTCCAGCTTTTGGCCAGATAGGGAAGAGCCGGTAAGATCATGTCTGTGGTAAGAGGAGGAAAGGCAGACAGAAGTGCCAGAAGCGGCACTGTCAATTTCAAATTTTTTTGTAATTTGTTGTTAGAAATGTTTGTTTTTTGTGTGAAAGCCATAGCTAAATCCTTTATCATTATTGCCATTAGAAGGTTATTAATGGAAATTATTAATGGAAATTATTAATGAAATTATTAATGAAATTATTAATGAAATTATTAATGGAAGTTATTAATGGAAATTATTAATGAAATTATTAATGGAAATTATTAATGAAATTATTAATGAAATTATTAATGAAATTATTAATGAAATTATTAATGAAATTATTAATGGAAGTTATTAATGGAAATTATTAATCCAAAATATAGTTACATATGTAACTATACTGTATAGATACCGAAAGAATATAATTGTATATAACAGTTACGATAGTAAGAATGAACCGGTAAAATTGATACTATTTTATAATTACGTCAAAAAAACAGAACTGGATACTATAATGAAAAATTATGCAAACATGAATAATTTGAGAAAATACGGAAATTCACCTTTTAGTCTTGCTGTAATCCATGGCGGCCCGGGAGCTCCAGGGGAAATGGCACCTGTTGCAAAAGAGCTCTACGCTCTTGGAGGCGTACTTGAACCGCTTCAAACCGCAACAACCATTGAAGGACAGGTCAGAGAACTCAGGGAAGGTTTGGAAGAACACGGCGACCTGCCGGTTACATTAATTGGTTTTTCCTGGGGTGCAATGCTCAGTTTTATTTTTACTGCCCGGCATTCCCATCTAGTTAAAAAGCTAATACTTATCGGGAGCGGCCCATACGAAGAAAAATATGCTGCGCGCATAAAGAAAACCCGGATAAGCCGGTTCGGAAAAGAAGATCTGGAGAACTTCGTTCGCCTGACCGAAACCCTTAATGATCCTTCAGCTAAAAACCTGAATGAAACCCTGTGCAATTTTGGAAAGTTAATGTCGAAAACCGATACTTATGATCCTTTTCCCTATGAAGATGAGGTGCTTGAGTGCAATTACGAGAGCTTCAAAGGCGTATGGGAAGAAGCAAGTGAACTGAGAAGCCGAGGAAAACTGCTCGAAATCGGAAAAGAAATCCGCTGCCCGGTAGTTGCGATTCATGGAGACTATGACCCGCATCCATTTGAAGGAGTTAAAGAACCTCTTTCCCGGATTTTAAAGAATTTCAAGTTTCTTTTGCTAGAAAAATGCGGACATCAGCCCTGGATTGAGAAGGAAGCAAAGGAGAAATTTTACAGTTTACTGAGGAACGAAATTTAAGTAAAAAAGGAAAAGTTGGAAAGAAGGACAACAGGAAAAGAGAAAAAACAAAAAAAGGAACCGTAGGAAAGAGAAAATATAAAAAAGGAACAGTGGGAAAGAGAAAAACAAAAAAAGGAACAGTGAAAGAGGAAAAACAAAAAAGGAACAGTGAGAACCTTGATAGAACAATCTCAGTTAATCTATTTTATTGCAGCCTCTGCGGCACTTACGCTCCTTCCGGGTCCTGATATTCTATTCGTAATTACTCAGAGCATTTCGCAGGGCAAAAAGGCAGGAATTGCAACAGCATCCGGCCTCTCTACAGGCGTACTCGCCCATACCACCGCAGCTGCACTTGGAGTTTCTGCCCTTGTATATAAGTCTGCTCTTGCTTTTGAAATTGTAAAATACGCAGGTGCAGCTTATCTGCTCTACCTTGCCTGGCACGCCTTAAAAGAAAGTGAAGAGCTAATATCTTCGACTCCTGTCAGAGAAACCAATACTTTTGCCCTCTACAGGCGCGGGGTCTTTATGAACGTTTTGAACCCTAAGGTTGCTCTATTCTTCCTTGCCTTCCTGCCTCAGTTTGTAAACATAGGTTCGGGAAATGTCCCCATGCAGATGATATTTCTGGGAATAATTTTTATGGTTCAGGCCTGGCTAATATTTTCCGCTGTCTCGGTTTTTGCCGGAACCGTTGGCGAGAGAATTATACAGAAGCCAGGAGTTGGCAGGTATATTAACTGGGGAAAAGCCGGAATTTTCACATTCATTGGGATAAAACTTGCATTGTCTCATAAATGAACCAGAAATCGATGAGAACTATAAAAGTAGTATGAAAGTTAGTAGGTGAACTACCTCTCCCTGTCGCTTCGCCCCGAGGGAGGAGCTTCCATGTGGTCGCTAAACCCAAAAAGAATATTTAGCGTTCCACTGCTTCATTCCCCAAACTACTGTTCACAAGTCCACCGGCTCTACCCCGCATTCCGCAGGTGAAGAAAAATCAATACACCAGCAGGTAATGAATTACCATTCACCAGCAATCTGGTTATCCAAGCCCTATATTACTTATTCTTAAGGTTCCATCCTCCATAAAGACAGATCAAGCTTCCCAATAATCCAAAGCCTGGAGTAGAGTTATTTTTGCTCGACTCATTTCTACCTGAGCTATTACCATTATCGGATTCAGAATTATTATTTTTTGACTTATTGAGTTCGACAGCGTTTTGTTCTTCAGATGAAGAAAAGTTAGTTTCTTCAACTTCTGTATCTTCAGTTGCATTGGAGATTGCTTTTGTGCTTTGGGCAGTCATATTAGAATCCATAAAAGGCACAATTACAACTCCGGTAGGATAGATTCCTGCATTCACAGTAGCAGTAACAGTGTTTGTTGTCGTGTCAATCACGGAAACATTGTCGCTTTCGGCGTTTGCCACATATACCTTTTTTCCGTCCGGTGTGACTGCAATTCCCATGGGCCATTCTCCTACAGGCACTGTTGCCATGACAGTATTTGTTTTTGTATTAATTACAGTGACACTATTATTGTAAAAGTTTCCTAAATATACCTTACTTCCATCTGGACTGATTACAATTTCACGAGAAGAAGTTCCTACAGGCACGGTGGCTATTACAGTATCCGTGGCTGTATCAATTACAGAGACAGTGTTGTTGTTAGCTACATATACTTTATTTCCATCAGAAGTAACTGTAACACGACGAGGTGAGTCTCCTACAGGCACAGTCGCTGTAACATTATCAGTGGCTGTGTCAATTACAGACACAGCGCTGCTGTTATAGTTAGGTACGTATACCTTTTTTCCGTCCGGTGTGACTACAACTTCATAAGGACTGTCTCCTACAGGTACATTGGCTGTAACTTTGTTTGTAGCCGCATCAATTACGTAAATAGTGTTGTTGTGACTGTTTGCAGCATAGATTTTTTTTCCATCCGGTGTAAATGCAACATTGTAAGTACTCGGCCCCACAATAATCGGTGCCATTAAGGTGTTTGTCGCTGTGTTAATTACAGAGATATCGGTGTTGTCACGCTGCTTCGTCACATAAACTCTTGTTCCTGCAGGGTTAAATGTAATTCCCGAAGGATAACTACTTCTGATATTCACTTTGGTATTGACCGTATTTGTGGCTGTGTCAATTACATAAACAATGCAGGCGTCGTCTATAGTTGCGGACGCTACATATACCCTTGTTCCTGCAGGGTCGACTGCAACTCCTATAGGCCACCCATCGCCGAGAGGCACTCTGGCTGTAACATTGTTAGTTGCTGTGTCAATTACAGCGACACTAGGAGTAGGAACAGTACCGTTATAATTCGTATTGTAATAATAACCTCTCTGATTATAATCTCCCAGATTTGTCACATATGCAAATGGAGCCGCACATGCAATATCCACCAGTATTAAAATCGCAAGTGCAGCTATTCCCAAAACTCTTATGAGAGTATGCTCTCGATATAGTCTATCATATGTTATTTCTTCCATTTTAAATCCCAACTTATGGACTCGTTAAAAAGCAACAACATCAGCGACTCCCTCCTGGATTTTGCTCATACCAGCACCCTATAAAATGGAGGTTTCGATAAACCCGATTTCCTTAGCCATTTGTATTCTCTATTTTCAGTTTAGAAATCAAATAATCCTGTACGTTTTTACCCATCTATATAGTTAAGGAATACGTTCAAAACTGTCTCATTCATTTCAAGCTCATTTTTTATTTTAATTGCGTCCTTCTCTGGAATCCAATTCATAGATCCATTTCCGAAATGAAGTTCACACCAGACGAACTTTTTAATTTGAAGATTATTTTTATCCAGCATTTCAAGAAAGCTTTCATTCTCGATAGCTTGTTCGGATAAAGAAATTATATAGTAGTCTCTCTTTTTTTTATCAGGAGCAGATCTAAATTCGTCTCCTATAACGATATTTTTATTATTTTCTATTTTTATGTAGTATTTATCTGCTATGTCTTCCACATCGTAATCCAGCCTATACATGGTCAAGTTGCAATTTTCAAGAATATGTTTAACCTCGGGTTCAGTAATTCCTTCTTCAAATTCGATAGCTGAACTACTTACTTGTAATTCTTTGACTGGAGTTTCGACATCAGTTGGAGTTTTTTTATCAACTGAACTTTTTATAAATAATCCCACAATCATTACGAGAGTTAGAAGTAAAATAAAAATAGCAATCTTCTCATTTACTTTTCTCATACCAACCACCAAATGAGTTCTAGTGCGGGAATACGGATATCTCGAATTTTTTGCACGCCAGTGCAATGGCAATACACAACCATTTTTTAAACATTACCTTATCCAAAAATAGCTCAATTTCTATAATATATGCGCAATAAAAAAGTTATATTTTGGTATTAATTGTGTTCAACAATTCCTCAAGAATAGCAGTTTTATCAGGTCTTGTACCTTTCCCATCGTCTCTTAAAAATAATTAATATTCAATATCATTAGGCATTACAGTTAAAATTTTCCCATTGGTTTCAAGTTCATTTTTCATTCTAATTGCATCTTTCTCCGTAATACAATTCATAGATCCGTTTCCAAAACGAATAAGGCAAGCTTAAATATTCGCACAGCTAACATAATCACTGCCTCTTAGGGTATACTTTATGGAGTCTGGGTTCTCTGGAAAGTACTTTTGAACTCCATAAACTATTACTAATACATTATATATAAACCACAAACTTTTTCACCAGATCATTAAACTATCCGTTTTTCATACTTTTTCGAATCATTAATTATTTCAGAATCTTTGATTCGGATGATTTGGCCAGAAAGCTCATATATAAACACATTGTCCGACTATATTCAGTCATGTATATAGAAAATAAAACAATGCAATTTATACTCATATAAGACCATATGAGATTGAACTATGTTGAGTCTAAATTGGTATATTTCTTAACCGTAATATATTGGTAAATAAATACATGATTTATGATATTAAATGCGTAATTTATGATATTAAAGAGTAAAATATTCGAAAATCAACTACATCAACAAAATTTTGCTGTATCAAGGGTGCAACAGCTTTGCAAGCTACATTTGTATCCAGATTTGGGTGATAAAAGAGATTGGCAGCATTGTCATTGTTTTATGAATATCGAAAGGCACTGTTTAAGAGGAAGTAAAAATTAGTGAACTACTGTTACGTCCTGATATATTTTCTCAGACTCAAAACCAGTTTGAAGTCCAATACATAATACAACAGCAGGCTACTTAAAATTTAAACATTAAGTAAACTTCAATTCTTTTTGGAACTGTAGGATGATCATATAGTAGGATGGTCATATAAAAGAAACATATACGAAGTTGGGGCAAAACAGTAGACCACATGTATACGAGAATAACTGCAATAGAAAACTAAAAAAGGAAAATAATTTGGGATCAAACAAAATTAATGAACTGTTAATTTTGCTCTAGTTCACGTGTATGTAGAAATCTTACCAAGTATCTTGCATCTTCACTTCATGAAACCCGATGCTATTATATTTCTTACAGGTGAATGAATAAATGGGGGATTTTACATAGAGAACGTTACTTTTAAGAAAATAATGATTGCAACTGACGGCTCGGTTTGCTCAAGGCTTGCTGCCAATAAAGGGATAGAACTTGCCAGGTTAAGCGGAGGGACGGTTTACGCAGTTTATGTAATATCCACGGAGTATTTTTCTTCGATGGCTGTGGATTTTAACTGGGAGAGAATGCATGAAGCTTTGAGAAAAGACGGATCTGACGCCGTTAATTATGTAAAAGGGATCGGAGAGATGGAAAATGTTAATGTCAAGTGTGTCCTGCTTGAAGGCCATCCTGCCTCTGAGCTGATCCGATACGCCGAAGAAGAAAAAATGGATATTATTGTTATGGGCACTCTTGGAAGAACAGGAATTGATCGGCTGCTTTTAGGCAGCGTTGCCGTAAATGTTGTACGACACTCAAAAGTCCCTGTTATGGTTGTAAGAGAAAAAAGTAAGTCTTGAAGGAAAAGCAAGCTAATAAAAGTATAAATGGAAAACCATTTTGATGTAAAACAAGTATATCGTCCAAACATTCAATAAGGGTTATTTCAATCGGACATACCAACGATTAGATTCTTTATCAACGCTTATTTTGTCTTCTCTAGCAAGCCAGCCAATAGACATTAAAGCTATTTGAGAATCAAAACCATTGTCACTTAGGTGAATCTTTATCTGGTTCAAACTGCATTCGCCTTCCTCTAGCTTATGATACAATACTCCCGCAGCTTCCCCAATTATTAAGTTCATGTTCTCTGGCATATTTATCACCAATTTCATTCTCATAACTGTTTTATTTTAAAAAGTAAGTACTGCTTTCAGGATTATAAGTTATGGATTCCAAATAGGCAGACCTTAAATAATATGTTGAGTTAATATATTAGGTTTTTCTGTTAAGGTCTTTTCCAATAAGTAAAAATGGTTTAATAGTAAAGTGAAAATTCATTTTCATTTTCACTTTTACTTTCTTCAACTCTCACTTTTACTTTCTTCAACTTTCACCTTTTAACTTTTGATTTTCTTTTTCACGGCTGTAGCTGTATTTTTCGGGGAGTCAGTTTCCCAAAGTTTCCTGACCTTAGCACTCCTGAGGGCTGGCATTACAGACTCAAGCTTTGCCTTCACGGCTGCAAGCATTTCCTCGTCAACTCCGGGTGGTGTTATGCCCATGAACTTCTGGGCTTTAAGAGTCTCGGTTTCCCTGGATACTGCACGGTCGACTCCTTTCCTTACTCCAGTTTTCAGGGACTCAATTGCATCCCTCCACTGGGCAGCCCAGGGTGTATCAGGAATTTCAGTGTGGTGGACATCGGTCCTGTCCACTTTAATAGCATCTAAATGACATGCTTTCACACAGGCTCCACAATAGGTACAGAAATCCTCCTTAAAAGCAATTTTTCTCGGGTCTTCAGGATCTGTAGGCACATACCAGAGTTTGGAGGGACAGACATTGAAACAGCCGCGACAGCCCTGGGGGTCGCATTCCTTCAGGTTTGTCTCAATAAGGTTCAGTTCTCCTTCCATAGGTTTTTGCAAGTCTATGGCTTCATAAGGACAGACGGTCTTGCAGCGGGCACACTGTGTACACTTTAGCTCATCTACCTTAACATTTCCCTCAACTTTCGGAGCCTCGCAGGGACGTTCACCTTTAACCTTTATTGCTTCTTCAGGGCAGAGGTCCTGACAGAGCACACAATAATCGCATTTATCCTCGTCCACAAGTAGCTGCTCGAAAGGTACGGGATTATCAGGTGTGGGTTCACGCTCAAGCAGGATGAAGGCGTCACAGAACCTGGCGCAGATTCCGCAGAAATTGCACTTCTCAGTGTCAATTTCGATCTCCCCTTCTGCCCCTTCCTTTAAAGGCGCAATCTCCTCTTTTTTCGGGAAGGTAAACTCAACTTCAATCGCGTCCTGAGGACAGGCTCCCTCACAGAGAGCGCAGGGAAGGCATTTCTCGTTAATATTAACAAAGGCATCGTACTTCGGATACCGTTTCTCATCAGGAACTTCACCCACAGCCTCAAAGGTGATGGCATGAACAGGGCAGAGGTTTGAGCACATCCTGCAGAAGGTACATTTCTCAAGGTCCATCATCACAGCAGGCGCATCAAGCCCGGTTGCGATCTCATGAAGGGGCCCCATTTCAAGCGCTTTTGTTGGGCAGATATCTGCACAGATCCCACAGCCATTGCAGCGCTTGTAATCATAATCCAGAGTCTTGATAGATTTATCGGTTGTCTGTGTATAGATAAAATGGGAGCCTTGAAGGTCCATGCTGGTTGTAACCGTGATCTTCTCCTGAGCTTCACTCTCATCAGTTTCTGGAGCTTCAGCTTCGAGATCCTCGTCTTCCAACTCCTCAGCTTCAAGTCCATCGGCTTCAGGCTCTGTAACTTCATTTTCTCCGACCTCGCAGCAGCCTCTGCAGACGTGAGCTTCCTGTTCAGTGTGCTCTTCGCTCATTATGCCACCTCCTCAAGTTCGGTTCCGGTTTCTTCAAGCTTGAACTCGGTTCCTATTGGTCCGATTCCTTCAAGTTCCTTTACAAACTCGGTAATTGTGTTTGAGAAACGTTCTCCTTCCGCGGCCGAGATCCAGAGGGTCCTCAGCCGTCTGGGGTCGAGTCCGATTTCCTTAAGAACTTCCTGTAAGACATCCATCCTCTGTTTTGCATCAAAGTTCCCATGTATGTAATGGCACTCGTCCATCCTGCAGCCCGCAACAAGTACTCCGTCGGCTCCGCCTTTTAAGGCTTCAAGCACGAATTCCGGGTTTACCCTTGCCGAGCACATTGTACGGATAACCCTGATGTTTGTCGGGTAATGGAGCCTTGACATCCCGGTCAGATCTGCACAGGCGTAACTGCACCAGTTGCAGAGGAACGCCACTATGAAAGGACTCTGTGACTTGTGAGCAGTTGCTTCCCTAACCTGGGCAAGAATCTGTTCGTTTTCGAAGTTCCGCATCTGGATTGCCCCTGCAGGACATGCAGCACTGCAGTCTCCGCAGCCATAACATGAAACCTCGTCTACAACAGCTTTTTTATTTTCGATCTTGATCTTCCCGAATTTACAGACCTCAAGACAGGTCCGGCACCCTATGCATTTTTCAGGGTCTACATGAGCTCCCATGGGATCGGCTTCAAGCTCTCCTGTCCCGAGGAGCTGCATAACCTTGGATGCACATGCGCTTCCCTGGGCAATCGAAACCTGGATCTCTTTAGGCCCTGAGGCGCAGCCTGCAAGGAAAACTCCGCTGACCGGGGCATCTACAGGGCGCATTTTCGGGTGGGCACTTGCAAAGAATCTGTCAGGCCGCCGGGCGAGATTTAACATCCGGCCTATGCCTTCTGCTGATTTGCTGGGCTCATAGCCCGTTGAAAGCACGACAAGGTCACAGGCCTCTTCTTCGATCCGGGATTCAAGTGTATCTTCATAACGGAGTACAGGCCTACCGTCTTCGCCTGCGTAAATTTCGGCAACTTTTCCCCGGATGAAATCAACGCCCATAGACTGCGTCCTTGTATAGTATTCCTCATACATCTCCCCTGCAGCCCTGATGTCGATGTAATGAATTGTGATCTCAGTATCAGGATAACGTTCCTTAACCATTTGAGAATTCTTAAGTGCGGCCATGCAGCAAACCCTTGAGCAGTATTCATTGCCAACGGTTTTATCTCTTGACCCTACACACTGAATAAACGCAACGCTTTTTGGTGGTTTGCCTGTGGAAGGTACAATGACTCTCCCGCCTGTTGGCCCTGCAGAGTTAAGCATGCGCTCAAGCTGCATATTTGTTATAACATCAGGATACTTTCCAAATCCGTACTCCTTTTTCCTTGACGCATCAAAGAGCTGGTAACCTGTTGAAACAATAACCGCTCCCGCTTCAAACTCAATTTCTTCAGGCTTTTGCTCGTAATCCACAGCATCGGCAGGGCAGGCCTGTAAACATAGCCCGCAGCCGACACAGTGGTCAGGGTCTATGAGCACTACCTGAGGAACAGACTGGGGGATTGGCATATATATGGCTCTGGTCTTTCCAACCCCATAATTCATGGGATTCTCGATTTCTACGGGACAGACCGCAGAGCAGAGGTCGACACAACCTTTGCATTTGTCTTCAAGTATGAACCTGGGCTTGCGTGTGACTTTTACATGGAATTTTCCGACGGATCCGGAAATATCAGTAACTTCAGAATAGGTGTAAAGGGTAATATTCGGATGGTTCTGAACTTCCGTCATTTTAGGGGCAAGCACACAGATAGAGCAGTCATTTGTAGGAAAGACCTCATTCATCAGGGCCATTTTGCCTCCGATTGTGGACTCTTTTTCTACCATTGTGACTGGAAAGCCGGCTTCAGCAAGGTTCAGGGCTGCTTCGATTCCGGCAACTCCTCCTCCTATAATTAGAACGTTCCTGCTGGCTTTGGAACTTGTTGCACTCAGCTCCTTGAGGAATTTTGCCTTTGCAACTCCCATCCTTATAAGGTCAAAAGCCTTCTGGGTCGCCATCTGGGGGTCATCGGCGTGCACCCATGAGCACTGCTCCCTTATATTTACCATTTCCATAAGGTAAGGGTTCAACCCGGCTTTTTCCATTACATGCCTGAAGGTCTTTTCATGCAGCCTTGGGGAGCAGGCAGCTATTACAACCCTGTCGATTTTATTTTCTTTTATATCCTTAATGATGCCTTCCTGTCCGGAATCGGAACATAGAAACTGTACTTCCCGGGCGAGCACCACATCTTCCAGTTTAGCCGCCATTTCCTGCAGAGCTAATACATCTATTACTCCAGCAATATTTAGCCCGCAGTGGCAAATGTAGACTCCGATTCGCATAATTGATGACTCCATATACCTGTGTTTTATGTTGAATGTTAACAATTACGTTGTGATCCGTTTTTAACATGTTTTTATAACTTGAAAGTTATAATTTCTGAGAATTTCTGGACCATAATTCAGAACCGTGTATCCAGGACATATTACCATACAGAAAAGTCAGGTTGGTACAGCTGATCAACAAAGACTTTTTTTGAACTGAGAGAGGTTTTACATTTCAAGTTCATGAATTTGCTAATACCAGTTAAGTTATTACTTAGTATAATTTAGTACTCAGTTGTGAATTAGGCACTCAGACACAAATCAGTTACTTTTATATATCGCTATACATTATCTTTTGAACTAAATAAAAATATAGGTGTTTTGTACAAAATCAAAACCTTTATTTTATAAGGCTTTTTTCTAAATTTACTGAAATTGATTAAATATTTTAGAACTCAGATTATTTCCAGTATATCCAAATGCCCGGTTTCATTAATTCTTTTTTGTTGGCTGGTTTTCTTTCAGTTGAATACTCCGCTAGCTTGCTGCGGGATGGAAAAGTTTCCCGGTAACCATTGATGTAATATTATTTTCAATTACATATTTCGATTGTTAACTTCTGCTCAAACTAAATTGTTTAGGGTTATTGCCTCCTTTAACGGTATTTTGAGCGGGGGCGTGAACATACCCGTTGATTGCAGCAAGGTGAGCCAGCCCAACTTTGACTTAGTATGTTAGAAATCAGATAATTTCCAGTGACCCTGTTTTAGTTAATTATTTTTCACTACAAACTGCGATATTTAATTTATACTTTATAATTTGACAGTTTATTTATATAATAAATTTTATATTTATTAATATATTAACTTTCTTATTTCGTTCCGGATCAACTAATTAGCATGAAAGTATGGAACAAAACTGGTTCTTCCTGCTCCTTTTTCATTTCTGCTCCTAATCACATCTAAGCTTTCGATGGCAATTCACTGATTAGTTTAGCAATGGTTTGAAAAACCAAAATAAGTACAATCCTACTTCCCAAAGTAATGAGGAATTCAATCGCTAAAAAAGGTGAGGTAGAGTACTTTCATTTCTTTGTGCCTGTAATTAGAAGAATTTCATGTTTGTTTATTTCAGTTGAATGCCCTGCTAGCTTGCTGCGGGGATGGATAACTTCCCCGGTAACCGTTGATAATTAATGTGATTTCTCAATTACATCTTCGGTTATTAATTTCTGCTCAAACTAAATTGTTTAGGGTTATTTTTCCCTTTAAAGGAATTTGGAGCGGTGGCGCGAACATATCCCGTTGATTGCAGCGGGGTGCGCCAGCTCAACTTTGATTTTTTAGATCGGTTCTTTTTTGTACAAAGTTATGACGAAGCCGAATTCATGACCTGAATGCTCTATGATCTATTGGGAAAATTCTTGATAGCTGAATAATATTATTCAATTAGGGTCCTTCCAAATCAGTACTAAAACTAAGGGCAGACAATGCTTATTTTAGATGATAGGTATGCATTTAGAGTTTCCCCAATTAAGGTACACTCTAAAAATCAATTTTTTAGATAAACAATTTATAATACTCTTTTAAATCAAGAAAAAATTGAGATAAATACTTTATTCTTTTACAATTTATATTTATTTATAAATAAGGCATCTGATGTCATTTTCATCCATACAAAATTCAATGTTAAAAGTAAGGAAAAATCAACGTTTAATTTACCAATTAAAGTACTTAAGTCATTTAAACAGCAAATAGATCATTTAATGAATGTACCTTAACTGGGGGGAAGGCTGACACTACATTATATTTGGCAAATAAGGTTTAATATTCCTTAAAAAACTAATCATTTTTCAAGGGGTCTATATTCAATGCAAATTGTGCAATGATGAAAGTTGTGCAATGAATTATGAATCGATCTTATCTGTTTTTGTGTGTAAAAGCCTTTATATCTCTGGCATTTCCAACTATAACACGTATATAATTTATCAAAAAATCGTGAACTACCCCTGAGCTAAAGACTCAGGGGCTTCCTGGTTCATTCCTTTCTCTTTT
The DNA here is from genome assembly GCF_000969985.1 of Methanosarcina barkeri str. Wiesmoor. GTDB lineage: Archaea > Halobacteriota > Methanosarcinia > Methanosarcinales > Methanosarcinaceae > Methanosarcina > Methanosarcina barkeri_B. The sequence continues at coordinate 2,754,677 of NZ_CP009526.1, read as the reverse complement.
GAGAACAAGTCCCCAGGCTCTTCCCCGCGTTCCGCAGGTGTCACAATCCAATTAGATTTTGATCTATGAGAGCGAATTTCTTGATATTGATAGCGGCATTTATGTCTCTATCTAACACGGTTTTACAGTCTGGGCAAGTCCATTCTCTATCTTTTAATGCCAAATCTGAATTATGATACCCACAAACATGACATACTTTAGAAGATGGTTCAAATTGCCCAATTCTCAGGATGGTTTTTCCGTACCATTCAGCTTTATACTCTAGTTTTGTTACAAAACTGCTCCATGCAGAATCAATTATAGACTGTGATAACTGATGATTCTTCTGCATTCCTTTAACATTCAGAGTTTCCAGAGCTATAGCTTGGTTTTCGCTAACAAGTCTAAAAGAGAGTTTGTTCTGGAAATCCTTTCTCTGATTGCTTATATTCTCATGGAGTACAGCAAGCCTCTTTTTGGCTTTTGCTCTGTTCTTTGAACCTTTTTGTTTCCTTGAAACTCTTTTCTGAAGTACTTTAAGTCTCTTGAGGGAGTTTTTAAGATACTTAGGATTCTCTATTTTTTCACCTGTTGAGAGTACCGCAAAGTCTTTAATACCTACATCAATTCCTACGGTTGTTGATTCGTAGAATTCTTGTTTTTCGGGAAGTTTTATTTCATCTTCAACAAGGATACTAATGTAGTAATTCCCTTTGCAAGACCTTGAAACGGTAGCTGTTTTAAGCTCGCCTTCAAACTTCCTATGAAGAACTGCTTTAATCGGTTCGATTTTTGGAAGCTTAACTGTGTTGTTTTCAAAGTCTACACTGTAGTGTTGAGGTACAGGGAAAGACTGAATAGGATTCCATGCGTCATCGGTTAAGCATTAAATTCCCTCTCTTGTATGTGTTTTTTATATTAATAATCTAAATATCTCTGTATCTATGTCTCCTTGTCCCCCACCTACTCTTGAAGACTCTCTTCGGGAAATGTTTCCCGAAGAGTGGTTAAGGCAAACTGCCAAAGAAACTGGTCATATAGTACGTGAACGTAAAATTGACCCTGTCATTATCTTTTGGGTTTTAACTCTCAGTTTTGGCGTACGCTTGCAGCGTACACTTGCCAGTTTAAAACGAGAATATGAAACTGAGTCACAAAAAACCATAAGTGATAGCAGCTGGTACTATCGTTTTACTCCAGAACTTGTTGAGTTTCTTCACCAGTGTGTAATTCATGGCATGGAAGAGCTTGCAAAAGAACCTGGTAGGAAACTTAGCAAGAAACTCGAAACCTTCCAAGATGTTGTCATTCAGGACAGCACAATTGTTCGTCTCCATTCCTCGTTAGCAGACAAGTTTCCTGCAGCAAGATCAAGAACAGTAGCTGCAGGAGTAAAAGTTGGAGTTATGGTAAGTGCAATTGCTAACGGACCTAGAACCATTGCTCTGTACTCTGAAAAAACAGCTGAGATAAAGACATTAAAAATAGGTCCCTGGATCAAAGACCATATTCTCCTTGTTGATCTTGGTTTCTACAAAACTCAAATGTTTGCAAGAGTTGAAGAAAATGGGGGATATTTTGTCTCAAGGATTAGGAAGAATATGGACCCTATTCTTGTTTCTATTGAAGAGGGACTTTCTAAGACAAAAAGCAAAGAGTTCGCTGGAAAACCTGTTAGTGAATGTATTAAGCAACTTTCTGGAAAAGATATTGATGCAGTTGTAAAAATAGAATTCAAAAGAAGAGAGTATAAAGGCAAGCAAAAACAGGACGAGATGATTGTACGTCTTGTTGCCGTATATAACGATGAGGATGAAAAATACCACATTTACATCACAAATATTCAGAAAGATATTTTGAATGCAAAAGACATTGCAAACTTATATGGGGCAAGATGGGACATAGAACTGTTGTTTAAGGAATTGAAAAGCAAATACTCGCTGGACGTTCTTGAAACAAAGAATGTGCAGGTAATTGAAGCTCTAATCTGGACAGCAATATTGACACTAATCGTTAGCAGAAGAATCTATTCTCTTGTCAGAAAATCAACAACTCATCCTGAAAAAATGGCTAGATATACGCAGTTACGTTGGAGTACAATATTTGCAGAGAATGCATCAGATTTATTGACAGTAATTCTGCATAGATGTGGAATTCAAAGAACTTTTGAAACGATAATGAGCGTATATGAAAGTCAAGCATTAGATCCTCATGTAAACAGAGAAAGGTTTAGAGATGAATGGTTTGAGTAATAAATGAAAAAGTGGATTCAAAAAGAGTAACAGAAGAAGGAAATAAATCCTTAACCGATGACCAATGAATAGGATTCTTTTTTGACTTGAACTTAGGAAAGCCGTTCTTCTCTCGGAAAAATCGAGTGAAGGCAGACTCAACCTGCTTAGTCATTCCCTGCAATGATTGAGAATTGACTTTTCCTAACCATTTATTAGAAGATTTCAAGACAGGAATCTTTTTGTTTAAGTCAAATCTGGAAATAGATTTTCCTGTTTGTTCGTAAGTTTTAATTTTTTGATCCAACGCCCAATTGTAGACAAATCTACAGCTACCAATATGTTGATTCAATTGAGTAGCTTGTATAGTTGTAGGATAGAGTCTAAATTTGAACGCTTTCATCATATAGGGTAGTATATGCTTTAACAATACATATAGTTTTTGGTAAATATAAAGTATGAAACTCGGAATCATAGCAAATTTTTGTTAATGTACCACATTATTTTCGTTTGCAAATACCGAGAAATCATACTTGAACTGATTAGCGAAGAACTCAAACAGATTATGTTTGATATTGCAGAAGAATCAGATTTTGAAATCCTTGAAATAGAAACAGACAAAGATCACATCCATTTTCTGATTAAGAGTGTGCCGAAAGTTAGTGTTTTGTCAATTGTCAGAAAATTGAAACAAGAATCTACGAACAGAATATGGAAAACACAAAAAGAGTATCGGGAAAAGTATTATTGGAGTGAAAATACGTTATGGAGTGATGGTTATTTTGCGTCTACAATCGGAAATGTTAGTAAAGAGGCGGCAGAATATTATATACGAAATCAGGGGTGAAGTTGACGCTTATATCCCACGAAGCTAAAGACTTAGGGGTTTTACGCTTTGACCTATAAATCGGAACCCAGAAATCACTTGTTGACTTACATGCAACAACATTACATTTTTTCTGATATTACCCAATTTTTAAGTGCTAAAATTCCCTCATCATCTGTTCTATCAAACCGTTTTTGCTGTTTTTCTCCAGACCGACTGAGAATAGTAACAATATCAAAAATTATATAAATGTCTAGAACACAAGCTTTGTTATACTTTGTTTATACTTCAATCAAATAATATCACCCAATTTAGTTTGGACGGTGGAATTGCCTCAAAGGTCAATTTAGCATCCGTGGTCAAAGTCACATTTGAGCTTTCGATGGAAACTCACTGGTTAGTTTAACAATTGCTTCGAAAAACCAAAATTAGGACAACCTTACTGCCCAAGATAATTATGGAATCTATGGTCAAAAAAGGTTGAGGTAAAAAGTACTTTCATTTAGTTGTGCATGTTATCCAAAGAATATCATGTGCGTTTTATCTGCAACTCTCGTTATTCAAGAGAGATCCACCAAAAAAATAATTAGTTCTTAAACGATTAAGCTGGAGCTAAACCTCATTTATTACATAAGGCCATTAAATGCGGTTTTGTTATGGAAATTTATAGATATTGTTATGGAAATTTATAGATTTTGTTATGGAACTTTTTAGATTTTGTTATAGAAATTTTTAGATTTTGTTTAAATAAAAATCTCTTTGAGCAATAAGTATGACCGAGAAGATAAAATATCTTGATGGGCTGCGCGGTGTAGCTGCGATTAATGTGATGATAATGCATTTCTTCATCATATTAGTCCCGGCGATGATTTATAGTGATCGAATGCCTTCACATCTGGGAAATCTTGAACAGATTTTCTCGAGTACACCCCTGGGATTAATTGGTGCCGGGAACTTTTCGGTTTGCATCTTCTTTGTTCTCAGTGGCTACGTATTAACTCAAAAATATTTTAGAACTAAAGACAAAAAAATAATTATAAGTAGCGCAATGCGCCGATATATCCGGCTGTTTGTTCCGGTGCTAGCAGTAACAATACTATCATTTTTACTGGCATCAACTGGAGTATTCCATTACTATATTGAAACCGTAATGGTTTCCGGAAATAATAACTACGACAACTACTGGACTTTTACACCAAACATTGTCGATGCGGTTAAGCAGGCAGTGTGGGGATCTTTTTTTACAGGTGATGACACCTATAACCCGGTTTTATGGACAATGACAACAGAATTTTATGGATCTATGCTTGTTTTCGCAATGACTTTACTGTTCGGAGTGCAACGGAACCGCTGGACATTCTATCTTGCTGCGTCTGTGCTTTTCTTTAATTCTTACTATTTTGCCTTTATTATAGGGATGGGACTTGCTGACACGTTCAATGGTAAAACCTCGATATTTAAAACCGATAACAAAATAATATTATCTGTTGTACTGTTTTCAGGGTTATTTCTCGGATCGTATCCTGTAGGTACCGTGACAAGTGATTCATTATACGGTTTTCTCAATAACGGTCTCTTTGAAATCCCAAAGTTGACGTATCATATCCTGGGCGCCGCCATGATAATGTATGTCCTGTTGAACAGCCGATGGCTGCAAAAAGTCTTTTCCTCTTCAGTACCAGTATTTCTCGGAAAAATATCTTATTCGCTGTACCTGATACATTTCCTGATAATAAGCAGTTTCACCTGCGCACTGTTCCTCGCACTGCACCCGATATTACCATACTGGATAGCTGCTTTTATTTCGTGTTTTTTGTCTGTACTATTAATAATACCCTTGAGCTATCTGTTTTACAGGTACGTCGACATGACGGGCGTAGAACTATCAAAGATCTTTTATAACCGGGTGGTTGATCCTTTCATATACAGCATCTCCGGGAACACAAAGCAAAAACATATATCAAGCACGATTTTCGGAATATATAATAAGTTATTTAAATAATTTTTGAAGTTATTTAAAAAGTTATTTAAATAACGTTTTTATGTCTTCAACTATCTAAATCATGAATTTTAGTTAATTCAACAATGGGTAATTTCTTAATATGAAACCTATATAGTACCTCTGAATAAGATAGTACCATAATTTAGGTTTTAATCTGTTCTGCTCATTGAAGATAGCTATTTAATTCAAGGAACAGGCCTGAAGGGGATAAATGAAGAAAATCGAGCAATTTTCAGCAAAGAACCCGAATCCTGTGATCAGTATTGCAAAGGATAGAACAGTTCTTTACTCAAATGAAGCAGGTGAGCCTTTACTACATACATGGGGTGTGAGAGTCGGAGAAAAGTTACCTTACTGTATCGGAGATTTCGTGCAAAAAGCAATTTCACAGAATAGACCGGAAAAAATAGAAGTTAAAGTGGGAAGAAGAGTATACTTGATTTCTTTTCATCATTTCACCGAAGAAGAATTCACAAACCTCTATGGATTTGATATAACCGACCAGAAAAAGCTTGAAGAAAAACTCCGTATCAAGGAAAAGCAGAACGACATTCTCTACAGGATAGGTAAAATCGCTCTTAAATATGAAAACCTGCAAGACTTTCTGGATGAAAGCGTAAAGCTTATTGTAAGTATACTTGAAGTAGAGTACTGTAAAATTTTGGAATCCATGCCTGATGGAAACTTTCTGCTAAGAGCCGGGTTCGGATGGAAACCCGGGCTTGTAGGGAAAGCTATTGTTGAAGGGGAAAAGGAGTCACAGGCAGGGTATACCTTGCTTTCAAGGACGCCTGTGGTTGTAGAGGATTTTGAAAAAGAAAGCCGCTTTAAGAAACCGGAAATACTGAGAATGCACGAAGTGGAGAGTGGAGTAAGCGTTACAATAGGAAGTATTGGAAATATCTTTGGAGTGCTGGGTGTCCATTCCACGAGAAAAAGGAAGTTTACATCCGACGACACTTACTTTCTCAGTTCAGTAGCTTTTTTAATTGCACAGGTAATAGAACGCAAAAAAGCTGAAGAAGCCCTGAAAGAGGCACACAACAGTTTAGAAGAAAAAATTAGAGGACGTACAGTAGAGCTTGAGACGGCTTATCTGTCATTAAAAGAAAGCGAAAGAAGCCTAGCCGAAGCTCAAAAAATGGCTCATGTTGGAAATTGGGATATAAATTTTATTACTGGGGAATCACACTGGTCTGAGGAGACATGTCGTATTTTTGGGCGTAGTCTTCAAAATAATAGCATAGACTATGACGAATTTTTAAATTATGTACACCCTGACGATCGGGACTATGTGGATAAAATAATTGAGAACAGATTAAAAGGAGGTCCTCAAGACATTGATTACCGAATTGTCTTAGCTAACGGAGAAGAACGCATAGTCCATGATGAAATGGAAGTCATTTTCGACGAGAATAATGTTCCGATTAAAGCCAGAGGAATAGTTCAGGATATTACTGAACGTAAAAAAACTGAGAAAGCTCTGGCAAATCTTGAAACTGCTCGCCAGAAGGAAATTCATCACAGAGTTAAAAATAACCTGCAGGTTATTTCTTCCCTTTTGGACCTTCAGGCTGAAAAGTTCAACAAAAGAGAGTGTATTAAGGACTCAGAAGTCCTGAAAGCTTTCAGGGAAAGCCAGAATAGAGTTGTATCAATTGCTCTGATCCACGAAGAACTTTATGAAGGTGCAGAAACCGATAAAGTTGATTTTTCTCTATACCTGCAGAAACTTGTCGAGAATTTTTTCCAGACTTACAGGCTCGGAAATCTGGACATCAGTTTGAAAACAGATCTTAAAGAGAAAGTTTTCTTTGACATGGATATTGCAGTCCCATTAGGAATGGTTATTAACGAACTCGTTACCAATTCCTTCAAGTATGCATTTACAAACAGGAAAACAGGAGAAATCCAGATTAAGCTCTTCAGCGAAGAGAATAAAGATGAAGCGAATAATAGAAATGTAGCTGATAGAAAAAGTACCAGATATACTCTTATTGTCTCAGATAATGGAATTGGCATTCCAGAGAACGTCAATTTTGAAACGCCAGAAACGCTTGGTCTGCAGCTTGTAAATCTTCTGGTAGATCAGTTAGAAGGTAAGGTCAAGCTAAAGAGGGATAAAGGAACTGAATTTGTCATAGAATTCAGTGTGGAAGAAAAAGTGATTAAGAAAAAAGACTAATGTCTCGCCAATCTTCAAAAAGTTAAAGATTCAGAATAGTTATTGATATTGATTCAAAACAGTTATCGATATTGATTCAAAACAGTTATCGATATTGATTCAGAATAGTTATTGATATTGTACGACATTTTGCTGTTTACGTGACACTAGCTATTCAAAATCAATTTTTTATTGTGCTTTTGGACATTAGGGCTTGTATTTGGCACTGTTCCTAGATAGACTGCAATTGTCTCACTTCAGAACTACGAGATCGAGGTTCCGCAAGAGATGTATTTCGAGCTCCAGATTCTTTCCTCTTGAAGTCAGGCCCCTAAATTTGATGTGGTTTTCTTCGCTTTCGTAATCAATATAATCTGGGCATCTATCCTGCATGAAAAGCTGCAAAACTCTATTCTATTAAAGCTATTGAAAGCACCTGATGACGTCTACTGAGATTTTTTAAAAAACTATATCTCAAAAATATTGTCTCAAAATCAAGAACTTTCAGATTTAAGAAGAGTTCTCTGACTTCTTATTAAATTAGACCCCTTGAAAAATGATTAGTTTTTTAAGGGATATTAAACTTTATTTGCCCAATTAAATATAGTGTCAGCCCTCCCCCAGTTAAGGTACATTCATTAAATGATCTATTTGCTGTTTAAATGACTTAAATACTTTAATTGTTAAATTAAACGTTGATTTATCCTTACTTTTAACATTGAATTTTGTATGGATGAAAATGACATCAGATGCCTTATTTATAAATAAACATAAATTGTAAAAGAATAAAGTATTTATCTCAATTTTTTCTTGATTTAAAAGAGTATTATAGATTATTTATCTAAAAAATTGATTTTTAGACTGTACCTTAATTGGGGGAACTCTAAATGCATACTTATCATCTAAAATAAGTATTGTATGCCCTTAGTTTTAGTACTGATTTGGAAGGACCCTATATTAAATGGGATTACAAGTTTTTCCAGGTTAACAGGCTCGTACTGATAATATACAATGTCACTACTCATTGTCAAATAGAAATATCCGGAAGTTGCAGAAAGGTTATACTTGAAAGGATAAAGCATGGGTTAAGAAGGTGTTTATTACTATGGGAGCGCAGAGGGTCACGAATACCCTGACCTTTAGGTCGGGGATGAAGTGAACCCTCGCTGGCTGTTTTATATTCGCATAACTGTTTCAATCATCAGTTCTTTGTAAAATAAAGTTTTTTTTGGCACCATAACCACAGGTGGTGCCAGCCACCTATGGCTAGGATGTGATATAATGTTGGAACTACGTAGTTTTAGCCATGGCTATGGTCAGATTACCTACCACATCGTGTTGGTACCTAAATATCGATACAGTATATTCTACAACAAGCGGATTAAAAAGGATTGCGAGTTGATTCTCAGCAGTATTTGCATGGAAAAAGGCTACAAAATTCATGCAATGGAAGTTGTAGATGATCATGTTCACTTGTTTCTAGAGTTTCATCCAAGTACTTCTCTATCAGAGGTAATTCAATACTTGAAAGGAGGAAGTTCTTACAGACTTTTCAAGCTTCATCCTGAAATGAGACACCAGTATTGGAGTGGAAGTCTATGGTCAAGTGGAAAGTTCTATCGATCTGTTGGGAATGTAACTGCTGACACAATCAAGCATTATATTAAGGAATCGCAGGGAAAAACGAAAACAGAAGCTCAATCACAGAGGTTAAAAAAATCCGGGCAACGTAGAATTAATGAGTTCTAAGTACCAAAATAACCGGGCGGGCGGCCCGAAGCATACCCCATCCTTTAGGGTGGGGTGGCCGCACGCAATTTGATTTTTCTTAAATAATTTCCCCTCAGAAAACGATGGCTACTTATTAAGCCCCTGGACTCAGTTTTCAGTTTTTAAAATTGGTTCGTTTTCTTAAACCAGGTAGCTTTTTTAAACCAGGTAGCTTTTTAAGATAAGTTAATTTGTTTAAAATAGTTCTTTGTTTAAAATCAGTCGTTCACATGAGTTAGTTTATCTGCCATGGATAGATTTATAAATTGTTTATCACCTCGATTGATGAATCGTTTACAACAGTTTACAACAAACAGATTTATAAATTGCTTATCGTAATGGGTGTAAGAGGCGCTTTTATGATTGAAATGAAATTACACGGTACATACAATATCTACTATGCAATTCTCGGCATGCGGAACCCTATGAACTCCTGGCATCTTATGGACAGCAGCGAGCCTGATGAGGCAGGAAATTGCACGCTCGGGGAAAAGGACCTGAACCTGGCCCAGCGCCTGACCCTTGCAGGTAACGAGCACGGCAAATTTTTAAGGTTCATTACAGTCTGCTTTGACCTAACAGCCCCTCTCTACTGGTGGAAAGAGTTTGATACTTACAAGTTCGCAGAAAAGAACTCCACTTCAACGATGCACAAACTGACCAGCAGGGAGCTTGCTCCTCACGATTTTTCGTTTGACACCCTGACAGATTACAGGAACGACCAGATCCAGCACCTGAACGACCTTATCAAAGCCTACAAATCCCGCGAGGGAGATAGTGAAGAAGACAACGCATATCGGAAAGCGATTTTCAGGGAACTCGTCCAGGACCTTCCGAGCGCGTTTCTGCAGAAAAGGACCATTATAACCAATTATGCTGAACTCAGAAACATTTACTTCCAGCGCCGCAATCATAAGCTTGATGAGTGGATTGAGTTCTGCGCCTGGATAAAAGAGACGCTCCCGTATGCAGAAGAGCTCATTTGCCTGGAAAAGAAGGAGTAAAGGAATAAAAGAGTAAAACCGGAAATATCTTTTCCGTGGTCCCTGCTGGAAATAAATTGATCTCAGAACCCCAGGCCCTCACCGGTCGTGCGGACACGACCGGCTTTTCCCAAAATTAAGAGCCTATCCGAAAAGTGATTACTTGATACAACTTTTACAAAATGCAATATGAAAAACCGGAACGGATACTCTGATAGTATAGATTTATCGTGGCTTTTCAACATGCATTACTGACTTTTCGGATAGGTTCTAAATTGAAAAATTTGGAAAATTTGAAAAATTGCCCTTTCCAGTTTTATATTATAAGCTCTTGCCATTTAAGTATGAGACTAATAAACTTAGTTTTCATGTTTTCAATGAGTTTTTTAAGGGATTAAAACATGAATTTTTTATTGCTTACTTTTTCGTTTTACGCCAACTTTAATCAAAATAGATTTGAATTTTCGTGAGTTTTATTGTGGGTCTTTATGTCTTTAAATCTGGATTTCGGTTTTAATTCATATTTTTAAGTCTTAAATATTATTTTTATTATTGTATACACTTTAAATTTATTAATTATGAAGACCAAATAATGATCAGTGATCTTTTTGGAATACTCTTCTCTTGATTTTCAGATTACCCGATCCCCCAATGTGTCTCCCTATATATATCATGCCTCAATTCTGGAGGAGGGGAATGTTGTAGCGAGCAACGATTTTGAACTCAGGCGAGACCTGAAACTCTCTCAGATGCTTGAAAGTATAAAGAAAAAAGTTACCGAAAGCCCTGAAGAACCAGAAAAACATAACGAAAATGCAGAGGCACTGGAAGAAAAGGAAAGAGAAGTGCCACATATAGAATTTGGGAAAATGCTTTACAGCAAAGTATTTTCCGGTCAACTTGGCGAGTATTTCAACAAATCCATACAGGAAGTCCAGGAAAACGGCAGTGGACTCAGGATTTCACTCAGGTTTGGTGAAGATGTTCCGGAAATTTCAGCATTGCCCTGGGAATATCTCCATGACGACGAAGATTTTCTAATTAGAAGAAGAAACATCCTGATTTCAAGGCTGCCAGCAGGCATAAAGAAGAAAAAGCTTGAACCTCTTGATTCCGTACTCAGGATGCTGGTAATAATTTCCGGTCCTGATGACCCCAGGATTTCGCCTTTAAATACGGAAAAAGAACAGGAAATTATCCTTGAAGCCGTGGACAAACTTCAAAGAGATCAGAAAATAAAAGTGGATTTTACTGAAGATGCAACCTTTGAAAATATCGAAGGCTATCTTAACGAACAAGATTACCATCTTATCCATTTCACAGGCCACGGGATCAGCATAGATGGCAAAGGTCATCTTGTGTTTGAAACCGAAGACCAGAAAGCAAGACTTATTGACAACAAAACCCTTTCCGACCTTTTTTCCGAACGAGGCATCCGGCTTGTTGTGCTAAGTTCCTGTGAATCCGCCAAAGGCTCGAATAAAGAAGCTTTCGGGGACCTGGCCAGTATGCTCTCTAAAAAGGGAATTCCTGCTGTTGTGGCAATGCAATATTCGGTACTTGATGATGTCGCCACAAAGTTTGCATACAATTTTTACAGAGCAATTGCAAGCGGAAAACCTGTTGACCTTGCTTTAAAAGAAGCCAGACTCGTGATGAAGAACTTAGAAAACAGTAATGGATTTGATTTTGCAACCCCGGTACTTTATCTTTCAGATTGCAACTGCGTTAATGTAGGGAATTTAAAACCAGAACCTTCTGAATTTGTTGTTAAACCTATGATGATGCCGGATTTACAGGTCATGGAAAAAGGCTTTGTTGCCAGGAGAAAAGAACTCAGGCTTCTTGAAAGAGGCTTCAAGTCCGACGTAAAAAGAGCTGCAATCATCCACGGCTTTGGAGGGATTGGAAAAACCGTACTTGCAACTCGGTTTGCGTTGAAAATGGGCTATTACTTCGAAGGCACTCTGGGGATAAAATTTACTCCCACAACCAGACCGGAAGATGTCCTGAACAAATTCAACAGCTTTTTACTGATGAAAGGAAGACCTGAACTGAATCAGATCCTGAACCAGCAGGTTCCCCTTGAAGTTAAAACTACTCTACTGGTAAACATACTAAACCAGATAAGATTCCTGGTCATTTTCGATAACTTTGAAGATTGTCTGAATGAAGAAAAAAACGACATAGAAAACCTTGAACTTAAAGCATTCATCCAGCATCTCCTTAATAATACAACCAGAAACACAAAATTCCTCATAACAACCCGCTATGACTTTGATCCACTTGATGGCAGGCTTGCTTCCGGAATCGAACATATCTCTCTTCCAGAGCTCCATTTTCCTCAGACAAACTGGCTCATGAATAATTTTACTGAACTGGCAGATCTGGGAATTCAGAAGAAAAAGAAAATCTACAATGTCATAGGCGGCCATCCCTGGATAATAGGCCAGTTTGCAAAACATGCAGCTGTTCAGGGAGTAGATGATTTATTGCTGGATCTGTCACCCCTGAATAAAGAGCTTATTGAGTTTACCCTGCTGGAAAAGTCATTTTCCAAATTAGATGAGGACGCAAAAAAACTGCTCCTCTGCGCCTCAATCTACGAAGAAGCCGTCTCTGTCGAAGCGTTGTCATGGATTATAGGCAATGAGAAAGATGAATGTCCTGCTGTCGGAGAACCTCTGCAAAAACTCACCCAATGGGGTCTCATTTCAAAAGAGCAGGAGTACGATAAGAGCGTTTACTCGGAGCATACGATTGTAAAAATTTTTATACATAAAAAACTGAAAGAAGACGGACTGGACAAAAAAGAGCTTCTTATCAGAGCTGCCGGATACTATGAGAATCTGGTTTCTCAAACCGGAAGCCTCTGGGATTATCTAAAAGCACGCGATTATTACTTCCAGGCAGAAGATTGGGAAAGTGCAAATGAGGTTGTAGAAAATACGGTAAATCATCTTATTCGCTGGGGATATATTAAACTTGCAATGGATCTATTAAATGATTCTATTAACACGACATCAGGTGCTACAAAATTAAGTTGTGAGGGTACTCTGGCGAATATATTCTATAATCTCGGAGACATAAATACAGCATTAAAAATATATAATATCATTAAATATAAATATGAGGAAAGGGGAGATAATAGGGGGGTTGCAATAACACTGCACCAGCTTGGAATGATTCATCAGGATCAGGGCAACTACGAAGAAGCAGTCAAAAAGTATAACCAGTCACTGAAAATTGAAGAAGAACTGGGAGACAAAAGCGGAATTGCAATAACACTGCACCAGCTTGGAATGATTCATCAGGATCAGGGCAACTACGAAGAAGCAGTCAAAAAGTATAACCAGTCACTGAAAATGAAAGAAGAACTGGGAAACAAAAGCGGAATTGCAGGAACACTGCACCAGCTTGGAATGATTCATCAGAAGCAGGGCAACTACGAAGAAGCAGTCAAAAAGTATAACCAGTCACTGAAAATGAAAGAAGAACTGGGAAACAAAAGCGGAATTGCAATAACACTGCACCAGCTTGGAATGATTCATCAGGATCAGGGCAACTACGAAGAAGCAGTCAAAAAGTATAACCAGTCACTGAAAATTGAAGAAGAGCTTGGAGATAAAAGCGGAATTGCAATAACACTGCACCAGCTTGGAAATGTTCATTATTCTCAGGGCAACTACGAAGAAGCAGTCAAAAAGTATAACCAGTCACTGAAAATGAAAGAAGAACTGGGAAACAAAAGCGGAATTGCAATAACACTGCACCAGCTTGGAATGATTCATCAGAAGCAGGGCAACTACGAAGAAGCAGTCAAAAAGTATAACCAGTCACTGAAAATGAAAGAAGAACTGGGAAACAAAAGCGGAATTGCAATAACACTGCACCAGCTTGGAATGATTCATCAGAAGCAGGGCAACTACGAAGAAGCAGTCAAAAAGTATAACCAGTCACTGAAAATTGAAGAAGAGCTTGGAGATAAAAGCGGAATTGCAATAACACTGCACCAGCTTGGAAATGTTCATTATTCTCAGGGCAACTACGAAGAAGCAGTCAAAAAGTATAACCAGTCACTGAAAATGAAAGAAGAACTGGGAAACAAAAGCGGAATTGCAATAACACTGCACCAGATAGGAAGAATAAATGAAGAAGAGGGAGAATATAATAGTGCTCTCAGAAATTATTTAATCTCTTTTTCAATTTTTGAGCAACTTAATTCGCCTAACAAGGAAATTGTCGCAAGATCCCTTTTAAGACTGAGAGATAAAATGGGGGAAGAAGAATTTAATGCCGAATTTGAGAGGCTGGTGAATGAATGACTTCTGAACTTATAAAGTGCCCTCACTGCGGGTACAAATATTACACAGATATAGAAAAAGTTGTTGAAGATGGGGAAACTGTTGCAGTACGTTTAGGTTTTTCTGATATTAAAAAAGCATTCAGCCAAAAAACTCCCAAAAACCTGTATATAGATCTTACCTGCCCCAATTGCAAAAAAGAATTCGAATGGGAAGTAAAGGTATGACTGAAGGGGAAATTGAAAGCGGGGCTGGTGAGGAAGAGATTCCTTTTGTTCCCGTTGAGCCTAATCCTTTCTGGAAAAAGAACGCTGAAAAACTTGTTGGGGAATCTATTTCGGCTGTAGAAGATACAGCAAAACAGTTTGTTGTTGTCACAGGGCTGCTTCAGGGGATTTATTTTCACGCTATTGCTTTTTCTGATATAAAGGAAGCAGAAGGATATTCGGCTTTGATCTATCTGGCTCCGCTGGTTTTGTGGTTGCTGAGCTTGATTTTTGCGGTGATGGTGCTTTTCAGGAAAAAGTATGAGATAAATATAAACTCGACCAGAGACTCAAAAGAAAAATTTGAGGAAATGGTGAAAATTAAGTATGGATACATCCGTATTTCAGGGTTTTTCCTTATTCTTAGTTTCGTGGCGCTAGCAATTGCTTTTTTGTATTACCTGAATATATTTTAATTTTTTTTCAATGTTTGATTCTTTTCTTCTACGGAGATTTTCAGAAAAATATATTTAGTATGTATTTTAATTATCTGAAAGCCTCTTTGGAAACAAATAAATACACAAAACCTTTTACAGGTAGCCTAAGAGATAGAAATGACCGAACTTAAGAAAACGATTTCCTTCAGGCGAGGCATGGGGCTTGCAATCTGCATGCTTATAGGCACAGGCATTCTTGCACTGCCAGGCTTAGCACTTGATGCAGGCACAGTCTATGAAGCAATCCTCGGCTGGCTCCTTATAGCGATTGTCGCAGTTCCTCTCATCGAAGTCTGCTCCAGCCTTGGCCTTAAATTTCCTTCGACAGCCGGACTTGCAGGTTATGCTGAAAAAGCTGTTGGACCCTGGGGAGGATATGCGGTTTCCTACCTTGTTGGAGGCTCTTTCTTTTTCGGGCTTCCTGCGGTTGCCCTTATAGGCAGCGAATATATGAAGCAGCTTTTCCAGCTTTCAGACACAGGAGCAGCCCTTTTTGCAATCCTCCTTGTAACCCTGATGCTCCTTTCGAACCTGGCTGGAATAAGGGTTATCTCTCTAATCAATTATGCAGCTCTGGCTGTCCTTTTTCTGCTAATAGGCCTGCTCATTGTCTTTAACCTTGATTTTCTGGACTCAGGCCTCGTGATTGCTAGTGAAGCTCTTAGCGGTAACGCGCATATAGACCCGTATAATACGTGGAAAGTTGCAGCCCTCCTATTCTGGGCTTTCCTGGGCTGGGAAAACCTTTCTTTTTCCCTGGGAGAAATAAAAGATCCTGAAAAAAATGTACCTCGCCTTTACTGGCTAAGTTTTGCCCTTGTGACCTCAATTTACCTTGTACTTGCCCTTATCAGCACAGGAGCCAGTGTTTCAGGCGCTTCTCTTCAGGGAGCAGCCGGGCTTTCCGGCCTCGTGCTTTTCACTCCTGGAGGAAAACTCCTGATCTGGCTCATGATAATAGTTATTGCAGCAAACGCCTGTTCCTGGGATTTTACTGCAAGCCGCCTGCTGTACGCCGGGGGCAGGACTGGAATTTTTCCTAAGGTCTTCGGAAAGCTTTCAAAAAGGAATATCCCTGTGTCCAGCCTGGTTGGGCTGTATGTACTTTCAATTTTCCTGATTCTTGGAAGTTATCTCCTTAAAATTCCGGTATCAGCTATGATACTGTTCGTAAACCAGAACTTCGTTTTCCTTTATGCCTTCATTATAATTGCATACTGGAAAACCGAAAACGGCTGGAAGAAATGGATTTTTTCGGCTCTTTCACTCGTGTCCCTGAGTTTTTTGGTCTCTGGGTTTACCTGGGAAATTGCTTATCCGATCTTTTTGATAGGCTTTGGATACTACAGGTTTCTCAGGAGTAAAGGTAAAAGTTCTGCATCCAAAATTTCTGCATCCAAAATTCCTGCATCCAAAATGCCTATATCAAGAGTTTCTGGATCTAAAATGCCTGTATCCAAAATTTCTTCATCCAGTCCTGTATCCGGAAATGAAAGTTCACTTCGTGAAGACTCTCAGGAAATTTCTGGCTTGGCTAAACACTGAACGTTAAGCACTAAATGTGAACACTGAAATAAAAAATTTAAAGGGAAACCTATAAATCTTATGCTTCGTAAATATAATGAAACAGTTTACAAGCAACGTTTAAATTTTGCGGGGATGTGACCATAATTGTCGATAAGTGTAAAAGATTCACCTGGAAAAGGCAGGGGCATGTTTGCACAGCGGAATTTTAAAAGAGGCGAGGTAATAGAAACCTGTCCTGTTATAGTTTTACCCACTGAAGAGATAGATTCACTTGAGCTTACCCAGCTCTATAATTATTATTGCGCCTGGGATTCTAATTCAAAAGATGCAGCTATCGCGCTGGGCTGTGGTTCCCTTTATAACCATTCATACAACCCGAACGCAAGGTACTGTAAAGACTTCGAGAACAGCCTTTTAAAATACGTTTGCATAAGAGATATTCAGGAAGACGAGGAAATAACAATAAATTATAACTGTGACCCTAAGACCCCGCCACAGAATAACCGCTGCACATTCCCAATTGGGCATTTTGATTTTCACTATCAAGGTCTCCAATCAAAGTTACAAGAAATTATAAGTTGCATAGGTTATTTCGCTGCGGGCACTAAAACAAAACCCCGGTCTGGTTTGATCTTGCAGGTTAGAAAGATCTTAAAATTTGCTGAAAAGGGTAATTATTGATGTAGTCTATCAAATGGTCCTGAAAGAGAAGGTATTTCACTCTTTTAATTCACTCTTTTAAACTTCTTTAATCTTTTTTGATTTTGTGTGTGACGGGCGCGAAGTTTATATTTTCTTCGGCCACTTTATAATAAAAAGCTGACCTACAAGCTAGCCTATAAGCTAACCTACAAGCTGGCCTATAAGCTGACCTACAAGCTAACCTACAAGCTAACCTACAAGCTAACCTATAAGCTAGCTGTGAAACTTAATCCCGGGTCAATTAAAAGCCAAAACTTCTCCTGAAGTTACAAAAAGGAGTCCAAAATGGAAAACGCATTTCTTACTGTTTTTCGGGTAAGTCTGTTTGAAACCTTCTATGTCACAGGCTCTCTGATTCTTGTCGGGATAATACTCGGCTTTCTTGAGAATCGGGCTAACTTTTACGTCCAGAGAGCTTTTGGCAGGAAAGGAATTCTGGCTACAGCCTGGATAGGTACTCCCATTCACGAACTTGGCCACCTGCTGATGTGCTATGTATTCAGGCACAAAATAACTAAATTCAAGCTGTTTTCCCACAAGGAAAATGACGGAACCCTTGGATACGTCAATCACAGCTGGAACCCAAAAAGCCTCTACCAGAACATAGGAAACTTTTTCATAGGCATGGGCCCAATCTTCAGCGGGACCGTGGCTCTTATTATCGGCATGAAACTGTTGCTGCCGGATTCCTTTTCCAGGGTTGCCGATTATCTTACCCTTGAGCCCACCCAGCCGGACCAGTATATTTTGACAAAAATCTTCGCCCTTACCGCAGGTCTCTTTCAAAGCATATTTTCGGTAGAAAACCTGTTTTCTCTCAATTTCTGGATTTATTTTGCCCTGGCAATCGCGATCTCTTCGCATATAGCCCTGAGCAAAGAAGACCTTAAAGGAGCAGGTAGGGGTTTTGTAACCATACTCTTTTTTATTTTGCTGATAAATTTGGTTGCCCTTGTTTTCAATGCTGATTTCTCCGGCCTTTTTGCAGAGATTTTGGCTCTAAATGTATATCTTGTGGCCTTTTCAATGATTTCAATTGTTTTTTCTTTAATCAGGCTGGTTTTAAGTGCTTTTGTTTATTATCTGGTCTAAAAATTCCTTAAATGTAGTACCTCCATCATATAAATGTTAAAGAATTTCAAATCAGGATAATAGAACCTAGATTCGGCAGGTCGACATAAGGAATTTGAATATTTCTCTTGATATCGTTTTTGAATATTTGATAAATATACATTAGATTTAAAGCTGGTTAACTTGTGGCTCAACTCCCACGACACATATAAACACCGAATCATTTTTCCATTAAAGTTTAGTATGAGAGATTATGTTTGGATCATATGTAAACTTCACAACTACACACAATAAGGGATCATCATTTCAAAATTGCCATCAGTAAAAAGTATCGAAAATGAAATGTCGACCTGCCTAATCTAGGCTGAAATCCTTGAAATTATATTTATCATTCTTCAAGTGTTTCAAAACACCAGTCATATAACTCTGGAAGATCAAACAGCAAAGAATCAAAAAATAGAAACTCGTGTAAAAAATTAATTACTTAGTTGATAACGATTGTTCAATTCAAACAAAGCTTTTTGGCAAATAAATTGAGAGATTAGTAATGAGATTAATCGGTAATGAGATTAATCGCTCTAAAGTACAAAATTAAATTACAGATTTATATTTATTGTGTATGTTGAGAAATTATCGCAATCGCCTAGTCTCATTCCGACACGTCTTCCTGTAGTAGTATTGCTGCAATGAGCAAATGCAGTTTGAGCCACATAGGCACCGTAAGGTCCATTCCATATGAGGCCTCCTCCTTCAGCATAATAATGGAAATACTGCCTGGCCAGGATCTATTTCCCACCATCCTTCTACTAGCCAGTCACCACGTGCATTACATATATCCGGCGCATAACGCATAATAGCAACATAAACCGTAGAAGAAGTATTATTTTTAAAATAAATATCGGTCACAGTTATTCCTCCCTAGCAAATCTTTCCGAAAGAGGTGTTCTTGGGATATCTTCAGCACTTCTGGGTGGCATAACAGCAGTTATAACTTCTTTTTCTAATTTGATTGTTTCAGCCTTAACTGGTGGTTCTTCAAAGCCAGATTTAACATTGGAGACTCCAGGTTGCTTTTCTGCTTCCATGGGAAATTTTTGTGGGACTGCAGGTTCTTCCTATTCTGCTTTCATGGGAAAATCTTGTGGGACTGCAAGTTCTTCCTTTTCTGTCATTTGCTCTCTCTTTTCTTTCATATATATACCTCATTTAAATTTAAACTAATTTCGTTTTTTTCGCTCTTGTTAAACAGAAGTCGTCAGCTGTTGAAAGCTGCAGATATATACAATGACTCTCAGATTTCGCTAATTTTAGTTACTCTGATCAATAACTTGCGGACGAGATCCGAAAAGATTGAACAGTTGATATTGTTTCCATCAGTATAACACCATAAAAATATGTCAGTAATATCAATTTCAATGGCGCATTTTAGGCAAGTAACTTATTTTTATGCTTTAACGACCATTTTTATTTAACTCTCCTTTATATTAATAAATATATTTAATTAATTTTATAATGAGCCTATCCCAAAAGCCACTTTACTCTTAATCATTGGGAATTCTCAGAATTATTTTCATGATCATGAGCTTGATTGATTATTCAAAATACAAGGTCCAAGAAGCAAATTTCAAGTTTTGGGATGACCTCAATATAAAAAGATCTAGGAAATTGTGTTTAGAATCTGATGTTTTACCAATTTCTCAATTTACGCTTTAAAACTCAATTAAAGGCGCTAAATTCTCTTTTTTCAAAAAAACTACATTAAAAAACTTAGAGCTTATCCGAAAAGCCATTAATGCATATTGAAATGTCACTAGCTCTATAGTATTAAAGTATCCGTTTCAGTTTTTGCATATTGTACAAGTTGTAGCAGGTAACCACTTTTCGGACATGCTCTTAGATATTCAACCTTCTAAAAGCTCCTGGTGTTCCTATCAGGTCATATCTCTCTATCTTAAAAGCCGTAAGTGCTGTAAGTAATGTAGTAACATTGATTATGAGAGTAAATTTTAGCCTACTTACTTCCTCTTGTACTGTTTTTAATCTCTCGTACCAAACATCGTGATTTGAGTTTTTCCTTTCAATATGGCTCTCAGGTTGTACTCTATTTTTAGAGGATGTTTTCAAAAAATAACATTTTTCTCACTATCGTTTTTGGAGGAGTATTCAAAAATCCCCAGTTATCATCTCGAGATGATCCCAAAACTTGAAATCATATCTCGCGACATCTAAGTCAAATAGTTAAGAATGTTTTAAAAATAACTTCAAGTTTTTACCTCTGGAATTGCTCAATAATTCCATTTCCCCAAATAATCATCAAAAACAATTTTCATATTTTCTTTTTACCTCAGCCAGGCTTTCGAATCCTGTCATCCGGTGTCTTTATACCATTAGCGATTTCATTAATTCCAGCCATGACAAGTTTGGAAATGACAGCCCAATACACTACTTATATACTTTTGTCCACCATGAACTAACTTAATTGCTTCTATAGCTGCATATTTCTTCTGTCTTTCCCATTTTAAGAAGCAACAAATTTCATGTGTTGTTCTGTTTTTTCAGAATATTTTTCACGTAGCATCCAAGTAGATTCCTTTATGGTTTGTAAGCAGTTTAAACAGAATTATCTTTAGGCAACGAAAATATTTGAAATTATATCCTTGTCATTCCTAAATTAAGTTTTCAGAAATATGATTCTAATAAACATTTCTGCTGGATATATATTACAAAATAATAGATAAACCAAGAGTTCTAGTTTGAAAGCTTTTAAACAACTTGTGAAAAAGAATTAGTTCGTATTATTAGATAATTACTCATTTAGATAATTACTCATTTAGATAATTACTCATTTAGATAATTACTCATCAAAAGAGGAGATATATATGGATATTCTAACTGATTTATCCATAAAAATTGCAGAAGCTACAGTTCCTGATGAGACTGATCTAGCCCCTCTTATGACTGATGCTTTTGTTCGAGGTGGCGAAGAAAAAGAAGCCCTTTTTGACAAACATGAAAGTGCAGAACTGGGGGCTTTCGGACTACTTGAAGGAACTTTAATATTCCCATGGATTCTGAAGGGAATAGCTATTGCTTCTCCTTTTATACTTAAGATACTAAAAGTAGATGGCGACGATCTCTCAGTAATAAACAACTTTTTAAGTATATGTGAAAAGTTGAAGATTAAGGAAAAAACCAGTAAAATTCCTGAAAAATACTCACTACCTCTCACGAACATATTTGAAACTTTTACATTGGAACTAAAAGCTTCTGGCCTTCCTGATGAACAATGTGAAAAAGTTATTTCAAATGTTGTTATTACATTGCTAAAGGATCCATCCGTTTCTATACTCTTTGTGGAAAAAGTTGCTGGATCAAAGTGATATTATGCCCGAAAACGGAAAGTGCCAATCCCTTCCACCATGGTTGTGGGTATGGTTTATTGTGTACATATATATGTTGCCTACTCAAATAGAATTACTTAAAGAATATCTTGAATCTTTTTTATTTTCTACAGACCCAACATACGCAAACTTAACCCTTATTAGTAGATTTAAGTTGGTAAACTTGCCCTTCTGGATTCCCAGTATATTTTTATTTTTAGGTGCTTTAAGTGTTTTGTTCCCTTTTATACGAACTCGTTACGTTGAAAAAAAATATAAACTAACTGAAAATTATCCGGTAATTCCTGCAATGGCAGAAATTGAAGACTTTCTTAAATTGCACGCTCCGGATCTTAAAATCAAAACCAATCTTCTCAGCCAGAGTGAAGAAGTATTTATCTATCCCATCGGTTATCGTAAGACAGGCATAGCAATATTTGGAAAATTTATCAAGTCCTGGCGCTCGGACAGAGAAAGTTCTCAAGAAATACTTCTCCATGAAATTGGACACTATCGAAATGGAGATGCTTTTATTCTCGGAGCAGGTAGTTTTTTTGAATTCGTGGTTAAGCACTCTATAGGTATTATTGCCTTTGTTTTCCTGATTCAAATATTTCTAGTTTTAGTTGATCTGACCGAATCTGCCTCTCATAATATACTTGCAGCCACAATGTTTCTTCTGTATTCATTAACAGACCCAATAGTTATTCTCTTCGAAACCTTAGGCTTCTTCACCCTTCCTATTGTAGGGATCTGGTCTGCGGAACTTAATGCGGATAGATTTATGCTGACATCAAAAATAAATTCCACTGAAAATTCACTAAAAGTCACTGAAAATTCATTAAAAATAATGGAAAAACTGAAAAAAGAAAAATCATTTAAAAAATGGCTTCTTGCTCAAGTAACCCATCCTCCAAATACTCTGAGATGCTGGATGGCGGTCCACTCTGGTAAGGAAAGAAGTGTCTTGCTATTTCTTTTTCTTTTTCCCCTAGCTTATTTGTTTCAATTATTTATGCTAACAATCTACGCATTATCCAGCTACATCGTAATCTTTCTCTTTGGAGCAAGCAATGTACAAGAATTTTCGGGAAAGTTGCTTAAATATGTAATGACATACATAGATACGAGGTCATTTACCTGGTTATTTTTTTCCATAATAGTTGTACTATGGCCCATCCTGGCAGTTTATTGGGTTAGATTTTTTTCCGGACTGCGTGAAACATATAATCTGGAACATTACAAGTCTTACTTCTCAAGTGCACTGGTCTTATTATGCGTTTTTACCCTTTCATATATCTAAAAGCCTAAAATCTGTTAGATCAACCAAAGATACCAAAATATTGAGATCTACAATCTCAATATTTTTTAATGCCATAGAACTACTCAGTGATGTTTAACAATTTCTTAAATTCTTCATTATCCCATAAATGTTCAAATTTACTGTCTACTCTTGCCATTTCTTTGTACGCCGGATTGATTTCAATAGCGCGCTTCAAATCAGATATTGACTGCTCTTTGTCATTGATAAGAGAATACAAACATGCACGATTATACCAGGCAAGTGAGTACTCAGGGTCAAGTTCAATTGTTTTATTGTAGTTTTTCATCGCTTCTTCGTAGTTACCTATCAAGAAAAATGCTGATCCCCTATTATTCCAAGTTTCTGTATTACTTTGATCAATCTCAATTGTTTTATTATAAGCTTTTACTGCTTCTTCATACTTACCAAATTCGAAAAGAGCTAGTCCTTTGTTAGACCAAATAAGTGAATTTTGAGAGTCAATTTCGAGTGCTTTATCAAAAGATTTCATTGCTTCTTCGTAATTACCAAGACTGGACAGAGCTATTCCTTTATTACACCAGGCAAATGAATTATGAGGGTCAATTTCAAGTGTCTTATTAAAGGCAGTTACTGCTTCCTCATAACGGCCTAAGCTACAAAGAGTATTCCCTTTATTGTACCAGGCATCTGAGTATTGGGGGTTAATTTCAACTGCTTTATTGTAGGCGTTCAATGCTCCTTCGTAATCATATAAACTAGAAAGAGTGTTCCCTTTATTATTCCAGGCAGCTGAATCCTGAGAGTTAAGTTCAATCGCCTTATCGTATGACTTTAATGCCTCTGCGTAATAGCTTGAATTGTTGAGAGCTAACCCTTTATTATTCCAGGCAAGTGAATTTTGAGGTTTAAGTTCAATCGCTTTGTCATATGCTTTTATTGC
Source organism: Methanosarcina barkeri str. Wiesmoor (assembly GCF_000969985.1). Taxonomy (GTDB): domain Archaea; phylum Halobacteriota; class Methanosarcinia; order Methanosarcinales; family Methanosarcinaceae; genus Methanosarcina; species Methanosarcina barkeri_B. Next base: position 2,730,810 of record NZ_CP009526.1, on the reverse strand, counting down.
CTCCTCGTAATTCTTTAAACTAAAAAAAGAATTTCCTTTATTGAACCAGGCATCCGCATATTCTGGGTCAAGTTCAATTGCCTTATCATAGGCTTTTACTGATTCTTCGTAATTACCTGAATAGTAAAGAGCTAACCCTTTATCGTTCCATGAGACTTCTGGATCTTCGGAATCGCTTACTATCTCTCTATTATGAGCTCGTAACGCTTCTTCGTAATTGTTTAAATGACCAAAAGCAATTTCTCTATTATTCCAGGTGAGCGGGTCTTGAGGTTCGATCTCAAGTGCTTTATCATAAGCTTTTATTGCTTCTTCATAATCACCTAAACTGGACAGGGCTTTACCTTTATTGGTCCAGGCGTCTAAGTTTTTAGGATCGAGTTCAATTGCCTTATCACAGGCTGTTATTACTCCCTCATACTCACCTGAATTGTAGAGGGCATTTCCTTTATTAACCCAGGCAATAGAATTCCGAGGATCAATTTCTATTGATTTATCAAAAGCTTTTATTGCTCCTTCATAATTTCCTAATATGGACAGAACTAATCCCTTATTGGCCCAGGTAACTGAACTTGAAAGGTTAATCTCTATTGCCTTATCAAAGGCTTTAATCGATTCTTCGTAACTTCCTAAGTTAGACAGAGCAATTCCTTTATTATTCCATGGACCTGGATCTTGAGGGTCAATTTCTATTGCTTTATCGTATGCTTTTATTGCCTCATCATAGTTCCCTAAACTAGACAGAGCATTTCCTTTATTATTCCAAGCAGATGATTTTTTGGGGTCTAATTCAGTTGCTTTGTCAAAAGCTTCAACTGCCTCTTCGTAATTACCTAAATTTTTGAGAATCGATCCTTTATCATACCAGGCAACTGCATTTTGAGGGTTTACTTCTATGGCTTTATCTAAAGCTTTTATCGCTTCCTCGCGGTTACCTACATTGTAAAGAGCAAATCCTTTATTACTCAAAGCCTCTGAATTCTGAGGATCAATTTCTATTGCTTTGTTGTAGAATTTGATTGCTTCTTCGTAGTTACCTGAACTAGCTACAGCGAATCCTAAACCATTCCAGGCAACTGAGTTTTGAGGATCAAGTTCAATTGATTCATTATATGCTGTAATTGCTTCCTCGTAACTATTTAATTTAGACAAAGCATTTCCTTTATTAGCCCAGACACGTGGGTTTTGAGGATCAAGCTCAATTGTTTTATTGCAGGCTTTTACTGCTTCCTCATAATTACCTGAGTTGTAAAAGGCTAATCCTTTCTTATACCAGGCTTCTTTATACTCCGGATAGATCTCAATTGCCTTATTGTAGGCTGTTATTGCTTCCTGGTAATTACCTAGCTCCTGAAGAGCTGACCCTTTATTATACCAAGCAAGCGAGTTTCGAGGATCAAGTTCAATTGCATTTTCACTAGCCTCTAGTGATTCTTTGTAGGCTTTTGTTGATTCTTCTTGCTTGCCTAACTCGTATAGAGTTTTCCCTTTATTATACCAGAAAAGCGAGTTTTGAGGGTCAAGTTCAATTGCTTTATTATAGGCTTTTATTGCTTCTTCATAATTACTTAAATTGGAAAGTGCAACTCCTTTATTATTCCAAGCCTCTGGATTTTGAGGATCAAGTTCAATTGCTTTATCGTAAGCATTTATTGCTTCTTTATAATTACCAGAATTAGCTAATGCATCTCCTCTTACAATCCAGGCAATTGGGCTCTCATGCACAAAATACATAGCAACAAAAAAAATCGTTAATATAATAATAAAAAGAATAATATTTTTATATTTAAATCCTTTCAACTTTTCGGTTTTATCTGTACTGTTTCCATAATAAGACATAACTAAATACACAAACAGTGATATAATGATAAGCATCATAATAAACACAAATAAACTGTATAAGGAAGCTTGCAACTCTAAAAAATTATTCATAAAACTCAACCAGTCCCCTATTTCCCCATTAATAGGTTCTGTTAATTAGATTACGCACACCTGCTTATTGGCAAGCTTAAATAAACAGATTTGATTTCACATATATTTCTCTATCTTTTTGCATACTAATTATTAATAAAGTAAATCTAACTATCTGATCATATTTATCCGATTAAATGTGCTGTTACAAAGCTCAAAATCGCAGTGTCTCAAATTTGCTGTAAATCTGAAGTCAAGTTTTTTACGTAATATGAAGAAAATTAATTTCATGATACGGAATTTAGGATATGCTCAATATTAAAGAAAATGAAAAATAATTATATAACACATTTACAAAAACATATAATACATTCATAAGAATTGTATATTTACTAAATATAAAAAAACGCTTAGACTAAATGGAAAATTATACGAATAAAAACAATGAATAGTATGTCTTTGAATATCTTTGAATTTTATTCTCAATACTTTATCCCATACCTTTTAATATTCAAAATACCGTAACTATGAAAACTTACGCATGCTAATCATCTTCAGGTGACGTTATCAATGTACTCTGATCGAATCAATGCACTACCCCCATACCTTTTTGCTACCATAGACGAAGCGAAGGACGAACTAATTGCCAGAGGAGTCGATGTTATAGACCTTGGCGTAGGAGACCCTGACCTGCCGACGCACCCGCACATTGTCGAGGCTATGCGGGAAGCTGTCTGCGACCCTAAAACGCACCAGTATCCTTCTTATGCCGGGATGCCGGAATTCAGGAAAGCGGCGGCGGACTGGTGTAAGAAATACAAGGGAGTTGAGCTTGACCCTGCGACTGAAGTCCTTGCCCTGATCGGGTCAAAGGAAGCGGTTGCGCATATTCCACTCGCGTTTGTCAACCCTGGAGATGTCGTGCTCTATACCGATCCCGGGTATCCGGTTTACAAAATAGGAACAATGTTTGCGGGTGGAGAACCGTATCCACTACCGCTAACTGCCGAAAATAATTTCCTGCCTGACCTGGATTCAATTCCTGAGAATATTCTGAAAAAGGCAAAGTTATTCTTCTTTAATTATCCTAACAATCCAACTGCTGCAACTGCGGACATGCAGTTTTTTGAAAAGGTCGTTAAGTTCTGCAAAAAATACGACATCATTGCAGTGCATGACAACGCCTACTGCCAGATGACATATGACGGGTACGAATCTCCCTCTTTCCTTGCTGCCAACGGGGCAATGGACATTGGCATGGAACTCTATTCGCATTCTAAGACCTATAACATGACAGGCTGGAGGCTCGGGTTTGCGGTCGGAAATAAAGACCTTATAATGGGGCTCGGTAAGGTCAAATCCAATGTGGACTCAGGCGTCTTTGATGCTATCCAGATCGCGGGCATTGCAGCACTCTGTTCTTCGCAGACCTGTGTCGAAGAAACAACTAAAATATATCAGGAGAGACGGGATGCTCTGATAGAAGGACTCAAGGCCATGGGCCTCAAAGTAAAGCTTCCAAAAGCTACCTTCTATATCTGGGCTCCGGTACCTGAAGGTTTCACCTCAATGAGTTTTGCAAAACTCCTGCTTGAAGAAGCTGGAATCATTGCAACCCCTGGTGTCGGGTTTGGAGAAGCCGGCGAAGGCTACATTAGATTTGCCCTCACAAAATCGGTCGAGAGAATAAGAGAAGCTGTCGAAAGGATGAAAAAACTAAAATTCTAACTACTTGAAGAAGTCCTGAGCCTTAGAGAAGCTCTCTTCATCATTAGGAAATCTTTTATTACTTCTAAAAAATATAAAACATGAAAAAATAATCTGGCCAGATACCCTGGGTACCAGACCAGAAAAAATTTTCTTTTTCATACAAGTATCAGCCTTTTTTGAGAGTTTTTATAGGAGCCTTATTCTTACAGGTTTTATTTTCTATCAAAAAAGATATTTTTCCCGGTTACGCTCAGCGGAATTCCAAAAACAACATCTGCATCCAGCAAGCCTGAAACTCTAGCTGCTGCACCAATTGAGTACATCACTCTATTGTCAATGCAGAAATCCTTAGCTTTTGCAACGGCTGCGCCTATAGCTATTCCCAGGTCCACATACTTGAGCATGCAATTAGGACCCCTGAAATCTCCTTCTACCTTTTGCCGGTTCAGCATCTCAGCACAGGTTTCAAAACCGCAGGCTCCACAGTCCAGGCCTGCAGCCCCGCTGGTTTTAACACCAATGAGGACAGCAGCCCCTGCATTTCGAAGATTTGCAGCATCCCTTTTTAGAAAAGCAAAGCCTGCGCCTTTTTCATCCGCCAGTTTTTCCATTTTCGAGGCAAGCACTTCGATATCAGGTTTCTCGACAAGGGCAGTCACTATATCGTCTATACCTTTGGCTTTCGGGGCAGTCCGTGCAGCCAGAAGTACATTCTTTGCAAGTGTTTCAAGTACTTCGGATTCAGGATTGAGAATCATGCCAGCTAATTGGAGTTGTCCGGGTTTAAGCATTTCGCAGGCTAAAAAGGCTGTTATATTTCATTTCCTCGTTAAAAGATAAAAGATTCCCCGTTTGCGGGAGCATACGCATCCACACCTATCTCTTCCGAAGTCCACTGAGCAAAACTTTCGGTTTTATCCCCGTGCATCACGAAGATCCTTTCCGTACCTTTCCTGCAGAAATCCTTCACAACCTTTTTGAGCTCGCTATCGCCGCTGTGTGCGGAAAAGTCGTACTGTTCTACCCTGGGTTTGAGAGCCAGGACATCTCCGTTGGTTTCTATCATCCGGTGCTCAAGCGCAAGCCTGCCGTTTGTGCCTTCAACCTGATAACCTGTAAGCAGAACTTTGGAACTGGGATCTTTGTAAAGCCGGCTCAGGTAGTAAAAGGCCCTCCATTCCGCATTCCGGCTGTAGTAACGATAACTGATGATTCTTTGAGGACTGCCTCCCTTTGCCTGTCTTTTACGGAAATAGCATGTTCAAAAGCTCCATTCAGGAGGTCCGGGGTTTTCAGGTACTCAGGATACTTTTGAGGATTTTTGTACATATTTCTGCCCATGCCGTCCACATAAGCCTAAATTCCGTGGGTATCAAGCAGCATAATATCTCCTGGATTCTGCCTATTGCAAATGCAGGAAGAAGGGCAGTACTCTCTATTTCCAGAGTATTCCGAATGGCTTCTATAAACTTCTTTTCTGTTTCTTTTCGAGGAATATGATCTTCCCCAAAATATGTGCTTTCAAGGATAAGGGTGTCTGCTTCGGGAAATTTGGCTGCCTCCAGTACAATCCTGGTCTCCTCCAGGTTGAAATCTCCTGTATAAAAAAGACTTTTTCTGGATTTGGATTCGAGATGGATTTCCTGAGCTCCCGGAATATGGTCTGCGGTGTGGAAGCAAGCCCTGTTGTCGTGTATTTTGAAAGTTTCCCCATAGTCTATTTTCTGGTCACTCGTAAAAGTTTCTGGGGGTCATCGGGGTCAAATGGGCTACATCCGAAAGCGTTATCTCTGCAAGTTTGAGGGTATCTCTCCCGAGAAGGAAGGTAAACTCTGCGGTAGGCGGAGTCGTGAAGACTTCAGGATTCAGGTACATAAGGTTAGGGACAGACCCGCAGTGGTTCAGGTACTCATGTGAGATCATGATTGTTTTCGGCTCAATATAATTGTAGAGGATATTCTGAAAACTCGATTGGATAACGTCGGCTTTTCATTAATATCGGTTCAGGTTTTCAATATTGATTTCCTTATTTATCATTCTTATTATATTATATTCTCTAAATAATAATATTGCTGTAATTTAGACCCATTTCTTCGGCATATAATATGGAGATAGAATTTATCCAATATTAATCTTCTAAAAAACGGATCTAGATGATTAATTGATAAAGCAAAATATGCTTAACCAATTCATAAAGCAGACCAAATGGTCTATTCACATACGGGGGGTAAAGAATGAAAATTGGATTGAAAACTGGATTGCTAGTTTCTCTACTATTGCTATGCTTAGCTATTCCTCCTAGCGCCGCACAAGCATCAGAACCTGCAGGAACCATCGCAGTCAAAACAGATAATGAAACTTCAATGAACACAACAACTTCGGCCCCAGGATCCGCACCATGGCTCACGAGCCCAGGGCTGAACACGGAAGAACAGGGACTCTACCACCTTCCCAGGGACCACCAATGGCATAGCGGACCTACCTACCACTTTAACGATTTCGATGAGTGGCACTACTTTACATTCCTGGGCAAGGACCTGACGACAGGCCACAACATATCTTTGTTTGTGTGCAATTTACAACAGGGTTGGCGCAATGACATACAAAGGCCCCACACCAGGGTTCTCGTAGCCTACCTCGACAAAGATGAAGCCAAGTTTTACAGTCATGCCATTGACCCGACGGGCAAGTTTGTGACCACGGGGTCCAATGGAAATTTTAATTATACGATAGGTGAGGTTGGTAAGGAGCAGGGTTTGGCCACGAACTACAGCTATTCCCAGGAACGGTGGAATTTCAAAGGGTGGGCGACAAACGAGAGTAATATGACTGCCGGCACTCCGTACAACTTTGACGTCACCGGGATCGTAAAGATCCCAGGCTACATTCCAATGGCTTACTGGGGGCTGGAAAACATTGGATTCAATGACCAGTACAATCAGAACCCTTCGACTATGTACGGTCTTTCATACTACTACGTAGCCCCGGAGATGGAAATGAATGGCACGGTAACCCTGGATGACGGCGTTGTCCATGAGATTGAAGGCATAGCCTGGTTTGAACACCAGTGGGGCAATTTCCAGTCACCTGAACAGCTCCGATACTTCTGGGGTTATGCCCGTTTCCCCAACGGGGATTCATTTACCTGGCGGCAGTATTACGGCAGTCCTGCGGGAGTTGTACCCACCACCGTACCTTTCAACTTAACAGCCGCTATGATGGGTTGGGACTCCCCGCAAATTCAACAAAACCGGTTCGCTTTTGTACCCAAGGGCCAGCCACCGCAGTACGCGTTCGGGCCGTCTATCGTGTACACGCCGATCAAGTGGTGGACATCACCTATAACGAATATGTCGTACCCGTGGTATGGAGAACTGAAGACGCCGAAAGGAACGTTCTACGTATCCCCATCTTCCACTCCCTCCCAGGAGAGCGCAGGCGCTGCGGGTCCATTCATAGAAGGAGCTTTGGAGCTCCATAATGGCTCAATTGACGGACCGGTGGTAGCAGAAGGGTTCTGTGAATTGGCGCAGCTACCTCCACTAGGAGCGCCAATCGCCCGTGGGCTTCCCGAAGCTACTGCTCCGGGATACATCCGTTTCGACGGCGGTCTGAACCACAGCGTGAAGAAACAGAACTGAACCTTTCGTGTGGGAACTGAACAGGTAAACACGTCGCCGATATGGAACGTCGGCGACGCTAAATCGACTGAGGCAGCTTCGGTCCGTCCATGGTATGGGAAAGCTTGAAGGCCTGGAAATCTCCAGTGTCAGGGCTTGATTACCTGATCGAGCCTTATAACGACTGGGTCAAGGGCTGTCCGACTCACCACCGGACGGTAATCCTGTTGATAGCGCCCAGCGGACATCCAACCTTCTTTAAGGAGTAGTTTTACCTCATGATGATCCATCAGTGCTCGATGAGTGTTTTCTAAAATGGATGGTGATCAAGCCCTTGTTGATAATGAATATATCTGGATGATTTAAATGCCAGTAATTCTGTCCAACGAATGCAATAAAAACACAAATAGAAAAAGATGTTTAAGAATCTTTTTTAATAACTATTTATCCTTTCCTTTTATCTTTAAAAGGTAAAAGATTCCCCGTTTGCGGGAGCATACGCATCCACACCTATCTCTTCCGAAATCCACTGAGCAAAACTTTCGGTTTTATCCCCGTGCATCACAAAGATCCTTTCCGTACCTTTCCTGCAAAAATCCTTCACAAGCTTCTTGAGCTCACTGTCTCCACTGTGTGCGGAAAAGTCGTACTGTTCTACCCTGGGTTTGAGAGCCAGGACATCTCCGTTGGTTTCTATCATCCGGTGCTCAAGCGCAAGCCTGCCGTTTGTGCCTTCAACCTGATAACCTGTAAGCAGGACTTTGGAACTGGGGTCTTTGTAAAGCCGGCTCAGGTAGTAAAGTACAGGCCCTCCGTTCAGCATCCCGGCTGTAGTAACAATAACCGAAGGTTCTTTAAGTACTGAATCCCGCTGATGGTTTTTTACGGGAATAGCACGCCCGAAGGCCCGATCAAGAAGCTCGGGATTTTTAAGATATTCCGGATATTTTTTAAGGATCTTGTAAACGTCCCTGCCCATGCCGTCCACATAAGCCTGAATTCCGTGGGCATCAAGCAGCATAAGTATCTCCTGAGTCCTGCCTATTGCAAAGGCAGGGATAAGGGCAGTGCCTCCGATATCAAGAGTGCTGAGAACTGATTCGATAAACCTCTCTTCGGTCTCTTTTCGCGGGATATGTTCTTCCCCAAAATACGTGCTCTCGAGAATAAGAGTATCAGTTTCGGGAAACTCAGCCGCGCCGGGCACAAGCCTTGTTTCCTTAAGGTTGAAATCGCCTGTATAAAACAGGCTTTCTCCAGATTCCGACTCAAGGAAGATCCCAGATGCTCCAGGAATATGGCCTGCATTGTAAAAACAGATTCTGTATCCATGACTTTTAAAAGTCTCTCCACAATCGATTTTTTGTGTTCGCCTGGCAAGCTTCTGAAGGTCATCGGGATCAAAAGGAGCTACTCCTGACAGCGTGCTTTCTGCAAGTTTCAGGGTATCTTTTCCAAGCAGAAAAGTAAAGTCTGCAGTCGGCGGGGTCATGAAAACTTCAGGATCCTGATACATCAGGTTTGGGACAGCCCCGCAGTGATCAAGATGTCCATGTGAGATAAGCACAACCTTTGGTTCCATGCTGTTGAGTGGATACTCCGGGATATCCCCGGTCTTTATGCCGTAATCAAGCAGAACCTCATCGTTTACCAGCAAACCCGAACGTCCTACTTCTCTGCACCCGCCTTTAAAGGTAAGCTCCAGAATAAAACCTCTTTAAAATCTATTAAAATTTTACTATAATATCTGATATAATATTTGCTATAATATTTGTTAAATACTTATTTGAACGCAAGGACAAACAAAGTCCAGATAGTCCCGGAATTTCCACCATTAAACACTGAAAAAGAGCAGGAAATTATTCTGCAAGCCCTGGATAAGCTCCAGAAAGGCCAAAAAATCAAAGTCGATTTTACAGAAGATACCACCTTTGAAAACGTCCAGAGTTATTTCACCGAGCAAGATTATCACATAGTACATTTCACTGGACATGGAGTAAACAGAAACGGCAAAGGATATCTTGTATTTGAGTCCGAAGACAGAACAGCCAGACTTATAGGCAATAAAACCCTTGCAGACCTTTTTTCAAACATGGGCATAAAGCTTGTTGTGCTCAGCTCCTGTGGATATTAGCTAAAGGCTCGAACAAAGAAGCTTTCTGTGAATTAGCTAGATGCTTTCAAAACGGAGAATCCCCGCTGTAGTAGCCATGCAGTATTCGGTACTGGATGACGTGGCAACAAAATTTGCATACACTTTTTATAGAACAAGTGCAAGCGGAAAATCAGTTGATGTTGCGCTCTATGAATTCAGAATTGCGATGAAAGATTCGGAAAAGATCAATGGTTTCGGTTTCGCAACTCCAGTACTGTGTCTTTCAGACTTCAACTGCGCCCAGGCAGGAAAAATCAAATTGCATGCGGCCACCCTACCCTAAACAAGCTGTCCGACAATTACTTTTGGTAATAAAAGAATTCCTTCTTTTTTGATTTAAAGGTCTTATTTGCTTTCTTTTTAGCATTTTTTATTACTGCCAATAATTATCAGACAGTCTTTAAAGGATGGGGTATTCGTGACCCTCTGCGCTCCAGTAGTAATAAATATTTCTTCTTTTGAGTTTGCATCTTGTAATTCGTTTTTTCGGAAAAGCCGGTCGTCTGCAACCGGTGAGAGTCCGGAATTAAGAAAAGCAATAACCATGTAATCCCAATAAGTAAATTTCCAGCAGTAATCAATTGCTTTCCCTACTATGAGTAATTTCATAGTTCACATTTTCTATTCCTACGCAATCCCTGACAAGCTTTTCTCTTGGGAAAGGATTCCGTTTTTTCCGGCATCCTGGCGGATCTTTTCCTCTTTGCCAAGTTTCCAGGCCATGAAGAGATTTTCGTCTTTTTCGGAAAATTGGCGATACATCTCTTTCACCTGCTAGGTTTAACTTTTCAACCAGGGTTAACTTTTCAACATACATCACTGGCTTTTTGGATAGGCTCCAAGTCACAATAATTCTGAAAACTGAAAACGATTTTATTCTATAAATTCAGAATACGGAATGAATATTATTTTATGAATCTTATAATATAGGGGGAGTAAAATGAGTAATATGAGTAAATCCTTAGAAGTTCCGTATATTGCATCAAATCTCGAAAGATGCATGTGTTCTCAGTGCCCTGTACAATCTGAGAGTGCATGTGCACTGGAAAAAATGGGAAACTTCAAAAGTGAAGCGAAAAATTTAGGAGAAGGTAAAGCTCCATCACCGCAAAGTGTTCCCGGAGTCTATTGTTCGGCAGGTGAAGCTATCTGTAAAGACCTAGATCCTAACAAAGACTGCATTTGTCATACCTGCCCTGTCTGGAAAGAGCACAATCTGGAGAATGCAAACGTAGGTAAGTATTACTGCAGTAACGGTAAGGCTTAATTCCCTTATTTTATCTTTTTAGGACCTGTCAGTTGAACTTAATAAACTGAGTATTAAATTTCCAATTGTCCAAAATGTGAATTTGACTATAACTAATTAGAACTTGCATTAGAACTTGCGTGGTTGAAATGGTAAATCAACAGCTAGTAAACCTTTAACTGTTAAAAATGCAAATTAAAACCATGGTATTTAGTGTAATTGATTTCAGTGTAATTGATTTCAGTGTAATTGATTTCAGTGTAATTGATTTCAGTGTAATTGATTTTGAACCTCAAGTGCATAATTCCGAACTACATTACATTTTTCAACTACTTATCCCGCTTATTTTTCCTTCAGGATTTTTTCTACTGCAATCACAAAATTTTCGAAGTTTTTCTGCCATTCAGTGTCATGTTTAAGCATTTCCTGGACAACTGTGCCCTTATCTTCCATTTTTGCGACTTTTGGCTCTATCGGGAGTCTGGCAAGGATAGGGATATTGAAATCTTTTGAAGCTTTTTCCACTCCTCCATTTCTAAACACTTTTATTGGCTTGCCGCAATGAGGACAGATCAATCCATGCATATTGTCGACAATACCTATAACAGGAACATTGAGTTCTTTAGAAAATCCGATTGATTTGCGGACGCTGACGAGAGCTACGTCCTGAGGAGTTGTTACAAGTACTGAGCCATCAATCTCGGGGATCAGCAAAGCCAGGCTCAAAGGTTCATCTCCTGTGCCTGGAGGCAGATCTATAATCAGAAAGTCAAGTTCTCCCCAGACGACATCTTCCAGTAACTTTTCGATAATCCCCATTTTTAATGGCCCTCTCCAGATGATGGGAGAGTCTTTATCTTCTAGTAGAAAACCTACAGACATCAACAAAAGATTGGGAAGAACCTCAACTGGCATTATGCCTTCTTCGCTAACTTCTGGCTTCATAGATTCCATACCGAAAATTGTGGGAATAGTCGGGCCGTGAATATCACAATCAAGAAGTCCCACTCTATATCCGTGCAGAACCAGTCCGATAGCTAGGTTTGCTGCAATTGTACTTTTTCCAACTCCACCTTTCCCACTCATTATCAGGATCTTACGCTTGATGCGTCTGAGGTTAATTATCATTTTGGGTTCAGTGGGTTTTTTCGATAAGTTTACAAGTGGTTGAACCTGATCTGTCATTTTGATCGCCTGCTTAAATTTCCCTTGTTCCCGTTAGTTATCTTGAAGGAAAGCATCTTCACTAATATCAGTACCTTTAGACATGGAACTGATCCTAAAACTCAAAATTACTTCTCTGAATCTCGGCTTCCGAATAATCAACTGATACCCTGACCACAAGAGTAGTTTAAAACTTTACTAATTTAGAGATAAAATTCATTTTGGGATCGGTTTTAAGATGATTCATTTAAACCTATTCCGGTCGATCTGTAGATTTTCCATATATTTTTAAATGTTTTAACATGCTATGAGTTTCTTTACACTCAATTCTTTATACTCAATTCTTTACACTCAATTCTTTACACTCAATTCTTTACACTCAATTCTTTACACTCAATTCTTTACACTCAATTCTTTACACTCAATTCTTTACACTCAATTCTTTACACTCAATTCTTTATACTCAATTCTATACTCAAAGCTTTTTAAACCTGTCATGACTCTTTTTCACTCATTAAGACGAGCTTCCTTCCAGAACTTATGACATCTTTAGTAAAAGTGGCAACTGTATTAAATAAATAAAGCCATATATACCCCCTAATATGAAATTTACTAGCCATAAAACTAAAAGAGTTTGCATGTTAACTTTAGTTTTCCATCCTCTTTTGATTTTCCAGCTTCTTCTGTTAATCACAAAAATAAATCCCAGGAATAAAATTACAATTCCTATCAATGAATGATTAAAATTACAGGAATAAAGGTTTGCGAGATTATGGTGTCGTATGTGAAATTAACTATATAAGGGACAGATAAGACGACTAGCAAATATCCGAATATGGATATCATATCGTGTCTATTTAATATTCCCTTACTTAATTTTCCTACTCTTAATATGATGAACCCAATAATGATAAGAACCAAGGCTATTTTTTGTAAATCAAAAGAAATCAACATGAACTTGTCACTGTCTATACCATACATTTATTCCTCCCCAAAGATAATAATCTTATAGGAAATATAAAAATAATCCTGGTCTAGTATATGTATCAACATTTGTCAACAGCTAATATTTATTTCAGTTAAATACCCTGTTGCTTTCAGTGAGATGCACCAGCACAAATTTGATTTCTAACTGTGAGCAGGCTGACGGTTCTTACTCCCGAATGTAATACTATATTGACAAAAGATATATATGATAAATATAATTCCTGTTTTTCATTTTTCAAAAGGAATTACTGTACAGGCAGCAGAAGATAGATAATATGGTCAGAAATGGGGAGTACAAAAGGGAAGCAGGTGAACAAAACAAAGATCTTTTCACCACCGCCTTTAAAACCACAGTTCCTGTGCTTCTTGGGTACATACCCCTTGGGATGGCTTTTGGGTTTCTGCTTGACGGTGCAGGATATCATTGGATCTACGCATTTATTATGAGCCTTTTTGTCTATGCAGGCTCTGGCCAGTTTCTGGCAGTAGCTTTACTTTCTGCAGGCGCAGGATTAACTGAGTTTGCCATAGCCACGTTGCTTCTGAATTTCAGGCACGCTTTTTACGGGTTGTCCCTGCTTGATAAGTTTTCCGGGATTGGAAAGGTTAAACCTTACCTGATCTTTGCACTAACTGACGAGACATACGCTCTCCTGACTACAACAGATGTCCCACAAGGCAGCTCAAAATCAAAGTTTTACTTATATATTGCAGCCCTTGACCACTCCTACTGGATCGCAGGTTCAGTTCTGGGAGCTGTACTAGGCTCTGTCCTGGATCTTAATCTTGAGGGCATGAGTTTCGTGCTGACTGCGCTATTTGTGGTGCTGACCATAGAGCAGTATTTCAGTTCAGAAGCGCGTTTTCCTTTCATAACCGCAGTTGGCGCAGGAGCCCTGTCTCTTATTTTATTCAGCTCTGACAATATGTTGCTTGCCTCAATTGTTCTTGGGACTCTGATCCTGATTGGCAGGGAAAGGTCAGTGCAGAGAACACAAAGAAAGCAAAAAACGGAGAAAACGGAGAAAACACAGAAAACACAGAAAACTCGGGAAACACAGAAAACTCGGGAAACACAGAAAACTCGGGAAACACAGAAAACACAGAAAACACAGAAAACACAGAAAACTCGGGAAACACAGAAAATGCAGGGAAATTCACAAATAAAGAAGGAAATTCGGTTGATTAATACACCCATGCAGTCTGTTGAAGACAAAATAAAGGAGGAAAACTGATGCTGGACGCTCTTCAAATGCTCATAACCATTACTGTCATAGCGCTTGCAACCTTTGCAACCAGAGCTCTTCCGTTTCTGTTTTTTGGTTCAAGGGAACCCCCTGCAATGCTTGCGGTTATTGAAAAAAACCTGCCTCCTATGATTCTCCTGCTACTTGTTATCTACTGCCTGAAAGACGTTCAATGGCTTACAGCTCCTTACGGGATTCCGGAATTGTTTACCATAGGTGTCGTTGCCGGGCTTCACTTCTGGAAAAGAAATGCCATGCTCAGCATCTTTACAGGAACGGCGCTTTATATGGTACTCGTGCAGTTCAACGTTTTTTCATTTCTCTGACTTTTTCCTCTTTCTTTCAGTGATTCAGTTCTTTTGCCTTTCTCTGACTTTTCCCCTTTCTTTCAGTGATCCAGTTCTCTTGTCTTTCAGTGATCCAGTTCTCTTGCCTTTCTGTGATCCAGTTCTCTTGCCTTTTCTGAAAAAATCTCCTGTTTTTCTCTGGTATATGCATGTTTCCAAATTCTTCATATACCGGGGTTCGGTTAAATCTGCAATCTGTTAAATGTCAAAATCTATAAGAAAGCCAACTGAAAAAAGACAAAAATATTTATATGCATCCATAATAATGCCTTTGTAATAAGTGACCTTACATGAATGAGAAAAAAATTGATGAGTCTTTACTAAAAAGTAAAGGATTTCTGCCTCAGAGGCAAGAAAATATGTTTTCAATGCGTCTGAAGGTCGTGAGTGGGAATCTGGATGTCGAAAAACTGCGAGCAATTGCAGCTGCAGCCGAGAAATATGGCTCGGGCTACGTTCACATAACCTCAAGGCAGCAGATAGAGGTTCCTTTTGTTAAACTTGAAGATGCGGAAGCAGCAAACAACGAACTTGAAAAGCAGGGCATTTCAGGAGGCTCTATCGGAAAAAGAGTAAGAGCAGTAGTCGCCTGCCAGGGAGATAGGGTCTGCAGAAACGGGTTGATTAACTGCGAAAGCCTGGCAAGCAGGATCGATGAAAAATACTTCGGAGAAGCTGTCCCTAAAAAGCTCAAGATTGCAGTAACAGGTTGCCCTGCAGCCTGTGTAAGGCCTCAGGAAAATGATTTTGGAATCATGGGTACGGTAATGCCCAAAATCGTCGAGGAAAATTGTGTTGGCTGCAAGCTCTGTGAAAAGGCTTGTAAGGTGGGAGCAATAAAAGTCCTGGAAGATAAAGCCTCTATAGATACTGAAAAATGCATTCTCTGCGGAGCATGTATTGCTGCCTGCCGGAAAGATGCCCTGAAGGCAGAAAAAACCGGATGCACGATCTTTGTTGGAGGCAAAGCCGGACGCCAGCCCATGCAGGGAATAAAGCTTCTTGAGCTTGCAGACGAAGATCAGCTTTTCTCAGTCCTTGAAAAAACCTTCGAGTATTACAAGAGAGAAGGTCTTGACGGGGAAAGGTTAGGAGAACTCATTGAAAGGCTCGGTATTGATAAGTATAAGGAAGAAGTTCTTTCCTGAGCTTTGTAGAAACCCTCATGAGCCTTTGGTACATGCATGATATATGAAAAACTTTATACTGATGTTAAAGTTTTTCATAGGAATCCTTAGTTTCAGCCTAAATGAGCTTACAATTTTTTTGCTTGTGTTGTACTGGCACTTTTAATTTTATTTTTTTTATTTGAGAGACTATCCAAAACCTTCCTGTAATTTCATCATTGCTGCTAACATTACAACTCCAAGGTATGATGTTTCTTTAATTTCATATCTTGGAAACACCTTCTTACATGATTTTTATATGATTTTTACACGATTTTATCCAGCTAAAGAACCTCTCTGAATCTTCTTACTTTACTTTTCCTTTTGTATTCTTCATACTCTACATTTATTGTTCTTCCCCTCTTCTTTTTCTTCTGATTTCTTGTTTTAGTTGACTATTTTGTGAGTTCGACATCTGGACATTCATTAAACATAAATTAAACATAAAAAAATTTATACTGTTTGTGGTCTATAATGGTTTGTGGTACTATGGACGAGACAAATACGATGGATGTGTATGCCTGCGCAGATAATAAGAAAATGCTTAACAACAAATGTATTGAAATTAATTATAGCGAAATATTTGAGAACAGCAAATTTTGCGATTGTGGCTCCGAGCTAAACAATGACACTGCCAGAGTTGTGCTTAAGGCAATTGCTCGAGCATCTGAAAAATCGTCTGTGACTGGCATTGAAACTGTACATATGTTGTGTATCACGAAAACAGAATGTAAAAAGTGTGGTAAGGAGTATATTGGTAAGGAGTATATTATGGAGTCCGCACAATCGATAGAGGAGCAAATACAGACTGAGTTCAGCGACTCTAAATATCGGATGTGCAAAATGTTTGAGAAATACCTGGACCGTATTGACATCGATAAACGATATGAGCTGAAATATATTCACTGCGAGTGTACACCAGCTGTCGAGAACGAGCCTGCACAGTTGGATACTACAATGGACTTACATATTGAGTAAAGATATAAATTCTAGAGATTCTTTTGAACTTAAGTTAAAAATATTAATTATTTAATTTTATAGAAATAAAACGGAGTTTTTTCATCATGCAGTCATCTTTTAAAATCGGAAACATAATGGACATACCTATCAAACTGGATACATCTTTCCTTCTGGCACTTCCGATATCTGCATATTTTTTCGCGATCAATTCACAGCCATACGGTTTTGCGGGAGTTGAGCCAATTATAGTTAAATATGCTCTTTCTACTCTTTCTGCTATCTTCCTTTTTGTCTCAGTACTTTTACATGAACTTTCACACTCTTATCTTGCAAAGCGTTATGGGGCCAATATTCATAGCATCACTCTTCTCCTGTTTGGAGGTGTAGCCTCTATGGAAATCCCACAGAAACCCGGACAAGAAGCAAAAATAGCTTTTGCAGGGCCTTTAATGAGCCTCGTAATAGGTCTTATCTGCCTGTTCACATACAATTACGTAATATCCTCTAACTCTGCGCTTTCTCAAAACCCTATATATCTTATTGTCTGGGTCATTGGATCAATGAACTTAGTGCTTGGGATCTTTAATTTACTGCCTGCCTTTCCTATGGATGGAGGCAGGATACTCCGTTCAGTTTTTGCCAGGAAAATGTCGTATGTAAAGGCTACTCATAGTGCAGCTTCCATCGGAAAGTTTTTTGCTGTTCTCATGGCGATTTATGGATTTTACGTAGGTGATATCTGGTTTACCCTAATTGCTCTCTATATTTATGGTAGCGCATCTAATGAGGATCGATTTTACTCAGAATTAGATAGATCTGTATGATATTTAGTTAGGGGTTAGTGGATTTTGTCTGATTCCTGGGATATGTGTGCTGGGCTAGCTAAAGGTTAGCCTATGTATTTAAGGTCCAACTTTAGGCTTTATCAAGAGGCTATTTGAAGGCTTTTTGAGTTTATTATTTGTTTTTCTGGCTATGACTGAGTTTCGCGACATAGTTGCTGGCGTATTTGTGCATATCCTCGCTGATGTGAGGGTATAGTTGACAGATTTTCAAATTTCTTCAAATAGCCTCTTACATGATTCCTATGAGGTTAAAAAATTGGATCAAAGATACCTAATTCATGCTCTTCTTCTTTCTTTTTTAGAGATTCAATTTTCTTATTTAAATATTTTATATTATTCTCAGCCCATTTACGAACATTAGGAATATTGTGATCCGATAGTTTCATCATTATCTCAATTTGCTTTTCGTAATAAGGGATTACAGAACCACTCCATGAAAAAGTATCTAAGTTCCTGTTTATTTCCAATAGTACATCAGGACGATCACCATAATTATTAATTATTAATTTTGCAAGAGGATGTAACGACCAAGAATTCTCATCTTTCGCAAAGATTGGCATTATTTTAGCAATCAATATCGGAGCCTTTTCAGAATTCTCTTTACACCATTCAATCAAAAAATCTAATGGTAGCTCAGATAAAATACTTTTATTGAAGTTTTCTGCATTGTTAAAAGAATCAAACAATCTCATTATGTGACTCTTTATAGTATAATTTTCAGAAAGTAATCCCATACCAAAAGTTGTCCAAACGATTTCCTTGTATCTTAACAAAAGCTTTTGTGTTATTGATTTAAGAATTTTCCAAAATAAATATACATTTATATTTTTGGAACAAATCTCGACAATCTCGTTTGAAATATGTGAAGCTAATTCGCGATCTTCATCCTCATTAAACAAGAAGGTGTCTAGAAATTCTAATAAGTAATGATCATAATTTAATGAATCTCTATCAAAGTTACTTATAATTCCAGGAGTCATTAAGATTTTTCTGATTTCTTCTTTACAGACTTTTAATTTATCAGGTTTATTCAGCGTATAATGGTAAAGTATTGCTAATGCTGAAAGTGATCCTTCATGACCAAATTGAGTCAAATCATTGCAAAAAGATAAAACTGTTTTTGGAGATTCATGAGAGAGGTCTAGTATTTGTAAGTTTTTAACTCCTATTTTTCCAGCATTAATGAGTTCAACAATTCGTATTAGATCTTTTTCAGCAGATGTGATAAAGCTTGTTAGGTAAACAGTATAAATATAAAGTTTTTCATCCATACTTATACTGTCTAATGCTTTCTGTACTAGTTCAGGAGATCTGGTATTTATTGCAGACAAGAATCCACCTAAAACAGTAGGGTCCACTTCTATTGGGTTCATTTTTTTCATTACAGATAACGATTTTTCAATAAAAATATCATTAGAAGTTAAATTTTCACCTAATGTAGATCCAAAAATAAAGCCATATACTTGTTTATTGCTAAATAATATATCTAAATGATTTAAGAGAGGAGTTATATCTTTAGAACATTCCTTTGCTAATAAAACAGCCTTATTATATGATAAGTCTATATAATTTCCATTTTCATCTTTTTTAAATATATTGGAAGGAATGAGGACAATTAATATTAGCTTTTCACTTATTGATATAGGCTTTAACATCTCCAGCCACTTTTTTAACCTATTTAGATTTCCCTCTGAGATTGCTGAGTCTTCATAATTAATAGATTCTTCAATTTCGTTATATACTTCAGGCCAAAAAATACCACTTTCATTACATATTGCTGTTAATGCAGATCCAATATCATCCATAAAACCATATTGAACTAGACTTCTGAAATTCTCAGTGATTTGCCTTCTAGATAGTTTTCCAAGCTCATCATCATAACAAGCTATTGGAATAAGACGTTGTAAACAAGCACGCCAGTAATTAGGAACATCATTTCGTGATCTGGGTATCCATTCTTCTTGGGGAAATCGACTTCCTTGACATTCTACACCTAAAAGACGAAAGAAACTATGACTACTTAAGGCACTCCCGAGTGCTTTAACTGCAAGAGCTTTATATTCAATATCATTTGAAATTAGGGCTTCATCAATCACTTCTAAACGAGCATTAGGTGGAGCTTGGGTTCCTGACAAGAAAATATGAAACAATTGTAAAAATTGACCGGTAGCGTTATTTCCACAACTTTCATTTTCAGCTACTGCAAAAGATAACATTAGTTTTGAAGCAATTGGAAACGTTTCCTTATGAAAACACAATTTTTCAAGTGCCCATATAAGATTTCTTCTTCCAGGACCGACTTGAAGAAGCTGTTCTTTGGTACAACTTCCAAAAACACGCTCGAGAGCTTCTACTGAAGCTTGTGGGTTCACCTCTACTAAAGAGCGAAATAACCTTGCACCCTTATCTGAATTTAGCACTTCTAACTGGCCAAAAAGAGATGAACTGCTGCATAATTCTTCTATCACTTCTACTACTTCTGGAAGGTTATGAAGCTTGCTAGTTTGATCACAAAGAGCTTCTGCCATCCCATCAGGCATATCAGCTGTGATAAGTTCTATTGATTTTTCTTTTCGGTGTCCCTTCCACCAATCTGTAGCTAACCCGAGTGCCAATGGCATTGGTACAACTCTTACAAATCGATTTCTTCTATCTAATATACCCTGTTCAATAAAATTTACAGCATATTCATAAAAATCCTCTTTTGAAATATTGCATATATGCTCTGCTACAAAGTTGCTCTGATCAACTACATCATCAGAAAAGCCAAGGTGCGTAAAAAGAGAACAAGCAACAATTACTTTACGTGCTGCTTCGTTTTCAGGTTTCCGACCCCAAATTAACTTATCCCTTAAAGTGTTTTTACTTAAACCTTTTAAATCACGCACTTCATTAAAGTTAGCTTCTGCAAGCTTGACAGCTATTTGTGGAAAGCCTTCCGCAAATTCAACAATACGATTTATAAATGGATCTGATAGTTCAGAGTGGGTTTGCTTTATAATTTCCTTTATAACGTTATTTGATACTCGTTCTAATTTTATAATATAGTCATCATCGTTTGATTCTAAATTGTAATCTAAGGTAAGTAAGCTTAATCGACTATCAGAATGTTCGATTTCTCTTTTTAGTCCTCTATGTAGTTCTAATTCACAATTATCGACAACTAAAATTCCTTCTAACTCCTGCTCACGCCATTGTTTAACTATTCCTTGCAATCCAGCAGAATTAACAGCAGCGTCAATATATACTACTTGGTCTGTAACTGCATGGTACTCAACACTTGTTGGAGAATTATCAGAGGGTCTAAAGACTTCAAGAGCAAGCCTTGTTTTTCCAAGACCAGACAAACCAATTATTCGAGCAACTTTTTTTGTTCCAGTGAAATGGTCTCTTAGTTGAGAAATGTAGTTTGAGAGTGTTTCATCAAAAACGTAATTAATATTATTCTCATGGTATTTACTCCAATCTTCCCATGTACTTATACAGCTTCGTAAATTTTTCCCAAGCCAATGATGAACTTGAATTATAAGAGAAATATAGTCACTTACCCACAGCCTAATTGAGTTTGCATCATAAATCTGGATATCAATAGTATCGTAGTAAGAAGTCCCTGTACTTTTTATTGAGTTTCGAAAAGCTTTTATTCTATCTTCTTTTGACTGTGAGGTACAATCGTCTGTGCAAAATAGAATATAACTTCCATTGTTGTCAAAAACTTCTTTTACTCGTGGTTTCAGCTTCCTATTAGATATAATCTCACTACTGCATTTAGAAGGTGGCATTCCTGTTGCTTTACACTGAAATAAAGTATAACGGTTAGGAATCCAATCAGTTTTTTCAGGTCCTTCTGACCATCTTATGCATGCATCTTCCCCTCCATCTTTTGCCTTAGTATTAAGAGTGCCCGATATTGAGGAGACGGGAAGTCCATATTTTCTCGCTTCTAAACGCAATAGACGCAATAGCAAATCAGTTAATTGTACTTCATCAAGTTTTTTTATATCATCAGGTTTTATTTCTAAAATATGAGTCATGAGAATCATCAAAAATAAAGAATTAACTTCTCTAATTTGTGAGTTTTATCCTCAGTGAGTTTTGTCCTTGAAAAACAAATTTCACTCCAAAAAAGACATTTCCACAACGAAAGGATGACTGAATTTCCACACTTAATCAATACATAACGCACTCTTTAACATACCACAAAAATATAGATTTAATTCTATAAATAATTACCGAAGCTTCAAGGCTGGCCTCGAGATATTTGGCATAACTCAACCGTGGCTCCTTATATTTTCGCCTGAAAGCTTAAAATGTATTATCAGAAAAAAAGCAGTTATGCAAAATACCCGTTTCTTAAAATTATTTAAGATTAAAAAAGGTTTTGGGGAAAAAGAATTTAGCTATCTGCGAAACTTCAAATGAATTTATATCTGTATGGAAGTTTTCGCTGTATGTTATTTCTTTATCCTATTTGGACACCTGACTTGGTGTGCAAATACTTAACTAAGCGGCCAAATATCCAGTTAAGTTCTTAGATATTCAGTCCAATTTACTATTTCTCAGTCAGTCCTTTTTTGTCGTCGTGCAGTGTTTTGTGATTTCGATTTCTTTAATTTCTGCTCGAAAGGCAGCAAGCTCCTTATACGAGCTTTATTCCGCACCAGTCCGAGAGTTCTGCATCAAGAACTCCTTCATGGACCATCTTCTCAATCTCGTTTTCAATCTGTCCGTAAGTGAACTTATAGTCGTGTGAGATTGCGGAGATGACATCCGGACTATGGCAGAATTTGTTCGGAAACGCATTGTTGAACATTGCTACGTTTTCGAGGATCAAATTCCTTAGTCTTTCCATTTTTTATCACCTCTTTTTTATTATTTTTTAGTTTTCTCTTCATTTCGGTTCGATTTCTCTTCTCCTCAATCACTATATTTGCACATCCGATATATATAGATTATCCTAATATACTATATAGATTGAGAATCTTTAAACTCTACATTGTATCTATATAGCTAAAGTTGACAGGCCGAAATTTAGAACCTGGATGCTTCAGAAATGAGACATTTCAGAGCTTAGACATCTTAAGGTAATATGCAAAGAGTATTAAAAATCAGGATAAATTTCGAGTAAATTAAAAATGAAATGCCAGATAGGAGTTCTTTAAGAGCTATCTAATTGCCTGTAAAACTCGTCTCTCTGGAGTATATCCTGCCATTGAGTACTCAAAATCCAGATTAAGCTCTATAAGATAGGGAGAGGAAATGGAAAAATCAGCGGAGAAAATAGAGTTTGGTAGGATTGAGACCTCTTAATTTTTGCGGGTCGTCACAGATAACGGAGTTGGGATTCCAGAGAAAATTAATTTCAGGCACACCTCTTCTCTGGGGTTTCAACTTGTAAATATACTTGTGGACCAGATCGAAGGCGGTATTGAGCTTGTAAAAGGAACAGAAACCTAAGATACAAAGAAAAAACTTGCCTGCCCTGAGAATAAAGCTGTAGGATTTACGCAGTTGAACTGAAAAATCAACAGCATCAGATCGTTAACTGTCTAAACCATGACTTTAATCCACAGTCTTTGCCATAATTGATTTTGTTCCTCAACTTCGTAAGTCCTAATAACTAATTTAGTCGAAAGCAACCATCAGGTGAAACAAAAGTAAAGTAGATGAAACACAAGGTGAAATGTAAGCATGAAAATATTACTAATTAAAGTTTAACGAATAAAGGCTACTAAAAGAAGAATCAGAAGAGTTATCAAAAGAATTGTCAAAAATCATATAATAAAAAGCCTTTTAGATTTATGAAGTGATCCATAAGGCCTGGTCCAATTTTAATGTAGTTTAGTTCTGTACTCAGTTAAGTTAGTACTTATTTAAGTTACCTTAGTCAAGTTACCTTATTTAAGTCACCTTAGTCAAGTTACCTTATTTAAGTCACCTTAGTCAAGTTACCTTATTTAAGTCACCTTAGTCAAGTTACCTTATTTAAGTCACCTTAGTCAAGTTACCTTATTTAAGTCACCTTAGTTAAGTTACCTTATTTAAGTTACATACTTTCTTTGTACGTCTTCTTTATACATCGGGACTTGACCCTATGGACCAATTATTACTATGTAAGTAATGGTATATAAGTAATGGTATAATAAACGACAATGTAATTTTTTAACTGTATTGCAAGAAAGGTGTAACCTAATTAAAGGCTTGAATTAGAGCTTTGGGCAAGATACAGGCAAGCTATTTAAAAGGGTTACAGATAAATTCGGCAAACTGCCCATAATGCAGGCAGACCTACCGGATAAAAATAAAATAATTACCTGACCCAATTACCTGACCCAATTACCTGACTCGGACCGGACAGCCAGAGTTTGTTCAGGCGTTAACACATTCCCAGGGCCGTAAAGAGCTTCTTTAAATCTGCCTTTGACTTCTCAACAAAAACCCCTCTCGTTCCCGAGATCATAACAGTCCAGTCGCCGCCGCTGTACATCCAGTTTTGCTGAGGTACCCAGTTCATCTTGTAGAGTTGCGTGTAAGCACTGGCCAGAGCATCGAACATCAGGTTCACGGCTCCGCAAAACTTGGCGGTCATCTCAGCCATTTCTTTTGGCATTTCATCCCTGGACTTATACTCCACAAGCTTTCCTTCGGGACTGAAAATCCCGGCTGCCATTACCCCATCAAACTTCAGAAGTTCATCTAACGATAAATTGCATTCCTGTGCAATCATATACTAACCCCCCAACTAAATTCGGTATATACCAATCAGCTTTCTATACCTGTGAACTTATACCGTGAATTTTTACTAAATCTTAAGATTTTCCGGAATTTCTGTTTTATCCTTTAAATTGCTTTTACAGACCTGCAGGTTTTTCTCCATGCCTCTGTGCATAACTCACTCAGTTCTCACTCAGTTCAGCGAAATAATTCAGTTCAGCAAGATAGTAATTCCTTCAGGCCTGATTTTTACGTAACGGAATGAAAAGGGATTGGCATGATATTATATAAAAATATCAAATTAAAAAAAGAAAATTGAAAATTCAATTAAAACCGACTTTCTCAGATGTCTTCAAAAAATAACTTTTTTCTTGTTGTCGTTTTGGAGAACTAATCGAAAATCTGCATCTATTATCTCAAATTAATCTTCGGGAAAAATGGATAATTGAAGATTTCAACGGAGGCAAAGGGTCGAAATGCACTCTTGTTATTGTAATTTCCAATTTATTGTAATTCCAATTGTAATTTCTTCAATTAACATATTAGTATATTAGTATATTAGCATATGAAACATTCAAGACTTTTTGAGTACTTTCTTGAGAAACTATCCTCTGAACCCCAAATTAAGGGTTAACAAAACTCAGTTTTCTAGTATCCTCTATCAAGAGACAAGCAAATTCTCATCCAAATATATAATGCTAAATATAATTAAATCACTATTTAATCTATAAACGGAAATACATAAACTATTCCCAGGCAAAATCTGCAGGTTGAAGGAACTTATGATAAAAGCAGGTAGTTCTTTTTTTCACAATGGAAAGCGCAGTACTACTGGTGCGGTTATCTTACTCAAAGGATTACCTTACATGGTTACGGTTTCTCATATATTTTGGGGTGAAGGAGACCATCTGACAGTTGACGGAATGAAACTCGTTGTTACAAGAATTTTAAAAGGATACGACATAGCCTTGATAAAGCTTCCTCCTTACACTGCGGTTGAGATCACGGAATTTAGAAGCCCGGCCGAACTGGAGCTGGCTGTTCTTGTTAACGATACTCGCACTATTAATTACTGTAGGGTGGCTAATTCTGGAGCTTCCTTGCTTTTTCTGGGCTTCCAGTGCCACGATATGCCTGAGCCTGAGGATAGTGGAACTCCTGTCCTGCAAGGAGGAAAAGTAATAGGAATGATGACCTCGACAACCCTGGATACCTGCATGGGAATCGCGGTTTCCTCGAAGATTCTCCGAAGATTCTCCACAAGCCTGTAAGTGATAAAAAGTTATTACTATCAGCTAATAAAACGCCTTCTTTTTTGATTTAGAGAATTTAAATACCTTATTTTTGCGTGCTTTTTCTCTGAAACTGAATTGTCGGAGAGCCTGTTTAGGGTGAGATGGTCACCTGCAATTTGATTTTTTACTTTCTTACCGAGGTCATCCCAAAACTTGAAATTTGCTTCTTGGACCTTGTATTTTGAATAATCAATCAAGCTCATGATCATGAAAATAATTCTGGGAATTCCCAATGATTAAGAGTAAAGTGGCTTTTGGGATAGGCTCATCAAGTACTTCAGGGTTTTTGAAGCTTCAAAAGTTGCTTCAAAAGTTGCTTTTTATCATATTTTTTGAGCCTCGGACATATCCCATTAAAGTTCATTGAAATCTATAAAAATATTCTACTTTTTTACATATTGACAAATTTGGAAAACTATTTATCAAGAAACAGTATCTTTATTTCAGCAAGGAGATCTAGTAACCATGTTTGAGTTAAAAGTTGTTACCCATTTTGCAGCAGCCCATCAGCTTAAAATGGTGGCCAAAAAGTGTGAAAACCTTCACGGACACAACTGGAAGGTTGAAGTTTGTGTAGCTGGAGAAAAACTCAATGAAGCCGGAGTACTGGTGGACTTTGGAGAATTAAAACAGAAAGTATCCGAAATCGTGACAAGATTGGATCACAACTTTTTAAATGAGCTTGAATACTTTAATGACAGCAATCCACCATCTTCGGAAAACATTGCCCAGTACATCGCAACTTCTCTCCAAACCATGCTAAAAGATCCAGAAATCAGGGTTACCAGTGTCACAGCCTGGTAATCGGAGAATGCCTGTGCAACATATTTAACCTAATTCTTTTAAAGGTCAGCTATTGTCTTTTATGAGCAAGTAACATTATTAAGGTATTTTTAACCTTCGTTTTCTCTACTGCATTTTCCTGACTGCAAATAATTTGGTCATCCATTGATTGTTGTATTCACGTTCTCTGCAGATAAAACGCTAGTGGAAACCCTATTATTGTTGGAATCCAGAAAGAAAATACCCGGTAGCTGAGTACAACAACAACAGCAATTGAGCCAGGCACTCCCAGGCCTGTATAGAGAGCAGCCATCGAACTCTCCACAACGCCTATTCCGCCTGGCAAGAGAAAAGCTATTTTTCCTAAGAGAATAGGGAGCCCATATCCAACGACCAGGACCTCAAACCCTACAGGAAACCCTGCGGCTATGAAGAAGAAATAAAGGGTCAGCATATCAAAACTCGTAAAAATCACAGACCCAAGAAGCGGGCGTTGCCAACCTCCGTTGCTTAAAGTATCAAGAGCTGTAAAAATCCGGCTTACTGAAGCTTTGGTTGGAGCAGGTTTGTAGGATTTATGCAAGAGCCGGGCAAAGTAAGCCGCTATCCTGACAACAATAAGTGTGAAAGCTTTTCTGTTTTTTAAGCCCCAGTGTACTGCTGCAAAGCCCAGGCCAAGTAAGGTGAGGATTAGAATAAAAGCAAAAAACTGCACCGAAGAAAGTTTGTGAGTAAACAGAAGATGAAGAATTCCGGATATAGCCAGCACTGTCAAGATCATATTGTTGAAAATATTGGGCAGGGTGCCCGCAAGCCCTGCACCTTCGGCACTAATGCCATATTTCCGTACCCATCGATATGTCGCTGCAGCATTCCCGAAAGGACCTCCTGCCAGCATGCCTATACTTGAAGCTGCGAGCGTTATTATAGCTCCTTTTAATATCGGGATAGTCTGGTTTACTCTTGCTGCGATAGAATTTATAAGGTAACCCGCTCCCAGGTAACTGACACCCTGGCCAAGGGCAGCCAGTAGCACAGCCCATGGAATCATTGTCTCGATAACATGCGCAGATGCTTCAACCGAAGCAAGTTGTGGAAGAATAAGGTTAACAGCCAGCCCTATAAGGATAAGCGTTGGGACGTAGCGGCCTACTTTTAATACCATAGGTGGGGGAGATAGCAGACTTCTGTGGACATCGTTCTCACTTTTTTTCCCTGATTTACCTTCGTTCCGGCCTATACTCATTTAAAATCCTCTATCCCATATATCCACATTTAAAAATTTTATTCTAAGCACTATCGGACACGTTTTATATAGCTATGCTTCTGGGCAGCTATTTATTTACAATTTATTTAATACTGTAATTATATTTATCTTTCCCAAATAAGTATTATCGAGTAAAATTTCACAGCCTTTAATTATTATTAGGGAGAATCCTTTCCCATGACAGAGACTGTATATCTTCTTTTTCCTATTATTTATGCTCTTATTAATGCAGCTTCATATGCTCTGTATGGAATTGATAAATTCAAGGCAAGAAAGAATAAATGGAGAATTTCAGAACAGAGCCTGTTGCTAGTTTCTTTCTTCGGACCAATCGGTGCACTCCTCGGAATGCAGCAATTCAGGCACAAGACCCAGAAACCGATCTTTAGATTCCTGGTGCCTACGTTTGTAGGAATTCATATCCTTTTAGTGCTCTGGATCAATCTCTAAGCTGAAGGAGCTCAGTTTTAGGCTCAACCAGTAACAAGGATGGTTTAAACGAGATAAGACGCATCACAGTTTTCATTCCTTATCCTTTATCTGATCACGCTCTGGAAACTGGATTTGAGAATTGCAAAATATTTGTGGAAAGTTGGGAGTCAAGATTTAAAACCAAGAGTCGAAATCAACACCTGAGATTGTATTTGAAATCCTCATTTGAATAAGTATATCATGAGCTTATCCCAAAACCAGCTTTATATCATGAGTTTATCCCAAAACCAGCTTTATACTCAAAATTGATAGAAGTTTCAGAACAATTCCCTGTGATCAAAACGTGATCAAAACATGATCAAAAACTCATTGATTATTCTGAATTACAGATTCAAAGAAGCAGTTTTGAGGTATAGGATAGGCTCCATAACAATATTTCAAAGCTGTATTTTCTCTTCCCAAATGCACAGCGGTTTTCTGTCTGAATATTTCGCAGACAGGGACGAATTTAAAAGTCGGGAGGGTACTGGATGGCTGCCCCACCAAATATTACAAATTATCCAGAAGAGTTACGGTTTTTGCCGGTTGAGAGCAAGAGTGCAACTCAAG
The DNA here is from genome assembly GCF_000969985.1 of Methanosarcina barkeri str. Wiesmoor. GTDB lineage: Archaea > Halobacteriota > Methanosarcinia > Methanosarcinales > Methanosarcinaceae > Methanosarcina > Methanosarcina barkeri_B. The sequence goes on along the minus strand of NZ_CP009526.1, from coordinate 2,702,352 downwards.
ATGAAGTCGTAGCTGCCCTGAAGAACTCAGGCGCCGAAATTCTCCTGAATTATATACTAGTTGGTTCTAAAAAAGCTGCTTGCTTCTATGCCAAATTTTACAGGAATTATTTTTTTGTATAGGCTTTTTCTGCACAAATTATTGTTGAGTAATTTCTTTGGCTATTATGCTTGTACTCAAATATACTTATCAAATATACTTATCAAATATACTTATCAAATATACTTATCAAATATACTTATACTCAAATATTCTATTCTTTTAATGAAATTTATATTTTCTAACCCCATACTCTTATAGTATGGTGTCTTCTTTATTGAGTCCTCTGGCGATGCCTGCAATAGAAGGCATCCGAATCCCAATGAATTTTTATGTAGTTCTTAAGGAGCCTGTACCTCTGGCTGGCATGTCGTATCCCAGAATGCACATGCCTTGGGAGAAAATAGAGAAAGCGGGTTTCTCAAGTGTTGTATGTCTCTGTGATTCTGAGGTATCTTATAACCCCTATCCTCTCAAGGTTCTCTTTTCTGCAGAATTAGAAGACCTGCATCATGGTAATTTTCCATACGATCCTGACACGCTGGAATGGCTCGTAAGAAAGGCAACTAATGTAATATTAGAAGAAATAGACGCAGGAAAAGGCATCGTTGTCCATTGCATAGGAGGTATAGGCAGAACTGGAACTGTTCTTGGTTGTGTGCTCAAAGATCTTGGTTTTCAGGCTGATGAGGTGATAAATTATCTGGATGATATAAACAAGCTCAGAGGCTTCAGAGGATGGCCAGAGACAGAATGGCAGGCGGAAATGGTACGCAGATATTGATACATTTAAATATTATTTGAGAATAAATATGAGCTCAGATTAATGACACCGTTTCCATTTTTGATTGTAATCAATTTGATAGATATTGATAGCAATAGTGAATTTTCATTCCTTAATAACAAATACACTAAAAAATATTTTTGGACTTGTTTCAGGAAAGGCCGCACTGCGTGCGTAACAAGCTCCGTTTAAGATGGCTAATGACGCTGCTTTGTCTCAGTTAATTCGCGAATCTGGAGGGAGCTGTCGCATAAAAATAATAAAATATTAAAATTTGCTAAAGATTAGTGCTATTGAGCGCAACTGAGTGTTTTTTGTAAATTATCTCGCTTGAACGAACAAAAGAACCTAATTACCAATAAAATAATTCTTTTGATCGAACTGAGAAGGATCCCATTTCCGAAGCAATATTCTGGCGACTTTGATTATGAAACTTGAAAGCTTAATATTAAAGAAAAGACGTAAGAGCATGTATGATAATACCTGGCAACCTATAGATTTATATATTTTATATGCTGTATAAGAGCCTACAACAGATTGCCAAGGTGGCAGAGCGGTTACGCAATCGCCAGCAGAGCGATTCACTCCTGGTTCAAATCCGGACCTTGGCTTTTTTTATTTTTAAATAATTTTTCATCAGTCATTGATTAGGGAATTTTCTTGCCTGAAAGCTATCGATTTTTCATTAGAAGCCTACCTAAAATTTTGTCCTATTTATATGAAATCGATACCATATTCCATCTCATGTGTTCTTAAAATATACAGCAAGTGTTGAAAAAATTTGACTTAATGAGTGAATGAAGTGAGATAAATAGATTTAGTACTGTTAAAACGGAACTCGAGTTATACTCCTAAAACAGAATTAGACAAACTGATAATATGGAAATTAGGCATCTGGATATTGGGGAGTGGGGGTGTTGGGGGTTATTAAAAAAAGTTAAAAGGTCTATTCTGACCTTCCCAGATGCCCGCATTCTAGTCAACCTCATGATATATATAATTTAAGTCTATTTGTTTTTCCAAGAAGTACCTTTACGGCAACTGTAAGTTATTTGCTGCTAGAATTTCTAAATTAACTACAATAAGTTTTCTAAATCCTTTTAGCAAAGCATAAGAGAACGGAAAGGATATTGTGATGTTATGATTTGTGATGTTATGTTTGTGATGTCATGATTTGTGATGTTATGTTTGCGATGTTATGATTTGTGATGTTGTGATTACGAAGCAAATCCTAGAGAACTACAGTTTCCTGTGAGCCTGAGAGAAACTCGATATATAAAAGCCTATTGATTTTAAAAATGATTCACAACTAACAATTGAATTATAATATCCTTAAAACCGATCCGGTTAAGCAAAAGTAATACTACTCATAATAAGTCAGCCCTACTTGAATGTAGCTTAGTAGCTCAGTATCTTAACTATAATTCAGCCCTCTTGAGCGAAGCAGAGCGTAGCGAAAAGGGCTCCATCCTCCCGAGACGGGACTCGGGTGACGGAACTCGGGCAGCAGAGCCACAGCTCTGCTGGAAAAACATTTATTATGCCTTATGATATAAAATTACTCACGAATAACAGCTAACCTAACCAGAAACGGGCCGCTGATCCATTGACAAAAGACAAACGAATAAAGTTTCCATCCGGCTCATATCAGGCTTTTTATAAAGGTGTCCACTACAAAATAGACCCTGAGAATGACACCGTGGAAATGACCCAGAACTTGAATCCAAGATATAGCCCTGAAAGCAAAGAAGAAGCTTTTGATCTGGTAAATAAGCTTGGAGTAGAAGAAATTCAAAAAAGAGCCAGATTATTCTCAAAACTCCTTCTTCTTTCAATACTTTTATTTCTGTTTTTGATGTTTTTCCCTTCTTATTTCTCTGTAAAATCCGAAAGCTTTCTTTTATCAGTCGGAAGATTCCTTACGATTGTGTCAGAAATTGTTTTCCTTTATATGTTTGGTTATTACAGGGCTATTAAGAATTATTGTACGGATTCATACTGCGAAAAATGCGGGAAGCATTTAGTTTTTGAGGAATTTCAGGTTCCACTCGTAAAAGAAGAAAGTAAAATCGATACCTATACAAAAACAATAACGCAGTACTGGCACTGTATAAATTGCGGGCATGAAGAGATAAAAATCGAACCTCAACCCATAGACCACCATTACGAAAAAAGACAGGACAATTTAAAAGAAGACACGTGCGAGGAATGCGGAGAAGAGCATGCAATAGAAGAATATCGAAACGTGGATGTATTAAATTATATTTTGCAAAAGAAAATAAGGTATTTTAAATGCAGAAACTGCGGCTACCATGAAATCAGATTAAGTAAAAAGTTCTAAACTGTTTAACAATTACAGTTCTGTACAGCAATTACAGTTCTATACAATCTAATGTAGCAAGTGCTTTTTGAAAAGTCTGTCTGTATAGCAATGGAGCAACAGTAAGTCGCCCTAAAAAGCTTTTATTAGAAAGGGTTGCCGCCTGAAATATCACAATGAGTAAATCTAAGTGCTAATAAGTCAGTCTACAAGTTATTCTGTTTGATCGCAACCGTTGCTCCGTTTGATCACGCTGATTACGTCGTTGCTGTTGTTTTCGGTCAAGCCTTTTTTCAAAAGGGTTGTGTCACAACCGTTGCGCCGGTTGATCACGCCGACTAAGACGTTTTAGATTTAGCATTTTTTCGCTCAAGCCTTTTTGGAAAAGGCTTGTAGGCAAGCAGTTTTCCATTTTGGATCAAACTCTCCTTAAAAGTTTTTAGTTATAACTATTTTGATAACTTTGCATATTTGTTTGCAGAATAATCTTTTCTACTTGAGATTTCAGGGTACGATTCTCAGTATTTTTGTCATAGTCGCAGCAGTTTTGTTGTCTCAGATTCTATATGTCAACTTATTGTAAACGGAAACATTTATCTTGGAGTAAACAATATGATTCGATGCTGATTTACGCCAAATCAATGGTTAACAATAACGAAATTTACCTGCTATTTACTAAAAGAATTGCAAGTTTAGTAATAAATCCGCTAACTGATTCAGTAAGAAACTCAGTAGCGGATTCCACAGTAAGTTCATGGATCAGTTCAGCAGTAAACTAAGGCCTGAGCTGTACGTAGTGAGGATTCATTTCATGAGTAGAAAAACCGTTTTTCCAAAAGTAATGTGTACTCAGCATCCGGACTCAGCGTCGAAATATATCGCAACACAGGAAGAGCCCGGAGAAGCTATAGAGGCTGCACAGATATTCGGCTGTGATGAGTATATGCCGGATTATGAAGGGAAGGCAACCCCGTATCATCAGAATGTTCAGGTTGTATCAAAATTCATAGAAGAAACAGACCTGATCCCAGGAAAAGATATTATTATCACTCCTCGAGCTCCGAGTGCGGTTCAGGAAAACCAGTTCAGGCAACTCATGGTTATGATGTCAATTGCTGAGGCTAATTACAATGCCCTTGAATACTCGGATGTCCAGGCAATCAATGAGTTTGTGCATCCCATGACAGACAGCGTCAGGGAAATTATTGGAGCTCAACAGCATATGGTAGACGTAAGTGAGCTTGCAAAAAAAGAATTTGGTTTTTCAATGGAAGTCCCTTGCATAATTCCTCTTATAGAGGATGCTCCTGCGCTGCTGCATGCAAAAGAACTTGCAGAAAATACGCTTTTTGCCTGGAAAGGACATTTCGGGACAGTTCCTGATAAATTCAGGGTGTTTCTGGGTAAATCCGACTCTGCCCTTTCCTTTGGGCATGTTGCAAGCACGCTTTCATGCAAATACGCAATAAACGGAATCTGTGAACTAAATTCCGAACTCGACACCCAAACTGGTATTATATTCGGAGCAGGAACGCTGCCTTTCAGAGGGCACCTTGACCTAATGAATGCAGAGAACTTTTTCAAGGAATACCGGGGAGTCGGGACCATTACTCTGCAGTCCGCGCTCAGGTACAGCCACAAAAAAGGGGACGCTGAATCCCTGGTAAAACTTGCAAAGGCCAGGCTACCTGAAACGCCTGAACTATTTTCGGCCGAGGAAAAAGAAGAAATAATAAACCTCATTGGGATATTTGGGGCAAGCTACAGCAGGATTATCAGGCAATTAGCTCCTACGATAAACCGGATAGCTGACCTTCTCCCACAGCAACGTGATCGTCTTATGCACAAAGGTACAGGTGGCTATTCAAGAAGCGCTCCTGATATCTCAGGCTTAGTTAACCTCTGCCGTACCGATATAGGAAAAGAGCTTGAAGCCAGTATGCCTGCTGAAGACCTTCAGCTTCCAAGAGCAATAAAGTTTACAGGCGCTCTTTATTCCATAGGCCTGCCTCCGGAATTCATAGGGACAGGCCGTGCTCTTGAAGAAGCCCGGGAAAAACTCGGAGAAGCTGCCTGTGAAAACTTGCTTACAAAATATTTCCCCTCCCTTGCAGGTGACCTGAATTTTGCATCAGAATATCTGGACCTCAATGTAGCTTCCCGCTTCCTATCAAGTGAATGCCTGAAGGAAGTCAGCAAAGATTTAGACATCCTGCATGGGGCCTTTGCTCTTGAAACTAGTCCAGAACCTTCGTACCGCATCCTGGTAGAAATGATGCAGCCTGACCTCCTGCAGGCAGGAAGTAGAGGAAACTGCATGGATGAGGAAGTTTCCCAGCTTGTATGCTCGACCCTCACCAAAATGGGAAAAATAAGAAAGGCCCTCGGTTAAGTTATTTAATCTCTTAAGTTATTTAGTCTCTAAGCGGTTGACCTTCCTTTCTTTCTTTTTATTTCCCTCCAGTACTTCTGGCCCTTAACTTCGCTTCTTATCAAAGTTCACCCCTGGTTATCAGCTTGTTGTGGTATTGCCATCTTTTGAGCTGCTTTTTACAGGTACAGGAGTTATAGCCACTTCTGGAACAGCAACATCGGTAAGGCCGTTACTGAGATTTTTACTATTAGTACTAGAGTTCGTAAGACCTGTACTGGAATTCGTAAAATTTGTGCTCGAGTTCATAAAATCTGGACTGGAATTTGTAAAATCTATACTGGAATTTTCAACATAGGGGGCCTGCTGCTGTGGATTGGATACAGGTACAAGTGGCAGATAATCCGTAAAGTTGGTTTCGTTATATTTTCCGTTATATTTTATATCTGCAACGCCGTTTTTATCTTTATCTTGTGCGGTTTGAGAGAAACCTTTTTCTCCCGGGCTTGCCCAGAAGTTGTCTCCAAGATATGGGCCACCGGTACTATTTATGCCTGCTTTCTTTTCCGAATTCCAGGTATTTCTCCGGTTTCCGACTTCTACGTTAAAGATATTATTAAGATAGTTGTTGAATATAGTGTTGTTATCACAGGCTGGGCACATAGAAAGGCCTGAAACATAATTGAAAGCAAGAATATTTCCAGAAAGCGTGCTATTGTCCGAAGAGTTTAGATGAATTCCCCAGTTGCTTTCATTAATCGTATTTCTGGAAATTGTGCTGTAGTTTGAATGTGAGATCCACATTCCATATCGTATATTCTCCGATATAATATTCCCTGCAGATATATTCAGGTTTGAATTTGTCAGGTAAATTCCCATATCGTTTTTGCTTATCGAATTGTTATTGAGATTATTGCTGCTTGAATTTATGAGGTAAAAACCGTAACCTGCATTCGAGCCTGCCGTATTACCGGTCAGGTTATTGTCGCTGCAATTATTTTATAGAACAACTGCCTTTATGAAATCAAAATTAATATCAATTCATTCGTCATCGGTTAAGGATTCATTTCCTTCTCATGTTACTCTTTTTGAACCCAGTTCTTTCATTTTTTACTCAAACCATTCATCTCTAAATCTTTCTCTGTTTACATGCGGATCTAATGCTTGACTTTCATACACCCTCATTATAGTTTCAAAAGTCCTCTGAATCCCACATCTATACAAAATTACTGTCAACAAATCCGATGCATTCTCTGCAAATATTGTACTCCAACATAACTTCGTATATCCAGCCATTTTTTCAGGATGAGTTGTTGAGTTTCTTACAAGGGAATAAATTCTTCTGCTAATGATCAGTGTCAATATTGCCGTCCAGATTAGAGCTTCAATTACCTGTACATTCTTTATCTCAAGAACGTCCAGTGCATACTTGCTTTTCAACTCCTTAAACAGAAGTTATATGTTCCATCTTTTCCCAGTTTTTGGGAACTCAATCAAAACTCCAAAATGTTTCAAAAGAGCTTCTCTATAAAAGTTCAACCCATCTGTGACAAAAAGAGGGATTTTATCAGAAAGATGTTTTTTAACTGACTCTACTAACTTATCCGTAACATACTGTTTTCTTGGCCCTATTACAAAGCCAAGTATTAGCTGACAACCTGGCACAAAAGCTACCCACATCCATGGTCCATCATCTTCATAATCTTTCATTCTAGAAACTATTTTTTTAATTATTATCCATAGTTCATCCATTTCTATCTTGGGGGTATTCAGGTCTTTCATCATATTGTCATTTACTTTATCGTATTGTTCAGCTGCACGAGTTAACCATCGCTTTACACTGGCAGATTGTACCTCTAAAACATCGGCAATGGCTTCAATGCTCATTCCTTTCATAGACATTTTCAGAGCTAAATCAATAGTTTTCTCATCTTTACGAAGATCATGATAAAAAGTGTCTGTATGGTCAGAATACTTTGCCACACTGGTGGCAAACATATCTTCTCGTTTTCTTTCCACGACTTATGTAATTTCCATGTTCAGTAATATTGCTTTGGTTAGTAGGACCATAGAACTTGCAGTTTTTGTAGGATAAGCAACATCAAAAAATTGTGGTTTTGGACCTCATTTTCCCATAATATAAAAATATGATGTTAAAATATATAATACCAATCAAATACAAATTGACCATCTACTTTTTCTCTGAGTTTTAAATCCAGATTATACAGATTAATTTTTTGGACAAACATATAATCCACATCCTTTTCAAATCATAAGATATAAATAGAATTCAATCATTTAGTCTGAAAACAGACAGTTGGAAAATAAACAATACAATTTAAGACAATGATAATTATGACTATTATATATAAAACTTTCAAAAAATGAATCAAATGCTCCTGATCAGTGGTCTATGAAACGGATCATTGATTCGATCTTCTGAATCAATACAACAACAAAGCACCTGTATACGACCTCATGAAACGAATAAAAAGAAACGAAGTCACTGAACTCTAGTTCAAATTCCCGAACCTCTTCCATTTTGCGAGACCATTGATAAAAAATATCCAGGAAAAAAGGAAGCAAAACAGAAAAACATTGATAAACAGAAAAAAATTTTGAATCACAGGAAGATTTGAGAATGTACAATAAACCAGCCAAAAAAGCAAATTCATTATGCTCCGTGACAGAATTAAAAACAAAAGGTGTTGATATACTTCTCGGCGACCCCAAAAAAGCTATTATAAAACTGGCAATTCCCATGATTGTTGCCATGTCCGTGCAGAACATTTACCAGTTGATCGATACCTACTGGGTCTCGGGACTCGGAGCCGACGCCATGGCTGCGATGGGCTTTGTTTTTCCTTTCTTCTTCGTCAGCATGGCCCTTTCGAACGGACTCGGGATCGGAGGAGGAACCGCAATTTCCCGGAGGATCGGAGCAAAGGATAAAGAAGGAGCGGACAACGTCGCGGTGCACACGCTAATATTGATGCTTATCCTCGTGCTCATATATTCTATACCGTTCTACATTTTTGCCCCGCAACTCTTTACTCTGGTTGGGGCGGGAAAAACTACGGGACTTGCCGTGGACTACGCAAGAGTTATCTTCCTGGGGAGCATCGTGGTCTTTTTCACCAATGTGGCCAACTCCATAATCCGAAGCGAGGGAGATTCGAAGCGGGCAATGCAGGCCATGGTACTCGGAGCGGGCCTGAACATCATACTGGACCCGATTTTTATCTATACCCTGGATTTAGGGATTGCCGGTGCAGCCTGGGCCACATTGTTTTCACTGGCGATTTCTTCACTCATGATGTTTAACTGGTTCTTTATCAAGAAAAACACCTACATATCCTTCAACTTTCGGAGATTTGGCTTCAAAAGAGACATCGTAGAAGACATTCTCAGGGTAGGAATTCCGTCTTCGATCCAGCACATTACACTATCCATTATCCTGCTTGCAATGAACCTCATTATCATTGCGGCTAGCGATACCGACGGCGTTGCGGTATTTTCCACGGGCTGGAAGGTAATAACCGTCTCCGTTGCTCCCCTTATGGGGGTTGCAACAGCCGTTGTTTCCGTAGGTGGAGCTTCCTTTGGGGCCCGAGCTTTTGAAAAAGCGGAAATTGCCCTTAAATACTCGATAAAGCTGGGACTCCTTATAGAAACAGGAATTGCCCTCCTAATCTTTGCATTGGCTCCGCAAATAGCAGCCGTCTTTACCAGGGCAGAAACCGCAACTCACATTGCAGGAGACATTGAAGTATTTTTGAGAATTGTCTCCATTTACTTGCCAACGGTCGGTTTCGGAATGCTGTCCTCATGCATTTTCCAGGGAGCCGGAAAAGGGATGAACGCCCTTGCTGCAACGATCCTGAGGACCTTTATGACTCCCCTTTTTGCATATATTTTTGCCCTTACCCTCGATTTGGGAGAAAAAGGAATCTGGTGGGGGCTCATTACTGGCAACGGCATATCGTGTATGATCATCTTTGTGTGGGCGAGAATGTTCCTTAGCGAGCTTATAAGAACAGAACACTCGATAAAGGGGGCGATGGAAAACGTAGCTTGAAAAGACTCCACGTTATCATTATTTTGTCAGCTTTTTTATCAGTTATTTTTGCCGGAAACATTAATGGATAACTCGAATTATTAAATTGATTAATGAAGAATAGACTACAGTAAATAGGTATATAAAATGGAATAGTAATCAAAAGCGAACCAAAATATGAAAATGCTTTAAAGCACTTTAATGCTGTGCGACAAGAAGTTATGCCATGAATTGCTTTTGCTACCCTTTCCATTTGGGGGTAACACTACCATAATGTGCGTCATCAGTAATAATGAGGGTTCAAAGCTTCTGAGACAATATGAGAACCTCTGAAAATCCATTTCAGATAACTTGCTAGGGTAAGGGTTACACGAGGAACGTAAAGTTAACCATTATAAGAGTCGTTAAGTGTACCAAGCGAAAGTGAATTGATACACTTGAACAAAATATTATGAAATCAGGCTTCAACGGCTTACATGACGTTAAAGCAAATGGACAAACAGTTTCCGGCTTATAGATGGCTCCTAAAGAACCCATAGTTATTCATAACATAATACCTGGTAAGCCCTATTTGTTTCCTTAAGAGATTAGGAACTTCGTAAAGAGAAACAATAGCAAAGATGGTAACGGATTCAGTAAAAGCAAATGTCAATTTGTAATCAGATTCAAAAGCAATTCAACTTGCGAAAAATCAATGTAACGGATTCAGTAAAAGCAAATGTCAATTTGTAACGGATTCAGTAAAAGCAAATGTCAATTTGTAATGTATTGAATAGGGGTTCAAACTTTGCCTTAATCCGAAAGGATGCTGACTTACTGATAGTGTTTTCTTGCGTGGACGGAAAAAACTCACGAATGTAAAATACTCAAAGACGCCAGTAGGTTGTTATTTACGGACAGCAATATTAGTAGGTTGTTATTTACAGACAGCAATATTAGTAGGTTGTTATTTACAGACAGCAATATTAGTGAGCTGTTATTTACAGACAGCAATATTAGTGAGCTGTTATTTACAGACAGCAATATTAGTAGATTGTTATTTACGGACAGCAATATTAGTAGGTTGTTATTTACAGACAGCAATATTAGTGAGCTGTTACCTAGAACCACAAAACCAGTTATGAAATAACTGATGCCTGATACAGAAAGGGTTTGAAAACACTCGAGCCGTATGAATGGAAACTTTCAACTACGGTTCCTGGGGAAAAAGAAGGAGCAATCCACCTGACTTACTCGACAAGATATAGTAAATTTTACAATAAATTTTACAATAAATTTTACGGAAAATAGGCATATCCCAAAAAGTACATTCGAGAAACTCCTAGAGGACAGACTATAAAATAGTCCATCTACTTTCCGGACCCTTACAATAACAAATTAATGGTGTGAAATCATATGAAATCGAGAAAATTAAACGAAGTAGCTGAGCTCCAGTTTGACCTCCTAAATCTCTTCCACAAAAACTTTGCTAAAGCTTTTCATGAGATCACATACGGTCCTTATAACCTGAACAAAAATCAGAAAAGAGCTATTATGCTCATCGGAAAGAAAGGTGAAATCATTCCTTCTGTCCTGGGAGAATACCTGGATCTCCATAAAGGGAGTTTGACATCGATAATCGATTCTTTGGAAAAAGAGGGACTTATCTACAGGAAAGGAGATCCAGAAGACCGCAGGAAAACCATCTTATCCCTTACCGAAGCAGGCAAAGAGTACAGAAGTTGGCTTAATGCGGCAATTCAGGCTAAAGTGTCGGAGATCCTTGATAGATTGGATGAAGAAGAAATAGTTAATTATCAGGAAAGCATGGAAACTTTGATATACTTTTTTAAAAAACTGGATGAGAGGGCATGAGAATCCGGTCCATTAATTGGACTGTTGTGAGAAAATAATCATTGGAAAGTTGAAGTTGAAGCATTTGAGACTTGCTATTATCGTGATAGAAGTTGACGTGAATCAACTTTACATAAATTCTGGCATGTGGTGAACTTCTGAATAATATAAAACAGCAGAAAACTCCTTAATTTTATCATCAGATACAGGAGAGGCAAAATTATTGTTGTTCAAGATCGCTGCACAGGATGCAATATTTGCGTAAAAATATGCCCTTCATATTTCATCGAGCCGGCTGATGAGGCTTACCTTCTCTAGGTGCAGGATAAAAATATTTTACGCTCTCTATTGCTGATCTGAGAAACTTCTGCCATATGAGACTCTCGTTATTAACCTCTGTCCTGATGAAAAAGTCCCTCTGTCTGCCGGTGCCGTCAACATCTCTCCAGAGGATATGGCGTGGCATTGTCGGAATTTGCTGTAAATTTGAAATCAAATTTTTGTGTATGATAGAAAGTTAATCTTTCGATGTGGAATTTTCTACCCCAGAATTTCTTAATTTTTGATTTTACATAAAAATTAGCACACTGCCTTTTATCCAAAGAATAGATCATATAATAATAAAATATTTTAAAAAGAGAAGTGATCTGCCAATTAACCAAAAATCAAATTGCGTGCGGCCACCCCACCCTAAAGGATGGGGTATGCTTCGGGCCGCCCGCCCGGTTATTTTGGTACTTAGAACTCATTAATTCTACGTTGCCCGGATTTTTTTAACCTCTGTGATTGAGCTTCTGTTTTCGTTTTTCCCTGCGATTCCTTAATATAATGCTTGATTGTGTCAGCAGTTACATTCCCAACAGATCGATAGAACTTTCCACTTGACCATAGACTTCCACTCCAATACTGTTTTCTCATTTCAGGATGAAGCTTGAAAAGTCTGTAAGAACTTCCTCCTTTCAAGTATTGAATTACCTCTGATAGAGAAGTACTTGGATGAAACTCTAGAAACAAGTGAACATGATCATCTACAACTTCCATTGCATGAATTTTGTAGCCTTTTTCCATGCAAATACTGCTGAGAATCAACTCGCAATCCTTTTTAATCCGCTTGTTGTAGAATATACTGTATCGATATTTAGGTACCAACACGATGTGGTAGGTAATCTGACCATAGCCATGGCTAAAACTACGTAGTTCCAACATTATATCACATCCTAGCCATAGGTGGCTGGCACCACCTGTGGTTATGGTGCCAAAAAAAACTTTATTTTACAAAGAACTGATGATTGAAACAGTTATGCGAATATAAAACAGCCAGCGAGGGTTCACTTCATCCCCGACCTAAAGGTCAGGGTATTCGTGACCCTCTGCGCTCCCATAGTAATAAAATATCAAGATGAAAATATAGTCAACTCAGGAAATATTTACACATATAAATACGAACAATAATTGTAAATAATTCTTGAAAGTGATGTTAATTGTTGAGCTGCTTATATTCCAAACGAGAATATAAACCACGGAAAGCACGGAGACACGGAAATAAGTAGTAAGGGCACGGTTCTTCCGTGCTTTCCGTGTTTTCCGTGGTCCCGATTTCTTGGTTGAGTTTTCCCCACCTTTCTGCGTATTTCGTAGTATAAAACTCCAAGTGATTATGTGTAAATATTCATTTTCGAAAATATAATTGGTTTTTATAGTGCAATTAATTTGTGAGTTTACTATAATAGAAAAAGAATTTCAGGAGAAAGACAGATGCTTTACAGAAAAATTCCAAAGAACGGAGATAAACTTTCAATACTGGGATTCGGATGCATGCGCCTCCCTGTGATAGAGGATGGAACAATAGACGAAGAAAGGGCTACCCGGCAAGTTAGATACGCAATCGATCACGGAGTGAATTACATCGATACGGCCTGGCCGTATCACATGGGAGAAAGCGAACCTTTCCTTGGACGAGCCCTTACAGATGGATATCGAGAAAAAATTAAACTTGCTACAAAACTTCCCTCCTGGCTTGTGGAAAATCGAGAAGATATGGATAGATTCCTGAATACCCAGTTAGAGAGACTTAATACGGACCATATAGATTATTATCTACTTCATAGTCTGGCAGGAGAAGTATGGGATAAACTTGAGCCTCTTGGTGTGATTGATTTTCTTAATAAAGCAAAGGACGACGGACGAATTACCAACGCAGGTTTTTCTTTTCATGGGCCAATTGAAGATTTTAAGCGGATTGTTGACGCTTATCCCTGGACTTTCTGCCAGATCCAGTACAACTTTATGGACGAAAGAAATCAGGCAGGAACTGAAGGACTTAAATATGCAGCCTCTAAAGGACTGGGTGTAATTGTTATGGAACCTCTTCTCGGAGGCAATCTGGCTAGCCCGGTACCTGCTGAAGTGAAAGATATCTGGGATGAGGCTGAAACGAAACGTACACCTGCAGAGTGGGCTCTTCGCTGGGTGTGGAACCATCCAGAAGTTACGGTTGTACTCTCAGGCATGAACGAGGAATCTCATATAGAAGAAAACCTGAAAATCGCATCTGAGGCCTATCCAAACTCCCTGACTGACACTGAAATGCAGCTTGTTAACAGAGTTGAGCAAAAGTACCGTCAGCTTGTGAAAATTGGCTGTACTGGCTGTCGATACTGCATGCCTTGCCCTTCAGGAGTAAATATCCCTGAATGTTTTGAAATTTACAATAACCTCCATATGTTTGGTAATGTAGAGGGTGCCCGGTTTAAATATGCAGTCAGGATGAGTGGCGTATTTACAAACACTGAACCTGGAGGATTTGCTTCCCAGTGCACTGAGTGTGGTCAATGTATGGAAAAATGTCCCCAAAATCTAAAAATACCTGATCTGCTCAAAGCCGTAGAAGAAGATCTGGAAGGGCCTGACCTGGAGCAAAGGGTGGCCATGGCTAAAAAACTCTTTAAGAAAGGGTAATTAAAAAAATAAATCCACAAGCTAGTTAATACACCATTAACCCGATCAATAAGGTTCGATTAAAGGTCAGAGAGAAAAATGGAAAGAGGGAGTAAAGGGGAAAGCGGATATTTTACAGAAGAGTTCCAGAGGCACGGAAGACACGGGAATAAGTAGTAAGGGCGTGGTTCTTCCGTGCTTTCCGTGTTCCATGCTTTCTGTGGTTGTAATATCCAGACCGAATCACTCTGAGACCGGTTTCATTTTCCGTATTACAGAATTCCATGTGACTTTAAAATAATATTTGTGCCATAATCTGTAATTATTTTCTTATTATGTATTCATTTGAGAATCGATACAGTAGTTAAGTATACCGGTACCAATGCAAGGAGAGTTTGGTTCCAAATGATAATCGTGTATACTCTGGTTTACAAAGAGAGGATCTGCATAGATATCTGTACTTGATGTGCAGTTTCGGTAGTTGCCTGCAGAGTTATTGTACAAACAGTTATTTTCCAGTACAAAAGTGTGAGTTTCAGGGAGATAATTGATTACTGCATATCCCATTCCCTCAGGGTCTTTTTTGCACTTACGGGTATTTACGATTATGTTGTTACGAACAATTGTTGTGTATTTTGTGCCTGTGTATGAAAGACTGAGACGAGCTTCATAGGTCGGAGAGATGTCGGTCCCTATAGGAAGCATATGAATAATTGCCGCATGGTATACCCCGTCAAAGATATTGTTTTCGATGAGAGTATCGTAAAACCCACTTGTTATTATACCTCCTACCAGGTCGATATTTGGGTTCATGCCAGTATTATAAAAGATATTATGAAAAATGTGGACATTCTGAGCTTCTTCCTTGGGATAAGAATCTAACCAACCTATCAACCAGATTCCAGGCCCATAAGTATCATGGATAGTATTGTTATATATTTCTACATCGTTAACGACCTCTGTTGTTTTCTCAACCAGAATTCCAGAACCACCTGCACTCCAGTGATAATAGGAGTCGATAACATTATCATGAAATTTTACATGATTTGAATTTAAAACTCTAAGACCACAATCAGTTCTGATGAGTATGTTATTGTTCCAGGCCTCTAAATTTTGACAATCTTCTGCAAAAAGAGCATTATGACCCGTTCTATATATAGTGTTATCGTAAAATTGAACATCATAACTGCGATCTACTTTCAATCCTTCTCCATGTCCGTCATGCATGTACATATTATGAACTTGAATGTCCGTGGAATTACAGAAGTGGATCATATTGTAAAATCCATATCCATCCGTTTTATCTAAATTATTGTCATGGTTTCCGTCAATTTCAAATCCTTTTATAGTTACTCCATGTATTTCGTTACTGTCCATCTGCGTTATCAATGGCTTATCAACTGGCCAGCTCGCATTGTCTATAAGTTTAATTACGGCTGTAGGATCGCCTTCCAGGGTCGTGTTATTTCCAATAAAAATACTATCTGAGATAACATATGTATATGGGCCTTTAAAATGAACAGTTGTAAACTGTGGATTTTCTGAAACACATTTAAGAGCTTGATTTATCTCTATCTGATCGTCACTTCCATCACAATTGAAGTCTCCACTACCATCTCCAGCTACATACACCGTCTTATTCTTTAGGATGTTACTATAGCATAGATTATCTAAATCTAATGAATTGCATATGGTCTTATTTTCCTTCATTATAGCCGTACTATTTTGTTCAGTAACTGCAGATGCCGTAAATGGAAAGAAAATTAAGAATAAAATCAGAGTTGATAACACTAGGTTTACTGAGAGATATTTATCCGCCGGTTTCATTATTATATGCTCTTGTCTTTTATTCTTTAATAAATAATGTTAATAATATGTTGGGAAATTTTATAGTTAAACTTTTCCATTAAAGTGTAGTATTTTAAAATTAATATAATTTGCGAGACTTTATAGTATTGTTTTAAATTTGATATATAATAAAAGTCAACTTTTTGTGTGCTGAAGGATAAACAGATACTCTATATCCTCTTCAAATTGAGTGGAAATCTTTCACTTTCGATTTTACTCAATGAACTTTTTTCTCTGATTAGTTGAGCTAGAGATGGCATCTAAAATGTACTGCTGACTCTATCACACATGTACTGATATGCAATTACCCCCAGTTTCTTTGCCGTCTGAATAATCGTCATAAATGTGTTATTTGCCTTTGTTCCTTCCTCTGTTATGGTTTGAAGACTCACATCTCTTTTTCTGACCTTTGCTCTCGCCGCCAGTTCCGCCGCATAACAATGCAGCGGAACCTCTGGCAAAAGTTGTACAGGTTTCAAAAACCTTCTTCCTAGTAGTTATATATTCATTAAGTGAGAAAACACAATCAAGCTTACGATGCATTTCTTTGTCGTTGAATATTTTGTTTTTCAAAGAAGAGAGCTTTTCCATCCAGATTTGGGAAACATTAAACGTTTTCATCAGATCAAATGTTTTAGCATTAAAGCAGTACGTTTTTTTTCCACATAAAAGCACATCTAAAATATTTTCTCTATTCCTTTTGGGAACTGTAAAATAAGCAGCATTTCAATGATAGAAAACAAAAGACGAAAAGCATTTGAAGATGATACCAAAAGCTTGATTGAAACAATCAAAAATTTCAAACTTTTTTCGCCTTTTTTACCTTTGCATTCTCTTCACTCAGCCCTGCCCATATTACCTTATACCCTAGCTGTTCAAGCACTGGATAATAGAGACTACGGTCAAGCCCGAAACCTTCAAAAACCTTTACCGCATCGGCATAAGTCTCTCCTGCTCCCGGTCTTTCAAGATCCTGATCGATTCTCTCAAGCAGTTGCCTGTGAATTAAATAGTTTTCAAGAAGTACGTAATTTTGATATTTCTCCAGATCTTCGACTTTTCCGAATTCTTCAGCCTTTCCGGATTCTCTGAGTTCTTCTAACTCTCTTGCTTTTTCGAACTCTCCAGTTCTTTCTGATTCTCCGAGTTTTCCTAGCTCCTCGATTTCTTCCAGTTCTCCGGCTTTTGCAAGCCTGTCTGCAACCACTTCCTTTAAAGCGTCTGGCAGAACTCCTTTGTCGGCTGCCATTTTCTCAAGATTTACCAGTTCTCCTGAAATTGGAAATTCCAATTTCTCCAGTCTTGACCGGTCTTCTGAAAGCTTTTTTTCCTCGTACTTTCTCAATATCTGCATGACTTCATTTGCCGGGATCTTTTTGTCAAAGAAGATAACTTCCTGCGAAGGAAAATCCTTCTCAGAACACTTGAGTTTTCTGTCAATCAGGAGAATAACAGGTTCCTTTACCTGCTTAAGCTTCTTAATCTTATTTTCAATGTATTCGGGAGTCCAAAAGCCCACTATTTCCAGATATACCCTCATCCCGTCCCTCTGGAGAGAGAAATCCGGGACAAAAGCGTATTTTCCAGCTTTAAGAATCGTTGGCTCTCTTTTTATTTTCCAGCTTCCCAAACTAAGGCTGCCAAACATCTGCTCAAGAGTACTGTCATAGGTTGCTTCTTCGGCATCGATTTCCTCAATCCTTGCCTCTTTTCCGGCTTCTTTCCCGATTTCTACCCTAGCTTCATATTTTTCCTTTTCTTCTTTAATTTGAAGCTCTGGTGAAAGGGTCTCAGGGTACACGGCTGCTTCAGAAGTAATTTTGAAAAACTTTTCCGAGTCATCAAGGGTAAAATTCAGGATGCGCTTTCCCTGGTAGCCTTTGTGAAGAATGCCTGCCTTGAGCCTCCAGCCTTTTGACTTCAGCAGCGCAGGAAAAATTTTTGCAAAGGAATTCCCATAGCGTTCAGATATCCGAAAAAGAGAGGCAGGCCCGTCAAGATGCAGGTGGACAGCTTTTAATTCTTCGAAGTTTTCTTTGACATCTCCTTTCTTTTCTTCTTTTTCTCTATTGATTTCTCTCTCGATTTTGCCTCTTTCCTCATCAGTATCTTCAAGGGAATACATAAGTCCCGAACGAAGGATTTTCCAGAGGATTTTCTGAAAATCACCTTTTATCCAGATGTCAAGGTCAACAGCTCGGAAAAGCAGGGTCTGGGTAAGAGAAATGTTATACTGTTTTAGGAGCTCTGCAGGAGAAAGGGATACGAAACTTTTAACTATCTGGTTTTCCTCAAGGTCCGCCCAGAGTGCCTTTTCAAGTTCCTTTACCGAAATTGAAAGCTCTTTTGCAACTTTTTGCAGAGTCTCTTTTCTCTCGGCAGGAGAAAGTGCCATGCCTCTGCAGGCTTCAAAAACCGTTTCCCTAGCCAGAGAAGGGTCAACAGCGGCATCCGTTTCTATAACGGTGCGCCTTCCAAGTAGCTGGGAAAGCCCCCTAATAAAGCGGTAATTCATTTCCTCGTAACCATCAAGTTCGGCCAGAAGATCCCCATAGGTTTTTCCAATATGCTGATCAAAAGTCTCGATCAGAAGCCTTGCAAGTTCCAGGTTTTCGGGATCAGAAGCTGCGTATACAGGCTTTATTTTCCCTCCGGAGATGCGGGTTACAAGAAGATCAGACGTGAGCAGAAGAGCCGCCCCCAGAGCTTTTTTCTTTCTTCATCTGACTTTCCTTTCCTGATATCCTCTTCATCTGATTTTTTTGCGCTGATTTTCCAAAGTCTTTTCGAGTTGAAACAGCTTTTTTTCTTCTCCTGGCAGTTCCGGCTTCGGTTGTTTCTTCGGTTATAATCTCATAGAGTATGGCTTCTTTTCCTTCTTTCTTCCTGAGGATCCTTCCCAGGCGCTGGATATATGCTAATTTGCTCCCTGTACCGCTTGCTATAATTCCTATGTTTGCCTCAGGAACGTCTATGCCCTCGTCAAGCACCTTTGAAGTAACTACAGCCCTGTATTTTCCTTCTTTGAACTTCTCGAGGATGGAATTCCTTTCTTTTGCAGGCGTTCTGTATGTGATCGCAGGGATAAGAAATTCCCTGGAAATCCGGTGGACAAGCCGGTTATGTTCCGTAAAAATGAAGATCCTGTCTTCCCGGTGTGTATTCAGGATCTCTTTTAACTTTTCAATTTTAGACTCCGTGTTGAAAGCAAGTTCTCTTGCTGCGTTTCTTGCAAGAAGTGCTTTTCTGGCTTCCGGGTCTCTCCCGCTTCTCATAACCAGTTTCTGAAAATCCCTTGGCCCCCGAAGAACAATTCCGGTTTTCCGGAGATAATCTGTATAAACCGAATAACATTTGTTGTATTCTTTCCTTTCCTCATCCGTAAGCGCAGCAGCTATCCGTTTTATCCTGTAAGGGGCAAGGTGGCTGCCTGCAAGTTCCGAGACGTGCTTTTCATATACTTTTCCCCCGACAAGCCTGTTAAGCTCCAAGTGTAACTCATCTTCCCGCTCGTAAGTGGCTGTCAACCCAAGTCTGTAAGGCGCTGCGGAAAACTCGGCAATGCTCCTGTATCCGGCTGCAGGCAGGTGATGGACTTCATCAAAAACAAGGAGACCAAACCTGTTCCCAAGGGTTTCGGCGTGAATATAAGCAGAGTCATACGTGGAAACGGTTATTGGAAGAATTTTCTTCTCCCCACCCCCAAGCTTTCCGATTTCCATCGTAAAAGCTTCTTCAAGCTGTTTTTTCCATTGTTCAAGCAGGTCAAGCGTCGGGACAACCACAAGGGCAGGGCTATTGCAGCCTGCAATTGCCCTGATTCCAACAAGGGTTTTTCCGCTTCCTGTTGGCAGGACAAGCGCTCCCCATCTATTATTTTCTCCCCAGGTCACAAGAGCTTCGGCCTGGTAGTCTCTTAACTTAAGTTTCTTTCCAGACGCTTCATAAGCTGCTGCCAGATCAGGACAGGGGAGGAGGTCAAGCACCTCATCTTTAAACGGGATCTTAGAATTTTTCAGATAATCTATTATATCTCTGTAATAAAGGGCAAGAGCTCTGAAATTTCCGCTTCTTTCATCCCAGACTGCATTGGGAACTCTCACATTACCTTCTATAAGAAGCGTTCCCTGCTTGAAGCTAATTTTGATCATTGTTTATTAAAAGTCTGGACATTATATATAATAATGGAGGTAACTCTATACATTATTTCCTAATAGCTGTCTGGCACTTACTCTTGATTTCACTTACTCTTGATTTATTACTTGAATGGAATAACGAATGAAGTAACAGTTGACTATTGAAACTAAGGTTAAAATGAATTTAACATTTAACATTTAACATTTAACATTTAACATTTAATATTTAACCATTTAACATTTAACTTTAAGTATCTTTTTCAAATTATATGGGCAAAAGTAAATTTCATAGTATCCTCTTCAAATTGAGTGAAAATCTTTCACTTTCATACTTGCAGAAAATTTAAGAATTTCGTCAGGTCTGAGAAACAACCTCAAGCATTGCATTCACCTTGATAACTGTATATCAAAATCGTTGTATATTTTTCGAGTTGGGAAATTCTCCCTTGAATTTGAAGTGGATACAATTTAACCTTAAAAAATTTACTAATATTAAATCTAAGTTGGTTTTAAGATCAGTTCACTTTTTTAACTAAATAAACATTTATATATAGTTAAAGTAATTTTATCTGTCAGGATGTGACTACATGGATAAATTCATCAAAGATAAAATAAATCAGAGCATAAACGATAGAGTGCAACATCATTCTCGATTTTTAGAGAATTGTAATACTTATAATTCATTTCTTAAATTAGAAAAGAAAGCATTTGAAGCTGGTTGCCTTTCACGGAAACATAAGGAACTAATGGCTCTATCTATTTCCATTGTTACTAAATGTGAGCCCTGTATTGAATGGCATGTTCAACAGGCTTGTTTAGCAGGTGCATCAGATAAAGAGATATATGAGACTATTGATGTGGCCATCGAAATGGGAGGTGGACCCGCTGCCGCTTACTCACGCTTTGCATTGAATGCATTGGATTTTCACAAAGAAGAAAGTTCGGAAAATAAGAAATCCGGCAAACAAGCCTGAAGAAGAAAAAAGATAGACGAGAAAAATAGCCTTGCTTGATGCAAATACCTGATTGCTTTTTTCCTTTTGTTCAGGTTATTTATAGTTTTACTCCAATATAAACATTGGAAAATTTATCTTTATCGTCAAGTGGGGGCGTAATAAATGATACATCTATGGGAGTATGATTCTCGCGAGCTTAACGGCTTAAACTTGCCGCAGATGATGAGTGAACTTGAAAGAATAGGAAATGAAGGCTGGGAACTGGTTCTGATAAGAAACGATATCAATGAAGAAGGCAGAGTAACTGCAATTTTCAAGCGGAAAAAAGAGAGCGAGACTATAGCTTTATAACTCTATTTCATTTTTTTATATTTTACTTCTTTATTGATAGGCTTAAGCCTTATTTCGGGTAAATTAAAGCAATTATCTTATCAGGTTTTTTAGAATTTTTTTCAGTCTACCAGTTTTATAACCAGTTTTGTAACCAGTTTTGTATATACTATTTTTTTATATTTTTTGCCGTATATTTGGAAAAATAATTACAAGCGAGCGCATTAACTTCAGCATGGATTTTCTGTCAGGCTTGAAACCCTTAACAGTTTTATTTAGAAAAGAGCTGCGTTCCCACCTGAAAAATTCTGGAAGTTCCGAACGGCACTTATTAGGTCTTGTTCAGGAAGAGGTTTATTATTGGACTCACGGGTTGCGAGCTTCTTATCTCTTCACTTTTAGAGTAGATTTTTCGGAGTAGGCGTTGAAGTATTTCTTGTGGAATAGGTCTTGCTATGTGGTCTTGTAGATGAGAACGCAAGTTATACTATGCTCTCACTCTATATAATATTTTTAATGAATAGTATTACTTTAACTCTATTTTGTTGGAATAAAGATCTAATTTTTCTTTAATGGTTTAACCTTATAGCATTAAACTTTTTCTTTAATGGTTTAACCTTATAGCATTAAACTATGGTACTTGATATAACTGGGTATAAATACTAATAATTATTACCCGTACGTTAACAAGAAAAAGTCAACTCATTCTAAAAAGCTGATTTCCCTGAGATACAGTAGCAAAGAATAGAGTTTAAGAGAATAGAGTTTAAATGAATAGAGTTTAAGAGAATAGAGCTTAAGAGAATAGAGTTTAAGAGGATAGAGTTTAAACTAACTTTAGTCAATTATTAAGTTGACTAACTGATCTTAAATAAAGAAAAAACCACAGAAGGAAAAAGATCACGAAAAACTCTGTACTATAATCATCCTTCCTGGTACAACTCAGTATCTTCATTATAATTCCGCCTTCTTGAGAGAATGAAGTGAGCGAAAAGGGTACCGTCCTCCCGAGATGGGACTCGAGTTTTAAAAACTTTTTAAAAATGAGGTAGCGCTCTCATCCGAAAAACCTAGGAGTTCCGAATGGTATTCAAGATACTCACTTTGTTGTAGTTGGGGAAGAGGTATTGAGGTACTTGACTCATGCGTTGCGAGTTTCTCTTTCTATCCCTTTATTGTGGAGTAATGCTCTGGAGTAGGTGCTCTTTGCTAGTGGGGTGTTAAAGGGATGAGAACGCAGTTTATACTACGCAGTTATCGTATATAATATTTTTAACAGTTAATCTTATTTTATTTCTTTTTTTTTGTGTACCTTTCTAACTGTAGTTCATTAAACAAATGATTATTTCATTAAAATATAATGGTAATATAATCTCATAAATTACACTATAGAGTATATAAAAATTTTGAGTAAGATAAAAGAGAATCTCGTTTCAAAATGAAAGAGTGTTCCAGAATAAGAGAATAAAGATAAAGTAATTGCAGATGAAATTGACCTTATGTAGATGAAAATCAACCTGAATTGCAGCTTACTTCATACGGGTGTTATAGGTATGATATACCGTATATATCAGATATATGAAGAAGGCAAGCATAAGGATATATTTAGTATACATTATTTTTGTCATGGCTTTCTTTTCGGTACGGGTTATGGAATCAGTTGTTATCCGAGAATAAATATCAGCTGCTGTATAAATTTTTCCTCCATTTTCGAGCAGGGCTGTTCGAAATAATGGGTTTTCGCCAACATACATATACTCATCAGGGCAGTTTGCAGAGGCAGGTCTCCAGGAGATGTTTTCGATACCGAAGCTTTCAGGAATAAATTCCTCAGTCTGATTTACGCCAGCAGGTTTTTCGGAGATTTTATGGAGTCCAAAGGTGGTTGGGGTGACATATGACTCGTACATATTGTTTCCGATAGGTGTTATTTCCATAGGTTTTTTGTCAAAATAAAGCTCAGGAACCCCTTCTTCCCTTGTCGTAATAAGGACCCTGCCTTGCTGATTTATTTTAAGGTCAGGAATTTTTAACTGGAGGCTCTCGTACATCTCGATATCTGCAACTGCCCAGTTCAAGGTTCTTGTAATCACCAGGCTGTCGTTTCCTGAGTACAGGGAAGGAGCCCAGGGAATTCCATGACCATATCCATTGTCAGTTGTAATAGCTGCAACTCGGCCAAGGCCAAGCCTCCAGACTGTGATTACGGGTTTGCCCAGCCTGGTTGTTACGAGACGGTTTGCTTCAGGCTTGGGGCTTACTTCATTGTAGCCCAGAAGATCATGTGGTATTTCGGAGATTTCCTTTGTAATAAAATGCCTGGGGTCATAGACTATCAGTGCGCCGCTGGAATAATCGTCTTCTATCTCCTCAGACTCATCCGATCTCTCAGAAAAGCTGACATTTACCCGCTGTCCCGGTTCAATCCTGTTATAATTTTTCGGTAAACCGATTTTATTCATCAGGAGATAAGCGTAATAATTGCCATTGGGATTGACCTGACGCTCGGTGTTTGGGGAGTGGATATGAACAAAATGGATGCCTATTTCCTCTTCCAGAAGCGAATCTGCACAACTTACTGCCTGTTCAAACGTTTTATCACCCTCATATTTATTGCCTACCCCGCCATCAGAAACGATTATAATTTCAGCATCTGCACTGCTGTTCTGTCCTCTAAGCAGGCCGCGTGCAGTTAACATTCCTCGTTCAAGCGATGTCGAGTCTCCCGAGGGGGTAATTTTGCGGATCTCGCCTTCAAGCCACACTCTGTTTGATTCTTTGGACATGTCCACAAACCCGTTTGTAATATCCTGTCCTTTGCTCCCGAATGTGATAACATCCACTCTCGCATCTTTCAGGTGCTCGTTTTCAAGAAGCACAATAGCATTGGAGAGTATGTCATCTAAAACACGCCCTCCAATTTTGTTACTTTGCAGTGTGCTCGGCGAGACATCAAGCATCAGGACAATATTCCTGCCTCCTCTCCAGTTTGAAGGGCTGGATGTAACAGGCAGAAGTTCCTCGAATTGCGTATTTTGATATGTGTTTCCGGCAGGATAGTCAAAAGAAGCATCTCCTCCGACCACTACCATGCCGCCGCCATTAATAATATACTTCCTGAGGACTTTGACTTCCGAACTTGAAATCGTCGATACTGCTTGATTGTCGATTATAACTGCATCCATGCCGTTAAGGGAACCAGATGAAAGGGAACCAGATGGCCTTGCAGGATGTACTTCATAAACCTCATTAAGTATAGCTGCCAGAGGCGAATCAGGTTCATCGGTCACAAAAAGCACTTTCGGTTTTGGCGTTACGTATACGCTTTTCATGTACTGGTTATTATTCTCAAAATAATCCAGGCCTTTAACGTTTATGCTTGCGGGATGAAGGGTTGCTTTTACTGTATGCGGCCCCAGTGTATCGAATGTATGATTGAAATCAAAACTTTCTATCCTCTCGGTCTGAGTAACTTTCTTTTCCATCATCTGCTTGTGGTCAACCGTAACTCTCAGTTCATACTTCATTTCATTTTCAGTTGATTTCCGGACATGAACCTTGAAAGGAGCCTCATTTCCGATTACAAGCTCGTTTTCTCCTTCAATCTCTACGCTGAGGTCTTCTCTAACTGTATCTGGAATAATTGCAGCTACAGGAAAGCCATTTTTGTAGCAGTAGGAAAGTGCGTCTTCAATTGAAGTCCCTGAGTTGCTCTGTCCGTCCGAAACTATAAGTACATAATTTTCAGGGGATGCCTGCTGCAGAATAGCATCCCCAAGCGAAGTCTGCGAGCCTGAAATGCTTGTAACCGTAACAGGAACCTTGCCGCTAAGTTTCTTGGATATATTCTGCAGAGCCCCTTTCTGAAGCAGTTCCATACTTGCGGTTTCATCCGAAATTATGGTTATCTTGGATTGATTGGTTTTGGGAGAAGTTATCTCTGCGGAATATGGAGCTGCAAGTGCCAGAATCAGGAGGAATGCGACAAGTACATGAAAAAACAGATGTTTTTTACTGGCTTTTTTTCTCAACCCGAAAAGCAAGAAGACCGCAAGAGGCAACAGGAGAAGCAACTCGGATTTATATAGAAAACCAAAGCTCATAAAATCAAAGCTCATAAAATCAAAGCTCATAAAATCAAAGCTCATAAAATCAAAGCTCATATTATTCTCCTCCTTAACATGAGCATGTTCTCAAGAATAAGAAGGAGCAGCAGGGTATAAATCAGGTATTTTCGGAATTTGTCGGGTGATTTTGTATACAGGTCTTCTTTCTGTATATCTTTGCTCTCACCTGTTAGATTTAATCGATTCTCAGTAAAGGTATTTGACTCAGTGGAATCATAGAGATTAGCTGCAACGGTTTTCTGGTTCAGCTCATAGAGCCCGCATTTATCGTAGTAAACGAACTTACTGCTGATCGTTTCCCCAGGAGTTTTGACTCTGACATTCTGGTCAAACGCCTCGTATCTGCCTGTATTTACATTGGTTTCAGTGATGTCCCCGATTCCCCATAAGTATTTGAGAAGTTTTGCCCAGAATACCGGATACGTGGGAACCGTAGGAAAATTGTTCCACGCGTCATTTCCAGTAGTATCGCTAATCCCCACATAAGTTGCTGTCCCGTTGTTAATCTTCCAGGTACAGATTACAGGCCCTGCTCCTTTGAGTTCGGCAAGCACCAGGGCGTTTTCACGCGGAGTCGCAGACAGGTATTTTCGAGTATAAACTTCGTTGAATGAAACTTCCTCAAAAACCTGTGTCCCGCTCCCTGCGGTCTCAATCGTATGGCTGGAGTGTTCTTTAATTGAGTTGATCTCTACAGGAAGAACAGGATATAACTCATGCATTTCCGAAGAATTATACAGGCATCCGTTTCCTATAACTATCAGGTCTTTCCCTTTTTGCGCATAAGAAACGACTTTCTTTATGGTGGATGCTGGAAGGGGTTTATGCTCACAATCTATGAGAATAGTATCATATTTTTCAATAGTGTCATATTTTTCAACATCTGCCAGATGTTCGTGCGGAAGTTCGTTCTTTACATCGACCGTAAGGCCAGGCATAAGGGACAAGGCCGTAATCACAGGAGATTTACTTATTGCCGGGTCAAGGTCTTCTGTTGGGTCGAGGTTTTCTGTTGGATCGAGGTCTTCTGTTGGATCGAGGTCCTCTGTTGAGTCAAGACCTGTTGGATCAAGGTCTGTTAATATCAGCATTTGTTTCGGCTTGATTTCAGGGATAGAAATCCAGGCAATATTATCACAGGGTACTGAATCCTTATTGAGAATTTCCACGGTAGACATACCCTGAGGAATACTGGAGAATTTTATCTGCTGGGTCCCGAATTTCCCAAGCGATACAGGCTTGTTTATTTTTTGGGTGGAAATCAGGCCTGATTTGCTTTCCAGCTGCACATCGAGCTTCACACTTTCGTTATTAAAATTTTTGACAGTACAGGTGTACTCATAGGTCCCGTCATTTCGGTCTTTGAGATAGCCGTCTATAATTGCATAATTGGAAGCTGCTTTGCCGACCTGCCTGAACTCAAGTTCCATATTCTTCGCCCTGGCGATTTTGATATATGTTTCAGGGGCCTTGCCTGCCCAGTTTTCAAAGTCAGAGATGACTACAATTTTTGATTTTTGATTTCCTTTGTCGTTTACAACGGTCAGAATAGCTTCAGGAATCTCGCCAGAAGTATCCCTGGCTTCCAGATTATTGATTAGTTCTTCAGCATCGGTTGCTTCTATTGCTTTTGCAAGTACCACAGGCACGCTTTCGGCAGCGATAATCGTGTTTTCCTTGCCCAGGCTTTCTATTGCTATGGATTTTGCAGCCTCTATCCTGTCAGGTACAGCCATGCTGGCAGATGAATCTATAATAATCACAACTCTTTCCGAATCCTCCGTAAGATTCTCGAGTAGAGGCCCTGCAATGGCAAACGCCAGGAGAATCAGTGCAAGTAACTGTAAAAAGAAGAGTGGGTCTGTTATTTTTTTACTGAGCTTACGCCTGGAATCGAATGCATTCCTGCTGATTTTCCGAACAAACATCAAAGAAGGAAGAATTATCAGTTTTGGGCGGGGTTTAAGTACGTAAACAATAATCAGGGGAATTACACCTGCAAACGCAGCCAGACCCGGGGGAAATTCGTAATCCATAGGCAGAGTCACCCTTTACCTATGATCGTAAGCACGGTGTCAATAGGCCGATTATCAATACTGATTTTGAAATAGGGAATTTTAAAATCGTGTGCGATTTTATCCAGCTCAGCCATATGTTTCTCGAATTCGGCTGCATATTCCTTCCTGAATTCCTGACCCACTGAGATGCTGAACTCTTCGTTTGTCTCACCGTCAATAAATTTGACTGTTCCGTCTACGGTTTCAGGCAGATTTCTCTCGGTTTCGTCATAGATATGTATAAGCACGAGCTCATGCCTGTACAACCTGTGGACAGCATATCGGATAGAATCAGGATCATCCAGAAAATCTGAAATTACTAAGATCATTGATTTTGACTTTATTTTGGGATATATGGAATCTGCACAGTCTGAAAGCTTTGTCTTTCCATTGACTGAGATTCGGGAGAGGTTGTCAATGGTCCGAAGAAATTCTTCCCTTCCTTTGAGGGCTTTAGTATAGTCTACATTCTCTGCAAAGGTTGCAATCATATACTGGTCGTTGTATCGCATTACGATGTAAGAGATTCCTATAGCTACAGTTGATGCATATTCGAATTTGTTAGGGTTATTCTCAGGAATGAGCATGCTGGTGCTGGCATCAAGCAGTATTACCATGTTCAGGTTTTTGTCTTCTTCAAACCTGCGTATATACAGCTTTTCAGTACGGGCATAGAGGTTCCAGTCGATTTTTTTTAATGAGTCACCCGGGTTGTATTTTCTATGGTCTACAAGGTCAAGCCCGGATCCTTTCTTTGTTGAGAGATGGCTACCTGAGTGAACGGCTGTGACCCTGTTCCTGATCGGGAGGGCATACCTGTCGAGCTGGGTCAGGAATGAAGTATCTATCTTGTGTTTTGTACTGTCCATATCCTGTCTCTGCCTCCAGCCAATTTTTGTTACACCCTCAAACATACTCTATTCCTCCCTCCAACCATTTTCTATTAACCAATACCCTATTCCTCCCTTCAACCGCTTCCTATTATACTTCCAACTATACTCTATCCTCACCCTCCTGCCAGATTTATCGTCAGTTTCATCCGCGTTTAGTTTCATCCGCGTTTAGTTTCACCTGCGATTATCGTCAGTTTCACCAGCGCTCTTGTTCGTTATACAGTTGTTTTTTATCCTCGAGGATTTTTTGTATAATTTTATCGCTGGTAGTATTGTTCCGTGCAGCCTCAAATGAGAGAATAATCCTGTGACGAAGGACAGGGAGTACCATAGCGTCGATGTCTTCTTTTTCGACGTATCCCCGGTTGTCAAGAAACGCATTTGCTTTTGCACAGAGGATAAGGGCTATTGACGCACGCGGGGATGCACCGGCTTCTATCAGTTCAGGCAGATTTCGGGTCTGGTTTACGATCTCGATTGCGTACCTTTTGAGTTTGTTGGAAATTGGAATTCTCCGGGTGATCTGCTGGAGTTCAAGGAAGGTCTCTTTGTCTATGCATCGTCTGACAGTAGGCCGGAACGCTTCAGCATATCTATTTACAATTTCAAATTCCTCTTCTTTGTCCGGATATTGCAGCTGGATTTTCAGTAAAAATCTGTCAAGCTGAGCTTCGGGAAGGGCATAGGTTCCTTCCATCTCAATCGGGTTCTGGGTAGCGAGTATGAAAAAGGGTTTGTCAAGCAGATATGTCGTATTTGCCACTGTTACCTGCTTTTCCTGCATGGCCTCAAGCAGCGCAGACTGGGTTTTTGGCGAGGCGCGGTTGATCTCATCGGCAAGGACAATATTTGCAAAAACCGGGCCCTGCTTGAACTTGAAGCTTTTGGAGCCTTTCTCATTATCTTCGATTATATCAGTGCCTGTAATATCCGCAGGCATGAGGTCAGGAGTACACTGTATCCTGCTGAACTTCATGTTCATAATCTGGGAAATTGTGGATATGGTCAGGGTTTTACCCAGGCCAGGGTTGCTTTCGACCAGCACGTGCCCTTCGCACAGCATGGCTATAAGGATCTGCCTTATCATTTCCTTCTGGCCGACTATGGAATTGCCTATCTCTTTAAAAATAACCTCAAATATTTCAGAGGCTTTTTCATAAGTTGGTTTTAAATTAAGTTCCGAATCTTCAAGCTGGATTTCCTGTATTTCTCGCATTGGAACTCCTCTCGTTTCAAGATGAGAGCTTTTCAAAGTACTGCTTTATCAGCGGTTCATATTCTTCAGGCAGGTCTTCGGTATAGGACTGGCTGTACCTGAATCCTTTTTTAGAGCCGTTTGAGCTTCCATTTAACTCACTGGCTGTTTCTGAATCCACCTGGTTTGTAAATCCAAGTCCCAGGCTCGGGTTGATCTCCATTTCAATCTGTTCTCCGTTTTTTATTATGACAGCCTCTACACCATATTCGGTCTCATCAACAGTTTCATTTTCCACTTCACCTGCTGCCTTTCCGGCCGGCAAATCAGGAATTTTCTCTTTCAAATGGCTTGGAGAAATGTCAAAGCTAAAACCTTCAGCTATGCAGAAAACAATCGATCCACTAAACAGTAAAAATATCACAAACGTGCGGAGAATCTGCCTGCGTGGAGCAAGTTTTTTGATCTCAATATCGGTTAATTCTTTACAAACAATATGAAAAAGTTTATTTGTAACTATGTTAATATTTTGTTTGTTATCGCAGGCCGTACCTAGCTTTGTCCTGAGTCCTGGAAAACTCTTTTCAAGCATGCTTATAAGGTTAAATTCCTTTTTTTTCCTGAGCAATTTGTCGCAGATAACTACGAAAAAAGTGATTATAACCGCTCCTACAGCCATTAAAATAATATTGAACCTATAGGGGTCAGTGTAGTTCTGGGTTTTAGAAAATGTCTCCATTCCGGGAAGAAAATAAGCAAACTCGTAGGCATTGAATAAAATCATAAGCAGGAAAAGAAAGGTAAATCTCTCAGCTATTATTAGGAGCCGCAAAAGCCAGTAATAGCGCTTCAAATAAGTTTTATATTTTACCAGCACGGGCTCAAAAAACATGTAAATCCTTCCCATTATTGGAATTTCACGCTAAATATATTGTATATGTTACTAAAATACTTTTCCAATAATTTTTGGAGTTTAGAAAAAATGAGAAGAATCTGAAAGGTGTAAAGAAGCCGAAAAACGTGATAGTTCGCAGGAGCAGAAACCCAGATTTCCGGAATAAAAACAGTAAGCGATTCGGCACAGTTTAATCTTCTCAAATAAGATGAATGCACTTGCTTTTTTGGAATTGATAAAAGATTCGCTACTAAAATTAAGCTAGAACTCACTAAATATATATATTGTGTGTTATCTGCTCTTGTATAAGGTATTAAACTTTCATAGAGTTTTTAGTCTGCAAAATAATTTCAGGATACAATAAATCAAAAGACTGATCTATCATTTTACATTATGATAAAGTTTAAATTGTTTGGATGCAGATTTTATAAGCATTAGTACTTCACATATTATCCCTTAAATTACATTTTATCTCGGAATTAGGAAGTTCATAATGCAATCAGCCATTTTCTACATTTTCATTCTAGTTCATTCTTCAATTGCTGCTACTATGTATTATAAGCTTGAGGTAAAAAGTTCATTTGATGAATTGAATCAAATATTTGTACGTAACAAATCTAATGAATACAAAAAATTAAATTACTTGCTTCAAAACTTAAGTAAAAAAACAAATGTCGAATTTGCAATTTATAATTCAAACTTTGGAAGAAAGTTATCTTTTATTTCATTTATGTTGGCTAGTACTTTTTTATTTGCTTTAACTGAATATGGAAACATTATCCTTTTATTAATAGAATTTATTTTATTCTTACCTGAAATTTATATATATTCAAAAAAAGCTACTACTTTTTTGAAACAAAGTCCTATTCATAATTCGGTTGTTAAAAAGTGGATAAACTTAACAACTAGCTTTATGTCTGATTTTTTATTTAATCTTGCGAGTAAGTATCTCAAGTTTTTATTTTATAACTTTGTTATTCTTATTTTGATATTCCTTTTCTGGTTTTTTTTGCAGAAAATTTTTCTGTCAGAAAATGGATTAAACTTTGATAGTTTCTTGTCAGGTTCAGCTAAAAATATGATTAATACAACGATTAATACAACAGTACTTTATGATGATAAACCGTTAGATGTAATATCTGGGAATAAGTTATCGTTTTCTGGAATTTTATTTACTCTAAGTATCGGCGGGGCAATTATTTTTTCATTAGTTGATAATTATAATGAACAAAAGGAAACAATTAATAGAAACATTTTTGAAATTAAAAAATATTATCAAAAATGGTTTCAATCTAAAAAAAATAATCTTAATTTTGATCCCAGTAAATACGACGAATTTAACTCTGCTGTTAGTTATCTTCGAGATGAATTTAATACCTATGTGCAACTAAATAACAATGTTTTAATATATCGTTTAACTAAAGGCTTAATGATTATCATTTATTCAATGGGAATTTTTGTAATAATAGGGTCAGATTGGATAATTGGTCTTATTTTTAAACTATTTCCTATTGTTTCAACTATTTTTATTTTTTTGATTTTTTACCTCTTTTATTGCTTTAAAAACTCTACTTTTTACTCTATAGGAAAGACAAATATTTCTTCAGAAAGAAATCACACTATTTATGAATTTACAGATACCTCACAAGGCAATTACGGTGAAACAATAATTGATAAAAAAAATTACATGGTTGAGCCAATACATAAATAATCTTAACTCTTCGCTATTTCATGTGAGTAACTCAAATTTTAGTTTTCCTAATTTTAGATAGATAACAAGGCTCTTAGCTGTTACGTATGGGTTGAAAATAATTGCTTAGTTAGAAAGTATTCAGACCAAATAGGAAAATATCAAGTTTGAATGTGATTTTCAGCAACAACTGTTTCTATATTTAATATGCAACTTCAAAATTTAGGAACGAAATGTAAGTTACCCACTAGAAACAGCGAAGAGCCTTAAGCACTTAACTTTTGCGTTGCCTGCTCTTGTATAAGATATTAAACTTCATAGAGTTATTAATCTACGATATAATTCAAGATACAATACCGAAATCATATGTTAAAAAGTAAATTAGGAATCTTTTATCTAGATTCTTTTAGAGTATCAACTACCAGTTTAGCGTTCTTAGTATATATATGATCAGAACCTAATTTTTGTTCGAATATACGTAGAGAGTGTTCTAATAAAGGTAAAGCGTAATCACGTCTTCCAACGCATCCGTAAATAATTCCAAGATCCAATGATGTTATTGCGAAATCAACGTGATCAGTTCCTAGAGTTTTCCCCCTAATATCAAGTGCTTGTTGGCAAATTGTGTGCGCTTTATCAAATTCTTTTGTATTCATATAAAGCCTTCCGAGGTTGTTCATAATTAATGCAATTGTGGGGTGCTCTTTTCCCAGATGATTTCTAGCTATATCCAAGGCTCTTTGATAAAATTCTAGTGCTTTTTCATAATTTTCCATTTTGCGATATGTCTCTGCTATGTTATTCAATATATTCACAAGCTTTGGATTCTCCAATCCCAAACTGTGTTCAGTTATATTCAAAGCTCTTTGATAAGCTTCTAATGCATCATCGTACCTAAGCATATATTGATAAGTAGCTCCTAAGTTGGATAACGTTTCTGCAACAGATATATGATCCCCCTCAAATCTTTCTTCTGCAATTTTAACTGCTCTTTGATTGTATTTCAAACCCTCTTCAAGGTTGCCCATTATAATACACAATACTCCTAAACTAGACAGATTTGTTGCAACTAAGGGATGTTTAGAACCAAGCTTTTTTTCTCTTATATTAAGTGCTCTTTTAGCAAGGGCAAAAGCTTCTTTATAATTACCTAATTGCTGATGAATTACTGCCAGATTTTCTGCAGTTTTAGCAACTTCGAGGTCTTCTTCCCCCAAACAAGCTTCTCGAACAGTTAGAGCTTCTTGGCATAGCTCCATTGCTTTGTTATACTGACCTAAGTACTGATAAGTTAGCGCTATATTTTGTTGCAGAAGTGCAATATAAAGAGGGTCTTTGTTAACTTTATTTTGAACCGTTTTCAAAGAATTTTGTTGCAATGTAAGTGCTTTTTCATACTCACCAATACTCAGATAACAGTTTGCTAAATCGTTAGTTACCATTGCAATTGAATGGTCGTCAACTACAAGATCATTATTCTCCAAGATTTTTTTACCCATATTTTTTTCAAATATTTTTAGAACTTGTTGATAATAAAAGATTGCTTCATTATATTTGCCCCGATCTTCATTTAGAAAAGCTAATTTTCTCACGAAAATACCATAATAAATATTATCTGGCCCAAACTTTTCCTTTAATATTTCTGCAAAATCTTCAATCATCGGGTAAATCGTTTTCCAGTATCCAGCTTCGTTAAATGGCTCAGTATATTTAGCAATCCATCCACCTAAGTCCTCAAATTTCAGCACTTCTCTCGCATGATAATAAGCTTCGATTAACGATATTTCATGTTCTTGGGTGATTGATCTGACATCGACATCTTTAATTTTGTTACTATAGTATTCATGCAAAAATAGGTGAACGTCTTTTCTATATGTCGGATCTTGATATTCTTGAAGATTTTTCCTCATTAATTGGTGAAGTGAAAATTTTTCATCCGTGATTTTTTTAACAAAAGAATATTTAATTAAGTCTGAGAATTCATAAATTGAATAAGTTGGATTGAATTCATTAATCAATTTTTTGAATAGATTCCGATCCCATGAGTTCGGTGCTGAGAGGATATAAAGAGTTCTTTTTTCGTTATTATCAAGATATTTCACAAACTTTTCAAAAACCTCTATTTTCGTGTTTGGAAAGTCCTTGACTTCTGGTTTTTTGATTCTGCTGACTTGCTCATAGGTGTCAACAGATAGATTAAGGTAACATGGAACTCCTTCACTTGCTTTAACTATTACACTTCGAATGTCTTCCTCTTCTATATATTCTTTTAAAAATTGTTCACTATATTCTTCTGGTAGATCCTCTATAGGATACTCTTTCATGCACATTTCCCAGTCTTGCTCGTCTTTTATCCATAGTGATTTTATCTGTTTTCTCCCACATATTACCCATGAGACGCCTGGCATATTGGGAATTAGGCATTTTCGTATCCATTTATCTTTTTCACTGAAACTACCTATTCCTCGCCAGCCTTTCCAAATGGCTTCATAAGTATCAATAAAAATACAAGCTCTTGAATTAGTGCCTAAACTACCTGTAAAATCTGCAGCAAAAATACCAGGCAATTTCTTTTCAATCTCATGAGCTTCCATAGATTCAAGTTTATTAATATCTATAGGCAGCTCTCCAAAATGTCTTCTGACGTTTCCAGGAGCCTGGTTTATAATATCAACTATCCGTTTTACAGGTATTGATATAAAAGGTCCAAATGCGGTTTCATTAAGGGAATTTAATATTTCGTAAAAAAATCCATCTTCTTTAAGCATTGGATATGTTTCTTTATTTAACGGGATATCAGGTCGACTTTTTTTCGAGAATATAGCATGAGCCAAGTTAAATTTATAAAACCTCACATTGCATTTTTTCTGAATTTTGTTCCTGAGTGCTATTAAAAAAGTACTCACATTTCTGTGAGTATCGTTTTCCAAATCCATGGATACCCAAAGCATTTCAGGGTATTCCGTGTTCAGTATATTTTGCAACTTATGTTGCAACTTGCTTTTACCAATGCCTGCTATACCATAGTAAAATAGAGCATTATAATCTTGATTATTAGAGTTTTGAATGAAGCGTCTAAAATTATCAATGCAAGTTTCCCTATCAACAAAAATCCTTTCCTTCCTAAAATAATCAGTCGGATGAAGTGCCATTTATAAAATCTCCGCTAGTTTAATTCCAGTTTTTACTTCAAAACTTCTAATACAGTATTAGTTGGTTTATATTACATTTATCAAATCTTTGATCTATTATTATAATTATTTTGGGCTCTTCGTCATTCTCTATGGATAAGATAATTTTCAATTCGAGACTGCATTGGTTTTTAGGAGGTCATTGTAAGAATATCCACACAAAACAACGAAGAGCCTTATTGTTACGAATTGTTCAATTTTTCTTTGATTCATAATTGGTTAATGTTTCTTATATTCAACATATAATGCGTTTCTAAAACCAGTTATTGTATATTATATACAAACATATAATTTAAAATCAAAAATTGTACAAATAAATACAAACTGTATTTAATTTTCTCTAATATGCCTAAAAAAATAATAACTTTTATTTTAGTTAAGATAATTTCCTAAAAAAAGTTGTGCATTCACCTAACAAACAGTGTGTGAAAACTTAAGCTTTTTATTTAATATACATTATGAAAAAATCAATTTTGGTTATACCAACTTTTAAAAAAATGATCCCGTCAATATATTCCAAAACTGTATTGTTAATATTGGGTAGTTACGTATACTTTTTCATTGGTATACGTTCCCGATTAATGTTCAACTCTGTCAAATATCCAATATTAACAGAAATCCAATCCTGTACAGAAATTCACTCCTGAACGATTCCATCCTTCAACCTTATTACCCTGTCTGCATATTCGGCATGCCATTCTTCGTGGGTAACCATTACAATCGTCTGTCCTTTTTCCTGATTGAATTTCTCGAAAAGGTCAAGGACTTCCTTTGAGGTCTGGGAATCAAGGTTGGCACAGGGCTCATCTGCAAAAAGGACTTCTGGGGAATGGGCAAGAGCTCTGGCAATTGAGACTCTCTGCTGCTGGCCGCCGCTCATTTTGGAAGGGAGCTGATGCAGGCGGTCGCCAAGGCCAACTGCGGCAAGAATTTCTGCGGCTGCGGATTCGCATTCGGTTTTACTTTTGCCCTGCATCAAAAGGGAGATATAGACATTTTCCATAGCATTGAGCTCAGGAAGTAAAGCATAGTCCTGAAAGACATAGCCCAGGTTATGCAACCTGAATTTGCCTTTTTCACTGTCCGACAGTCTGGAGGTATCCGTACCGTCTATAATGACCTCTCCCGAATTCGGGGTATCAAGCAGGCCGAGCTGGTTCAGAAGAGTGGTTTTGCCTGAACCGCTCGGGCCCATGATTGCAATGAACTCTCCACGTCGGATTCTTACATTTACGCTGCGCAGGGCCCGAACCTCTACCTCTCCCATCTTGAAGGTTCGCACGATATCGATACCCTCTATAATAGTATCTATAATAGTATCCTCTGTCTGTTTTCGGATTTCATCCGTACTTTTTACTGCGTCCTTAGTCTGCTTTTGGATTATTTCCATAGTTTTTACTGCTTCTTCAGCCTGCTTTTGGATTATTTCCATATTTTCACCCTTTGTTTTGCCCCATTTATTTGCCCCATTTATTTGCCCCAGATCAGGTCAAGAAGATCTTTCTGAGCCAGTTTGTACGCAGGAATTACCGAGCCGACTACAGAAGAAAGAAACAGGAGAACTGCCCGATTCAAGGCTTCTGCATTGTCCAGCTTGAGGCTCATGTCACCAAGCGGGATTTCTACAGGATGGGAAACCGTATAAGGCACAAGCCCGAAGCGCATAAACAAGTAGCCAAGTATAACACCCGCGCCTGCGTAAAGCATGGCCTGGAGCACAAAGGATGTAACTATCACGTTTTGTTCTATCCCTATTGCTTTCTGTACCCCTATCTGTCTTTTTTTATTCACAATATTTACGTAAATAACCACAAAGATGATCACAAAAGCAATTAGAAGGCCGATTGCATTCATAATATTTCGGACCAGCCCAAGCGTGCTTTCGATCAGCCGGAGGAGACCTGCAAATTCATGCCAGGTGCGGATATTCTCACTGATGCCAAGAGAAAGGAGCGCAGTTCTGGTATCGTCCTCAGGTGTACCATCTGCGGTTTTAACGGCTATTTCCTGAGCAAGGTCTCTGCCCTCAATACCCAGCATTTCTTCAAGGTCAGCTCTGGTAAGATAGGCTGAGGCATCAGCCATGAAGTAGCGCGTTGTATAGATTCCTTTTACCCTGAACTCCCGGGTTACACCTCCAATTGTGAGTTCAACGGTATCTCCTACTTCCACACCTCCTAAAGACCTTGATTCCATAAGGGCTCCGAAACCTCCTGAGACCTCCCTGCCCAGAATAACCTCTCCTTTATCAGGCCTGCTCAGAAATTCCCCACTTATTATAGCATCTTCAAGGCCTGTTACAAAGATCTCATCCGCAGGATCTATCCCATAAACCGTAGCTCCTATTTCCTTCTCTTTATAGCGGAAGTTTCCAGTCATTTTCAGGCGAGCCGAGGTTCCTACCACCTGCGGAAGACTTTCTATCTTTTTCTGGAGGGCTGATACGTCCTCTATATATCTTTCCTCTTCCTTCGGTTCGACCACGACGTTTCCAGTCTGAAAGTTTACCATAAGTTCATTAAACTTGAGCGTAACCCCAGCCAGCATGCTTGAAAAAAGCACAAGCTGTATAAAGATCAGGGTCAGGACAAAAATTGTAAAGATTGTAATCCCTTTATTGCCCCTGGTCATGGAGCGGCTGGCAAGGAAGAAGGAAACTCTCGCTTTTTCGAGCATAATAGGCCATCCTTTCTGGTTAATTTCGTTTTCGGGCTTGTTTCCTGGATTTTTATTTTCATAATGCTTGTTTTCAGAATTTTTGTTTCTGAAATTTTTGTTTCTGAAATTTTTGTTTCTGAAATTTTTGTTTCTGAAATTTTTGTTTCTGAAATTTTTGTTTCTGAAATTTTTGTTTCTGAAATTCTTGTTTCTGAAATTCTTGTTTCTGAAATTCTTGTTTCCGAAATTCTTATTTTCAGATTTTAGAGCTTACCTTTCTTTTTCGTATAAAGAATCACAGTTGTAAGAACCAGTACGGCTCCAAGAACAATTGGAATAACGCTTCCTTCCTGCCTCTTCACATTAAAAGTGAGGTTCTCGCTAACCTGGTGCTCGCCAAAATCATCCTCATACTCTACCAGCAGGGTCACATTCTGATCACCTGTTTTTCCGGGGGTGAATGTAAAAACTGCAGGAGCGTCATCGTCTTTATCCAGGCGCCCGAGAAAAGCACTCGTGCTTCCGCTGCCTTCAAGCCCTTCAAGCCTGGCTTTGACTGAGCGAGCTTCTCCTTCCCCAACATTTTCGAGCCTTAAAGTAAGGGATGCCTGCTGCCCTTTCACAGGTATCTCCGGGTCAAATTTCAGGCTTGAAATATCAATTTGCGCTCGATTAAGCACGTTAATTCCAATTTCCTGGATCTTGTCTATCTGGAAAGTCTCCGTATTATTCGAGGCTGTTATCCGCAGTGGAATCCTGTAAGGCTTCACATCGGCATTGCTGCCCAGGAGAAGTTTGAAAGAGAGGTTTTCCGAACTGCCTGCACTCAGGTTCTCAAAGAA
Organism: Methanosarcina barkeri str. Wiesmoor; assembly: GCF_000969985.1. GTDB lineage: Archaea > Halobacteriota > Methanosarcinia > Methanosarcinales > Methanosarcinaceae > Methanosarcina > Methanosarcina barkeri_B. Next base: position 2,663,193 of record NZ_CP009526.1, on the reverse strand, counting down.
ATGGACATTGTCTTCCAGCGGGATTAAAGGTGACGAATTGTTGAGGTTAAGCATTACCCTGACATTTTTTGCGTTCCCGCTTCCTGCATTCTTAACTGATGTCCTCAGGTAGAACTCCTGTCCAGGAACTATGGCTCTTGAAGAGGAATTATCCTCATTTACAGGAAGAATTTCAGTACCGCTGAGTACAAGGTCGGGATTTCCTTCCACCCGAACAGGAATTCTTTTAGAAAAACTTGTTCCGCTTTTGTCTTTGATAGTGAATTCAAGCTGATATATTCCCGATTCAGCTTCAGGATCTACTCTCAAATAGAAACTCAGTTCGACCTTGGAACGCTGCCGTATCTGTTCGATCTGGAAATTTCGCTCCGTATTCGTTCCGGAACCGTAAAGTTCTGACGTGCTATACTTAAAAATGAATGGATGAATTTCCTCGATTCCTACTATCACGTTCTCTGCTGGCTCGTCTCCGGCATTCTGGATATTGATCTTAATGAGCAGGTCTTCACCCGGCCTGGCAGGATTGGGGTTGATTTCCGAAACATCGACTCCAAGGTGAGTGTTTCCGGACACTACAACTGCAGAAGCCGGACCTGTCAAAAAGAAGGTTATCATCAATAAGGCAAGTACAAAATGAAGAAATGACGCCGAGATTTTATCTATCGGTGTTTTGTTTGCCGATTTTCGATTTACCGGCATTTTATCCATTGATCTTGGATTTTCCGGTATTTTATCAACTTTTCTTTGATTTTTCGGTTTTTTATCTATTGAACTTCTATCTCTCAATGTTTTGTCTACTGTTCTTTGATTTCCCAGTATTTTACCTACTGCTCTTCGATCTCCCGATGTTTTATTTACTAAACTTCGATCTCCCGATATTTTATTTATCAATCTTTGGTCTGCGGGCATTCGACCTATTAACTTACACTTCTTTTTCCCGGTGCAGGAATACTTTTCTGGACAGGCGGGCTTCATATATAACAGTCCTTGTGCCTAGTTTATAACGGTTGCACTTTATTTGCAACCGGTAATATGTTGTATTCCAAGCCTTTTCAAAAAAGGCTTGAGCGAAAACTACGTGACGGCGTGACAACCGGCGCAACGCAAGCCTTTTTAAAAAAGGCTTGAACGAAAAGCTCCGAACAACAGCGTGATAAACCGACTAAACATTTACAGCTCAACGGTTGGGATTGAGCGAAAAGGTCTAACTGCGTGGCTATAACCCATTTTAAATATGAAAGAATTGATTGAAAAAGTTTCTATTTCAACAGGTTTTCCTCGAAAATCCAGCAGGATTATCTTGATACCTCCCCTGGGCTTGAGGCTTCGGCCTTGAGTTTATCAAAATACCTCCTGGTCTCAGCCTTAACAACTTTTCGCAGAGCCAACAGAGCAATAAGGTTCGGGATAGCCATGAGCCCATTTACGATATCGGCAAGTACCCAGATAACATCTATAGTCAGGAAAGCGCCTGAGGCAACAATCAGGATGTAAATGATTTTGTAAGGGAGGATTCCTTTTACGCCAAAGAGATATTCCACACATCGTTCACCATAGTAATTCCACCCCAGAATAGTTGTAAAGGCAAACAAAATGAGCCCGACTGTTACGATGTAATTTCCAACCTCCGCAAGTACTGTGGAAAAGGCATAACTTGTCATATAGGCACCTGCAAGGTCGCCTGTCCAGGAATCCGTTATGATCAGAATGGTTCCGGTCATGAAACAGATGATAATGGTGTCAAAGAAAGTTCCTGTCATAGAAATAAGGCCCTGCCTGGCTGGCTCTTTTACCTTTGCAGCCGCAGCGGCTATTGGAGCACTTCCAAGGCCGGACTCGTTTGAGAAAATTCCTCGCGCAATTCCGATTCTAATTGCAAGCATCACCCCTGCACCAAGAAAACCACCCCGTGCAGCAGTTCCTGTGAATGCAGAGTTTATTATCAAAGCGAGGATTTCAGGAATTTTCTCAAGGTTTAACCCAAGAATTATCAGGCAGCCCAATACATAGCTTATTGCCATGAAAGGCACAAGAAGCTGGGCGACTGCTGCAATCCTCCTGATCCCGCCAAGCGTTACAAACGCTACAAGCAGGCTTATTACAAAAGCACTCAGGGTTTCAGGGATATTAAAGGCAATCCTTGCCGAATCTACAATGGCATTTACCTGCGGAAAGGTTCCGATCCCAAAGAGAGCTACGTTCATCCCAAAAAAAGCAAAAGCGAGTGCAAGAGCGTGGCTGTACTTCCTCTGTTCAAGCCCATTTTTGATATAATACATGGGCCCTCCTGACATCTGCCCTTTTGCATCCACGACCCTGTATTTGACTGCAAGCAGGGACTCGGAATACATAGTTGCCATCCCGAAAAAGCCTGCAAGAAGCATCCAGAAGAGAGCGCCTGGACCTCCCGTTTTTATTGCAGTTGCAACCCCAACTATATTTCCCGTTCCGATAGTCGAGGACAATGCAGTGGTGAGAGCTCCAAAACTCGAAACGTCCCCCTGTACTCCAGTTTCGGTTTTCCTTGAACTAAGTACATACCTGAGCGCAATTGGCAACCTGAAAATCTGGACCATCCCGAGTTCCCAGGTAAGGAAAATCCCGGTCCCTACAAGTAAAACCAGAAGCGGTGGTCCCCAGATTAACTGGTCTATTCCTGTAAGGATCTCAAGTACATTAACACCCGATAATTCCGTTAAAGCCAGCCCCCAGAAAGCAAAGAGATAGTTTAAGAAAAGACATAGTCTTAAAAGAGATAGTTTTAACTCAGTATTTGTTCCAGGCTGGTCTTAAACTTTGATGTTCAGGCACTCTCGTTGTAAAACTGAGTTTCGAGTTTTAAATATTCAAAAAAATATTCCCACAAGCAAAAGGTTACCTTCTTCAGCCGTTCAACAGAATAAATTTTTATACCAAGTGGTTATTAAATATTTTTTAGGAGAGTTAATATGATGCGTATCACATCTTTAAATAGCATGTCTCTGGCAAAAGTCCTGAGTCTTATGTATCTCTGCTTTGCAATTATATTTTCGCCGCTTATTCTTTTCACGGTAAGTATGGATGGAATAGGTCTTACTGAAAGTATATTCGTAACTGTATTCCTTATTGTTTTTTATGGGATTGCGGGAGCAATAGCAGGATTTCTTATTGGTACGATATATAATATTGTTGCAAAACAGGTTGGAGGTATCGAAATAGATACTTAAACTGTCTGATATGATAGAGAAACATGATAGAGAAACTCATCAAAAGCAATTTGTTTCTAAACTCATCAAAAACAATTCTTTTTTCTAAACTTTTTCTCTCCTGTTTTTCTTTTTCAGATTGTATAATGAATTCCAAATTTCTGAATTTTTATTCTTTCTTAATCCCGGAAAAAAGCCGAAAGTTTCATCTGCTCAATTTTCTGAATTACTTCAATTTGCACTTCCTGTTTTTGTTGTTTTTTAGATTTTACTATTTCTCCGGGCTCAAGTCCGGGCTCGAGTCCAGGCTCAAGAGCGTTATCAAAAAAAGCGACTTCATTTTCTAGACTTAGCGAATCTCTATAATACTCTGTTGTTTTTTCCTGCCAGTTTTCCAAAAGCAACAAGAACTTCATCCCTCTTTTTTGCTCATTCCATTCCCACACTCCAGCCTGGTAAAAAATGGCTCCTAACTGGCTTGAAAGTTGAGCATAAGATACTTCGGAACGGAGCTTATACAGGAATTTCCCGATTCCGTCCTTTTCCGTGCCCATGCATAGTTTTGCGGCGTTATTTGCAAGAGTCTTCCATTCCCGATCCTGCATGAATTCGCAGAGCCTGTCAAGGTGGTGGCAGCTAATTTTATCGATTCTGGGAAAACGATTCTTTCTGAACTTCCTTTTTATGAAAAGGTTTCCTCGACTGTCTATCCGCCAGGAAAATACCTTCTGCTTTGTCCCAAGGGTTTTTGATCGAGACCAGGAAGCAGCCATTGGAAATAAATTGGATTTTAAATATAAAAAATTGTTTGTTGTAATCTCCCCTGCAGTGCCTGCAAATCTGAAGGTTAAACCATAAATTATTTTATGCAGCTTTCAGTAATTTGAATTCCCTTTAAAAATCTTTTAAGTTTCTCTGTTAGAGTCCCAAAGTTAAGAGGTACAGGCATTTATGTAGCTTCTGATAATAATCCAGAGAACAAGCCAACCAATGGCTGAAATTAAATCTTTTCTTAACTGTAGGTCCATGTTCTTATTTAATCAACCAATCTTATTTAAATTTTTTCTCATGTTTAAAAATAGAGTAATCTATCATTAATACCCACAGAAAAACTTCCCTTCTCACAAACCAGAATAAAACGGGAAGGACTAACCATCAGTTGTCCTGCACGTCTTCTTCAAAAAAATCTTCAATTTCTCTAACACGCAGTTTTATTCCGTCTCCAAATCCACATTCCATTCCTTTTGTTTTCCTGCGGATCTTCAAAAGCCTTTCCCTGAAACCGTCATAAAGTGTTTCGCCTTCAGGTGTTTCTAACCTTGTGCAGAACTCGTCAAAGGCACTGTATATTTGTATATTTCTTGAGCCTATCCCATAACTCAAAACTGCTTCTCTAAATCTTGAATAGGGAATGATCAATGGTTTTCAGATCACGGAAAATAGTTCTGAAACTTTTATCTATTTGAGGATAAAGCTGGTTTTGGGATAGGCTCCTTGATAAAACTCCTCGTCTATATCTCCATATTCGTTGGTAAATTCCACCCCATTTTCGACGTAAAAAGCATCAACTCCATTGTCCCTGCAAAATCCCCGGAAGCCTTCGAATAGTCGCTAATTGCTTTTTTTGCAATCGAGTACCTGAGCGTCCCGTGCCCCTTTTTCGGAAAAAACTCATTTTTTATTACTTCCCTGTAAGCTTCCAGAATCCTGGGCTCAGCATTTGTATTCATGGATCTGGCAGCAGATACCTTCTATTTTCCTCAGAATACCTGTAAAGATCCCGAATAATATTAATAAGCTCTTTTCGGTCTGTGTTTTTTAGGGCATTTTTTAAGTCAAGCCACCTTAAGTCCGGAGTATTTCTCATTTTACAGCTCCATAAGGCAAAAGTTACGTTTCCTGAATCTCATTATAAGTATTAATCCGAATAGAATCTTTTTTTTCAGGCTATTGCTTCATAAATGCTATGGCTGTCACCGGCATAAGAATCATAAATGTGCTGAAAGACTGTATTGCATTTCTCTTCATAGATTCTGGAGTCGTATGATTCGGGCAGTCCCTTATCAAGTTCGTCTTCAATTTCTTTTTTAACTGCGGCCATTGCCTGCTGTTTTTTCCGCCAGTCCAGAACGAGTTTCTCAGCTTTTAGTGTGGAAAGCAGATCTCTTGCAACCTGCTTTACCTGTTTTTTATCTTTCTCGGTTAGATCAGGTTTTTTTAGCTTGTCAAAGAGGGAGAGTTCTTCTTCAGTTAAATTTTCCTTTATTGCTCTCTCATCTTCTTTTTTCAGCTTTTTAGCAAATTCGATTAGTTCTCTGTAAGGATAATCTGAGTTATCAGAGCCTGAATTATAATTTTCGATCAGTTTTTCAAAACTTTTCTGGTAATCAAGGCGGCTGTTATTAATTTTAACCATTTCTTTTAGTTTGTACGAGAGAAGATTTTTTAGCCATTCAAACTCAGTGTTCTTATGCTGCTTATCGAATCTATCTGCCAGGGCATCAAAGTCGATATCTCTAAGAGCAATTATTCTGCCCTTTTTTGATTCCTTGATTATATATTCTCTGGGCTTAATCGATGTATCGAGGACTCGCTGTATACCGTCCGTTACTCTTGAGATATCGACTTCAGGATCAAGAGAACGAATTTCGTTTACCAGTTCTTCATAAAGAGTTACCTGTGGAAAAAACTCTGAGGCCCGTTTGTGGGGAAGTATAGATTTGTATATTTTTAGAGCAGTCCCAGCTTCGGTTAAAAACTTCTTTTTTGTTGACTCGTTTATGAGAATAGCATCAGTTGCGTTTTTCAAGAGATTTATTTTATCAAAACTCGACTTCATCTTGATGATTTTGTCAGGATTTACCGAAAGGCCGGAAAGGAATTTATTTATTTCTTTAAGCTTCTGTTCAAGGGCTTCCACAAGTTTTTCTTTCGGCTTGAGTGGGATTTCAACTCCGCCAGATCTGGGCGTTGCATAAATCTTGAGGGCCTGTTCAAGATTTCTGAAAATACCAGCATAGTCGACAATGAAGCCTCCGGGTTTATCTCCAAAGACCCTGTTTGCCCTGGCAATCGTTTGCATGAGGCTGTGGTCCTTCATGGGCCTGTCAAGATAAATCGTGGAAAGCGAGGGGACATCGAACCCTTCTCTCCATTTGCTGCACACGAAAACAATTTTGAGCTTACTTGTTGAATCCTTGAAAATTTCTTCCAGATCTTCCACAGATATTCTTTTCCTGTGTGGCCTTATATCCAGCCCATTTTCCTCAAATTTCTTTACCTCATTCTGCCCTTCGCTGATAACGACTGCCATATCAGTGTTTTCAAGTTCGGAGATCTGTTTTTCCAGATCTATAGCTTTCTTACCTTCAGTTATTTCTTTTCTCTTTTCTTTGAGTTCGTTAATATGCATTTTCCAGTATTTCTGGACTTTATCGTACATCCTGACCGTTGTAAGCTTATCAATGGATACTACAAGGGCTTTTCCGGCGTAACCACGTGTGGTATAATGCGTTACAATGTCTTTTGCAATCGTTTCCAGGCGTTCTTCCCTTACGATTATCTGGTATTCCTTTGCAAAGTCGGTAGCAAGTTTGGATTCTTCTTCATCATTCAAACCTGCTTTTTCGATTTCTCGATAAATATCATCATTGAGGCTCTCGTTATGCAACTGGACTTCAGGCACGCGATTTTCATAATAGAGGGGGACGGTTGCTCCATCTTCTATCGATTGTATGAAGTTGTAGATGCTTACGTAGTCTCCGAATGTGTCTTTTGTCTTTTCTTCGCCAGCCATTAAAGGCGTGCCTGTAAAACCTATAAAATTCGCATTCGGCAGAGCATCTCTCATGTTTTGCGCCAGGGTGTCGTACTGGGTCCTGTGGGCTTCGTCTGCAATTACTATAATGTCATCTCTATCCGAAAGTAGGGGATGCTTAACTCCTTTGTTAGTCCCGAATTTGTGGATCAAAGTGAAAACCAGCCTGTGGTCTTCAGTTAGCAGTTGCCTGAGATGCCTACTACTTCTGGCCTGTACGCCAACTTCGCTTATTACGCCTGCGTTCTGGAAGTTCTGATATATCTGCTCGTCCAGTTCATCCCTGTCGGTTACGACCACGAAGGTGTAATTGCCAGGAAATTTTCGCAGGATTTTTTGGGTAAAAAATATCATGGAATAGCTTTTTCCAGAACCCTGAGTGTGCCAGAAGACACCGATTTTTCCTTCATCCTCATTGCGTTTTTTGAAGGACTCTATGGCATTATTAACTCCAAGGTACTGGTGATTTTTGGCAACAATTTTGACTGAGTGCCCTTCACTGCTAGAAAAAAGCGTGAAGTTTTCCAGGATATCAAGGAAGCGGCTTTTTTCGCAGGTTCCCTTTATCATTGTATCCAGCAGGGTACTTCCTGTTTCATTTTCATCTTCAACCCTTTTCCATTCCCCAAAATGATCAAAACCGCTTGTAACAGTGCCGATTTTTGAGTCTCTGCCGTTGGAGAGGATTATAAATGCATTGTACCAGAAAAGCTGTGGAATTGTTTCTTTATAGTCTGTAAGATTATCGTCAAAAGCCTCTTTGACCCTTCTGGCAGTCGATTTTAGCTCAAGAAAAATTAAAGGAATCCCGTTAACAAATCCCAGAAGGTCGGTCCGCCTTGATTCCATTTCTCCCATAATCCAGAACTGGGAAGCTAAAAAGAAGTCGTTATTTTCGGGATTTTCAAAATCGATAATCTTTATGGTCCGGTCTTCAATTTCCCCTTTTTCATTTCGGACTTTGACCTTGACCCCGTTTTTGATTAATGAATAAATTTCCTGATTTGCCTTTACAGGGCTAAGCCTGCTCCTGTCTTTTGCCAGTTCCCGGATTGCGGACTCTTCAGCTTCGGGGCAAATCTCAGGATTGAGTTTTTTGATTGCCTCTCTCAGTTTCCTGAAAAGCAATACTTCGGATTTTGTTTTCCTGCCCAGTGTCCCTTTTCCGTCAAGCCTGATTTTTTCATTGAAGCAGTTTAAAAAAGTATAACCCAGTTTTTCGAATTCTCGGATTGCGGACTCTTCTACGAGGGTGCCTTCACTATAATCACCAGAACCTGATTCATCTTCTTCTTTTAAAACATCGTTTCTCGCTGATCCGTCATTATTTTTTATCTCGGCAACCATTTTCAACACGACTTCGATTTTTCCCCTGGCTTTTCCAAAATTCTATATTCTGTTAAGACTTCTCAACTATTTAAATTATATTGATTTCATATTATTTTTCTACATATTATTTTTCCAAACATCAGCTTATAAAACTTTATACAGTTTTGGCATCGAAGAATTATTATGAAAAACCAGTTTTTTGGAGACCTGAGAGACCTTTTCAAGTATGATTTGATCCTTAATATCCTGGAAAAGAACGATTCTTTACAACATCTAACTTTCATCCCTATGCTTAACAAAAACGATTCTAGTAATGAAGGAAACAAAAGGGATTTTCAGAAAGCGAAAATTCATAACCTACCTGGTACTCACAATGAAAAGCTCGTGGAATTCCTTGAACCATATAAAGATGTAAAAGCTAATGAAAGAGATATCAATTCCATTGAATCTTACTTTAATTCAAAAGATCACAAAATCTCTATTTACAAAGGGCAGAAAGGCTTGTATTTTGAGGAACAGGTCCGAAAAGAGTATTTCAGTGAAATACCCCGGGAACTATTGACAAACTCTTTAATTTTTATAGATCCGGATATAGGATTGGAAGTTAAGTATTCCAGAGAGAAACATCTCCTATACAGTGAAGTAAAAAACCTTTACGACCGAATGGATCAGAACTCCACAATTATGATTTACCAGCATTTCCCAAAATTCAAAAAACATCCTGATTATTTGCATAAGCGGTTTCTGGAGTTAAAAGAAAAAATGGGAGTTTTGCCGCTATACACTTCGGACAATGAGATTATATTCTTCTTTCTGGTCAAAAATGAGACTACAAAGAATTCGCTCCAGCGAGTTCTTGATTGTTATGAAAACGAGTACGAAAGACTTAAAAAAGTCAAAAGAAATATGTTTATTTATTCTGTCCCTCTTCAAAAAATACATCAATGAGCATGAGGCGAGTTTTTCAGTTTCAGGACGTTCTGTAAATTACCCCAAATTTCTTTTCAAATTCGCTTCCCGAAATAGTCCCTTCTTTTTTGATCTCGTCCAGTCTCTCAAGGTATTCTTCTCTTACAGGGTGCAGCTCACTGTCAATTAACTCAAGGCTTTTTTCGATTTCGAGAACTTTTGTTTTAAGGAAATCCAGGTCGTCCCTCAGTCTTCTGCAGGATTTCTTCCAGTTCCATCCATTTTACCCTTCTTTCACCATGAAAAACCATCTGAGTTTTTTGTTTTACGAATCATTCTGCACTTCTTCAAAAAAATCTTCAATATTCGTAATGAGGATATCAACCGCATCCCCAAAACACCAGGCGATTTCTTCCGAATCATCACGGACTTTAAGAAGCCGTTCCCTGAAATGCGGATAAAGTGATTGCCCTTCAGGTGTTTTCAACAAAGCGCAAAACTGTTCAAGCATGTCATTAATTTTGTCGTAGAACTCTTCATCTATGTCTCCATATTCGTTTGTATATTTCACTCCATTTTCCGCATAAGTAAGCATCAACTCCATTTTCCCGATAAAATCCCCGGATGCTTCCGAATATTCCTTAATTGCTTTTTCCGCAACAGAGTATCGAAGCTCTCCAATCCCCATTTCCGGGAAAAATTCATTTATAACTATCTGTCTGTACTCTTCCAGAACTTTAGGGATCTCTTTCTTATCAATAAACCTGGCAAGCAAATATCTTCTGTTGTCTTCGGAATACTTATAAAGCTCCTGAATGGCATTTAAAAGCTCTTTCTTGTCTGATTTCTGAAGTGATTTTTTCAGGTCAGCCCATTTTAGATCTGAGTCCTTCCTCATCTTGTGGCTCTCCAAAATTAATATTATGCTCCTGATACTCATTTCTTATGCTAATATCCAGATCCGAAACGTCGATTTCTCCTGAAATGAGTTTTGGGAGAAGAAGGTCGCGGGTTTTGCGGAGATTTTGGTTTTTGTTAATTAATATATTCAATTGCTTTCTAAGAAGTCCAATTTTATCTTCAAATAATGTTAATAAGTATTCAGGTGGAATTATTAAGTCAATGTTAGTAATTACACCTGCACTGGCACTTTTTCTGGTAGTCCCTGTCGATGCAGCGATTACATAATTTTGAAATTTGTCTGACTGTAAAAAGTAAAACAAATAATAAGGCTTGATATTTTTAATTATTTCCAGTCTTATCAAGTAAGAAGCAAATACAGCATTAACTTCTGTTTCAACAATTCCAACTTTACCGGGATCGGCCATTCTTATAACAACAATATCTCCTTTCTTTAAGAGATATTTATCTAAAACTTCAGGAGAAATCGAACAAAAAGGCACTTCGTCCCAGGAAATGTATGACTGTTTATTGATATCTTTACCCCTCAAAAACTTTGGGCCAATTTCTTCTTCGGTTGCACTTTCTGTATATCCATATTGTGTTTTGACCAGTTCAGATAATTTTTCTACTTTCCACCCCTCCGGAATCTCCCCTAATTCCGAAGATACCATTTCTACATTTTCGTGCCCCGGAAACCTGAACTTAACGAACCATTCTTCGTACACCAGCTTTGCTATCTGTTCAAGAATTTCTATTCGTCGGGTGTTGTTTTCGATAAGATTATCATAATTAGAGAGGATGGAGGCGATTTTTCTTTGGATTGAATGAATAGGTATAGAAACTTCAAAGTTTGGAAAATTTATAAGAGGAATTCGATCAACTGTTGCACCAGAAATTAAATTTTTAGAGATAGTATTTCTCCATTCTTCTCCAAAAAAAGAATAGTACAAGAATTTTGGATTTACAATTTCAGTATCGGGTCTTATAAGTGCAAGCCTTCTACCAAGACATCCTCGAAACCCTTTAGGAATCATTGCATAGAGATTTAACGTAGCTTCATAGCTGAATACTATATCTCCCTCTGTTGGAAGAACTCTTTTTGTCCATTTTGGAAAATCATCTTCTGAGATGTTCCTAATTTGAGATAAATCTAGCCTACCATCTTCAGTAATATTTTTTATTCCTAAAAATATTGGTCCACTCAAAGAAGGTTTAGGCGTAGCATGAGGTCCATCATATAAACCCAAGTACAAATTTTTTATTGGAACTTTTTTCCAAGAATTTGATGTATTTACTCTCGGCATTAAACACCGCTCCTTACTAATTTCTCAATATTCTCAGAAATCTGTTCTTCCAGTTCCCTAGCTTCAAGGTTAAGCCCTTCAAGCTCCTCATTCAACTCTTGCAGCCTTTCAGTAAAATCAAAATCCTCTTCAACGGCTTCGGCAACTCCAACATACCGCCCCGGGTTGAGGGAATATCCCTGCTCTCTGACCTCGTCAAGTGTTGCAACCTTACACAGCCCCTTAACGTCCTCATAAGGTTCGCTTCCTTCCTTTTCGCGGTAGCTCCTTACGATTCCAGCGAGCTTTTCAATCTGCTCGCCGGTAAATTCCCTGTGCGCCCGGTCGACCTGCGTAAAAATTTCCCGCGCATCAATGAAGAGAATCTTATCTTTTCGTGACGTTCTGGCTTTGCCTTTGTCCAGGAACCAGAGGGTGCAGGGCAAAGTGACAGTATAAAAAAAGTTTGAGCCGATTGAGACCATCACGTCAACTGCATTGCCTTCTATGAGCTGCTTTCGGATTTCGGCTTCTGTACCCCTGGCGTCCGATGCTGAATTTGCCATAACAAAACCGGCCCTGCCTTTTTCATTCAGGGTTGACCAGAAGTGCTGAATCCAGAGGTAATTTGCGTTATCAGTTGAAGGAGTCCCGAGAGGGACTCTTTTGTCGCCTTTCACTTTTTCAAAATCAACTTTTTTCACGTTGAATGGTGGATTTGCCATCACAAAATCAAATGCGTCTACTGAGTTGTGAATGTCTTCGTAATAGGTGTTGCCTTCTTTAATGTCCCCTGAAAGACCGTGGACTGCAAGGTTCATCTTGCAGAGCCTAACAGTATCGGCTACCTTTTCCTGGCCGTAGATCGAAATTTCGGAACTGGCTTCTTTGTGTTGGTTTTCCACGAAATGGGCACTCTGGACGAACATGCCGCCTGACCCGCAGGCAGGGTCAAGGATTCTCCCGTGGTAGGGCTCGATAATTTCCACAATCAGCCTGACAAGAGATGTAGGAGTGAAGAATTCCCCGCCTTTCTGGCCTTCGGCCATTGCGAATTTGCCGAGGAAATATTCGTAGATTTTCCCAAAAGCGTCGCCTTTGATTTCCGGGGGCAGTTTAAAGGCTTTTAAAAGAGCAACAAGCAGGTCATTTTCAAAAGATGTGTAGTTTTTTGGCAAGGTATCGGTCAGTTCTGGATTTTCGGCTTCAATTGCTTCCATTGCATCATTTACGGCTTTCCCTATGTTTTCGCTTTCTGGCAGGTTCAGCAGATAAGAATATCTGGCTTTTTTCGGGAGGTACAGGACTCCTTTTGCCTGAAAATCAATTTTTGAGATTTCTTTTTTCCTTCGTCTGCTGGATGATTCGTTTTCAAGCTCCAGTTTCAATTCCTTTTCTGCCTTGGCAAATTTAAATTCGGCATACCTTAGAAAAATTAATCCAAGCACAGGCACAGAATATTCCGAGGCTTTCAAGCCGGAATTAGCCCGAAGTTCATTTGCTACGTCCCATAACCTGTTTTCAGTTTCGTTATTATTGCCTGCCATTTTTACATCTTCTTTTGAACTTGTTTCTGCTTTTCATTATGGATTAACATATAAAAGTTACTAAAAGAATGAAAGTGAAGTTATTCAGGGCATAACTCTTTTGATATAGTTATTGAGAACTTTATAGGAAATAAAAAGTTCCTGTTATTCGAGACCGAATAAGGAAAGCAACCAACCTGTGGAAATTTTAAATAATTCTAGAAATAAAGACCCTATCAAGAAGTAGAAAACCCATAAAACTCAACCGTTTCAAAGAAGGTAAAAATATTCCAAGCGCATACGACAATCGAAGAGGGTCGGTAATATTTGAAACCGATGAAGGGATCCTGCTGGTGAGCAGTTCAGGCTCTTACTACAGGCTCCCCGGAGGAAGACCGAAGAAAGGGGAGGTTAGCATCGAAGCCGCAATCCGAGAACTTCGGGAAGAAACAGGGCTTCGGGCATACGACGTAAGATACCTTTTCAAATTTCATGCGTCCAAGGTCTTCAAGATTAAGGCTAAAGGTGTGCCAGAACCGAGAAGTGAAATCCACCATTTTGCGTTTTTCAAGCCGGGCAAGGAAATGAAGGTGCAGGTTTCTGAAAACACGCTCAAATTACTGGATATTTATTATGGGCTGAAAAAAAGGAGAGTAAATAAAAGTAAATAAAAGTAAATAAAAGTAAATAAAAGTAAATAAAAGTAAATAAAAGTAAATGAAAGTAAATAAGAGGTTATGTTTTAATTCAGAGTCGTTCTTTGCAGTTTTTCTCATACTTGCTTTTTTTAGAACATGTTTGATACATGCTTAATCATTCAACCGATTCCCTGCAGCTATAAATAAAAGCCAAAGCCAAATTATCCTTTCGTGTCTAAATAAAAAATTTTATACATTGGTTTCATGAATAAGTCACTCTTTTTTCCCTTCTCTGCCAGAATTTCCTCCATCGACATTATACCTTATATGCACCACATGATACCTGTCATAGAGCGTTACGTTCAGTGTCAGGAGTAGGACAAAAAAGAGCATGTTAAAAAGGTTGGTCGAACCACCATACTTGGGTAGCAGGAAATCGAATGCAAGTACAATTCCGAAGTTCACCATGGTCATTACTATGAATTCCCGGATTATAGACCTCCAGTGATTCCCACGCTTTGCAAGCCAGTGGCTCAGTGCCGTATTTATTATTATAATGATGGCTATGCCTATCGCTAGCTGAAGGCTGGTTGACCGTACCTCGGGAAGAACCTGGGCAAAAATTATGCTCAGGAGGGATACCAGAACTATTTTTTCGACAAGCGCGTTATTGAAGAAACGTTCTGCAGAATTAAGTAACGGAAAATTAGTTCCACTTCCTTGCCTGGAAAAACCCTCTGGAGCAGCAGGTAGAGGATCGGCTGCAATTGAGAATCCAGGTTTCATTGGAGGCAGGTCTCGAAGCAGAGCCCAGGCCATGCCGAGCAGGAAGAGAGCCCAGGCAATCAGAATGAGGGCATTTGCAGGATTGGCTCTTATCCAGTCAGTTGTGTCCAGTTTGGCGATATGTATCCAGTATTCCTGTGGCAGTTTTATGAAGACCCAGATCAGAGCTGTAGCCGTAATTAATTTCTTTTTCGTAAGCACTGACGGGTTCCATTTCAGGCGGACTCCTTCATAGAAATCGAAGAAATACTCAAAAGTGTTGGGAAAAATAAGCAATAATGGACGCAGGTGTGTTAGTTCGAACAGGGTCACTCCTACAATCCTGTAATAAAAAAGGAAACGGCTCACCTTAAAGGCAAAAAGGTTCGACCAGTTTCTAAGTGTTGAAAGGTATGTGATAGCCAGGTAATAGATGTCCAGCGCCTTATCATAACCCTGGTATCCTTCAAGAGGCAGGCTCGTAAACTGCTGGAAAATTGTCTGGTCTACGGTATCAAGAACCATAGAAGCGATTACTGCCGGAAGAGGATATCTGGGAATAGCGAGTGGTATAAAGAAGCGTAACATAACTACAGCCCAGAAAATCAATATATCCGATGTATCAGGCACGCTAAATTTGCCCCCTTACTCCAGAATTTTTGACCCTATTTCATTTTGACCCTATTTTCTGATTTATCAAGCTTTTCAAGATTCAAACCGTCAGATTGAAAATTAGTGGTATAAGCTGAGTCCGAGAAATTAACATTGTGTATCTTTACTTAAGTTGAGACTAATAATTACTAATTATACACCATTATTTATTATATTACTCTTATATATCTTACCACTTTCGACTGCTTAGACTACTATTCTTATATTGAAACCAGCCTATACATATTGAAATTAATCTGTGACTGGTTTTCATGTAAACCTAAGTTATAGATATTTCTACTTAATCTAAAAAAGGCCATTTAGATGCCGGTCACCTTGCCCATAGACTGAGTAGTTGGAACTTAAGGCGAGAAATCTTGCAGATATGTAAGGACACTCTGCTGAGAATAGATTATGATAAAGGGAACGGCCTTGATCATGAGACAGTAAAAATTTTATTAACAACTGATATCTTAATTAAGACTTTTAAATTTAAGAATAAAATTGGTTCTGAAATGAGCTCACACAGAGAACGAAATATAATAGAAAGTAGTAAAAAATGTAGTAAGAAAATTAGTTTGAACAGGCTGCAGAATTTACTATAGTAAGTTTAAAATTTATGGTATAAATTCTTTGTGGTTAAGTCGTGAAGTTTTTAATAAATATTTGCTGATATGAGTAATTTTAGTCCAATCAAGAGATAAGCCGCTTGAAAATTTTGAGTGTTCTTTATTACATCAAAGAAAAGGAAAAATCATTTCCACTTATGTTTTATATGTGATTGATATTCTATATCATGTAGTTCTAAATGCTAATATTGAATGGGGTTCATGAGTAGCATTTAGCGAAAAGTAGAGCAAGGTAAATGAGGTTCGCCATTCCTCAGCCCTGCCCTCCACAAATCCGAAACCCCGCCTGAATAAAAAAGCTACTGAGGTTTTTTGCCATTCCTCAAGCTTTAGTTCGGAGAGGTTTCAAGGGAACCGAAAACGAGGTTCGCCATTCCTCATTCCGGTTCCGGATATCAGAAACAAAAAGAAGTGAGAGAAAATCCCTCTCTATACTATTTTTATCTCTCACTTCAATTCGTTTCTAACTGTAGTCCAGCCTTTGATATCTGTCGAATAGTTTTGATTCTGCTTTTAACTTCGGTCTATGCTTTTTATGGTTATCTATCCTTAGCCCCTCTCTCTTCGAGGCTGCTCCTCTTTTTTGTTACTCTCCATCTCAGGTTGTTCTTCTTCAACATCCCTTGGCTGCTCTGACATTCCATCATTCCCTCTCTCAAGCTGTTCCTGTTCAGGTTCTTCCGACAGTCCCTGTTTTCCATTACTTCCTCTCCAAGCTTGTTCCTTTTTGTTACTTTCTCTATCAAGTTGCTACTGACTCATTTAACGCCTCTTTTTCTTTGTTTTATGGACCTCACTCTCCCTTCTCTGTTTTTCCGTTTCTGTTTTTCCGTTTCTGTTTTCCGTTTCTGTTTCTTCTTCTCCGTTTACCTTTCCCCTTTTCTTTTCCTTTATTTCACATTTCATTAAACCCACTTTCCGCAGATGTCCTCTCAATTTTCATAATTATTCTTGCTATCGTTTTTTCTGAAAACTGCCTTGGTTGCTCAAAAATGTGTTTTTGAAATATCTCATAGTTTTCGACTTTTTGCCTTCATTGAAAATTATCAGTATCCATATCCAGAAGCATCAGTTGAGGTAACAACTGCAAATTTTTCGAATAATTCTCAAAAAACGATATCAAGAAAAATGTTATTTTTTTGAAGACAAAAGGTAGCTACTGCTCTGCAATCAAAGGGCTGAAAATTTTGCTTGATACTTATCCATTAGAATTGCATGATAATAGAATGGGATTGAATACGGTTGTACCATTGAATAAATGGACTAATAAATTAGAGGAGTTATGGAATAAAGAACTCTGGTTGCCAAAAAACATAAGAGCTCAAGCAAATTTAATGGAGGTCCCAAGAGGCTTAGAATTACATCCTCCAAAGAACAGATGTACGGAAAGTCCTAAGCAAAAATGGATTCATTATGTTGAGGATGGTACCAAATGTATGACAACTTTAGAGACAAATACATTCGACAAGATTTTCACAATTTTGCATCAAATACCTATATACTCTGACTTCATACTCTGACTTCAGAAAAAGTATTTTCCCAAATGGCTGCTGCATTTTAAATAAATGACTTGTGGTTGCCATTGTGCAGAAGACGAAAAACAACAAGCAGATAAAGATGGAGCAAGAGATAGTGGAACATTTGATACCGGCTCTCATTGCAGCTGCGTTTGCTCTGAGCATTATGAAACAGGAACGGGCCTCGAAAGCAGTATGAGACACAAAGATATAGATTAACTAACGATAAATATTCTTTTTATATATTTTTAACATTTAATAGAATGCTGTATATAACAATTTTAAGTTGTTAGAGTAACAGAAACAACACAAAATTGCTAAAAAAATCGTGTTGTAACCTAACATGAGGGAATTAGGGTTCAATTTCAACAAAAACGTATAAATCCTTAAATACTCAAAAATCTTTTCTTATTTTCCCGCATCCTCTATCTCAAACCTTACATTCCTCTTTTTAAGCTCTTTTATAATCTCTTCCATAAACACCCCAGGTCCCGGCGCATGCCTGTGGTGGAATTCTTTCACCTTGCCCGGCTCTCCGCCAATGCTGGTTATTTCCACGCCGCATGAAGGACTTTTCGGGACGCCGAGAATTTTGATTTTTACGCCACTGGCTGCGAGGTCTTCAAGCAGGTCTGCAAAATGGGTAAAGATTTCTCTGCAAAAACGTCGGTATGCAGGATGGTCAAGCTGGTCTTTAGTAATTTCCCGGCGTCTCATTCCAAAAAACATGGCTTCCGGGCAGGGGAGCTGGATAACGTTCGCGCCCCGCGTATCAATAGGCCGGGCTGGTTTTACTCCTTTTACTCTTGCAAGGGGGTTGAGAAGGCAGTGGCCTATGACCAGGACTTCTTCGCTGTCGTCGCAAGCAGCAGATTTTTCAGAAACGTGGGAACACTCGTAATTTTCCAGCTTTTTCATATCCTCACCTGCATTTCGCTTAATAACCTTTTTTCTCGTGTCTTCTGTTTCTTCTACAGCTTTGGCAATGGTAATCAGAATATTTCCTTCTCTGCTTTCAGGAGGCAGTAAAAGGGGTGAGTGTTTTTAAAATTATTTCCTCACCCCTTAAGTAGTACTGCAGTTTCATCTTTAATTCCGTCAAGACTTAATCCTGTCAAGACTCAATCTTGTCAAGAGTAACTTTGAAACTCTCCAGATGATCACCTTCTTCTACGCAGGTACACTCCAGTAAGCCCTATTACTCCGTAAATCATTTCAAAGCCCGGAATACCTTTATTTTCTTCTTGCTCAGAAGGTTGCTCAACACCTGTTGTTGCGTTTCCAGTATTGTTTCCAGTATTATTACTGAGGTTTTCAACATTAGGTTCAGCCTGTGTTTCATTTCCGGCTCCCTCTGGTGTTGCTCCGGTTATTGCAAAGAATGAGAATTCTGAGGGGTGTGCCGTGAAATACAGGTATTGGTTGTCTTCTTTTAACAGGGTTGTTGGTAGTTGTGACCATTTTTTGTCACTGTAGCTATTGAGTGTGATTGAATTCTGGTCGATCTTCTTATCCTGCAGCCAGGACTTTTCAACCTTGAAACATACTTCAGGGTTTTCAATATTCTTTGAGGTAGCAAATCCTGAGTTTCCAACCCAGAGGTTGAAGTACTTATAGACCTCACCCGAGTTCAGTTCTGAAACCAGAGTCGATTTTCCTTTAAGCTGTTCGGCAATGGCTGTAATCTTACCTGCAGTCTTCTTTGCATCAAAGCTGACATACACAACACAGGTTACGTTATTTGGAAAATCAAACATTACAGGCTTTCCGTTTAAAACCTGTGCCTGTGAAAGTTCCTTGACTTGAACGTTGGTTTGAGGTTCAGGAGAACCACCACCGCCACCGCTACTTCCGCTTCTGTGGCTGCTTCCACCAGAACTGCCATCTGAATTGCTATCAGAACTGTCATCTGAACTATTATCTGAGCTGTTATCTGAAATATTATCTGGACTGTTATCTGAACTATTATCTGAACTATTATCTGAACTATTATCTGAACTATTATCTGAATTGCTGCTATTATTATCTACAATTTCCTCTGAAGGAGTCTCTGTTACGTTATCGGAAGGAGTGACTGTTGAATTAGTTGATGCCGGAGGTTGCTCAGGCGTTGAAGAATTCAACGTTGCAAGAGCTGCATAGTCGATCTCACTTTCGCTAAGGTTTGCTATCCCCTCTGCTATACCGTCTCCGTCTACATCGTAATGTATTTGAGAAAAGCCTGTCCCATTAGGTTTAGCCCAATAGTTTCCTGCAATATAAGGGCCGCCTATAATATTTTTTCCTGTTGTTCTGGTAATGTTCCAGACGTTAGGGTAACCATAATAGTCATCAAAAATTACATTTACTGTGTTATTGAAATAATTGTTATAGATCTTGCTACTAGCATCTGCTTTATCGTAAAGCCCACATTTCTTGTTAAAACTTATAGTATTACCAGCAATATCAGCGCGGCCTTCGTACATCAGGGATATACCCTGATCATTTTCTGTAATTGTGTTATTCTCAATTTGGGAATTTCCTGAATCTCCCACAACGACTCCTGTTTCACAGTTAGAAATCCTGTTGTTTTTGACAATAGCACTGAAATAACATTCCCCAACAAAAACTCCTGATTTACAATTTGAAATTTCATTGTCATTTATTGTAAAAGTAGAGTACAGATTTGTGTCAATACCTGTACCATAATTCAGAATTTTATTATTTTCAATCATGCAGTTAGAGAACTGACCGAGATTTATTCCATAAGAAGTGTCAGTACCTTTTAGAGTAAAACCTTTAATAGTTATCTCCTGTGCATCACCTGTGAGGTAAAAACCATCCCCTTGAATTATCGTGTCTTCAGGATTGCCTGATTGGGACATAATGACCAGATCGTATGTACGGAGAGTAACGTTCTCATAATAAGTACCGGGTTCTACAATTATAGTATCTCCGTGCGTTGCATTGTCCACAGCTGACTGTATTGATTCACCGTTGTGCACTACTATGTCAGCTGCAGCACTTATTCCAGATCCTGTTATAAATATAAAAATTGATAACAATAATGCAATAAATCGATTCTTCATTTTCTACATCTCCAATTTAATAACGTTTTATTATTTTTGATATATAAGTTGTAGGATCTGATGCAGGTTGGATTAGAATAAACTTAAATCTCTTCAAAAAAAGACGAAAGGTATCAATTTGTAAAACATGAGTAAATAATGAAAGTACTTGAAAGTACTTTCATACCAAGAAAACCGTTGATTAAAAAGAAATTTGAAATGATGGCACACGTTGATTTTTTGGGGGTTCAAGTCTAAGATTTGGAAGAGTTAGGAGAGTTGGGAGAATTCTGATTTTACAGAAAAATTGGTACATTGCCGGCATGAAATCCAAGTGTACCGATTCCAAAATAAATCCCTTTTCTAGCGGAAAATTCATTAATTAACAGACAGATTAACCAGACTTTCACCTGTCCTTCATCTGGTTTTCGCCTGTAGTATCTTAGTATGAAAATAAGAGATTATATATTTATCTTCTGCATATATATCCAAAAATGGTATCTGTGAGCCTGCATACCAGCTATGCTTTTGCTATCTGTTAGGATATGTTTGCAAGAGAAATGCAGGAGCACTGCTCTTATACTTGGAAGGTTACGGCATATGTATGAAGATTTTGGAACAATACTTAACAGAGGATTTTACAGCTGGTTTAGAAATTTAAATATCTGTATCCCATTCATTCTTAATTTTCTTATCAATATGATTATTTATGTCCTTTTTTTTGGCTTGATGGGCATCTTGTTTTTTACCTCTAATACAGGAAGTATTATCGATCCTGCAACCCTTTCCAACAAGGAAATCTTTTCCATATTATGGAACGGTTTTTCTGAGAACCTCGGGCTGTCCTTATTTTTGATTCTCGTGTTTTTCCTGTTTTCGTTGTTAGTGCAGTCCTTCTTTACAGCAGGAGCAATAGGGATGGCAAAAAAAGCCTCTGAGACAGGAGATACCGGTATCTTTGATATGCTGGTTTCTAGTTCAAAAAATACCTTTAGGCTTTTCCTTACAATCCTGCTAACCACCCTGCTCCTACTTGTAGGAATCATATTTATAGTGCCCGGAACCTTTGCAGTAGGGAACCTGAGTACGTTTATCCAAAACCCGGAAGCCTCAGTAAACGGTATGATGTCAATCGGTATAGGAGTCATTCTCTGGATCGCTTATATAATAATTCTCAATGTCGTGCTTTCCCTCAGCAGCTATGCCCTCGTGATCGACGAGCTTGGACCCCTTGAGGCTTTGAGTGAAAGTTTTCGTTTCTTTACGAATAATAAGCTGGACGTTGTTATTATCTGGATAATCACTATCGGATTGGCTATAATCAATGGTTATGTCAACGAATTTGTAGACTCGGGAAACATCCTGTTTACATCAATTATATCTCTGGTTCCGATTGTGATTCTACAACCTCTCACAACTGTCCTGTGGACACGCCTCTACCTGACAAGAAAAGGAAGAAAACTCTATGACCCTTCAGATCTGCTCTCCTATCCGGATAGCTTCTGAAAAGTTAGTTTTTGAAAGGTCTTTCCGAGAAGTTAAGTTTCTCGAAGATCTTTCTGAAAGATCTTTCTGAAGGATAATTTCTAAAAGGTTAATTCTGAAAGATCTTTCTGAAAGGTTAATTCTGAAAGGCTATTGAAAGGTTAATTCTGAAAGGCTATTGAAAGGTTAATTCTGAATTTAAGTCCGACCAAGCAACTTGCAGGCCTGGCATACATCTTCAGTGCATGTCTCCCCACAAATCCTGCACTTTCCGATTTTTGCGGGCGGCATTTCCTTAGTAAGTACTCCTGTAAGCTTGTCAAAGCCTCTTAGCAGGGAATATTTGGTTCCAGGATGTTTTGCCTCAAAGTTATTCAGAAGCTCCCTTATCTCCCCTCGTAAAGCTTCTCCTGCATAGGGGCATTCGCTAAAGTCCACAGGGAGAGAATTTACAAGGGCATAAAGTGCCACTTCTTTCTCAGGGATATTCCTCAGAGGTTTTGCCCGCAAGACCAGGCCTTCAATAGCTGCAGGCGGGGCAAGCCTAACCATGCGCTCCACATCTCCCCTTAAGTGATTGAGAAGAATTGTCTGAGCTTCATCATCCAGGTTATGCCCTGTGACGAGTTTTGTTGCCCCGATTTCAAGCGCGGTTCTATTGAGAATGTTCTTCCTGAGGACGCCACAGTAGCTGCATGCACCTTTTTCCCGGTCCATTGCAGCCAGTTCGTCCATAGTTACTCCGTGTACTTCTTTGAAGGACTTTATGATATGCCTCACCCCGAGCATCTTCGTGAGGCTTTTTGCAACTTCGAGGGAATGTGGGCGGTATCCGTTTATTCCCTCGTCCACCGAAATTGCAACGATTTCAATGTCCGGCCTGTTTCCCAGAATTTTGTGCACTATATAGAGGGCAACCGAGCTGTCCTTACCTCCACTTAGAGCAACAGCTATCATATCGTTTTTGCGGATACTGTACTCTTTCCGTATTGTCAGTTTGATTTTCCTTTCGACATCTTCTACAAAATGTTTCTTGCAAAGGTGCATCCCGGAATATTTCTGAAAAATGATGGCTTCATGATTGCATTTTTTACATTTGATTGTCATTTGAATCCTTTTTTCTATCAATTTCCTGAAAATAATCTGAAAAGCTGAAATCTGACAAACAGATATAATTTAATCATTTTCAATTATTCTATGCCAGAATTCATTTAGGAAAGGAACCGCTCGTATATATTGTTTTTTATGTATTTTTACGGAAGAGCGTTTTTACAGCTTTTATATCTATTTTCGGAATTTTTTCTGCATATTCTCTAATTATTTTCTCTTTTTCGGCTTATTTTCTGCTTTTCATTTAATTTCAGAGTTTTCTTTCTGAAATTGGAAAAGTGATTGATGAAGTGCTGCCCAAGCTTGTGCAGCACAAATTAGCTCATTCTATTGTATTAAAAGCAACGACATTAATCTTAATGCTGAAAAGATGCTGGATCACCACAAAAACCAGAGTAAAATGGAATAAGAGTTCAGGTTCATTAAAGATAAGAGCTTCAGGGTTTCAGAAGTTTATTTGAAGAAACCTCAAAGAATTGAAGCTTTATCAATGGTAATGATCTTAATTCTAATGGTTTACTCGGTAGTGGAATGGAAACTAAGAAAAAGGCTAAAGGAAACAGGGAAAACAATACCTGATCAGGTTAAAAAGCAAACTCAAAAGTCCACTTTGAAGTGGGCTTTTGTGCTGATTAGGGAAATTACAGAAATAAAAGTGGAAGTTGATTCAAAGGTGATAACCAAAATTGCCAACATGGATGAAGTTAAGGGCAAGATAATTGAAGCCACGTGCAAGGGCAAGATAAATCTCGATATGTGGATACGAAGAAGTATTATGACACATGACGTGACTTGAAAAATATAAACTGGTGCTGTATTAGCTACATGTTCCTTTTAGTGAGCAGGTTTGCGAAAAGCTAAAAGGAAATATGCATAAATAACCTGCTCATATTCAAATTTTAATACCGGAAATGATAGACTGAACACAAAGCCATTTCCGGAAAAAGGCCAACATTGTAATAAATACAGACTCTTATTCAATTAAGAAGACATCTACTTCTTCTCCTTCTTCATATCCTTCCACGTTTTGGGGCACCAGCACAAAACCATCGGCTTTTGAAACCGAACTCAGAACACCAGCTTTGGCTCCAGTTAAGGGTCGTACTCTATCGCCTTCAAAAATTACACGGATAAAATTGACATATCCTATTTTTGAGCTTATTTTTGTCGCGAGAGTTTTTTTGAGAGGAAGTTTAGGAAAGTCTGGAATTGATGCAAGTCTTCGGATTCCTGGGTGAACAAATAAATAGAGAGCTACAACTTCGGCAACAGGATATCCTGGAAGGCAGACCACAGGAATCTTACCTATGGTACCAAGAGCTGTGGGTTTTCCAGGACTGACTGCAATACCGTGGACAAGTAACTTTCCCATTGATGCTACAACTTCTGTGGTATAATCCCTTTTCCCTACAGAGGTTCCACCAGAAAAAAGGATCATATCTGCATCCAGATTTTCTTCTATCGCTTTTTTTATACTTTCCTTATCATCAGGAACTATCCTCGTGTATCGAGGAATTCCTCCCCATTTTTCCACATATAGAGAAACCATCAGCCCGTTAGTTTCAAGCACCATTCCAGAAGGTGGAATATCCTCGACCTTTTCACGGCTTACCAGCTCATTTCCTGTGGGAATAACTGCAACAATAGGTTTTCGGAAAACTTTTACTCTTTCAAAGCCTATAGATGCAAGCACAGCTGCATCACACGGACGAAGAAGATGCCCCTCCTCAAAAAGAAGATCTCCTACTTTTATGTCCTCTCCAACCTGGGCCACATTCTTGTTTGGATATACCTGGGCTCTGACCTCAACAGTATCACCTACAGTGACCGTATCCTCTACAACTACGACTGCATCGGCTTCAACCGGCATTACAGCCCCTGTATGTACCCATTTTGTAACTCCTTCTTCGACGTAATTGGAAAGTTTCATAAAAATAGAATTTGTAGTAGAGGCACCCAGAGTGTCTGAAGCCTGCACAGCATATCCATCCATAGCAGCACGGCGGTAATGAGGTACATTCCGTTCTGAAACTACAGTCTCTGCCAGTATCCTGTCTATGCAGACTTCGAGAGAAATCTCCTCTGTTTTTCTTAGAGGAGAAATATTCTCAAGAAAAAGTTTCAGAGCCTCATCCACAGAAGTTTGTTCTTTGAATATTCTTCCCATTTTTTACCTCCTTCAAAAATCAGCCTCCGGAAAGTGGAGGCAAGACTGTGATCTCATCTGTATATGAAAAATTTAGTGATTTTTTATATTTTTATTGAATAACTAATACTGAATTTGTAGGAAAATTCATCTTTCAATCGAAATCAATGTCTTGTATAGTTGAACTTTAATTCACACATATTGGAAATAAGTCGCAGAGAAATTAGGCATGTAGAAGACTCAAGAATAGATAAAAGTTGTCAACTCTTACTTATACCGGAAAGTTCATATCGCCTTTTATGAAAGTCATTTCAATTGTTGGGCATAAAAAATCGGGCAAGACCACACTTGTAACAACTCTTGTCCAAAAGCTCTCCGAGGTCGGGACAGTAGGTACTGTAAAGCATATGGGAGAACCGCGCCTCAATCCTGCAGAAACGGACACTGGAAAGCACTTTGATGCAGGAGCTGACACGGTAATAGGTATAACAGGTACAGAGCTTGTCAGCTTCTCAAGGAACTGTGGTCTCGAGGATGCTCTTGATATGCTTTGCTACCAGGGATTTGATTTTGCTTTAGTGGAAGGATTCAAAAACAGTAATTTGCCCAAAATTGTGCTTGGAGACCTTCAAGGCGTCTCAAATATAGTTTTCAGAATGCCAGAAAAACTTGACTTGTGTGAAGAACTTACAGCTTCTCTCGTAGGAATTACTCTCTCTCAGCCTGACCACTACACTCTCGAAGCCCTTATAAAGAAAGCCCTAAAAAATCCTGCAATCAAGAAATCTGGCGCAATAGGCACTTTTACAGATATTGTCCGCGAACTTGCTGACGACGAGAAGACAATCAATCTCGAATTTGAGAAATATGAACCTGAAACCTCAAAAATTCTAGACAAAATAAGGGAAGATATCAAGAAAAAGAAGGAATCCTCTAAGTGATTCTTCATCACAAAACGGATGTCATGAAAGCCGGAGAAGATATAGTCTACATCGTTATTACATCTGGTCACAGGAAGGAACTCTTTCCAGCCCTCAACGAAGTCATAAGAGCGTATAAAAGCCGAAGCTCCAATCTGGAAAAAGGAATTCATGGAAAAAGAAGAATTTTGGGTTCATGACAAAGAACAAATGACAAAGAACAAGATAGAAAGTAAACCCGAAAGCAAAGAAAAAATAGAGCCTATAAAAAAAAGAAATTCAGAAGCCTTGGATGCGAGAAATGGAAGAAAAAACGAAACTGGCAGAGCTTAAAGGAACGGAATATGGAAACTCAAAAAAATCCAAATAGAAATAAGAACAACTATTAACCTAGCAGAGAAGAGAGCGCCGAAGGGTATGATCGAAAAAGACCTTTTTGAATCTGAAATTCGTTCCTTTTAAGATTAATCATTGGGAATTAGTTGCTGAATTAATAATATCTCTTTTATTTTTAAATATTTTAATTGCAGAAATCAACAAAATTACCCCTAAAATTATCTGTAATGTACCTGCTCCAATTCCAATAAGTATCCTACTACCTATGAATGCTCCAAGCACAGAACCAATTGCCATACAAAGCACAAAGCTTAAATTGTTTTTTACAATTTTTAATTCTCCTCTTTGTCTATATTTCATAATTCCAATTAATACTGTAGGAAGGCTAATGCATAAACTCAAGCTACCTGCTAACTTAATATCAATACCATATAGCAAAATTATTGTTGGTATTATCAACTCACCGCCAGCAACTCCAAGGCAGTGTAGCGAAATTTCTGTAAATTATGATTGACTCTGTATCCTTTTTCTTCATCACAAAAAATAGGAAGCAGAGTCAATGGTTAATCTATTCCCATTCATAAAAGATTACCTTGTCGATCAGGAAGATGGAATTCGTCAGCTAATTACCTGGTTTTTAAGTCTTGTTATGGAGGAGGAAGCCCTCCTCCAATCTTGTGCACAACGTTATGAGCGTACTGATTCACAAAAAGCCAGTAGAAATGGCTACAAACCCGCACTCTCCTTACCAAATATGGAGAATTTGAATTGTTAAAGCCCTAATTCCGTGAATTTCCCTTTGACACTCAGGTATTTGAAAAGTATTCCGGGTTGAAAAGTCCATATTAGCTGCTGTAGCGGAATCTTACCTTCAAGGTGTTTACACCCGACGGGTGGAAAAGGTCATGACTGCTTTAGGAGTAGAGAGAATCTCAGCTTCTTCTGTTTCTAGAATTACTAAAGACCTTGATGAGAAAGTTGAAGAATTTCTCTCAAAGCCAATAGAACATGAAATTCCTTACCTTTTTGTTGATGCGACTTATCTTAAAGTAAGAGATGGACTCCATTATGAAAATAAAGCTCTTTTTGTAGTTGCTGGAATCAGAGATGACGGTTTACGTGAGATTCTTGGAGTAAGATTGGCAGACAGTGAAGACTCTCTATTCCGGGAAGATCTATTCGAAGACCTTAAAGAATGAGGGTTAAGAGGTGTAAAGTTAGTTGTTTCTGATGGCCATAAAGGAATACAAAAAGCAGTTAGAGAATCCTTTATTGGATCAAGCTGGCAGATGTGTCACGTTCATCTGATAAGACAAGTTCTAAAAAGGTTCCAAAAAAGAAACAGAAAGAAGTATCAGAGAAAATAAAAGAAGCATTGGTAGACCGTCAGAAGGTACAGGATTTGATAAGGGAACTGGATAATATGGGATATAAAA
Source organism: Methanosarcina barkeri str. Wiesmoor (assembly GCF_000969985.1). Lineage (GTDB taxonomy): Archaea > Halobacteriota > Methanosarcinia > Methanosarcinales > Methanosarcinaceae > Methanosarcina > Methanosarcina barkeri_B. The sequence goes on along the minus strand of NZ_CP009526.1, from coordinate 2,635,561 downwards.
GTGCAGCTGACACACTGAACATTTTCAGTATGATGTAATGAACTACATGCAGTTTCTACAGAGTCATTGGAGAAGAATAAAGACAACAAATATGATGGAGAGAACTAACAAGGAAATAAAAAGAAGAAGCAGAGTTGTGGGAGCATTTCCGAACCAGGAATCAGTATTGAGACTGGTAGTCTCAATACTTATTGATATAAATGACGAATGGATTACAGGAAACAGGTATATAGTAATGGAGCAGTAATCAAAAAAGAAGAATAGGGGTATAGAGTAAAATTTACAGAAGATTAGGCACACTGCCAACGGATATAAAAACAATCTTTCAGCATAAAAATCAAACTGTCAAACTAAGGATGTATTAATAGTGATTTTATTCTCATCATGTTTCTTAATTTGTCAATAAAAAATATTCAAGGAAATGGACTATATAAACATTATATTAAAGAAGTTTGTTGGCTAGGTAAAAGACAAGTACAAGAATTAATTGTATTTCCAGAAATCATAAAAGAAAATGAATTTTGGGCGGATACTAATCAAAAAAGATTTACCGAATACTTAGGTAGGCAAGATGGATAAGATTCAGTGTTTAGCAAATATAACTATATTTTATCAAAGGCTAAACATTAATGTATAAGGCTCGCCCAGCCAGGCCAAACCTGCCAGGTTCAGAGTCCAGTATCGCAGGAATTCGTGCGTTTGAATCGCACCTCTAGCACTAATTTTTTATCTGCTTTCTTGTGAGCTTAAGCCTACTTGAGCCAGATTATCTTTTTCTGTCACTGTAAATTTCATAGTAAATTCTGTGCCATTGTTCCTTTTAAGTTCAAGCTCACCATTCATTTGATCGATAAGGGAAGCTACCAGTTGCATGCCAAGACTACCGAGATCTTCAATATTAAGATTGTCAGGAATGCCTACACCGTTGTCTGAAACGGTTAGAATGAAGTTGGTGCTCTTACAGTTTTCACTTTCAAATTCTGTGGATTCTTCCCTGTAAAGTTCAATTCGAATTTCCCCTTTGTCTCTTCCTATAAATGCATGTTTGAAGGAATTGGAAACAAGCTCATTAACAATCATTCCTAACGGGACAGCAGTATCCATATCAAAGAAAACATTCTCTTCAAGATCCATGCTTAAGCTGATGTCAATATCTCCAAGACTGTATGTATGGAAAAGGTTCTCAACAAGCTCCCTAATATACGGCGAAAAGTTTAGTGTCTCAAGCCCTCCACCTTTGTATAATTCTTCATGGATAAGAGCCATGGATACCACTCTATCCTGGCTTTCCCTGAAGGCTTCCAGAACTTCCGAATCCTTAATGTTCTCCCGGTTTCTGAACTGTTCAGCCTGGAGGTCCAGAAGGGAAGAAATTACCTGAAGGTTGTTCTTAATTCTGTGATGGATCTCTTTTTTACGGGCAGCTTCGATAATATTAAGAGCTTCTTCAGCTTCTTTTCGCTTGGTAATATCGGTTAGCATGCTCATAGCACCTATATACTTACCTTCCTTATCAAAAAGAGGTTTAGCATTTAGAAATGTCCAAAGGGATGAGCCATCTTTACGTATTAATTTTAATTCATAACTCTCACTTACTCCCCGCATCCTCTTTTCTAGGTTCATTTTGACAACAGATTTACATTCTTCACTGATGAAGCTCCATATTGGTTTACCTATAAATTCTTCCAAAGTATACCCGAGCATGTCTACCATTTTCTTGTTAACGTAAGTGATTATGGATTCTTTGTCAGTTATGAGTATAATTTCATTTGCTGTCTCAACGATATTTCGGTACTTTTCCTCACTATCCCGAAGTTTTTCTTCTGCTTGTTTCCTCTCGGTAACGTCAATGTCCATCTTGAGGATCATGGGAGAACCATCAACATCAGTAAAGGGAAAACTGTAGATATCAATCACGCTTCCTTCTGGAGTGGTAACTTCCCATTGATGGGACTGACCGGTTTCAAGCACTTTGTACGATTCACATAACTCACAAGGCTGGTTACTCCCAAAACAACGTTCATAACAGTGCCGACCTTCTGACTCGCCGAACTTTTCACGGAAACTGCGATTGGCAAAGGCAATGTGATGGTCAAGTGTTAACAGGCATATCATTACCGGCAGTGTTTCCAGCACATCAAAGAGTCGCTGCCGTTCAGACTCGACAGCTTCAGCAACCTTCCAGCTCAATTCAGTCTCGCGCAGCATCTCCTCAACCCGTTTAAGCTCAGTGATATCGGTTTGCACTCCATCCCACACCGTTCGGCCATCAGGCAGCCGGCGAGGACGGGAATGCAATCGCATCCACTTAACCTGGCCATCGGGAAGCCGCATAGGTGTTTCCATATTAAAGTCAGACAGCTCGCGGGCACTGCGTGCCTCAGCTTCGACGAGTCGTGCGAAATAATCAGGTGGGATTTGCCGGTGTAGCGTGCCCGGATCGCGAAGCACATCTGATACTTTGACGCCGTTGAGCTTCTCGATACCTGCGCTGAAGTACAGGAAATGGACACTGCCGTCGAGCTCGTGGGCATATTGATAGACTGCGCTGTCTGGCAGGTTATCGCCCAAAAGGCGTAGTCTTTCCTCGCTTTCCCGCAACTTCTTTTCAGCCTTCTTTCGCTCAGAGATATCCCTAATAACCATGACAACTTTTGTAAGGCCATTTTTATCTTTGAATAATGTACTCGATATCTCACTTGGGAAGATAGTACCATCTTTCCGTTTGTGATTAAGTTCTCCCTTAAACCTGCCATTCCTGGCTCTTTCATCCAGGACAGACTTAAGCCTTGGATCAGATGTATCCACAGTACCGTTTCTTCCAGCCAAGATAAGCTCCTCTTCTGTCATCCCAAACATTTGGCAAGCGGCTGGATTGGCTGCAAGAATAGTCCCATCTGGAATTGTAACAAAAATGCCATCAAGACTATTATCAAATATTGCCTTATATCGGCTTTCACTCTCTAACAGTGCCTCTACAGCTTTCTTTCGCTCAGTGATATATCGGATGATAGTGACTGTTCGAGGCTCCCCATTGCTATTCGTAAAGAAACCAGTGCTTACCTCTCCAAGGAATGTAGTTCCATCCTTGCGCCTGTAAGTAAGCTGAGTTCTTGCTGATCCAGAGTGAGGACGTTCATCCAATAAAACTGATAGCTTCGGTTCTTGCAGATCTAAAATTTCATCGCATTCTTTGCCAACAAGCTCTTCTTCCGTCCATCCGAGCATACGGCAAGCTGCTGGATTAGCTAATAGGATTTTCCCATCATCTCTTGGATCGGTCAGGATAATACCATCCATGCTATGATCGAATATCATCCTGTAGAGCTCTTCGCCCCCCTGCGATTTCTGATCTATACTACCATTTTTCATATTCTTCTCTGGCATGGATAAAGAGTCAAAATCCACATCAATATTTTTGTTTTATCTAAGCGTTCAAACTTTATCAGTTTTAATCCATTCACAAAAACAAATATTATAGTTTGATACCTATATACAGACTTTTTTATAGAGACGATGTGATAAATATCTTATCTATTAGATTTACTGGAATAAGTCCATATTTCATTTTTTATGCTTGAGAACTTTTTTCAAAGAAAGTTCAAAAAATAAAACAATTTTTTGGATTAGTTAATATGCAAAAAGCAGAATCTACTGATTTCCATTTTTTCATGTATTTATATACATCTTTTCCATACCTTCAATTTTAAAACAAAGTGTTTTATCCCAATTATAGAACCAAACTTAATTTTAAGACACGCTCTAAAATTATTATCGTTTTTCACTTTTTTCGAATTAGCGCAGCAAGAAAATTTTTTAATCGGTGACCAATAAAAAGATTTATACTAAAATATTAATAGAGCCTATCCCAAAAGTAATATTATGTTGAAATTATAAATTTGACTTTATGTCACTCCGTGAAATCGATGACGTTCTATGGAACTCCATAGAACCTTATCTTCCTCCGCAGAAACCGCATACAGGAAGGCCGCGTGCAAATATGAGGAAGTTAATGAACGGTATTTTTTACGTTGTTATGACAGGTTGTACGTGGAAAGACGTTCCCAGGAAATATGGATCAAAGTCAACAGTTCATAGATTTCATCTATATCTGTGTGAACATGGTATTTATCAGAAGATTTTTAATGAGCTTTTAAACAAAGGTTACGATTTGAAGAAAATAGATCTTTCTCATTGTTTTACTGATACAAAGGATATTCCGGCTAAAAAAGGGGGAATATCGGCTACGATGGTCACAAAAAAATAAAAGGAATAAAAATAAGCGTTTTAGTAGATTTATAGGGCTTACCTCTCTCGATTGTCATTGTTCCTGCAAATAAAAATGTTCTACACTTTATATACCTACACTTAAAAATTTCAAGATAAGAAGACCTATAGGAAGGCCTGTTAACAGGCCTTCCAAAGTAACAGCTGATGCAATGTATGATACAGCTAAAATTAGAAAATATAACAGGAGAAGAGGAATAAAGTCCAATATACCAGTAAATAAAAGAAATCGGAAGAAAAAGAAGAGAGGAAGACCAATAAAGGTTGATAAGGAAGAATACAAAAATAAAAGCATAGTAGAAAGGTTCTTTAGTTGGATAGAGTCATGCAAGAAAGTATTTCCGAGATATGAAATTAAAGAGACATCATATTTAGGAGTTTTAATGATAGCAGCAATAATTAGATTAAATGAGCTTTTGGGATAGGCTCGTTAATTAACCGTATATGGTATCTGTTTCTAACTCGCAAGTCGAATATGCTGGCCAACATCCTATTGGTCACATGATATAGTGCTAACTCTCAGTGTAATAACCATGATACCCAGAGGCGAGGTTTGTAGCACCTGTAGCTCTCACAGAATAAGTATTGAATTCATAATTACTTGCCGATGAATAAGGACCCTAACCATTATCCTTATACAAATCTGCATCTACATCTATTTCCGGTACTTTTGTATATGGAGTTGGAAGCACCATTTTGGTATATGCGTAATAATAAGCATCATCAGAAATTCTTTCATAAACATGATGGTCGCATTCATAATCAGTACGTGTTCCATTTATAGTCGATTGACTGCCACCATTATTTGAACTTACAGATGACGATGTTCGATTGTCATTCGTTTCCACGTTTGTTGACCAAGTCTTTGGTGTTTTCTTAAGCCGTGCTACAGTATCTTTAGGAAGCTTTTCCAACGACCCGGGATATACCTTGTCCATATATTCAGCAACTGTTATATTTGTATTCCAGACCTCAGCTAAAAGCGTACTGTTATTACAGGAAAAATGATATGATTGTGAGAGCATGTGTGGTGTAATTTCTGCCGATATACATGCAGGTAGTGTTACATTATTGCTGTTTATATGTACCTCTGATGTTTGTTTAAAATCAACATCCATTTCAAGTTTATTTATCTGATCCACTATTGAATCTATATTATCGGTGCTTTTCTTAACATCATCCCATGACGAGCTTTTGTCTGACACTACCGAATTGTAATTTTCGACAGCTTTTTGCAACTGACTATTCAATTCTTGTGTTGACTGGTCTGTATTCGTATTTGCTAGTGTTAACGGGACTAGTAAACACAAAAAAACAAACAATCCTATGAATACAATCCTATATTTCATCTTGTATCTCCGAATATCATTTATTTGGATATATACACTAATCTTCATTTAATTTTCAAATAGTTAAAGTAAATACAATTTTTTCATAATTATGTCTGTTTTTTATTGAATAGTATGTTTTTTATTTATTGTGTTTGAAAAAAATACTATTAGCTATATATATAAAGATAAATATAGCTAAATATAATTCAAATACCATGAAGTTTAGACATAGATTAAAATGAAATCTAAAGCTTCATATTTAATTTTTTTTATATCCACATAAAGTTATTTGATATGGAGTCAAATAAACTAATTTAATTTTATTTTTGACATTCATAATACATAAAATAGTAAATTCATAATAAGTTAGCAAATAAGATTATATATAAGTAAGTCTGCCTTCGTAATAATACTATTTATATAAATATTACTTTAGAGGATAAGTATTGGAGTTTTGTGCACTAATTGTCCAAAAGTCCGGTAGCAGAGTTATTCTATTAAGTCAACAATTCTGATTCCGTTGCAAAAAAAATTATGGAAGAGATGTTCTGAAATCTAAAAAATTACAAAATACTATAGTATGCAAAACTGACATGATTTTGTTAAAAATAGTAATACTAAAATTATTGCTTCTGTTTTATCATCTGATTATTATAGAGCTCATCCCAAAAGTAATATTATAATGGAATTATATATTTACTTTTATGTCCATTCATGAAATCGATGACTTTCTATGGGAATCCATAGAACCTTATCTTCCTCCACAGAAATCACCTACAGGAAGACCAAGTGCAAATATGAGAAAGTTATTAAACGGTATTTTGTACGTTGTTACGACAGGTTGTACTTGGGTAGTACGAATACCCTCAACTCAAACTAAAACCCAACACAGAGCATTAAATTTGTTTCTTGTTTTTGCTGGTGTAATGGTTTACCATCAAATCCAATTTCAATTTCGTAAGGATTTATTTCTTTAAACTCCCTTTTTCTGAAAAATGCCAAGCTTAACCTGACGGCAGTGTCTTGAATTTGCTGTAAATTTGAAGTCAAGTTTTTACGTACTATGTAGATAATTGATCTTTCGAGATGGAATTCTCTACTCAATAACTTTTTGATATTTCTGATTTTACAGAAAAATTGGCACACTGCCTACCTTCCTGCCTTCACATGCGTTGCGTTTTTTGAGTTACCTATATTCCCGCACTAAATTTTTATAGATACTTTTTTGCGATTTTAAGCCGGCTTGAGCCAGATTATCTTTTTCTGTCACTATATTCGGCCTAACATTTGAAAGAATTATTTAAGTTTAAAGTTCCTGTTCAATAACTTAGGGAGATGACCCGATTTTTAATGGATCGGCGATCACAGCACCGATTAACAACCCCGTAGAGATCGCCACAAAGGTCAGAGCTACCTGGATCAGACTGGCAATGGAAGGGGAATAGCTCTGTCCCACTAATGCAGCTAAGCTGAGAAACCCAAGTGATCCTGGAACCAGAACCCAGAATGCAGGTATTATAGACACATAATACGGTGTTCTAAGTTTAGATCGTTCCAGAAAAGTCCCTATCATTGTCATGATGATGGAACCTGTGAAAGCTCCAAAAAGTCCCCCCAAAAAGTAGTTACCTGCTTGCTGTCCAAGAAAAGTGGTTAACAATACAATCAAAACCCCTAACATGTCCTTGTTTCTTATGCACATCAAAAGGTACATCCCAAGGGTGAAAATAAGAACCCCAATATAGGGAGCCCACCAATACAAAGGAGTTGCCGTATTGGCTATTATGTAGTCTTCGGGCAAACCTACAACCTGGAGGCCGATTATCACTCCAAATAAGAGAAGTAGCAGTATTACAACTCCCTGAACCAGGCGAGCTGCACCAGATACCAGATTGTTTGCTGCCAGTTCAAACATTCCCGTAGACAGAACTGCTCCGGGAATGAAGTAAGCAAGTGCAGGAACCATTATGGTTAGAGACCCATTTATAATTCCCTGTTTAATACCGAGAAAGAATATCGTGGAAACAAAAAAGGCCGTTAAAACAGGCAGGATCAGAGTAAGTCTTGTTTTATCCTTGGAATAAGCCAGTATAAGTCCAGCTATGGCTCCTAATGCTCCACAAAAAAATAACCCATTAAAAGTTGGTAGAAAGAGCATCCCCAGGCCTGTAGAAAACATTGCGTAACCTAAAATATTTTTGATATAATTATTTTGGCGCTTAACATTTATTATTTCATTAATACGCCTTATTCCCTGTTCAGGCGTTATTTCAGCATTTTCTGCCTGGTTGATCAACTCATATAATTTTGAAACCTGGTCTAAAGGAAGTACTCCGGGTTTCTGCATGGTGACTTCCAGAGCCTTTGAATCGCCATTTGCAATCTTTATGATTAAAAAAGTAGGTAAACTAATAACCTCCTCAGCTTTGAAACCATAAGCCTGGCATATTTTTTTCAAAATTGATTCAATAGACATTACCGCAATTCCTGCAGTAGTCAGAGCTCTGGAAAGCTCTGTGAGAAATTTCAATAGTTGATGAGGTGGCTCATTCTTCTCTGAAATATTCAAAGAGTTTGTGTGAGATGAATCAGTACGTAGAACCATTTTATCAATTCTTGAATATATTCACTTTGAATTTTCGGTGTGTAACGCATTCCCCTCTTCTTTGCAAAGCCATGGGAAAGATCCAAATAACCTCTTCCATAAAGGTGGTCGTGCTGATATGCCAGTTGCTCCAGTTAGTACTTGAAGTACAAATCAAGCATATTAGGCTTTGTGACTGAGTTAGTGTTTGAGATAATTAATGTTTTCACGCTATCGATCTTTAATCTAGCTTGGATATATTGGATTTTTATGCAGAAGGCAAAAGCAAATGTAGAAGTATCAGAGACCAAAAACGATGTTATTCAATTTTAACCAAGCGCTCTAGAGTAAAAATTACTTGAACCTCCTCCAAAAGCGCCATCTGGAAAAACATTGGTCTTTAATAAATACTGTGGAATGTGATATTCACTGCCATCACATTATTATATGTTTTTAATTTGGAACTTGACTTATTCATATTTACACCCGATCTGTTTTGTTAAAAAATCTCATAACCAGTGGTCCAGATTTTGGGAGGGGTCAGGTTGAATTATTGTAAAAAGTATATAAAAAAAGTTATATCCAAGCCTCACGTTTACGAATCCTATGAAAAAAAAGTTTTCCAATAAAGTCCTCATTATTGGCTATGGATCAGTTTCACAATGCACCCTGCCCCTTTTACTGGATAAACTCGATGTTCTGTTAGAAAACATTACTTTGATTGATTTTGAAGACAAATCAAAAGCCCTAAAAAAATATACAAATCAGGGATTAAGATTTGTCTGTGAAAAAATTACCCCAAAAAATTTGGATCAAGTTTTGTCACGATATATGGAAAATGAAGGCTTGCTCATTGACCTTTCATGGAACATCGATGCCAATGAAATCATTAAGTGGTGTCATGATCACAATGTATTGTACGTTAACACGTCTGTTGAAGTATGGGACCCTGCTGAAAAATTTTTGACTCAAAGCCTATTGGAAAAATCGCTTTACATAAGGCAAATGAAATTGCTTGAACTTTCCCGTGATTGGAAAGATGCGCCGACTGCTGTTGTTGACCATGGCGCAAATCCTGGCCTGATAACTCACTTTGTAAAGCAAGGCTTGCTGGATATTGCCGCCCGCACCTGTGCTGATAAGAAAGTATCTCCCGAAGATGAACAGGAAATTGCCCTCCTTGCAAAAAACAAGGACTTTGCCCACCTCGCTAAGAAATTGGGAGTCAAAGTGATCCACTGTAGCGAGCGAGATACTCAAGTCGCAAACAGGGCAAAGGAAGTTAATGAATTTGTAGGAACATGGAGCATTGAAGGATTAAGGGAAGAAGGGACTGCTCCTATTGAAATAGCCTGGGGAACGCATGAGAGCAAATTGCCGCCCATGGCGCATATACCTCCTTACGGACCTAAAAATGTGGTTCTCTTGCCCCAGATGGGCATTAATACATGGGTCAGATCATGGATACCGGATGAAGAAATTGTAGGTATGGCGATCCGTCATGGCGAATCATATGGCCTTTCAAAACTGTTAACTGTTTGGGAAGACGATAAGCCAGTCTATCGGCCTACCGTGCATTATGCTTACATGCCCTGCCATGATACGCTTTCTTCTCTCTGCGAACTGCGAGGCCGGAATTATAAGCTTCAACCGAGACTTCGGATCATGACAAATGAAATCACATCTGGTGAGGATATAATGGGAGCACTCTTAATGGGCCATTCTTATAATTCCTGGTGGACTGGAAGTGCATTGAGCATTGAAGAGACCAGATCCCTTGCTCCCGGCCAGAACGCTACGACTCTTCAGGTAGCAGCAGGCATTGTTGCTGCTATACTCTGGATGCTTGAAAATCCGCGAGAAGGCATTAAAACACCTGAAGACTTGCCTCATGATTTTGTCCTGAATATTGCCAAACCATATCTTGGTAAATTTATTTCCACATCATCGGACTGGACGCCGCTTAAAAATCGCAAAATATTTTTCAAAGAAAGCCCGGCAGTAAAACACAATCCTGATCCATGGCAATTCGAAAATTTTCAATTCGTAAGTTAATTTCAAGTAAACTACCCTTCCAAGGGCAGACTTATGTCTGTCTAGGAAGAGTTCTTTTCCGTGCCTCTTCATTGAATTCCAAGAAGAAGGAACAAAAATCATAATAGAAATATAAAGAAAGAAACTGGAAAGATATAGAAAGAAACTGAAAATATAAAGAAAGAAACTGAAAATATAAAGGAAGAAACTGAAAATATAAAGAAAGAAAATAGAAAAATAAAGAAAGGGACGCTAGGAGAATTTCAGTCAAAATTTCCCGGCTTGTAATTAGCGTTCCCACTGCTTTATTAACTGTTATTTTGTTTATTAGAATCGCACATCTCGCACTAAAACCTTTTTGATTTTTCAACTTTGGTATTTCTTTTGTTTCTAACCCACTTTCCGCAGTAAATTTTCGTAAATTCATATTTTTACTGCTATTGATTTTCAATCAAACATGGATTTATTGGACTTTTATGTAATAGGTAAAAGCAACTATGTGGTGGATTTAGAGGCAAAAAACGATATCATTCAATTTTCACCAAATACCACTAAAAATCCAAATTATTTGCACCTGTCCAAAAAACGCTATCAGGAAAAATATTGATTTTCGAAAAAATACTGCGGAATGTAGGTTCTAAGTTTTAAGATTTAGATTATGTATTCATCAGAACTGATTTCATTGCTAGGAATGCATCAGTTGTTAAAATTAATTAAGATTTAGTAAGCAGATGCCGAGTTTTATGATAAATTTCCAAAGAATATACACCGCATGGAAATAGTTGCATAAACTATCTTTTCACAAAAAAAGCGGACAGTCTCATTTTTGTTTGTTGCGCCAAGAGAATAGATTAAAGGAATATAATGTTCAGCGGAGTTAACAGATAACAATGCGTCTTCTCCAATTAACTTGTAATTTACCAGTTTCAGATCATCTCTGGTTGTGACAAACTTTTTCACTTTCTCATCAAAACTTATTGCCCATTTATAAGGACTTTCAGATATATCTGCCACCATAAGATTATGAACGACATTGCCAGTACAGAAAATAAGAATTTCTTTTTCTCTTAATTTATAGAGTTTTTTTCCCAGTTCATAATGCTGTTGCATACTGAGCTTTCGATTTATACTCAGCTCAACTACAGGAATCTCAGCATTTGGATACATCTTAGAAAGTACACACCATACCCCATGATCAATGCCCCAATTAGAGTCGAAATTAACATCTTCAATTAGATTTTTTATATTAAGAACAAGTTCCTGTGAACCGGAACAATCATATTTTTTATCATATAATTGTTTAGGAAACCCATAAAAATCGTGAATTGTTTTGAGTATTTCGTTTGAAGTAACGCTAGTATCTTCTCTTTCATAGTGTGCAGATATGGCCAGTATTGCTTTAGGTTTTGGAATTTTTTTGGAAATATTTTCCCAACTTCTTGTAAACTCATTGTCTTCTATGGCATTCATTGGTGAACCATGACCTACAAATAATACAGGCATAATTTTTTCCATACATTAAACTCCGGTTTAATTATCTCTTAACTGTGAAAGACTAAAGCATTTGAGGTGAAAACTCAAGGTAAAATGTTTCAGTTCGAATTTATTTTTTTGAAAATTTGTGTTTTATTATTTTTTTGAAAATTTGTGTTTTGACACTCTCGCAATTGATTACTCCATAGAAATTGTTATTTACCAAGTAAATTCCAGAGAAATAAAAATCAAACAATAGTCTTAAACCTTAAGGGATTGAATAGATCAACGAATTTGTTTTCTTGACCATTAATGAGATCAGTAATTACCATGGCAGCAGTGGTGCCGTTTGACATTCCCCAAAATCCAAATCCAGCTGCTACATAAATGCCTTTTTGAGATGTCATGCCTATAAGAGGTAGACCATCGTCAGTAGTGCAGTCTTTACTGGACCAGCGGTATTCAATAGACTTAACATTAAGGTGTTGGCGTGCATAGTTTTCAAGCCGACCATAGTAAATATTTTTGTCAGCTACATCTACCGGACTGTGTTCTCCAGCAACAATGATCAGTTTACCTTTGTCTGTAAGGGTAGTCCTATAGGTGTGAACAGGATTGAAGTCTATAAACATCCCTTCAGGGAAATTGCCTTTAGCATATAATGCTAACACATAGGATCTTGCTGAATGCAAATGCCTGTAGAGTTGGTCGGGATCATATACTGGTGTATGTGTTGCAATTATTACTTGATCGGCTATTATTGAGCCCTGATCTGTTACTACTTCTTTGATTTCGCCATCTTTGACGGTGATGACAGAGGTATTCTCAAAGATATAACTTCCTTTTCCAGTTATATGTTTTGAAAGAGCCAGAAGATACTTACGCGGATGAAATTGGGCCTGATTCTCATATTTGATAGCGGGACCAGTTTCAAAGGGTAAAGGCACTTCTTCGGTGTAAGAAACTGGAAGTCCTAACTGTTTTGCAGCTTCAAATTCGCCTTTAATCTCATCAATTCTTTCACCAGACTCTGTGTAGATGTAAAGAGGAAGGCGTTGAAATTCACAGTCAATGTTCCACTTTCTTACAATATCAGCTATCTTTTCAACTGCCTTAATATTGGCATTAGCAAAATCCTGAGCTTTTGACTTACCTAATTTTGATACAAGATTCTTGTAGATCATATTAGGTGCCACACTTATCTTAGCCGTGGTTTTAACTGTTACTCCTTTTATGATCCGGTCTGCTTCTATTACCGCTACTTTGTACCCGGCTTCTATCAACAATGCTGCAGAAGTTATACCTGCAATGCCGCCTCCCAGAATCGCCACGTCAACTTTCAACCTTTTGTCAAGTTTAGGAAAATTTGTACCAGGAGACGTTTCTAACCAGAAAGAAATTTCTTTTACAGTGATCTTTTTCCCATATTCCATCCTCTGACCTCGCTGAGTTATTTATCTCTTATTGGATGATAAATAAGATTGGAAAGGCCCACTTAAATTACTCTGCAGCTTATATATTAAATAATTATAAAAACAAATCAAAAATATTTGAAAGAAAAATTTTCTATAATTTAAGCTGTAGATATATAAAGTTTCAATCAAAATCGCACCAGTGTTCCGGGTATAATGCAGTTATTAAAAATCGATTATCCACCATCCCAAAGCTTTTTTTGATTTTAGAGTATTTTAACAGCGTAATTACTTTTTTGAAAATTTGTTTTGGCACCAGGCATTATCAGACATTGTTGTTGACACTGTAGATGGCATTACTATACTGATATTTAGGTACCTAAATATATTAGGATACTTAAATAGTGTGAAGGTAGTCAAATGCAGAATCAAAATGTGATACAGCTGTATAATACGTTGAACCGTCTAAGCAGGCAAATGCACCGTTTTTCTCATAGGGCAGAACACAAACGCGGTCTATTCTTCGGGCAGTCAAAATTGCTGCAGCTAATCTCAAAAAATGAAGGAATTATCCAGCGAGACCTTGCGGAACAAATGGATATGCGCCCTTCATCTATGACGGAGGCGCTCGGAAGGCTTGAGCAACTTAACTTGATTTTGCGTAAACGGGATGAAAAAGATCAAAGGACAATGCACATCTACCTGACAAATAAAGGCAGGGAAATTGTTGAAGACGCTGTTAGGTCCGAAGAAGTATTCATAAAAAAATTTACAGACATAGTGTTCAAAGAAATCTCGGAAGAAGAACTCGAAAAGATGCTTGCAATTACCTCAAAGCTGTGTAAAAGTCTTGATACGTTGGACTCGAAAGAATCGAAAGATAGAGACGAAGAATGCTGTCAATAAATGCTGTCAATAATCACTGCCATTGTAGAGAACCGGGACGATGTTCTCATTTTGAATAATTACAAAACAGCGAAAGGATACATTTATGTTTCAACTTATTAAAAAAAATCTTAAGGGCATGGCTCTGATTTATTCTTTACTTGCTCCTCTTTTGATGTTGATAGAAGTCTTCATGGACCTTCAACAACCCAGGCTTATGGCAAATATTGTGGATATAGGTGTTCAAAACAGAGATTCGGGATATATATTATCGACAGGCTTCAAAATGGTCCTTTGTGCGTTTGCCGGATTAATTGGCGGCGCAGGCTGCGGTGTGATCGCCTCGTTTGCATCTATGATGTTAGCCGGGAGTTTGAGAGAAGAGTTATTTCATAAAATACAGTCGCTTTCCTATACGGAAATTGACCATTTCAAAACATCGTCGCTTATTACAAGGCTGACCAACGATGTAACGCAAATTCAGAATATGTTTCTCATGTTGCTGCGTGGCATGGTACGTTCACCATTGTTGTGCATCGGCGGCATATTTATGTCCTTTTTGCTGAGTCCCAGTCTTTCAATTGTTTTCTTTATCATTTTGCCTATTCTCATCACTTGCGTCGCATTTGTGATGATGAGATCGGTGCCGCTTTATACGCAGATGCAGTTCTGGCTTGACAAGGTTAATACCGTCATGCGTGAAAATCTGCTGGGTGTACGTGTTATAAAAGCCTTTAATTTAGAAGACAAACAGAATACGCTTTTCAGCAACGTGAATACAAAATTTACAGAAAAAAGCATACGGGCACAGAACCTGACCTTTACACTGATGCCGATAGCTACTCTGGTTATGAATCTGAGCGTGGTTGCCATCCTATGGTTTGGAGGCAATATGGTCGTTTCCGAAAATATTGAAACCGGTAAGATAATGGCATTTGTCAATTACCTTGTGCAGATAACAAACTCTCTTATAATGCTTGTCAACATGATTATAAACATTTCACGCGCACAGGCATCTGCAGGACGTATAAAAGAGGTTTTAGTCTGTGAAGCGAGTATTAAGGAGTGCAATTCTCCAGTATTGCCAAAGAATTATGACATTGAGTTCAAAAATGTCAGTTTTAGATACGGTGAAAGCGGAGAATATGTTCTGAAAGACTTGTCGTTCCTATTTAAGGAAGGGCAGACAGTAGGCATTATCGGAGCTACCGGCTCAGGAAAGAGCTCAGTTGTAAGCCTGATTCCTCGGCTGTATGAGGCAACCTGCGGGCAGGTCCTGATCGGAGGTTGTGATGTTAAGGATATGCCAGTACAGCACCTGCGCAGTAGTATTGGGGTCGTGCTGCAGGAAAATATTCTTTTCCACGGAACAGTTAAAGAAAATATGAATTTTGGTAATGAAGAAGCAGACGAAGCGAAAATATGGGATGGCCTTCAAGCTGCTCAGGCAGAAGATTTTATTCAGGCCCTCCCTTACAAATTACAAAGTCAAGTTGAACAAAGAGGCAAAAACTTTTCAGGTGGACAAAAACAGCGCCTTTCCATAGCAAGAACTCTTCTGAAAAAGCCAAAAATTTTGATTTTTGATGACTCCACAAGCGCAGTTGACCTTTCTACCGAGGCACGCCTGCAGTTTGAAATTGCAAAAAAGATGAAAGAAAACACGGTAATCGTCATTGCGCAGCGTATATCCGGCGTTATGGACGCGGACACAATATTGATGCTTGACCATGGCAGCGTTATCGCGAAAGGCACCCATAAAGAATTACTGCAAAGCAACGAAGTATATCGCAATATAGCCGTTTCACAGCTTGGCAAGGAGGTGCTCTTGAATGCCACAGAATAACGTGATGCCTCATAATATGCCTCATAATATTACAGGCCGCCCGGCAGGAGGACCAAGCGCTTTTCTTCAAAGGGAAAAAACGGAAATCAAGGACGTTAAGGGAACATTCATACGCATTATTATGTACCTTGGCAAATGGTGGCGCACATTGCTCATCATTTTTTTCTGTGCTCTTGTTACAACAGTGATCACCATTATCGGCATTCAACTAAACGGGTACGCAGTCGACGAGTTCATCTCTAAAAAGGATATTGCCGGACTTGCTCGCATCTGTATTATCATGATTCTTATTTACCTTGTTGCGGTTTTTTCTACTTACATGCAGAATTCCCTGATGATCCGTGTTGCTCAGAAAACTTCGGCTAGTATCCGGAACGATCTTTTCAGCAGCCTGCAAAAGCTGCCCCTCAAGTATTTTGATACCCACTCAAGCGGGGACCTCATGAGCCGCCTGACAAACGATGTTGACAACATCAACCTTACACTTTCACAGAGTGTCGTGCAGCTTTTTTCCGGCGTCATCAGCGTGGTCGGTATGTTGATAGCGATGCTGCTGCTCAGCCCGCTGCTTACGCTGATCGGGCTGCTGACAACGCCTCTGATGTTCTTTACGTCAAAAGTCCTTGCAGTAAAGTCTCAGAAGTTTTTTAAGGAACAGCAATATGAGCTTGGACGGCTTAACGGATATATCGAGGAAATGGTCTCCGGCCAAAAAGTTATTAAGGTCTTTTCCCGAGAAAAGGAGGTGGAGGGTCACTTCAAAGAAATCAATGAAAAGCTTGTTTCCAGTTCTATGAAAGCACAGGCAATAAGCAGCGTCATGGGACCTGTGAATAACACTATCAATAATCTGACCTATTTGATTATCACGGTCTGCGGTGGCGTTTTAATCATAAAGGGATTTGCGGGAATCACTGTTGGCGTAATATTTTCTTTCCTGCTCTATATGCGCAATTTTACCCAGCCAATCAACAATATTCTCAACCTTTTCAGCACTATCCAGTCAGCCCTTGCAGGCGCAGAGCGAGTGTTTGAGGTAATGGACGAGGAAAAAGAAAAAGATGCCGATAATGCCAGAGACATTCAAAACATTGAAGGCAACGTGAAAATTGAATCTGTTAATTTTTCATACATACCTGGTAAGCCTGTACTTAAAGAGGCAACAATTTCTGCGAAAAAAGGTCAGACAATTGCCATCGTGGGCCCTACGGGTGCTGGGAAAACAACCATTATCAATCTGCTCACCAAGTTTTATGGCATTGATGACGGAGCAATCTATATTGATGGAAAGAATATAAATGCCATTACTCGAAAGAGTCTGCGGCAGTCCATTTCAATGGTACTCCAGGATACTTTTCTTTTCTCGGACACCATACGCGAGAATATCCGCTATGGCAGGCTGACAGCAACGGATGAAGAAGTTGAACAGGCAGCAAAGCTGGCACATGCCCATGACTTTATTATGCAACTGCCACAGGGTTATGATACAATTCTTTCTGACAATGGCGGCAACCTTTCACAGGGACAGCGGCAATTGCTTAGTATTGCGAGAGCGATGATCGCACAATCTTCTGTGTTGATACTTGATGAAGCGACTTCTTCAATCGATACACGGACAGAGCTGATTATTCAGAGTGCTCTGCTCAAACTAATGCACGGAAAAACGAGTTTTGTTATCGCACACCGCCTTTCCACCATCAAAAACGCAGATAAAATCATCGTTTTAGACGGCGGTCGAGTAGTAGAAACAGGTACGCATAGCGAACTGCTTGTTTCGGGCGGTTTCTATGCCAACCTTTACAAAAGTCAGTTCAAAAAAGGCATGGCAATATAAGTTGGTAGGACGGCTCAACAATGGCAATCTTTTGCTCTGCCGTCGAGTTTCCTTGCAAGTTTTACCCGTGTTGCCATGAAGCCGGTCACAGTATTCGGGGTTGGCAGTATTCGGGATTGGCAGTATTCGGGGTTGGTGTAGTTGGTCAGAGCAAAATATTTCTTTCAGCTTTTGCAAGACCCGGAAACGCTATTCCAGCCACACACAGACACTAAAAAAAGAACTCGATGATTTCAGGGACATCTTTCGGACGTAGCAACTCGGCAACGTGTTCCACATCCATCTGTTCAAAGCTTGTTGCCAGGTTTGTGAAATCAAAGTTGCGCTGGTGCACTCCACTGCAAGCAATGGGATATATTCGCGCCACGGCTCTGATTATAATTGTTAAGCCTCTTTCAAAATAATATACAATTTGATTTTATATATATAGGGGACTATAGGAGAATAGTATACATTTCGAAAAGCTTAGTGATGCTCAATGGGACCATGTTCAGAATCCAGTTTCTTAGGAATTCGTGCGTTCGAATAGCATCTCTCGCACTAATTATTCATATAGTTTATTGTGATTTTAGACCAGCTTGAACCAGATTATTTCTTTCCATCACTCTAAATCTCATAATGAATTCTGTGCCATTGTTCCTTTTCAATTCGAACTCCCCATCTAATTGGTCTACAAGAGAAGTTATAAGCTGAAATCCCAGACTATCAAGCTCTTTAATTTCAAGATTTTCAGGAATGCCTATACCGTCATCTAAAACGGTTAGAATGAAGTTAGTGCTCTTCCGACCTTCGTTTATGTTTTTTATATACTCTTTGTTTTCCTCCCGGCTGAGTTTAATTCGGATTTCTCCTTTCGCTCTGTCAGGAAATGCATGCTTGAGGGAATTGGAAACAAGTTCATTGACAATTATTCCTAATGGCACTGCAATATCCATATCAAATAAAAGGTTCTCTTCCATATCCATACTTAAGCTGACATCAGTGATTCCAAGCCTGTATGTTAATAAAAGATTTTCAGCAAGTTCCTGAATGTACGGGGAAAAGTTTAGTGTTTCGAATCCGCCGCCTCTATATAGTTCCTCGTGTATCAAAGCCATAGATATTACTCTATCCTGACTTTCTCTGAAGGCTTCCAGAACTTCTGAATCCTTAATATCCTCTCTATTTCTAAACTGTTCAGCCTGAAGATCAAGCAGAGAGGAAATTACCTGAAGGTTATTCTTTATTCTATGATGGATTTCCTTCTTCCGAGCAGTCTCAATATTTGCAAGAGCTTCTTCAGCTTCCTTTCGTTTGGTGATGTCAATATCCATCTCAAGGATCAGGGGAGAACCATCAACGTCTGTAAACGGAAGGTCATAAGCATCAAACATACCACCGTCTGGTAAGGTAACCTGCCAATGATAGGGTTGGCCGGTTTCAAGTACCTTATATGCTTTACAAAACTCACAGGGTTCGGTACACCCAAAACAATACTCAAAACAGTGTTGATCGCCTAACTCGCCAAACTGCTCACGGAAACAGCGGTTTGCGAAGGCAATGTAATGGTCAGGTGTTAATAGAGCAACCATTACCGGCAGCGCCTCCAGTACATCAAAAAACCGCTTCCGTTCAGTATCGACAGCTTCGGTAACCTTACGGCGTGATTCACTCTCGCACAGCACCTCCTCAGCCTGCTTTAGCTTGGTAATGTCAGTCAGTACGCCGTCCCAGATTATTCGGCCATCGGGCAGCCTGCGAGGACGGGAGTGCAACCGTATCCATTTAACCTGGTCGTCGGAAAGCTGCAGAGGTAATTCCATATCAAAATCTGACAATTCACGGGCACTTCGTATCTCGGCTTCGACGAGACGTTCTAAGTACGTCTGTGGAATTTGCCTGTACAGCATTTCTGGATCACGAAGCGCGTCGGATATGCTGATGCCGAACAGCCGCTCGACACCTGTGCTGAAGTATACAAAATTGGTATTGTCATCGGGCTCAAGGACATACTGATATACCGCGCTGTCTGGCAGGTTGTTGCTCAGGAGACGCAGCCGCTTCTCACTCTCTTGCAATGCATCAACCACAGCATCACGCTCCGCCAGTGATTGAGACAGCCTGGTATTGCTGTAGCCTAGCTGTGAAACCATATTGGCAAATGCTGTAAGAAAAGACATGCATGTGTTCACAGCTGCAGGGTTCAACATTGGAACTTTCTCAAGAGCGGCTATGTACTCCTGCTCATTGAAGCCATATTTTCTGGCCTGGGCTCGGAATAATTCATAGTCTACAGGCTCACCCTCAAAAAAGAACTGCCCTGAAAAGACATAGCCAACATGCTGGTCATCCACAATAATGGGAGTCGCTATATCCCACATATTGTTTTTGCATTTATTCAGCTTAAATTCTCTCGGGAGAACACCTGAGGATAGCGTTATGTAGTTTTCCATGCAGTGTTTGCAGGCTTCGGGATGAATCCTGTGAAATCTCGTGCAGATGTCCTGCCATCCAACACTTGATAGAACATTGCCTTTGAGATCAACCAGGGCTATTGGAATGCTAACAAGCTTATAGAAATCCTCCATCAGGGACTGGACAGCCTGCACATCAATAATACTGGCAAGTTCCAGATTTGTCATCTTTAGAGCTTCACTTTCCTGGAGTTTTCCTTCAAGCTTTTTACTCTCACTTATATCAAATCCATAAATGTTTACGCATTCTTGTTCAGGCAAGGGATGAAAAACGAGAAAATATACTCTTTTCCCCACTTTAATTTTTATTTTTTCAATACATTTCTGGAAAATTGCCTTTTGAACAAAAATTTTGATATGTTGAGGCAATTTTTCTCTAACTCTCACGCCCCACTCATGCAATAAAGGCTTTCCTCCCTCATTAGAGTAAAGAACTGTACCATCCTTTGCCACACTGATCACAGGATTCGGGTTTATTGCTTGAGACTGCACCATTTTAGCTGTCATTATTCCCCTGGTCTCCCTCTTTTACGCAACAAAATGCCTAATTTTAATGATAATGGAATAAATCAGTATCTTAATTTTCATATTAATACAATTTTACTTATTATGTAATGAAGCATCATTTGCACTCACTTTATTTGTTAACATTAAAGTGTCTGTTAAAGTGCCAGGTAGTCTGTTAAAGTGCCGACTCACATCGAATTATTATCTAATTAAACCTTCTTTCTTTTACCTTGCTGAGATATATTATGGCTTTAATATAATAATTTAAATTCATAAAATATGCCATTGACATTATTAAAGAATTTATCACTGATATTTTACGTTGCTGAGATATATTATGGCTTTAATATAATAATTTAAACTCATAAAATATGCCATTGACATTACTAAAGAACTTATGACTGATAAAATAATAGCTAAGTTTGAAAGTAAAAAGACAGGGAATGTTCTATAACTAAATAGAAGCCTTTAGATAAAGAACTTTTGTCAGAATTGGAGTGCTGTCACTTATATACTTCGTGATTTATTAATTCTCGGCGTGAGGTAGGTATTTCTTTTTCCTGCCTTGCAATATTCCCAGTTTTTCCAGTTTCTGTAGTTTCAGCAGTATTCCTGTATTTTCTGTTCTTTTACCTGAGGGAAAACACTTTTTATTAAACTTTACTTGTTAATGGCAAACAGTAACAGTAGTTTGAATCGCGCCTCTCGCACTAATGTCCGTGAAGCTACTGTTCTTTGATTTCAAGTACTATTCCAGTTTTCCTATTTCCTCACAAAGTTTTCTTATTTTTAAAATATTTTAGTTTTTTACATTAGACTATTTCTTTTAAACACAAGTAACTGAGAGCACTTCGTACTTTATGAATAATATGAAAAAGGTTATATCAGTGAAAAAATAATAAGACAGTTAAATCGAGAAAAATGTAAACTTCTTATAAATATATAATAAAAGTATATAGAGCCCTCCGAAAAGTCAACAATGGCGTATTGTAAAATTATAATAGGTCTCTAAAATTGAGTGACCATCTTTTTTTGAATATGCCAACTGTGAAAGTTAGTGATCACAACCGCTTTGGATAGTCTCTAAGTTGAACAGGTTTGCACGTGATCTTTTATGAAAAGCTTGAGATTTTTTGTGACAGTGTTTGCCCTTTCTTTTTTTTATATTACTTTAAGCAGCCCTGCAGCTTTGGCGGCAAATATCGTAATTGACAAACAAACTGGATCAGCTGAATCAGGTATTTTTCATACATCTAATTATGCAAACGATGCCGCCTGCATTCAGGCGGCACTGGATAAATCAAAAAGTGGGGATACAATTACTATCCATGAAGGGGACTACTATATTACAAAAATAATATATCAAAATGGTAAAAATCTGAAAATAATAGGCGAAGGAAAAGTAACTCTTCACATCAAAAATCCGGAAAAAGAAATTTACGGGATTTTATTCCGTGGATCATTGATCACAAACAAAAAATTGAACACTAATTTCAATAAGGGCTCATCTCAAGTGGTTTTAACTGATGCTTACGGGGTTCGCAAGAACGACCTGATAAAAATCTGGAAAAATGTCAAGTGGTGTCCTCTTGATTATTCTGATCAAATGACAGGGGAAATTTACGCTGTTAAAAATGTGAATGGAAATGTTGTCACTTTAAATCAACCACTCCTTAGAGACTACAAATTATCCGAGACTGTAAAGGTCGAAGTATACAGACCTATTCAAATGCATATACAGAATATAAGAGTACAGGGCAGAGGTGCAACGACGTCTCATCATGGACTGGCTATGCAATATTGCAAGGACAGTTCTATCACTGATTCCTGGTTCAAAGATATTGGATTCGGTGCTATTTGCCTGTATTCCTGTTTTAATGTGAATATCAATAATAATGGGATTTACAATTCACTTCTTCCCGGGAGTGGATATGGTGTTAATGTGGCTAGCGGTTCGGCTTTTGTCAATATTGACCATAATCACATAGAAAATTGCAGGCATGCTATAACAGGTAATACAGCTGAACGCAAATCTTTAAATCGTGACGTTTTTATCACTGATAACACTCTGATAGGGGGAAACATCGCCGGTTCTAGTGTTGTTGATTCTCATCCTGTTACTATTAACTATGTCGTAACTAAAAACAAAATATACCCGCAACCAGGCTTTTTCACTTTTTCAGATGGCACACAATATTCGACATTTTCTAACAATAAAATTTTCGGTGGATATGGAGGGATATCCAGACGCGGTAGCATTAATGATGGAGTACACATTTACGAAAATAATAAATTTAATGGTATGTCAGGTATTATGTATCTGGGAGGAAAAAGTGGAATCAATAACAAGCTCATAATTAAAAATAATGTTCAAAACGATGGGATATATGGAATTTATTTTCCAGGTAAGGAGAGTTTCAGGAATATAATAATAAGTGGAAACAGCTTTAGCAATCTTTCGCATAAAGGAGTGTATCAGAAGTTTAGAATTAACGGAGTAAACTTAAATATCTCTAACAATAGGTTTACAGACATAAAACTGAATGGAATACATATAGATGGAAATTCGTTCAAAAGTAACATTGTGAAGATACAAAACAACATCTTAATAAATGTGTATCCACCGACTCTTTCTTATGGAATCATAGTAAAAAATGTTCAAAACGCTAAAATTACCGGAAATAAGATATCCAAAAACCAAAAACCCAGCGTTCCTGTTGCTTCATTTTATGCATCTCCAAAATCAGGAAAAACGCCATTAAAGGTTAAATTTACTGACAAAAGTACAGGAAAACTCATTAAATGGAAATGGAATTTTGGAGACGGAAAATCGTCAACTGCCCAGAATCCAATTCATAAGTATTCTAAAGCTGGAAAATATACTGTTAAACTTACAGTAACAAATGCTGCAGGTAGTAACACAGTAACAAAATCAAAGTATATCATAGTGACAGCAAAACCTGTTGCTTCATTTTATGCATCTCCAAAATCAGGAAAAACGCCATTAAAGGTTAAATTTACTGACAAAAGTACAGGAAACCCCACTAAATGGAAATGGAATTTTGGAGACGGAAAATCGTCAACTGCCCAAAATCCAACTCATAAGTATTCTAAAGCCGGAAAATATACTGTTAAACTTATGGCGACTAATGCTGCAGGTAGTAACACAGTAACAAAATCAAAGTATATCATAGTGACAGCAAAACCTGTTGCTTCATTTTATGCATCTCCAAAATCAGGAAAAACGCCATTAAAAGTTAAATTTACTGACAAAAGTACAGGAAACCCCACTAAATGGAAATGGAATTTTGGAGACGGAAAATCGTCAACTGCCCAAAATCCAACTCATAAGTATTCTAAAGCCGGAAAATATACTGTTAAACTTGCGGTAACAAATGCAGCAGGAAGTAGTACAAAAACCAAATCAAAGTATATAAATGTTATATAAAAGTGTCCAGAGCTTCCCAAACGCCAGTTGCTGCATTTTCTGCATCTCCAACCTCAGGAAAAGTACCATTAAACATTAAATTTGCTGACAAAAGTAAAGGGTCACCAACTAAGGTCCCGTCTCAGAACGAACTATGCAGATTTTCAATTGGACGTTTTGATTTTCACTATCAAGGTTGCCAATCAAAGTTATAATAAATAATAAGTTGCATAGGTTATTTCGTTGCAGGTACTAAATGGAAATGGAATTTTGGAGATGGAAAAACTTCAATTCAGCAGAATCCAACACATAAGTATCCCCCTCGAACCTGAGCCGTGAAAGGGGTTCAGGGAGGAGTAGTTCACTTCATTTCTTCAGGTGTAAATGCGAACTGACAAAGTTTTGATACGTGAGTAAGCAGAAGTGAACTACCACTCAGCTAAAGACTGAGTGTCTTCTTGGTTCATTCCTCCCTCTATTGAGGGCAAGTCCCCAAGCTCTTCCCCGCGTTCCGCAGGTGTTATAATCCAATTCGATTTTGATCTATGAGAGCAAATTTCTTGATATTGATAGCGGCATTTATATCTCTATCATGTTTTGTTTTACAGTCTGGGCAAGTCCATTCTCTATCTTTTAATGTCAAATATGAATTATGATATCCACAAACATGACATACTTTAGAAGATGGTTCAAATTGCCCAATTCTCAGGATGGTTTTTCCGTACCATTCAGCTTTATACTCTAGTTTTGTTACAAAACTGCTCCATGCGGAATCACTTATAGCCTGTGCCAAATGATGATTCTTGACCATTCCTTTAACATTCAGAGTTTCCAGAGCTATTGCTTGGTTTTCGCTTATGAGTTTAAAAGAGAGTTTGTTCTGGAAGTCATTCCTCTGATTAGTTATTTTGTCATGTAGTACAGCAAGCCTATGTTTGGCTTTTACCCTGTTCTTAGAACCGTTCTGTTTCCTTGATACTCTTTTTTGAAGAACCTTTAACCTGTTCAAAGAGTTTTTCAGGTAGTTAGGATTCTCAATCTTTTCTCCTGTGGAAAGTATAGCAAAATCCTTAATCCCGACATCTAGACCCACTGTAGTAGATTCTGAATACTTCTGTTTTGTAGGAAGTTCTTTTCCATCTTCAACAAGGATACTAATGTAGTAATGTCCTTGACATGTCCTTGAAACAGTAGCTGTTTTAAGCTCGCCCTCAAACTTCCTGTGAAAAACTGCTTTAATTGGTTCTATTTTAGGGAGCTTGACAGTGTTTTTTTCAAAGTTTACGGAGTAGTGTTGAGGTACAGGAAAAGATTGAATTGGGTTTTTCTTAGATTTGAACTTAGGAAAGCCGTTTTTCTCTCGGAAAAATCGAGTGAAGGCAGACTCAACCTGCTTAGTCATTCCCTGCAATGATTGAGAATTGACTTCTCCTAACCATTCATTAGAAGCTTTCAAGACAGGAAGCTTTTTGTTTAAGTCAAATCTGGAAATTGATTTTCCTGTCTGTTCATAAGTTTTAATTTTCTGATCAAGTGCCCAATTGTAGACAAACCTACAGCTACCTATATGCTGATTTAATTGAACAGCTTGTGTAGCTGTAGGATAGAGCCTAAATTTGAACGCTTTCATCATACAAAGTATTATATTGTTTAACAATATATATATTTTTTGTTAAATATGAAGTATGAAACACGGAATCATAGCAAATTTTTGTTAATGTAACACATTATTTTCGTTTGCAAATACCGAAAAGTCATACTTGAATCAATTAGCGAAGAACTCAAACAGATTATGATTGACATTTCAAAAAAGTCTAACTTTGAAATCCTTGAAATGGAAACTGACAAAGACCATATTCATTTAGTGATTAAGAGTGAACCAAAAGTTAGTGTTTTATCTATTGTCAGAAAATTGAAACAAGAATCTACGAACGGGTTATGGAAAACACAAAAAGAATATCTGGAAAAGTATTATTGGGGTGAAAATACGTTATGGAGTGATGGATATTTTGCGTCTACAATCGGAAATGTTAGTAAAGAGGCGGTAGAATATTATATACGAAATCAGGGTTGAAGTTGACGCTTATATCCCCTAAGCTAAAGACTTAGGGGTTTTACGCTTATTCATATAAATTATTCAAAACTCTGATCCATAAATATAACCAGAAGTAAATTGTATATTATAGTCGGTAAAGCTGGGTGCTATAATCTTATTGATGAGGGAAAAGCGTGGAAAACTACGACCTTATTATAATAGGTACAGGTTCTGCAATGAACTACATAAATCCTATTCTTGATTCAAACCTGAAAATGAGAGTTGCCGTTATTGACAAAGATGAACCAGGCGGGATCTGTCTTACTAGAGGGTGTATTCCTTCAAAAATCCTGCTTTATCCTGCCGAACTCATCAGGGAAATTGAAACTGCATCCATTTTCGGAATTAAGCTTGAAATAAAGGACATCGATTTCCTTGCCATTATGGAAAGGATGCGCAGGAAAAGCGGAGAAGACATAGAGGCAATAAGGAAGAGTTTGACCGATGACCCGTATCTTGATTACTATCACGAAAGTGCAGAGTTTATCTCACCTTACACCCTGAAAGTAGGTGAAAAAACCCTCCACTCCAAAATGATCTTTCTCTGTACCGGCTCAAAACCTGCAATTCCTACCATTAAAGGCCTCGAAGAAGCAGGATACCTTACAAGTGATACGGTGCTTAAGCTCACGGAATGCCCAAAAAAGCTCGCCATCTTAGGAGGGAGTTACATTGCAGCCGAATACGGGAACTTTTTTTCAGCTATAGGCTCCCGGGTCACAGTTATAGGAAGAAATTCCCAGTTTCTTCCTCAGGAGGAACCCGAGATCTCCAGACTTGCCAGTATGAAGATGTCGGAGTACATGCAGATCATTACAAACCACGAAGCTATAGAGGTTCGAAAAGAAGACAACGGGCAGAAAACGGTTGTTGCAAGGAATAAAAATTCTGGAAAGGAGGTAAAAGTCACTGTAGACGAGGTCCTTGTGGCAACAGGAAGAGCTCCGAATACCGATATTCTCCACCCTGATAGAGCAGGGATCAAAACCGATACTCATGGCTGGATTCTGGTGAACGAGTTTCTTGAGACCTCACAGCCTAATATCTGGGCATTTGGGGACGCAAACGGAAAATACCTGCTAAAGCACGTAGCAAACTATGAGTCTGGAATAGTTTACCTTAATGCGATCCTGAAAGAAAAAGCAAAGGCAGACTATCATGCTGTACCCCATGCAGTATTTTCATATCCTGAAATTGCCGGAGTAGGCATGAGAGAGCAGGAAGCCGTAGAAAAGTATGGAGAGGAAAGAATCCTCATAGGCCTCAAATTCTTTGAAGATACTGCAAAAGGATCGGCTATGGAAATCAGAGATTATTTCGTAAAAGTGATTCTGGATTCGGAGGAAGAAAAGATTCTGGGGGCTCACATAATAGGCCCGCATGCTTCAGTCCTGATCCATCAGATAATTCCTCTCATGTATACAGAGTCAAGAAGTCCTGAACCAATAATGCGGGGTATGGATATTCACCCGTCTCTTAGTGAGGTTGTAACCAGAGCCTTTTATTCTCGATTGCCACCTGAACATTATCATCATTTTCTTAAACATATCGGGCTTGAGGACTGAAAATATCTGCCCTATGGGGACTGAATGTATCTATCCAATGAGAACTGAAAATATCTACCCAATGAGAACTGAAAATATCTACCCAATGAGAACTGAAAATATCTACCCAATGAGAACTAAAAATATCTACCCAATGAGAACTGAAAATATCTACCCAATGAGGACTCAAAATCTCTACTTGTTTAATAACCGCACTTTCCGCAGTAAATTTTCTGGATTTGATATTTTTCAAATCATGTACTTACTTTTTATAAAATCTCATCCAATTTCCCCTTGATGACTCTCTCTCCCAGCTCTGAATCCACAACTCATCTTGGTCATTATGGTCTTATTGCTGGCGTATTTGACGAACTTGAAATTTCAGATTTGATTGACACTCTTCTTCCTAAGAAAAGTGGCCATAACATTTCTCATTCTACTGTTCTTAAGGCAATGTGCATTAACGGTTTAGGATTTACTGAACGTCGTCTTTACCTATTTCCTGCTTTCTTTGAAAACTTGCCCACTGAAAGGTTACTGGGAGAAGGTGTTCTCCCAGAACACCTTAATGATGACGTTTTTGGCAGAACTCTGGACAAAATCCAGGAATATGGAGCAACCGAAATCTTCAATCATATAATTCTGCAAGCTATGAAACACGTTCCTATTAATCCTCGTTTTTGTCATTCAGATACTACAAATTTCAGTGTTTATGGTGACTATAAAAACGATGATAACGGCAAAACTATCAACATTACTTATGGTCATCCTAAAGATAAGAGAGTCGATTTACTTCGTTTTTCTATTTCTATGGTTACTGATCAGAAAGGAATTCCTCTGTTTGTGAGAGCGTTAGATGGTAACAGTTCCGATAAGAAAGTTCTCATCAAAACCATAAAGGAAGTAACACAGAACCTGAATCTTGATCAGAGAGTCTACCATATTGCAGACAGTGCATTTTATACTGAAGATAATGTCAAAGAGATAGGAACTAACGCTTTTTTCATCTCGAGAGTACCTGCAACCATCAATGAATCAAAGGAATTATTGATGACAGACTTAATTCTGGAAACATGCTCTGATGAACGTTATTCTTGTTCTGCTGTAAAATCCTGTTATGGTGGAGTAGAACAGTTATGGGTTGTATTCTGTTCAGAGGAAATGAAAAAGAAGGAAGAGAAGAAATTTGATGAAAAGATTCTCAAAGAGCTTGAAGCAGCAGAAAAGTCTCTTAAAAAGCTTTCTAATCATGAGTTTGCTTGTGAAGCAGACGCAAGAATGGCTGCTGAACAATGGTTGAAAGAGAATGAACTGTATGAATTCCAGAAACTTGAAATAAAAACTAAGTCACACAGACTTGAAAACAAGAAAGGAAGACCAAGGAAAGGTGAAGATGTACAGACTTTTTACCTGATAGAAGCAGAGATAAAACACGACCAGGAGAAAGTACAGGAAAAAAGAGCAAAGTTAGGAAGGTTCATTCTTGCAACCAATGATCTGGAGTTGACTCCAGATCAACTCCTAAAGTACTATAAAGAACAGGGAACAGTTGAAAGAGGGTTCAGGTTCCTTAAAGATAAGAGTTTCAGAGTGTCTGAGGTGTACCTGAAAAAAGAGTCCAGAATAGAAGCACTTGCAATGGTAATGGTTCTGTGTTTGTTATTGTATTCAATAGCTGAATGGAAACTGAGAACAAGATTGGAGGAAACAAAAGAAGCTATTAGAAACCAAGTAAAGAAGAAAACACAGACTCCAACAATGAAATGGGTATTCTTTCAGTTCAGGAGAATAACAGAGTTAGAGATCGAAATTGAGGGAAAGAGGATAAAGAAGGTATTAAATCTGGATGAAGAAACAATTAAAGTGCTGAGATTGATGGGAGAAAAATACGAAAAATATTATATGTGAAAAAATACTGCGGAAAGTAGGATAACTCAAGTCTCTACACTTTTTTCTTTCACATTTCTTTTTTAACAAGATCAAAAACCCACCTGCTGATGCCTGGAGCAACGTCTCCAGCCCGCCTGTAGAGTTCCACTTCAAGTCCCATTTTTTTGTATTCATTAATCAGCCCAGGAATCTGAGATTCGGCTTTGAAAGTGTAGAAGTGAATATATCCTTCCTTCCTGACAAGTTTTGAGATTTCGCCAAGAAAATGGTCCATGCCATATGGTGTAGGCACTATGGCTCTATCAAATCCGCTGCCTGGAACCTGAAGTTCTTTATTCTTTCCTTCGCCAGGACCTGGGTAGGCGGACAGGCTAGAAAAAGCATTATTTCCAGCTTTTTCACCATTTTCAATTTTTTTGCTAATTCTAAATTTTTCACCAGTTCCGACTTTTTCGCAATTCTCATCACTGTCGCCATTTTGAGATTCTTTATAGGTTTTTGAATCAAGTATCTGGAAAATCTCCCCATTCAGGAAAAGATTCTCAAAGTCATCCTGGATTACGGTTACTTGTCCTTCAAGCCTGTTAATCCTGATATTTTCCCGAAGGCAAGCATAGGCATCGGGATTTATTTCGATAGCATAAACCTTTGCCCCTTTTCCTGCAGCAGGAAGTACAAAAGGGCCCACTCCAGCAAAAGGAATTATGATATTTTCTCCCGACTTAATTTTTGAGGTTACCCGCATTCTCTCAGAGTACAGGCGGGGATTAAAAAAGACTTTTTTGACATCCAGCTTATAGGCATAGCCGTTTTCCCTATGAATGGTCTCAGTGGTTTCCCCAAGCAGAAGCTCAAAATCTGCAACTCTGTGCTCTCCTCCGAGTTTGCTTACTTTATTAAGCACAGCCCGCGTATTGCCTCGCATAGAAAATAGCTTTGAGGCAATAGCTTCTTTATAAGCCGCAAGCTCTGGAGGAATTGAGATTACGGCCACGTTCCCGATATAATCAAAACGTTTCGGAACCATAGGAAGCAGGGGTTCTTCAACTATCCCTCTCATTGCATCTCGCAAACTTACTCTATTTCGAAAACTCATTAAGAATCCTCTGCTTATCAGATTGTAAACTTTCACTTTAAGATTTTTTAATTCCAAATTTTAGTTTCATGCACTTTCCGCAGTAAATTTTCTTGGTTTGATATTTTTCAGATCATGTACTTACTTTTTATAAAATCTCATCCAATTTCCCCTTGATGACTCTCTCTCCCAGCTCTGAATCCACAACTCATCTTGGTCATTATGGTCTTATTGCTGGCGTATTTGACGAACTTGAAATTTCAGATTTGATTGACACTCTTCTTCCTCAGAAAAGTGGCCATAACATTTATCATTCTACTGTTCTTAAGGCAATGTGCATTAACGATTTAGGATTTACTGAACGTTGTCTTTACCTATTTCCTGCTTTCTTTGAAAACTTGCCCACTGAAAGGTTACTGGGAGAAGGTGTTCTCCCAGAATCTCTTAATGATGACGTTTTTGGCAGAACTCTGGACAAAATCCAGGAATATGGAGCAACCGAAATCTTCAATCATATAATTCTGCAAGCTATGAAACACGTTCCAATTAACTCCCGTACTTGCCATACAGACACTACAAATTTCAGTGTTTATGGTGACTATGAGAACGATGATAACGGCCAAACTATCAACATTACACATGGTCATCCTAAAGACAAGAGAGTAGACTTACTTCGTTTTTCCATTTCTATGGTTACTGACCAGAAAGGAATTCCTCTGTTCGTGAGAGCATTGGATGGTAACAGTTCCGATAAAAGAGGGTTCAGGTTCCTTAAAGATAAGAGTTTCAGAGTATCTGAGGTGTACCTGAAAAAAAAGTCCAGAATAGAAGCACTTGCAATGGTAATGGTTCTATGTTTGTTATTGTATTCAATAGCTGAGTGGAAACTGAGAACAAGATTGGAAGAAGCAAAAGAAGCTATCAGAAGCCAAATTAAGAAGAAAACACAGACTCCGACAATGAAATATGGGTATTCTTTCAGTTTAGGAGAATAACAGAGTTAGATATCAAAATTGAGGGAAAGGAGATAAAGAAGGTATTAAATCAGAATGAAGAAACAATTAAAGTGCTGAGATTGATGGGAGAAAAACACGAAAAATATTATATGTGAAAAAATACTGTGGAAAGTAGGTTTCAGATTTTAGTTCCAAATTTTAGTTCCAAATTTTAATTTCAAATTTTAGTTCCAAATTTTAATTTCAAATTTTAGTTCCAGATTTTAAGAATCATTTTAATATATGCTTTTTGTTTTAGGAAACGGCTGAGAAAGTATGGAAAAAGATAAAACCCGGAAGAAACTTTAAACGGCTATCCTGTGAATAGTAAAGTAGGACTCCTTCCCATGAAAATTGTTATAGAGACTCCAAAATACAGTTTCTGGAAATATAACAGAACCGAAAAAGGCTATGAAAAGGCTTTCTTTTCCCCCCTGCTCACAATTTTTAATTATGGTTTTGTAGAGGGAACGAAAAGCGCTGACGGTATGGAAGAAGACGTGGTAGTATTGGGATCACACATGCCGAGAGGAAGTACACTTAATAGGGACGCTTTTGACGGGATAGTAAAATTCCTGGACGATTCAATAAGGGACGATAAGAAAATCGTATACATCAGCGGATTTTGCTCTCCTGTCCTGCTTGCTTATTACTTCAGGCTTTATGCTCTTTTTAAAGTCTTTCTCTATGCTTTCCGCGAAAGAAGAATTGCAACGTGCAGGTTTGAAGGAATCGAATTCCGGAAGGTACGCTGAGTTTATCAGGTCCAGGCTTTTGCTTTAGTTCTATATATTTAAGCCTCTACTTTTAAGTTATCTGTTTCTTTTTCACCTGTTTATTTTTATACTTCAACCTTTATTTTTGGACTCACCCTTATTTTAAACTCGCATTTTCAATCCGCTTTGAGCTCCCTTATAGTATAACAAAATTTGCACCTGCGCCATTTGTTTCTATGGACTGGCGCCTTTCAAGCTGCCTTCTTCCTCTGGCAATTCTTAACTTAGCTGATATTCTTTTTCCATAATATGTTTTTGAATTTACACATCAAAAGAATTCAATATATAAAACTGATGAAACTCAGTATAACCTTCTGATTTGTAAAAGAAAGTACCGAAAAAAATCTCCAGGATGTAAAGTATTAAAAAGTTATGTAATGTAAATATTCAAAAATATTATGGAGTTGTTGGACATTAATCATCTCATGAAAACTTTTAGAAAAATACTAATAATTTAAAGAAGCTTAAAAAAAAGGTGCTTTAAAATGCCTTTTCATGTGATGCTAATCCCTACCCTTGGTTGTCCTGCTAACTGCAGCTACTGCTGGAGTTCCGAAGAAAAGTCTCCGATAATGAGCATTGAAACTATAAAAGAAGTGGTTGAGTGGCTTAAAACTTTTAGAGGAGATGCCGTAACTTTCACTTTCCACGGCGGAGAACCACTCCTGGCAGGAGCGGAATTTTATCGGGAAGCATTGCCTCTTCTGGTTGAGGGCTTGAGCCCGAGGAAAATCGCGTTTGCGATACAGACGAACCTCTGGAAAATGACCCATGAGATGGCCGAAATTTTTGCGGAATACGGGGTTCCGATAGGCTCCAGCCTGGATGGCCCAAAGGAACTTAATGACCTGCAGAGGGGAAAAGGATACTACGATAAAACCATGAAAGGCTATGAAATTGCCAGGGAACATGGGCTTAATGTGAGGTTCATTACCACTTTCACTTCTCATTCCGTAAAACAAAAGGAAGAAATTTTCAATTTTTATCTTGAGAAAGGATTGACTCTCAAACTCCACCCCTGCCTGCCTTCTTTAAAAGGTGACAATCCTGATAAATGGACTCTTGCTCCTGTGGAGTACGGAGAATTATTAATCTATCTCCTGGACAAATATCTGGAAAACCTGGGCCGGATTGACGTTATGAACATTGATCAGCTGTGCAAATGCGTATTCACAGGCAGGGGAACAGTCTGCACCTACGTTGACTGCATGGGAGATACCTTTGCAGTCGGCCCTGAAGGAAACATATATCCCTGCTATCGCTTTGTTGGGATGCCTGAATATGTTATGGGCAATGTTTATGACCGCCCGACAATGGCAGACCTTGCTAAATCCGAAGCCTGGAAGCAGATGCACCAGTATAAAGAATATGTGGATACTGCATGCAGCAAATGCGCCCATATCAAATATTGCAGAGGCGGATGCCCGTACAATGCAATAGTGCCCACCGATGGCGAGATAAAGGGTGTAGATCCGCACTGCACCGCCTACAAGATGATTTTTGATGAAATAAACAAGCGTGTCAATGAGGAAATGTTCGGGGGTTCAGGTATGGATAATATGTTTATGCCCCAGACAATGAAGCCTTCAAAATCAGGAATAATGTCCCTTATGCTTAAGAAACTCTGAATAAAGCTCAAAATGTATGAAATTTATGAATTTGTATAAATTTGTGAAGTAATTTCATTTTTGGAAATAAGAAGGATTTTAGCGGTGTTATTGATGAAAAACGTGTATTCTCTTCATATTGAGTGGGAATTGAGGGATTTCCATTCAATATGAAGAGGATACGAAATAAAGAATTGTTATATTACAAAGAAACTTCTAAAGAAGCCTTTAAAGAATCTGCCTTGTTTTTAAAATAGTTTATATATATCCACTTTCTAAACTAAGCATATGGAAGAGGGCAAAATGAAGAATACAATCACAAGAAGTTTTGAACTTCAGGACTACAAAATAGAAGGAACCGAACTTTCCGGTTTCTGGGCAGACTTAACGAGCAAAGAAGAATTGATAGTTGAGGTAAATTACATTCCTGAAAAGAAAAAAGTCTTCAGCCCCACAGAAATAGAAACACTTGCGCTGGAAATCCGTAATAAATGCGGCAGCTTTGAGGCTCAACTTCCCGACAATATAAAATGCGAAGTCACCTTCAAAAACTTCGGAGAAAAAGTTTACAAAACCGACCAGCCTGATTTTAAACTGGAACCCAGGGAGCTGGAAGAAATTCAGGTTGCTTACCGTTTCTATGTTGAATATTACATATAACCAATTAACTTATAGGACCTACGCATTTGAGTTTTTCCAATGATAAATAAGGAATTTATTTTTGAATTTAAGAACTAGAAACCTTGAGCGTAAGCTTCCTTTTACAGTTTTTCTAAATTTTAGATTGAGTGGGACTATGAACCTAACGGACATTTTCTGTTTAAAAAACTTATAATTGTGATTTTAATTACTAATGTGAATTAACATAGAGAAGAAACTTAATGCAGAGAAGAAACATTTACAGTTATTGCTTGTCATTTTCTTTGCAATTCTTTTCTTTGCAATTCTTTTCTTTGCAATTCTTTTCTTTGCAATTCTTTTCTTTGCAATTCTTTTCTTTGCAATTCTTTTCTTTCCAATGATATTATTCTCTAAAGAATTTGGCAGCGTTTTAAATCTTCTGTAAAATTCGCTTCATATTTACGCATAGATCTTGCGATAAAAACTGCGTATCAAAAAAGGTAAATTCCATTTTTTGTGATGGAAATTTTTTGTCCTTCAAAATTGGTATGTTCATGTGGAACGCAGTCCATTAATAATTTCTTCCAGAAGGAAGAGGGCGCCCGAAACTCCCAGATATGTTTTCGGGATAAAGTGTATGTACCCTCTGTCCGGAAGGGAAATTTCGATACCTGCTTTGCAGCATCCCTTTGCTTTTAAAAGCTGAAGAGTAAAACTGTCAGCAAAGGCAATATCAACCGATTCAAGCGAAAGGTCCCTATCCCAGGCTTCGCAAAAGCCCTTTTCCGTCAGAAATGACTTAAGAGATCTTGCCATTTCAGGGTCACTTCCGGGAAGCAGTTTTACTGCATAAGGGGCCATGCCCAGGTAGGAGTAAAGCCAGTGTGTAAGAGGAAAGACAAGAGAGCTTTCGGCTTGGATTGAAAAACTGGCTCCTTTGGGAAGCCCTGAGAAAGAATGGAAACGTGAAATCTGTCGATAACTAGTCTGCCTGGCTTCCCGGACTTCCGCAAGTGCAGGTGCAGGGTCGATATTTAGGATAGCGGCAACTTCTCTCAACAGGCTTTCATTCGCATCAAAACCCAATGGAGCCCCAAGAGGAGAAAACACGGCAGGAATTCCGAAGTGTTTCCGATACCACTCAGCAACCCTTCTGCCGTATTCGGGGAAAAGGACAATATTACAGGCTGCGTTGTTTGACTCCCGAATTTCGTCGAGGGAAGTTCCGGCAAGTAAAATAGCTCCCACTTCCAGGCCTAAGAAAGACAAGAGCCGCTTCATTTCTGCAACTGAGCCTTCCCAGTGTTTGTGGAGAAGGGAAAGCCCTATCAAATTCACTTTTTTAGGAAATTCAGAGCGATTGTGGGGCCGAAAAAGGGAACGGAGTTTTAGATGTTCCAGCAAGGTAAGGGTAGTATTTTCAAAGCCCTGGGCTGCGGGAAGCGAAAAACCCGTCTTTTCCACCACAAAACATCGATTCTGCAGCCCTGCATTTTTAATTACGTTCTCCAAGTCATCTCCAACAAGGCTTGCTCCCGGGGAATTAATCACTACAAGCAAACCTTTTTCTTTTGCTGCCACTGCTGCAAGTGCCCTTTCAAATTTTTCAAGGGAGCCCTGGATGAAGTCTTCTCCGTCCAGACAGGTACAGGGGACCCTGGGCTGTCCGAAATAAAACTCGTCCTGGAATGCCAGGGGGTCATGGGAACTTTCTCTGGGGAACTGCCTGTCCGAAAGGAAACTATGGTATAACTTACACCCTGTAGGGCCGTTTAGAATCACAGCTGCGTCTCTGATTCCCTCCACAGCCAGGATAGAGCCCGTAAAAGCATCTGGGGAAAATATCAACTTTCATCACCTCCATCATACTTCCATCCCTCCACAACTGGCAGCCTCAAAAGCGTACTCCAGCGTTTTGCAAGTTCAAGCCCGCTAAGGAACCCAACCTGCGGGGAGACGGGTATGGTATCATAATGCACTCCACCTTCAGGGACCGAAGGGACATAACTCGAAAGAACAAGGTCCGGTCTGAGATCCCTGACATCCTTAGCCCTCATTTCATCCGTATAGTTTCTCTCCACAGGGAATCCTTCATCGGACAGGAGGTCCGGAAGTTCCTTCCTGAAAGTCGAGACTGAAAAACCAACCTTGAGGATTTCCATTCCCAGGTCTCGGATTGTGTCCAGAACCCAGCTGATATCTTCGGTGTAACTCACCAAGAGTACACGCTTTCCCGAGAGATTGGGAACATATTTCTCGATCCCTGCTTTGTACACCTTTTCCTGTTCCTGCAGCAAGGAAGAGACATCCTTTCCGGGAAGCAAGCGTGCTGCCAGAGCTTTTACCCAAATGGAACTTTCCCGAAAACCCACAGGGAATGGAAGCTCAAAAAACTCAAGCCTGAAACGCTCGGAGAGGTATTCCTGGATGGCCCGGGTATCAGGGTCGGTACAGGCTAAAAGGTTGAGCTCCGCTTTTTTAAAAGAGCGAAGGGAAAGGGTATCTGTCTCTTTTAAAAACCTGCAGTTGACCCTGTATCCCAGTCTTTGAAGCAATTTCTCAACAATACAGAAGTTTTTTTCTTCTTGAGAGGAAAAATTCCTTTCTCCTATTATATTAACCAGGCCTTTTTCGGGCCTTACGGAGGGGTCGATCAGATCAGCAACGCGTTTGCGACCCTCGAGCATACCAGCCGAAAAATCTCCCGTAATGACGCCTTCCACAGGGATAGGAATGACCCTGGCTCCAGGAAAACGAACTTTGGCTCTTGATACTGCTTCCTTTATATCGTCTCCTATGATCCCTCCTGGACAGGTGCTCACCACAAAGACCGTTTGCCAGCCAGCTAAAAGGGCTTTCTCTATTCTATTCTCAAGTTTTTCGAGTCCACCAAAGATAATGTCCTCTTCCTTCATGTCTGTCGGCAGGAGGCCAGGGACTTGTTTTTCCTTATCTGTGATATTCCTTCCATCTCCTAATAAAAACGAGCGTGTAAGGGCATCGGCCGTTATATAAGTGCAACTCCTAGGCCCATGCAGGACCGTGGCGGCATCGTTAACCTGAAAAGTAGCAGTCACAGCTCCTGAAAAGGCACAGCCGCAAAGGAGAGGTCTGGAGAGGTGTTTTGCCTGGGATGATGGGGATACTTCTTCTGTTGGAGTTCTGGAGGAAATTTCTGCAGACTGCGCTTCTGAAATCACCGGACAGATTTTCTCGGAACTTGTTTCTGGTATCTCCATATGGATTTCTGCGAAAGGTCTATTTTCTTGGCTGAGAGAAAGAGGTTCAGCACAGGATATTTTTCTGGATATAGAACCTGTTCCGAATGGCTTTATACAGGGCCGTTCCCGCCTTCCCAGCACCAGAGCCTCAAGCTCAATGTCACCGAGAGGGTTGGCAGGATGCAGCAGGTTCCGGTCCTTTTCCAGGTTTTTCACATACAATGCCAGCTCTCTGAAAATACCTGCAGGAGCAGAGGAAGGAAAAGCTTCAGCCAGGGTTTTCCCTACTTTTTCAGCCTGAGAAAAGACTTCATCCCTTGGGATAGAAGCCAGCACAGGCAAACCTGTTGCCCGGGCAAAGGCAAAGACCCTTTCCTCCTCCTCAAAAAGCCCTCGTCTGTTGAAGATAATACCTGCAACCCTGGGAACTGAATCCTCAAAATTTCGGATTCCTCTGAGGATATTGTTAGCAGCGTACAAGGCCATGTATTCCCCTGAAGTTACCAGAAAAACAGCATCGGCATATTCTTTTCTCAGGGGAACTGCAAATCCCCCGCAGACAACATCTCCAAGCACATCATAAAGTACGATGTCAAAGGAAGAAGCCCTGAGTCCCACACGTTTTAAGACCTCAAAACTGCTCAGTATCCCTCTACCTGCACATCCGATCCCGGGTTTTGGACCCCCGGCTTCCACGCAAGCAGTACCTCCGTAGCCTTCAAATACCAGATCTTCAAGCTTCTGTGCTTCCTGAGGAGTTTCACGCATATAGTCCAATACTGTGGGCATGTCAGCTCCTCCAAGGAGCAGACGGGTAGAATCGTGTTTTGGGTCGCAGCCGACCTGAAGGACCCGCTTATTCAAAACGGCAAGGGCAGCCGAGAGGTTTGCAGCAACCGTGGACTTGCCTATGCCCCCCTTCCCATAGAGAGCAATCTGGATTATGTTTTTTCCTCCTGTTACTTGCTAACTTAAAAGGGTAATCTTCTAACATAAACTGAAAAGGCCTGACTTTAATTTTTCCATTCTCGGCAGGAGCCAAACATCCAGTTATGTGTTCTTGTAAAAATGTTAGCTTCTTTTATTTCTTCTTTCATCCTGATGCATCTTTAATTTTTAAAAGAATTTTGATAAATCCCTGATTATAAATTGCCAAGGATTAAGATTCTTCATAAGTAGTTAGACATCTAACTACAATATTTAGGAGTCGAGAAATCAAGATCAATATAACCAAATGAAATTCCCACTTTTGGTCAAAAACATGAATACGCGGAATTTTGAAACCAGCTCATTTTCAAAAAGTTGGCACATTTTCATGTACTGCTAAATGATATTTGGCAAAAACAGATTTCACAATATGTATTTATATTTGATTTATGCTGTCAAACTGAGGTTCTATGTAATCAGTTATATTGAATCAAGCCTATATTCTATTGTTTGGATCACTTTCTTCATTTCTGGCAATATCTCTTCTTCTTTCATTTCTCTTGCTATTTTTTTACTATTTAATGATACGTGATACTCTGCTTGACTCCAATTAGATAATCTTTTCAAGACTTCTTTTCCTGAAACTAAAGTTAGTTTTCCATCTATTGACTTCCAATACTCTTTCATTATCTTTCTAGCTTTCGAATTTGCTTTTTGGTGGTCTCTTCGATTCGCATCTGATATTTGATTGGCTATACAGTCAAATGTATCATAATAAAGATCATTACATATCTTTTCTATTTGTTCAATTATTTTTGATTCATCAGCACATATTCCCTGACTTGTTTCGCAATTAATAATTCTGCTTATAGCTTTAGGGGCTATTAAATAATTCTCAATTTCTTTTCGTGACCAAATATGGAGTTTTACACCGCGACTCTCTGCTTCTTTTAATCTTGTCTCAATTATGTCTTTGGTATAATAGTCTCTATCTAATATACAGTATGTGTATATCGTTTCATCGGCGTTGTTTTTTAAAAACATTGATGATCCAATTGCATAATTCCACCCACTCCAACCTCCTATGGACATGTTAGGTATTGTTTCAATTGGAATCTCGGACTTTGGAAATAATGTATTATGAAAATGTCTTAAAATTTTCAAGTCCTTACCTTCTACTAAAATGCATTTTTTACACTTCCAAAGCCTTGTAAGTTGTATATTGTGAACTCCCCCAATATTATCTATGATTTTCTGTACAGCAGGAATAGTGTTTGTAAATCTCGACGTCGGTTTTGTTTTATCAACTACCAATATATTTTCTGGCTCTACTTCGGAAATGATTTCAATTGAATGTGTTGCAACAATTAATTGCTTGTATCGTTCTCCCAATAGCAATCTAATTATTTTTCTCTGCAAATCAGCATGCATGTAAATATCTGGTTCATCTAGGATAACAATGTTGTTTTTTTCAGTAAAAGATAAAAACCACATGATTTGAAGCCACATTTGCAGCCCATGTCCCATCCAACCAACTTCTGCGGAAAAATCAGTATCTCTTACAATCAGGGACAAATCTTCTTCGTTGAATTTACCATTATTATCGATGTTCCTTATTTGACACCCTTCCCAACTAGTTTCCACAAGCTCTTTAAATTTTTTGTGTTTTTCTGGATAAATTAATATTTGGTTTCTAAAATGACGGGAAGATAGTCGTGAGAATAGGTTTTGTTTAACATAGTCTTTAATAAGCCTTTTTTCTTCTGAAAGTAAGG
Organism: Methanosarcina barkeri str. Wiesmoor; assembly: GCF_000969985.1. GTDB lineage: Archaea > Halobacteriota > Methanosarcinia > Methanosarcinales > Methanosarcinaceae > Methanosarcina > Methanosarcina barkeri_B. The sequence continues at coordinate 2,594,962 of NZ_CP009526.1, read as the reverse complement.
GGGAAATTTCTGGCAAAACCAAGACTGCTGGAAGATTTGTGAGTAATGCGTCACTCTTTGTTTCAATCGTATTATTATTTTTATCTTTTACAACAGCGAATGCTTTTCCTTCTCTGACAATATATACTTCAATTAATTCTCCCGTTGTAAAAAGGGCTTTAATTTGAGCTGGCAGCCCACTATAACGGTAAGTTATACTCTCAAAATGAAAATCATATTCTTTTAGAGAAGGTATGACTCCTTTGTGTCCAATAGGAGTATCTAGCCAATCTGGAGGTTTATTGTATGTTAGATACTTGTATTTCGATGCTATTATTGAAACGATTCTAAGAGCTTCAATTATAGTCGATTTCCCAGCATTATTTTCCCCAACGATTATTGTATTTTGTTTGAAAGGAATACTGTGTTTTCGATAACATCTAAAATTAATAAGTTGCAACTCTTTGATCATTTTTGCACCCAAGTCTGTTCTTCAAAATTGTCAGACCTTCGTTAACAAATATAAAATTCTGAACTAAAAATAAAGATCGCAGAAAACTTTACACATCAGACATCTTTTTACATATTTATGTTAAAGTGGCATTTAAAATTATTGAAAACGTGCGAATTAATTCTTAACCATACAATGAATTATATAATAAAAATGAGTGAAATGTAAAGTTACTTCACAAGTCATTGAAACATTAAATCTAAGTTATAACAGCAGTTGATTGATTTAGCCTAGTTATTCTTCAATTCAAAAGCGATAGAAGTCTATCCAAGGTAATTAACTCCATTTTCTCTTACTGGAAAATCCTAGACGTATTGTGAGTAGAAACATTCAAATGAGTAGACAAAACTATTTCCCTGTAGCAATAATAATTACAAAGAAGAATGAATCTATGCTATCTCCCTGTAGCAATAATAAATAATAAAGAGGATGAATCTACGACTGAAGATCTGAAAAAAGTCCCCTTGCAGAAATGTAAAAGTATGGACATACCCATGGTTGGAGTTACCAGTGTTAAGAGATGGAATAACCCTCCATTTTTACCGTGGATGCCTGAAGAATTCTATCCTCAATCCATATATCCGGAAGCAAAATCAGTGATAGTTATCGGACTTCCTGTACCTCTACCGGTTTTAGAGACAGCCCCCTCTTTATATTACCATGAACTGTACAATACTATAAACACCTTATTGGACCAATACACATATAGACTTGCCAACTTCCTGACAATAGAGGATACAATAAAGCATTAATACACTCTATAATTTCAAATAGTTTTTTATGTCCCTGAGTTATTTAGTAGATTTTTGGAAGTCTGTTCATCAGATAAAGTACTCCATGCCATGAGCCCCCAGCTAGTATATTCCAATTTTGCTTCAAATGAGCTCTCTGAAGTGTCCAGATTAGCATATTTTGGTGCTAATTTGAACCCTCCATGTTCATCTTGGCAGTCTTTAAGCCATTCGAATAATTTATCAAAATTTTCCGGCTTAGCATCAAGAGCATTTAAAGAGACTACGGACATATATGTAGAATAGATATCTGAACTATTAGTATGAACCGGACCTCTCCGGATAATGAAACCTCCATCAGTAATTTGGCCTTCCTGTATCCAAGAAATACAACCTTTTTTGTCCACGGGGCAACTACCAAGTTCTTCCAGAGTGTTCACAACGTAAAATGTCATAAATAGATCTGAAGCTTCAAAGCCAAAACCTCCGTCTTCTTGTTGAGAACTCTGGAGTTTGGCAATCAGTTTATCTTTGTTATTTAGCTCAATGCCAAGAAGATTGGCCACTTTTGCTAGATATAAAACCTCTTCCAAATCATTTGAATCAATAGGTTGATTAGCGAATTTATCAAAGCTTGTTTTAACCTCTTCTCTAAACTGTGTGTCCGTAGGATACGGCTGATTGAGGAGATTGCATATCACTAATAAATAATATGCAGTTTTTGCTTTTTTGGACTCTTCCTGCCAGTTGTTATCGACATATTTAAGAAGTTTTTCTTTATCAGAAGGCTCTGAACCCAGTACTTTTAGAGATTTCACAGCTAGATATGTATTTTCAGAAGAAGATATAAGACGATAAGCCGGTCGAAAGCCTCCGATTCCATTCAAAGGTTCGTAATTGTAAATGAATGTGGATACATTATCATTTAAATCAAAGCCTAGGTTCGAAGCGATTTTTAGAGCCAAGTAGGTTCCTTGTGGCTCCCCATATTTATCTAATAAAGCGTTAAACCCTCCATCTTCTAATTGCCTTTTTTGCAGATACGTCTCAATATCAGACCGAATCTCAGAGGAAACACTGCCATTTATCAATAAAAAATCAGTAAATGAACTCAAGGTTAACAGGTCCATTTGAGTATCAGGCAATAATTTCAATTGGTTCTCAATGATATTTTCTTGTTCCTTTATTATTTCCATCCTTGGGGATTGGTTCTGCAATGAAGAGACGTTGACCTGGTAAAGTTTTAATGCTGAAATGAGTAGAGAAGCTTCACTTGTTGAATACATTAAATTTTCATTTTCATCGGGTTCCATCCACTTTTCAATTAGCCAGTTTTTTGTCAAGGGTACCTGATTTAAATCCACATCAAGAGTATGTAATGTGGTGATAGCTCTGAATGTATCGAGCAGTGTTCCTTTATCTCCTTTTTTTTGGGCAAATGATCCATCAGGCATTTGTAATTCCATTACTTTTGATATTAGATTAGACCTATTGGCCGGTTTAACTTTAAGGATATCCAGACTTATTGTAAGAAAATATATATTATCCATATTCGAATTATTGTCCTGTCTAGTTATTTCCTGTTCTTGTGATAATAGCCAGTCTATTGTGGCCTGTTCATACTTAGGCTCTTTATCTAATAATTTTAAAGACTCCAAAAAGTAAAAAGTAGAATATAATATAGGCTCTTGTGGGGGAAAATCAGAGTAACCTCCATCAATACCCTGAGAGTCATCCATCCGATTTCTTGTATCCGTAACCCAAGACTCGTTTAAGTTTGTTATTTGTTTGGGTTCTTGGCTAGGAGAATACTCACCCCCAATAGAAGAATTCTTACCTTCAATAGAAAGATGCTTACCCTCAATGCATCCACTTGTAATTATTAGAATCATTAAAATTATAACAGGAGCATATATTTTCCGAGACATCTCTCTTACCCTTTATAAATAATATCAACAATAATAATATTAACAATAATAATAATAATAATAATAATAATAATAATAATAATAATAATAATAATAATAATAATAACAATAACAATAACAATTATATTAACAATAATTATATTAATAATAATAATAATAATAATAATAATAATAATAATAATAATAATAATAATAATAATAATAATAATAATAATAATAATAATAATTTAACGAAAAAATATTAAAAGGTTGTCATTCATTGACAACTTTATTATGCGTCTAAATCAACATGGGTATAAAGTGTATAATCTGTACCACTGAATCTAAATGTTTCAGCATCGTTTTGATCTTCATCAAAAATGGAAAGTCCTGTTCCATCTAAGTTAGAATAATAATGCTGTGCAGACCAAGCATCAGACCATGTTCCAGAATATGTTGCCGTGTCCCCAGAAGTACTGAACCCTATCCCAGCTGGAACACTAATACTCACGGAGATTCCCGTTAATTTAACACTGGATGCCAGGGTAATTAAATCTGCGTAATACGGATTTAAACCCCACCAATAGCCTTTAGTGTTGCCATCTCCAATGAATTCTTGTGATATCACATAGTCAGTTCTAGCTCCATGAAAATAACTTTGCCCTTCAATATATGAGCCTAAAAGATTTCTTGTAGCACTGGCGCTACCGCTATCTTCCCTAGTAACATATTGTAGAGTAATCCCTTTGTTTTTTGCCTTTGCTTCATATTCATTCCAAGCAGCAACAAACTTTTTCTTGTCATCTACTTTTCCTTTAAATACAAACGTATATGGATCAACCTGAACTATGTTCTTTTTTAATTCTTCTGGCATCTCTGTTCCACTAAAGAAACCTACTTCCTCAGTTTGATTTTTTTGGGTTCCAGGCATTGCACTAACTGCCGGCATAAATACCATATACAGCAATAGAATTGTCAAAAGCAAAGTTCCAATTTTAAATCTTTTCGATGTCACTTTGTATTCCTCCTTAATATTTTACCCAGGAGGCAGGATTAAGCAAGTTTAAATATACGCAAAGCTAACTTAATAGGTGCCTCTTAGGGCGTGTATTATGGAGTTCAGCTGAACCTGGAGCGTACATTTGAACTCCATAAATTTCTCGTATCTAATTCCTTATAACTTTTATGTCCATATTCTCTAACAGTGCAATTTTCAAACTGATTTTGAGTCTGGGATTACTTTCTAATATTTTTATTGTTTAATGATTTAGTGATAAATTATTTATTTAAGTATATGTCGCGACTCATATTCAAAGATAAATATAAAAGATATTGCCTCAGTTCCAAAATCTAGTGATAAAGTTAAGTGCAAGATCACTACACAAATTTATAATTCTATAATTATGTAATAATGTCATGCTTACTTTGTCATTAAATCTTGGAACTGATTCCTAAGACAAAACAACAAATAAAATACTGTTATTATCCGACAGTATATCTATTGAGAAATTCCGTCCTGATCAAGTGCGTAAACTGTATGAAAAAGAGAGATCAAAAAAATTAGAGAGATAAAAGGTCTCATCATCCTCTTAGGGTACTTTCCTTTCAGACTACTTTTATCTCTTTTTCCAGCTTCTTTATCATTTCCCTTACCTGAATTGCCCTTTCGAAGTCCAGCCTGTCAGCAGCTTCCCTCATTTCGGTTTCCAGTTCGATAATCATATTGGGAATATCGGTCTTCGGGATGTGTTTTGTGTCGGTAATATCCACAACTTTTTCTCTAATTGGTTTTCTGATAGTTGTCGGGACTATGCCGTGTTCCTTATTGTAGGCGATTTGCATGGAACGGCGGCGTTCGGTCTCAGTAACGGCTTTTTTGATAGAATCCGTCATGTTATCGGCATACAGGACAACCTTCGAGCTGGCATTCCGGGCCGCGCGGCCTATGATCTGGATCAGGCTTTTTGAGTCCCTCAGGAATCCTTCCTTATCCGCATCCAGTATGCCAATGAAGCCCACTTCCGGAATATCAAGCCCCTCTCTGAGCAGGTTTATCCCTACAAGGACATCGAATTTTCCAAGGCGGAGCTCGCGGATAATCTCAGTCCTTTCTATTGTTTTAATATCCGAGTGCAGGTAACGAGCTTTTATTTCGTTCCTTGCAAGATACTCAGTCAGTTCTTCCGCAAGTTTCTTTGTCAGGGTGGTTACAAGAGCACGGTCTCCCCTTTCCACAATCTTCCGAATCTCCTGCATGACATCTCTGACCTGCCCTTCGAGAGGACGAATTTCCACTTCAGGGTCAACAAGCCCTGTTGGGCGGATAATCTGTTCCACGATATGAGCTGAGTGCTCTCTTTCATAATCGGAAGGTGTTGCCGAGACAAAAATCACGTTTCTCATGTACTTCTCGAATTCGTCGAACTTAAGAGGCCTGTTATCGTAAGCACTGGGAAGCCTGAACCCATAATCGACAAGACTCTTCTTCCTTGAGCGGTCCCCGTTGTACATCCCATGAAGCTGCGGGATGGTCTGGTGGCTCTCATCAATTACCATCAGGAAATCCTCAGGGAAATAGTCAAGCAGGCAGAAAGGCTGTTCTCCTGGCTGTCTGTGGTCAAAATGCCGAGAATAGTTTTCAATACCTTTACAGCTGCCGGTTTCCTGAATCATTTCCATATCATAAATCGTGCGCTGTTTCAACCTGTGAGATTCGAGCAGCCCGAGTTCAGGAAGATGTTCTTCGAGCTCTTCGAGGATGGACTGAATTGCACTTTTCTGCTCCTCCTCAGGAATTACATAGTGCCTGGCAGGATAAACAAAGAAATAGTCCATCTCTCCCGTTCGCTGACCAGTCTGCTTGTCCACCTCGGAAATCCGGTCGACCTCATCTCCAAAAAGCTCAATCCGGATAATATTATCAAAGTATCCGGGAATAATATCAATGGTATCTCCTTTTACCCTGAAGCGCCCTGGCATAAGTTCAAGGTCGTTCCGTTCGAACTGGATTTCAACGAGCTTTTGCAGTATTTCTTTTCTCTGGACCTTATCTCCTACCTTTAATTCAAACCCCATTTTCTGGAAATTTTCAGGATTGCCAAGCCCGTAGATACAGGATACGGATGCAACTACAATAACATCCTGGCGTGACATCAGGGAAGCAGTAGCAGCAAGCCGCATCTGCTCGATTTTCGGGTTAATCTGAGCATCCTTCTCAATATACTGGTTCCTGGCAGGAAGATAGGACTCGGGCTGATAGTAATCATAATAGGAAACAAAATACTCCACCCTGTTTTCAGGGAAGAACTCCTTGAATTCGTTATAAAGCTGGGCAGCAAGGGTTTTGTTGTGAGCAATAACAAGGGTTGGTCTCCTGACCTGGTTTATGACATTTGCAACAGTATAGGTCTTCCCTGACCCTGTTACCCCAAGCAGGGTCTGGTACTGCTCCCCTTTTTCAAGCCCCTCCACAAGTTTTTCGATTGCCTGCGGCTGGGAACCCTTTGGTTCAAAATCGGAAACCAACTTGAACTGCGGGCTGTCCCAATATCGGGTATCTCGTATTGTGTCGATGACTTTTTTAGATACAGCTTGGGATGTCTTATCTGAAGATTTCATAGAACCAAAACCTTAAAATTCTGGAGATTTAAATGACGGACATATATACAATAGTAGCAGTAACTAATTAATGATTTTCAGGAATCTAGGATTTTTGGAATCAATCATTTTTAGGAATCAATCATTTTTAGGAATCAATCATTTTTAGGAATCATAGATTTTTGCCTCAGCAGGCGGTTGTAGGTAATTGCAAACCTGTGGGCTTCGTCCCGGATCTCCTGGACAAAAAGAGAGGCTTTCTCTTCTTTTTTTATTGGAAGAGGAGACTTGATTCCGGGCACATAGATTTCTTCTTCCCGCTTGGCTATTGAGATAAGAGGAACTCTGACTTTGAGCTTTCTGAGTTCCTGAAAAGCTGAAGAGAGCTGTCCTTTTCCCCCGTCTATAATAATCAAATCAGGCAGGTCATGTTTGTCCTCGAGCAAACGGGAATAACGCCTGCGTACAACCTCTGCAATGGAAGCGAAGTCATCGATTCCTTCAACACTCTCGATCTTGAAGCGACGATAATTGTGTTTATCAGGTCTGCCACCCCGGAACTGAACCATTGAACCGACAGTAGACGTACCTGAGAGATGAGAAATATCAAAACATTCTATGACATTCGGAAGTTTCGGAAGAGATAACTTACTTTGCAAGGCTTCGAGCTTTTTCCGGTCTCCAAAGAAACCTATCTCAACATTTTTCAGGGCAAGGTCGAGAAGTTCCTTTTTCTCTCCCTGTTTCGGAACCGTAACTTTGACTTTTGTTCCTTTGACGTGAGAAAGGAAATCAACAAGCGATTCTTCAAGAGGCTCAGGAAGAATCAGTTCTTCAGGAGGTTCGTTCTCGGAATAATATTGTACAAGAAATTCTTCCAGGAAATTTTCCCCAAAGGCAAAAACATAGTCCTGCTTATCTTCAAGCGTACCTTTGTAGACCTTGAAGAGCATGAGATAAACAGTATCATCCCTGACAATGTAGTTCAGAATATCCTCATTATGCTTTTTCTGCCTCTCCATATTTTGTTTTTCCTGAAGATACTCAAGGGCTGCAATCTCGTCCCTGAGAGCCATGGCCTGCTCGAACTGCTGCCTCGATGCCAGTTCTCTCATATCTTTTTCCATAGACTCGATAAGCTCTCTGATATTGCCTTTCAGGACTGAAGCCGCTTTTTTCACTTTCTCGGCATAGTCTTCCGCGGAAATTGCACCTATGCAGGGCCCGCTGCATGCCGCTATATGATATCTAAGGCAGGCCCGTTTCGGCATCTTTTTGCAGGTCCGGAGCTGGAAGGTCTTTCTTACAACCTCAAAAATGTAGTCTCTTTCCTTTGCCGAGACAAAGGGCCCAAAAAAGCTTCCGTTGTCTGCCTTTTTCCTGGAAAGCCTGATCCTTGGAAACTTTTCTTCTGTTAAGTGAATACAGGCATACCGCTTTGAGTCTTTTAGAAGAATGTTGTACCTTGGCCAGTGTTTCTTAATAAGGGTGTTTTCAAGAAGGAAAGCCTCTACTTCCGTATTCGTGACAATAAAATCAAAGCCCCTTACAGCCTCTATAAGGCTCGCGGTTTTTGGGTCATGTTCTCGTTTCTGGAAATAGCTGCTTACCCGCTTTTTGAGGTCCTTTGCCTTGCCCACGTAAATCACAGTCCCTTCTTCATTCTTGAAAAGATAACAGCCAGGCAGGTGAGGAAGAGCCTCCAGGTCAATCATTTTTAAACCTCTTTTTCAAGTTTTTAAGTTTTTAAAGGGAGCTTAAATCATTTAATCAGTTTAATCAGTTGAATCGGTTTAATCAGTTGAATCGGTTTAATTGGTTTAATCAATTTAATCAATTTAATCAATTTAATTAGTTTAATCAGCATAATTATGCTTTCATTGGGTTTAAATTATATTAAACCGGCTTAAATTCACCAAATAAATGTTAAAAACGTTTTAAATCAATTGTTCCTGAAATGCATTGTCGGCTCTATGTTTACTGTGTTTGAAACCTCTGGAGTCTTCGGAGTCTTCGGAGTCTTCCTCCGAGTCTTCTTCAAAGTCTTCGGAATCCTCCTCATTCTGATTATCATTAAGATCTTCATAATCGGCCTCAAACTCTTCCCCTTCTTCAAAAACAGCTTCAACAGGTTCTTCTCCCGACATGTCGAGATATGACTGTGAAAGTTTAGGAGCAAGGAAGCGTGCAGTATAACTTCCCTGAACAGTGGACACTTCCTCCGGAGTTCCCTCGGCAATAATTTCTCCACCTGCGTTCCCGCCTTCGGGACCCAGATCAATGATATAGTCTGCTGATTTGATTACATCCAGGTTATGCTCTATTACAACCACTGTGTTTCCTTTTGCTACAAGCCTGTTGAGAACTGCGATGAGTTTTTTGACGTCATGGAAGTGAAGCCCGGTTGTGGGTTCATCAAGGAGGTAAATCGTCTTCCCGGTACACTTTTTGGAGAGTTCCCTTGTCAGCTTGATCCTCTGGGCTTCCCCACCGGAAAGCGTTGTTGAGCTCTGGCCGAGTTTGATATAGCCCAGTCCAACTCTTATTAAAGTATCGAGTTTGCGTTTGATTGAAGGAATGTTTTCAAAGTGTTCGGCAGCCTCTTCGACGGTCATATCCAGGACTTCAGCAATCGACTTGCCCCTGTACTTTACCTCAAGAGTTTCACGGTTGTAGCGTTTACCCTTGCATTCCTCACACTCGATGTATACATCAGGCAGGAAATTCATTTCGATTTTTATCAGTCCTTCTCCCTGGCAGGCTTCACAGCGCCCTCCTTTTACGTTGAAGGAGAAACGCCCATTCTTATAACCCCTGATTTTTGCTTCCTTTGTTTCGGCAAAAGCCTGCCTTATGGCATCAAAGACCTTGGTATAGGTGGCAGGATTTGAGCGAGGAGTCCTGCCGATGGGGCTCTGGTCAATAACAATTACCTTGTCGATCTCGGAATCGAAAACAAGCTCGTCATAGTCCCCTGGTGTTACACTTGATTTATTTATCTTTTTCATCAGGGCTTTGTACAGGGTATCATAAATTAGCGTTGACTTCCCGGAACCTGAGACCCCTGTAACTACGGTCAGAACCCCTATAGGAATATTCACGTCTATATCCTTCAGGTTGTTCGCTCTGCATCCTTTAAGCCTTAAGAACGCGTCACTATGACGGCGAAGGGCAGGCGGTTTTATCTGTTTTTCTCCTGAGAGGTACTGACCTGTCAGGGATTCCGGATTTTTCTCAATTTCTTCAGGGGTGCCTTCGGCTACCACATAACCTCCATGAACGCCTGCACCTGGCCCAATATCAAGAACATAGTCCGCAGCCCATATAGTATCTTCATCATGTTCCACGACAATAAGGGTATTTCCAAGGTCCCGCAAGGTCTTGAGAGTACGGATAAGACGCTCATTGTCTCTCTGGTGCAGCCCTATTGAGGGTTCGTCGAGAACATAGAGTACGCCCATGAGATTTGAGCCAATCTGAGTAGCCAATCGGATTCGCTGGGCTTCTCCGCCTGAGAGAGTGCCTGCACCTCGCGAAAGAGTAAGATAGCCGAGCCCTACATGCTCTAAAAAACCGAGCCTGGAGCGAATTTCTTTTAAGACCTGTTTTGCGATCTCTTTTTCCTTTTCCGAGAGCTCCACGTTTTCGAAAAACTGTATACACTCCAGAATTGAGAGATTGGATACATCTACAATGGATTTCCCGCCGAACTTTACTGCAAGCACTTTTTCCTTCAGGCGCTTGCCTTCACATTTTGGACAGGGCTTAACCTGCATGAATTTTTCAAGTTCTTTTCGGCGGTATTCAGATTTTGTCTGGCTGTACAGCCTCTCGGACTGCGGGAGCAACCCTTCCCAGGTACCCTTATGAGACCAGTGGGCATCCCCGTTCTTCATGCTCATACTGAACTGCATAAGTTCGTCCGAGCCATACATGAGAGCATTATACTGCTCATCTGTGAGGTCCTCAATAGGAGTAAATATGTCAAAACCGAAATGCTTTGCCACGGCTGCAAGGTGCTGGCTCCGGTAACTGTCCAGATAGTTCCTGTACAGAGCAACAGCTCCGTCTGCAAGGCAGAGCTTTTTATTCGGAATAATGAGGTCAGGATCGAACTCCATCTTGATCCCGAGCCCATTGCAGGCCTCGCAGGCTCCGAAAGGACTGTTGAAAGAAAACATCCTGGGCTGGAGTTCTTCAAAAGCCATGCCGCAAACAGGGCAGGCCATATTTGAAGAATAAAGGTGGTCTTTTCCTTCCGAATCAACCGCGATTAAGAGCCCATCTGCCTTATTTAGAGCATTTTCACAGGCCTCAACAAGCCTTGAGCGGTCTTCTGAAGGGTCCAACCGGTCAACCACGACTTCGATATCATGTTTCTTGTAGCGGTCAAGGGTAATCTCATCGTCAGTCCTGTGAATCTCGCCGTTTACCCTCATCCGGGTGAAGCCTTCACTGTTTAGTTCTCTGAAGAGCTGCTGGTATGTCCCTTTCTTCTGGCGGACTACAGGTGCGAGGATGGTAATCATACCCTCACATTCCCTGCTCAGGCTGTCCGCAATCTTTTCAGGAGATTGAGACTCGATTTTTATGTTGTGGGTCGGACAGTAAGGAGTACCGACTCTTGCAAAAAGCAGCCTCAAGTAATCATAAATTTCAGTAACTGTCCCAACCGTACTCCTGGGATTTTTCGAGGTCGTTTTCTGTTCAATGGATATTGCCGGAGATAACCCCTCAATGCTGTCCACATCCGGCTTGTTCATAAGCCCGAGGAACTGCCGCGCATAAGCCGAGAGTGACTCAACATAGCGCCGCTGCCCTTCGGCATAAACTGTGTCAAAAGCCAGGGTAGATTTCCCTGAGCCTGATACCCCTGTAATAACGATTAATTTGTCCCGCGGGAGTTCAACCGTGATGTTTTTCAGGTTGTGTTCCCGTGCCCCTTTAATAATAATATTTTTCATTTTCCTTCTCTCGGGTTTTTGTCCAGTTGAATCGGTTAGATGAGAATTTAAGGTCAGAATTTAGTGTATGGATGTTTAAGGTGAATGTTTAAAGTGAATGTTTAAGGTGAACGTTTAAGGTGAACGTTTAAGGTGAATGTTTAAGGTGAATGTTTAATGTATGGGAGTCTATATTCTTCAGGTCTGAACACGTGAAAATTCAGCATATGTAACAAAAAGCGATCCCTTTTATTAATAAAGTGATATAGCGGATTGAAAGTATTAGTCAGCAAAAGAGATAATTTTCTAATAAAGAAATATTGAATGAAATATGTCGTAAACGAATTTTTCATTTTTCTCATTTTTAATTTTTATCCTGTTCTCATTCAATACTTTCAGTTTGGAAAAACCGTCCCTCCTGCAAAATAGGTTAATAAACCTGTGAAACCAAAGCAGAGCCCCAAAAAATAAAGTGTAAATCAATCGGGAAAATGCAAGAAGAGTAAGGTTTGTGGTTTCAACCATATGATGAGTGGGTAAATTATATTTATTGTATAAATATTTATCTACTTTAGAATATTTTAATGATTATATATTAAGTTAACATAAAAGTAACGAAGAGCCAGAATTTACGTATAGTGACTCGAAAGTATGCTCTTTGAGAGTTGATCCAAAAACTTAGAAATGCTTTTAAATTCTCGTATTTTCAAATCCATAAGAGGTTCAAGGCTATATTTCATTTTAAAGTCAATAAAACCATTCTTGCAACGATAATATGTCATCTTATTACAAATGATGAAGTATACGAAGATGAAACTTGATTTTCAAAAAATTTGCTCATAAATATCTCAGAAGCCGGTTTAAAGCTTGTAGAGAGCTTTTCTTTGTCATTCATTTTCTTTGTCCTTCGTTTTTCTTTGTCCTTCGTTTTTCTTTGTCCTTCGTTTTTCTTTGTCCTTCGTTTTCTTCTTCCTGGTTTAGGCTCTGATCTCTTACAGGTCATCTGGATAGCTCCCAGAAAAAAACACTTGAGAAAGGGTAATGTATGGAATTTATAGCGAAAATAAGTCGTGAAATTAAAAAGGGAAATATATAGTAATGTAGATTTTATTGAACAAAGGTGTAAATGTGGGAAACAGATACCAAACAATAGATCTTGAAACATGGAAAAGAAAAGATTATTGTCAAATATACAGGAATGCAGCGCAGCCTGAATATTGTGTAAGTTTTGAACTTGATGTGACGAATTTTAAAAAGCGCGTTAAAGAAAATAACTGGTCATTTACGATGGCATTTATATTTGCTGTTACGAAATGCGCAAATGAAATCGAGGAATTTCGGTATCGTTTTCTTGACGGTAAAGTTGTGTTATATGAGTCCATTGATACCTCATTTACATATCTGGATAAAGAAACAGAGTTATTCAAGGTAGTATATGTTCCCATGCAGGACACGATTGAGAAGTTTGTACAACTGGCAACCGTAATGGCAGAAAATCAAAAAGAACATTTTACAGGACCTGTAGAAAACGATGTATATCAATTCTCTGCCTTGCCTTGGATATCGTTTACGCATATTTCGCACACGGATTTCGGAAACAGGGAAAAAGCACAGCCCATATTTGATTGGGGAAAATATCAGGAAAGGGAAGGCAAATTACTGATGCCGTTTGCAGTCCAGGTTCATCATGCATTTGTTGATGGTATTCATATTGGCAAACTTGCGGATAAGCTGCAGAGATATCTGGATGATGTGTAGATGATGTGTAGATGATGTGTAAATTATAAGTATAATAGTAGGACCATAGTTCAATAGGAGAACAAGTAGTTCACTAATTTTATTTTTTTAAAGTTATGTCTTCAGAATAGATAGATTTTACAGTAATTTTACAGTATAAAGCTGTGCATATGGAACTTTTTGAATCCCACTGCTGAAAACCTTAGAGTTCTTGAATATGCATATTCAAAAACATTAACAAGCAAAAAAGAAAAACTGGATTTTGTTAAGCCTGAGTATGAAATTGAAAGAATTGATTCCTATGAAATAAGACAAAAGATTCTCAACATTTTTTACATTTTCAATATTTTTTACATTTACTGGAAGAAGTTAGGCTTTTCTAAAGGTACTTTACATTATATTTCTTACGTTGGCTGGAAGAAGTTAGGCTTTTCTGAAGGTACTTTACATTACATAAGCAGAACACGCAGGCTGATAAGCCATTTATTCTTAACAGCCATGTTCTGGAAAGGGGAATAAATGGGAGGCTCTGGTTTCAGGTCAAAAGTAAACTAGGCACTTTATAAGCAAATGCTTACAAAGAACAAGCAGATAGTCCAGCTTAATGAAGTTACACAGAAACAGGCTGTTCATATCCAGAGCCTAATACAGGAAAACAGTAAATTGAATATGAAACTTTTTCCTGAGATTACCGAAAAACTCTGTTGGAAGCTGTTTTTCAATTTTTAGCTAAAGAAAAGCCATTTAATTTCTATATATACGTTGACAAGCATAAGAACGACCAGAAATATCAAATGCCAGCCTCGATAGTGTTTCATGTCTGGCTTTAGTTGCTTATCCCAGGCATCTTCATTTCTTTCTATATATTTTCCTCCTTCGTTTTTTATTGATTCAATTCTTATTTTACTGGAAAGTGTTTTGCAATAGGGTTTCAAAAAGCTATATTTTGCTTTTGTTTGCAAAATAAAGCAATTTAATAGCAGATATTTCAGACATATTCCGCTGGTCTCACTATTACACCAGGATATATAAATATCAGCAGAATATAAATTTTTCGAAAATGAATTGACTGACGTTGATAATATATTTTTTAATGTATGTATTGTACATTGAAGTTGATTTCTTTAAGACCTTAGGGCAGATTAGGAGAAAAAAACTGATTTTTTTATTGCATAACAGGCATGGAATGACTTACACAGACTGACCAACGATGAAGATTTTTTTGTGAGGAATAATGCCGTCGATGCCCTTAGCTCTGCGTTTTCTCAAGCGCCAGATAAACTACAGTAGATGAAATGTGAGCTCGATTTATATAGGGAATACTGTGATCATGCTGCAGAATTAATGAAATGTACTGACGAGAAAGCACCGTTTGCGACAGAAGTTCTGAGAAAAGGGCTACCCATTTTGGATAGAAATCTAAAAAAACTTATTGAAGAGATTCAGGAAAAAGCAAGAGCTACTTACAAGGAATCGGTAGGAACCGAAGTAGAAGAAACTGCACGTGCTGTATGTATGGAAGTTCAGAAATGGGTAATAGGTAGTCAGGAAGAGATGACACAAAAAGTAGAGGATATTGCTTATTACTACGGGAGCGCAGAGGGTCACGAATACCCTATTCTTTAGATTGGGGATGAAGTGAAACCTCGCCTCTTTTTGGTTTCGTTTAAACCTCTGTACCGTTGCTTCTTTGTAAAGTAGGTTTCTTAGTCTCATGGTTACATAAGGTGGTAATGAAACTCTGCATCAAGAAAGTCTTGTAAATGGATACTTAACTATTCCCCAGAAACCGGGCGGGCGGCCCGAAGCATACCCCATCCTTTAGGTTGGGGTGGCCGCACGCAATTTGATTTATTAAAAATGAAAATGGCAGATCTTCTTGAAAATAGATATCTTCTAAACAAGATTAAGGCAATGAAACAAGGCAATGAAACACGAAAGAAATCTGGAGAAACAATATGATGCCTTGCTTTTTGTAATTGGGCAGATCCTCACGATGAAAGTAATCTCAGAGCAAGAATTGGATCAAAAATTAGATGAAAAACTTCAAAAGTTTGATCGCATCTTCGATGAAATTATTTGCGTTAAAGATAATTAATAAGAATTCAAAAAGTATTATCACTTATTGGATAGATTTGCCTATTTCAATCTACTGTTTGTGAATTTGGTAGTTTTTCTGCAGAGTCGATATTACAGTGAACTAAGTCAATAGAAAACCGAAAAATACTAAAAATCAAGAACATCGTTAAAACTTGAACGTATAAGTGACACTAAATTGCAGGATCTTGTGGGAGCGAGCCTCCTGCAATTAAAATGATCTTTTTCTAATTGCAGTTTTTGAATAATATTCCTTAGAGATTATCAAATTCCAGAATTTGCAAGTTCTCTTTGCAATGTCCTAAATATGTGTTGTTTCTGAATATAGAACAATCTTGTAGAAAAGTGAATTAAAAGCTATTAGAGAGCAGGCAAGAAGGTATATAGATTTATTATGTGAAATAACGACAATAAAATAATAGTTTTAAAACTTTTAATTTAATAATTATCTCTTTATATGCATTCTTTTATAATTTAAACGCTTAAGAATTATTATTTTCTCTTTAAATCGTTTAAAAACTGTTTTTTAATTAATAAATTTACTTTTATATATTTTTATTTATAAGTATGCTTATATTTTATCGGGCTCATGTTAGGATTGTCAAGCTGAGACCAGTCAGCGAAGTAATTAAGAAAATAAAGTAAGGCTATCTGAACAGCAGATATTTGGAGTGAGGTATTATGTTGAAAATGAAAAAGATATTGGGAATTTTCCTGGCAGTCTGTTTTGTACTGTCAGTAACAGTTGCGTCAGTAAGCGCAGCTCCGGTGACTAATAATAAGAAGATCGACGGAAATAAGAATATTGGGGACAAAAACAATTGGGCTCGCCAAAAAAATAATTGGGACAGACAAAAGAATAATTGGGACAGACAAAAGAATGATTGGGGACGTCAAAAGAACAATTGGGACAGACAAAAGAGAGACTGGAACCGACAAAAGAATGAGTGGAGCCACAAAAAACACGACAAATCTTATGACAACTGGTACAGAATGTATATGATGTGGTTGACAAAATATAATGGCTGGTATTCAAAATATAACGGCTGGTACAGAGGTTATTCCAATTTTTACAACAATTATCATAAATCCTACCACTAAAGCAGAAAAAAGACAATAATCCTAACCGGCTGATGTTTAAGTATTTATACCCCTGAATATTGGTATTCGCAATAAAAACGTATAACTGCGGTTAAAAGTTGAATATAACTAAAACAAATCTTAACTGGCTGATGTTTAAGTTTTTACATTAGCCAGTTGTGCTGTTTTTTAATATTTGAGCATTAGAGAATTAATTTTGAGCTTTATGATAGGCTCGAATAAGGTAGGGACACTGAAGTGTAAAAGGGATATATATGTTCGATATCAGCTGTGAATATGCTTTAAGATGTTCTGGATACATATGTACAAAAGCTTGTAACAAGCGCTACTGCGGAATCTACAGAAAGCTTAAAAATGCGGATTGTACTGTCAATGACATCGGTAACAAAATTTTCATTATTGTCTACTAAATTTTGAATTTTGAATTTTCACGTTCTGGATTTTGGCTTTTGAAGCCCTGTTTCCTCCAAATAGATTATGGTTTTCGCCAGAGAAACTGAAAACTGGTACCTGTGGCTTCCAGAGGCACGTCGAAGCATATGGTATTAGCTGAATGATTGCTTTTTCATCTCCACTTATGGTCGTGCCAGGATGTAGCTGAATAGGAGTTTTGGCCGTAAATGTTGTCTTCGTTCCTGTTGTTTTGAGCTCTATTTCTTCGTATTTCCGGCCATCGCCGACTTTATCAAAACTACTCTGAAGAAATGTCCCTGGTGTTAGAGTCAGTAAGTTTGTCATATATTATGCAGGTTCCCTGGATGTTGAAAAAGAAAATTGAATTCTTATTAAGGTGTTTTAATTTTAAGACTTTTATATTTGGTGTTACAAAGACACTTTTGCACACGTATTTTGAAAATAAGGAAAAAGCGCAGCCCATATTTGATTGGGGGAAATATCAGGAAAGAGAAGGCAAATTTATGATGCCATTTGCAGTTCAGGTTAATCATGCATTTGTTGAGTATTCATATCTGCAACTTGTGGATAAGCTACAGAGATATTTGGATGAAGTGTATATTAATCAGTAGGATACTATTTTATTTTTTCATTGAAGTTGTATCTTCAGAATACGTAAGGTTTACCGTATAACCCGTGCATGTAGGTAAGAAAGTATTCTGTATAAACTGCTATCTGCCAAGTATCATTATAATACTTGAAGAAGAAACTTGCAATTACTCCACAATACATACACTTTTAACTTTAGTAAATATTTTTTCAGCGTCATCTTGTTTGATTATATTCTTGCTAACTGCATAATTAACAAATCCAAAAATTCCACAAGTTGGTTTATTTATACTTTCTAGTTGAATTCTTAGAAGCAAATCTTCTGTTAAACAAAGAAAGTCTTTATCCAAGGCTAAAGCGATAAATGAAATATCGTTTTTACTAAATTTATTTTCAACAACGATTTTCTTTGTAGCTAAAGCTATCATATCATTTGGATTTAAGCTTTCAATCCATCCACCATCAATAATTTGAAGTTTATTTTTCACATCCCGATAAGGATGATCTTTTAAGTATGGTCCAATAACAATTTTATCTTCAAGTTCTTTTATAACATACACGTGATCAAATGCTAGTCTTAATAAATCGAGACTTCCGGTTTTAGCTAATATACCTAGCATCGTTTCGTCTACGAGTACATCTCTTTTACTAATAGGTGAATTTCTTAATTGGTCTATTTTTTCGTCAGATAAACTCAAAGACTCTGCTACTTTTACATTATTTATGTGACATAATAAATCGAAAGTATCTTTTATTAGTAATTCACCCACTTTTGATATTGTAATATTTCCATTTTCATATCTCTCAATTATATGATTAGAAATTGTAATTAAATTACCTAGATATTCCATGCCTTTTTCTGCATCTATTAACCATGCACTATCAAAATTTGGATTAATCTCTATTACTTTTTGTATTTCTTCCACAGCTTCGTCGTTTTTTCCTAAATTCAATAAGGAGCACCCCATAACAAAGTGTGCATCCTCATCTTCTGGCTCTATAAAAACAGCTTTTTTAGAATATTCTAAAGCTATTTCATAAGAGGCTTCTTTATAGTAAATACGTGCTAGTGCTTTATAAGCAAAAACAACGTTTGGATCATTAGAAATTATTTGAGTTAAAATTTCTATGGCTTTTTCAGTATATTCTAGTGCTGATAGTGTAGCAGAATAATTAAGCTTCAATTCAAGGTCATCTGGGTATTTCGTAAAAGCATTTTCAAATTCATCTTTTGCTTCAGAGAGTTTATTTGCTTCTAAAAGAGAACTACATAGCAAACGATAAGTTTCTACTTTGCCATAATCTGCCTCTAAAGCCTTTCTAGAAAAAACAGCAGATTCTTTATAGTCGCCTATTTCATAATATAATGAAGCAAGTTTATAAAAATTAATACCTGTTGGAGCCAATTGTATTAATTCTATAGCTTGTTTTACAGCATATTTATGCATACCACATTCGAGATATAAATTTATTAAATAGATTCTTGGTGGAATTGCCTCACTGTTTTTGCTTATTGCTTCCTTAAGATATTTAACTGAACTTTCATAATCATCTTTCTTGTGATATAATCTTCCCATCATATAGTAAAAATCCCATGGTTTTTGGGAAAATTTATCAATTTTCTCTAAAAGGGAAAACGCTTTTTCTATTTTCCCATTTTCCTCCAAGACATTAGACATTTGTATACATAAATTTATATTTTCTGGATTTTCATCAATTAATTCTTTGAATAATTTCTCAGCTTCGTTAAGCCGATTTTTATAAAAGTATGAAGTAGCAAGATTTGCTTTTACGATAAAGAGATGGTTCTCTGTTAGATTTTCTCTTTTAAGAAGGAGCTCATAATATTCGATTACCTTGTCATAATTCTGGCATTCACCATATGCTTCCCCTAGAATTATGTAGATATCGATAGTGTCTAAACCACTATTAATAATCATTTCACAGTACTCTATTGATTTATTAAATTCTCCTTTAGCAAGATGTACTCTGCTTAAATATGTGTATATTTCACAATTTAAGTAATTGTTACCTTGTGACTCACTCATTTCTTTTGCTTTTTCTAGGCATTTTAGTGCTTTTTCTAAATATTCCATCTTGAGCATCTTTGAAAAATCAGAAGAAATACAAACTTCATTCTCAGGAAAAGCTATATTCATGTAATCTATGGCTAATTCCATAAGAAAAATGGCATTGTCAGATTCAATTTTTACAGCTTTTTTTCCATATTTTATAGCATTTCCGTAATCTTTTTCACTGGAATATATTCGAGCCATGCAATTGAAAGGATATCCAACATTAGGATTAATGGTTGATGCCTGTTTAAGTGTTCTCAGAGAATCTTTAATATTTCCTTTATCATATTCTAACAAACCTATAACACACTTTGCCAAAAAATTATTTTTATCAAACTCTAGAGCTTTTTTGGCATAAATTTCAGCTTCATCTGGATTTTCAGATTTTAACTGTGATGCGATATTAGCTAAAACAGTGGGATTTTTAGGGTCTAACCTTTCTGCCTCAAATATCAAGTTTTTTGCTCTGGATAAGTTCCCTTTTTTATGATGACAAACAGCTTCTCCCATCATTACTTTTACTAATAAAATCTTTGATTCACTCTTTTCTAATTTTACTCTTGCCTGTTCATAATAGTCAAGGGCTTTCTCATATTCTCTTTTATTCTCACAAAACTGAGCAAAATCAATTAATGATTTAGTGTGCTCTTCAATATTTTCAGAAATTATATATGTAGTATAATTCTGATTTGTATTATTCGTATTTCCTATATTAACAGGAGCTTTAATATTATGAAGAAAAACGTCTTTTCCAGCTGTTATTCCATTTCCTCCAATTATACTACCATCATTGGAATCGTCTTTCTCCATAAAATTTTCTCCTAAATTTAGGTCAAAATTGCACTAATCGCTAGTCTTTTAGCAATTTTAGACGCGATATCAAAAAGTCCGTATTCTTCCATTTTTTTTCCAGTTTCTTGTATGGTCTCAATAGCAGATACTACTCTTTTCGTAATTTTTTCTAACTTTGGAGTTTCGTTTTCAGACTCCTTAATTGCTGCAGTAATATCGCCTTCAGCAATTGTTTTATCTTCTGGTAAAAGATTTGACTTTGAAATAGCTTCTTTAAAAGCAAGTAAGTCTCGTTTAAGATCTTCAATATCTGATAAAGAAATGTTAATATTTGCTCCTACTGCAATTGGACTATTTATATTCTCGAAAATAACATTTTCACCCGCAGTTATACCTGTACCACCAAGTACACATTTATCTGAATCTGTTTCCTTTGTCATCAAATACCTTCCAGACTTATTTCGTTTTATTGGTTAGATTCAAAGTCGACTTGCAATAAAAGTTAGTATAAGTAATTAACAGAACTTTGCTTAAATATTTCTATAAATAAGCAAATATTCACTTTAATTTATCAATATACATGATTTGTTTCTCCCGGAATACTCACCGTCACCAAACGCACTTGTGCTCTCTTTTTATTTTCATAGAGCTGATCCCAAAACTCAAAATTGCTTCTCTAAATCATGTATTTCGAATAATCAATCAAGTTTCTGATCATGAAAACAATCCTGAAAATTCTTGATGATTAAGGACTAAATGGCTTTTGGGATAGGCTCATATTGTGTTTTTACAATCTCAGTGGGCTGTGTAACTTAATTGAAATCCTAATCATCTTTTTAAACATAATATGAAGTTATGTAGCTTCAACCCTTTAATTCTGAAATTTCAGGGAAAAAATGAAGTTTGTTCACAGGCCTTTTGCATTCGGTAAATGATGAAGTTTTCAGGCATAATTGAACTTTTACAGAACAAATAAAAAATATTTGTCCATTTAATCGAATACTTCCATCTTATGAACAACCATAGCGAAACGGAAAGTTCAGGTCACAATTCAGTTCACGACGACAATAATAAAATTCCAGGATGGAACGAAGATCTTGAACTGGTTTTTTCTGCCTACAAAGGCCCCTACACTCCTGGAAGAGTTGCATCAAGGCATAAAACGGTCTGCCAGGTCCTTGTCTCTGGAGCTGTCGTACAGGTGGAAATCTCAGGTGCACTTCTGAAAATTGGGAAGCAGCCGGTTGTAGGGGATTTTGTCGTTTTGCTTGACCAGCCTGAACTGGGCTCACGCATGGTTGTGAATATTCTGCCCAGGAAGAGGCAGTTGAAGACGGGCTTATTCCAGAAGAACGGCTTGCCAGCTATCACAGATTAACTGAAGAGCTCATATTCCAGTCAAAAAAGCAGAAATTGGGCTGAAACGACTTGAAAAGGAAAAATTCAAGAAAAGATAGGCTCTTAAGATCTTCTGCTGAATACTTTCTTACATATGTATTTGTATAAAATCATCTAACATTTGAATAAGCGGATCAAATGCTCTTATATCTCCACTCTGATTGAATCACGTACTATTTCTTCCCTTTTTTCCCATACAAAGCTCCAAAAGCCATTCCAAGGGCAGGTCCGAGAGCAATCCCCAGGGTTAGATTGTCCATCATAAGGCCAAGTATCAAACCGAATGACATGCCAAGGGAAAGTCCAATCGCCATTGCGTCTTCTTTTTCATTTTCGCTCTCATTTTCTTCCTCTTTAGCACAGCTTTTAATGTATTTATCAACCTTATCGAGCCTTTTCCCTAAACGTGAGAATATAAGTAAAACGGCTATGACAATGACAATAAAAATTGCAATTATTTGTAAAGATGCAGAATCAATCATTATTTTGAATTTGCCACTTTACTATAAAAAGAGTTTGAAAAGAGAAAAAGAGTTTAAAATGAAGTCAGTTCTCCAACAGGGAACTTTTTCAGCCGGAATAAGAAGGAATTTTCAGGCACAATTGAACTTTTACAGGACAAAATATCAAAATATTTATCCATTTAATCGGATATTTCCATCTTATGAACAATCATAACGAAGCAAAAAGTTCAGGTCATAATCTAGCTCACTCTGACCCTAATAAAATCCCAGGATGGAACGAAGATCTTGAACTGGCATTTTCTGCCTACAAAGGCCCCTACACTCCCGGAAGAGTTGCATCGAGGCATAAAACGGTCTGCGAGGTCCTTGTCTCTGGAGCTGTCGTACAGGCAGGAATCTCAGGTGCACTTCTAAAAATTGGAAAGCAGCCGGTTGTAGGGGATTTTGTCGTTTTACTTGACCAGCCTGAACTGGGCTCACGCATGGTTGTGAATATTCTGCCCAGGAGGACCTGCCTTTCAAGAGGTGCAGCAGGAGATGGGAGCGGAGAGCAGGTAATTGCTGTAAACCTTGATACCATTTTTATCGTGACGTCGGTTGGTAAGGATCTCAACCTTCGAAGGCTTGAGAGGTATCTTGCCATTGTGTATTCTTCCGGGGCAAACCCTGTGATTTTACTTAACAAAATCGACCTTGAAGATAAACCAACCCGGCTGGTAGAAAAAATCCAGTCCATTACAGGTGACGTGCCGGTTATTCCATTAAGCGCCCTTTCAAAAACCGGGCTTGACGAACTTAGCCCTTACCTCAACCCTGGGGAAACAGTTGCATTAATAGGGTCCTCAGGCGTCGGAAAATCCACGCTTATCAACGCTCTTCTTGGCGAAACCGTCCAGAAAACCGGAGATATCCGGAAAGACGATGAAAAAGGCAGGCATACAACCACAGTTCGCCAACTCTTCCTGCTTTCTAACGGAGCGGTTCTTATAGACAATCCCGGAATCAGAGAAATCCAGCTCGGTGACTCTGCGGACGGGCTTGAAAAAGCTTTTTCCGAAATTGTTGACGCAGCCCGTAATTGCAAGTTTAAAGACTGCACTCACCGCGATGAGCCGGGCTGTGCTGTACTGAAGGCGGTTGAAGACGGGCTTATTCGTGAGGAACGGCTTGCCAGTTATCACAGATTAACTGAAGAACTCATATTTCAGTCAAAAAAAGCAGAAATTGGGCTGAAAAGACTTGAAAAAGAAAAATACAAGGAAATTGCAGTGAATATAAAGAAATATCGGAAATTTACAGGCAAGTCATGAAATAAAGCGTATTTTTTGACAGGATATATCAGGAATTTATAGCCTCTTTAGCATTACTCTTAGCATTACTCTTAGCATTACTCTTAGCATTATGTTGTGTTATATTTTACCGCCTCAGCATACTACGCGAATTTAATCGACTGAAGCTAACTGACTGAAGCTAATCGACTGAATCTGACCAACTGAAGCTAATCGACTGAAGCTAATCGACTGAAGCAGCGTTTTTCGTTCTCTCTTGTTCTCTCCAAACAGCGCAATACCTAAAAATGAACAACACTTTTTTAACTGCATAGTTTTATAAAAACATTAATTCAGATTTAGGAGGCACTTAATGGCAAGTAAAGTTTATTTTGCAGATCTCAGGGCGAGAAATCCAGAGGAGAGTACGATCAGCAAGATCCAGAAGCTTTTTGACGAAGCAGATTTTGCTGAACTCCTTGGAGAAGGTGATCTGACTGCAATTAAGATTCATTTTGGAGAGTACGGAAGTGACGGATATATAAATCCTGTTTTTGTGCGGCAGGTCGTAGAAAAAATCCGGGCATCTGGAGCAAAACCGTTTATTACGGACACGAATACGCTTTATTCAGGCAGCCGGCACAATTCGGTTGACCACCTGACGACTGCGATTGAACATGGTTTTGATTATTCCGTTGTCAGAGCCCCGCTTATCATATCAGACGGTTTGAAGAGCCAGAACGTTGCAGATGTTGAGATCGGAAAGAAACATTTTAAATCCGTAAAAATAGGGTCGGATATTGCTGCCGCCGATTCCATGATTGTGATGTCCCATTTTAAAGGGCACATTATGGCGGGCTTCGGAGGAGCTATCAAGAACCTTGCTATGGGCTGTGCTCCGGCATCCGGCAAGAAGGAACAGCATTTCCCGACAAGCCCGCATGTGGTTGAAGAAAAGTGCATAGGCTGCCAGAAATGTATTAAAATCTGTCCTGTAGGAGCCCCTTATCTTCTGGGAGAAGTCTCAATGATTGATCCTAATATCTGTATAAGCTGCGGACAGTGCATGGAAGTTTGCCCTGTGGGAGCTATAACTATAGATTGGGAACATGATATTCCAAACTTTCTGGAATGTCTTACTGAGTACGCTTATGGGGCAGTAAAAGGAAAGGAAGAGAAAGTAGGTTACATAAATTTCCTGCTTAAAATTACACCTGACTGCGACTGTGTACCCTGGAGTGATGCTCCTATCGTACCGGATATAGGAATTCTTGCCTCAAAAGACCCTGTTGCTCTTGACCAGGCAAGCTACGACCTCGTAAATAGGCAAAAAGGGCTCGTCAACTCCTCCCTTCAGTGCAACCACGAAGCTGGAGCCGATAAGTTCAGGGGAGCATGGCCAATGATCGATGGAACCCACCAGCTCAAGTACGGAGAAGAAATCGGGTTTGGAAAACGTGAGTATGAACTTGTTGAGATTTGAGTTAATTCAAAGACATATTGAAGTCTGAGTTATTAATTCTCAACAACTTTTTCTTTTTATTTGTTTTTTATATAAAAAGTCCTGAATATATACTTAGTTATAAGGATTAACTAAGGTCAATTTTCAGATCAATTCTTATAGGGTCCTTCCAAATCAGTACTAAAACTAAGGGCATACAATACTTATTTTAGATGATAAGTATGCATTTAGAGTTCCCCCAATTAAGGTACAGTCTAAAAATCAATTTTTTAGATAAATAATCTATAATACTCTTTTAAATCAAGAAAAAATTGAGATAAATACTTTATTCTTTTACAATTTATGTTTATTTATAAATAAGGCATCTGATGTCATTTTCATCCATACAAAATTCAATGTTAAAAGTAAGGATAAATCAACGTTTAATTTAACAATTAAAGTATTTAAGTCATTTAAACAGCAAATAGATCATTTAATGAATGTACCTTAACTGGGGGAGGGCTGACACTATATTTAATTGGGCAAATAAAGTTTAATATCCCTTAAAAAACTAATCATTTTTCAAGGGGTCTAAATTCTTAATAAATTTACAAATCAATTTTCAGGTCAATTTTTACTCAATTCTTAAATCAACCCACAAATCAACTTTAGTTGCTTTAATCGCAAATCTATTTTTTAAAAAGCTAAATATAGCAGATGCCACCACTTAATATATGAGTTAATCTTACCCAACTTTACTGGAGATGAATTAGAGTGACCATCTGGGAATATGATGTTAAAGAGATAAGGTTCAGTGAGTGGTCAAAGGCAAAAGAAGATCTTAACAGCCTCGGGACTGAAGGCTGGGAACTCATCAAGTTTGCGGACGAGATCGACGAAAACGGTATGATAGCAGCTGTTTTTAAAAGGCCTGTCGATTATGTTGACGCATCTTTTTAAAGTTCTTGTTTAAATCTATCATTTTTTTGCCTTTTTTTCTGTGTGAGAAGTTTAGTTTAGAGAATCGGCCTAAAGATTCAGTTTAAATTCCATGTCTCTTACATTCATTTTTCCTGCCTTTTGAACATGATCAGAAACTCAGTTCCAGAGTCTTTTTTAAGTTCAATACAGCCTTCGATCTGTTCTATGAGAATATTTACAAGTTGAAGCCCAAGAGAATCGGTATTTCTGAAGTCGAAATTTTCTGTCTATGGTTTTGAAAAGACTAATATAAACCTTGATTGGACGAGTATAGTCCTTCACGGAACTGAAGCTAACCTTGGTAAATTCGGATATAGCAGAGATCACAGAACTGATAAGCTGCAGATAACAGTTGGAATTAGTGAACTAGTTAATCCCATAAACATACCTATTGGAATTACAGTGTAAAGGAAACGTTCTTGATCTAGAGCACTTTTCCGATATTTATAAACAGGTTAAAAGTAGACTTAAAAGGTTCTCTTATTGTTTTTGATAAAGGAGCTAATACCGAAGAGAATCTCAACCTGATAAAGGATGCCGAGATGGATTATCTCACTTCTATGAAACTGAATTCGAGTGATAATAAAATAATTGAGAACTTTGATCTGAAAAGAGCAGAACTGATGAGCAGAACTGATCGATCCCGAAACAGGCATATATGGAATAAAAATCATCAAGCCAAGTAGTATAAAGTACTTCTATTTCTCTGAATCTCTACAAAAACAGCTAGAAGCAAAATCAAGAGCTGTTATGAAGAAGTTACAGGAAGCAAAAGAGGTTCAGAAAGTAGTCGAAAACAAAAAAGCTTCCTAAGAAATTCAGAGTAAATAATGAGTTGATAGAAATTAACTACTCTTTTAGAACTAAGCTTGAAGAGCTTAGTGACGAAGAAGCTATAGAGCTTCTAAAAGATTCACTAAATAATGGAAGAGAAGGATTTTTCCCTGAAATCAAACAGGAATTTAACACTTAAGACTGCGTCGGTAGATAGATACATCGGTAGATCTGTACATCAGTAGATCTATACATCGGTAGATCTATACATCAAAGATGGAACACGCATAGAAAAGCTCTATACGGCCGGATAAAACTAATGAGATATAGCGTTTTTTACTGGACTTCCAATATATGTAATCCAAGAATATGTAGAGATAATAAAAGCATATGAATAAGAAAAAAGTAATAAAACTGATATTGAAAATCAATAACTAGAAAGATCGAAGGTTCATATGAATTTATCAAAGGATATACTAATCAGCTATCCTCTTACCTACATTCCGCAGTATTTTTTTGAAAATCAATATTTTTCCTGATAGCGTTTTTGGAACAGAGCAAATAATTTGGATTTTTAATGGTATTTGGTGAAAATTGAATGATATCGTTTTTGGTCTCTAAATACACCACATCGTTGCTTTTACCTACTGCATAAAAGTCCAATAAATCTACATTTGATTGAAAATCGATAGCAGTAAAAATATGAATTTACGAAAATTTACTGCGGGAAGTGGGCTCTTAAACAATAAGATTCTTTTAGCGAAAATAGCTTTTTTTAGAATAATAATTATAATAACGTGGCTCTTAAAGAAACCTCTCTTTTAGGAAACAAAGATGTTTAAAATTCCCCGAGAATCTGCAGTACGATTCTTCTTACCTTTTCAATCCTGTCAAAGTTAATGTATACAATCTGTTGCCAGGTTCCAAGAGTAAGGTTTTTTTCAACAAAAGGCACTGTAAGGCTCGGGCCGATGAGCATAGCTCTTAAATGCGAGCCTCCGTTATAATCTCCCCAGGTTTTGTGATGGTGATAGTCCCTATCAAGAGGGATTAGCTGATCAAGCGTTTCAGAGACATCTTTTGAGAGATTAGGCTCAAATTCCATCGTAGTTATTGCTCCGGTTGACCCAATACAAAAGATCGTAACCGTTCCGTTTCTTATTTTTGATTTTCTTACCTCTTCTGAGATTATCTCAGTAATATCAACAATTCCGCAGTCTTCTTTTCCAGTTACTGAGATTTCTCTTGTTTCCACAGGCATGAAAAGATAATTGACCAGTCATGTTGATAAATTTTTCTAAGTATATGAGAAATTTCCTGTTAGTCTTGCTACTGCTGCACTGCTTCTAAAGAATAGAATCGATGCAAAAACCAGGAAAGATTATGGAGATATCCATTTTTGGCTTCTATAATGCCAATTGCCTTAACTTTCACTCTTGAAGCTAATTTGGCGACCCTCTGTGGTATCACTGCTCGAGCTGGTTTCACTGTTCGAGCTGGTTCCACTGTTCGAGCTGGTTTCACTGTCATGGTTGGTCTCGTTATCTTTGCTGGTTTCATTATTCTGGCTGGTTTTGAGTTCCTGGCTAGTTTTGAGTTCCTGACTGGTCTCGAGAGCCTGGCTTGTTCCACGTCCCTCGTGAGCTCCAAGGTCTAGTTGACCATCGGGGTAGCCTTCATCATAGCCGTGTACGTAACCTTCGTTATAGCTACTATTCTCACCTAAGCCACCTTTGACATCATAATAGTTTCCATTGAAAGCAGTCTGATAGCTGTCTCGGTAGCCGTCTTCGTAGCCATGCTGGTAATCGGGAGATCTCATGCCCGACATTTTTACTCCTAATATCAAAGTTAGTATGACAAAGACTACCAGTAAAACTCCACATATTTTAATCCAGCTTTTATTATTAGATTCGTTTATCAATCAACTTTCCCTCGGCAGATTATTAATAATAGATGTTCATATTTATTTTTTAAATAATATTAAGTAGTTGAATAATATTAAGTAGTTGAATAATATTAAGTAGTTGAATAATATGTAATTATTATTTTAATTCCGGGCAAAATCTTTTAGATCATATACAGAAGATTTACATATCATTTAAAGGTCTGATAAAGAGCTAGTTTGTTTTGTGTTACTTCTTAATATGTATATTTCTTTTGATTTTATCCTCTCAATTAGCTCATTTATGCCTGGTTTACATCTTATTTTTTGATAAGAGTTTTGACACAAAACCACACTGGTAATTTTGATCTGGAACTCCAGGCCATCAGATAAGGTTCTCAGTAACGGCTATATGCTTTTAATATTGGAGCTAAGTTCCGATTAGTATTAAATTATATAGGTAGTAATTATTTACAACACATTATTAATCTGTCAAATACTTTTATCCTGAATAGTGCAGTATGAATAGATTCAGAATAATATCCGCCAAAAGCTTCAAATTCTGTAATTAACTCATGAAATAGCTGAATGAATTCTTATTAAATTATCCTGTATATGAATTTTTATTTTTTTGTTGGATAGTTATGACAAAAGTACCTGTAGCAAATGCCTTTAAGAATAATATCTACCCTACATTTTGTGTCCTTAATTCTAAAAATATAAAGCATGCGAATGTAAAGAGTAAATAAAAAATCTTTGCTTTTGAGCGAAAAGATATTATGCCAGTACAGCAGGACTTTATATCAATAGCGCAGGATTCTATTATACTCCTGCAGGATTCTATGTTAACAGCAGGACTCAAGGCGGGAGATATGAAATATAGTACTGTCATCTTTGATTTTGATTATACACTAGCCGATGCAACGAATGGTATTGTGTCAAGTTTCAACTACGCCTTCAATAAGCTGGACATTCCCTGCTTTGACCGTGAAAGTATAAAAAGAACCGTCGGACTTCCACTCGACAAAGCATTTATTCAGTTAACAAATAATGAAAACGAAGTTTTGATAAATCGTTTTCTGAGCTTTTTTCGGGAAAAGGCTAACGAGGTAATGTCTAGAGATACCGTGCTGTATGCTGACACAGTAAATACATTAGAGCGATTAAAGCAGAGTGGGCACAATACAGGCATTGTAACCACAAAATATCATTTTAGAATAGTTGAAACTTTAAACATGCATGGAGTCCTGGATTTAATAGATATTATTGTTGGAGGAGAGGATGTTAAAGTCCCCAAGCCGTCTCCAGAAGGATTACTGCTTGCAGTTGACAACCTTAAAGTACAACTCGATAATGTGCTCTATATTGGAGATAGTCTTATTGATGCTAAAACAGCCCTCGCAGCAAATGTTGATTTTGTGGCCGTGACCACAGGAACGACAAAGGAAACTGAGTTTTTACAATATCCGTATGTAAAAATAGTAAAAAGTTTATCCGAGCTTTTTAGCGAGTAAAGACTATTCCTTTTATTTTTAGAATCTCAGTATGTACTTGAAATAACGTAATAAAGCGTAAAATCTCCCGGAAAGGCTGAAACTGTCAGGAGTATAAATGCTATACATGTCGATTTTACCATGAGCTACCTGGTAGTCCAGATTGAAAAATTAAGGTCTCAGCATTCAGCTGTGGATATGCTGCTGCCAGGAAAAGAAAAAAATGCAGGGTTTTGTATCCGGCGTACAAAACCTGGTTGAGAGTGCAGGTGCTCTATTGAAGTCACCAGGAGAGGCCCTGCAACTGTAATTGAAACGCTAGGGGCCATGAACCCTCGAATTGTGCAATCCCTTTTGCCAGGTGAGGAGAAAATGAAGGGCGTGATGTCTGGCATGAATGCGGTCAGCTATCAGGCCCCAGGGATAGGGCTGATTCCTCAAAAGAAAAACTCTACCCAGGTAAGCTGACACCTTGTAAGGTTAGTAAATCCTACAGGCCATCTTGAGATTATAGGAGTCTTCACCGTGGACAAACCAGGCGGCGCCAACGAATATACCAAATAAGGCGAGTATGTTCTGTTTTTTGGACAGCTTTGGGAAAAAGGTTAGCAATTAAAACAGGCCAGATTTCTGTTAAGAATATCATTTTAATACTTAGGAATATGATAATTACAGAAGTGTGGAATAAGTTTTATAGTAAGTCACAGGATCTCCATTAAGGACGCGACTGCTGCTTACAGGGATTTTTCTCAGCATGCAGAAGGCTATACTAAGGTGGTAATTAGATCTAAATATTAAAAAATTTAAATTTAAATATTATAAAATTAAGTTTTAAAATTGATAACTATGAACAGTGAGGATTTTAATACTTATTTTTCATTTTTTCGGGCTGATGAAAGCAAATGATCTCTCTTGAGGGTTCAGAATTTTCTTGCAGTATCAAAGTTTACGGATAAATTTAAATTTTTACAGGAAGGGTTCTACATTTTCGTATCTGTTTTCATAAATAATAAATATGATGGATTTTATTTATATAACTGTATGAGTCAATCTGATTATGAATTTTGAATAACGCTTTTCTTTATGAGAATGAATCTGTCTAAAATAAAGTGTTTGAAATTGAACCGAGCAAAATAAATATATTATTGAAGTTACAACTTATTGATTATATTATGTCAGTTGAAAACCAAAATGAGACTGTTTGCCCAAATCCTGAATGCAAATATTATCTCAGGATAGAAGGGAAAGCTATTATAAAGCGAGGAAAGTATAAAACCGGGCACCAACGGTACTACTGTAAACATTGCGGAAAGTTTTTTATGGATACAAAAGGTACCGCTGTTTATCGTAAGCATCTATCCGCAGATGAGATAAAACTGATATATCGGCTATTTCTTGAAAAAAATGGAATAAGAAGTATTGAACGAATAACAGGGCATCATAGGGATACAATAAGCCATTTGATAAAAGACACGGTAAAGAACCAGAAAACGGAAGAATACCTTGTCAAACAAATCGGGCTTACAGCCAGTGAATGTGAAAAATTATGGGGACTTCTGGAAAAAAAGAGAGAAACTTCCCGAAAGAAACCCTGAAAAAGCAGGCACATGCTTGTTTTCCTGAGTATGGGCAAGCCGATGCGCAGTGTCCGAAAATGAATATAGCCTTGCAAAAAAGAAATATCCTTGAGAATAAAGAAATATAAATGCTATGTGATAAAACATATTAAATATATGAATAATTTCATAATTTAAAAACAAATCATAATAAATAGCTATTTTACATGAATATATCCTATGAAAATGCCATCTAAAAACGTCATTTGGAGATCTTATCTGAAGACGTCACCTGTAGACATTTATCAAATTACAATAATCAAGTTTGTATTTAAGTAAATCCTTTTTAAACTACCGTACTTATTGAAAATATTTAAAGTTTTCCTTATACAATCCTTGACTCTATTTTTCTGATCTTAAATTCATAGTTTTCGAGAAACAAATTCAGTGTTTATTTTGTAAGCTCCATTTTAATCTTCATAAATATTTTCAAGTCCCATAAGTATTTTATAGAGGGACATATAATGAACTTATACACATCATAAAAAATATTCATTCTTTTTGATCTGTTAAAAAGTATAAATTTCCGAAGCAAGAGTCTTGTGCTGCTAACTTGCAGGAGATTGGAGACCCTGGGTGCGTCGGTTAGAAATATTCCTCATCAGAAGAAAGGAGCCAGAAACATGAGTAAAAGTACAGCATTGAAGGCAGCATCCCAGTTTTTTAGTTTATTGTTTTGCCTGATATTGTTACCGGCTGCGTTTGCTCAGCCAGAAGAGCTTAATGGAACAGTTATCTACGAAAATGGAACTTATGAAAGGAATATAGTTCCTGGACTGGAAGAAATTTACGGGAATTACACCGTACATGATATAAAACCAGATTACTATTCGGTAGATCTCATGCCGGGAGAATATGAAACTTTCAACGTTAGTTTCAGGAACGAAGGTAACGAAAACCTCGACATAGCTCCGAAAGTTGCAGCTCCATCTAACGATTACTATGATGTTGTAAACGAAAGCTGGATTACGATTTTACCTGAAAATGTAACGTTAAGCCCTGGTGTAGAGCAGAATTTTACCATTGAGGTAAGTGTTCCTGAGGATGCGGAAAGTGGGGAGTATGAAGCCCAGGTAGCTTTCACAAATGATACCTATCCAGAAAAATATGATACTCCTGTATATATTCAGGAACCTGCTGAAGGATATGATGATTATCTATATACTGAAGGATATGATGATTATCTATATACTGAAGGATATGATGATTATCTATATACTGAAGGATATAGTGATCCTATGTATGTCAATGCAATGCAACTTTGGGTCTCAGTGCCTGTCCGTCCGAAGCTTGAGCTTCAGACAAGTTATGTTTCTGACACCGTTGAGCCTGGAAAGGAATATATATACGTTATAAAAATTAAAAACGTGGCAGGCAAAGATGTTACTATCGATCCGAAGTTAATGAAATACGAGATATATGACTATTCATTTGACGAACCATCTTTTAGTGATGATACAATAGAGATCTCCGCACCTTCAACCATAAAAGCCGGCGAAATTGCTAATATGACCATCAGAGTTCCAGTCCCGGAGGATGCGAGCGGAAGTTATGATGCTTATATCGAAATGAACGCTGATGGGAACGAGAATGATGGATCCGTTCCGCAAATAAGCCTGAGCTTTACGGTTGATAAACAGCCTACACGTCCTTACGTAAGAACCTTTAATACCACAACTGCCGACCCGATAACGATTGAAGTTTCGGCGGAAACTTTTGATCAGGATGAATCTGTGCGTATCTCTCCTGAAAAGGAAGAGCCGAGTTTTGAAATAAACCTGACATGCAATTCCAGCCCTGTTAATCTAACCCTTGTGAAAGCCGCTGAAAGTGGTACCGTATACTCTCAAGGATATATATTCCCAATATGGGCGACGGAAAATAGTTCAAGCTATCAGAGTGACAGCGGGAAATATACAGAAACGTATAGAACAGCTGGAGCAATCGGAACCTGGGAACTTACAATTCTCTCGAAAAACATAAACAGTTTCGACTACTTAATAACTGTTGGGGAATCCGAATAAAAATTCAAACAAAAAACGGAAAATGAAGTTTGAAATGAAAAAAAATTAAGAGGAGCTGACAGGACTGGCTTTCAATTATCAAAGATTCTGTCTCTACTCATTAATTTTTCACTTTTCCTATTTTTACAATTATAATTCTACTTGCTTTTGATATTAGAATTTTTTTTCTTTTGTGTTAGAATTCTACATTCTTTTTGCTTTTGATATTAGAATTTTTTTCTTTTGTGTTAGAATTCTACATTCTTTTTCCACTTTTTCTTTTACATTAGACTTCTCCTTCCTTTTGCCATTATATTTCGCATTTTATATTGGAATTTTACTTTCTGAATACCATATGAAAAATATAATTTTTCGTAAAGATATGATGTATGAGTTTTTTCATAAAAAATATGAAATATGCGGTTATATAATTAGACAAAGGGAAATCTGCAGTAGGCAGAAACTTATTTCATGAAACATAATATAGAGCTGAAGGGGGCTTAGCTTGAAATTTGAACGCATTAAATCGGAAGGTCTGGCTCATCTTTCTTATTTCATTGGTTCGGAAAATGAAGCCATAGTTATCGATCCTCGAAGAGACTGTCAGGTCTATGTCGAGCTTGCCAGAAGAGAAGGCATGAACATAAAATATATTTTTGAAACCCACAGAAATGAAGACTACGTAATTGGTTCCCTGGAATTGAAGAAGCTTACAGACGCAGAGATTTATCATGGTCATGGAGTGGGTTTCAAATATGGGAACTACTTAAATGAAGGCCAGGAGTTCGATTTCGGTTCAATGAAATTGACGGCTTTACATACTCCGGGACATACCGATGAGAGTATGTCCTACTTCCTGGCAGACCTTGATACAGGAAAAGAACCGGTAATGGTTTTTACGGGAGATGCACTGTTTGTAGGCGATACCGGAAGAATCGATCTCTATGGCCCAGAGGAAGCTCCAAGACTGGCAGCAAATCTCTATGATAGCATATTTAACAAAATTCTTCCACTGGGAGATGGAGTAATACTATGTCCTGCACATGGCTCAGGCTCGGTTTGTGGGGGAGCTATCGCCAAACGGGACTACAGTACGCTTGGACTTGAGCGCGTACAGAACCCTGCTCTGCAGAAGACAAACAGGGAAGAGTTTATCAAGTTCAAACTTGAAGAACAGCTCGATTTTCCTCCTTACTTCAAGAAAATGGAACAGTACAACCTGCAAGGAGCTCCTCTGCTGCAGGGCCTACCTACTCCTAAACCGCTTTCACCCGCGGAGTTCCGGACGGAAATAGAAAAAGGAGCAGTGATCGTTGATACGCGCATGCCTCACTCCTTTGGAGGAACGCATATAAGAAACTCCTACAGCATCTGGCTCGGAGGAGTACCTTCATTTGCGGGCTGGGTTCTTCCTTATAATAAACCCATACTCCTAGTGCTGGAGGAAAAAGAACAGCTTGAAGCCGCTATAAGGTATCTGGTCCGTCTGGGTTATGATAATATAAAGGGTTTTTTGAGCGGCGGAATTTCAGCCTGGTATATGAAAGCCTTAACTGTAGACGAAGTTAGTCTCATCTCGGTCCACGATCTGAAGAATAAACTGGAGAAGCACGAGGAGATGACACTACTGGATGTGAGAAAGGAGAAAGAATGGGATGAAGGACATATTCAGGGAGCTAAAAATATATACGTTGGGGAGCTTGAAGAAAATCTTGATAAAGTCCCGAAGGACTCTCGGGTAATTGTTTATTGTGATAGTTCCAGGCGTTCCAGTATAGCAGCTTCGATTTTAAAGAAGCATGGCTATAATAATGTATCTAATGTGCTTGGCAGCATGACTGCATGGAAAAATGCCGGATACAACACAGTAAAATAAACTTTTTTATAAATTTAGATTTTATAAACTTATTTTTACAAGCTTATTTTTTTCTTTAAGCTGTGTACTCAGAAAAGGAATTTAGAAATCTTTATATTCTCTCTCTTTTTTTAACATACCATGGTTTTACATGTTCCACGCATTCTTCTTCCAAAAGATAATTGGGAAAAGTGGGCAGTGATTGCCTGTGATCAGCACACTCAGGACCCGGAGTACTGGAAAAGAGTTGAAGAATTTATTGGAGATGCCCCCTCTACTTTTAACTTAATTTATCCGGAAATATATCTTCCGCTAGATGAAAATAGAGTAAATAAGATTCATAAAACCCTAAGTGACTACAAAAAACTTCTCGTTGACCACGGCCCCTGTTTTATTCTCGTAAGGCGTTTGGTCTCAGGTAAGGAAAGAACCGGACTTGTTGTTGCAATAGACCTGGAAGAATACCAGTTCAACGGGTCCGACTCGTTTATCAAACCAACGGAAGGCACTATTAAAGAAAGGCTTCCTGCAAGAGTCAGGATAAGGGAAAATGCAGAACTGGAACTCTCGCACATCTTAGTGTTATATGATGATCCTTATTTCTCGGTTATTCCCAGAAACCCTGATGATTTTGTTTGTGAAGAGAACAAAGTTTATGATTTTAACCTGATGGAAAACGGCGGTCACATCGCGGGTTACAGGATCAGTGATGAAAAGATAATTACAGAAATTTCGGATAAAATCCTGAACCTGGAAACACTTCTTGTTGGTGATGGAAACCACAGCCTTGCTGCTGCAAAGAGCTTCTGGGAACAAATTAAAGGGACTGTACAGGCCGATCATCCTGCAAGATACGCAATGGTTGAGCTTGTAAATGTTCACGACCCCGGACTTTCCTTTGAACCTATTCACAGAGTTGTAAGCGGAATTGAACCTGAAGAGCTGCTCAAAAAATTTGATGCAAGAATCGAAGAAACCAGACCTTCTATCTCAAATGCCGATTTTCCGGTTGCAGGACATTCAATAGGGTTTATTACAAAAGACAGGTCTGGCATGCTGATTTTTGATAATCCCGTATACGATCTTGAGGTCGAAACCCTTGACGAGATCATTGATAATTATTCAATCGAATATGAACATGATCCTGAAGTTGTGGAAAAACTTGGAAAAAAACAGGGTAATATCGGTTTCTTCCTTCCCCCATTGAAAAAGAGCGATTTCTTTTCTCTTATTAAAAAGAAAGGGGTTCTTCCGAGAAAATCGTTTTCTCTTGGAAAGGAAAACGAGAAGAGGTATTATATCGAAGCCAGAAAGATTGTTCCATAAGGCTTCCTGTCCTTTAGTCTCTTTCAGTTTTCTTTGATTCTATCCTTTTTCTTTATCTTCTTCTCTATCTTTCTTTTTCCTACTCTTCCTCTCTATCTTTCTTTTTCCTACTCTTCCTCTCTATCTTTCTTTTTTCCAATTATTCCTTTCTATCTTTCTTTTTCCTACTCTTCCTCTCTATCTTTCTTTTTTCCAATTATTCCTTTCTATCTTTCTTTTCGCTATCCTTGTTTCCAGATATTATTCTTCTTTATTTATTTAATATCAGTCTTTACATTTTCAATGAGAGACAAATTCCTAATGTTTATAAAGTTCTTGGTTTGTATATTTGTTCTGTCGCTTCGGTCTAACCAGATAGGGTTATAAAAATACGGAACCCTCCGCCATTTCATTATGATAGACAGGAAGGGCTTAGAATATAATTTGTACTGTGAACTACCCCTTCCTGTCGCCTACAAAAGAAGGTAAGGAAGTTGACAGCTTTCATCCTCCACCTGCCACTTTCCGGCTTTCGCCAGAAATTGTCGAGGAAGGGGACTATTGTTGAAGAAGGGGACTTCTCGTCTTCAGAGTTAAAAGAGACTATTTCAATTAAAAAAAAGATGTCCATTTATGAGAAAGTCACTTACTTTGACAGTCAAATTATAAATACCTTTAATCTAATAATTGCTTTAATATAATTATTGATTTATTGAATAAATAATCACTGGGGGAGTGGAATATGCCGGGTTTGATAGGACTTGCTGTGGTCTTTCTAATATTGGCATTGATTGCATATATACTGGGCGCAAGGGGAGTTGCCGGTTTATCAATGGATATTGCAAAGTGGCTCGTCATAATCTTTATCATACTTGCAATCATCTCGTACTTGTTATGACGGTAGCCTTTACGGGGTTAATACTGGTTAAGAATAGCCTATAGACTTGAGGTGATAGAGAGTAGTATATCAGTGTCAAAAAGATAAAAGCCATTTTACTTTTCCCCATACTTTATCTGATAATTATTCCTCAGGCACATTGTTTTATCCTAAAATTATTTCGCTTTTTTAATTTCTTTTATTGCAGTTATATATCGTATACATGTGACCCATTATTTTAGTCCAACTTCAAATTTGCTTCATTTTACGTAATCATTTCACAATACAAAAATGGAGTTGAAATTCACTAAACGTTTAACATTTTGCGTCGTCTGCTGCTGTATCATGTATTGGAGCCAAATGGTTTTGAGTCTGCAAAATAATTTCAGGATACAACAGTTTCATAATAAACTCATTTCATAATAAACTGAGGTTCCACTATTTTCTGCAAGATTCCTTATTTTTCAATAATATTAGGTAATAATATTTATTTTGCAAAAAAATTTGATTAATGCAGTGTAAATTTGATTTAATAAAATTTTATGTCACTAATTTTAATTATGGCACTTTTTAATTATGTAATAAAGAAAAATACCCTATTTAAATTTTAAACACATAATTAATATTCATATACATATTCAAGTTGTAGAAGAAGATCATATAAAATATTAATTTATCAATAGTATGTAGCATTAATTAAGCTTTTATCACTAAATTATATGTTCATCTACATTTTGCGCTGTTATTTAAAGGCACTAGATGTAATTTTTTGATTAAATAAGCCATTTTGAACTATTTTTTTGCCTTTAACGCCTTTTCATCAATTTTGGCAAAGCCTCAACTCATTTCATAACGAACTCATTTCATAACGAATTCATAGACGCTACATTGTAAGATGAAGCAAAATAACCATTTAATGAATCATAAATAGCTATTGCTATCTATCTTTTTACTATCTGTATTCATTCAGTTTTACAGCTTTCTCATTATCACAGTTAAATTAAACTTGCCCTCTATGTATCCTGCTTTGAAATGTTAAGAACCGATGTACTTAGTACCAGGAACCACCATTAGAGGGGATGGTCATGTTCGATTCTGTCTACTTCTGCAACGGCCTCAATTTTAGAAAGGTTCTTTATCGCAGTATTTCCTCTGATTATGACATCTGGACCTTCTTGAGTATCTGTAATTACCAGTCCTTTTGCCTCAAGTTCAAGTGTCACTTTCTCAAGGATTGAATCTTTTTCCAGAAATAGTCTAATATCAATACGATCTTCAGGTGCAATCTTTAATTTGTCCATTATTATAGGTTCCAACTCAGCAGAAAATTTCGATGCCATCACTAATTCCCCCATATTCAGATTAATTATTTCACATAAATAACTGGCTATCTTGCCTAAGAGACTATCCAAAAAAACGTAACAGCGTCCTTAAAGTTAAATCGTGAACTGATCCCAAAACTCATAATTTGATTTTGAGCCGATCCCAAAAGCCACTTTACTCTTAATCATTGGGAATTCTCAGAATTATTTTCATGATCATGAGCTTGATTGATTATTCAAAATACAAGGTCCAAGAAGCAAATTTCAAGTTTTGAGATGACCTCTTTTTGAATCTCGTATTTGGAACAATCAATTGAATACCTAATCACTAAAATAATCCCGAAAACTCATGATAATTTAGAATAAAATAAGTTTTTGGATAGGCTCATCTATAAAATCTGGTACTTTGATCAAAATGGCAAACAGTTCTGGAAAGATTAATAGTTAAAAATTAAAACCAATGTATCAAAAATATTTTTTTGTCAACATTAATTTAAAATGTGAATTTACAACTCGCAAATATCAAAATGAATGAAAAATTCAATTTATTCTATATAACTACTATGCACTATAGGAAAAAAATCAATTACGGCAACGACTGCGGATTAAAGTCACATTTTATATAGTTAATGGTCTAATGATGCTGATTTTCCAGTTCAACTGTGTAAGTTCTAGACATAATCTCATCTTACAATTTGTTTGTAACATCTTGAAGCTTGTCTAGATAAGTTTTCTACAAAGCCAAAATACATATGCTAAATTCAAATATATAAAATGCAGATCTAAACTGCAGTGCTTACTATGCTTGATCTGGCACTTCAAGTGCATAATTTCGAATTAATTGAAGAAATGGCAAAACACTTGTTGTGACCTACATTTTATTCTAAAGTATCAATAATAAGCTATATCATCCTATCACTTATTCTTAATTGAATTAATTGGCTTTATCCACGGAACCCCGTCGTCGTCAATACTAATCCGAGCATTTATCCCATAGACAGATTCTATAGTTTTTTGCGTTAAGACCGAAGATGGAGAACCTGATGCATAAATTTCTCCCTTGCTCATAACGACTATATTGTCGGCAAATCTGGCTGCTAGATTAAGATCGTGCAAGGCAATTATAGTAGTCATACCCTTTTCTAGTGTTATTTTTTGTATTAATTCAAAAAGCTCTAATTGATATTTCAGGTCTAAACCATTAGTTGGCTCATCCATTAAAAGGAGTTTGGGGTCTCTAATTAAGGATTGAGCAATGAAAACCATTTGCTTTTGTCCACCACTTAATTCACTAATACTTCTTAGAGCTAAATCTTCAATTCCTAGGTACTTCAGTACATTCGAAACTGCTTCAAGATCCGCCTCGTTTACCTTCCAGAATAAAGAATTTGCCATTCCCAGAAGAAGAATTTCAAACACGGTTAAAGAACCGGTTATTTTTGACTCTTGAGGAAGGTAGCTTCTTAAACGTATCAGGTCTTTTTTTTCAAAACTCTTCACATCTTTTCCATCAAACATTATCGTTCCTTTAGGGTCCAATACTCCAGCTATACATCTCAAGAGAGTTGACTTACCTGCAGCATTTGGACCTATCAGTGCTGTAATCTTTGATTCTATCTTGAAATTCATTTCATTGAAAATAAGAGATGAATTGTAACTGAATGAAAAATTATTAATCTCTAATTTCAAAAGGACTCGCTCCTTTTCATTATAATTAACGATAAAAAGAAAGGAACACCTATCATAGAAGTGGCAATTCCTATAGGGAATACACCTTTGTGACAAACTATCTTCCCGCCAATCGAAGCCAAAGATAGAAAAAGCGACCCTAAAAGTGCAGACAAAGGTATGAAGTACCTCTGATCTTCACCTGTAAGAATTCGAGCTATATGAGGTGGAACGAGACCTACAAAACCTATTGTACCAACAAAACATACAGCAGATGCTGTAAGGATAGTTACGCAAATGATCACTTTTAAGCGTAGTTTTTCAACGTTAATTCCTAAACTTTTGGCCTTCTCGTCTCCCAGTTTTAGTGCTGTAAGTTTCCAAGAATTAATGGCAAGTAATGGAACGATGATAATAAATATAACAAAACAAATTAATACTGTAGACCAGGAGGAGTTCTCGAAACTGCCAAATAACCAAAATACTATTTTTTGAAGCTGCTCATCTGTTGCTAAATATTCAAGTAAAGATATTAGTGCCTGGAACAAAAATAATAGGGAGACTCCAGTAAGAATCATAATCTCTTTGCTGGCATTTTTTATTTTAGCGATAAGGCATATTATAGAAAATGAGATAAATGAAAAAATAAAAGCATTAATAGAAACAAGGATACTTCCAGCAAAAGGGATTGTGCCTAGTCCGAAAACTACAGCAAGAGCAGCACCAAAGCCAGCAGCAGCTGATATGCCGAGTGTGTACGGGCTCGCCAGAGGATTATCAAGAATAGTTTGTACTTCCGCGCCAGCTACAGCGAGAGATGCACCGACAATAATTGCCATCAGAGCTTTAGGTAATCTAAAATCCCAGACAATGACAGTTGTATTAGGATCGTTTAAATGTGGTGAAATTATTGTTGAAAAGACGTCATAAACAGAAAGTGATGAAGATCCTACTGCAATATCTGTTAAAAATGCAAGGAATACTGCAATTGCAAAACAAATGAAATAAAGAGATTTTTGCTTTATTATAGTATTATATGTATCTCTGTTTGCAGATTTCATTTCTCTTGCGCCTCCCCAATATCCAAGATCCACACACCATTATAATCAATAGGCAGATATCTCTCATGAAATTCTCTTAAATTTGCTTCCGGATCTAAATCAGCAAATTTCTCTGGATACATCCATTTAGCAAGTGCCTGAATTCCCGCAAAATTATATATATGATAACTAATACCTTGATGAATCCCATGAATATTATTATTTTTTACTGCATTAAGTGTGTTCCATCCTGAGCGGGTACAGAAACCTTGAAGACGTTTTCTGGATTCATTTAGATTTGTTGCATATCCAAGTATCATTGAATCTTTACTCTCTGGCCAGTACTGGCCAGCTATTATTATGATATCAGGATTTTCAGCCAGAAGGTATTCCGGATCTATGGGAGCCATACTTGCAACACCTTCGGCAACGTTTATACCATTTAATTTTGTGATCATTGGTCCCCAGTTTGAGGTACTAAAAGTCATTCCATACTGAGATGGGCCAAATGAACCATATTCAACGTAAACTTTCTGTTTTGTATCATTTTCTTCCTCGCTATTCAGGACTGAATAAACCTTATCCATCTGTTCCCCGTAAAATCTAGAAATATCTTCTGCTCTTTTTTCCCTACCCAGTACTTGACCCATTACTAGTATGCTCTTCTGTGTATTTTCTAAAGGGTCTTTCCAGAAATCTACAAAAAGAACGGGAATTCCGGCATTTTCCAGATTTTCAGTACTCTTTTGTGCGATCTCTTTCATCATTAATGGCATTATAACAAGGTCAGGATTAAGAGAAATAATAGCTTCTGTATCAAATGTATTTTTATTAAGAGATCCGACTGCAGGAATGTTTTCTATTTCAGGGTACTTATTTAGATATTCATTGTAGGTATCTATGTCATAAGTTTCAAGTTCTGAACCCCAACCAACTATTTTTTCTGTAAAATTTTCACCTTCTAGAGCGGCAAATTCCTGAATATAAAGAGACTGACCTAAAACAACTCTTTCGACTCTTGTAGGAACAGTAACTTCTCTTCCAGCAAGATCAGTCACAGTTATTGTAAAATGCTTTCTTGCGGTTTCTCGCAACATATCCTTTTCAAGACACTTCACATTTTCTCCGGTATATGTAAACTTCATGTATGAGATAATTGCATCTGAAAGTTCTGCTCTAGAGATCATGTTATCATTATTCAGATCCCCTGGAATTGCTGCACTAGCCACACATATTCTCAAAGACATTAAGAAGCACAATAAGATACCTACAAATAACTTTCTTTTTACAGTTGTATTCATTTTAAACACCTACTGTGTTCTTCTCCCGCTCTAATAATCTCTTAAACAATAAGCTGATAAACCAATTATCGCGATCATTGCTACAGTACTTAAAAAAGGTGTACTTTTCGATTCAGGTTCCTGTGGTTGCGCTTCACTTTTGCTGGAGTAGTTTGATTTGCTGGAGTAGTTTGATTTAGCGATCACATCTGTATTTGCAATTACTCCTTCGGTTTTATCCAGAGGATCATACCATGTTCCTGTAAATGCTCCACCTCCAGATAAAGGTGCTTTTACTCGATATGTGATTTCTGTTTCCCCTATAACTGAAAAAAATATTTTTTGTTTAGATTGGCTAGTCTGCGTTTCTGGATGGCTTGTGCCAATGTAAGAAAACCCTTCAGGAATACTTTCAACAATGCCAGCTACGTCCATCCCTGATACATTAAGAGTAACAGCAAATTCTGAATTTGCAGCAGGTTCAGTTGTTGAAAGAGTTCGTATAATTTTCACTTCTTCTGCTATTGCTGTTGAGTTAATAAGAATTGTAACCGCTAATGAAAACAATACTATTTTCCCAAATTTCCATTTTATTTTTATCCCTCCTATAATTTTATGATAATTTTTTAGCTTCTTGGAAAATATCATTGCGAATTTATTGCAAACTTTTTCCAAGTAGGCTGGTTCTAAATATTTTCAGCTAATTGCAGATAATTACGGATGGACGCAGATGATTTCAAGTCATAGATTCTATCTACGGTTTTTTATCGGAAACTCAGCAACAAGTTTTGATTTCAAAATCCAGTTTTATATGAATAGTTTAGAATTGATGTTTATCCTACATCTCACGGATGTACACAGAAGTAGAAATTATTTGCCGATTTGCCCAAAATAATCCATTAAAGAACGGTTAACTTTTAAATGACTGCCATTTTGAGAAAATGAATAGTATTTTTGTGTGTATCCGCGGAAAGTAAGTTTATGTAATTCCTAATACGATTACGGAGTTTGATTTTTGAAAATATCCTCTGAACATAAATTTCCCAATAAAAATCTTAGAGGATAAAATATACTAATTTACTTTTGCCACCACATTTCTACATGATTGGTTTGAGCCTCGATAGTCAAAAAACCGTCCCTGTTTTTTAGAATACATTTTAGATAATCACGAAGTATCTGCTCTTGAGAGGAATTTGTAATTTTATACATAGGAATACAATACTCGACAGCTTCATCAAAAGACGAAAATCTATTTATATAATTTAATTTGGAC
This sequence comes from Methanosarcina barkeri str. Wiesmoor, assembly GCF_000969985.1. Classification (GTDB taxonomy): domain Archaea; phylum Halobacteriota; class Methanosarcinia; order Methanosarcinales; family Methanosarcinaceae; genus Methanosarcina; species Methanosarcina barkeri_B. The sequence goes on along the minus strand of NZ_CP009526.1, from coordinate 2,550,547 downwards.
ACATTTACATTAGGATAAATATCCATCTGATATAGAACATTATATAAAATATTGCTTTTTGGCATAGGTTGATAATCCTTGTCATGAAGAACAGGCCAGATCTCAGGGGAATATATATCCCATAAATTGCTTCCTGCAATCCAATAAAGGTGCACACTACTTGAAGAAGAAGAAATCATTTTTATTATTGCATTTTTTATGTCAACCATCCCGAGAGAGTATGAAGCAAATACTATATCGTACGGACCTTCAAGATCTGTTTCTGTATCCACATCTTCCCAACGTTTATTTACACAATTAATATTGGTAATATCAAATTTCTTGATGTTATCTTGCAAAATACCCATCATTTCTCTTGAAGGTTCTACAGCTGTGACATGAGCTGCTTTTTTAGAAATTAGAATTGAAAGAACTCCAGGACCTGAGCCTATATCGAGCACTCGAGATTTAGAAGTTATTGGCAGACTATTCATTGTCTTCTGAATTCTTCCTTTATCGTTTTCCATTGTTATTTCCAAAAACAATTTTGCATTCAATCGTTTACTCCAGAGAGATGCATAATCGTCGGCAGGATTTGAACCTATGTTTTTCAACATCTGATCTTTCCAAACTTCATTCCAATCAATTGTATTCGTATCCATTTTTTCCCTTCAAATGTCTCAATTATTTGTATGTATTTTTAACTGGAATTCAGGGTTTCCGAATTTTCTGTAAATTCAGAGTCAAATTTTTGTATACTGACCAGAATTCAGTTCTCTTGATGTTGGATTTCCCAACGGCTAACTTATTAAGATTTATGATTTTAAGATTTATGATTTTAAGATTTATGATTTTAAGATTTATGATTTTAAGATTTATGATTTTACAGAAAAATTGACACACTGCCAACTGGAAAACTTTCATGCTTTATTTTTTTCATTTAATTAAACACACTTAACAAGTAATTGTAGTTCTCAAAGTGTTATCTATCGCTATCATCTTGCTTACATATGTGAATGTTTATCGGTTGAATGTAATATTTTATATATATTACTAAACGGATTACAAATATAAGCTAAAATACTAATATGATGATTCTTCGCTGTTTCGAGTGGGTAACTTACATCTCTTAAATATCATAGTAATATATATATAAAATTTATAAACAGTCGTGGTTGAACATCACATTCAAGCTTGATGTTTCTCTTTTTGTCTGGTTACTTTGTAACTGAGCCATTATTTTCAACCCACATAAACCGCGAAGAACCAGTATGCTTTATGTATGAGCCTGTCCCAAAAGTAATATTATATTGAAATTATAAACTTACTTTTATTTTATTCCATGAAATCAATGACGTTCTATGGAACTTCATAGAACTTTATCTTCCTCCATATAAATTACATACATGAAGGCCATGTGCAAATATGAGGAAGTTAATGAACGGTATTTTGTATGTTGTTATGACAGGTTATACGTGGAAGATAGCAGGTTTTTGATTGTTGAACCTAAATTCCATGTCTCAAAGCTTAGTTTTGAAAGCACTCTGGAGATTGCCCGATCCGTAGGTATGGAACAAGTCTCTGAACCTAAGTTTTCCTTCGATAGAGCAGTACTTTTGAAGTTTGCTTCAGGAAAAAGGGTCTGATACTCCAATATGCAGATGAATACGCAGATGAATATGCAGATGAATATGCAGATGAATATGCAGATGGCTGATCTCAGATTCTTTTCAGGTATACGTTGAGAGTTTGTTGTTTTTAAGGGATAAGCTGCTTGAATTATTTCAAAAAAGTGGCTAACCGGTATTTATAGCTAGCTGGTATTTATAATGTTTACTCTTTTTATGCTGAAACGTTTATAGGTAGAAGCGTAAAACCCCGAAGTCTTTAGCTTCGTGGGATATAAGCGTCAACTTCACCCCTGATTTCGTATATAATATTCTGCCGCCTCTTTTCATATTTACCAAAAAATTTATATATTGTTAAAGCATATACTACTCTGTATGATGAAAGCGTTCAAATTTAGACTCTATCCTACAACTACGCAGTCTGTTCAATTGAATCAGCATATAGGTAGCTGTAGATTTGTCTACAATTGGGCGTTGGATCAAAAAATTAAAACTTACGAACAAACAGGAAAATCTATTTCCAGATTTGACTTAAACAAAAAGATTCCTGTCTTGAAATCTTCTAATGAATGGTTAGGAAAAGTAAACTCACAGTCATTACAAGGAATGACTAAGCAGGTAGAATCTGCTTTCACCAGATTTTTCAGAGAAAAGAATGGATTTCCTAAGTTTAAATCAAAGAAAAATCCAATTCAATCATTTCCTATACCCCAACACTATTCTGTGAATTTTGAAAACAACACAGTTAAGCTTCCAAAAATCGAACCGATTAAAGCAGTTCTTCATAGGAAGTTTGAAGGCGAGCTTAAAACAGCTACAGTATCAAGGTCTTGTAAAGGGAATTACTACATTAGTATCCTTGTTGAAGACGGAAAAGAACTTTCAGCAAAGCAACCTTTCACAGAATCAACTACCATAGGAATAGATGTAGGTATCAAAGATTTTGCTATACTCTCTACAGGTGAAAAAATAGCGAATCCTATGTATCTTAAAAACTCCCTCAAGAGACTTAAAGTACTTCAGAAAAGAGTTTCAAGGAAACAAAAAGGTTCAAAGAACAGAACAAAAGCCAAAAAGAGGCTTGCTGTACTCCATGAGAAAATAAGCAATCAGAGACATGATTTCCAGAACAAACTCTCTTTTAAACTTATAAGCGAAAACCAAGCTATAGCTCTGGAAACTCTGAACGTTAAAGGAATGGTTAAGAATCACCACTTATCACAGTCTATAAGTGATTCTGCATGGAGTATCTTTGTTACAAAATTAGAATACAAAGCGGCATGGTTCGGAAAAACTATCCTGAGAATTGGACAGTTTGAGCCATCTTCTAAGCTTTGTAATGTCTGCGGATATCATAATTCATATTTGACATTAAAAGATAGAGAATGGACTTGTCCAGACTGTAAAACAAAACATGATAGAGATATAAATGCCGCTATCAATATCAAGAAATTCGCTCTCATAGATCAAAATCTAATTGGGTTGTAACACCTACGGAACGTGGGGAAGAGCCTGGGGACTTGCCCTCAATGGAGGGAGGAATGAACCAGGAAGCCCCTAAGTCTTTAGCTTAGGGGTAGTTCACGTCTTCTTAAAATTCAGTTAGAAACAAAACTTATATCTTAAATTTAGATTTCCATTAGCAATTGCATTTTTTATTATACCTTTTTAACAGAATAAGGAACTTCGATAATTAGTTTTCTAGCTTTTAGATTGATAACCATAGTATCGGTATAAAGGACTGTAAAGTCACAAATCTTGTTTATGTCATATTTTTCTGTGCACTTTTATTATATTAATACTCCGCAATATTCATATTTTTTGATGACTCTTTAAATATTCAATGCATAGTTATTACTTATTTGCTACAGACGGTTTTTGAGGGGGGACACAGTGATTAAAATTCATGAATATAGAATCTTTCAAATTTTTCTTTTTTTAGTTCTGTTTTTACAGATATCAAATGTGGCAGCTGCAAAAGAACCTGCTGAACAATGGAACAGATCTTTTGGTGGAAATTGTGAAGATAGTGCCTGGTGTATTCAACAGACTTCAGGCGGTGGGTATATAGTGGCAGGTACAACGGCTTCATACAGCAAAGGTACAGAAGGTTATCCAGATGCCTGGCTTATCAAGGTTGATAAAAGTGGGAATATGCAGTGGAATAAAACTTACGGGGGGACTTATTTTGATGAAGGATACTTCACCCGACAAACTTCAGACGGCAGTTATGTGTTATCAGGTTACACATTTCCTTCTGGTTATGCCGAACCCTGGCTGATCAAGACAGACAAAAAAGGAAACGAGATGTGGAATAAAGTATCTGATAATATTACTCATTGGGATTATCTTCAGTACAGGGCTGAACGTACTTCTGATGGTGGATACATAATTGGTGATATAGTCGAACATGAGATCGGAGAGCGTGATGATCTGGTTCTGGTCGATTATGATATTATAATAACCAAGTATGACATGAGTGGCAATCAGCAGTGGAACAATACCTTTGGCAAAAATCATAGTCTTGAAACATTGAGCTTTCTATTAGAGCCTGTTAAGCAGACTTCTGATTGTGGATATGTAATTGCCAGCACAACTATCTCAAATCAGTCAAGTAGCTATGATATCTGGCTTATAAAGACTGACGAGTATGGTCAAGAGCAGTGGAATAAGACCTTTGGTGGACCTATGGATGACTCTGCTTTTTCTATCTCGCTGACTTCAGATAATGGTTATGTGTTGGCCGGAATGTATAATGATTCGTGGGACTTTGAGACTGATGATAACGCATTCATACTGAAAACAGACTGTGAAGGTAATCAGGAGTGGATGAAATTATTTCCAAGTTCCATGCTATATTCCGTTCAACAGACTTCTGATAGTGGATATATAGCCGCTGGCGTTAAAAACGGGAATGCATGGTTAGTTAAGTTGGAGGACGATGAAAAAGATGCAAAACGTGGAACTGAAAAAGATACTAGATCTGAAAATTTCGAAGATACCGAATCTGAGAATGGAAAGGAAACTGAATCTGAAAATGGGAAAAGTATTGAGTCTGAGAATACATTAGACAGTTTCTCTACCCAGGTAAGACATTACATTTGTGATATCTTCAGGGGAGTTTTCCAATGGAACTGCTATACTTAAGTGGAAATATTTCTTGAAAAAATTACATTCATATTTCTGATGCAGGATTACAATCCTCAAACCTTTTACAATCCCTGGGGCATTCTGCCTGCTGCCCTCCTTTTTCTGTTATTCCAAATAAATTTCGGAGTATTTCGATCCATCGAGAGCGGACTTCTTTCCAATCAACGCCAAGAAGGATAAGAACCCGCATTCCATTAAACAATGACACAAGAGCGATTGCAAGGGTACGCGGATCGGTTTTGGATGGAATAAGGCCTTTCTGCTGTTGTTCTTCAATTTCATGAGTTGGCTGGTCAAGACCACGCTTCATGCCTTCGATTGATCTTTTCTGGACCTCAGGTTTGTGTACTGTCATCCCCAGAATTTCAAAATATAATGCATGTATTTTAATATCAGGTGACATTATCTGATCGAAGATTTCTATCCACGCATCAACAGGGCAGATGTCAGAATTACAGCCTGTTTTTATATCACGGTACTCAGAATTACAGCCTGTTTTTATATCACGGTACTGTGTCTGCAGATAATTTGCGCTTTCTATGACTAATTCATCCTTATTTTTAAAGTATCGATAGAGGGCCGGTTTGCTGACATCAAGGCAGCGAGCGATATCTTCCATTGTAGTGTTACAGTATCCTTTCTCATACATTACCTCCAGCCCTGCTTCAATAATTCTTTTTTTTGCCTTTTCCCTATACTCGGGCAATATCTTCGACAACGCAATCACCCTTTCAAGCTTGAACGCCAACTCATATATAATTTACCAGTAAAACAGTAAAGTTACTAATCAGTAACTTTAATTACTATAACGTATTATTCATATTTTAAGACCTGACCGGTTAAGAAGAAAAAATTAGAAGAAATTGGGACAACTAAGGTCAAAAAGACAGAAATAAGTGCATAGAGGACGAGATTTTTATGGAAAAACCGGACAATAACGAAAACATAACTCTTGAAACCAGAGAGATGAAAAAAGGATCAAGTGGTACAGCTGAGAACGTAGCGTTTGTCAGAGCTCTTGAATCGCTCAAGTCAGAGAATGAACGTATCTGTTATGACCCGTATGCCGTTCGCTTTCTTAGCCAGCAATATCTGGTGTTCCTGGAAATGGCAGCTCATGACCCTTCCAAGACTCCGTTTCCTGGAATTCATAATTCACTTTCGGCAAGGGTCAGATATTTTGATGATTTTGTAAAAAGTTCCATTGAAGAAGGGCTTGAGCAGCTGGTTATCTTAGGTGCAGGATATGATACCCGGGCATACAGAATTGAAGGACTTAGGGGTAAGGTTAAGGTTTTTGAGGTTGACCATCCTGAAACTCAAAGCGTGAAAATCGAAAAAATCAAAGATATCTTCGGCTCACTTCCGGATCACGTAGAGTATGTTTCGGTTGATTTTGAGAGCAAAGATTTTAGTCATCGGCTGTTAGAACATGGATACGAAAGGTCGAAGAAGACCATCTTTATCATGGAAGGGCTCATCTACTACCTTCCGCCAAAAGCCGTGGATGATATGTTGTGCTTTATCGCAAAGAATTCGGGCGTCGGAAGTGCAATCATCTTCGATTATGTCTATGAATCCAGTATTGATAGAACAAACGGAATATGCGGCGTGCAGTGTACGGCATGCGACCAGATTGCACTAATGGATGCTAAAAAAGGCATGGCGCAACAGGGGGAACCTTATAAGTTCGGCGTCAAGGACGGGATGTTAGAAACATTCATTGTTCAGAGCGGTTTTTCTCAAGTTTGCGATGTTACCACTGAGGATTATAAAAAAATCTATTTTCAGGGAATTAATGAAAAACGGCCAGTATGTTACCTGTCACACTTCGCCCATGCGATAGTAGAATAAAATATTATCAGCTGTTTCCGAGGTTATTGTAAATGTTTCCAATACTATTGTAAACAATAAGAAAATGAGGTATATAGGAGCTGAACCATGAAAAACACCATCGATGTAGAAAATGATTCAATCATTGCATTCACGGGTGGCCGGATATTCACCATGGATTCTGAACAAAAACATGCAGAGACTGTAGTCATCAATGGAGGCTGCATTGCCGCCGTTGGTGATAGGAGTATACTGAAATCTTTTCCCAATGCAAAAATTCGCGACCTGAAGGGTCGGGTTCTACTTCCTGCTTTCATTGATTCACATAACCACCTATCTTCATTCGGTTGTTTTTTTCCTACCTGGGCGAACCTGATAGGCTTGACTGAAAAGGGATCTGTACTGGAAGAAATTCAACTGCAGACCCGAAAAAAACCGGGAAAAGGATGGATTGTCGGCTTCGGTTGGTTCGATGCCAAGATTGGCGGGGTCGACCTGACGAAAAACGATCTGGATGAGATTAGCTCCGACAGGCCGGTTCTTCTTATCCAGGCTACCTTCCATCAGAGTGTAGTAAACAGCCGGGCGCTGGAACTTGTGGGCATCACCCGGTCAACTCCGGATCCTCGTTGCGGAATTATTCTCCGGGAAAGTGACGGAATGCCAACAGGCGTGCTTGTGGAATGTGCGCAGGTTCCTGTGTTCCGACTGGCAATGGAAGCGGACACGGGAACACTTGCGAACCTCATAGAGGCACATGCTAAAGAGCTTCTCAAATTCGGTATCACTGCTGTCCACGACCCCGGCGTCACACCGGCTGCTGAGGCGGCATATCAAAAGCTTCACAGTGAAGAACGGCTTCCGGTATCGGTACTTATGATGCCACATGGAGAGACCATTCTGGACAATCAGCTGGGTTATAGGCTTCATGGGCCGGTCACCGGAGTGGGTGATGAAAGGCTGCGTGTAGGTCCTGTCAAATTATTCGCTGACGGTGCAACAGAAGAAACAGTAGCCTTTTCTCTTAAAATCGGAGGGCAGACTATAAACAGCGGTAACTACCGGGATGACTTTGAGGAAATGCTCTTTGCAGCGACAGAAAAGGGATTCCGGGTATGTGTCCATTCTTTTGGGAATGTAACAACCGATGCTGTGCTTACGGCATTCGAAAATGCTGTTACTCGAGCCCCTGCTGGATTTGAAATGCGCCCACGCCTAGAACATGTAACCCTCATAAGTACATCTCAGATCAAACGCCTTGCTGCCATGGGCGGGTGTGCATGTATCCAACCTCAGTTTTTGTCCAGGGCACAAAATACAAAACAGGTTGTGCTAGATGATGGAAAGTGGTATGCCTACGGTGACCTTGTGAAGGGAGGAGTGACTGTGGCCTCCGGCAGTGATAATCCCGGAGGATTTATGGATGCTCGCGATCCGATTGAGGGTTCTGTGATGGGATCAACTATGAGCGATGGAGCAGGCAATGCCATCTTTCCAGATCAAGTGCTTCCTTTTGAGCAGTGGCTCTGGATGTATACTGCAGGGGGCGCTTACGCCGGTGGACAGGAAAAAGAGCGTGGTATGCTGAAAAAAGGTATGGTTGCGGATCTTGTAGTCCTTGAAGGTAATCTTGACCCTAAAAACCCTCCTGTTGTTGCTGAAACCTGGGTAGCAGGAAAGCAGGTATACGACCATAGAGTCTAACTAGGAATTTGAAGTTTTGAAAATTATAAATATGAGTGAAAATGCAAAAAATTGAAAAAATATGGATGCGTGTTATTTGGAGAATAAGTTCTTTTGTTCACCAACATTTTTTAAGAGGATTTTAAAGAATGAAAACCAAATTTTTGTAATTGAAGCTTGAATGCCATATTAGTGTGATCAAAGTTAATAATCTTGGTTAGTCCCAATTTTTCTAACTCCCAAAATAGATATCGATACTTTTGTGTCAATTTGCTTTACAAAAAGATCACTTTGTTATAGAGCCTATCCCAAAACCTATTTTATTCTAAATCATCATGAGCTTTCAGGATCATTTTAGTGATTAGGTATTCAATTGACTGTTTCAAATATAGGGTCCTTCCAAATCAGTACTAAAACTAAGGGCATACGATGTTTATTTTAGATGATAGGTATACATTTAGAGCTTCCACAATTAAGGTACACTCTAAAAATCAATTTTTTAGATAAATAATCTATAATACTCTTTTAAATCAAGAAAAAAGGGAGATAAATACTTTATTCTTTTACAATTTATGTTTATTTATAAATAAGGCATCTGATGTCATTTTCATCCATACAAAATTTAATGTTAAAAGTAAGGATAAATCAACGTTTAATTTAACAATTAAAGTATTTAAGTCATTTAAACAGCAAATAGGTCATTTAATGAATGTACCTTAACTGGAGGAGGGCTGCCACTTCATTATATTTGGCAAATAAGGATTAATACCCCTTAAAAAACTAATCATTTTTCAAGGGGTCTATTCAAATACGAGATTCAAAAATCAAATTTTGAGTTTCATGATAGGCTCATACAAAAAATGGCTATGCTAGTTTATGCTTGTTTTCTATTACTAAAGCGTCCTTTTCCTGCTTGCTTTCTATTACTAAAGTGCCCTTCAACGGCTCTGTTCCAAAATCTAGTGATTTTTTAAATTTCTTGATTGAAAATCCGAATTCGTAAAAAGAATTCAGTTTCCAATCAAAATTAAGATTCGATATGTAAAGCCTTCAATCCATAAGCATAATCACAAGAACTATAACCAATTACAAAATCTAGTGATTTTTAGTTTTATGTTTATCACTGGATTTTGGAACTGAGTCCCTTCAATCATAATTTTATAATTAATATAACTATTTTATATTAACCTCTATGTGAAAAAAGCATATATAGTAATACACACAATAAATTATGTAACATCATAATTAAAGTCAAACCGTATGGTGGGTGATATAATGGAACCAGAACTTATGAGAATAGGGGTCTCTCTTCCAGACACCCTTCTGAGTAAATTTGATGAGATTGTTGAGAAAAGAGGTTATTCTTCCCGCTCGGAAGGCATGAGAGATGCTATCAGGAGTTATATTTACCATTATGAATGGATAAACGACGTTAAAGGCTATCGTATAGGAACAATTGCGGTTATTTATGACAATACGAGAAAAGACCTATCAAATGTTTTAACAAATATTCAGCACAACTATTCTCACTTGATAAGATCTTCAGTGCATGTTTTCCTTGATTGTGAAAATTGTTTTGAACTAATTTTTCTCAATGGAAAAGGTGAAGATATTGCAGAACTTGCTGAATCCATAATAGCCTTGAAAGGCGTCAAGTTCTCAAAGCTTACAACTATATCGTTAAATAAATAATGCACTGTATTCTCTTCAAATTGTATGGTTAAAAGCATTAATGGCTTTTCGATTAATGAAAAAATATAACAGAATAAAAAGATTGAATTCCTCAAAGCAGAGAACCAGAAGCTCCGAGATGAAATCAACTTACTCAAAGATGAACAAACCAAACGTAAGATTCGTGAATATAAAAAGAATGAAGACATTTCTTTTGAAAAAGAGAGAAGAAAAAGAAAACTTCCATAGGATAAAGAGTCTAAATCTAAACTGGACAAAATAGAAATTCATCAAGTTGAGATATTTAAAGTTGATAAGTCCATTTTACCCGACGATGAGTATTTTAAAGGCTATAGAGACGTAATAATCCAAGACATATCCATATGAAGCTATATCCATAAAGCCTTTGAACACTAACTACAAGATAGAAATTTTTTATTCTCCTTCTAAGCGGCTCTGTTCCAAAATCTAGTGATTTTTGCATTTCTTGATTGAAAATCTGAATTAACAAGAAGAATCCGGTATTTATCAAAATCAATATTCGACATCTTAAGACTTCAACATCTGAGTTATATCACATGAACTGTGGTCAATTACAAAATCTAGTGATTTTGAATTTTACATTTATCACTGGATTTTGGTACTGGGTCCTTCTAAGCACAAAACATATACAGAAAAATTGCCACAAGGTATAAAGGGTGAATATGATCCCGGAATCAAATCTCTGATAATCACTCTTAATCATGTTGCTAATATTTCAAAGCCAAAAACATGAATTTCTGGAAATATTGGTGTTCATATTATATCTAAAGCCACTATTTCTTGAATCTTGACAAAAGACATTGATCTCTTTCATAAAGAGAAAGCTGAGATTTTTCTTGAAGGTCTTAAGGCTACGTCTTATCAGCAGATAGATGATAAAAGTGGGTGGTGTGCCAATTTTTCTGTAAAATCATAAATATCAAAAAGTTATTGAGCAGAAAATTCCATATCGGAAGATCAGTTATCTACATAGTACGTAAAAACTTGACTTCAAATTTACAGCAAATTCGAGACACTGCCTAAAAGTGAGTAATAAGAAGTACAAGAAGTAAGTAATAAGAAGTATAAGAAGTGAATAATAAGAAGTAGAAGTGAATAATAAGAAGTAGAAGTGAATAATAAGAAGTAGAAGTGAATAATAAGAAGTATAAGAAGTAAATAATACATTAATCAGAAGCATAAACTCTGCATCCAGTTATTTCTTATTTTTTTATTTATTCTTCCAAGTAAGCTGGAAAAGGCAGAGTGTTTTACAATTATGTTTTAGGGGTCGAAGTTATGATTTCGAAGAAAGTAAATCTGGAAACTTTAGATGAGTCTAAAAAGTATCGTGTTGGCGCATACAGTGCCAGATATATCCCACAGGTCAAAGAAAAAGGAATTCCCAAGTACGAATTTCCTGAAGAGGGAATGAGTCCGAGAGCTGCTTATCAACTGGTACATGATGAACAGAGCCTCGACGGCAATCCCTTCCTGAACCTGGCAAGTTTTGTCAACACATGGATGGAACCGGAAGCAGACAAGCTTGTCATGGAAAACATAAATAAAAATATCATAGATATTTTTGAATATCCTCAAACTGACAAAGTTATCCAGAGTAATATTGTGAATATGCTTGGGCGCCTTTTTAATGGGCATCATACCAAATTTATGGGTACGGCAACGGCTGGCTCTTCAGAAGCTATAATGTTGGGTTTGCTGGCTCACAAATGGAGCTGGAAAAACTCAGGGCGAGGCACAGGCAAACCAAACATAATTTTTGGAAACGACGCTCATGTTTGCTGGGATAAGTTTGCCAAATACTTTGACGTCGAAGCTAGAAAAATTCCTATAGACAAAGATGAACGTAAAATTTCGGCAGCCGCTGTCTCAGAGCAGATTGATGAGAACACAATCTGTGTTGGTTGCGTTCTGGGAACAACTTTTACAGGAGAAATCGATCCTGTAAAGGATATTAATGATTTGCTTTTGAGATACAAAAAAGAAAAAGGTTGGGACATACCCATCCACATAGATGCTGCAAGTGGCGGCTTCATATTGCCATTTACCGAACCTGATTTTGAGTGGGACTTCAGATTGGAAAGTGTAAAATCGATAAACGTTTCGGGGCATAAATACGGATTGACTTATCCTGGCCTTGGCTGGCTGATTTTCCGTGATGAAAATGACCTTCCCGAAGACCTGATTTTCCATGTAAATTACCTTGGAGAAATGGAAGATTCGTACACCCTGAACTTTTCAGGAGGCAGTGCGATGGTTGTGGCCCAATATTATAATATTTTAAGATTCGGAAGAGCTGGCTATACTAGAATAATGAAAAATATCCTTGAAGTTTCCCAGGATCTCGCCGAGAAGGTTGACAGACTGGGCCGTTTCGAAATGCTGAACAAAGGAGAAAGACTTCCCATCATTGCTTTCAAACAAAAAGAGGAAACTGATTATTCCCTGCAGCAACTCTCTTATAAGCTGAGGGAGAGGGGCTGGATAATTCCCGCCTACTGTCTTCCAGAAAATGCCGCAGATATCGAGATAATGCGTATTGTCGTAAGAGAAAACTTCACTTCTGACATGGCAGCAATTCTTGTTAACGATATTGAAAATGCATGTCAGTTTTTTGAAAATGGTAGAAAATCCGAAACAAAAAAACCCTGCCCACCTGATGATGGTATGGTTCATATTTGCTGAAAATTTGCACCTCAGCAAACTTATTTTTTTGAAAAATATGATCTCCGAATTTGATTACAAACCTAAAAATTAGAAGTAGAAAGGTGCCATTAATATTTCACCCAAACTCCCTGTTTTAATCATTGCCAGTGAAAATATGACTTAGTATCAAAATCCTGTGATGAACATAAAATAAAAAATCACTAGATTTCGTTATTGGTCACAATCCTGGAGATACAACTTTGGGGTTGAAGTCTTTAGATGTCGAATATTTATTTTGATGAAAACTGGATTCTTATTGTTAATTCAGATTGTTAATTCAGATTTCCAATCAAGAAATGTAAAGATCACTAGGCTTTGGAACAGAGTCGAAAATATCGAATAAGTATAAAAATCGCATATATTCTAGAGTTTGCATATAAAACTTATAAGAGGGTTAATAAAAAGTAGTTTGTGGAGTTCAAAAGTACGTTCCAGGTAACTGAACTCCATAAAACACGCCCTAAGAGCCATTAATTGTATTAACTTTATATGTATTTAAACTTGCCTGATTTTTCCTCCTGGAGTTCACCATGAGAAAAAAATACAGACAGTGTGTGAAACTATAGTGGGTATAGTGAGTATAGTAGGCGCAATATTTGCAGTAATACTTCTTGTGAGTATTGCTTTTGTACCAACTGTGATGGAGCAAGCTGAATCACAAAATAAAGAGTATGCTGATGCAACAAAAAATCCGAACAAAGTATCAACTTCTGAAGAAGGCATCAAAAAAGCAATGGAAAAAGTGAGTGAAACATCAAAAAACATGAATGTATTGAAAGAAACCGATAAAGAAAAGATAGTATCTTTCAAAAAAGATGATGGATCAATTGCATACGCGATTTTCTGGAAAGATGAAAAGAATTCTAACAAAATATATTTTGCTGTTGTAGATCCGAATGAATTAGTAACCAAAAAACTCGTATCTGCTACAAGTCTCAATGATAGTGCAGCAGTTGCAGCAACAATCTCTGCGTATAAGACAAGTTTTGCGAATGGAAGTTATATTGAAACGTATGGTACTACCATAACAGGTGGACTGCACACCTACTTCTCTCCAAAAGATGCAGGACTTCTTGCAAATGGAAGTTCAGTTATAGCTGGGGCATTAGCTGCTGGATTAGGTATATTTGTATCACTTGCTGTTTCAATAGCATTGGGCGCAATGGTCACTTTAGGAGTACAAATCTGGTATTGGTATGAGTCAAATTCAGATGGCAGCTTAGATGTAAGAATACCTTACGCGAACATAGCTACAGCACTAACAGGTCATGTTTACATGAAGATTGGCAGTCATAGGTATACAATTTAATTGAGTATCGGCTGATTAAAAAATCAGCCTTTTTTTATTTGGTGATAACATGGAAAGAAAACAGATATTAAAGATTTTAATTCCAGTTTTTACGGGTATTGCTATGGTCGTACTTGCTCAAGTTGTAACTCAAAAAATTGGAGAAGCCGTAACTAAAAATGGAGTACATGACTATCCGTTAATAACAATATCGCTTATTGGATTTTTTCTTTTGGGGTTTCTAGCCTACTGGATTCTTGTGAAGTTAGAAATTAATTAAAAATGATCTACTAAATTTAAGACCCCAAGTTGTCTGTTTATCCCTATAATTTACGGGTTTACTTAGTATGTTAGAGAACTCATTAGCTATTTATTCCGATCTTTGTATAACCCTTTCTCGATATCGAATTCAATGTTTGCCAGTTTGCCTTTGTGTGTTTCCTTTGCTTGATGTTTGTAGTACGCGCTTTGCATATGCCCATATTTCGATTTTGCAGCTTTTTTCTCATTTCCATATTCGGTTTTAGCGACGTTTTTGACAAATCTTGTCCCTGTCCCTGTGGTTTCATTTATTTCAGTGCATACTTTTCCGAATAAACTTCTGCTTACCGCACTTCTAACTCTGTTTTAAAAATTGAGGGTTTTTAAGCCCTTTTTGTTCATTTGAAATAGAAATGAAGTACATAGAAGGGATTGAAGTAGATACCATTCACAAAAGAGTTATGTGCCTTACCGGCTTGGCTACTAGATAAGATGCAGGCTCTGAAATATCCCAATGGTCAGACTTTTAGTAAAGATTCGTGGCTCATCCGGTCGTGAGAAACGAGGAGAAACGATTACTTTTAATCTTTACCATGCAGATGGAATACCTTTTTATTCCCTAGCCCTATCGGCGTGATCAAACGGCGCAACGGTTGTAGCACAACCCTTTTGAAAAAAGGCTTGACCGAAAAACTCAGCAGCGACGAAATCAACATCTTAACGGTTGCAGCTCAACAATTATACTTGGCCGAAAACAAGAATTTCTCCAGATTCTTCCAGATCAAAATTGCGCTGGCGAATCCCGACACAGGATGCTGTATTTCACTGGAAATTAAATATCCTTAACCACCCTGAAGCCCAGGCTGTTTAACCTTTTATCCTGAGCCGCAAAAAGTCTTTCAGCCGACCGACAGCAGCCTGCATTTCCATTCCAGCCTCCGCCTCTCCTTACTCTTACTGGAGTGGATACACCTGGAAGGGCGTTTTCCCAGGCCCTTCCGTTTTCCGGGGCGCCTTTGTAACTAATATGGTACTCATCCTGTACCCATTCTCCTGCATTTCCATAAATATCATAAAGCCCCCAGGGATTTGGCTTTTTCAAGCCGACCGGATGGGTTGCAAATCCGGAATTTTCCAGAAACCAGGCATATTCTGAAAGTTTCGATTCATCGTCTCCAAAAAAGTAAGCGGTTTCAGTTCCTGCTCTGGCTGCATATTCCCATTCGGCTTCAGTTGGAAGGCGGTAGATTCGGGAAATTCCATCGACATTTTCAAGAGCATTAAGTTTCCGGAAAAAGACCTGAACCTCATTCCAGGAAACATTTTCAACCGGGTGCTTTTCGCCCTTAAAATATGCAGGATTGTTACCCATGACTTTCTGCCATTGCTCCTGTGTGACCGGGTACCTGCTAAGGTAAAACGGTTTTTCGATTGTTACTTTATGCACAGGGCTTTCCCAGAGCTTTCTTCGTTTTTCACGCATTGGAGAGCCCATGTTAAATTCTCCGGCAGAAATCAGAATAAACTCCATAGAGTTAATTATTGAGCTACCGGACAAAGTCTTGATTGAGTTATTCGATGAGTTATTCAGGGAGTTATTCAGTGAGTTATTTGATGAGTTATTCGATGAGTTATTCAGGGAGTTATTCAGTGAGTTATTTGATGAGTTATTCGATGAGTTATTCAGGGAGTTATTCAGTGAGTTATTTGATGAGTTATTCGATGAGTTATTCAGGGAGTTATTCAGTGAGTTATTCGATGAGTTATTCAATGAACTACTTATTGGGTCATTGGCTTGGTTATTTATTGAGTCACTCATTGAGTTACGGACTGCGTTGTTCATTGAGTTATTCACCGGAACACCACAACTGTGGATTGAATTACTGATTGAGCTATTAACCAAACCGTCAGATCTTAGAGGTTCAATTTCTTCAGAACCTTTGCAGTGTGAAGAATATTTTTTTTCAGAAATCAGTGTTCTCACCACGTTGATTTAAGAACCAAAAAATACTATAAGAACAAGGAATATACTTTAAGATTTATCTTTTTTGTTGTTACTACTTATAAAACAAGCCTATCCCAAAAACTATTTTATTCTAAATCATCATGAGTTTTCAGGATCATTTTAGTGATTAGGTATCTAATTGATCGTCCCAAATACGAGATTCAAAACTCAAATTTTGAGTTTCGGGATAGACTCAACCAATAAAACTGTACTGATCAAACCCTGCATACAACATAAAATACAATAAAATAGTTAAAAACCAATGATCCATAACAAAAAGTTTTTATGATATTGGTATAGAGGCAAAGGTAGAGACCGGAAGTGAGCAAAAATGAAACACTGCCTTCTTAACCTGATTCTTTTTTCGGGCAGAAGAAAAGATATTCTACTACTCCTAAAGGAAAAACCAAGAGACGTTGATGAGATAAAAGAATTACTTAACGTGAACGCCAGTTCGATCCAGCTCCACATGAAAAAAATGAAAGATTCCGGCCTGATAACCCAAAAAGACAAAATTTACAGTTTGTCCGAGATTGGAGAGATAATAGTTGAAAATATGCAGCCCCTGCTCAGTACGGCTGAGACCTTAGGAGAAAATACCGAATACTGGATGAGCCACGATTTAAGCTCGATTCCTGAGTTCCTGCTGGAAAGAATCGGCGAACTAGGGAACTGCAAGCTACTGGAACCTGACGTTGGACACCTTTTTGAAACCCCAAAAATACTCCGGGATAGTATTCTAAGCTCAAGGGAGACCCTGACCTTTGCCGCTTATTTTCACCCTCAAGCTCCTTCAATTTATACCGAACTTGCGGAGACGGGAGCTGAAATTGTACTCTGTATGACCGAAAGTGTTGCACAGCGTTTATTTTTAAATAATCGTATAGAAGCAGAGAAACTGTCCAGAGCAGTTAACTCCAGGCTTTTTATATCACGAAGGCCGACAACAATCCCATCCTTGATTGTAACGGATAAGATCGTTTCATTTAAACTCTTCGAAAACAATGGAAAGTTAAGGGACCAGCTAATCCTGTCTTTTGGGGAAAGAGCACTATGCTGGGGAAAGGAACTTTTCAGGTACTATCTGGAAGCAGCCGAACCTCTGAATGAGAACTCATTCCTTCAGTAACACCTGATTAAGGCCCCGATTGATATTAATTCAGACATCCAGTAATAGATAACGGACATACTCTAAGTGGACATACTCTATGAAAGCTCTACCCTTGAAATTCAAGCCTGCGAAGAATTAGAAAATCAACTGGATATTCAGTCATTCAGAGTTTTTCTTGGACTTGCCGGGTACATACTGAAATTCGTACCTTTGTCCTATTATTACAGTGATTGCCTCCGCAAGCGCATCAAGGATGTCACTCAAGCCTTTTCAAACAACCCTTTTAAAAAAAGGCTTGAGCGAAAACCCCGAGGAACGTTTGAGTTTGAAAATCTTATCTCCAAACCCTATCGGCGTGATCACAACCCTTTTGAAAAAAGGCTTGACCGAAAAACCTAGCAAAACTGCGTAGTCGGCGTGATCAACCGGCGCAACGGTTGCGGCTCAACGGTTGATTTATAACCAATTGTGAACTACCGCTAAGCTAAAGATTTAGCGGCTTCCTGAGTCATCCTTCCAACCAATGTTGACAAGTCATACAGGATCTAGCCCCGTGTACCACAGGTGAAAGATTAGATGAGCGTGAGATTGTACTTGAGATGCTTAACGCTTCCGGTTTTCTCCGGCTTAAATTTCCCAATCCCTTTGGGTATTTCCAAATGCTACCCTGTTATCCAACTCCTCAGCTTGGTTTTCGCATTTTGGTTGTGGTGACAATAGCAAATATTATATTAATTTAAAAGGTTATATAGTTATGCAGAATCAATAACGGGAGAAGGTTGTGAAGTTGACGCTTATATACCACGAAGCCAAAGACTTCGGGGTTTTACGCTTTGACCTATAAAAACCTGAAAAATAGTAAATTGGGAATATAAGTAGAATTTCTAGAAAAAGGCACAATTAAAATAAAAAGGAGGCAGGTCATGAAATTCTGGTTGCTCAAAGCTGCAGGCACCCTGGAAGACGAAGAACTGATTCTGGAAAACAGTGTAATTACAATAGGATGGGCTGAATTCCCGGATTTGTCAGGTGTTAGAAATGAGGTACAGGTAAAGAAAATAATGCTCGAGAAATATCCCGGGATGCAGGAAGAGCGTAGTTCTGCCTGGACAGGAGAGATATACTCATTTATCACAAAAATAAAGAAAGGAGACCTTGTGGCAGTACCGCTCAAAACCAGGAACGAGATGCTGATTGGAAAAGTTACCGGAGACTATGAGTATCGGCAGATCAGTGATTTTATCAGACATATCAGGAGTGTGAGTTGGTCTAAAACGATCCCGAAGGGAGATTTCGAGGAAGAATATGATGTTGACCTCAGTACTCCTGAAGCACTTTCCCTTATAGAAGCAGACCCTGAAAAATTTTCAGAGACAACTGAGATAAAAAACCTGGGAGTCCTTCTTGAAGAGCTTAACTTTACTTTTAATGAACTTGGCTCTCTGAAAGAAAGGCTGCTTGAACTTACTTACAGGCTAGCTGAGACTGAAGAGATTTCCGAAGTCCGAAAAATCGCAGCTGAAATGGAGAAAATGCTGAAAGAAAAGTGATTTAAGAGGATCTGGTAAAAGCAACAGAAAAAAGTAAGAGGAGAGAAAATAGGCACTGATTAAATTTAACACCTTTTGTTGTAAATTTTCCTTTTCTCTCTTATTGAACCTTTGTCTAGTCAATAATCCCATTTGCTTCCTTAACCATATAATCAGCTTCAGAAGCAGAAATCTGTTTGCATACCTTCATTTTTTCAACGAGATGAATAAAGGACTTAATCATGGAAACGGCTTTTGCATCCTCACTCATTTCATAGAAACATTCTGCTGTACCAAGAAGCTCATTAAGAGCTTTTTCTGTTCCCACATGGCACTCATAAGTATTTTCTACATAGTTCCTTAGAGCCTTCGTTCTTTCCAGAGGCGTTAACTCAGCAGAAGCAAGAGTAAACATGTAGATATCCGTGTTTTCATTGCGGTCATCCTCCCACACTATCCTGTTCCCGTAGATAGCTGGAGCCCCTTTATGAACTGTGTCATCGCTGGTTATTTGAATTTTCCTGGAAGTAGAGAAGTCATACATGTAGACGTCTGAGATTAACATTCCAGACATCCACACTATTCTGTTTCCGTAGATGTCCGGGCTCCACGCATCGAAGTCGATGAAAGTTAGTTCTGAAGTGGAAAGATCATATGTCCAGACAAAATCGCCTGCTCCTTCACTCATATACACTACCCTATCCCCGTAGATAACAGGACCATACTCACGAAAACCTCCATCTCCTGCGATATGAGTTTCCGTGGAAGTAGAAAGGTTATACATATAGATGTTGACAATGTAGTCCTCCTCATATCTATTCCGCTCATCTGTCCAGACTATCCTGTCCCCGTAAATCGCAGGTCCCCTCTTGTTTGATTCGTTAGTGGTTATCTGGGTTTCTGTGGAAGTGGAGAGGTCGTACATGTAGATATCCTGGTTTCCATTCCTGTCATCTGTCCAGACTATCCTGTCTCCATAAATAGCAGGCATACTCTGGTTAGATTCATTGGTAGTTATCTGAGTTTCTGTGAAAGTGGATATATTATACATGTAAACATCGTAGTTACCGTTCCTGTCATCCGTCCAAACGATCTTGTCCTCGTAAATAGCAGGACCGCTCTGGTTCGATTCATTGGAGGTAACCTGTGACTCGGTGGAAGTGGAAAGGTCGTACATGTAGATATCCCAGTTCGGTTCGTAAACATAGGCATCATAATATCCATTGCGATCATCCTGCCATACAATTCGTTCGCCATAGATATCGGGACTCGATTGGCTTGAGTTATTGGTAGTGATCTGAGTTTGCGTACCCTCTATCTCAGGAGGCTTTAACTCACCAGAGTCAAGAGTAAACATATAGATGTCACTGTTTCCGTTACGGTTGTCACTCCAGACAATTCGGCCACCGTACATTGCAGGCCACCCCTGAAAAGATTCATTGGTGGTAATCTGAGTTTCTTTCTTAGTGGAAAGATCGTACATGTAGATATCCTGGTTTCCATTCCGTCCATCCATCCAGACTATTCTGTCCCCATATATATTAGGAGACCAGCCTGAACCATAATTTCCTGTAGTTATCCGGATTTCTTCGGAGGTGGTGATATTATACATGTAAATATCAATGAGTCCTGTGGAATCTGCACCTGTCCATACGACTCTATCCGCATATATATTAGATCGCCCTAAATTCACAACTCGTGATTCGTTGGATATCTTAGTTTCCTTTTTAGTTGAGAGATCGTACATGTAAGTATCATAGTTTCCATTACGGGAATCGGTCCACACTATCCAGTCCCCATAAATAACAGGATCCCACTGATCGGCTTTGTTTGTGGTAATCTGAGTTTCCACTTTCGTGGAAATATTGTACATGTAGATATCAAGGTTTCCGTTGCGCGAATCCTGGTATACTATCCTGTCTTCATAGATAAAAGAGCCTCCCTGTTCGGATTTATCGGTGATTACCGGAGTTTCGGTAGAGGTGGAGAGGTCGTACATGTAGATGTCACCATTTCCATTACGTGCATCATACCACACTATTCTGTTTCCGTAGATAACAGGTCCCGACTGAGCTGATTCATTGGTAGTAATCCGGGTTTCGGTGGACGTGGAGATATCATACATATAGATATCGTAGTTTCCATTGCGCAAATCTTCATACACTATTTTGTCACCATAGATCTGGGTACTTCCCTGATCGGATTCATCGGTGGTTATCTGAGTTTCAATGCCCTGTGCCATATCTGCTGATGCGGTTGCACAAGTGAAAGGCAAAAGGAATAAAGCTACAACTATTGAACACAGCTCGCTTCTGGTTTTCATTTGTTATTCTCCCATTACTTCGCAAGTTAATTTTGGTTCTTCGTTGTTTTGTGTGGATATTCTCATAATTTCCTTATAAAAGCCAATGCGGTCTTGAATTGAAAATCATCTTAGCCATAGAGAATGTCGAAGAGACTTAATTTTATTTACTTGTGACTAATAATTGTGTTTTTTCGTTTCTTATTTGAATTTAGCAGTCACAATTGTCCTTTATATTAAAATCAAAATCAATAGGGCTATTTTTCAAAAACTAAATTGGTACACAAATATAGACCTATGACTGGTAAGACTACATTAATAAGTATATAAAGATAAGAATATATAATAACTACTGATAAAAAAATAGTTATTCATACTTAATTTGTTGATAATATTCAAAGAAAATACAATGAAAAGGAAAAAGAGGAAAGAAGACAGAAAGAGCTGTAATATACGGTAAAAACGAATAAAAATATATTTATATTGTTACTTGCCTTCTCTTTCCTTTTCTTTCCTATTTGTTTGCAAGGCTGTCTCCTGCATTAAGCGTGACAAAAACAGCATAATAAAAAAGGTTAATTGAAATGTAGGGAAAAATTAACCTTCTGAAATTAATTTTGACCAATAAGGTCATTGAGGTATTAACTTTGACCAATAAGGTCATTGAGGTCAAGTTCAAACCCGACAACTGCGTATCCAAGGGCAAAATTGTTTATGACCTCAGGATGGAATTCTCCAAAGACTCCGAGTTTTTTGCCATTGACATAAACGTCAGCCCGCCTGCCTTCGAGGAATGCGGGATCTTCGGACTCTTTTACCTCGTAGGGAAGCATCATTTCCCTCATCAGAGCATCTACAACCTCATAGATCTCGGTAAAGTTGGCCTGCGGGTGAATCGAGACTGCAGCTACGTGCTGGCCGGTTATTTCGTTATTTACGACCTCGCCGAACTCGAAAATCTTCTGAGGTAATTCCCTGTGCTGATTTAAAGCAAGAATCTCAAGGAGGTTCGGAAGCAGGGTTGTCCTGATCATTGTCTGGTCTTCGCTGATCGGGTGAAGCACATAGGTAACATCATCCGTTTTTTGCCTGCGCATGTTCTCGAAGTTAATTTTTTCGCTGGTAAGTGTAAACGGCATGACCTCATAGTAGCCAAGCCCTACCATTATCTCGTTTACGGGAGCGCGAAGCAGGGAAATCGGGTGAGACTTTCCTGGGGTATAGGTTTCAGGAATCTTTACTTTGATATTTTCATATCCATAACCTTTGGCAATATCTTCTACAAGGTCGTAGTTATGAAGAATATCGGCCCTGTAAGCCGGGACTTTTACCTCGATGGTTTCTTCGTCAAGGGCTTTTGCTCCAAAGCGCATTCTCTCAAGCTGTTTAACGATTTCTTCTATGGAGAGTTCCATGCCTAGAAGGTCCCTTACTTCAGTCTTTGTAAGGAACCTGGTTTTCGGTTCAAGGTCAGGCAGGATAAGTTCTCCAGAGTCGGGCCTGACAACCTTTACGAATTCGATCTGACCACCTCTTTCCGCAAGGGCAGTAACAACAATGTTCAGGGCGGTATAAACGGCTTCTCCAAGTCCAGTAACATCGATAAAGAGGTCGGTTGTGCTCTCGGTCACACTTGTAAGTGTCCCGTTAATAATAGGCGGGAAGGACAGCACATTATCGTCTGAGTCCAGAATTATTGGATATTTCTTAAAGCCCCTGACAAGATGGGCAAACCTTGTGCCTTTTGGGTGCTTTTCCAGGATTTCGGTCATGCTCATTTTTTCGGTGTAGTCCAGGGGCACGAACTTGAAACCGGGGTCAACGGCCATATACCTGAAAGGCGGCTTGACGTTTGAGAGGTCGTGCACGCCTATAGACACTTTTTTCCTGTTTCTTCCAAGCCCCCAGTGCAGATCTTCCTGAAGATCCATAAGGGATTTTATGGACGAGGATGTGAATTTTATGCCCCTTACAACCGCACACCCAAGAAAAGGCCTGATTCTAAGGATCTTCTCGCTGACCGAGATCGAAACCTTTGGAGGCTTTATCTCATACTTTGACAGTCCGGTCTCAAGATCCAGGAAACCCCTCATTGCCCTGGCTGCTCCTTCCACACTGTAAAGGTCAGGCCTGTCAGGGAAGAACTCGATATCTATAGATTCCTCTTCAACTCTTTCGATATCGGCCCCTATCATGGGCGCTCTTTTTATAATGGTTTCCTTATCGGTTCCTGTGAGTTTTTCAAGGTCGTCGTACTGTAAGGTAATTACTGGCATTGGTAATTCATCCCCGAGAGATGTGGAAATCTAATATCAATCGTAAACGTTTACACTTAATATTTAGAAAGAATCAAGAACATAATGTATTAAAAAATGTATAGAGATCCTTTCTATTAGGTGTAACTCATCGTGAGAATAACTGTAATTTAACTCTCAAAATACTCTACTTTAGATTTAATGCTTTTGTTTCGTTGGGTGTTTGAATAACTTGAGCGAGACTTGAAGCTCTGGAAACTTCTTACTTCAGATGTTTGGTGGGGTAAAGTATACCTTTACCTACTTTTATAAATAATAAAAAAGTCCTCTTTCCTCAAATCAGGAGACAACCGAAAAATGATGATCGCAGGAATTGATGAAGCCGGAAAAGGCCCTGTAATCGGGCCCATGTGCATAGGAGGCGTAAAAATTGAGGAATCCAGAGCGCATATCCTCAAAGTGCTAGGGGTTGCGGATTCCAAGAAACTGACGCCAAAAAAGCGGGAGCAACTTGCAGCCCAAATTAAAAAACACGCAGACGGCTTTTTTGTTCTTGAGGTCAGCCCTTCCCAAATTGACGAGCTCCGCAAGATCATGACAATGAATGAGATAATGGTGGTCTGTTTTTCAAAAGTGCTCGAACAGTTAAAGCCTGACCTCTTATATGCCGATGCTGCTGATGTCAATGCAGAACGTTTTGCAACCAACATCCGCAAGCAATATTCAAAAACCAACCCTGACCATGCAAAAGAAATAGAGATTATTTCCATGCATCAGGCCGATGCTACTTATCCTGTTGTATCGGCAGCCTCAATTATTGCGAAGGTGCGCAGGGATGAGCTTATCGAGGAGCTTAAGAAAGAATGGGGCCTCGACTTTGGAAGCGGTTACCCTTCAGACCCAAAAACAAAAGAATTCCTGTTGAACTGGGGAAAAGAGCACTCAGGAGAGTTCCCTGAAATTGTCAGGCAGTCCTGGCAGACTGTAGAAAATATCAGGGAAGAACTGAAAAAAACTGGAAATAAAAACTGAAAAGAAAAATTAAAAAGAAAAATTAAAAAGAAAAATTAAAAAGAAAAAAGCAAAGCGTTTTTGTTTTTAAGATCTTACCAGCAAATGTTTAGCAGATTTCTTTATTGAGTACTCTTTAAGACATTCCAGTGTAATTGCTACATATATTTCATTGATTACCTGAAGAAACGTTATTTGCCAGAGGCATGTAATCTATGCTTCCGGTTGTCTGGTTAACAACATAAGGAGTGTCTCCTATACCGTTTCCGTCAGCATCTGTTCCATTATAATCTTTCCACTTATTGCCTGCTGAACTGCTGTTCCAGGAATTTGTTCCTTCATCTACGGCATTGATGAAGTTGAAGAATTTATTGAGAGAAATCATATTTCCGGTGGACCCTCTAAGGTACATTCCAAGACCATTCATGTACAGGCTGTTATTAGTCAAAGTATTAGATTCTGCCATATCTTCAAGGACTATTCCATAACTGTTTCTTGAAATGGAGTTGTATCCAAGCGTGTTAGTTTTTGAAGTAGCAAGGAGGACTCCTATATCATTTGATTCTGCAGTGTTATTCATGAGAGTATTGTTAGTAGAATTATCCAGAAGGATTCCCTCGTCATTTGTCTCTACCAGGTTGTTTGACAACTTGTTTTCGTTTGATCTAGAAAGAATGATTCCTGTAGATCCAAGACCTATCCGATTGTTGTCAAGGAAATTGCCTTGAGAATTGTTGAGGCCAATGCCAACATCATTCAACATCAGGGTATTGTTACTTAAGGAGCAGTTTTGCACACCTTCAAGGTAAAGCCCGACTTCCTGATAAGCATTAATTCCTGAAGGACCTCCCATAATATGGAAACCGGTTATTTTCACGTTATTTGAGTTAATACTGAAGACGTCATTTGTCGGAACTGCGCCTATTACATAGGTACGGTTCAGCCTGTCGCCCGAAACATCAGTTTTCGAGATAATTGCAATTTCTTTATTCACGTTTACATTTTCTATGTATATACCAGGGCTTACAACAATTGTATCCCCGTTCTGTGAATTATTGACAGCTTCTTGAATCGAAGTATAATTTTCTCCCCCTTTAACGCCTACGGTAAGAACCGCAGCACTTACCTGAGTAGCTGTTGCACCCAGCACAAGAAGAAAGATTATGCAGATGTTTTGGATTGATTTTCTTTTCATGAACTAAATACTCCCCTTAATTCTAAACTATATATACAGAAAGACAATTACTGTTTTTATAATAACTCGTATGAATAATAATCTCAGATAATAAAATGATTTTGAAACATGTTTTCTGAAAAATAAGCCTGAACTTATTTTTATTTGTATATTCAATAGATCCACATGACGTTGAAAATTGGATACAATCTAAAAAATATCAAATTATGAGTCCAGCCTGATTGTCTGAGGAAAAATAGAGGTCATGAAAAGGAATTCAAGATAGATATAAGAAATTAACATAGAGTATAAAGGGGCAAATTCGTAAAATTGAAGAAATTGGATTAAAAAAGAAATTCAGAAAAATAAAAGGAAAGAAAAATACGGAAATATAGGAAAATAAAATTGAAATATATATCAGAAATTTTTAGAAATCCTAAAAATGTTCCGAAACTCTTATAATTTTTAGAAATCCTAAAAATTTCTTAAAAAGATATAAGAATTCTCAGAAGTTCTCAGTAATATAATCCACCATAGACTCAAAAACCCGCAGGCCATCGTCTGAGCCCAGAATTGACTCGGAGGCTCTTTCTGGATGGGGCATGAGACCGAAGATATTCCTCGAAGTGTTTACAATTCCTGCGATATTTTCTAGAGAACCATTAGGATTAGCTTCATCCGTTACTTTTCCGTTTTCATCCACATAGCGGAAGACAACCTGCTCATTTTCATCAAGCTCGGCCAGGGTTTTCTCTTCGGCATAGAACTGACCTTCCATATGGGCAATGGGCATTCTGATAACCTCTCCTTTCCTGAACTTCGAGGTGAAAGGTGTATCAACGGTCTCTACCCTGAGGTTCGTCCAGTGGCATCGGAATTTCGGGTACTCGTTAGTTGTCAGAGCACCCTCAAGCACCCGGGCTTCGGTAAGAATCTGGAAGCCATTGCAGATTCCAAGTACCGGCTTACCTTCGGCTGCGAGTTTTTTTACTGAGTTCATTATTGGAGTGCGGGCTGCAATTGCTCCTGCCCTGAGATAGTCTCCGTAGGAGAAGCCTCCGGGAACGACGACTCCGTCAAAACCTGTCAGATCTTCCTGTTTGTACCAGACAGTCTCGGCGTCCACACCCACAACGTCTTTAAGGACATGCAGGACGTCCTGGTCGCAGTTTGTGCCTCCGAACTGAAGTATGGCAATTTTCATTTTTTTCCCTCAATTTTCAAGCTTTGGCTTTTTCTTATGCCTCAATCGCTTATCCACACGCCTCAGTTAAGTTCCTTGAGATCGATTGTATAATTATGGATAATTGGGTTTGCAATAAGTTTCTGGCACATCTCGTCAACTTTCTGGTTTGCAATCTCGACAGATTCGGCCTCAAGTACGATTTCATACAGCTTTGCGGTCTTTACGTTACTTACCTGGTAGCCAAGTTGTCCGAGAGCCCTTTTTGCGGTAGTGCCTTCAGGGTCAAGCATACCTGCTTTCTGTTCAATTCTAACTGTTGCCTGGTACTGCATTTATAAGCCTCAATTTTAAATTTTGAAATTAACTGAATGTCCCCGCTTTTCGTGACTCGAATGCGGGATTAAATAAGATAGGTAAATAATTCTCAGTTTGCACCATACTAATTATAAAGTATTTGATTTATTTTTTGGCAAGAATTATAGTGTTAGGTTTCCCTAATGTGCCTTTTGTTTATTTTTGGGCGTTAGCTGATTTTTATCGCCTTACCAGCGCCGATTTCAAGGGAAATAAGGATAAAACATATTTAATCTTATGGGTTTCAGTTTGTTTTGGCTGCCTGCTAGCTGGATGAAAAAAATAAAAATTTTGGTTAAGCCCTGAATGCTTATAGGCTCATAATTATTCAGGGCATAGTTAGCGTCGCTCCTTTGAGCGCCGCGAGAATACTCTCTAAAGCAGGTAAACCACTCTTTCTTATTGTGGAAATATATGCTTTAATTCTGCAGAAAGCTTCTGCTCCCTATTTAATTCTGAAAGTTACTGATATTTTCTGCTGTAGTTTCATCATCCTGACATCTCTTTCTGTCTGATTATTCTCAAACGGAATTTTCAAGTCTGTCAGGAATCTCAGAATCTTTTTTATGTCCTATAAATCTATCAAGCAGATTCCTTGCTTTGGTTTTTGGATGCTTACCACGTTTTCCTTGTTTTTCAGGATTTAGAGAAGGTGGATTTTCTTCAATGCATTTCGCGATTACAGCATTGAACCTTTTTTCTAATGCTTCACTTGTTCAAAATTCAGATCTGTGACCTGCTCTTTATACCCATCGGTATACTTTTTCATTTCAGATAACAGCTCATTCATATCTTTTGAATTATAAAATATTATAATAATGTTATAAATAGTTCCGGAACTGGAAAAGTAAAAATTACTGAGAACAACGAAAACTGAGTAAAAAATAATTTGTAAGCAAGATCTACGAAAATAAGGACTGAAATTTTTCGGTTCGGTAAAAAGACATAATCTATAAGGATTTCTTCTCCTCAAAATCTCGTCTGATTGGCGAGTTTGGTCCTACTAGAGTGAAAATAGAATAGTCCCCTCTTAATTTCTTCATTCAGAGAAGGCTTGCAATTCCTTCCTTTCATTAATACCGTAATTTACAGTTACCCCTACTAAAAGTACAGCTAAAGAACAGTACTTTTGGACAGAACTCCTTGTATATCTGTGTAAATTCTCCATAGAGTATGCTTTCTTCACTATTTTGAATACATCTTCTATGATTGACCTTACAGATCTGAGTTCTTTCCATTTGCTTATTAACTCTTTAAACTTTGCAATTATTTCTTTGTAGAATTTAATTTCTTTTTCAGTATTTCTTCTTAAATCAAATATTTTCAGAGGATATCTAAACATATTGAAAAGTTTCTTAAAATTACAGTTTTTCCTTGGAAAAATTAAAGGTACTACCTTAAAATTTCTTACAGATATAACGTAGTTTTCATAGGAATAGTACTCTCTATCAGCATAGATAACGTCACCTGCTTTTATTATTCTCTTTCTTTTAAGTTCTTTAAGTATTTCAGGATAAATTTTAGGTTCTGCTACATTTGCTTCATTAATCAGAAACGCTAAAGGTTTTAATGTTTGAGAATCAAGTGCAAGAGTAAGTTTCATACCAATGAAGAAACCTCTATGGGTTGAATGGCCCCACTTGTATTCTTTGTTTTTTAGGCTTTCTTTGGTAATCTTTTTAGCGTGCCAGTTCAGGTTAAGGTTTATGTCAGTACTATCAATAATAATGTCTCTTGATCCATTTTTTCTCTTAGGGCATAAATCATTCAATATTTCAAAAACAAAAGCAGTAAACTCTTGGGGTTCATACTTACTAAGAATGCCATAAACTTCCTTTTCAGTTGGTACTAAACTGATTTTTAAAAAGTTTCTCAAGCTTTCTCTTTCTTTTAATTCCTTTATAGCATAAGAGATTTCACAAGAAAAAAACATGCTTAGAAGAACAATTTTTATAGTAGGTACTGATCTGTGGAGGGGCACAATGCCCCTCCTTGTAAGAGTTTGCTTACAGAATCTCAAATCAAAAACATTTAATATTTCGGACAACAATTGCCATTTGAAATCTTCATTTAGTGGTATAAGTGGAGGTTTCGTAATAATCACCAGAGAAGGATTGAAAATCCTTCTCAATAAAATTTACGATTTTTTATGACATTAATTAAAATTCAGACGAAAAATTGAATGTACTTTTTTGAGGGGAACTACTAATAACCTTAATTAATGGAACAAAGAAGTAATAACCTCTAGTTTGAGAGTGAGTTTAAGAGGACCCTATAATTTTTAATGATATAATTAACAAAAAAGAAATCTGAATCAAAAAAATATGTACTTAAAGAAAGAAGATAAAAATATTGTATTTGATTGGTAATTCATAACCGGGTTTAGAAAAACAGTTTTTGAGTTTTGGGATCATAATCAGTTTATTAATGAGCCTATCCCATAACTCAAAACTTCTTTTTCAAATATGGGATTAAGAATAATCAATGAGTTTCTGATCACGGGAAATAGTTCTGAAATTCTTATCAATTTTGAGTATAAAACTGGTTTTGGGATGAACTCAATAATTAGCCAATTAATAATCAGTTCATTAATAAGCTATGAGTGTTGCATATCCCTTTCGGCAGATATTTTGTATTACCAAGTGAACTTTTCAATATATTTACCATATAGAAAAACAAGTCCAAAACGCATACTATTCCAAAACACATACTATTTTTTAATTTTTTACATTAGTACCATTCACCAGGTGGATACGCAATCGTGATTATAGATTCTAAACACGTTTTCTTTGAGAATTTAATATTATTATATTTATATTAATATCTACAGGCAGATAGACGAAACAAGCTCAATAAATAGATTAGCAAAAATGAGTTGTCTGCCAGAACCACGATACGTATCTGCCGAAAATAGGATACACATTATACTCAGGGAA
The DNA here is from genome assembly GCF_000969985.1 of Methanosarcina barkeri str. Wiesmoor. Lineage (GTDB taxonomy): Archaea > Halobacteriota > Methanosarcinia > Methanosarcinales > Methanosarcinaceae > Methanosarcina > Methanosarcina barkeri_B. Next base: position 2,520,443 of record NZ_CP009526.1, on the reverse strand, counting down.
TTCAAAAATTCAGCCTTGAAGTGGTCAGCGCTGGATTTTACTTTTAAATTTTAAAACAAGAACTTAACGCGAGAATAACTTAAAGCGAGAAAGTCACTTTGCCGGTCAAAATAAATCTGATGCTCAACAAACGGACATGGAAGAGGTAATAATTTGCGGCTCTTACCAATCAAAGATTGGGGCTTGAGCAGGGTGGGTGAAGCCTTGTAGAGGTCACAGCTGGTCAGCAAGTAATCTTTTAACGGCTATACCGGAAAAAGTGCAAATGCTCGTGAGAGGAGGAAATTTAATATGGAAAATATTCAGAAATTGAAAGAAATGCCTGTTAATGAACTGTTGCAGGAGTTAAGAGCCCGTGAATCAAAGGCCAGAGAAACTACTCCTACAGGACTGGCAGAGCCGAGTGAAAGTCTTCAGGAATTTGACGACGCAACTATGACAAAAGTTCTTAAAGAAAAACAGAAAGTAATTTATGGCGTTGATGACCGGGTGGACGTATGCAATCTTCCATTTGGGCCGGATAGGAATGACGCGGACAGTGTAGTCGCCCTTTTCCGAGCTTCAAAAGTGACTGACAATGGGGACGGTACCTCTTCGCTACAAATCAATAATTTTGGGACAGCTAAAAACCTGTGCCCTGGAGAGCGCTTCAGGAACCAGCCAACTGGAGCTTTCTGTTCCGGGTTTCTCGTTGCACCGGACATTATCGCCACGGCAGGACACTGTGTGAATACTGGCAACGTAACAAATATTTGTTTCGTTTTTGGATTCAGGATGCGCGATACAGATAATGCGGAAACTGCCATTAACAATACTGAAATCTACCGTGGTGCAGAGCTCATAGGTCGGCAGGAGATAGGAAATGGACCGGATTGGGCACTTGTACGCATCGACCGACCAGTGAATAATCACAATGTTGTCCGGATTAGGCGGAATGGAAAAATAAATGAGACTCAAGCCTTGCATGTGATAGGGCATCCTAGCGGCTTGCCTACAAAATTTGCGGGTGGAGCCTCAGTTCGCGATAACCAGCCAGATGCATTTTTTATAGCAAATCTGGATACTTATGGAGGCAACTCAGGATCACCGGTTTTTAACAGCAAGACTCACGAGGTTGAAGGCATTCTTGTTCGGGGTGACACCGATTTCGTCAGGCAGGGCACCTGCAATGTGTCCCTTGTATGTCCAAGTACCGGATGCCGAGGGGAGGACTGTACACGGACTACTGAATTTCAGCAGCTTATTCCTGAACCTTCATTCCTCCGTGAACAACCAATACCGCGTTAAGAAAAGTACCTCAGCTGACGTGTCAGCCAGATTATCAGATTATTCTGACAGGCAAATGATAAGGATTCTTGCTTTCAGTCCTGAAGTCAGATTGACACTGGGTTCAACCTTTCACTCAGGAGAATTACACAGCCCGGCGTCAATTTCTATAGCTGCAACCATAGTCGTGTTAGCTTATATTGTCAAATGAAGATATCGCTAAATGAGCAACGTCGTCAAATGAAGAGTATCGCTAAATGAACAGTATCGTCAAATGAACAGAAGCGTACAAGATGTCACTCTTAACTGCTGATTTTCAGGTTTTTGAAAAAAAATTGTCTTCGGTAATTGACAGTGCTAGGTCTCTTGAAGAAATCGAGGCCTGGATCAGGTCACAACAGGGTGTAGAGTCCGTACAACTGGCTGATTATCTCATGAAATCCAATCCGCCGCAACGCGAGTTTTTCGTAGAATTCTGCATGCAGGATGGTTCAAAGATCAAGAAAGTTATCAATATCTTTGAACTGGGTAACCAGCAATTTAAATTTCATGAGCTGCGTGATGAGTAACAACTACTTCAATGTGGCGGATTACCTGATAGCTTTGAAATAAACAAACTTTTTGAAAGAAATAATTTCACTTTGGGAAGTAGTGGAGCATATCGATTTAGTTGAAAAATTCTGAAAAAATATCAAATGAATATACTGATTCTTTGGCAAAAATGCCAAAGAATCTGTTTTTCAAGATCATTGCAACTTTTTGAGGCAGTTAGCAGAGAAAATTGTAGGTTTAAGGAAGCAAAAATAAGAAAAATCACTAGATTATGGAATCGTATCTCGCTAGAAAGTTCAAACAAAATTCTGCATATTTTTACCCATCTATATAATTAAGGGATACGTTCAAAACTGTCTCATTCATTTCAAGCTCATTTTTTATTTAAATTTAAGCCCTCTCTGGAATCCAATTCATAGATTCATTCCCAAAATGAAGTTCATACCAGACGAATTTTTTAATCTGAAGATTATTTTTATCCAGCATTTCAAGAAAGCTTTTATTCTCAATAGCTTGTTCGGATAAAGAAATTATGTAATAGTTTTTCTTTTTTTTATCAGGAGCAGATTTAAATTTATCTCTTATAACGATATTTTCATTGTTTTCTACTTTTATGTAGTATTTTTCTACTTTTATGTAGTATTTTTCTACTTTTATGTAGTATTTATCTACTATGTCTTCCACATCATAATCCGGTATATGCACATTCAAGTTGCAATTTTCAAGAATGGCTTTAACTTCCGGTTCAGTAGTTCCATTTTCAAATTCGACATCTAAGCCACCTACTTTAGTTTCTTGAGTTTGCTTTATCATATTAACTGAAGTTTTTATGCATAGTCCCAATAATATTATGATAATCAGAAAAAAGATAAAAACTTTCACGGAAGGCAATCCCGAAAAATTCACTAAGAAATTAAAATCAACGGTGTACAACGACGTACAACGGTATATATATAATTTGTTAAACAAATATGCATTTTGAAATTGAGTTTCTTAGTTGAGGTTTTCTCAGGAAAAAAGCACTTACCGGAGAAAAAAATTAATGAAAATGCACTGCACTTATAAATTAAAGAGAAAAATATATTAACGATTAATTTTCAAGTTTTATAGAAAACATTAGTATATTTCAGTTTTTAGTGTAAAGCTTTCTTTATTGCAAAGTTTCTCTAAGCTTATAAAATTTTTATATATTTACAAGCCTGCAGGCAGCCGGTCAAGGTGCATAATATGGAAAACAATCTACTCAATCTGATTTTTCTCTCTGAAAAAAGAAAGAATGTACTACTTCTTCTGCTTGAAGGGCCAAAGGATATTGAAACAATTAAAAAAGCCCTTAATGCCAGTGCAACCTCAGTCCAGCCCCAGGTAAAAAAGCTCAAAGAGCAGCACCTGGTAGTCCAGGAAAAAAACCTCTATAAACTGAGCGAGATAGGCAGAGTTGTGGTTGAGAAGATGAAGCCTCTTGTGGACACGCTTGCCATTCTCAAAGAGAACACAAATTACTGGACAGAAAGGGAAGTGAACGAGATTCCGCCTTTTCTCCTGCGAAGAATTAACGAGCTTGGGCACTGCACTATAATCGAACCTCAAGTAGACTATATGTTTGAGATGATACCGGAATACGTCCAAAATGTCCGGACGGCAAAAGAGCTAAAGGTTGCAATTTCATATTTCCACCCACTTTTCCCTTCTTTTTACCTGGAAATTGCCGAAAAAGGAATCCCCATATCGCTGGTACTTCACGAGGCCATCCTGAAAAGATGGATTGAAGATTACAGAGAACAGACTGAACAATACCTTAAAAAGGAAAACGCTAAGCTTTTTGTCTGCAAGGATTGTGAAAGGATACCTGCTATTGTAGTAGCGGATAATTTCATGGCAATGGCTCTTTTCCCGAAAAGCACGGTCTTTGACCGAAAATATATGATCTGTTTTGAGACAGGAGCTCGGGCCTGGGGAAAAGAGCTATACGACTACTATGAGCAGCGCTCCAAACAAATTAAGAATATAGACAATTAAACCCATGCGTAATATCGACAATCGCATCCAATGCATAATATTAATAATTATACCTGTGTCCCCTGACCGAATAAAATCGGGATTTTTAAAACCAACCTGTAAGTCCATATGTTCCAAAGAACTATTCTCCAGAGAACTATGCTCCAGAGAACTATTCAGAGAAACATGCTCCAGAGAAATAGCGGTGTTTCTATTCCTTCCAGCCGCCTTTCAGAGATATTCCTCAAAACCTACTTTACCCTTTGAATAGGCTTCGTGCCAGCCTGAAGGTACGGGCATTTTTTCATAAAGTTTTTTTCTCTGAGCTTCAAGAAGGTCCGGAGCCTTTCCCATAAATTCTGCAGCACAGAGTACCCGGCTTTCAACCTTTCCAGCCAATTCTTTTAACCAGCTGTATCCTTCAAAAGACCTGAGTAGATGATGGTCCAGAATCAGGGTATCCACATGCCTGGCCAGAAGGAGGGCATTTTCTGAAGCCTCTTTTCCTGCTTCAGGGACGCGGTGTGAAAGATAAAGAGGAGGACCTGAGGCAAAAACAATTGTAGGTTCCCAGGCGAGCACTTTGAGGACTGTTTCTCTGTCCAGAAGCTGGATGTCAGAACCATAGACAAAAACCTCATCTCCCTCGCAGATCCGGGTCATCATTACAGTACCGAAGCCTTTTTCCCTGGCTCCATGAGGGACAGGAGAAGAAAACTCCATATTGACAGACTTCACGCCTTCCGAAGCCGGGAGAGAGAAACCCAGAAAATCCGAAAGTTCACGCCTCCTCTTTGAAGAAAGGCCTGAAATTTTTTCTGGGCCTTTACACCAGAAATTTATCCCGCCAAGTGAAGGTAGAACTTCCATTGGGAGCTGATAAGGATCTTCAGCCCTCATTGGCATGTGGTCACCGTGAAAATGGCTGATAACGACATCTGTAGCCTGCTCAAATGCAGAAAGAACTTTATCTCTTATCCTGAAAGCAGCTGCAACCTCTATTGGGTGAGGAAGAAGGCCTGAACGTAAGCGTGCAAGTGCGACTCCGGGATCGATCAGTATCGTTCTATCGTCCGTCTTTACAACGCAGGCAAGGGATCTTGCCCCAAAAGACTCACACCCAAGTATTTCGATCTTCACATTTTACTCCTTTACCCAAGTATTTCAATCTTCACATTTTACTCCTTTCCAGAAAGGTATTCTCTGGAAAACATCTGTACGGTCAGAACAAAGTAGGAAAGCAAGAGGGGACCTATAACGATTCCTAACAGTCCGAAAAGGGATACTCCTATAACAACCCCAAGCAGGGACAGAAATGGATGGATTTCTCCAACTCTTTTCTGGATAATTGGCCTGAGGAAATTGTCAATAACACTTATAAAAATCCCAGCTGCAAGTATAGCGATCGCTGCAGTATAGTCCTTCTGGAAAAACTGGACAATAGTTGCAGGAACCCAAATAAAAGGCGCTCCGACAACAGGTAAAAAGGATAGAATTGCTGCGATGAAGCCCCAGAGGAAAGCTCCCTGGATATTAAAGATAACAAATACTATAGTCAGAATTCCACCCTGGACAAGAGCAACTGCCCCGCTGGCGATAAGAGTCGTCCGAACAATTTTTCGGAATTCATCCAGAAGAGTGGCTGTATTTTCTTCATTGAAAGGAACTGCAACAGAGACCTGGCGCATAAAATCTGAATCTTCTTCAGTAAAGAGGTAGTAAAGCAGAAAGTACATTATCAATAGCCCGATGGACTGATGGCTTAGATTCTGGATTGACTCCACAATGAATAGACTTGTGTAATTAACGGCCTGTGAAGCAAGTTCCATTGCTTTTTCTTCAATTTTGGCCTGGAATATATTTATAGGAATATTCAGCCTTAGGAGAGAATCAGTTAAAAAGTGACCTCCAGCCTCAATAGACGCGAGAATGGATGCCTGATTAACTAAAAGCTGTTCGATTTCGTCGATGATTGTATTCAAAAGAAAGTAAAGAGGAACTAGTACAACAAAGATAGAAATTATTATTATAAGTAAGGCTGCGAATTGCTTCCGAATCTTTAGTCTTCTTATGAGAAAATGGTATAAAGGACGAAATATAATAAAAAGGATCAAAGCCCCAAAAATATAATTTAAATAAGGAAGTGTAGCATAAGTAATAAGCACAGTCAGAACAGCAATTATGAGAAGGGCCAGAGCCATCTTTACAGCTTTTTTCATCAAACCTAATTAGCTTTCTATTATTAAAATATAAGTATGACTGTTTCAAATCAACCGTTGCGCCGGTTGATCACGCCGGGTAGGGTTTGGGGATAAGGACCTCAAATTCAAATGTTGCTGGGATTTTCGGTCAAGCCTTTTTTGAAAAGGGTTGCGGTCAAACTTTATTTGAAAAGGGTTGCAGTCAAGCTTTTTTTTGAAAAGGGTTGTGTTAAAAGTCTGTTATCAGGGTTTGATTTTCATCCCTTTCGCGAAGTTTGGTGACTTCTATGCCTACTAGCCTGAGTTTTTGCTTTCCTATGAATTCGGAGAGAAGCTGCATGGCTGTTCTTTTGATCACAAAGATGTCCGAAGTCCAGATTGAGATAGTTTTTGAGCGTGTATAAGTAGAGAAATCCTCGAAACGCACGGTGAGGACTACGGTTTTGAAAAGAAGCTTGTTTTTGAGGAGAGAACTATGCACACTTTCAGCAAGCAGGTCAAGAGACCCGGTGATTTTTACAGGGTCACTGGTGTCTTCAGCAAAGGTTCCATGCCTGCTAATTGATTTTACACTTTCTTTTTCCCGAACCTCCCCAAAATCAAGCCCGTTTGCCAGTTGCTTCATGCGGAACCCCATTTTACCGAACTTTCCAGAAAGCAACTGTACATCAAAGTTTGCAAGTTCTTCTACTCTGTTTAAGCCCATTGATTTCAGCGTCTCAGCCGTTTTGTCCCCTATTCCTGGAATTTTTGAAACCGGCAGCGGAAATAGAAATTTCCTTACATCTTCAGGACTGACGACGGTAAGCCCATCAGGCTTCTGGAAACCAGACGCGACTTTTGCGATTAATTTGTTTGGCCCGATTCCAACTGAACAGGTAATTCCTTCCTGTTCCTTTACTTTATCCTTGATACTGAGGGCATAAAGGGCAGCTTCTTCAAAATTCGTGATTTCGGGTCCTGGTACAAGATAGGCTTCATCCACGCTGACCTGCTGAAACCTGTCTGCAAATCCCTTCAAAAGTTCCATTATTTTTGTCGAAACGCCCGCGTAGAGTTTCATGTTTACAGGCAAAAAAACCGCATCAGGACAGAGTTTGTAAGCCTGTGAGATGGGCATTGCCGAGTGAATACCGTATTTCCGCGCTTCGTACGAGCAAGTGCTTACAACTCCCCTTCCTGAACCTCCTTTCGGGTCAGAGCCCACAACTACAGGCAGCCCTTTCAGTTCCGGCCTTTCCCTTACCTCAACTGATGCAAAGAAACTGTCCGTATCTGCGTGGAAGGTAATTCGCCTTTCAGGAGGATTTATTTTCGAACTGGAGATAGGCATTACTCTCAGATTGGAAAAAATATAAAAAAGGTTTGAGGAAGTAGAGTGAAAGTATTAATTTGTTCAAACCTTGGAAGATAGATTCAGTAACATAAATCGCTAAAATATTCCCATAAACATTATCAAAAAGATGCTTTAAAATTGTATCAGTGCCTTCTGATTTATCAAGGACTTCAAGCCTGTTTTATGAAGTAGGAATATAAAACGTAAGGAGAAGGATTGCAAAGAGATAAGCTTCGTATACTATTTTTCGTTTATGAAATGAAGGTTAGAATTATTCTCTTCACATTTCCTCGCTCCATGCTCTTCTAAATTCGAGTATTCATTTTGAATTTCTATGCTTTAAAAAAACAAAAACAATGATAATAACAAAGATAAGAGTAACACCAATGATAAGTAGCGTTAGTACAGGTTTAGTAGGACGAGATTTCGCAATGTCTTTTTCATTGCCTTCCAGTAAATTGTCTTCTGTTATATTATCATTGGATTTGTCAATATAGAACCCAATGTAATTATTTTTGATCTGGTTCTTACTGTAGGTATTATTATCTTTGCATTCACATGTATCAATACCATACCATTCGTTAAAATTTATCTTGTTGGAGTAGAGTTTATTGCCAGAGGCACTCTGTAAGCAAACTCCCTCGGAGTTTTCTGATATTTCATTGCCTTCGACGGTATTATTGGTTGAATTTTTCAGAAAGACGCCAAAATTGTTTTTTTCTGCATCATTGCCAGTAAGTATGTTGTTGCTAGAATTTACAAGTGAGAATCCGCAGTTCCAATTCGAATAAACAGAATTATTTTTCATTTCGTTATAATTTGACTCACTGAGAGTAATTCCTGAAAATTCACTTGAATTTACGCTGTTATTGAGAAGAAGGTTACTACTTGAATTTACAAGAAAGATTCCGTCAATTTTGTTTTGAGTTGCACGGTTGTTTTTTAAAATATTTTTGCTACAATTGTTCAGACTAATTCCAGAGAATTCATTTAAATTTAAGGTATTATTTTCTATGATGTTATCTTTTGAATCATAGAGAAAGATGCCTGAATCTTTATTAGAGTTTGCAATATTGTTGTGAATTCTGCATCCGCTGGCCGAGTCCAGCCAGATTCCTTCATTATTATTCAGGAGTTTATTATCAGTAGCTGTCGAGTTATCGCAGCCATAAAATGATATGCCGGCATATGGAGAACTCGAACCAGTTATAGTGAAACCACTTATATTTACAGAATCTGCAGTTACATTAAAAACATGATCTTTCGGGTTGGAAGATTCAATAATGGTATATTCAGGAATTCCGGAAACCGATTTAAGGATTAAAGATTTTGTGATAACAAGATTTTCAATATAAGTACCTGAAGAAACCAGGATAGTATCCCCTTCGGAAGCAGAGTCAATAGCCTTCTGTATTGATGTATAGTCAGCTTCCTCGCTGTTGCTTACAGTCAAGGTAGCAGCGGTAGTAGACCCTAAAGCCAGGAACAGAGCAAAAAAGAATAGAACAACTTTAATACCGATTTTTATGTTACATACTGTAGCCTTCATTTAAAACCACCAATAAGCAAGCAGTTTTTTCAAATTAATTTATTTTAAATCCCAAAATATTATTTACATTGGTTATAATATGTTTTCAAGAAGCATAAACCCTTCTAAACAATAATTTGTTCAGGATAAATTAAGATATACAGGACTATATAAGATAGAAATTTGTAATCAAATGTGAAAATCTGAGATTTTAATACCAACTTAACAACAGTTTGTGGATTATATCATTGGTGTCATGTCAACGATAAAATGTCGTATAAAATCGATTGCAAGTATTTGTGATCGGGGAATCCTTGAGGATTGCTGCGATACTAACTGCGATTCCTAAGTAGGTCCATAAAAATTGAATTTTGAATAGATCCAATGATCATGGACTTTTCCAGGAAATAAGGAATCGATTTTGGAATCGAAGCGCTAGTATCAATTCATGCTGCTAACAACAGATACCACTGGAAATAAAGTTTTAGAAAAGTTATATCAACCCTCAGATTCTTATAATTTCTTAAAAATTCGTATTTATCCCCGAATATTTGTTTATATATTCAATCTAATCTAAGTGAGTCCGGACTTAACTTAGAGACTTAACTTAAGTAAAAAGCTGGAAAGAAATAAAGTTATATTTTTTTAAAATGTATAGCTATGTAGGATAAGAAACATGAATCCGGATATAATTGAAACCTGGGCCATAAAAATTGCAGAGGTTGCGGCTCCAGATGAACTGGATTTTGCTCCGCTAATGACAGAAGCTTTCATCAGTGGTGGAAAGGAACGAGAAAGCCTTTTCTCCCAGAAGAAGGAGTGCGTGCTTGGAGGCTTTGGAATCACAGAGATTATGACTGTGTTTCCCCTTATTCTGCAAAGTATAGCAAATTCCTCTCAGTTACTTACTCAAATTCTCTCCCCTGTATCCGCTATAAAGGACATACAGAGTATACTAAATGAAATAAAAAATAAGAAGGAAACAGTATCTTTGAATCAGTCCAGAACGGAAGCTTTACCTGAGGAATTCTGTGCAGGTTTAAAGACTTTACTGGAAACATTTACAGACGAAATATGTAAATCAGGACTTCCTAAAAAAGAATCAGAAGTAATTGCATATCGCACCTTAATGAGATTGCTTGACAATCCTTCAAGTTCGATTCTTTTCGTAAATATATTATCAAAGCCTGAGAAGGCGAAGTCTTAAATGAAGAAAGAAACCTTACAAAAGAACTGTACACTGCCATCCTGGTTATGGTTTTGGTTAGTTTTCTACCTGTTTACTTTTCCTATCCAGGTAAAGTATTGGAAATGGTATTCCAGGGATCTGTTTTCTTTTCTTGGGCCGCTGCCACTTGCAAATATCCCGGAACTTCTGCCTTCATTAGCTTTGTTTTTTGGAATTATTACTATATCTTTCCCTCAGATTCGCGCGAGATGGTTGGAAAAGAAATTCGACCTTGTTAAGATCGACTCTGTTTCTCCAGACAAGCTTAAAAGTGTAAAGCAAGTGACCTCTGAAATTGAAGATTTTCTGAAAATCCATGCCCAAAACTTACAGATTAAAGTCAATTTTAACCGTTTTGACCAGAATGCTTTTTTATACGCTTCAGGATACCGTAAGGCATCCATAGCTATATTCGCAGGTTTTTTGAGGCTATGGAAATTAGACCGAAAAGCTGCAGAATCTGTTCTATTACATGAAATTGGTCACTATCGAAATGGAGATGCTTTAGTTATAGGCGCAGGAAGCGCTTTTGAATGGGTTCTTAAGAATTGCTTGACCATTGCTGTACTTTTTTTCTTAGTCCCTACTGTTCTGGTTCTGACTACTCAGGGAATTACTTCTTTCTATGACAGTGTTTATCAAGAATTTACTTTTTTAGATGTAATGATAGATGCTGGAATGTCCTCGAAGGAGGCTATTATTCACATTCTGAATTTTTTAGTTTCAATAATCGTATTTGAGCTTAAAAATTTACTTCTATATTTGCCTATTTTGCTGTTTACTACACTATGGTTATTGTTATGGACAATTAATGCTTTTATTCCCCCTATTGCCGGAATCTGGTGTGCAGAACTCAATGCAGACAGATTTATGGCAGGAGCATCAGTCTCTCCAGATGCTCCGGAAAAAGCTTTAGACAGGCTTTATGATGAAGTGTCTATGGTCCGTTGGCTCCTGTCACAGGTTTCCCACCCTCCAAAATGGTTTAGGAAATGGATGGTGAATGATACTAACAAATCAAAAAGTAGGGTAGTACTCCTTTTACTGTTCCCACTTGCTTATTTTTTAACAATAGTGGAGCTCTTGATCCGAAATTTCATCGCATATATTCCGGGATTAAGCGGGTTTGATGATATCTTTGACTCATTAGCCGCTAGTATAGGGGCATATTTACGGACAACTTCTCTAGTATGGCTCTTTAGTGCTGTCTTTATTTTACTCTGGCCTACTATTGCAGTCTATTGGGTAAGATTTTTTGCAGGAGAAGTTGAACTTTCTAATCGGGATAATTATAAGCAATATGTTTTGAGTGCAGGAATTGTATTTTGTTTTTTTCTTCTCGGATATTTCATATGAGTGCTGTTCTCTTCCAGATACTTCAATGAGCGCTGCTCTATATGTCGCTGAGGTCTCCAGGGTGATCCGCTATGATGACATCGAAGCAAGGCTTGATCCGCCTGAACCTGTTGTGGTGAACGATAGTTTCTCATCTGACCGTGCTCACGGCTGGAAATACATCAAAATCGGATCTGACGGAAAGCTGTATGTGCCTGTAGGAATGCCGTGCAATGTCTGTAATAAAGAGGGAGAGGACGAGCGGTACGGAAACAATCATGAGAATGGAACCCAATGGGAGCCAGCTTGAGATTTTTGCAAAGGGGTCAGGATGATACAGATAATGAAGAAAAAACCAGACATAGATTTCTCTAAGATTCAGATAACGAAGAGAAACCAAACATAGATTTCTCTAAAGATTTTTCTTCTCCTTTTTCTCTTTCTTTATGTTACCTCTTTTCATAATCCGACATTTCATCTTTTTTGAATTAAATATAGTCTAAAATTGATTTGGTGAATACATAGTTCATTACATGAAAAACAATATTCTGAATAAAATTCCCGTGAAGGGTGGGGGGTCACAGTTCACCCAACAAGTCATAACCGGAAAATTCAAAAAATAGTGTCAATCAATTGTGAATATCCTCTCAAGTTGAGAATTTCACAATTGGCTGCTCGGGTGTGTTTTTTGGGTGGGTCGAATCAGCTACTGGTATTACTTTTACTATACTCTAACCACACTCCGTTAAAACACTTTCAATATTATTTCAATTTGTTATTCGTCAAATTTCGCTTAAAACGAAATCGTAAAAATAGAAAAAAGTGGGCTGGCCGATGCGAATTATGGCTTCCTAATAAATAGGATTCGAAATCGGCTAGACAGTTCACAGGATTTTTTGTTTGGTTTTGTTTGGTCTTGATACTTTGGGTCGGCCCACAATACCGATATGTCCACGCAAACATATAACTCTTTCTGTTTTAGTCGCTTCTTCAACTGTTAAATCTTGTTAAGCAACCTATAAAGAGTCCTTATATGCCTGTTTTCATTCCATTTTTCTATTGTTTTCATATTTTTTCAATTCATCGTGAAATTCGTTTTCTATGAAAACGTCTAATATAATCGTTTTTTCATATTCATAAGATTTTTTTTGTATGCAGTATCGTTTTTCAGTCCTTGAAAATGCCAATGATACTTATCTTCAAAACCGTCACCCGGTTCAAAACGTTCATTTCGCCTGCTATAATATCCATAATCTCTTATTCCATGGATGTTCTCTCGTCCATGGATTTATCTGAGTTGTCAAACTTCGCTCTTAAGCTTTTGAATCGTCTTGTTTTCTAAATTTGATTTTTGACTAGCGGTTCTATTGGTATGTTGATTCTCGATGTGGAAACATCGGTGTAAAAATTCTTGAAAAAAGATGCGATACCTGCAATTTTTAGGCTCTTTGTGTTCGGTACGATTTTTACCTTCTTTAAAAACGCTACGTATCTTAGGAATTCTTAAAGAATTCGACGTTCATTCATTAGTCTGCCCGCTTTGATATCTTCTATGGCTTCTTTTATCAGTTGAGGAGGTTTTTTATTTGCAAAATTACAATATTCATTTAACGCATAAATATAATTTCCTGTTGTCCGATTCCGATTGTATTTTCCTATCTACAACTACACTTTCGGGTCTGGTTTTATATGGACAACAATTCCTTTGAACCTCCCACATGTTCAGAACCTCCCACGTCTTCATTATGTCACCACATATGATAAACTTGTGTAATTTGTATGTCTTTTCATCTTTATTCCCTAATTTCAAACGGGGGGAGCTTAATTAAAAAAGATCAGGAGAATTTAGAGCAGATTATTTCAGAAGAAGTTGAATCTTCGAAGAACGAGGCAATTAATCAAAGGGATGCTTATCCTGAAAAAACTGAAAAAAATATTATCGGACAGCCTTTTCCGGAAATCACATCAAAATCACTTGCAGGTAACGTCGTAACTTTTCCAGGGGCTTTGGAGGGAAGGGTGATACTCATCTGTATTGCTTTTGTGCGTAGTGCCCAGGATATGATTGATTCTTGGACTCGGCCTTTTGAAAGGAAATTTGGAAAAGACAGCAGGTTTGCAGTCTATGAAATTCCGATGATAAACAAAGCCTGGAAGATCGTCTCCTGGGCAATCGACTCAGGTATGAGAAGTGGGATTCCAGTAGAAAAACATGGCAACGTAGTTACTTTTTATGGAGATTACTCCGGCTATCAGAAAACTCTTGGAATGGATGATACAAACCTTGCCTATGTCTTTTTGCTAGACCCGAAGGGAATTATCCGCTGGAAAGGGCAAGGGTATTCTAGACCTGAGACTGAAATTGAACTTTTTGAGATTGCAGAAATTCTCATATGATAGAATCTCAAAAAATAGTAGGGAAATAATAGAATCTCAAAAAATAGTAGGGAAATGATAGAATCTCAAAAAATAGTAGGGAAATGATAGAATCTCAAAAAATGGTGGGGAAATGAAGGGAACAAGAGTAATACTTGGTTTTTTTGCAATCATTGCACTTATCTTTGTAGCTTATGCGGTTCTCAGAACCATACCACTTAATGATTGCGGAGATAACGGGACAGGACTTAACTGTATCGAGCTTCCACCCGGTTTTTCCATTGATTATTATGCTGAGAATATTGAGGGTGCAAGGTCAATGGCGCTTAGCCCTAATGGCACTATCTTTGTCGGAAGCCGGGATACAGGGAAAGTTTATGCAGTTCTTGACCGGAACAATGATAGTAAAGCCGACGAGGTTCTTGTGCTTGCTGAGGGCCTAGACATGCCAAACGGGGTGGCGTTCAGGAACGGTTCGCTATATGTCGCTGAGGTCTCCAGGGTGATCCGCTATGATGACATCGAAGCAAGGCTTGAAAATCCGCCTGAACCTATTGTAGTGAACGATAATTTCCCGTCCGATCGCTCACACGGCTGGAAATATATCAAATTCGGGCCTGACGGAAAGCTGTATGTGCCTGTAGGAATGCCGTGCAATGTTTGTAATAAGGAGGGAGAGGACGAAAGGTACGGAACAATCATGAGAATGGAACCTGATGGAAGCCAGCTTGAGATTTTTGCAAAGGGTGTCAGGAACAGTGTCGGGTTTGACTGGAATCCCAGGACCGGAGAATTATGGTTTACTGACAACGGAAGGGACTGGCTTGGAGATGATGAGCCTCCGGATGAACTTAATAGGGCGCCTGTAAAGGGAATGCATTTCGGTTTTCCTTATTGCCACGGTGGAGATATTCCAGATCCTGAATACGGGAAACTCAGGAACTGCTCAGAATTCACACCTCCTGAAATGAAGCTGGGGCCTCATGTGGCTGCCCTTGGAATGACTTTTTACACAGGTACAATGTTTCCTGAAGAGTACAGAAACCAGATCTTCATTGCAGAACACGGCTCCTGGAACAGAAAAATTCCAATTGGATACCGGGTTTCTCTTGTCAGGCTGGAGAACGGAAAGCCTGTAAGTTACGAACCTTTTGCTAATGGCTGGCTTCAGGGACTTGCGGCCTGGGGAAGGCCTGTGGATGTTCTTGTGATGCCTGATGGGGCACTGCTTGTTTCGGATGACAAAAATAATGCAATCTACAGGATCAGCTACAGCTGATCCAATTCCATTATATGGTAATCGTAATCTGGTAAATGTATTTATTTTTATACTTGCATATACGTAAACAGGGGGAATAACAAGTTGTTATCCAAAATACCTATAGATCTTAAAAGCATATCTGAAGAAGACATTGATAAAGAGGTTCTCAGAGCTGCAATTGTCGCCGAGCTTGATGCTGTAAACCTTTACGAACAGATGGCAAACTTAACAAAAGATGCGAATATAAAAGCCGTGCTTATGGATGTGGCAAAAGAAGAAAAAACGCACATAGGAGAGTTTCAGGCTCTTTTACTTAAGTTTGACTCTCAACAGAAAAAGGAACTCGAGGCCGGAGCTAAAGAGGTGGAAGAGATATCGTCAAAGTAACTGCGTCCTCAAAGTCTAAATGTATCTCTAAATATATCTCCAAATATATCTCCGAATCAATTTATCTGGATCCCTCAAGGCCTCGAATTTCCCTGAAAACTTTCAGGGAAACCAAATTTTTAAACTTAATTTTATAGTCAGGTTCTTCTAAGGTTCTTCTGCAAATTATACCTTAATTACAACAGGTTACCGGCAATGAATTCTTCAGTCATACGATATACTTCATTATCGGGATATTGTTCAGTGGGTGTTTCATAAAATACGCCGAGAGTGTATAAAGGACCTCAACATTTCTTCTGTCAAGAGCTAGTTTCATGGCAACTTAATTATGATACATTTAGGAGTTACGCAGTTGGTGTCTCACAGATCTTTTTTACTAACTCTAAAAATATCCGAATTAATTTAACATGTATTGAGGATTCCTCAAATATTCCGTCACTGCCACTCGTTCAATTTTCATAGTATTTTCAAACCAGGATATTCCACTTTTGATTCTGAGCCTATCCCAGAAGCCATTTCGTTCTTAATCATCAAGAATTTTCAGGATTGTTTTCATGATCAGAAACTTGATTGATTGTTTGGAATACAGGATTCAGAGAAGCAATTTTGAGTTTTGGGATTAGCTCTCTTTATAATTCCAGTCTAAGAAAAGCTCTTAATGAGAACATTATATGTGCTCTTTGTGACTCTTCCTTTCTTGCCTGAAATTTTTCGACACCACAGAATTGCTTTATTCCTCTGTGATATTCCTCAATTTTCCATGACTTCTTTGCCAACTTCTCAAGTTTTGATTCATCCATATGGTTCATCCATATCCTGCACATCTGTAACCCAGTTTTGCGTGTCTCCAGTTTTCCAACCGCGAGAAAAACCATCGTCTATTGAGATAGGTTTTGAGAGTGCTTTCCTTAATTCAGAAAGTTGCTCTGCAGTTAAATAGGACTTTACTCCTCTACCAGGTTTACATTTAAGGCTAGACAAACCTTCTTCTTCAGCTCTTTTCATCCAACAATGAACTGTTGAACAATGAACTGAAAAATCTTCAGCAACTTTAGCTGGACTCAAATCATTTTTAACCAACAATAATGCTTGAAGTATTAACTTCTCATTTTTGTCACAGGAATGACATATAGCTGTGGCAATATCAGAAGCAGTAAACATCTCTAAACTCATAACTAAAGTAATATAAATAAATCAAATATATATGTGTAGATACATTGCATTATATATACAGTGGCTATAAGTATGAGATCTCTTTTAAAGAAATAGTTTAATGGCTATAAAAGATTCTTTATTTAAAGTCTAGAAGAGACTCTTTTACATTTAGCATTAGATATAACATTTATTCAATGAATTTAAATAATATTAAAGCTTTATTTTATAAATGGGGGAAAGAAAAACAATTTTTCGAGATAGTGGACGAAATAAATAGTTTTACGTAATGGTAGAAAGGCTACTTTAGCAAAATGATAGACGAAAAAGCGCTTAAGAACTGTTTGTAAATTGAATTATCACCATTATGTTCCTTTTATGATCCGAAATCTCGTCCTGCAAAACTTTGAGCTTTGACTCTGGTTAACTTTTATTCAATAGTTACTAAGAAAACTCAGACAAAACTAAAAATCTTATGTAAATAAGGCTATGGAAAAATTCAAAAAAAGTTTCCCAAAATCTGAATGTATGATCTAAAAGCTACATCTTGCTGTCATGTATAGTTACTCGAGTTAGGGTGAAAGCATGAGACTAACAAAATCTATTTGCCCAGAATGCAAAAGAGTAATTGAAGCTTCGATCTTTGAGGAAAATGAGAAAATAATAATGGAAAAAGAATGTCCTGATCATGGGAGTTTCAGGGATGTCTACTGGTCAGATGCTGAACTCTACAAGAAGTTCGAAAAGTATTCATATACAGGAGCAGGGGTTTCAAACTTCCAGAGTTACAGTCCCTTAAACTGCCCTTTTGGTTGCGGGATCTGCCAGCATCATGAATCTGGAACTTTGCTTGCAAACATAGATGTTACTAATAGATGCAACCTTAGATGCCCTGTATGTTTTGCAAATGCAAAAGTAAAAGGCTTCGTTTTCGAACCAAGCTTCGAAGAAATCCGAAAGATGATGGAAACACTCAGAAACGAGAAACCTGTTCCCTGCTCTGCAATTCAGTTTTCAGGTGGAGAGCCAACAGTAAGAGATGACCTTCCAGAGATTATTGAACTGGCCCAGGAGCTTGGGTTTGCACATATCCAGCTTGCAAGCAACGGGGTTCGCCTTGCTAATAGCCCTGAATACTGCAAAAGGTTAAGAGACGCTACATTGCGTACTATTTACCTGGCTTTTGACGGGATCACTCCAGAGCCTTATTTCGAAACTCGGGGCTTTAACGCTCTGCCTTCGAAGAAAAAAGCTATTGAAAATTGTAGACGTTTCGGGCCTGAAAGTATTGTACTTGTCCCAACTCTTGCAAAAGGTGTAAATGATTCTCAAGTAGGAGGGATCATCCGTTATGCAGCCGAAAATCTTGATATTATAAAAGGAGTGAACTTCCAGCCGATTGCGTTTACAGGAAGAATAGATCAGTCTCAAAGAGAACAGAGGAGAATCACCATACCTGATGTCATAAAGCTTGCGGAAGAACAGACTAATGGAGAGATTCCCCGTAATGCCTGGTATCCGGTATCCTTTGTGGTTCCTATGAGCCGTTTTCTGTCAGCTATGAGAAAAGTTCCTATTCCGGAGTTGACAGTTCACCAACATTGCGGTGCTGGAACTTATGTTTTCTTTGAAGAAGGTCACTTTATCCCAATTACAAATTTTCTTGACGTAGAAGGTTTTGTTGAATTCCTGAAGGAAGCAACTTCTGAGATGAATGGAAAAATTAGCAGAGTTCTAACCCTTGCAAAGATCATCAAGCAAGTGCCAAGGTATATTGACGAGAAGAAAGGACCAAAGTCGATAAATGTAGTCCAGATGATCCTCGGTGTCCTTAAAAAAGGTGACATGGAAAATACATCACGTTTTCACAGAAATACACTATTCCTCGGAACAATGCATTTTCAGGATTTATACAATATAGATCTCGAAAGAGTCAAAAAATGCGGAGTACATTATGCCTTACCAGACGGTAGAATAATTCCTTTCTGCGCATATAACAACTTTCATAGAGACTCCGTCGAATCAAAGTTCTCGGTGCCTTATATACAGGAGCACGAATCTGAACAAGAATAACAGATTTAGGAAAATCAAAAAATATTTTGAAATATCAAGATACAGTTCCAAATATCAAAATATATCTAAAGATATCAAAAGATATTTGAAACATCAAAATATATTTTGAAACATCAAAATACTTTCGTAATTTTCGGCAATGAAATGATTGTTACTGAGATTGCTGAATGAACTACCTTGCCCTAAAACTCTCACCTGACGGCTCAAGTTTTTGAGGGATAAACAACTTCTTGCTTCATTCCCCTGACTTCTGTCAACAAGTCCACAAGTCCTTCCTCGCGTTCAATGAGTGCAAGTTTTTTGATATTAATAGCGGTATTTACATCACGGG
Organism: Methanosarcina barkeri str. Wiesmoor; assembly: GCF_000969985.1. Lineage (GTDB taxonomy): Archaea > Halobacteriota > Methanosarcinia > Methanosarcinales > Methanosarcinaceae > Methanosarcina > Methanosarcina barkeri_B. The sequence continues at coordinate 2,501,419 of NZ_CP009526.1, read as the reverse complement.
AGTGCAAAGCATTACATTCGGGACAAAGCCATTACTTTATATTTTCAGTAAGATTTGGATGTTTGTATCCACTAATATTGCAATTTTTTGATGATGACAACCATTGATTAATTTTAATGAAACCATATTAAGATTTACAGAAACTATAGCGGTAGAAAGTTGGGAAGTTGACGGCTCTCATTCTCCACCTATCACTTTCAGGCTTTCATTGGAAAGTGGCGAGGAATAAGTCTTCCAGCCTTCTTTGATAATAAGACTACTTCTTTTACCTCTCTAATGCTTATTCTAAAACTCAGAGCTTATCCTAAGTCGTTAAGAGCGTGTTTTAATTTAGAATTGGTTTATAATATCTAGCATCATCATATATCTAGCACTATTCAATTTGTGTATATGGCTAATTGTAATCTGTAATTCGCCACACATTTTAGAATAGGCTCTAAATCGGGAGGAATGGGGAATAATATGATCTGGAAAGATGAAGGAGAATTATTTGTAAGATATAAGAAGAATCCGATACTTACAGCTGATTATTGGCCTTATAAAGTCAGCTCGGTATTTAACCCTGCAGCGGTTATGGTTGACAATACAACTATACTACTGGTACGGGCTGAAGACCACAGAGGTTTTTCCCATCTTACAGTAGCTAGAAGTAAGAATGGAATTGACGGTTGGGAAATTGACCCCAAACCAACCTTTACCTCGGATCCAACATACTATTCTGAAGAGGTATATGGTATTGAAGACCCACGTATAACTTACATTGATGAGATGGGAAAATGGGCTATAGCTTATACGGCTTTTTCGGATTCTGGTCCATTAACGTCGCTTGCCTATACAGAAAACTTCACTAATTTTGAGAGAGTAGGGCCTATAATGCCGCCTGAAAATAAAGATGCTGCTATTTTTCCTACAAGACTTAATGGCAGATGGGCAATGTTACACAGGCCCGTATCTAACATTGCGGGTGCAAAGGCAAATCTCTGGATATCTTTTTCGCCTGATATGAAATACTGGGGAGAACATAAAGTTCTTCTATACGCTCGAGAAGGAGGATGGTGGGATGCCCGTAAAATTGGACTAGCCCCTCCGCCAATGAAAACATCTGATGGATGGTTAATTCTGTATTATGGGGTACGTCAGACAACATCTAAAAAGAGTTATCGTCTCGGACTTGCTCTTCTTGACCTTGAAGATCCTACAAAAGTACTCCATAGGTCAGAAGGCTGGGTTTTCGGGCCTCGTGAAATGTATGAGCGGACTGGAGATGTTAATGATGTTGTTTTCCCGTGTGGATGGATCCTTGCGGGCGATGAACTCCGTATTTATTATGGAAGCGCAGATATGTCTGTAGCAATGGCCAGTGCAAAAATGAGCGATGTTATGCAGTATATCCATGGATGTCCCGGGATGCAATGCCCTGAATAATACGGCAAATAGTTTGAAAAATATTGTAGATAGTTTGAAAAATATTGAAAGCAGTCTGAAAAAATATTGAAAATTGTTTGAAAAAACAGAATATAGAAACAACTCTATTTTTTTCATTAGCATTGGCTTGCTGCATGTAAAATCCATATATCATTCGGAGATACTGGGTTCAACGCCAAAAATTGCCAGAATAGGTATGGTCCCAAGTTTCCGGGTCAATAATAAATTATAAATTATGTCATATATTTTTATTTTGTCTGCTTCTATGTTATAAATGGGAATTTGATCGGGTTCATGATATAGATTTACAACTGCGAAAAATAACAGGTTCAAAGAAGAGATCTATAGGAAAAATGAGCCTGAATTTTTTGCATTTTATGTTGGGAGAGTACGGATTGGGGGTCTATTTATAGGGGAAAATGTAAAGCTCAAAATCGATGAAATCAAGGATTCGCCTGCGGATGAAGTCCTGAAAAACCTTAATTCAAGTAATAAGGGACTTTCTTCATCGGAAGCTGAAAACCGGATTAAGCAGTATGGTTATAATGAAATTTCCGAAAAGAAAATCAACCCGCTTATAAAATTTTTCAGTTACTTTTGGGGTCCAATTCCCTGGATGATCGAAGCGGCAGCTGCAATTTCAGGTGTCATTCATCGATGGGAAGACTTTGTGATAATCTCCTTGCTCCTCATCTTAAACGCGGTTGTGGGATTCTGGCAAGAACATAAGGCTGACAATGCCATTGAGCTCCTTAAGCAGAAAATGGCCCTTAATGCCAGGGTACTTAGAGAAGGACAATGGGCCCAAATACCTGCAAGGGAATTGGTTCCGGGAGACATTGTACGCATACGTTCAGGGGATGTTGTACCTGCTGACCTTAAGCTCCTTGAAGGGGAATATCTGCAGGTAGACGAATCAGCCCTTACGGGAGAATCCCTGCCTGTAGAGAAAAAATCTGATGGCATTGCCTATTCAGGATCCGTGATCCAGAAAGGTGAAATGAATGCTCTGGTTGTGGCTACGGGCATGAATACCTATTTTGGAGAGACAACAAAACTGGTGGCCGGGATTAAGAGCAGAAGCCACTTTCAAAAAGCTGTCCTCAAAATCGGAAACTACCTGATCATCACTGCAGGCTGCGTTGTTGCGATTGTATTAATTGTAGAAGAGCTTTTCAGGCATACCCCTTTTCTGGAGACTCTCCAGTTTGCGCTTGTGCTGATAGTCGCTGCAATTCCTGCAGCTCTTCCTGCCGTAATGTCCGTTTCAATGGCTGTGGGAGCCACTCAACTGGCAGGTAAAGGAGCTATCGTCAGCAAACTGGTCTCCATAGAAGAAATGGCAGGAATGGACATTCTATGTTCGGATAAAACCGGTACAATTACCCAGAACAAGCTAAAATTATCCGAGTTGGTGCCTTTCGGAGACTTTAAAGAAAACGACCTTCTGATCTATGGATCTCTGGCTTCAAGGGAAGAGGACAATGACCCTATTGACAATGCAATTCTCCAGAAGGCAAAAGACACCGAATCCCTTGAAGACAAAATAAAAACTTATACAGTCAAGAAATTCACGCCATTTGACCCTGTCATAAAGCACACTGAGGCTACGGTAAAAGGGTCAGAAGGAGAGTTTAAAGTTGCCAAAGGCGCACCCCAGGTTATTCTGGGCATGTCAAGCAATAAAGAAGAAATAAGGCAGAAAGTAGAAGAAAAAGTAAATTCTATGGCTTCAAAAGGATATCGTGCCCTGGGGGTGTGTGCAGAAGAGGAAAGAAAATACAGGTTTGTAGGGCTCTTTGGACTTTATGACCCACCGCATGAAGATTCCGCTGAGACAATAAAGACAGCAAACTCCCTTAACGTAGATGTGAAAATGGTAACTGGAGACCACGTTGCCATCGCCAAAGAGATAGCAAGCCAGGTAGGTCTGGGCACGAATATAATTACAGCAGATGATTTTAAAGAAAAATCCGATTCCGAAGCCCAGAAAGTTGTAGAAAAAGCAGATGGGTTTGCCCAGGTTTTTCCTGAACACAAATACAAGATCGTTGAACTCCTTCAGAAAAAAGAACATATTGTTGGCATGACAGGTGATGGAGTTAATGACGTCCCTGCCCTGAAATTGGCTGATGCAGGAATTGCTGTTGCAGGGGCTACGGACGCTGCAAAATCGGCTGCAGACATCGTATTTACAAGTCCAGGTCTTTCGATAATTATTAATGCAATTCAACAAAGCCGCATGATATTTCAGAGGATGAAGAGCTATGCTATCTATCGAATTGCCGAAACTATCCGGGTACTTTTTTTTATTGCCACTTCAATACTTGTGCTAGATTTTTATCCCATAACCGCCATCATGATCGTTTTGCTTGCCATTTTCAACGATGTTCCTATAATGACTATTGCATATGACAAAGTGAAATATTCCCAGAAACCAGAAGAATGGAATATGCGCGAAGTTGTGAAGGTGGCCACATTTCTGGGAGTTATAGGTGTATTTTTTTCGTTCTCTACCATTTATATAGGAATTTATTTTTTTCACCTCACTTTTAATGTACTACAGTCTTTTATTTTCCTGAAACTCGTAGCAGCCGGGAACCTGACCATATTCCTTTCTCGAAATAGGGGACACTTCTGGTCACCTCCTCCAGGAAAACTTCTTTTATGGGCTGTGGTGATTACAAAAGTGATAGCAACCCTCTTTGTAGTATATGGAATTTATATAACTCCCATAGGATGGGGTCTGGCGATTTTTGACTGGGCCTATGCACTTGCAGCTTTTGTTTTTATCGATTTTCTGAAAGTGAAATTCTATGAGAGACTAGAGCGCTAAAGCTGATTTTTCAAAAGGAAAATATGTCGTATTGTGCAGGAATTTACTTGATGAAATGGAAATCTAAAAAGTTTGGTATCTCGAAAGCAGTCTATGTTTGTAATCTTCTTTATAGGGATAAGCGGAGGTTTTACAAATATTTACCAGAAGAGGATTTTACGTCCTCTTCAATAAATTTTACAGCATTTTTAGGAATTAAATCGATTTTAAGCAAAAACAAAATGTATTTATTAAAAGATAACCTCATTAAAGGTTTTTTAAAGCATAAGCCATATTAATCTGCTTTGTAATTTCAAACCATTTTTTAGATCCCTGAAATTTAAGGTTCATTAGTAAGATTTCCCAATATAAATAAAGCCTAGTATTTCTTAGACAATAATAAAATTATGTCATAAACTTTTATTTTGTTCGCTTCTATATTATAATGGGAATTTGATCATCATGTATACTACAGGTATACAATTTCAAAAAATGAACCTGATTTTTGAAACTTGCTCAAAAGTCTGTTCTTAAAACTGAAGTTAATAATAAGATAAGTTTGAAAGAAGAAAGTTATGAGAGAAACAAGCCTGAAGTAATATTCAATAATTTAAGGACTTACTCACCTGGGGTACAAAATTAATTACAATAGGTACAAAATTAATTACAATAAGCACTATAATTTAAATTTGCATTTTAAATATTTATAGGCCTATGCCATTGATTTTCCAATTCAACTGCATAGTTCTAAACAGATGTAATTTGGTGCCTTTCTGATATCACCAATATTTTGGGCAATTTTGATTGGAATAATAAAGGGTTGGGGATATTTATGGCAGAAAATGTAAATCTCAAAATCGATGAAATCAAGGATTCGCCTGCGGGTGAGGTCCTGAAAAACCTTAATTCAAGTAATAAAGGACTTTCTTCATCGGAAGCTGAAAACCGGATTAAGCAGTATGGTTATAATGAAATTTCCGAAAAGAAGGTCAACCCGCTTATAAAATTTTTAAGTTATTTTTGGGGTCCAATTCCCTGGATGATTGAAGTGGCAGCTGCAATTTCAGGTGTCATCCAGCGATGGGAAGACTTTATAATAATCTCCTTGCTCCTTATCTTAAATGGTGTCGTGGGGTTCTGGCAGGAACATAAGGCTGACAATGCCATTGAACTCCTTAAGCAGAAAATGGCCCTTAATGCCAGGGTACTTAGAGAAGGACAATGGGCCCAAATACCTGCACGGGAATTGGTTCCGGGAGACATTGTACGCATACGTTCAGGGGATGTTGTGCCTGCTGACCTTAAGCTCCTTGAAGGTGAATATCTGCAGGTAGACGAATCAGCCCTTACGGGAGAATCTCTGCCTGTAGAGAAAAAATCTGATGGCATTGCCTATTCAGGATCTGTGATCCAGAAAGGTGAAATGAATGCTCTGGTTGTGGCTACGGGCATGAATACCTATTTTGGAGCAACAACAAAACTGGTGGCCGAGATTCGGACCAGGAGCCACTTTCAAAAAGCTGTTCTCAATATCGGAAACTACCTGATTGTCCTTGCGGGCTGTATTGTTGCAATTGTTTTAGTTGTAGAAGAGCTTTTCAGGCACACTCCTTTTCTGGAAACCCTCCAGTTTGCGCTTGTGCTAATAGTCGCTGCAATTCCTGCAGCTCTTCCAGCAGTAATGTCCGTTTCAATGGCTGTAGGAGCTACTGAACTTGCAAAAAAAGGAGCTATCGTCAGCAAACTGGTCTCCATAGAAGAAATGGCAGGAATGGACATTCTATGTTCGGATAAAACCGGTACAATTACCCAGAACAAGCTAAAATTATCCGAGTTGGTGCCTTTCGGAGACTTTAAAGAAAACGACCTTCTGATCTATGGATCTCTGGCTTCAAGGGAAGAGGACAATGACCCTATTGACAATGCAATTCTCCAGAAGGCAAAAGACACCGAATCCCTTGAAGACAAAATAAAAACTTATGAAATCGAGAAATTCACGCCATTTGACCCTGTCATAAAGCACACCGAGGCTGCGGTTAAAGGGCCAGAAGGAGAGTTTAAAGTTGCCAAAGGCGCACCCCAGGTTATTCTGGGCATGTCAAGCAATAAAGAAGAAATAAGGCAGAAAGTAGAAGAAAAAGTAAATTCTATGGCTTCAAAGGGGTACCGTGCCCTGGGAGTTTGTGTAGAAGAGGAAGGAAAATACAGGTTTACAGGTCTCTTTGGACTTTATGACCCACCGCATGAAGATTCCGCTGAGACGATAAAGACAGCAAACTCCCTTAACGTAAATGTGAAAATGGTAACAGGAGACCACCTTGCCATTGCTAAGGAAATAGCAAGCCAGGTAGGTCTGGGCACGAATATAGTTACAGCTGATGATTTTGTAGAAAAACCAGATTCTGAAGCCCAGGAAGTTGTAGAGAAAGCAGACGGTTTTTCCCAGGTTTTTCCCGAACACAAATACAAGATCGTTGAACTCCTTCAGAAAAAAGAACATATTGTTGGCATGACAGGTGATGGAGTCAACGATGTCCCTGCCCTTAAAATGGCTGATGCTGGAATTGCTGTTGCAGGGGCTACAGATGCTGCAAAATCCGCTGCAGACATAGTGTTTACAATCTCAGGGCTCTCGACCATTATTAATGCAATTCAACAAAGCCGCATGATATTCCAGAGGATGAAGAGCTACGCCATCTATAGAATAGCTGAGACTGTAAGGGTGCTATTTTTTATTGCTACTGCAATAATTGTGTTTAACTTTTATCCTGTAACCGCTATAATGATTGTTTTGCTCGCTATTCTCAATGATGCCCCTATAATGGCTATCGCCTATGATAATGTGAGATATTCCCTAATCCCAGAAAAATGGAACATGCGCGAAGTCCTGAGAATGTCCACCTTTCTGGGAATCATAGGTGTGTTTTTTTCTTTTGTAATATATTATATAGGAGCCAGGATTCTTTACCTCGGTCCAGGTGTACTACAATCTTTTATTTTCCTGAAGCTTGCAATCGCCGGGCACCTGACCATCTTCGTTGCCCGCAACAGGGGGCACTTCTGGTCACCTCCTCCGGGAAAGGTACTTTTTTGGGCTGCAGTGATTACAAAAATACTGGCAACATTAGTTGCAGTGTATGGATTTTATATATCTCCAATTGGATGGAAACTGGCGGGTTTTATCTGGATCTATGCACTGGCGGCTTTTGTCATAACTGATTTTATGAAAGTGAAGTTTTATGAAATAATGGACCGTAAAGGGTGATTTTTAAAAGACAAAGTGAAATAAGTGAAATAAGTGAAATAAGTGTGTCTTCGGCTAAGAGCCTATCCGAAAAGTCAGTAATGCATGTTGAAAAATCACAATAAAGATCTAATATCCAAGTATTCGTTCCGGTTTTACATATTGCCTATTGTTAAAGTTACAGCAGGTACCCATTTTGGATAAACTCTTAGTCCAAAGCTAACATTGACCGAATCAAGCATCAAGGAGTCTTGGCTACCGCAGCCATATTTTATATATAAAAGACATTATATATTTATCTGCATGAGGGTTATCAGGAGACTGAATATTTTTATTTTGCTCATTTTGATCCTTTTTATCGCATATATCCGATACCTGACTAACTTCTACATCTTCGAGGATCGATCTCTCCTAGATGCCCTTCTGATCTCTTTACTTGTGATTTTTCTGGCCTATATAATAAATTTCATTACCGGAAATCTTATTCTTAGAAAAGTATCGACTGCCAAAGATAGATATACTCTGAGAAAAACTGCATCTATCCTTATCACAGTACTTGCTTTTGCCGCACTTTTTGCGATCTGGTTCAAGAGAACCAGCACCCTGCTTATTGCCTATGGGATTCTCAGTGCAGGAGTCGCAATTGCACTTCAAGACCTTTTGCGCAACATAGTCGGAGGTGTTCTCCTAATTTTATACCACCCTTTTAAAGCAGGAGATCGGATTCAAGTTGAAGACAACGTAGGTGATGTGCTTGACATAGGGAGCATAAGTACCACAATAATGGAAATCAGGGAATGGGTGGATGCAGATCAGTATACTGGCAGGATTCTCCATATCCCTAACAGCTTTGCCCTCAATAAAACGATAAAAAACTACACTAGGGATTATTCCTTTATCTGGGACGAAGTTCGTTTTCTACTTATTTACGGGAGCAACTGGAAAAAAGCTGAGGGAATTACACTCAGTGTTGCAGGTTCAATATTAGGAGAGTTCGAAAACCTGGCACAGAAAGAACTCCGGCGAATGGGGCAAAAATATTTTATTACTACCTATGATGTACAGACAAAGCTCTATATGAAAATGGAGGAAAATTGGATAGAAATGCAGTTAAGATATGTAGTCGAGCCCAGGAAAAGGAGAGAAATTAGCCACCTTTTGGTCTCAAATATTCTTGAAGCCCTTGAAAAAGAAAAAGATATAATGGTTGGAACTGCTACAAGTATCGACCTTATGGGTAGATAATTCTCTGGATGTAGTAGTTTATCTGGATGTAGTAGTTTATCTGGATGTAGTAGTTTATCTGGATGTAGTAATTTATCTGGATGCAGTGATTCAGCCTGAACAAAACAAAAGCATTAGCCATCGTCATTAAAACTCAAAGAAATAATTTTTGTAAATTTAATCTCTTTTATTTGGAATCTTTAAGACCTCTTACATTTGCCCCCAGATTTCTCCGAGTTGTAGCGTCTGATTCATACTTTTCTTCTATTGAAGGAATATTCAAGATATGGAGCTGGGGAGCCATGATCCCCTTCTTCTGGAATTCTACCCAGGCCCTTGTGTGAACATCTGATTCAAACTTGAACTGGTCTCTAAGGTCATTGACATAAGCTTTGGCCCTTAACCTCGTGTAGAATGGAAGGGCTTTATGCAGCAGAATAACAGGCTTTTCTTTGGAGATATAAACATATTTAGAGCTCACAACTGCTTCCCATAAAATCCTCATTGCAGTTTCTACATGTGACTCTCCTGCAATATACAGGTCTATTACAACCATCATTTCCGAGACCCCATAATTTGCACTGGCAACGGTTTCTTTGAAAATCAGGCTATTTGGGGCCGTAACGACATTGGCATCAGGTGTGAACAGTTTCGTTGCCCTTAGACCTATATCAGTGACTTCGCCAAAATAGTTCCCAATTGAAATTTTATCCCCTATCTGGTAAGGTTTTTCAAATGTAATTACCAGCCCTCCGACGATATCTGAAAAAAGGTCTTTAAGCCCAAATCCAATGGCTGCACCTAGAAGTCCAGCAAGGAGAAAGATTTCCGGTCCGAAAATTTTGAATATTTCTCTAAAGATGAAATAAAAAGCTATGAGGTAGATTACAAATTTTATGATCGGGATAACTAGTTCTACTTTTATTCTACCAGTATGGCTCAATTTTTCTGAAAGTTTTAATAAGAGAATGGTAATGACCCTGCCAAGAACATATGCAATTAATACAATAAGAGCCATAGTTATGAGGGTTTGCGTATCAACCGACCTGAGAGTTTCTAAAAGTTGCTCCCTGCTTGTGTTTCCGTCCACCATTTACCACACCAACCTCAGTTTTTCCATGTATGTAATAACACTGCTCAGGGCTTCAGGCCTGACACGATAAGAATCATTTTTATTTTTCAAAATAAGTTCCTGGCTTAAAAGCTGGTAGAGAATTTTGTCCACACTCACCATAGAGCCTATTATTTCGGCGATTTCAGATTTTTTAAGGCCCTGGTAAGAAAGAATAAGGTTCAAAGTAAAAGCTTCTTCATATTCAAGGTCTACTTCATACGAAAATATGCCTATATTTTTAGGCTTTATCCGGGGGTAGTCAAGCCCAAGCTCCCAGATTCTCAAAGCAATTCCGGGATTACCATTTGATTCCAGGTAAAGCTTTTCAAATACCTGGTCCTCAGCAGCTTCGATTTTTTGTTTTTTCAGAAGGCGATTCCTGAGATAGGAGACATTTATTTTAGGGACTGGAATAAAAATTTTTTTGCCTAGTGAAGCTAGCTCTACAGGATATTTTATTATATAGAAAAAGGGTTTTTCTTCGGATTCTTCATCTTTAGCAAATTTTATCTCATTTTTTTCATATCTTTTGAGAATAAAAAGTCTGATATTTTCTTTTTCAAAAGCAGGAATGAAGATCTGTACCGGAAAATATTTCCCAAGCCCGAAAGCTTCATTTAAGTATTTCCAGGAATAAATGTTCCAGGTAGTGACAAATATCCTGTTCTGAGAGCTAATCATATCCAAAAATTCATAAAAGATGTCAAAACCACCTGGTTTTCTCATATACAGAAAATGACAGTTATCAAAGACTACTACTTTTTTTGTGTCATTCGGGAGGGAAATTTCGTTTTTATTCTGGACAATTTTAGAAAAAGTGATTTTTGTTGCCCTGTTTAAATTTATTCTCTCAATTTCACTGCTCAGGGTAGTTTTTCCTCTAAGAGGTTCGGCTATAATGGCTATATTCAGCTTTTTTCCCGTCTCAAAATCAGCAATTGTTGACTGGATTTTCGCGATCTCCTCCCTTAATCCAAGAACTTCTACAAAGTCCTTTTCCCCGGAACTGCTATGTTGAATACCCACCATATTCCCCATATTATATTTCGGTTATTGCACTTAATGGTGTGTCTCGTCACTGTTTCATATTAGTCGAAAATAATTATATCTTTAGTTCCGCGTTTTTGGGTACATAGCCTTCTATTGACATCGAATTATGTGCTTAAGTTTAAGCTCACGAATCCATATTTCTAATTTCGAAACCGTGATCTTCCGACATAACAGATTTGGAATTTTATGCTCTTAAGCACAAGCAACAGATTAGTTACGAGTTTTCTGTGTTTTTGCCATATTCTGCATTTTTCATGTTCTGCATTTTTTCATGTTCTGCATTTCTGTCATATTTTTCATATGCACGGTTATGTTTCCGGTTATGGTTCCAGTCATCGGCATATTCCCCATATTTCCGGTCATATTCTGCATTGTGGTTACATGCCCCCGGTTATGTTTCCGGTTATGGTTCCAATCATTGGCATATTCCTCATATTTCCGGTCATATTTTGCATTCTAGTCATTCCAGTCATGTTGCAAATCATGGTTCCATTTATGTTTCCGGTTACGTTACCCATATTATTGATCATTATATTCTCAGTAATATTTCCGGTCATACTTCCAGTCATATCAGTCTGTGCTTGCACTAATCCAGGAGAAAAAGCTAAGCATAGGATTAGCAGAGGAATTATCAATTTCACCTTCATCCTTTACCCCCATAAACAAATCAGATCAGTTGAACCTGTGAATAAACTTGGTCAACTTAAATAAAAAAATAATTATATAATAATAATTAAATAACGACCGGCTGTTTATAAATAATTAATCTCTATCAATTACAGAAACTAGTGATGTGTCAACAATAAAATATCGTATAAAAATCACAATGAATTGGAAACGTTGAAGAGATAAAATGATATTCAATTTCAAAGTAATACTTTTGGTAAGTAATTATATTTCTTTTTAAAATATTGGTTTTACTATGTGAACTGTCCATCACTTTCTAAAATATTAGTTTTTTTGAAAGTAAATGTTTTTCGCTAGTGTTTTTAAAACATTCTCAAATCATATAGGGTCAAAGTAGGTGCTAATTTCCCTAAATCGAGTAATATTAATATTTATTTGAATAACATTAAATCTTGTGAAAAAATAAAAAAATTCTAGCGCTTATGTTTCAATAAATCATACCCTTTAATATCAGGTTTTTACAAAGCCAAAAATTGTGCAGTAAACTATTAAAAATTTCAAACCAAAGTTGGCTTTCAACTCTGGTCAACGAGGCTAAAGGGCTATTTTGCCAGATTTTGTCAATGATCTCTTAACCCTTTAGCCTCGATTTTTTATTGTTTTTCAAGTTAAGGATTTATTTGCTTTCAGAATATATTCCAGGTCTTGTATTTGTTGTCACTTTTATATAACTTTTATATATTGTGTTTTTGTTACCGTGTTCTTGCCTTTAGCATTCTTTACTGTCAAGTTAACAGTATATGTTCCTGCCTTAGAATACTTGTGAACTGGATTCTGATGGAATGACTTTGCTCCGTCTCCAAAGTCCCATCTCCATTTAGCAGGTATTCCTGTGCTTGTGTCGGTAAATTTAACCTTTAATGGCGTTTTTCCTGATGTAACGCTGCTGGTGAAGTTTGCAACCGGTTTTGTAATCACTTTTATATATTCTGTTTTTGTTACCGTGTTCTTGCCTTTAGCATTCTTTACTGTCAAGTTAACAGTATATGTTCCTGCCTTAGAATACTTGTGAACCGGATTCTGAAGGAATGACTTTGATCCATCTCCAAAGTCCCATCTCCATTTAGCAGGTATTCCTGTGCTTGTGTCAGTAAATTTAACCTTTAATGGTGTTTTTCCTGATGTAACACTGCTGTTGAAGTTTGCAGCTGGCTTTGTAATCACTTTTATATATTGTGTTTTTGTTACCGTGTTCTTGCCTTTAGCATTCTTTACTGTCAAGTTAACAGTATATGTTCCTGCCTTTGAATACTTGTGAACAGGATTCTGGTGGAATGATTTTGATCCATCTCCAAATTTCCAGAACCAGAAAGTTGGAGAACCAGTGCTTGTATCAGTAAATTTAACCTTTAATGGTGTTTTTCCTGAAGTAGGCGACGCAGAAAATTCAGCTACTGGCTTTGATGAAGATTGACTGGAGACCTTAATGTACCCGGTTTTTACCTCCGAATCGTTACCGTTAGCATTTGCAACCGTAAGGTTGACAGTATAGGTGCCGGCTGAAGCGTAGGTATACAAAGGACTCTGTTCGTTACTGTCTATAGTTCCATCATTATCAAAGTCCCATGCATAGGATGAGATATTACCAGTTGAAGCGTCTGTAAACTGAACGTCAAGTGGAGCCTTTCCACTGGTCTTATTGGCTGTAAAGTTTGCAACCGGAGCGCCAGGAAGTAGTTCACTTACGATAATGTACTCAGTTTTTACTTCAGAATCATTGCCGTCAGCATTTGCAACCGTAAGATTGACAGTATAGTTACCGGCTGATATGTACGTGTGGATCGGATTCTGCTCGGTAGCATTTGTACCGTCCCCGAAGTCCCAGAACCAGGACGTCGGTGATCCAGTTGACTGATCCGTAAAGTTAACCGTTAGAGGTGCATTACCGCTTGTTACGTCCGCTTTGAAATCTGCAGTGAGTAATTCAGGTGAAGCTGACGTATACTTGACACTCATAAGGGCAAGTGGAATCTTATAGTAGCTGCTGTCCTGCTTGTTGTAAGTAAGTGCACTGTCCTGTCCAGCACCAAGAAGGCTGCTTATATCCCAGGTATTAGCTCCATAATAAGACCCTGATGCCACACCAGAATCCAGTGTTGTTCCATTGAAAGTGTAGCCCCCATCTTTGCTGGCAAGATAGATCGCAGTCAGATTTGCTGAACTCCAACCGCTTGCAAGTGAGGAGGTACCAAATGAGGTCGAACCCGTATATGTTTCATCCAGCGGATTAACTGTATCATGGCCCTGGTTGACCCAGTAATAAACCTGGTCAGAATCGCCATCGTCATATGCAACAACCAGCATCATAGCTTTGACACGACCGTCAAATGACGAATCAATTTTTGTGGTTGTGGCTTGAACATTAACCTGCTGACCTGTAATCACATCGGTAAGGTCGTACCACATAAGGTAGTCGCTTGTTACACGGTTCATGTGGTCACTTAACCAGACAGGACCGATTCCGCCTTCGCCTGGGAACGAATAAGTTGTGTCGAAAGTCTCATTCTTCTGTATCTCGTATTTGCTGTCTCCGTTTGCATCTATGTCGATATTCACATTGCCACGGTAATTATTTTCCATATGTCCGTCGTAGACATCGACGTAGAGCCTGGCCCATTTAACCTTAGTGTAATCAGGCAAAGTAAATGTTTTTTGAGCAGATGTTGAAAATCCGGGATACGAATCATACCATAACCCGCCTGAAACAGTTCCGTTCTGAGCGGTAGTCAGTGGAATCCCTCCGTTGTAACTTGGTGAGGTAAGCGGGGTACTGACAATAATAGGCTTGGCAGAAGTTGCTGTGTTACTTCCTCCAGGACCAGTGGCAGTGAGAGTGACATTGTAACTTCCTTCTGTCACGTAAGTGTGGGTGGGATTCTGTTTTATGGAAGTGCTGCCGTCACCAAAGTCCCAATTCCAGCTGCTTACTTTACCTGTGGAGGTGTCTGTGAACTTGACTGTAAAAGGCACCTGGCCTGAATTTGAATCGGTAGTAAAACTCGCAACCGGTGCTGAAGTATCAGAAGTTACAGTTATGTAGTCGGTTTTTGTTGTGGTGTTGCTCCCGCCATAGTTCATGGCAGTCAGATTTACGGTGTATGTGCCCACGGTTTCATAAGTATGAGATGGATTCTGTTCGATAGAGGTTTTGCCGTCTCCGAAGTCCCATTCCCACAAAGTTGGAGTGTTTGTAGATTTGTCCTTGAACTGAACAGTGAGAGGCGCATTACCACTTGTTTGATCTGCACTGAAATTGGCTTCAGGAGCAAGGACTACAGAACCAACGGTTATGTACCCGTTTTTCTCCTCTGAATCGCTTCCAAGGGAATTTGATACCGTGAGTTTTACGGTATAATTTCCTTCTGACTTGTAAATGTGAGTCGGGTTTTGCTCGGTTGATGTTTTGCCGTCTCCGAAGTCCCAGGTCCAGTTGGTTGGGGTACCTGTAGAGGTGTCGGTGAATTTCACGTTTAGTGGAGCGTTTCCATTCGTAGTGTTTGCTGTGAAATTTGCTTCAGAGGCGGTTACTTTGGTGACTTCGAGGATAGCATTGGCAAGATTAAAGTAGCTATTACCAGCGACTCCCAGTTCGTTCTCTCCATCCCGAAGGGCATCGGATACATTAAAATACCTGAGAAGTGGATCTGCTCCGCCGCTTCCAGTGTTAGAAAGGGATCTATCATTAAAGGTGATACTGCTACCATCCGTACCATCACCTGATTCCAGGACTGTGGTGATTTTAGCGGAGAAAAGACCGTCAGTAGTCACATTTTCGAACATGGTATAGCCGGTACCCATGCTGTAGAGCAGGCAATCGCTGCCTTCATTAACCCAGATCTGCCTGTAGGGTTCACTGGGAGCCTCGTAAACCACAACAAGCAATGTGCCGTAGTAGGCAAAATCAACTTGGGAAGTAGTTGTTGAGGCTATAACTGCGGTGTTGTTGCCTGTTGCATTGAAATAAGGAGTCACATCAAAGACAGCCTGACCATTAATGGAATCAATATATTTGACATCAGGTTTCTGGCTCTCACGGCCGTTGAACTGCATGTTGAATCCGGGATCGCCGTACCAGGTCCAGCCTTGATAGATTCTGGCTGATTTAATGGTTGCCCCTGCTGGGATTTTCATGTCCTCAGCACTAAAAGTCCTAGTAAAAGTAATACCTGTCGCGCTGGAACTTGAAGTATAGGCACCAGACAGTGCAATTGCCACTCCGCTATTTCCTTCCTCGTAAACAGCATTATTTACTAGGTCGTGGCCCACAGAGAACCGGCCACCCTGCCAGAGATCACCACTTGCAGTTATGGTCGCATTTGTTGTGTACAAATTATTGGTCTCATTTGCTTCGGCAACAGAGTTTTCAGGGTCGACCATGACCATGATAGGGATGGAATCTCCAGATTTCCGTCTTACCATGTCAGTGATGCTAATAGTAGTTGTATTTCCCACATCGAGTCCAGGAATTTCAATACTCGTGGTGTTGCCGTCCACTGTGAAATTGGTTTTGAATGCACCTGCATCCTCGGTTCCCTCATTCCTGATAGTTGCAGTGATTTTATTGTAAGAAATTGGATATGTAGTGGAGGTGACGGAAGATATGTTAAGGTCTGGAGATGGCCCTATGACTGTTACCTGTGCGAATGCGCTGACATTCCCGGATGAAGCGGTGACATTTGTCGTGCCTGGGGCAAGAGATGTTAATAGCCCTGAGGTATTGATAGTACCAACGCTTTCGTTACTGCTCAACCAGGTGAAGGAAACGTCAGACATGTTTTTCCCAAACTGATCGATAGCAGTTGCAGAGAACTGCTGGGTCTTGTTCAGATAGAGTTGAGCAGAAACAGGAGAAACCGTGATCGATGTGGCGACTAAAGTTTCGAATCTTTCAGTTTTAGTCTCAGCGTCGCTGCCGTAATCATTAGCTGCAGTGAGAGTGACAGTGTAGTTCCCAGCTTTTGCATAGGTATGTACCGGGTTCTGCTCAGTGGAGGTCTCGTTGTCTCCAAAGTCCCATGCCCAAGAAGTCGGGTTATAGCTGGAAGTGTCATTAAACTGAATTGTTAGCGGGGCACCGGGAACATAGGTGGCGGTGAAATTGGCAACAGGACCAACATCTTTGAAAGCATATAATTTACCGTCGTAGCTTCCAATGTAAAGAGTTCCGTCTGCTGAAATAACTGGCGAACCGTATATTGTGCCTCCGGTGGTATAGCTCCATTTTAGGGTTCCATCAGGATTTATTGCATAGACTTTCTTGTCACTGCTTCCTATGTATATGGTTCCGTCTGCTCCAAGAGCCATTGAACCAAAAATAGCTCCTGCGTTGTACGTCCATTTCAGTGTTCCGTCAGGATTCAAGGCATAGATTTGGCTACGACTGTAGCTTCCTATATATATAGTTCCATCAGTTGCAATTGCGGGTGTGCCTCCATATATATCCCCTGTGGAATATCTCCATTTTAGTGTTCCATCGGGATTTAATGCGTATAAGTTACTGCTTCCAGAGCTTCCTGTATATATAGTTCCATCTGTTCCAATTGATGGGGATCCATGGTAGAATTGCCATGTTTTATATTTCCATTTAAGTGTGCCATTGGGATTTAGTGCGTGTAGATATTTGTCATAGCTTCCTATGTATATAGTTCCATCTTTTCCAATCGCCAATGAACCGGAAATCGTTTTTCCTGTAGTGTATGTCCATTTTAGGGTTCCGTCGGGATTTATAGCATAGACTTTATCGTCACTGCTTCCTATGTATATGGTTCCGTCTGATCCAATCACCGCTGAACCTGAGATTGAGCCTCCTGTGTTGTATGCCCATTTTAGGGTTCCATCAGGGTTTATTGCATAAATATTTTTGTCGTAGCTTCCAATGTAAATTGTTCCATCTGTCCCGATAGCCGCTGAACCTGAGATTTTGCCTCCTGTGTTGTATGTCCATTTTAGGGTTCCATCAGGGTTTATTGCATATAATTTACTGTTTCCGTAACTCCCGATATAGATGGTTCCATCTGATCCAATAACAGGAGATGCGTAATTGATGGACCCAGTGGTGTAGTTCCATATGGTAGTGTTAGTCTGCGGCCCGTTATATGGTGATTGCCCGGTGTTGTTGAGATCTCTGTGGAATTTGGGCCATGCTGTGTCTGCAAGTCCACCAGTTCCTGTTCCTTCTACAGTTACATAATTCGTTTTCACTTTGGAGTCACTACCAGTGGCGTTCGTGATAGTGAGGTTGACGGTGTATTTGCCAGCTGAGGTGTAGGTATACGAGGGGTTCTGCTCAGTGCTGTCCACAGTTCCATCATTATCAAAGTCCCATGAATAGGAAGAAACCGTACCATTTGAAGCATCAGTGAAGTTAACAGTAAGTGGTGCATCTCCAGAAGTAGGTGTTGCTGCAAAATCTGCAACCGGAGCTCCAGAAAGTGATTCACTCACAATAATGTACTCGATTTTTACTTCAGAATCGTTACCGTCGGCGTTGGAAACCGTAAGGTTGACGGTATAGTTACCTGCTTTTGAATACGTGTAGATTTGATTCTGCTTAGTACTGTCAATTATCCCATCATCGTTGAAATCCCATTGCCAGCTCGTCGGTGAGCCAGTAGAGATATCTATGAATTCGACGGTCAGTGGTGATGTACCGGTTGTCACATTTGCAGTAAAGTTTGCAACCAGTGACTTCGGAAGCGATTCATTTACGACAATGTAATCGGTCTTTACTTCAGAATCACTCTTCTCACCTGCATTGGCAACCGTGAGGTTGACGGTATAGTTATCAGCTGCGGTGTAAGTGTAAACCGGGTTCTGCTCAGTGCTGTCTACAGTTCCATCGTTATTAAAGTCCCACGCCCAGCTGGTTGCGTTGGTGGATATGTCAGTGAACTGTACAGTTAGGGGGGCAGTGCCGCTGGTGGGATTAGCAGTGAAGTTTGCGACAGGAGCATCTGTCACAACTGCTGCGGACACTAATCCAGTCATGCACATCAGTGCAACGATACAGAGAATCAGAAATATTTTTTTCATCTTTTTATTCACCTACTTTGAGATTCTCCCTGAAACCTACTATTGCGGCCCGCTTTGGAAAGGCCTGAGAGGTCTGTTCGGGTTGAATCGTAATGATTTTGTATCTGTTCAAATTTGGAGGAAAAACTCCTATAAACAAAAAAATTGAAACCTTTTTGCCGTGAATTTGAAAATTTAAATCTGTACTCGCGAATGGTTTTCAGATCAGATTCAACTTCCTAAAATCCGACTACTCTGTAAAATTTGTAGTTATTTTTGAGACCAAAAACAAAATTTTTAAAAGCTGTATGGACAAATTTCTCAAAATTACAACTTTTATTTTTATTGTCAGTTTGTAAAGGGCCAGACGTTTAATCCTGCTTTGAAGATAGTGTCTCCTTTTTCAGAGAAACTCAAAAAAGAATGAATAGTAAGAAGTATTTAAGTTGTTTGAAAAAAATAAGAACATATTAATTTATATTCATCATAATTAACACAAATATATATATTAGTAACATAATATCCATGATTTATATCTTTTTATGTTATTATTTACCCATAATAGGATATTTATCGAGCCTATCCTGAAACTCAAAATTTGATTTGTGAACCTTGTATTTAGAACAGTCAATTGAATACCTAATAACTAAAATGATCCTGAAAACTCAGGATGATTTAGAATTAAATAGGTTTTGGGATAGACTCATCATTAGGATGAAGGAATCTAAATGCGCATAATATTTTTCGAATAACAGGAACAAATAAATCCATAATAGGATATTTATCATTAGGATAAAGGAATCTAAATGCGCATAATATTTTTCGAACAACATGAACAAATAAATGAAAGTACTCTACCCTGCTTTTTTTGGTTATTAAGCCCTCACCACTTGCAGTAAATTGTCGGCATTTTGATTTTTCAAAGTTGTACCTAAACTAACCAAAAAATTGTCATCGAAGTTTAAATGTGATTATGAGCAGAAAAGGAAGAATACACATGAGGAACCAGTTTTATTCCACACTTTCATGCTAACCTGAGATTAGGTAATGGTGTCAGTTATTAAAAATTTCAAACCAAAGTTGGTTTTCAACTCTGTTCAACGAGGCTAAAGGGCTATTTTGCCAGATTTGATCAATGATCTCTCAACCCTTTAGCCTCGATTTTTTATTGTTTTTCAAGTTAAGGATTTATTTGCTTTCAGAATATATTTTAGGTCTTGTATTTGTTGTCCTTTTATACAACTTTTATATATTGTGTTTTTGTTACCGTGTTCTTGCCTTTAGCATTCTTTACTGTCAAGTTAACAGTATATGTTCCTGCCTTTGAATACTTGTGAACAGGATTCTGATGGAATGACTTTGCTCCGTCTCCAAAGTCCCACCTCCATTTAGCAGGTATTCCTGTACTTGTGTCAGTAAATTTAACCTTTAATGGCGTTTTTCCTGAGGTTGGAGTTGCAGAAAAGTTTGCAGCTGGTTTTGTAATCACTTTTATATATTCTGTTTTTGTTACCGTGTTCTTGCCTTTAGCATTCTTTACTGTCAAGTTAACAGTATATGTTCCTGCCTTAGAATACTTGTGAACCGGATTCTTGAGGAATGACTTTGCTCCATCTCCAAAGTCCCATCTCCATTTAGCAGGTATTCCTGTACTTGTGTCAGTAAATTTAACCTTTAATGGTGTTTTTCCTAATGTAACACTGCTGTTGAAGTTTGCAGCAGGTTTTGTTATCACTTTTATGTATTCTGTTTTTGTTACCGTGTTCTTGCCTTTAGCATTCTTTACAGTCAAGTTAACAGTATATGTTCCTGCCTTTGAATACTTGTGAACAGGGTTCTGGTGGAATGACTTTGACCCGTCCCCAAATTTCCAGAACCAGAAAGTTGGAGAACCAGTGCTTGTGTCAGTAAATTTAACCTTTAATGGTGTTTTTCCTGATGTTGGATTCGCAGAAAATTCAGCTACTGGCTTTGCTGAAGATTGACTGGAGACCTTAATATACTCAGTTTTTACCTCAGAATCGTTACCGTTAGCATTTGCAACCGTAAGGTTGACAGTGTAGGTACCGGCTGCAGCATAAGTGTAGATAGGGTTCTGCTCAGTGCTGTCAACTGTTCCATCGTTATCAAAGTCCCATGCATAGGATGAGATATTGCCATTTGACTGATCCGTAAAGTTGACAGTGAGAGGAGCATTACCAGACGTCGGAGTTGCAGTAAAGTTTGCAACCGGAGCTCCAGGCAATGGTTCACTTACCACAATGTATTCAGTCTTTACTTCAGAATCGTTACCGTCAGCATTGACAACAGTAAGGTTGACGGTATAGTTACCTACTGTTGAATATGTGTAGATAGGGTTCTGCTCAGTACTGTCAATTATCCCATCATCGTTGAAATCCCACTGCCAGCCCGTCGGCGAGCCAGTCGAGATATCTGTGAATTCTACGGTCATTGGTGCTGTACCGGTTGTTACATTTGCAGTAAAGTTAGCTACTGGTGCAGATTCTTGTTCTTCCTGATATTCAACAACAAGGATCTGCTGGAGCACATTCATACCTCCGCGTATTGTTTCCTGGATACCTGCCTCGTTACCGGTTTTGTTAATGTAATTTTTCACGTCAAAAACCTGTGCATTGCTGGAGCTTGCATTTCCCTGCCATGCATTGCTTGCAACGGTATTGCCATTGAAGAGCAGATTCCCTTCATCTGGACCGGCACTTCCTGCGAAACTGTACAGCGTAGCGTTCCTTACCTTACTCACGTCAACAGACATGCCTGTGAAAGGAGCATAGGCAGTGGCTTCTTCAAGCGTAGTTCCGTAACTAGTAGGAGAATAAGCTAGTTCGTCGCATTCTTCATTGATGAAGATTTGTTTCCTGGTTTCGTTAGAATCGCGGTAGACCACTACCAGAGTGCTGGGGTACAGAGCATTGCTGTTTTCAGAGTCAGGTGTCATGGTAAGGTTGTTTCCAGCAGTATTGAACTGATCTGTTACATCGAAGACATAGAGACCGTATGTATAATTCGCATAACTACCGAAATTACTCTTGTCAGTGTAGAGGGTACCGTTTGCAAGCGTGTTTCCGTTGAAGGTTGCAGTCCATTTTGGCACTCCTCCAGAAGTTGTATCCCAGTTATAGGACATATAGAGCACGGCTTTTTCCACAGTAGAACCGCTCGGAATCAAAAGGTCGCTTGCTGTCCAGGTTTCTGTCCTGTTAGCCCATTTTACACCCTTATAAGCAGAAGAAGATTGGGTGGAGTACAGAAGGTTACCCTGGAGATCATAGGTCTCTTTCGTTGTGATATCACTTCCACCTTCCCAGTAGCGTTTGCCTTTATACCCATTGTATTTGACAGACTTATCCACACTGGCATTGTTGTTTGCCTCGTTATTTTCAGGAATAAGGTTGTCAGGGTCGACAACTGCAGTGTAGGTTACGGTGCCGCCTTCCAGGCTGCGGATTGTGGGGTCAATTAAGGATACGGTTACTGTCTCTCCACTTGCAAGGGAAACAATTGTTGTTGTGTTTACCGGAACTGTTCCATCGGACACGTCGCTTGCATATAGAGACAGCGAAATGTTAGTAAGGGTGTCAGTTCCGGTGTTCTTGACATCGGTTATCTTTACAGTGTTTGCCTCCTTGGCAAAGACTGCAGAGCCTGGTACAGTGTTTATGATTCCGGAGATAGTGAGATCGTTAGTTTTCGCTGAACTTACAGTGATATAATCCGTCTTTACTGTGCTGTTGCTTCCGGCTTCATTTGTGACCGTAAGGTTGACGGTATAGTTCCAAGCTGCGGTGTAAGTGTGAATAGGGTTCTGCTCAGTACTGTCTACGTTGCCATCGTTATCAAAGTCCCATGCATAGGATGAGATATTTCCAGTTGATACATCGGTGAACTGAACGTCAAGCGGAGCCTTTCCACTGGTCCGATTGGCTGTGAAGTTTGCAACCGGTGCTCCAGGCAGTGGTTCACTTACCACAATGTATTCAGTCTTTACTTCAGAATTACTTCCGTCTGCATTTTCAACCGTAAGGTTGACTGTATAGTTTCCGACTTTACTGTAGATATGCACGGGGTTCTGCTCGGTAGCATTAGTACCGTCTCCGAAGTCCCAGAACCAGGATGTTGGGGAACCTGTTGACTGGTCAGTGAAATTCACACTGAGAGGAACCGTACCTTTCGTTACGTCAGCAGAGAAGTTCGCAACCAGGGTTGCCGATGCCGAAGAAGCTGTGACAAGTACTTTAAGCGCATTGTTCGTCTCGTCCGATTCATCTATCTCATTTTCTGGATCTGCAGTTACAGTGAGGTTATAGTCATCCGCTGATTTCGGTGTCCACGAGAAGTTCACTGTAGAGCTGCTGCCTGATGCAATGCCTGAAACAGACTGCGTATCTACCACCGTGTCGTTTACGGAAAGAGTCGCGTTAAAGGTATCTACATTCTCTGTACCGGTGTTATTAATGGTAGAGCTAATGATGCAGAGAGTGTTCGCGGTAATACTTGATGATGGGATAATTTCAGTAGGAATTATATCTGGTTTTGCTACGGCTGAAACAGCGGTGTTTTCGTAGCCATAGATGCTACCACCATACGCCCCTACGAGTAAGTCATAGTCCCCGTCACCGTCAAGATCGGCTAAGTATGGATGAGCTATTGGTTCTATGATATTAGGTGCATTCCATGCAGATTTCTGCGTCCATACAGGGCTATTTTTAGTCCCTGTGTTCTCATAAGCATATGAGGTACCATCTGTATTGCCTATAAGTAGGTCGTAGTCTCCGTCTTCGTCAAGATCAGAGGAACATGGAGCTGCATAAGATCCTATGTCAGGTACATCCCATGCAGAGTTCGCCGTCCACACCGGGCTGTTTTTAGTCCCCGTGTTCTCGTAGCCATATACTTTACCGGATTTCTCACCTATCAGCAGGTCGTAGTCTCCATCGTTATCAAGGTCTACTAAACATGGAACTGCAGAAGATCCTATGTCAGGTACATCCCATGCAGAGTTCGTCGTCCACACCGGGCTGTTTTTAGTCCCCGTGTTCTCGTAGCCATGTACCTTACCGATTTTATCACCTATCAGCAGGTCGTAGTCTCCATCGTTATCAAGATCGGCTAAACATAGAGCTGCAGAAGATCCTATGTCAGGTGTATTCCATGCAGATTTCGATGTCCATACAGGGCTATTCTTAGTCCCCGTATTCTCATAGCCATATGCATAACCGCTATATACACCATCCAGTAGGTCATAGTCTCCGTCGTCATCAAGATCAGCTAAACATGGAGCTGCATAAGTATTTATATCAGGTGCATTCCATTCTGATTTGGAGGCCCACACCGGACCGGAAGTTGTTGAAGTTGTAATATATCCTGTTTTTGAGGTGGTATTGTTTCCGGCAACATTTGTAGCCGTAAGTTTAACAGTATAAGTACCAATAGCGGTGTATAGATGTGTGGGGTTTTGACTGGTTGAATTGCTGCCATCACCAAAGTCCCAGAGCCACGATGTTGGTGTATTAGTTGACTGGTCAGTAAAGGTAACTAATAGAGGTGCACTTCCAGTAGTTGGCGTTGCTGTGAAGTTGGCTACAGGTGGTATGAAAGCGCTAATGTAATCCGTTTTAATTTCGGAATCGCTCCCAGCTACATTGCTAACCGTGAGATTGATAGTGTATTTTCCTGCGGCAGCATAAGTGTGCGAGGGGTTTTGATTGGTTGCATTTGTGCCATCACCGAAGTCCCAGAACCACGAAGTTGGTGTATTAGTTGACTGATCAGAGAAATTTACTGTGAGAGGAGTACCACCGGTGAGCGGACTTGCAGTAAAATTAGCTACTGGCGTGATTGCCGAAACTGTGATATAATTCATTTTCAGGCTTGAATTCGTTCCGCCTGCGTTTGAAACCGTGAGATTAACCGTGTAGTTACCGGGAGTTGAGTAAATGTAGGTAGGATTCTGCTCTGTGCTGTCAATAGTTCCGTCATTGTCGAAGTCCCAAGACCACGATATTGGTGATTTAGTCGACTGATCTGTGAAGGTCACTGTGAGTGGAGCATCGCCAGAAGTCTTGTCTGCACTGAATTCAGCTACGGGTGCAGTTGCTGAATTAGCGCCTATCAATGAGGTTAGAATGTTGTTATTCTCATTTGACTCAACTACTGTATTTTCAGGATCTGCAACCACGCTGAGTGAGTAAGTATCTGCGCTGCCATCAGGTGTCCAGTGCAGGTCAACCGTTGTGTTACCTCCAGCGGTCAATCCGGAAACAGACTGCGTATCAACAACCTTACCTTTTACCATGAGCGATACATTAAAGGGCTGAGAATCTTTGTCTCCCTGGTTTTCAATGGTGGCAGTCATGGTGTTGCTAGTGTTAGCAATTACAACAGAAGGTGTGAGGTTCACTGGTATGAGATCAGAAGCTTTATATTCTATTGAAAGAGCGTGGAACACTGGAGAACAATAGGTATCGCTTCCTCGTCCCACGTTTACAGTCTGGTTCTCGGCAACAAGGGAGTCCTTTACATTGTCCCATCTTATGTAGTCAAAATAGCCACCACTTGTTGAATCGGCAGGATTTGAAAGGGATTTTCCATTGAAATCCTCATAATTATACCCAGTTAGGTGGGTTGAATAGAGACTTGCACTCTGCACATTAGCAAGGTCCACGGTCCCGTTGAAATATGTGAAAGAATTGTCCACTGAATATCCTAAGTACTCGCCATAATGAAGCCAGTCAAGACCATCTGCAATCCAGTATTCCATCTGCGGCTTACTTTCTTTTTTCAGCACGACTACAAGAGTAGTGCCATACTGTCTGCCGTCTCCCCATGATTTAGAGTTGATAGTTGCGGTATTTTTTTCTCCTGGCTGCACATAGTCTGTGACATTGTAGGGTATCCATGTTACACCCATACCGGAGATATAACAAGACGGGTTAGTCTCGAATTCATGACCGTTGAATGTGGTGGATATTGTTGCATCTTCGAGATAAGAGGAACCCCAGATCCCTACATAGTATCGTGCAAAAGCAACGGTACCGTTTGGTACGTTAAAATTGTTTGTAGAGAGTTTAGAATCCCAGTTTGCTATAGATGAGACATACATCTCACCTCGAACCGTGTCGTGTGCTGTTGTGTTTAAAGCCGAAGCAGTACCGGCAAAAAGCAGTATTAATAGTATTGGAAGTATATATTTTGCGTATTTGGGGGTTATATTTATCACCTTTTGGTTTGATCAATTAAAAAATAAGGACGACCTTATAAGGTCGCCTCTGCCTGAAAATTGATTTTTTCACTTTCAAAGTTTGCATAGTCTCTTAAGGAACTCTCAGAGTTTTCTATGTGCTTGTACCGTCGTTTTCTGGAATCTACTGTATACTTAGTCAAGCCAATTATAAATAACAAGTATTTAAATGATTTGAAAAAATAAGATTCTTATTAATTTATATATGTAATAAGTATTACTAATATAAAAAATAGTGATATATTATTTGTAAATATCTTTTTTAAATTCTGTGATTTTTATGAAATAATTCATCCTAGTGGATAAAATAATCACAAAAAGTATATCTTCTTCAAGTTCAATGATAAAAAGTAAATTTCTAATTCATGATGACAATTGAAGAATTTAACTAAACTTAAAAAATGTACTCAAGTGATATGCCCAACTTTGATACTGTGTCAATAAATTCCAGAACATATTTCATATTGTGAAATTTACCATTAAATTTGAAGAAAATACCCAAAAAAGTTCAATCCTCAGAGTCCAGATTTTTACAATTTTTCCAAAAATAAATGGGAAGGTAAGCAACCTTATTCAGGCTGCCCCCACCCAGCATTTAATTGCTTTCGAGTTCCAAAGTCTATTCGTGAAGCACCTTGAGAGTCGCTGTCGTGTTCGCCTAGCTATTTCCGATCACCTTTGGTAACCCTCCTGGTTGAAGTCCACAAAGACCCCACTACCAAAATCTGTTTCCTTCTAAGAAGTTGATCGCTTCAGCTGTCACTTCTATGGTGAAGCTCCGCTTCTTTAAGAAGAAAAATCCGATTATGTTGTCTTATTAACAAGTAGGAATGCGTTTGCTGCTCCCATTTGAGTATCATTGCGATAGTCGTTATCATCCAGTCCATTCATAAATGTAATCGAATTATTACCTGAAGTAAGATTCGCAAGTATGTTTGTAGTATTATATGAGAAATCTTTATCTCGTGGACTTCCATCCCATACTCCAGTGTCAAATTCCTGATTATTTACGAAGAGTGTGTTATATGGTGTACCTGCAGACGGCGCAGCCGTGATCAGAGTTGCAGAAGAGATACCAGTCGGAACATTTGTGAAGGGTGCCCAAGTTTTAGCAACACTTGGGGATATGTTATTTCGCCAGTTAATAGGTGCTGTAAAATTAAGAGCCTTAAGATACGTCACGTCACATCCTTCGTCAATCCAGTAATATTTTGTCGCAGTAGAACCTTCAAGATTGTAGAGTACAAGAAGTCCTACTGCCTGAATACAGAACGAGTGACTGTCATTACCGGCAGTTAATGGGTTATATACATACGCACGGCTGTTTGAAATATTCACATAGTACGTCCGATCTGCGTCAGTTGCATCAACATAGTCAGTGACATTATAAGCATACGTTCCGCTCGGATAATTATAATATACGTTATGCGTGTGTTGTTGACTTTGGTCTTTCCAGTCTACGTAAGAATCATAATCAGCTGGATTATCGAATTCATATGTATACTGATCATCGAAATTTACGTCCATCTCGGCTTCAGTACCTTCATTATACATGGTGTTTAAGTCGTTAATATAACTCCATGTCCAGTAAACATACAGCCTTGCACTGACATTTGTTGCTCCCTCTGGTAAGTCTGGAGTGAGCTCAACGTTATAATGATCAATAGCACCTGTATTAGAATTGTTGTTCCATATCTTCGAGCTGTAGGTGCTGTTTCCTATCGTGTAGTCCATGCCTCCCGTGACCGTTCCACTATCTTTTTCGGTCAAATTATGGTCTCCCGTATAATTAGCAGCCGCCGGTAACGCTGTCAGAATCAGTGCTGCACACAGGACCAGCATAGTCATCCCTATGCGCAAACTTAAATCAGATTTTCTTATCATCTATGAATTTCTCCTTTAAATCTACTCAAGTACTGATTTTAATCGCGGATTGTCCCCGCATCTTAGTTGAAAACTCATTGTACTATTCCATCCTCAGACAGCTCATTGGGGGTCCGCCGAGCGACACTATCCAGTAAGTTTATATATAATCTGGATAATATGCTTTGAAATCCGAGAATGGATTCTTTTCTATCCTTCTCCAGTCATCCTCGACGCTTTTTGGGAAATCCGTCGAGCGATACTGTGCAGTAAGCATGCACAGAGCATTCAAAATGGACAATGAAAAATCTGAACGTAGACTCTTTCATCTTCTGTTCAGATTCTTCGTGTTCGTATGATCCAATCACCTTATCCAGATGATTGATAGCCGGAATATATCTCCACTTTCTCTGTTTCGCGAATGTGGATTGGCATATTTTTAAAGGTTATATGAGGGGTCTTAAGACAAGTCAACAAGTCAATACGTTCCACTTCCCTGGACTGTCTACTTTTTCTTGCCTATCTACTTTTTTCCGGCAGTGTATTATAGATATGATGTCTATTTAAATTTTTCCTATATTTGTGTTATTTTTTTTTAATTTTATTTTACTATATATTGATATTATATATTATTTTCACACAAAATCATATATATAATCTATTTTTTGTTATAAAACTCATAATTAAATGACAAATATTTCCTGAACATAAAAATTTGTGCTTATAATAACGCATACCGTTTTCTTTTCTGAGATTCATGTAATTGTTTACTTTCTTATTATCTTGAATTAAAAAAATAATAGATTAAAAAGTTATTATGAATAATACTAAATTATATAAAAATACTAAATAGTATTAAATATAATGAAAGTATATCCTATATCGTAATATGAATTCTTATAATAGTATAATCTTTTAATCATTTGTAAGGCAAAAATGATCTAGATAACTTCCGGATCCCAGTAATCTATCTGAAAAACAATGAAAAGTGATTAAACTTTATATTCCGGGTTTCCGAACGATAGTCAAGAACTAAAATTTCTTCACCAAGATGAAGTGAAAGGTTAACCACGAAAGACACGGTATAAAAAATAGGAACATATTTCTTCCGCGAGTTTTGTTTCTGTCGTGATTATAAAGTAAGTGCAAATACTTAGGTCGTTCATCAATAATAAGTTGATATTTTAGATCTCATAAACTTGAGTTCTACATGTCATTTTCCATCTTGAGTAAATTTAATCTCCTCGTTTCAGTAAGTTTAATCCGACTCTCAATTCCTTGATCAGTTTTGGTGTCTTAAAATTAAACTTAATCTACTATTAGGATAAGACAATGGATAGGAAAAATCATATTAGAGATATGGCAGTTTGAGCTTTCCTCTAAAGTTTGTGGTTATCATAATTCTAACCCAACCTTGAAGGATAGAGGATGGACTTGTCCAGACTATAAAACAAAATTCCTTCTGTTTATTCCTTCTGTTTATTCCTTCTGTTTATTCTTTTTGAGTATACTTTATGAGTATTCTCTCTGAGTATTTATTCTCTTTATAAATAACATAACCTTTTATTATAATAACATCTAATGTTATGAAACTTACAGAAAATGTTAAATATAAGTTTATCATACATATATATGTCTACAAGGACACAAAAAGAAACGCCTCCTAGATTCGTAACTTGAACATACAACTCCTGTAAATTCTTCGCCTGTGAGTATGGGCAGGTGAAGAGTTTTAGGTGCAGCTTGTATTCCGCAAAAGTCCACAAAATGAAATCATTTCCAGATATTGTAGCGGTTTGAAAAAACTCATCTCTTTAAAACAACAGCAAAAGTAGTAAAAATAAGCTTAATACTCTACATGTTATTGCGGAATATTAGGGCAGGGATTGGACCAGAAAAAATCTGATCCTCTGCCCAGTTAAATCTTTTTTACAGGTCTTTGGAAAACAACAAAGTTTATTAGTATTTTAAAGCCTTGCACCACTCATTTTTACAGCTGTGTCGTAACCAAGCAGCCCTCCTATTAACCCTCCTGCACATGCAAGTGCAAGTTGAACCCCGACGTACCAGGGCGCATATGAGATCTTCCACTCAACTGGGGCATAGAGCATGTAGAACACAAGGGTTGAAACCATACCTCTTGATATGCCGTAGACCGCAGCTGTCAAGCGCCTATCTGCATAATCCATCCCAAATAAGAAGACCAGAAGGTCAACTATAACACCTTCAGCCAGATAGAAGCCCAGCCACATAATCTGAGAACCCCAGACAACAATACTGATTAGCAGGACGCAGGCAAAAAGCAAAGTCGCAGTTCCGGGCTTTCGGACCAGCTGTAGGGCTACTATCATCAGGATAACTGTTGGAATTGCAATAATCAGACCGTCAAACCAACCCAGATTAATGAGTTTGCTTATATACCGGAACACTACGGCAATAATGGCGGCAAGAAGTGCTATTGTTATCAGGTCAACGGTTGAAAAGAGCTCAAGAACTCCAAAATGTTTGACAGCAACCAGAATGCCAGCAAAGAGCAGGAGGCTTGCCAGGATCGTAAAATAAGTCAGCCAGGAAGGTGGTGGTACAATATTTATAAATTGTTCACTTTGCTGCTCACCCCCAGGATAGACCACATGAATTTTAAAAGGGACCTCTTTTTTAAACTCAATAGAGGCAGGTGGTTTTGCATCAAGAAAGAGATCTATACTTTGTCCGGGAGACAGATCCCCTATTTCAGCCTCGAGGTTCTGTTCTTCCTTTGTTATATGATATGGTTGAGAAGGTATGTCGATTTCCAGATCTTGTGGAATTTCAATTAATACGGTTATATTGTGTAAGGGTTCACTTCCAATATTCTGGATGTTTACTCTAGCCCTCTCCCAGGTTTGTCCCGCTACAAGGACATTTGAAGTTTGACTCTTGTCCAGGGGAATCTCCAGACTACACGCAAAAGGGGGAGGCGATGAGCTGGAAACTGCTCCTGATATAATAACTCCAGGAACAAAATAAACAGCCAGAATCAGTGCAAGCACTGCCGCGAGAATCAGTCTGTATTTCATGTTTTACCTCATTTTTATCAGGATTAATTTTCAGGTATCTATTTTACGTGGGAGAGGAATTGCATACTTTTTAGCCAAAGAAGGTTTTCTTTTTTTGAATTAGTGTTAGAAGGCCTTTTACGTACACACCTATCTCTTCCTGAACCTATTCTTCCTGAACTTATCTTTCCCTAACCTATCTCTTCCGAAACCTGACAGCAATAGCAAGGCAAGCTAGAAGGCAGACAATTATTACTGGAAGAGGAACCTGTTGATTTTCTGTGCTTTTTTGTTCATGTATTTTAAAATACTCATCATTTGATTCCGATTCAGAAACGAGGACTGCAACACAGGGATGTAAGTAGCCTTCATCTCCCCGTTCAAAGCGAAGGGAGCTTTCCGTACTCTTCAGAGAAACTGAAGTTGAAAATAGGTCAAAGTACTTTCCCTGGGCAGACCTGCCAACATCGCTTCCAACATTCGTCGAATCAAAGTACAGTTCATCTCTTTCCCCTTCAGTACCTGCCACAATCATTGTATATAAGCTTGCATTTTTTCCAGGAGATGTGCCTTCAAAAGTGCTCGTTACATCATCCTTATTATTTGTATATGCAAGAGCATAATTGCCCTCGTTGATCCAGAACTTGACCGGAGGCAGGGACCTGTTCTCACAAACAGCTACAAGTGTAGTTCCGTAAGGTCCACCTCCTGGAATTTCAGGAGAGATCGAAACCTTGTTTATTCCTTCATGGAGAGAATTATTGATTTGTAAACAATAGAGGCCGACTCCCCAGGCCGAAGTATAATCAGGCTCCTGCCTTAATGTAAGGTTATTGCCATTGACAGTTACAAGGATACTATTCCCGCTTTTATAGTTCCAGACTGGTACGTAAAGTCTGGAAAATTTGACGTCCCCAGAAGGCAGTTTGAAATACTGGATGTAAGGGTTTTCCCCAGTATAGCCGTGCCCCCCGTCAACATAGACTTCTCCTCTGACAACTCCTTCTGCAATCGTATACGGAGGAATACCGTCTCCCTGCCAGCCTCCGTTTCCAGAGAGGAAAAATAGAAGCAAAAGTCCGATTCCAAGCAGCCCTATTATCAAGATTTTCTTTCCAGTATCCAAATAAATCATCTCCAGGAAAAGCTAAGTATTCCATTCAAAGATGTCTCAGTGCCTTAATAGGATCCAATTTTGCAGCCCTCCAGGCAGGATAAAGTCCTGAAAGCACGGACACAAATAAGGAGATTATAAAACCGGCTGCAAGAATCTCGAAGTTTAATGCAGTCAGATGGCCAATATTTTCAATTCCGAGACGTGATACCAACAGGGGCCTTCCTACTCTATCTATGAGCGTTGAAAATATGATACCAAAAAAATCTCCAAAAATCCCTCCAAGTGCCCCAATAAACAGACATTCAGCTAAAAACATTCGCAGGATGTCAGATTCTGAAGCACCAAGAGCTTTTGAGATCCCTATCTCCCTGGTTCGTTCGTAGACCGATACCACCATAGTGTTGATTACCATTAGTCCACCTACAAGCAAGGTAATACTCGAAAAAAAGGCAAGGACAAGAGTTATCCCATTCATTATCCGGTTAACTGAATCGATTTCATCCTGGGCACTTGAAGTAGCAAGCCCAAGTTTTTCGATCTGATTTCTTGTATCGGCAACAAAAGAGGAACTTTCCACCTTAACCAGAGCTCCGTCATAATACTCCTTTTTGCTGAGTTTTTTTGCATATTCAAGCCTCATAAAGGCTCCATTGTCGATTTCGCCTCCGGTTGGCTTTAGGTAGCCCATTGGAATAAAGCTTACTTCCTTATCGATTGGTCTTCCATCGTCTCCATAAAGCCGCAGCTTAGCTGTCATGGGTGTTCCTATTTTGGCTCCATCTAATTTTTCCAGTTTTCCCCACAGGTCACTTCCAAGTACAATCTGGTTCTGTCCACTCTCAAACCAGCTCCCTCCGGCAAGCTCAAGCTCATTTGCAGTTCTGTAATCTTCCTGAACACCAAACAAGTCAAAATAGCTTCCTGAAGGGCTAACATAGGCATCCTTTACATACGGACAGACAAGCTTTCCATATCCTTTTAGTTCTTCTACTTTCGACTCGCTTATCAGGATGAGTCCATTGTCTTTTAAACCCGGAGAAACATCAATCAAAGTCAGGTCACGAGACTTCTGAATTTCTTCTACCGCATTGATTCGGAGACCTTCTCCTAAGGATACGACGGCTACTACAGATGCTACTCCAATTGCGATTCCTAGAAGGATCAACAGGCTTCGGAGTTTTTTAAGACGCAACTGCCTTATTGCCATTGAAAATTCTTCGTCAAACATCGTTCAACAATCCTTGCTTCCTTTTCCATTACTGTAATGGGGCAGAGATGAGGCCAAAACGTAGCCAGATCAATGCATTAAAATCACAGTAACGTATATTAATGAAAGAAAAAACATTGCGGATTACAAGATTAAATGTTACTTATTTTATATTAGTTAACATAATTTATGAATATATATCTTTTTTGATTTTTTACAGGTACTTATTTGAAAACAAGCTCGAATTTAAACCCGAATTTAAACTGTCATTTGTTACTTAATAGTCAAAAATGAGGTTGCTACGCTGTATTAATCGTATGTGCAAGCTTAGCCATAAGATATATCCAAACAGATTTTGATAATATAAAAATTAATATAACTAAAGATTATGAAGAAATATAAATTATTTAATACGAAATTAATTCGATGAGTATAATTAGTTTGACTATATGACTTGTATCTATGAAGATTGGAATTGTTATTCATAATGTCCAGCTTATGGATTCCCCTCAGATAATTAAAAATATTCTTACACTACTCTCCAGGGAAAACCTTGTCGACGCCTGTCTCTGCGGTACATTGGGAAAAGTTGCAGTTATTGATGCCGGTTTGGAAGACTTGATTGAAATCAACCAGTTTCTGAGTCCAAGTGCCTGTATTGGGACTCTCTTTAAATCAAATGATATGGTATGCCTTCTGAACCATGGTAGAGAGCTTAATACAGGCCGGACTTTTGGGAGGATCGTAGTCTCGCATGTAGAAAATCATGATGAAAAGCCCCTTATACAGATAGAAAGGCCCGGTTGTCCCGATGGTGAAATCATCCCATGGAATCAGGCTGCTGAACTCCATGCAGAAAAACTTTCCAAATTGCTTAATCTGAAAATTTCCCAGCCTCCGCGTCCGATTAATAGTATTGAAGTCACAAATCAGGGAAGGCGGGTTCTGAGGAAAATATCAGCCTTTCCCGGGGCATACATACTTGTTGAGGGGATCATCATCGGAAAAGCTACTTCTTCTGAGATCACCCTCATATCCGAAGATGGTTTCCTGACCTCAATGGAAGGAGGAATTCTAAAAGAGCAAGGTATTGATATTCTCCATAAGCACGGAGAAAGAGTACCTATAGACCTTTCCAGGTCCTGGGTAAAAACCGGTACTCAGCGGGAAAATTTCAAAGACTGCAAAAATCCTCTTGAAGGCAAAAGTGAATGTGTGGCAAAAACTGCTATTTTAAAAAAGAACTCTTTAATGGAGACAACCCCTGAACGCGGAATTAAAGTCATTCTAATAGACCACTGCGCAGAGCGTTCACTTGAGATGATTGAGGGAGCAGACCTTGCTATTACCATTGGAGACGACACAACTGAGATTGCAGGAAGTATATTTTCTAGGTTTGGAATTCCGATAATTGGAGTTACAGATGGCGACTGTGACGAACTTGCAGCTTCAGTTACCTATTCTGCGGGTTCTGTGATCCTGAATTTAAAATCCGGACAGGATGACGAGTTCGGTAGACTAATTCTGCAAGATATTTTATCAGGAAAAAAAGTCGCCTTTTTTGAAAATCTGGATAATTTGAAGTTAAGAATCATGAATCTCGCAGAAAATTCTCTTGAATCCGTCTTAGAATATTGAATTGTTTTTACATTTACACAAAAGCCAGAATAACCCCTGAACGTGGAAAGTCAAACTTAAACTATGCATAAAATTGACACAATTCCATAATCTAGTTATTTCTCTTATTGTTACTTCCTTAAACCTACATTTTTTCTCTGCTAATTACCTCAAAAAGCTGCAATTTTCCATTAATTTATTGAAGTTCTATTTTGCTTTTTCAAGACTATTAAATTAGACCCCTTGAAAAATGATTAGTTTTTTAAGGGATATTGAACTTTATTTGCCAAATATAATGTAGTGTCAGCCTTCCCCCAGTTAAGATACATTCATTAAATGATCTATTTGCTGTTTAAATGACTTAAGTACTTTAATTGTTAAATTAAACGTTGATTTATCCTTACTTTTAACATTGAATTTTGTATGGATGAAAATGACATCATATGCCTTATTTATAAATAAACATAAATTGTAAAAGAATAAAGTATTTATCTCACTTTTTTCTTGATTTAAAAGAGTATTATAGATTATTTATCTAAAAAATTGATTTTTAAAGTGTACCTTAATTGGGAAAACTCTAAATGCATACCTATCATTTAAAATAAGCATTGTATGCCCTTAGTTTTGGTACTGATTTGGAAGGACCCTAATATTAAATGGAAGATTTTCTTTCTTTCGCCTCCTTTTTAGCTTTAACTTATATCTATATTTTGAGCATTCAACGAAAAAAATAGAAAAGAAAAATGTTCCAATCTCAGGAAATACACGTAGAGCCTATCCCAAAAGCCACTTTACTCTTAATCATTGGGAATTTTCAGAATTATTTTCATGATCATGAGCTTGATTGATTATTCAAAATACAAGGTCCAAGAAGCAAATTTCAAGTTTTGGGATGACCTCGTATAGTACATTATGACGAACAGCATCCGAAAAAAGGAAGGTGTCAGAAATACCGTTTAACCTTATTGGATGCAAAAACTCATAGATCAATAGCGGATGAACTTTTCGAAGATAAAAGTCCAGAAACCATCAAAAAATTTCTACGGAAAAATCTTGATTCATCAGAAACTGTGTTTATTGTTACGGATTTTGATAAGAGATATCCTAATATATTAAAGGAAGTTTTTGGAGAGAAGTTAGTGCATCAATATTGTTTGATGCACTTAAACAAGCTTATAGTTAGTGATTTCCCAAAGAAAACAACTATTGAACAAGAATTACTAAAATACAGATTATTGAATATATTTTATAATCGTGAAAATGAGATCAAATTTCTGGAAAAACTTCTATCTAAAGAACTTAACGTAATTAATAGCGAAAAAAAACATTTAGAATGGAGTAAAAAGGTAAAAAAGGAATTTAATCAAAATAGAGCTTTTTGATCTTGGAAGTATAAAGGCCATTACATCAGAAATTCCATCATAAGAAATGCTATGATATATAAGAAATGCTATGATATCTGAGTACCTGGAAAAAATTATTAAATGAGTCAAAAAGTAAAGTTTTCAGATGTTCCCAAAAACTATGATCTTCTTCGCATATACTACCACAATTTGAGCATTTATATCTCTCAATCTTGATTGCTCCAAGAGCTTTTTTGGTGTATGAATTATAGCCATTATGAACCATACGAGTATTACAAATGGGACAAGTTGGAGGAGTTTTTCTGCGAAAAACTCCTCTTGCAGTATATTCGTAATCATTGTCAAAACTATCAAAAAGGTTTAAGAGAACAGAGAGGTCCGAAAAGTTATTAAGATTAAGATTTATAGTTACCATCGTTGTGCCGTAACATTATTACATAATTACAAAATTATAAATTTATAAATTTATGTAGTGATGTTACACTTATTTTTATCACTAGATTTTGGAACTGAGTCACTGGGAAATAATGAGGTTTGTAAATGAGAGTAAAAATTGTGTTATTCATTAGTGTTCTTATGATCTCATTGCAAGGAACTACAGCGTATGGTATGGGCATTGGAGTGAACCCAGGAAATATGAGTTTTAAACTTGCTCCTGGGACGTCCGCAGAGCAACAGATATATGTGATAAATACAGGAAATGAAACTGCAAGATATGATGTTTTTGTTAATGAAAGTGCTTATCAAAATTGGTTTACCTTTTCTCCCTCCTCCTTTGATCTAAAAGCAGGAGATACGAAAGAAGTTAAAGTCACGCTCAAAGTTCCCGCTTCCGCTGAAACAGACATTAAATGTAAAATATATGTTCCATGTACCGTACCAGGAAGATCGGTTGGGGCAGGGGTCATAATCCCTGTTTATGTTGAGCTCTCCACATTAGAAGAGAGTTCTTCTAAAGAAGTTTCTTCCGAGAGTGGTTCTTCTAAAAAAATCTCTTCTGACAGTAGTTCTTCAAAAGGAACAGAAAACTCCTCAGATCCTTTAGCTAAAATAGAAATCAATGAGACCTTGCAGCAATCTTTGGAAAAAAACATCGACAACGGGCTTAATTTTACTCAGAATGTTACTCATATAGATGAGGAACTAAAAGATTACACTGGAAATTTGCAAGCAATTGTGACCAAGAGTATTGACAATGCAACCAGAAGTTTTGAAGTTACTACAAAGAGTCTTGGTGATACAATCAAAAGCCTTGATGAAAAAAATACTTTTGCTCTGACCAAAATTGAAAGTTATGAAGAAAAGTTCCATGTTTTACCTGGCTTTAATGCACCCCTTGCGTATGTATGCCTGATGATTTCAGGGCTGCTAATGAGAAGGCGGCTACTTAAATAAGAAATATATAACTGGAACTTCTCAGCGAAAATTAGAAAGAGAATAAGATGATTCGGAATTTCCAGATTTTCAAAAAAAGAACTTAAACTTATCTTCCAAATATCGCGAAAAAAATAGTAATCTACTGATAGTCAACAATTGAACTGAAAAATGTTCTGTCAACAGCGATTTCATCCAACTCTGGCGTGAAAGTGCTTTCACGTATTATTATCTATTTGTATTTGTTATTCGAAGATTTCATATTTATTTTGTTATCTTTTTACCCCACAATAGAATTTTTTTACCCTACAACAGAATTGTCGGATAAGCAGTGAAAGCACAGTACTCTTGAATTTCTCCGCACTCTCAAGTTATAAAAAGTTCTGAAAATAAAAAGTTCTGAATATAAAAAGTTCTGAAAATAAAAAGTTCTGAATATAAAAAGTTCTGAAAATAAAAAGTTCTGAAAATAAAAAGTTCTGAATATAAAAAGTTCTGAATATAAAAAGTTCTGAATATAAAAAGTTCTGAATATAAAAAGTTCTGAATATAAAAAGTTCTGAATATAAAAAGTTCTGAAAATCGAAAAAATTATGCAGGAACCAGCTCAACGTGCAATTTTGTTTCTACAGGAGGTATTTTTTCTACTTGAGTCTCCTGATTATATTCTTTGTATGAAATATTATCATATACTGTAATTATATTTTCGGAATCTGAATATTCGTTGTATAGTTGTCCGCATAAATTTGCGTATGCATGAGT
The DNA here is from genome assembly GCF_000969985.1 of Methanosarcina barkeri str. Wiesmoor. GTDB lineage: Archaea > Halobacteriota > Methanosarcinia > Methanosarcinales > Methanosarcinaceae > Methanosarcina > Methanosarcina barkeri_B. The sequence continues at coordinate 2,463,249 of NZ_CP009526.1, read as the reverse complement.
TTGCGGTACTCTGTGTGCTCCGGTTTTTTCGGATTTGATCGAGTAAGAAAATGTTTTCATTTCTTCCGGGGCCAGCACAAAATCCTGGCTCAAATAAGGCGAACTATCCAGACCCAGGACACTAGCAGCCAGTTTGGAGTTGTTAATTATTGTAAATGTTGCTGGCAACAGGTCGATTAATGAGATATTTGCAGGTCTGTCTTGAACGTTTTTAACGGAAACCGTAACATATGCAGGAGTCCCTATAAAAACTTCGGACCCAGTGTTTTTATATATTTCCAGAGGCTCGCTGACTGAAATTTCTACAACTTTTGAAAGGAAATGTTTGCCGGAATTATCTTCCCAACTCACATTTGCAGTTATATTATAATTCTCTTTTATTTTTTCTGGAAACCTGAACCGAAGTTCAAAAGACTTTTTTGAACCTTTATCAATCGATATATTCTCAGGACCCCCTTCATGAACTAGAAGCCCATCGGAGTCAAAATCAAATTTTACCTTATCTGCTTTAATTTTCCCTATATTTCGAATTTCCGTATCAACAATTACTTCATCACCAAGCAGGTACTCATCTTTGTCAGCTTCCAAATCAAGTTCCAGATGCACATTATCTTCGGCAGATGATTCTTCTTTAGGCCTTTTTGCTTCAAAAACTACTTCTGCTTCAGGTGAACAAAGATTAGAAAACATAGGAAGACTTTCCTTATTGGTGACGTTGAAAGCCTTAAGCCGTATATTGTCGTTGTCCATATAACACCAGCTTGAACTGTTATTTTCCAGGACAGTATCTCCAAGAGCCAAACCGTTTTTCGAGACTCGAAGCCATACCATGCCATAACCATCAAAATTCAGTGCTTCAATAGTGTATTCATCAACAGAAACTATGCTTACTATTGAATTTTCATTTCCGAGGGTAACGGTAAGGCTGTTCCAGTCATCTTCATTTGCCGCAGCAGGCATAATATATATGAGCGTGTAAATAATGATTAAAAAAACCGCAGTTATATAGAAATTACTTTTTCTGTTCATGATTGTTCCCTCCAGTTTTGAAACTTTATGAGTAAAGCAGCCAAAAGAAACCCAGAGACTACGCAAAATTTGGAGGAAACTACCTGCTTTCCAATTTCTTTAGGATCCGTCATAGAATAATCTATGTAAAGGTTCCGATTGTATGCTTCGATTTTCAACCTCGTCCCACCAATTAGAAATCAATTTTTTGAAAAATAGATATATTCTATTTTGTGACAGGTCTTTATGCCGGGAAATCTGAAATGTTTCATTGGCAGATTTTGTGTTATTTTGATTCATAGACCTGGAAGATTCATTAAAGTCACGCAGGAAAGAAGCTTTTCGGTTGAGAACAATAACTTCTTTTGCTGTGTTATTTGCTCTGTCCATCGCGCAAACAGCTATTACATTAGGCCCTGAAGCTAAAGGAACTTTTGCGCTCCAGCTCCCACCTGAAAGCAGTGCTTTCTTTCCGTTCACATCCACTGTTAAGTTTCGACTTGTGTCTTCAACCGTTCCGCTTACAGTTATCTCTCCAGCATCTACGAAACTTCCGTCTTCCGGTGATTTTATTTCAATCTCGGGTGGAGTTATATCGATAACCTTAGCAAGAACAGGAACGTTGTAATTATTTACTTCACATTTTTCTTTTATTTTGTTTACGTAGTCGACATATACTTTTAGAGCCCTCTGTCCGTCACTGGCAGGTTTCCAGTTAAACTCTATAGTTTTATTTTTTTCACTAGCAAGAGAAGATACGGTAGCAGTGGATACGACTTCATCATCAGCATAAAGTGCTGCCTGAAAACTACTTGCTGAGTCTTTTCCGATATTTTTAATGTTTGCCTTGATGACATTATCTTCACCTGCGCAGAGCACAGGTAAAGTAAGTCTGGAGACTATAAGGTCAGAAGAGCTTCCAGCTTCTTCCGTTCCCAAAGTTAGCGCGGCCAGTACAGGATGGACATAATCTTCATCGTCTCTTTGGAACTTGACTTCGTTGTCATCTTCCGTAAGAAAGTCCAGTACATCAAAGAATTTTAGATCAAAATAACTTCTTGAATTTGCAATATCGTTTTTGTTATCTCCATCCGAAAGTTGTTCATCGTTAAAGTAGAGAGAGTCTTCAAGTCCTGGGCTGCCGCATAGGTAGGCTACAGCAAGGGTTGCAGTTTTGTACTTATCAGTATCTATATTTCCCGAAAATTCGGCATATCCTTCATCATGCGTTGATGCCAGATCTCCACTCCATCCTTCGCCGTGAAGATTCAGGTTTCCTTCCTTTATCCAGTACTTTGTATCTTCTCCGTCTTTATCTTCATATACAGCAGCAAGGATTATACCATATATTCTGCCATCAATGTCCCCTTCAGTTTTTACTTCCACTTTTACAGGTCCGGTACTTATATTCGTGCTTACGTCATAAGCTACCCAGTATACCCCATGTCCAGTACAATATATTGAGGGATTCTGACCCTCATCATCTCCCTTATCTGCTTCACCTTCAAGATCCACGCTTTCGAAATCTTTCCCATTGACAGTAAAATCCAGAGTTCCAGTTTTTTTTTCTGTACCGCCCCAGACTCCCACATATGCCCTGGCCCATTTTACAGAATCTCCCGGAACATTGAATTCCTGCACATAAGGAGTCTCCTTAAGCCCCTCACCCCCATCAACGTAAAGCCCACCTTTTACCGTCCCTGATGTAGCTTCAATCAATTCATCCTGTTCAGGAATACCTTCGAAATTGTAAGTTGCCAGGCAAGGAGAAACATACATAAAAATGATTAAAGTTCCTGCAGCATACAGTAAAAACCTGTTCAACTTACTGCTCTTTAACAGCATATTTATTCTCTCATTTCTCAATAAGTTTTTTAGTATCTGGCAACTCTTTAAGGAATTAACTGAAAGCTCTCCTAATTTTTTATATGGAATGATTTCTATTTTAAATCATACTTTGTCTCAAAAAACTTCAAATTTTATCATACTTCATATTATTCATATATTAATTTTTCTAAATGGTGTTATTTTATTCTAAAAAATTATGATTTTTAGTGTTATATTTAATATAATTATATTGGACCTATCCTGAAACTGATATTGGCTCAAAATTATAAATATAAAATTATATCATATTGTGAAATCGGTGATGTTATATGGAAATCCATAGAACCCAATCTTCCTCCACAGAAACCACACATAATAGACTTTCATTTTTGGAGTTTGTGGGTTTGTACAAGAGCAAGTGATCAATTTTGAAAAACGAGTATTATCACTGCTTTTTTGGAAAAATGCAAACTGTTGCTAATCATTGTGGTTTTCACCAATTAACACCCACAGTTTAAGGTAAATATCGGAATTTGTCAAAATAAATATGACAAATGAGCACAAAAATTTAGATATATTTTCCCTTCTAAGATGTTTAGAAAGATTAATATATCCTAAAAATTGTTAATAAAATAATTATTAGTATTAAAAATTAAATATAGTCTGAGATAACTTATGAGAAAGAACTTAAAAGATAACTGTCAAAAGGAGTCACTCAGAAACGGGAATTGATATGGTATATTTAGTCTGAAAGCATATTTGGTCACATTTCCTAAAACAGAATAATCATTATTTGACTTTACTTTTATTGGCAATACTTAGGTTCCTGTTAATTGTCTGATAAGAACTGCTTGTGCACAGATCTCTGGAATTCTTTCTCTAAGAAGTACAGGAGGAAGATTAATGAATAGAAAATTAATTTTGATATTGTTAACTCTGATTCTGAGTAGTGGAGTCTGCCTGGCTGACAATTTCGTAGGCGGAATCCCTCTGACTTCTGTCCACAGCGGAACAGTAAGTGGAGGTGTTTATTGTGATAGCTACTACGGAACAGCAGATCAGGCAATACACACAGCTAAAACTATAGACAAGACCTTTACATTGCCGGCTAACGCCAAAGTCGAATGGGCAATGTTGCTCACAACCGTATACTGCGGACACATGCAAAACAATTACCAGGGTCTTGCAAAGGTGAGCTTTAACGGGCAGACTCTCGGAACAGAAACTCTTAACGTTCCTTATAACTATATTACTAACGGGGGTAATGACGGAAAAGCATATGTCCAGGTAAACGACCATGTTGACAGAGTGACCAGTGACTACATGATGTATTACGATGTCACAAGCCTCGTAAAATCCGGGAAAAATAAAGCTACTGTACACACGGAGCCTACTGACAAGAAGTTTGATGGTAGAATAAAACTGATAACTCTTATTGTAGCTTACAATGACGGTAGCGGAAAAAAGATCTGGTATCAGGTAAACCGCGGGCATGATCCAGATACATATTATAGTGAGAATAACCTGGGTGAAAACTACATAGGAAGCACAGCTTTTAAGGCAGCTTTACCAGCGAGTTCTACACTAACATCTGCAACACTTACAGACGTACACATGGCAAGTACAGACGGATCATACACTTTCAACGGAAAAACACTCACTTCAGGCAAACCTCAGGGTACTTATTGTGGATCTGATTCTTGGGATGTTAAAAACAATTTTAAATCTACCGGCACAAACACCCTGACCTATGACAGGAATGCCCCATTCTATAAGAATTCACTTGCCATACTGACAGCAGAATACAAGACCTCTAGTAACAAACCAGTTGCTGCATTCTCTGCATCTCCAACCTCCGGAAAAGCACCACTAAAAGTTAAATTTACTGATACAAGCACAGGAATACCTTCTAAATGGTTCTGGAATTTTGGAGATGGATCAAAGTCATTCCAACAGAATCCGGTTCACAAGTATTCTAAAGCAGGAACATATACTGTTAGCTTAACGGTAAAGAATGCTAAAGGCAAGAACACGGTAACAAAAACAGAATATATAAAGGTAATAGCAAAACCAGTTGCTGCATTTTCTGCGTCTCCAACCTTCGGAAAAGCACCACTAAAAGTTAAATTTACTGACAAAAGTACAGGAACGCCAAAGAAATGGAAATGGAACTTTGGAGACGGAAAAATTTCAGCAAAACAGAATCCAATTCATAAGTATTCAAAGGCAGGAAAGTATAAAGTGACGCTTACAGTTGCCAATGCAGCCGGTATTAATACGGTAACAAAAACAAATTATATAACAGTAATAGCAAAACCAGTTGCTGCATTTTCTGCGTCTCCAACCTCTGGAAAAGCACCACTAAAAGTTACCTTCACTGACAAAAGTACAGGAACGCCAAAAAAATGGAAATGGAACTTTGGAGACGGAAAAATTTCAGCAAAACAGAATCCAATTCATAAGTATTCAAAGGCAGGAAAGTATAAAGTGACGCTTACAGTTGCCAACGCAGCAGGTATTAACACTAAAACAATATCTAATTACATAATTGTAAAATAAATAAACAAATAAATAAACAAATAAACAAATAAACAAATAAACAAATAAACAAATAAACAAATAAACAAATATATAAATATGTTATAATATAAAAATGGTAGGGTTTAATGGCAGTGGGGGAGTTATTTATTATAAAGAATAAGGTGAAAAGTACTTTCATTTGTTTGTACCTGTTATTCGAAAAATATCGTGTCCGTTTAACAGAAATATAAATTTTATAATGTATAAATAAGCTTCACGTTTTTGCTTAGTTCAAATTATTTGAATTTCTACCTTGCATTCTTTAATTTTTTTCTATTTTGTGGGAACACTGTAGTTAGCTTATAGAAACTATCAAATAACTCACTTTCCGCAGATGTACACAAGAATGCCATCAATTATCTCAATGTGGTAGTAATTAAAAATTAGCTCATTCTTTGATTGGCTCTCCTGGACAATTAGGAAAATAAATTCTACATCTGTATACATCTACGGAATGTGGGAAATAAGGATTATAAGGACAATATTTTCGATATTTTATTCAATATTTTAGCAATTATTCAGAAAAAATAGTGAGTAAAAAATACTATTTAAGAATACATAGCAATTTTAAGATAAAATTATATTTTGTTGAAATAAAAATTATAAACTATAGTAATTAATTAGCTGGAAAAAATCAAGAATATTAGACATCATTATAAAAATTGATAGGCAAACTTGTGCAAACCAAATTTTTTAATTGTTGGTTATTAAATTTGTTTTTGAATTTTTTATTAGTTAGCAGTTATAATATGTCAAGTAATAAATCGACATCAATCAAATAATTTTTAAAAAATTAATAATTACAAGACGCATAATATCTTATATATTATTACACATATAAAACATTTGGAAAGATTAATATATCTGAAAAGTTATTAAGAAAATGATTATTTATCTTAAAAAATGATCAAAATTATATAAAAACTTGGGAGAAAGAATCCTAAAGATAAAACTGTCAAAAGGAGTTCTCAGAACTGAAATTAATTTGATTCATTCAGTCTGAAAAAAAGCATTTGATACTTTCCTTAAAACCCAACGAAAGCGACTTGGCTCTTCATTTACAGGTAATAGTCTAGATTCCTGTTAATTGTCTGATAAGAACTGCTTATGCACAGGTCTCTGGAATTCTTTCTCTAATTGACGTACAGGAGGAAGATTAACGAATAGAAAACTAATTTTGATATTGTTAACTCTGATTCTGACCAGCGGGGTCTGCCTGGCTGACAATTTCGTAGGCGGAATCCCTCTGACTTCTGTCCACAGCGGAACAGTAAGTGGAGGTGTTTATTGTGATAGCTACTACGGAACAGCAGATCAGGCAATACACACCGATAAAACTATAGACAAGACCTTTACACTGCCTGATGATGCTGAAGTTGAATGGGCAATGTTGCTCACAACCGTATACTGCGGGCACATGCAAAACAATTACCAGGGAACGGCAACAGTAAGTTTTAACGATAAAACTCTAGGAACAGAAACCCTCAACGTTCCTTATGAATACATTACCAACGGGGGTAATGACGGAAAAGCATATGTCCAGGTAAACGACCATGTTGACAGGGTAACAAGTGACTACATGATGTATTATGATGTCACAAGCCTTGTAAAATCCGGGAAAAATAAAGCTACTGTACATACTGAGCCTACTGACAAGAATTTTGATGGTAGAATAAAACTGATAACTCTTATTGTAGCTTACAATGACGGTAGCGGAAAAAAGATCTGGTATCAGGTAAACCGCGGGCATGATCCAGATACATATTATGTTGATGACAATAGAGAAACTTACGTTGGGAGCACCGCATTTAAGGCAGCTTTGCCATCTGATGCGTCCTTGACAGATGCAACACTTACAGACGTACACATGGCAAGTACAGACGGATCATACACTTTCAACGGAAAAGCACTCACTTCAGGTACACCTCAGGGTACTTATTGTGGGCTAGATTCTTGGGATGTTACGGACGATTTTAAATCTACTGGCACAAACACTCTGACCTATGATCGGACTGGCGCGTTCTATAAAAATGCACTTGCTATACTGACGGCCGAATACACTACTTCATCCTCAGACAACGATAGTGGAGATAATTCTTCGGACAACAATAGTGGAGATAATTCTTCGGACAATAATAGTGGAGATAATTCTCCGGACAACAATAGTGGAGACAACTCATCAGACAATGGTAGTGGAGACAACTCGTCAGACAACAATAGTGGAGACAACTCATCCAATGGTAGTGGAGACAACTCGTCGGACAACGATAGCGGACAAACAGTATCATCTGACCTGAGCATACAGGATTTAAAAGTCTTGCACAATAATGGGAATAAAGTATGGGACAACCTGAACAATACCGTAAAAGTAAATATAACAAACAGTGGACCAGACGATGCAGGTGATTTTGCCGTCGAACTTTATGCTGAGACAGCTCTTGTTGAAAGCAAACCAGTTTCGGGTCTTGCAAATGGGGCAGCGGAAACAGTTGAACTTAACTGGAAGCCAGAAGAAGCAAAGAATTACACTCTTAAAGCAGTTATAGTTCCTGGTTCTACGATCAACGACCCGACAGCAACAAACAATAAACTGAGCAAGACTCAGGAAGTGCAGCATAATGGATATGCAGGAGATAAGCCTCTTGAGACTTATGCCCACAACACTGTAAAAGGTGACATTATTTATGATTATGGAGACAGCAAGTACAGCGGCAAAGTATCTTCTGGCAGCACATACACAGTAAATCACAACCTGAAGCTTCCTGCAAATGCAACTATAAAGCTTGCAAGACTCTATAATTACTGGACATGGAGTGCTACAGGCACTACCGGAGTTGATCCTTCCATGAGCCTGAAGTTCCAGGGGACTTCTCTGAATCCGGAAGCAAAATACAGTGACCAGAAGGGATGGGGCTCTGTATATGACTACCCAAGCGGTACCTGGGCTTATGATGTAACGGATCTTGTAAAAGGAAGTGGAAATTATACTACAGTAGTTACAAATATCAATAGTGAAACTGGAAATTTTGTCTGCTTTGATGGAATCGGCTTACTTGTGGTGTATGAAGATGCCACAGGAAACGAAACCGAGTACTGGATAAACGAAGGCTGTGACATGGTGAGTACAATGAGTACTTCAGGCGGTCTGACTCCTGAAGACGCTACCGTAAAAATCCCATTCAACGGTTCTATAAATCTCAGCAATGTAGACAGCGCCAAGCTCTGGACTACAGTTCAGTCTGGAGGACATGATGGCATTATCTTGCAATTCAATGAAATGAATAAGTCTGGTGTTTATGACTCAACTCCCTACTCAGATCTGGATATTGATGAAGCAAGGCCTGTTGATAATTATCTCCTGACCAAGAATAACATGGCTCAGATAATTGCTCCTTCTGTTACAGATAATAGTGGGGACTACCTTGCTCCTTCGAGTGCGATTCTTGCTGTCAGTTATAAAGGCGGAACCAGTGACAATGGAACCAGTGATAACGGAACTAGTGACAATGGAACCAGTGACAATGGAACCAGTGACAATGGAACCAGTGACAATGGAACCAGTGATAACGGAACCAGTGATAACGGAACCAGTGACAATGGAACAAGTGACAATGGAACAAGTGACAATGGAACAAGTGACAATGGAACCAGTGACAATGGAACCAGTGACAATGGGACCAGTGACAACGGAACAAGTTCATCTGGATCGGATTCAGCTACGGTATCACTTACTGTGAACATCACACCTGTAATTTGCTTGCAGGTCACACCGAACTCAGTAGATTTCGGAACGTTAAAACCGGGAACAACGAGTGAATCCGTACCTCTGACCCTCAAAAACAATGGACATGGTAGTATAAAAGTAACGGCTGAAGTAGAAGACCAGGATGACGGCCCATTCAATACAGGGCTTATGCTTGACCAGAACAAATGTTCTGATTACAGTAAAACGATAGCTTCAAACACATCTGAAACCTCGGAAGCCCAGCTCGAACTACCAGAAAATTATTCGTCTACAGGACAGTTTAATGGAAGCCTTATCTTTTGGGCAGAAGCAGCCTAATAAGGCTGTTTTTTTATTTTTTATATTTAGCAAGTGATTAAGTCGTGTTTAGTGGCTGGCTGATATTTTGTTTTCGAGTGTTTTTTCTGAGTTCTTCTGTTTTCTAAGCTTACCTGTGTACAAAAATTTAGTGTACATAAGCAGGTCTGAGAGTGGAAGGTCTGAGAGTGGGATACGAGTGTTAATATGCTGGAAAAATATCAACTGATTATTAACGGAACACAAATAAAATTGACATATCCTGACTTCTTTCATCCTGACTTCTTTCATCCTGACTTCTTTCATCCTGACTTCTTTCGTCCTGAATTTATTCATCCTGACTTCTTTCGTTCTCTAAAAACCCAAACCAATATGATTGAAGTAGGAAATAAATTGGACAAACCGGACAGAAGTCCTAAAAAGTAACCTGGCAGGGTATACTTATCAATTCTGAAAAACTCTTCTCACTCTTCAGGGGATTCTGTTTCAGAGAACTCTTCATTTTTTGCGTCTATTCTATCCCAGGATACTCATATCCATTGGACATTTGAATCCCTTGGAAATTTGTATCTGATCTGATATAATTATATACAGTTACTGAGCTTAAAACAGAAATACAGGAAAGACATATAAGCCGGCTTGCTAGATAATATATTAGAGAGCATATGAAAATTTTAGAGTGCAACACCATTGATATTGCCCCTACGATCTCGAGATTACTGAAAATCCCTATGGTTCCGCCAACTGGCAGGCCAATTCCAGAAGTAGAGAGCTACGCAAAGGAAAGAAACTGCAAAAGAGCAGTAATCATTGTGGTTGACAGTCTGGGGTATTCTCTTTATAACTATTTTTCTCCGATAATGAAGAACTTGAGCAATATAGCCGAAAAAGGGTTCCTCTTCAGGTGCAAATCCCCAGCAACAATAACCTCCCCTGCAATTGCGTCAATCTTTACAGGATACCTGCCTGAGGAGCATAATATCTACTCAACCGCAGACATTTATACTGAAAGGACAAAAGACTCGGAAAATCCGAGACTGAAAAGCATTATGGAATGGGCTTGCAGGGCAGGCATGAAAGCGTCAGCAATCATAGAGACCGAAGGTGCAGAAAGTTTCAGGGGAAGGATAAAAGACTTTTATGGAGTTCCAAATTCCGAGGATATCCTGGATTATGACCTTCAAATAACGAACTATGCGCTACATTCCCTTAAAGAAAAGCCCGATATTATGGCGGTTCACCTCAGAACCCTTGACCGTTTTTCCCACAGGGCAGAAAGCTGGAAAGAACTGAAAAAGGCTGCAGAGGCTGTGGATAAAAACCTGGGGGAGATTTACAGAAATGCGGAAAAAGGAACGATTTTCTTTATCTGCGGGGATCACGCGATTCACGGGGCAAAAAAGTGGTTAAAAGATGCGGAAGGAGAATATATCAAAAACCATAGGCAAAACTTTGTGGCTCTTATCGTAGCCTGTAAGCAAGAAGCATAAGCCTTTTCGTTCGTCCCTGTAAAGTTTAGCCTGTAAAGTTTAGCCTGTAAAGTTTAGCATATCAGAACTTTTGCTCGACTTTAAGAACCTTAGAGAAACACCTGATCGTCCGGCTAGTGTTCTTATGTAAGATTCCAATACCTCCTGCTTCTTCCCATTCGCGGATGTTCTCGGAGTTATCATCAATAAGAACCCTTGCAGCCCCTGATTGTAAGGCTTTTTCCGGGCGGTAACAGAGAATTGCAGCTTCTGCATAAGAGGGTCCGAGTTCTTTCCTGAGCCATTTGATTTTTCCCTCTCTTGCATTGGTTAAGGCTTTTTTTCTCTCGGGTCCGGGAATTGCAGAAAGGATTGTCGGACATAGGCCCGAGCTTCTAAGGAAACCATGCAATTCCTGTCCGCCAGGCATCCAGGACATCTCGGACCAGAACTCGATTCCTGCAGATGTAATCTTCTTCCAGAAAAGTTCCCTGTCATTACCGTACCAGAACATCATATTGCCACTGAGCTTCTCACAGGCTGCGGTAAAATCCGTAAGGACTCCATCCATATCAAGGAAGAGTTTTATTCCTTCCACGGGCCCGGAAGAAAAAGAGATATCATGTGAATGGCTTGAGAGAGAACTCTGAAAGCTTACAGGTCTGTTCTGGATAATATTGTGCTTATTGAAGAAAACAGTCATAATAAACTTCCCTTGATTGCTTTAGTAGCAAATGACTTCCCATTAATTATTAAGACACCATAATTAAAAAAAGTACTCATTGTGAAAAATTAATTGGTGCGCAAAAGTTAGAGGGAATGGAAGAGCGGAGACAAAATTAAAAGGAGAGTATGAAATATTTTATTCTGATATCGTTTCACTTTAAAACTTATTTCTTTTGTCCGTATTTTCACAACCTGAACAATCTCGTTCCTATTCTGAATTTTACCTCAATTTTTTAATTGTGCTTGTAGTCTGGCTCACAATTCTGCCGGTGGAAAATTATTTCTTGTGAATTATATTTCCGGCGCGGAAGGCGCGAAAATCAGCTATCAGGATACCTATCCTTCGTCTGTAGAGAAGTTCATTTCCGCGTATTCATATAACTCCACCCATTACAGAATTATGGAAGTGAGCTACTGGTCCGGGGTCGAAAAAAGCGATTATATAGAAAAAATCAACTTGACCGGTGCCATTCCCGACACCTTTGCGTATGTTGAAAGAGCCGGAAAACTTTACAGCACAGCCGTTCCTCAGAAAATCGATTATCCTGTTTAGCGTTTCGGAAGAAAATGGTTCGGTAACTGTTACGCTGAGCGATGAGAGAGATCAGTATGTCAAATACTGGGCTTATTTCAAAACAGTTTGCAGGTTTGTTTTTGATAGGGAGAGAGGGGAGTATGTGGCTTATGCGAGAGAACAGGAGGGACGTGAGGAGAAGTTGGAGGAGAATTGGTTTGAGTGAAATTGTGAACACTGCATTTTATTTCAAGATATTAGTTTCTTAAGTTTTCTGTCAAATTATTTAACAAAACTTAAAAAGAATTAGTATATATTATATTTATATGGATAAAGAAGCTTTCCTGCATCAACTGGAAATCTCTTTCGCAAATAGTGATAAAAGATTGTTTACTAAAACTATTTATGACCTTCCTGTTGATGTAATAGTTGGCTTTACCAATGAAGAATTTTCACGAATTATTTACATTTCTCACCAATTTAGTTCACAGAAAGTAGACAGATTATGTAATTTTCTTGAAGTTAAGGGATCATTCTTTCTGAAAAATACTTTAAAAGGAGTCGATGAGCTCAATAATTGTCTTCTCAGCAAATTCTATTATAGCATATATGTTTCTCTTTCTGAAAACGATATCGTAAAACTCAAACGTGTATTAGTAAATCATGCTATTGCTTTCTGCAAGATTGCTGAAATGGGCATTGATAGTAAGGAAAATCTGGAAAATGCTGTCCATCTTTGTGATGCTGCTCTGAAAATACTTCCCAAAAAAGGTGTAAATTACGCTCTTGCATTGATGACTGAGGGTAATGCAAGATTAAGACTTGCAGAAATGGGAATTGATAGCAGAAAAAATCTAGAAAATGCCGTCAGCCTTTACGGTGAATCTAGAGAACTATTTCCCAAAGAAGGTGCAGATTACGCTCTTACATTGATGAATGAGGGCAGTACAAGATTAAAGCTTGCAGAGATGGGAATTAATAGCCGAGAAAATTTGGAAAATGCTGTCAGTCTTTGCGGCGATTCAAGAGAAAAATTCCCCGAAAAAAGCATAAATTACGCTCGTGCATTGTTGAATGAGGGCGATGCAAGATTAAAACTTGCAGAGATGGGAATTAGTAGCAGAGAAAATTTGGAAAATGCTATCAGTCTTTACAGTGATTCTAGAAAAATACTTCCTAAAAAAAGTGTAGATTACGCTCGTGCATTGATGAATGAGGGCAATGTAAGATTAAGACTTGTAGAAATGGGAATTGATAATGGAAAAAATCTGGAAAATGCTGTTTGTCTTTATGGAGATTCCAGAGAAATATTTCCCAAAACAAGCGCATCTTACGCTCGTGTGTTGATGAATGAAGGCAATGCAAGATTAAGACTTGCAGAGATGGGCATTGACAGCAAGGAAAATATTGAAAATGCTGTTCGTCTTTACGGCACCTCTAGGGAAATACTTCCCAAAAAAAGCACAAATTACGCTAGTGCCTTGATGAACGAGGGCTCTGCAAGACTAAGACTTGCAGAAATGGGCATTGACAGCAGGGAAAATATTGAAAATGCTATTAGTCTTTATGGTGATTCTAGGAAAATGTTTTCCCTAAAAAGCACAGACTATGCCCGTGCTTTGTCAAATGAGGGTAATGCAAGATTGAAACTTGCGGAGATGGATATTGACAGTAGAGAAAACCTTGAAATTGCATTCAATCTTTATGGAGCTGCTAGGGAAATCTTTCAAAAAACAAGCGTTTCTTATGCTCTTACGTTGATGAACGAGGGTAATGCAAGATTGAAACTTGCGGAGATGGGTATTGACAGTAGGGAAAATCTTGAAACTGCTTTTAGTCTTTACAGCAAATCGCAATCCATCTTCCCCAAAACAAGCGCATCTTATGCTCGTGCATTGATGAATGAGGGTTCTGCAAGACAAAGACTTGCAGAAATAGGTGTTTCTAGTCGTGAAAATCTTGAAGCAGCAATTAATCTTTATAGTGGGTCACGATCCATCCTTCCTAAAGAGAGCATATCCTATGCTATTTCGTTGATGAATGAGGGCTCTGCAAGGCAAAGACTTGCAGAAATAGGTGTTGATAGTAATGGCAATTTGGAGACTGCTGTGCATCTTTATGGTATAGCTCAGACTTTTTTTCCTCGAACAAGCAAGTACTATGCTAACTTGTTAATTAATGAGGGTTCTGCAAGACAAAAACTTGCAGAAATGGGTTTTACCAGTAGAGATAACTTAGTAGCTGCCGTTTGTCTCTATAGCGAGGCACAAAAAATACTTCCAAAGAAAAGTATGGATTATGCCCGTGCATTAATGAATGAAGGCTCTGCTAGAGTATCTTTAGCGGAAATTGGGATTTATGGTAAAGATGATTTGGAACTGGCAATTCTCCTCTTTCAGAAAGCCAAGGATATATTCCCTAAAAATAGTTTAGATTATGCTCGTGCATTGATGAATGAAGGAAACGCACTACAAAAAATGGCTAAATGAGGATTAGCCGAAATGCATTCTTGTATCAAATTACTTGAAACTTCAGTTAAACGATACGAAGAATCAAGAAATATCTTCACCCCAAGAAGTTTAGACTATGCTCGTGCAACTATGAACATGGGTGATGCATTACAAAAACTGGCTAATTTAGGAATTAATGAAAAAGATTATCTTGAAACTGCAGTCCGGTTGTATGACGAAGCTAGAGAAATTCTTTCTCCTATAAGTTCAGATTATGCACTTGTAACTATGAATCAAGGAAATGCCCTACAAAGATTAGCCGAATTACGTATTTCTAATTTACCTTATGTAATTAACAGTAAAACAGTTAATGCAAAAATATCGTTGCTTACACCAGTAAATTCAGTTTCATCGTCAATAGAATTAGATTTTGAAAAAGAACGATCTCTCCAGTCTTTTCGTGATGAAATTATTTGTAAATTAGATGTGCAAGACACAAAAATAAATCGCATTGAGGAGAGCGTATCTAATTCAAATAAGGTATTAAGTAAAATAAGTATAGATTGTAATTCAATAAAATCTCGAGTGGAGAAAGGATTTGAAGGCAACGAAACAGAATTAAAAAAATTACAACATCAGCTTGATTACGTTAATTATAATCTCGAAGATTTGATGCAAATTTCGAATAAAGTCAGTGGTAAGGAAGCCGAATGTCTGAGAAAATTTATATCGCAGTTTTCCGAATTGACAAATTCAGGAAAATATGATATGATAAATGACTTCCTTGAAAAAATTATTCAACATGAAACTTCACTCAAAGAAATAATAGAAAAATCTGACCTTCCTGAGAAAGAGAAGCAAAATGCAAGATCAAAAATCTCTAGTTTTAAAAAGATACCTGGACTCATAAAGAAAAAAACTAAATCCTTCAGTGTAGATGTCACAAAAGACGTAGTAGTAACTTTGACCTCTAATGAAATTATAAAGTTATTGGCACCAGTGCTAACAACAGCAGCTTTTGGTGTGCCTATACCATCTAAGGTTGTGGAGATACTTCTCGAAGCAATAGGAAACTAGTAAATTTTTAAATCTCTGTTCTGTTTTTAATTTTGAAATATTTGTCTTTGTCTTTTTTCGGTCTTCGCCGCCTGCTTCGCAGTCGTATGGTACCCCGTTTTAAGATTCCTCGAAATTCTTCTAACCGGCCCTGAATTCAGAAATTCTTCAAAATTAGGCTTACAGGCGTGGTTTACTCAAAAAATCGATTCAAAAGACCCGCCCCGTAAAATAAGTTCACTGCCCGGCCATCCCTCCGAAAAAAAGCCCGCCGCCGGAAATTTTCATAAACGTTTTCACTCCTGTGGAATCTCGTTGATTTTGTTAGAGATTACAGACCCAAGGAAGGTGATTAAACTTAGATATCTCTTTTTAAACTTTACATTACAATTTCACATCCTTATATAAACACTAGTAAAATGTCAACGAAAACTATATAAACCAACTTTCAGATATCTAACTTAGATGGAGAAAAGCCAGCTTCGACAGGTAATAATCGACCAGCAAGAATCTTTCAGGAAAGTGGAGGAGCTTGTTTACCGCGATATAGATCTTGAGAGATACCTCCGGGGAAATGAAATCGTTATCATCTCGGGGATCAGGAGGTGTGGGAAGAGTTCGCTTTTAAAATTGATAGCCGGGCAGCTGGAAGGAGTTAAGTTTTATGTGGACTTTGATGATATCCGGCTTTCGGATTTTGAAGTTAAGAATTTTCAGGATTTGCAGGATCTCGTAATTGAGTTTTATAGGGAGGAGCTGGACAAAAGCGGAACAGGGCAGGTGTATTATTTTTTCGATGAAATACAGAATGTGCCACTCTGGGAGAGGTGGCTGAACAACCTCTACAAAGAAGGCAAAAAAGTGTTTGCCACAGGCTCGAATTCCCAGCTTCTCAGTTCAGAAATTTCTACATTTTTGACCGGAAGAAACAAAGTGCTCAAACTCTTTCCTTTCTCCTTTAGGGAGTTACTGCGTCTGAAGGGTATCGAAATCACAGGAGAAAAAATAGAATCTGGCATGCTTACAAGCTCCAGAAAAGCTGAGATATTTAGCTATTTTCTGGAATACTTCGAAAAAGGAGGCTTTCCGCTTGTCCTGATAAGTGGGGACCTTGAGCTATCCAGAGGGTATTTCGAAGATATCCTGAACAAAGACGTTCTGGTCCGCTACAATATAAAAGAGGTAAGAGCTCTTAAGGACCTGGTTCTGTTCCTGCTTTCCAATGTGGGCAGAGCGTATTCCTATCCCACATTGAGAAAAATAACCGGAATAAAGAGTTTAAGTACGATCAAAAACTACCTTGATTACTTCCAGAATGTGTTTTTACTCTACCAGCTCCCCAGGTTTGACTACTCACTGAAAAAGCAGAAGGTATCGTCTTCAAAAATCTACACGATTGACAACAGTTTCCTGAAAACAGTAGCTTTCAATTTTTCCGAAAACAAAGGACAGAGGCTTGAAAACCTGGTCTTTGTTGAACTTCTTAGAAGAGAAAAAGAACTGTATTATCATTCCGAAAAAAAGGAATGTGATTTTGTGCTGAGGGAAGGGATGCGGATCAAGGAAGCAATTCAGGTTTCAGTGGACCTGAACAGTCCAGAAACAAGAAAAAGAGAAATTGAAGGATTAATAGAGGCAATGACGACTTATAAACTGGACAGTGGGCTTATCCTGACGTTTGAAGAGGACGACATACTTGATGCAGGAGGAAAAAAAATCATTTTGAAACCGGTATGGAAATGGCTTCTCGAATGAATAATTTCACAATCAAGTACACTCATTCATAATCATTCCACTCCAAGAATCATTTTCCACACAAAAACATACCTGATCCTTTCTTCTTCCTTTATACTTTTCATTATAATGAAAGGTTTAGATCTAAACTGATCATTATGATGAAAGCTATTTAAGTGAATTACAGTAGTTAAAATGAAAAAATAAAAAAAGGGACTATTTTTACAAAGTTTGATAGATTCATTTTATCCACCCAACTAAGAAATGCTTATTATCGCTTATTAACCTGCAGAATTCTCATAAGTGAACTCAAAAACCCGCTCCGAAAAATAAGTCCACTGCCCGGCCACCCCTCCGAAAAAAAGCCCGCCGTCGGAAACAAAAACCAAAGAAATCTTCAATTACCTGATTAATCTTTTGTTTTTAATTTAATGTGTTAGTCAATAATCACACTTCTTTTCGGTTTTCGCCGCCTGCTTCGCAGTCGTATGGTATCCCGTTTTAAGATTCCTTGAAACTCAAACCGGTCCTGAATAGTGAAAATTCTGAAAATTAGACTCTCGGGTATATAATTATTAAAAATATTTCAAAATTGCTCGTTTTCTGGAAAATTTAATTTATGTACATGAACATTTAAAATAATATATGAGTGTTGTCATGAATTATTTTACTGTATTTATGGATGTGTTGCTGAAACCTTCAGAATTCTTCAGAAAAATTTCCCGTGAGAATAATTTTATTCATGCTTTAATTTTCAGCATAGTATTTCTGTTAATTACAACATTGGTAGGGGACTTTTTTGAAACTATGTACATAATTGAAGAATTAACAATTCCCGGAACAATCTTTTTTACAGAAATGCTACACCTTTTGGTTATTAATGCATCTTTTACAATGGGTAATATTATCTCATTTAAACTGCTTGGAGGTGAAGGAAGTTATAAAGATACCTTCATTATAATGGCCTACTCAACTGTAGTTATGCCTATAGAATATTTACCAATGTCTCCGATAAATATACTGATGGGTATTTACTGGGTACATATTTGCAGTCGGGGAGGACAGTTTGTTCATAACTTGAGCTATTGGAAGTCGTTCTTTACTGTATTAGCAGGGTCATTTGTCTTTTCGTTTCTGTTCGATTTCACAATAATTGGCTTCGTTTATGCTTTATGAAACCGAAATTCATCGAATCTCCACGTTCTATTCTTCAATTGTCATAACTCATCCTGTTTTATGCATGTAAAAGAAATTTGAAAAATACAGTTATATCGAAACAACCAGAAATTTCACTCAACTTTTAACCTTAAATTGCTATTTCACATTTATAAAAAATAGTGAAATGCCAACGAAAGCTATATAAATAAACTTTTAGATCCGCAGCACAAGGTTTCTAAGAATTCCAAAAAATTATACCTTCAATTACTCAATCCCTCAAAAAAATCGATTCAAAAACTCCGCCCCGAAAAATAAGTTCACCGCCCGGCTTCCCTCCAGACAAAAAGTTCTCCGCCGAAAATTTTCGTAAATGTTTTCACTCCTGTGAAATCTCGTTGATTTTTGTTAGAAATAATTGGCCCTGGATAAAAAATCCGCGAAAAAAAACAGGTTGAGGAGTAGTAACTGACTGAAACTTAGACTAAAACAGAATGAACAGCTATGACAAAAAAATGGAAGATGAATGGCAAAATAAAGCCATTTCATTACTCGACTATAACAAACCTTTGTTGCATAGGAGTAGATTCCAATATATCCAGAGGATGAGAGAACTTTACACTATGGAAAATAATTGGGCCACTCCCGCTTTCGACTGCAACAAATTTGAACTTGCTAGTTCCACCTTTTCCTGTCATGACAGGTTCATCGGGTACGTACGTTGACTCTACAAAGTAAACACAACTTGGCATCTCTGACAGTAAGCAGTTATAGCCGGTCGAAGAAGGATTCGAGGGTATTGAAATTTCGAATATATCTCCAACTTTCGCATTTATCGGTGGCAATACTTCTAATTCTTGCATTCTTAAATTCCTCCTTTATGTCAACTCTCTCACCATTTTTCTGGAAATTGCTGTGTGTAGTAGTACTTTAAACAATTTATTTAAGTGAGTGAGTTATACGTTAGAATGTTGGTTCAAGTATATACAACTTCCTAACTTTGTATATTATATAACTATATAAATACTAATGTTTGACACTCCTTACGAAAAACAGTATAAGTCTGTTATGGAAAATTAGTCTCAAATATTCCAGAGTTTCTCTTTATTTGTTCTGTTATTTGTTCTGTGAGCTCAACTATTGTATAGCAGCTGTTTTTACGAAAAATCAAAACTTAAATTGACCCTGAATAATAAAAATTCTGAAAACTGTACCTCTCGGTACTCATTGTTTTAAAAATATCTATTCAAAAAACCCACCCCGAAAAATAAGTTCACTGCCCGGCTCCCCTCCAGACAAAAAGCCCGCCGCCGGAAACAAAACCCCAAAAAATCATGACTCCGGCAGCAGTTTGAGTGAAGAATTATAGTTCTTCACCTACGTGCGTTATTCAGTCTTTTTCAATTTCTTCTACGTCGTCCTCTTCTGCTTCATCCCCTTCTATTTCTTCGGTTTCCTCAGTTTCTTCTGCTTCATCGGCAGTTTCAAAGTCTTCTACTTCGTCAAACTCATTGAGATCTTCAGCTTCGCCCTCCGGAACCTCGGCTTCCTCTCCGGCTCCAGTTGCTTCTGTGGCTTCTTTGCCTTTGAAAGCTGTGAGTTTCAGGTTCTTTTCGGCTTTCCCGTTTTGAATTCTTGCTATGCCTGCAACTTTGTCGCCGGATTTGAGATTAATGATCCTTACGCCCTGGGTGTTTCTGCCCTGGATCGAGATATCTTTCGCAGGAATGCGGATAATGATACCATCGGCACTGGTGAAGATAAGTTCATCGTCATCGGCTACGGACCGGACTCTTGAGACCGGGCCGTTCCTCTCGTTGGTAATGATTGTTATCACGCCTTTTCCACCGCGACGGTGCGCAGGGTACTGAGAGTACTCGGTTCTCTTGCCAAAGCCGTTTTCAGTTACGGTCAGGAGGGTCGTGGTTTCATCGACGATGTCTAGACTGACAACTTCGTCTTCAGGGCCGTCAAGGGCCATACCCCGTACACCTCTTGCAGTTCGGCCCATCGGACGGACGTCTTTTTCAGAGAAACGGATAGCTTTGCCTTTCTTTGAAACTATCAGGACTTCTTTTTTCCCGTCGGTAAGGAGAACTCTTACAAGCTCGTCATCTTCATCAAGGGTGACTGCAATTATGCCTGCTTTCCTCGGGTTCTTGAACTCCGAGAGAGGAGTCTTTTTAATAGTACCTTCCCTTGTTGCCATGAGAAGGTAGTGGTTTTTGTCAAACTCCTTGACAGGAATCATTGCATTAATTGTTTCGCCTCCCTTAAGCTCCAGAAGGTTTACTATGGCTTTGCCCCTGGACTGCCGGGAGCCTTCAGGGATCTCATATACTTTTTCCCAGTAGAGCCTTCCGAGGTTTGTGAAGAAAAGGATATAGTTATGGGTTGAGGAAATGAAGAGATTTTCCACGAAGTCTTCTTCCTTCATTTCCATGCCGATTATACCCCTGCCTCCACGGTGCTGCATGGTGTAAGTCTTGAGTGGGATGCGCTTTATGTAGCCTCCATTAGTAATCGTGACAACAACTTCTTCTTCATGAATAAGATCCTCTTCTCTGACTTCAGAAGCAGCCTGCATGATTTTAGTCCTGCGAGCATCCCCATACTTTTCCTTGAGCTCCAGAAGTTCATTCCTGATTATTTCGTACTTGAGTTCATCACTCTCAATGATTTTATTAAGTTCTCCTATCAGCTTTACAAGCCCTTCCAGCTCCTCAAGCACCTTCTTGGTTTCGAGTCCTGTCAGGCGCTGCAGGCGCATATCAAGGATAGCCTTTGACTGAATCTCGTCAAGGGCAAAATTCTCCATTAAGCCCTTCTTTGCTTCATCAGCATTTGCCGAGCCCTTTATCAGAGCAACGACTTCGTCTATATTATCCAGAGCAATCTTGAGCCCATCAAGGATATGAGCTCTCTCCTCGCTCTTTCTGAGGTCATAAAGTGTCCGCTTCTGGATAATTTCCATCCTGTATTCAAGATAGATCTCAAGAAGTTCCTTCAGGTTCAGCTCTTTTGGTTTTCCGTCAACAAGAGCCAGATTGATTACCCCGAAAGTGGTTTCCATTTGAGTGTGCTTATAAAGCTGATTTAAAACAACCTTTGGATTCGTACCTCGAGAAAGCTCGATAACAACCCTGATTCCTTCCCTGTCAGACTCGTCACGAAGGTCGGAAATTCCCATTATTGTTTTTTCCCGAACTAGCTGGGCAATATTTTCAATCATCCTGGCTTTGTTTACCTGATAAGGAAGTTCGGTTACGATAATTCGCTGTCTGTCTTTTTTAAACTCCTGAATCTCGGCAACTGCCCTAATTTTTAAAGCACCTCTTCCGGTCATATAAGCCGATTTTATGCCTGCCGTCCCAAGAATATGAGCACCTGTAGGAAAATCCGGGCCTTTGATTACGGTCATGAGCTCAGGAATTGTGATGTCAGGATTTTCAATAAGCATAAGAATGCCGTCAATGACCTCTCCGATGTTATGAGGTGCCATGTTAGTTGCCATCCCTACCGCAATACCTGTGGATCCATTGACAAGAAGGTTCGGAAGTTTTGCAGGGAGGACTTCGGGCTCTTCCATTGACCCGTCGTAATTTGGCATGAAGGGAACTGTTTCCTTGTCGATGTCTACCAGCATCTCTTCTGCGATTCTGTCCATACGGACTTCAGTGTAACGCATGGCAGCAGCCGAGTCACCATCTATTGACCCGAAGTTTCCCTGCCCATCAATTAAAGGGTAACGAAGAGAGAAATCCTGAACCATACGCACAATAGTGTCATAGACCGCAGTATCTCCGTGAGGGTGGTATTTACCGAGCACATCTCCCACCACACGGGCTGACTTCTTGTAAGGTTTATCATGCGTGATCCCTGCCTCTTTCATAGCAAAAAGGACCCTGCGGTGAACTGGCTTGAAACCATCCCTTGCATCGGGAAGAGCTCTTCCAACGATCACACTCATCGCATAGTTGATGTAAGAGCGTTTCATCTCATTTTCGATAAGGATGGAAGTAACCCCACTCTGACCTGGCTCTATACCTTTGTCTTCTGGATCATCTGAAGCAGGGTCTGATACGTTTAATTCCAGTCTTTTGCCCGAATCTTCCTGTGTAAGGGCGGCCGAACCGTCCCCATTTTCCATTACTTCATCTTTTTCTTCGGGGAGAAGGGTAGACTGATAAGATTTTTTCAATTCATCTTCGAGTTTCTTCTCGTCTTCATATTTTGCCATTTTTAGCCACCTTAGATGTCCAGGTTTACGACCTCTTTTGCATGTGCTTCTATGAAGTTCCGGCGTGGCTCAACCTCATCTCCCATGAGGACTCTGAAGATCTCATCAGCCCGAATCGCATCTTCCAGGGTCACCTGTAAAAGAATCCGGCTCTCAGGGTTCATGGTGGTTTCCCATAGCTGTCCTGGGTTCATTTCTCCAAGCCCTTTATAACGCTGGATTCCAAGTCCTTTTTCCCCGAGTTCTTTTTTCTTTGCTTCCAGTTCCCTATCAGAGTGTATGTAGTACTCAGCTTTACCTTTCTTTATGCGGTAGAGAGGAGGCTGGGCAATGTATACGTATCCCTCGTCAATTAGAGGCCTCATATAACGGAAGAACAGCGTGAGAAGAAGAGTCCTGATATGTTCTCCATCCACATCGGCATCAGTCATGATAATGACCTTATGGTAGCGGGCACTTTCCAGAGTAAAGTCCTCGCTGATTCCTGTCCCAATGGCAGTGATTAGGGAAATGATCTCCTCGTTTTTCAGGATCTTTGCAAGTCTGGATTTTTCCACGTTCAGGATCTTGCCTCTAAGAGGTAAAATAGCCTGAAAACTCCTGTCTCTACCCTGCTTTGCCGAACCACCTGCTGAATTACCTTCCACAATGTAAATCTCGCAGGCTGCAGGATTCTTTTCCGAGCAGTCCGCAAGTTTTCCGGGAAGGGTACTGACTTCAAGAGCATTTTTTCTTCTGGTCAACTCTCTTGCTTTTTTTGCAGCTTCTCTGGCTTTCTGGGCAAGGAGGGCTTTTTCAAGAATAACATTTGCAACTTTGGGATTTTCCTCAAAGTATTCCGCAAGTCCATCAGTTACAAGGGAGTCCACAATTCCTTTGACATCACTATTTCCAAGCCTTGTCTTGGTCTGCCCCTCAAACTGGGGTTCCATGAGTTTGACACTGATGATTGCGGTCAGTCCTTCCCTTACATCATCGCCTGTGAGCTTTATGTCTTCTTTGGAAAGTTTATTAGCTTTAATGTAGTCATTTGCGACCCTTGTCAGTGCGGTCTTGAAACCGATAATATGGGTGCCGCCTTCGTGGGTATTGATATTGTTTGCGAAAGAGTACACGTTTTCTGCATAGCTGCTTGTGTACTGCATTGCAATTTCTACTACCATGTCGTCCCTTTGTCGCTCAAAATAAATCGGGGCGTGGAGAGGCTGTTTCTTATTGTTCAGATACTTCACGAACTCCACAATTCCCCCTTCGTAGGTGAAAGTCTCAGCCTGTCCGTCGGGGGTCCTTAAATCCATAAGGCTGATAGTAAGGCCCCGGTTCAGGAAAGCTAATTCTCTTAACCGGTTTGAAAGGATCTCATAATCGAAATCCAGTGTCTCAAAAATTTTTTCATCCGGCTTAAAAGTAGTCTTTGTGCCTGTAGTTTCCGAAGTTCCGATTTCCAGGACATCAGCTTTTGGCTTTCCACGATCATAGCGCTGGAAATACTTCTTGCCTTCTCTTGCCACTTCTACTTCCAGCCATTCTGAAAGTCCATTTACAACAGAAACCCCTACTCCATGCAGTCCCCCTGAAACCTTGTAGGTATTCTTATCAAACTTCCCTCCTGCATGCAGAACAGTCATTACAACCTCAAGGGCTGATTTTTTGTGAAATGGATGAGGATCGACGGGGATACCTCTCCCATTATCCAGGACTGTCACACTCCCGTCCGGGTTGATTGTAACATTTATTATGGTACAGAAGCCTGCAAGGGCTTCATCAATACTATTGTCTACTACTTCATAGACTAGGTGGTGGAGCCCGCGACTATCCGTGCTCCCTATATACATGCTGGGACGCTTCCGGACAGCCTCCAGGCCTTCAAGCACCTGGATGTGCGAAGCATCGTAAACCTGTTTATCACTCATCTTAATTTATTCTCCATAAAAATCTAGTAGAGTTATCTAAATCACGTAACATTACATTCTTTTTTTAAAATTCGCGGGGAAACTTTTATCAAAATAGGTCTTAGATTTCGTATCAGTCCTGTAAGCCTTCATTTTTTATTAAGTGATTATTATATTTTATAATTATCCTTTCTTCCACGAACCAGATTCATTATGCGCTCATACATTTTAAGCCTTTAGATTCCCTGAAAATTGCACAAGATTTTTCAGTATCAATCCTCTCAGAACAGGGACTTTTTAGCATAATTTTGTGTCCAAATATGCGCTTTTCATATTAATTTTTTAATACGTCTTTAGTTTAAATTAATATTTGCTGTTTCGCTCGCAAAAATTCGCGTCTCACAAGGAATCAGAACAGAAGTCGCGGCATTTATACTGTTTATCAGAAGATTTTTACAATTTTTACATATACAGTTTCGGAGTATCTTTCCAAACTCAAAATCGATTGGGTTTGCTTGCAGTTTTTAAAAAATACATCTATTATTATTAAGTTACAATGTTTCACTCTAAACTTAACCAGCAAGCATAGAACCTCAACCATTGACCCGCAATCATCGACGATGTTGATCTCGTCGTTACTAATATTTTCGGTCAAGCCTTTTTTAAAAAGGCTTGTGCCACAACCGTTGCGCCGGTTAATCACGCCGACCATGTTGTTACTGAAGTTTTCGGTCAAGCCTTTTTTTAAAAGGGTTGCGATCAAGCCTTTTTTCAAAAGGATTGTGATCACGCCGATGGGGTTTGGGGATAAGTTCATCAAACTCAAACGTTACTAGAAGTTTTCACTCAATCCTTTTTTAAAAAGGGTTGTAACCACGCCCACCGCATGGTCCAAAACGAAATTCGGGTAAATCAGATGTTCTGAGCTCGTTGAGAATGTAGACGTTCTTACCCCTAATTCAGCCCTCTTGAGCGAAGCGAAAAGGGCTCCGTCCTCCCGAGACGGGACTCGGGTGACGAGACTCGGGTGACGGAACTCGGGTGACGGAACTCGGGCGTTACAGCATACCCATTTCTTTGAGCCTATTGGGCAGGTATACCTCGGTTACAAAGTTAAGGCCTTTACCTGCAAAAGCCTGCTGTTCGGCC